>NZ_JASNRD010000019.1 GCF_030412015.1 Massilia sp. YIM B02763 | reverse complement strand
CAACTCAATCAAGATACAAGGGTGGGCACCACGTGCCCACCATGCATGGCAGGGGTCAGAGTCCGGTGTTGCTTTTCAAGGGACTCTGACCCGGTGTTCAGTCGCGGACTGGGCAGCAAAAAGAAAAAGGCCGGGACCCGCGAGGGTCCCGGCCTTTTTGAGAACCGGGGTCAGAGTCCCAAAAGAAACACCGGACTCTGACCCCTGCGATTACGCAGCCAGCAGCTGACGCAGCACGAACGGCAGGATGCCGCCATGCTTGTAGTAGTCGACTTCGATCGGGGTGTCGATGCGCAGCAGGACCGAGGTCGACTTGGTGCTGCCGTCGGCGCGGTGGATCACCAGGGTCGCCTGCATCTGCGGGCGGATCTCGCCTTCCAGGCCTTGCAGGTCGTAGGTCTCGTTGCCGGTGATGCCCAGCGACTCGACGCTGTCGTCGCCCAGGAACTGCAGCGGCAGCACGCCCATGCCGACCAGGTTCGAGCGGTGGATGCGCTCGAACGAACGGGCGATCACGGCCTTCACGCCCAGCAGCTGGGTGCCCTTGGCGGCCCAGTCGCGCGAGGAGCCGGTGCCGTATTCTTCGCCCGCGAAGATCATCGTCGGGGTGCCTTCCGCGATGTACTTCATGGCCGCGTCGTAGATCGACAGCTGTTCGCCGCTCGGCTGGTGGATGGTGATGCCGCCTTCGACCGCGGAACCGTCGGCCTTCGGCGGGATCATCTTGTTCTTGATGCGCACGTTGGCGAAGGTGCCGCGCATCATGATCTCGTGGTTGCCGCGGCGCGAGCCGTAGGAGTTGAAGTCGGCCTTGATGACGCCGTGGTCCTTCAGCCATTTACCGGCCGGACCGTCTTCCTTGATCGAACCGGCCGGCGAGATGTGGTCGGTGGTGATCGAGTCGCCGAACACGCCCAGTGCGCGGGCACCGGCGATGCCGGCCGAAGCGGCTTTCGGGGTCATCTCGAAGTCGCTGAAGAACGGCGGCTCGGCGATGTAGGTCGAGGTCGGCCAATCGTAGACCTGGCCCGACACCGACGACACGGCTTCCCACAGCGCGCCCGGGTTGCCCTTGACGTCCGCGTAGTTGTTCTTGAAGACGTCCGAGTTCATCGCGAACTTCATCAGCGCCTGGACTTCGTCCGAGGTCGGCCAGATGTCGCCCAGGTAGACGTCGACGCCGTCCGCGCCCTTGCCGACCGGTTCGGTCATCAGGTCGCGGGTGACGTTGCCGGCGATCGCGTAGGCGACGACCAGCGGCGGCGAGGCCAGGAAGTTCGAGCGGATGTTCGGGTGGATACGCGCTTCGAAGTTACGGTTGCCCGACAGGACGGCGGCCGCGATGATGTCGTTCTGGGTGATCGTCGCGTTCAGTTCCGGGGTCAGGTCGCCGGCGTTGCCGATGCAGGTGGTGCAGCCGTAGGCGGTCACGCCGAAGCCCAGTTTATCCAGGTACGGCAGCAGGCCGGTCGCCTGCAGGTAGTTGGTGACCACGCGCGATCCCGGGGCCAGCGAGGACTTGATGTGCGGCGCGACGGTCAGGCCCTTCTCGACGGCCTTCTTGGCCAGCAGGCCGGCGGCGATCATCACGCTCGGGTTCGAGGTGTTGGTGCACGAGGTGATCGCGGCGATCAGCACGTCGCCGTTCTTCACGCGCACGCCGTTGGTGGTCTCGTAGACTTTCGACAGGTCTTCGGCATGCTTGTTGAAGCCGTTGTCCTTGGTCGGCTTGGAGAACAGGTCGTGGAAGGTCGACTTCACGTTGCCCAGTTCGATGCGGTCCTGCGGACGCTTCGGACCGGCCAGCGACGGGGTCACGGTCGACAGGTCCAGGTGCAGCACGCGGGTGTAGTCGATCTCGCCTTCCTTCGGCACGCCGAACAGGTTCTGGGCCTTGAAGTAGTTCTCGAAGGCGGCCAGTTCCTCGTCGGTGCGGCCGGTGCCGCGGAAGTAGTCGACGGTCTTGTCGTCGACCGGGAAGAAGCCCATGGTCGCGCCGTATTCCGGCGCCATGTTGCCGATGGTCGCGCGGTCGGTGGTCGACAGCGAGGCGGTGCCTTCGCCGAAGAATTCCACGAACTTGCCGACGACTTTTTCACGGCGCAGCATTTCGGTGATGGTCAGCACCAGGTCGGTCGCGGTGCAGCCTTCGCGCAGCGCGCCGGTCAGGTTCACGCCGATGACGTCCGGGGTCAGGAAGTAGACCGGCTGGCCCAGCATGCCCGCTTCCGCTTCGATGCCGCCCACGCCCCAGCCCACGACGCCGACGCCGTTGATCATGGTGGTGTGCGAGTCGGTGCCGACCAGGGTGTCCGGGTAGTAGCTGTCGCCTTGCTTCATGACGCCGCGCGCCAGGTATTCCAGGTTGACCTGGTGGACGATGCCGAAGCCCGGCGGCACGACGCCGAAGGTGTCGAACGCCTGCATGCCCCACTTCATGAACTGGTAGCGCTCGTTATTGCGCTGGAACTCGATCTTCATGTTCAGGTCGAGCGAATCCGGGGTGCGGAAGTGGTCGATGGTGACCGAGTGGTCGACGACCAGGTCGACCGGCACCAGCGGCTCGATCTTCTTCGGATCGGCGCCGGTCTTGGCGGCGACGTTGCGCATCGCGGCCAGGTCGGCCAGCAGCGGCACGCCGGTGAAGTCCTGCAGCACCACGCGGGCGACGACGAACGGGATCTCGTCGACGCGCTGGGCGGTCGGGCCCCAGTTGGCCAGTTGCTTGACGTGTTCTTCGGTGACCTTCTTGCCGTCGCAGTTGCGCAGCACGGATTCCAGGACGATACGGATCGACACCGGCAGGCGCGACAGGTTCACGCCCAGGGCTTCGCCCAGTGCCGGCAGCGAGTAGAACTTGCCGGTCTGGCCGGCCAGGAGCGGGAACTCCTTCAAGGTGTTGAAAGTATTGTGAGACATGAAAACCTTCTCCTTCAGTGGGGATTTTGTTGTTACAACAAACGCTCAGCGATACCGTCCGACCGGCATCAGCCTTCTTTCTTTTCGACGGGCGCCGTGGCCATCTGCGGCGCCGGCTCGGGTTTCTTGCATTCGTTGGCCAGCTGGCGGTTCAGCTTCGAATCGAGCAGGATGCCTTTCGACGGGATGCCGATCCAGATCAGGCCGAACTTCGGATTCTCGAAACGCTGGGCGCCGGTGGTGGTGCCCACGCGGTCCAGGCGGTGCAGTCGGTTCTTCCAGCGCAGCGCGATGTGGCCTTCGTCCTTCTCGTTCGTGTAGATCGTGACCTTGTTGTTCAGTTCACACGAGTATTCGGCGACGACGGTATCGGTGATGTCCGGTTCCGGCTCGTCGGCGACGACGGGGGCCGCTTCTTCCTTCTTTTTCTTGTTCTTCTTGTGGGCGTCGGCCTTGGCTTTTTCTTTCAGGACCTTGGTCGCTTTCGGGTGCGCTTCGTGCTCGGTGGCGGCGGATGCCGGCGCGCAAAAGCCGGCGGCCGCGAGCGCAAAGACGCAGGCGGCGGCAAGTTGGGGGAGGGTGATGGCCATCAGGTGGATTCCGGTTGATTGACGAGTGCCGCGGCGGCATCGGGCAGCGCCAGGCCGGCCAGTTTCGCACGCTGCAACACCGTCCAATAATATCGGTAGCTGGCGCGGTCGTGCAAGCGGCCATGCTGGGCGATCGGACCCCACTCGGCGGCCATCGCGTCGACCAGGATGTGGGTGGCTTCGTTCACCTCCGACATGCGCGGCGTGAACGCCTTCACGATCGGCTTGATCTGGTCCGGATGGATGCTCCACATGCGCGTGAAACCGAACTCCCCGGCCGCGCGGGTGGCGTCGTTGGCGACCACCGCGCTGTCCTTGATGTCCGTCGTCACATTATGCGAGGCCACTTTGTCATACGCGTGACATGCCGCCACCATCTCGAGCTTGGCGCGCACCACCAGCGGATGCGTGAACTGGCCCGGGGTGCGCATGGCCGCGGCGGGAATCGCGCCGTAGTGGCTCGAGACGAAATCCATGATGCCGAAGGACAGGCACTCGACCTGGGGCAGGGCGGCGATCTGGAAGGCTTCGTGCAGCGCGCCGTGGGTTTCGATGAGCACGTGCAGCGGCAGGAAGGACCGGCCGGCTTTCGCAGCCGCGCGGTTCACGACTTCCTGGGCGCGCAGCACGTCTTCCAGGCCGTTCGGCTTGGGCAGCACGACATAGGCCAGCTGCTGCGCGGCGCTGCCGACGATGATCTCGACGTCCTGCTCGAAGTGCGGGCTGGCGGCATCGTGCAGGCGCGCGCCGATGCGCTTGAAGCGGTTGTCCGCGCTGGCGACGAGCGTGGCGACGAGTTCCGCGTGGGCGCGCTCATTGCCGGCGCTGGCGCCGTCCTCGCAGTCGAAGGTGATGTCGAAGACGGGACCAAGCTCTTGTTGCAAGGCCATCGATTTGCGCATCAGCTTCTCGCTGCCGGCGTAGTGGTCGCAGGCGGGGAGCAGCAGCGGCTGGCGTTGGCCCTGGAATAAAACCTCGGAAGGATGCATGTCGTGTCTGGGTGAAGATGGATGGGCCGCTGGCGGAACACCGGGGTCAGAGTCCTTTGAAAAGCAACACCGGACTCTGACCCCTGCGCTGACCCCTGCGATTAACCCAGCAGGTGAGCGACGCCCGCGCGCTCTTCGTTCAGCTCGTTCAGGGTGTTATTGATGCGATCTTGCGAGAATGCATCGATTTCCAGGCCCTGGACGATCTTGTACTCGCCGTTCTCGGTGGTCACCGGGAAGCCGAACACGACGCCTTCCGGGATGCCGTACGAACCGTCCGACGGCACGCCCATCGTGGTCCACTTGCCGTTGGTGCCCAGCACCCAGTCGCGCACGTGGTCGATGGCGGCGTTGGCGGCCGATGCGGCCGACGAGGCGCCGCGCGCTTCGATGATGGCGGCGCCGCGCTTGCCGACGGTCGGCAGGAAGGTGTTGGCGTTCCATTCCTGGTCGTTGATCAGGTCCTTCAGCGACTGGCCGCCGGCGGTGGCGAAGCGGTAGTCGGCGTACATGGTCGGCGAGTGGTTGCCCCAGACGACCATCTTCTCGATGTCGCCCACGGCCTTGCCCGACTTGGCCGCGACTTGCGACAGGGCGCGGTTGTGGTCCAGGCGCAGCATGGCGGTGAAGTTCTTGGCCGGCAGGTTCGGGGCCGACTTCATGGCGATGTAGGCGTTGGTGTTGGCCGGGTTGCCGACCACCAGCACTTTCACGTTGCGCGAAGCGACGGCGTCCAGCGCCTTGCCCTGCACGGTGAAGATCTGGGCGTTGGCTTCCAGCAGGTCCTTGCGCTCCATGCCCGGGCCGCGCGGACGGGCGCCGACCAGCAGGGCGACGTCGGCATCCTTGAAGGCGGTCATCGGGTCGCTATGGGCGGTCATGCCGGCCAGCAGCGGGAATGCGCAGTCGTCGATTTCCATCATGACGCCCTTGAGTGCCTTCTGGGCCTTCTCGTTGTCGATTTCCAGCAGTTGCAGGATGACCGGCTGGTCCTTGCCCAGCATGTCGCCGTTGGCGATGCGGAACAGCAGGGAATAGCCGATCTGGCCGGCCGCGCCGGTGACGGCAACGCGCATTGGGGTTTTAGCCATGATGAATCTCCAAATAGTTGGGATAGAAAACGGAGCGACGCCGAGGATACGCCAGTTTGGCGAAACTGACATCATACCAAAAGGGCAGTCCGGTGGAACGGGGTGTGACGTAGTCTTCTGGGGTACATCCACGCCCGATCGACCGCGAGTGTAGTCCTGTACAATTCCATCTGTCAATTGATATCATATGTCTTATATAAGACACATAATCTTGCCGCGTTCGCACTGGACGGGGCAGGGGATTTATGAAAAAATCGCGGTCTATGAACCAAGCTCCGTCCAACCCGAACAATCACGGCACCGCTGCAGGCGGGGCCACCGGCGCAGGCAGCGCCCCGGGTGGATCGGCTCCTTCCCAGACTGGCATGTCGCCGACCTTCTCTCCCTTGTACCAGCAGATCAAGGCCCTGATCACCCAGAGCCTGCAATCGGGCGAGTGGAAGCCGGGCGAATTGATCCCCAGCGAAGTCGAACTGGCCGCCCGCTACAAGGTCAGCCAGGGTACCGTGCGCAAGGCCATCGACGAACTGGCCGCCGAGAACCTGGTGGTGCGCCGCCAGGGCAAGGGCACCTTCGTCGCCAGCCACAACGAGGCGCGCGCCCATTTCCGCTTCCTCAAGCTGATGCCCGACGAAGGCGTGCCGCACCAGCCGGGCCACGAATACCTCGAGGTCAAGCGCATCCGCGCGGCCGCCGAAGTGGCGCGCCTGCTCGACCTCAAGTCCGGCGACGCCATCGTCTACATCAAGCGCCTGATGACGTTCGACGGCGCGCCGACCATCCTGGAAGAGCTGTGGCTCCCGGGCCAGCTGTTCAAGGGCCTGACCGCCGAGCGCCTGGCCGAATACAAGGGCCCGATGTACGGCCTGTTCGAATCCGAGTTCGGCACGCGCATGATCCGTGCCTCCGAAAAGATCCGTGCGGTGGCGGCCGATGCCGGCGCCGCCCAGCACCTGAAGGTCCCGGAGGGCACGCCGCTGCTGTGCGTCGACCGGACCTCGTTTACCTATGGCGATAAGGCAGTGGAATTGCGCCGTGGATTGTACTTAACTGCGCAACATCATTACCAGAACGAATTGTCATGAAGAGGTTTTGCGCTAGGTCTATGCTTGGTGCAGTAAATTGATGTTGCGATTACAATGAGTTGGTTTTGGGAAAGCGACGAGGTAGCCCGGTCGGCGCGTTCTCCCCGAGATCCGGAGCCCCCACGCAAAGGATATTGGAAGGTCACAAAATCGGCGAAACTGCGGGTTTGATAACTTAAAGTAACAATGGAGGTGTTCCAAATGTCCGAAGCCGTGAGAGAGGCCCAGAAAAAGGGCCGGCCGGTAATTCGTAACGTCGATTTTGGCGACATTACGTACCGCGGGTACTACAAGCAGCCGCCGTCGGCGATCGTCTCGATCCTGCACCGGGTCAGCGGCGCCGGCCTGTTCCTGTTCCTGCCGTTCCTGCTGTACCTGTTCGAACAGAGCATCCGCTCCGAAATCTCGTTTGCGCATTTCGCCGGCATCGTCAGCCATCCGTTCGCCAAGCTGATCATCCTGGGCCTGTCCTGGGCTTACCTGCACCACTTCACCGCAGGCATCCGCCACCTGTTCATGGACAACCACATCGCCCTGGACAAGGATGACTCGCAGAAGACCGCGCGCTGGGTGCTGGTCATCAGCCTGGCCCTGACCGTGCTGGTCGCTCTCAAACTGTTTGGAGTGTTTTAAATCATGGCAACCCCCAAGAACATCGGACAGCGCCGCCTCGTCGTCGGCGCCCATTACGGCATGCGCGACTGGCTGGCCCAGCGCGTCACCGCGATCGTGATGGTGATCTTCACCGTCATCCTGCTGGTCTCCTTCCTGACCGGCCAGAACTTCACCTACGAAGGCTGGGCCGGCCTGTTCGCCCGCCAGTGGTTCAAACTCTTCACCCTGGTCACGTTCTTCGGCCTGTACTACCACGTGTGGGTCGGCATCCGTGACATCTGGATGGACTACATCAAATCGGTCGGCCTGCGCCTGACCCTGCAGATCGCCACGGTGCTCTGGCTGCTCGCCTGCGCCGCCTGGACTGTGCAAATTCTCTGGAGCGTGTAATCGTGGCAGCAATCAAGAACGCAATTCCCACCCGCCACTTTGACGTGGTAATCGTTGGCGCCGGCGGTTCCGGCCTGCGCGCCGCACTGCAGTTGTCGGAAGCCGGCCTGAACGTGGCCGTGCTGTCGAAAGTCTTCCCGACCCGTTCGCACACCGTCGCCGCGCAGGGCGGCATCGGCGCCTCGCTGGGCAATATGAGCGAGGACGACTGGTACTGGCACATGTTCGACACCGTCAAGGGCTCGGACTACCTGGGCGACCAGGACGCCATCGAATTCATGTGCCGCGAAGCACCGAAGGTCGTGTACGAACTCGAACACTTCGGCATGCCGTTCGACCGCAACCCGGACGGCACGATCTACCAGCGTCCGTTCGGCGGCCACACCGCCAACTTCGGCGAGAAGCCCGTGCAGCGCGCCTGCGCCGCCGCCGACCGTACCGGCCACGCGCTGCTGCACACGCTGTACCAGCGCAACGTCCGCTCGCGTACCCACTTCTACGTCGAATGGCAGGCGCTGGACCTGGTGCGCAACCAGGACGGCGACGTGCTGGGCGTGGTCGCGCTGGAAATGGAAACCGGCGACGTCATGATGCTGCAGGCGAAGACCACCGTGTTCGCCACCGGCGGCGCGGGCCGCATCTTCGCCGCGTCGACCAATGCCTTCATCAACACCGGCGACGGCCTGGGCATGGCGGCACGCGCCGGCCTGCCGCTGCAGGACATGGAGTTCTGGCAGTTCCACCCGACCGGCGTGGCCGGCGCGGGCGTCCTGATCACCGAAGGCGTGCGCGGCGAGGGCGGCATCCTGATCAACTCGAACGGCGAACGCTTCATGGAGCGCTATGCGCCGACCCTGAAGGACCTGGCCCCGCGCGACTTCGTCTCGCGCTCGATGGACCAGGAGATCAAGGAAGGCCGCGGCGTCGGCCCGAACAAGGACCACGTGCTGCTGGACCTGCGCCACATCGGCGCGGACACCATCCGCAAGCGCCTGCCGTCGATTCTCGAAATCGGCCACAAGTTCGCCAACGTCGACGCGACCAAGGAACCGATCCCCGTCGTCCCGACCATCCACTACCAGATGGGCGGCATCCCGACCAACATCCACGGCCAGGTGGTGGCACCGGACGGCCAGGGCGGCCAGAAGATCGTCAACGGCCTGTACGCGATCGGCGAGTGCTCGTGCGTCTCGGTGCACGGCGCGAACCGCCTGGGCACCAACTCGCTGCTCGACCTGGTGGTGTTCGGCCGCGCGGCCGGCAACCACATCGTCGCCCAGAACCTGAAGGCCCAGGGCAACCGCGCGCTGCCGGGCGACTTCGCCGACTACGCGCTGGACCGCCTGAACAAGCTGGAGAACTCGACCGGCGGCGAGAAGGTGCAGGACGTCGCCAACGCGATCCGCGCCACGATGCAGAAGCACTGCGGCGTGTTCCGTACCCAGGCGCTGATGGACGAAGGCGTGCGCGAAATCATGGCCCTGGACGAGCGCCGCAAGCACGTCTCGTTCAAGGACAAGTCGAAGGTGTTCAACACCGCCCGCATCGAAGCGATCGAGCTGGACAACCTGATCGAAGTGGCCAAGGCGACCGTCGTCTCGGCAGCGGCCCGCAAGGAATCGCGCGGCGCCCACGCCCACAGCGACTACGAACACCGCGACGACGAGAACTGGATGAAGCACACCCTGTTCTTCTCGGAAGGCAACCGCCTCGACTACAAGCCGGTCGTGACCAAGCCGCTGACGGTCGACACGTTCAAACCGAAGCCCCGTACGTTCTAACAAATATAGCTACAGCTACAGGACCTCGAAAAACCGTCGCGAGCGGCAGCAATGTTGTCCGAGAAGCGCAGCCGTACTTAAGGTACGGCGAGCATCGCAGGACAACAGTGCAACGCGCAGCAGGTTTTGCGAGGTCCCAACCGAAAGGTAAAACATGGCACGCACAGTCCAACTGAAGATCTACCGCTACGATCCGGACAAGGATTCGAAGCCCTATATGCAAGACTACACGGTCGAGCTGAAAGACACCGACAAGATGCTGCTCGACGCCCTGCAGCGCATCAAGGCCGACGTCGACGACTCGATCGCCCTGCGCCGTTCCTGCCGCGAAGGCGTGTGCGGTTCGGACGCGATGAACATCAACGGCAAGAACGGCCTGGCCTGCACGACGAACCTGAACGAGCTGACCCAGCCGATCGTGCTGCGTCCGCTGCCGGGCCTGCCGGTCGTGCGCGACCTGATCGTCGACATGACCAACTTCTTCAAGCAGTACCACTCGGTCAAGCCGTTCCTGATCAACGAGTCGATCCCGCCGGAGAAGGAGCGCCTGCAGTCGCCGGAAGAGCGCGAAGAGCTCGATGGCCTGTACGAGTGCATCCTGTGCGCCTGCTGCTCGACCTCGTGCCCGTCGTTCTGGTGGAACCCGGACAAGTTCGTGGGCCCGGCCGGCCTGCTGCAAGCGTACCGTTTCATCGCCGACTCGCGCGACGAAGCGACCAACGCGCGCCTGGACAACCTCGAAGACCCGTACCGCCTGTTCCGCTGCCACTCGATCATGAACTGCACGGACGTCTGCCCGAAGGGTTTGAATCCGAACAAGGCGATCGGCAAGATCAAGGAATTGCTGGTTCGCCGGGCGATCTAAAAAAATGCCCGGCTCGCCGGGTAGGGTGGACGGCTTTGCCGTCCACGCGGCGATACGCACCATGTGCGTCGTCGAGAAGTAGGGTGGGCATCGCATGCCCACCAAGCAGACGGCATACCCGCCACGAATTGCGTATATTTTGGCGGTATTCCACCTAAATGTTGCAATAAATACAGTAAAACTACCGTACTGTCGTCAAACGGCAGCCGGAGTATAGTGTTGACCGAACAACGGACTCTAGTGTGAAAACGCATCAATCCGACCCCGCCAACCGTGCCCGCCTGCGCTGGCGCGCACGCCGTGGCCTGCTCGAAAACGACCTGATCCTCACGCGCTTCCTGGATGCGCATGAAGAAGAATTGACGGACGACGAAGTCGATGCGCTGACCAGGCTGCTGGACCTGGCGGACAATCCGCTGATGGACCTGCTGCTGGCACGCACCGAGCCCGAAGGCGAGGTCGACCGGCCGAACGTGCGGGCGCTGCTTGCGCGCTTGAGGCAAGCGTAAAACGAATCAGGTTCGTTTTAATTTTGTTATGTAGACCCACCTCCCAGATAAGGAAGTGCCATGAACATCTCTGATACCAAAGCCACCCTGTCGTTCTCGGACGGCAGCCCGTCGGTCGACATGCCGATCTACAAGGGCACCATCGGCCCGGACGTGATCGACATCCGCAAGCTGTACGGCCAAACCGGCAAGTTCACCTACGATCCGGGCTTCATGTCGACGGCGGCCTGCCAGTCGGCCATCACCTACATCGACGGCGACAAGGGCGAGCTGCTGTATCGCGGCTATCCGATCGAGCAACTGGCCGTCAACTGCGACTTCCTGGAAACCTGCTACCTGCTGCTGAACGGCGAACTGCCGACCGCCGAGCAGAAGGCCGCGTTCACCGACAACGTGACCAAGCACACGATGGTCCACGAGCAGATGCAGTTCTTCTTCCGTGGCTTCCGCCGCGACGCGCACCCGATGGCCGTGCTGGTCGGTACCGTCGGCGCGCTGTCCTCGTTCTACCACGACTCGCTGGACATCACCGATCCGAAGCAGCGCGAGATCTCGGCGATCCGCCTGATCGCCAAGCTGCCGACCCTGGTCGCCATGGCGTACAAGTACAACGTCGGCCAGCCGTTCATGTACCCGCGCAACGACCTGTCGTACAGCGCCAACTTCATGTACATGATGTTCGCCAACCCGTGCGAAGAGTACAAGGTCAACCCGGTGCTGGTGCGCGCCCTGGACCGCATCCTGACCCTGCACGCCGACCACGAGCAGAACGCATCGACCTCGACCGTCCGCCTGGCCGGTTCGTCGGGCGCCAACCCGTTCGCCTGTATCGCCGCCGGCATCGCCTGCCTGTGGGGCCCGGCACACGGCGGCGCGAACGAAGCCGCACTGAACATGCTGAAGGAAATCGGCAGCGTCGAGAACATCCCGGCCTTCATCGAGAAGGTCAAGGACAAGAACTCGGGCGTGAAGCTGATGGGCTTCGGTCACCGCGTGTACAAGAACTTCGACCCGCGCGCCAAGCTGATGCGCGAAACCTGCCACGAAGTGCTGGCAGAGCTGGGCCTGCAGGACGACCCGCTGTTCAAGCTGGCCATGGAACTGGAAAAGATCGCCCTGAACGACGAATACTTCGTGTCGCGCAAGCTGTACCCGAACGTCGACTTCTACTCGGGCATCGTGCAGTCGGCCCTGGGCATCCCGGTCTCGCTGTTCACCGGCATCTTCGCGATGGCACGTACCGTGGGCTGGATCGCCCAGTGGAACGAGATGATCGCCGATCCGGAACAGAAGATCGGCCGTCCGCGCCAGCTGTTCGTCGGCTCGCCGGTGCGCGACGTGCCGGGTATCGACAAGCGTTGATGGCCGGCTGCATGGTGGGCTTGTAATGTCCACCCTACGGTCGAGTTCGTAGGGTGGGCACCATGTGCCCACCATGCATGACCGCGAAAATGAAAAGGCCGCCGGAGCGATCCGGCGGCCTTTGTCGTTATCGTTGGCGTTGGATTATTGTTGGTAGTACGGCTCGACCGTACCTTTCAGCTTGATCAGCATCGGCTTGCCCTTGCGGTCCAGGACCTTGCCGGCCGCGACCTTGATCCAGCCTTCGCTGATGCAATATTCCTCGACGTCGGCGCGTTCCTTGCCGTTGAAACGGATGCCGACCGGGTGCTTGAAGACTTCCGCATTGTGGTGCGGGCTCTTCGGGTCGATGGACAGGCGGTCGGGCAGGGGTGGGAGTTGGGTAGTATCGTTCATGGCCGAATTATCCATCATTCCGAGTTTGTGCGCGAGCGTGATGAAGTCGCTCATGCGTACCGTGTGGACGCGTTCGCGACTTTTGCTTATCCTGATTCCAAGTGTTAACTTAAACTTGGTCCCATGCCACAGTCTACTGGCAACCCACCGTCCAACATCTACCGGATTCCCCGGCGTTTCAACTGGACGTTCGTGATCGGCGGCTTCGCGCTCGTCACCTTCGTCCTGATGGCCTGGCGCCTGGGCAGCGCCGCCTTCGATTCCCACGCCTACCTCGACACGGCGCGCTGGCTGCGCGGCGAGCTGCCGCAGTCGGCGCTCCAGGCTCCGTTTTCCTACCGTCTCGCCGTTCCCGCGCTGGCCGCCTTGCTGCCGGGCCAGGTCAGCCATGTGTTCGGCGTGCTGAACTGGCTGTTCGTCGCCGCCACCGCCTGCCTGGCGACGGCCGCCGTGCGGCGCATGGGCTTCGGCACCCAGCGCGCGCTGGCGGCGGGCATGCTCGCCATGCTGTCGCTGCCGGTCGTGTGGTATGCGCCGACGGCGCTGGTCGAACCCGGTTCCATCTGCATGCGCATGCTGTTCGTGTTCGCCGTGCTGACCGTCAAGCCGCGCCTGGCCCTGGCCGCGGCGCTGGCGGCGACGGCCATCAGCGAGGACAACATCCTGTTGCTGGGCTGGCTCATGGCGACGCAGCGGGTCGGTCGCCGGCCCGGCACCGTCGCCGTCGTCGCGGCGCTGGCGTGGCTGGGCATGGTGCGCTGGTGGATCGAGGCCGGCGTGCCCGGCACGAACTGGCTGCCCGACTTCGCCGCCATCGCCGCCCGCTTCGGCGACTGGAAGGGATGGCTGTCGCTGCTCGGCTGTGCCGGCCTCGTCGTGCCGCTGGCGATGGCCGGCCTGCGCCGCGCGCCGCCGCGCATCACCGAGCTGAAGGGCTTGTTGCTGCTGATGCTGGTGCCGGCACTGCTGGGCGCCATGTTCGGGCGCATCGACGGAAGGCTGGCCTGGGAGCTGTATCCCTTCCTGCTGCCGTTCGCCGCTGCCGCCGGCATGCCGCGCAGTAGCGAGCGCCAGCCGGACGTGCGCCAGCTCAGGACGGCGCGCCGCGCCTGAGCGGCGGGCGCTGGACCGGCGCGATCTCGTCCATCAGGGCCGCGACCCAGTCGATGAACACGCGCAGCCGCGGGCTGACGTGGCGGCGCGGCGCATAAGCGGCGTACAGCGGCATCGGCGCGATGCGCCAGTCGTCGAACAGGCGCACCAGTTCGCCCCGCGCCGCGTGCTGCTGCGCCATGTAGTCGGGCAGCCAGAGCACGCCCATCCCGGCGACGCCGGCCGCCAGGTAGGCATTGCCCTCGTCGAGCGACAGCGTGTAACGGCCCTGGACCGTCACTTCCTCCTCGCCGCGCGCCAGCGCCAGCGGAACGTTCCTGCCCGTGCTGGCCCAGCGGAAGCCGACGATGCGGTGGCGGTCCTCGTCCAGTTCGCGCGGGTGTGCGGGCGTCCCGGCCTGGGCCAGGTAGGCCGGCGACGCGTACACACCCAGCGTCAGGTCGGCGATATGGCGCGCCGCCAGCGACTGGTCCGTGAGCAGTCCTCCGCGCAGCACGCAGTCGACGTTCTCGCCGATGACGTCGACGGGGCGGTCGCTCGCGCCCAGGTCGAGCTGGATGTCGGGGTATTGCGCATGGAAGCGGGGCAGGGCCGGCACCAGCACCATGCTGGCCAGCGGACTGGGCACGTCGATCCGCAGCCGGCCGCGCGGCCGCGTGTCGGCGCTCGGCAAGCTGGTCTCGGCATCGAGCACGTCCGCCAGGATCGCCAGCACGCGCTCGTAATAGACGGCGCCGTCGGCCGTCACGTTGACCTTGCGCGTCGTCCGGTTCAGCAGCTTCACGCGCAGCTGCGCTTCCAGCTGCTGCACGAGCTGGGTGACGCTGGTCTTGCTCATGTGGAGCGTGAGCGCCGCCCTGGTAAAGCTGCCCGTCTCCACTACCCGCGCGAATACCGTCATCGCATCGAACCGGTCCATCGACTTTTCTCCTCGTGATTATTTGGATTATACGAATAGTGAGGCCGCGATCAGTCGATTTATTCGCGCGGGGCAAATGGCTACAGTGTTCGCATCCAACCACGAGGAGCAAGCGATGAACAAGCGCGATGTCGTCTTTCCGCCTGGGCGCCAGGCACTGTATGAGAAGAACCGCTATTCCCCGGCGATCCGGTCGAACGGCTTCCTGTTCGTGTCCGGCCAGGTGGGCAGCCGCGAAGACGGCTCGCCCGAGGCGGACCTCGCGTCCCAGGTCCGCCGCGCGTTCGAGAACCTGAACGGTATCTTGCACAGCGCCGGCTGCAGCTTCGACGACGTCGTCGACGTCACGGTCTTCATCGTCGACCCCGCATCGAAGTTCGAGACGATCTGGAAGGTCGTGGGCGAATACTGGGGAGAGGCGCCGCATCCGACGCTGACGGGCATCGGCGTTACCTGGCTGTACGGCTTCGAGTTCGAGATCAAGGTGATCGCCAGGTTGCCGGAGGCGGGCTCCTAGGCCGTCAGGTAGGCCCGCACGAGGCGGCGATACTCTTCCAGCAGCGCCTGTTCCAGCGGCCCGCCCTGGGGCAGCTGTCCCACGCCCTTGAGCAGGTGCAGCAAGGCCGACGCCATGGGCAGGCGCCGCGCCGCCTCCAGGGCGGGAAGGGCGGCGGCGAGCAGCTTGCCCAGGTCGGCCAGCATGGCCTCGCGCAATTGCTGCCGGCTCGTTTCCAGCCCGCGCCCGTCGATCAGCGCCAGTGCTACGCTACGTTGCGTGCGCAGGTCCAGCATGAAGTCGACCAGGGCATCGGCCAACTGCGCCGGCGCCAGGGGCGGAGTGTGCGCCTGCAGCGCGGCCAGGCCCTCGGCGAGGCGCTCGGCGTAGGTGCGCAGCAGCGCGTCGGCCACGCTTTCCTTGGACGGAAAGAAGCGGTACAGGGAGCCGATGGCGGTACCGGAACGGGCGGCGATCTCCGTCATGGTGACGGCCTCGTAGCCCTTGTCGAGGAACAGCGCCGTCGCCGCCCCCAGGATGGCGGCGACGCGCGCATGGCCGCGCTCGCGCTTGGGGATTGCACCCTGGGCTGCGCCCTGGCCGATATCTGTTGGCGATGCTGTCATGCCGGCATTATAGGCCCGGCGCGTTGACTTATGCGAGGCCATCCTCTACTATCTTTTGCGAGGATATCCTCGCAAAACCGCCGGGATACCTGACCACCCCCTTTCGGAGCTCCCATGACCCAACTGAATCCCAAGACCACCGCCCTGGTGATGATCGACCTCCAGCACGGCAACGTCGTGCGCGAACTGGCGCCGTATCCGGCCGACCAGGTCGTGGCCAATTCCGTGCGCGTGGCCGATGCCTGGCGCGCCGCCGGCGCCACCATCGTCTATGTGCGCGTCAGCGTCGGCGAGCTGGCACCCCACGTGACGGACCGCGCGCTGCCGGGCCTGAAGGTCGTGCCGCCGAATCCGAGCGATATCGTGCCGGAAGCGCAGGTGCAGCCGGGCGACTTCGTCGTCACCAAGCGCCAGTTCGGCGCCTTCCACGCGACCGAGCTGGACCAGATCCTGCGCCGCCGCGGCGTCAAGGACATCATCATGACGGGCATCGCCACCAATATCGGCGTCGAGTCGACCGCGCGCGTGGCGCACGACCTGGGCTACGACCTGGTGTTCGTGGAAGATGCGATGACGTCGATCGGCGACGGCAACCACGAATTCGCCGTGCGCAACGTGTTCCCGCTGCTGGGCCGCGTGCGCACCACCGAGGAAATCGTGGCTGCCGCCAAGCAGGCCTGACGCCTGGGCCACATCCTCTCTCTTCAAGGATTGCACTTCCCGCGCACGATGGCCGCGGCCAGGAAGGGGAGTACGAAGATGCCGCCGATATTGATCGGGCCGATCTTCGGCGGCTGGTGCTTCATCGCGTCCGCGTGCCAGCACGAGGGCACGCGGGCTTCCTCCATCTCGCGCCCGAACGCCTCGTAGCGCTCGCCGCGCAGCACCGGGCCCGATTCCTTCCGGCGGGCCGGCGCTTCCGCCAGCGTTTCCCTGACCGCATCCTTGATGACATCCCCGGACAGCCGCGCGCGCAGCGAGGGTTCGGCGGGCGGCGGTGTCGGCTCGCCGGCCGACGCAGTGCCGGACACTGCCACCATCACCAAGTAGCTTGCAAGTGCGAAAGCGTTCATGTCGTGCGCATGTCGTGACGTCGTTGACAAAAATGTACACTAGGAAGATACGTGCGGCACGAATCGCACGAGGTCGTTACACTTTTGTTATGTTGTATGCATGTCCCGATATTCCGGAAAGGATCGCCCATGAAGTCGTTCTTCCTCGCCTGCTGCCTGCTGGTGGCTGCCATCCTCCCCGTGGCCGATGCCGCCGCCGTGTCCCAGGCCGATCCGCGCCTGGTCAAGCAGGTCAACGACTTCGTCGACAGCTGGCATGACGACGCCGCGCACGGACGCCAGGCCTATTTCGACAAGATCGCGGCCGATGGGGTCTATATCGGCACGGACCGCAGCGAATTGTGGAAACGCGATGCGTTCAAGGAATGGGCGAAGGGCTACTTCCAGGACAACAAGCCGGCCTGGACCTTCCGTGCCACGCGCCGCAACGTGTATGCGTCGCCGGATGGATCGATCATCTGGTTCGACGAATTGCTGGACACGGAAAACATGGGTCATTGCATGGCCAGCGGCGTGATCCGCAAGACGGCCAAGGGCTTCGAGATCGTGCATTACCAGCTGTCGATTGCCGTGCCGAACCAGATCGCGAACCAGGTCACGGGCCTGGTCAAGGCGGCCGAGGCGGGCGCGGCAGGGGCAAAGTAATCGATTGATCGGGCGATGATGGTGGGCACATGGTGCCCACCCTACGACCATTGCTGTAGGGTGGGCACCATGTGCCCACCATGAGCCGAGGAAAGCTCAGAACAAGGACCCGGTCACCGGCCCCTGTTCTTCCACCTTCTTCTTCGGCTCCTTCGGCGCCGCCCACGCCTTCATCGCCTCCGCCGGAAACGGCCGCAGGAAACTGCGCGCCGCTTCCGGGCTGCGACATGCCAGCCAATCGCCGACTTCATCGGGCGGCAGGATCACCAGCGAACGCTTTTCGTCGCCGGGCTTGTGGAAGCGCCGCATCAGCGGGTGCTCGTCCGCATTGATGGTGATCTGGGTAAAGGAGCTGCTCACCTGGCCGTCGGCCTCGGCCCACTGGCGCCACAGGCCGGCGACATAGAACAGCGCGTCGTCCCGCATGCCGATGCCGAAGCGCTCGGCGCGGCCGCTTTCGTAGTTCGGTTCGAAGAAGCACTGCATCGGCACGGCGCACAATTGCGCCCGGCGCCAGGCCGGCGCATAGGAGCGCTTCTCGCCGAGCGATTCGGCGCGCGCATTCATCGTGTCGAAGGGTTTGACGCCGGGCGGAATATGGCGGCGCGGGACCATGCCGTAGCTGGCCAGGTCCAGCATGCGTTCGCCGTCCTGGCCCAGGCGCAGGATCGGCGCCTGGTAATCCTTCCAGGTTTCGCCGGGCCAGTCGAGGTCACGATACAAATCGACGAGGATCCCGAGCACCATGTCGAGCTGCTCGGGCAGCGGGGGACGGTAATTGACGCACATGGGGGAATGATAGCAGCCGTCCCGGTCGATATGCTAAGGTGGCGCCTTCTTCCAATGACCGTGCCGCTGCAGTGAGCAATACCGTTTCCTCCAGTCCCTACGTCGGCCGCTTCGCGCCGTCGCCCAGCGGCGTGCTGCACGCCGGCTCGCTCGTGGCCGCGCTGGCCAGTTACCTCGACGCGCGCGTGCACGATGGTACCTGGCTGATCCGCATCGAGGACATCGACGAAGGCCGCAGCGTGCCTGGCGCCGCCGAGGAGATCCTGGCCCAGCTGCACTGGCTCGGCATGCATTCGGACCGCGAGGTGGTGTGGCAGAGCCGGCGCAAGCAGCTGTACCAGGCCGCCCGCGAACAGCTTGCCTCTCTCGCCTACGATTGCGGCTGCAACCGGCGCGAGATCGCCGATTCGCACCTGGGTGTCGCGCCCGACGGCGCCGCGATCTATCCGGGCACTTGCCGCCACGGGCTGGCGCCGGGGCGCAGCGCGCGCAGCCTGCGCTTGCGCGTGCCGGACGCCGGACAGGACGAGATCGTCTTCACGGACCGCTTCGCCGGCACCGTGCGCCAGCGGCTGGCGAGCGAGTCGGGCGACTTCGTGCTCAAGCGCGCCGACGGCTTCTGGGCCTACCAGCTGGCCGTGGTCGTCGACGATGCCGAGCAGGGCGTGACGGACGTGGTGCGCGGCGCCGATCTGCTCGATTCGACCCCGCGCCAGATCTACCTGCAGCGCCTGCTGGGCGTGCCGACGCCGCGTTACCTGCACGTGCCCGTCGTGCGCAACGCCGACGGCGAAAAACTCTCCAAGCAGACCGGTGCCCCGGCCGTGCAAAGCGGCGGCAGCGAGGCCGACGCCGTGGCCGCGCTGGCCACGGCGGCCGGCTTCCTCGGCCTCGGGAACATCGAGGCCGGGTCGCTGGCCGCGTTCTGGCAAGCAGCCGTCCCGGCCTGGGCCAGGCTGCTTGCAGAGCGCGGCGCCACGCTGCCGCCGGTCAGGGACTAAGGCTCAGGAGCCTACCCCAGTAGGCGGGAGTCGTTGCTGGCGCGCCTGGCAAGCGCGGGCGGCGTTGCTCGTCGTTGCGTGGCTCGCCACGCGGCCTCCTCACGCCTTGCCCGCACTTCCCATGCACTGCCATCAACTTTCCCCCGCCTACCGGGATAGGCTCTAAGCCGCCAGCCCGGGCTCCGGCTGGCGCCGGCGCCGGTTCATCCACAACAAGCCTCCCAGGCCGATGCCCAGCATGGCCCACTCGGCCGGTTCGGGGATCGGTGCGGCCACCAGGAAGCCGCGGATCTCGCCGTTCGGGTAGGCGTCGGTGTGGATGTTGACGTAGGCCTCGTTGGCGTTGATGCCTGCCAGCAGCGCCGCGGCGGCGCCCGACGCGGTACCTCCGTACGCCGCCAGGAAGGCCGGGTCGTAGGTCGCCTCGTCGCCCAGGTTGAAGGCGGCCGAGTATTCCCCGCCCGATACGCCGGTCGGGAAGCCGGTGAACGGCAGCGCGATCGGCGACGTGCCGGTAAACGCCTCGTCGGTGCAGCAATGGATGTGGGCGCCGGTGGTGCTGCCGAGCAGGCCCCGGAACGAGAGGTCGACCAGCAACTGGCGGCCGGGGATCTCGACCGCGACGGTGGCAGTGCCTGGCGATGCATTGGGCGGGACCTCCAGCGCCCCGACCGCGGTCGCCTGGTAGGTGGTGCCCCCGCTCTGGGCCAGTGCAGGGACGGCCAGGCTGGACGCCGCCGCCAGTGCAAGGATGGGTAGAACACGTTTCATGGATGCCTCCTGTTGAACATGTAGCTGCGCACCCCGTCCTGGAGTGCCGTCCAAACTTAGCACCGGGTGTCCGGCCGGGCTCACACCATACGGCTGAGATAATGCCCGCTGGAGAGTATCAACGAGAAACTGAGCAGGAAATTCAACTATGCCTCGTCAGCTGTGCCTCGTCAGCTGTGCCTCGTCAGCTGTGCATCCTCAGGTACGCGGCGGATCCGTCGCCGGCGGCCGCTTCAGCACGGTGATGCTGCCGTCGGGTTCCAGGAAGGAGCATTGCATTTCGTGGCGGGCGCAGTCGGCCTGGCGCAGCGCCTGTTCGATGTCCAGCTGGCCGACGCGGTTGCGCTTGCAGACCTTGTCGAAGAAGACGCCGTCGCGTCCGATGAGGACCGCCTCGCCCTCGAACATCGCTTCCATCTTGCGGCTGTTGGCCGACAGCAGGCCGATGCTGGCGTTGAGCGCGATCAGCGTGGCGGCGATGATCAGGCCGCCCGCCACGGAATCGTCGCCGCCGGACAAGCCGTTCGACACGGCTTCCGACAACAGCATGACCACCAGCAGGTCGAACGGCGTCAGCTGGCTGACGGTGCGGCGTCCCGACAGGCGCACCATGATGAGCAGGGCCAGGTAGACCATCGCCCCGCGCACGATAAATTCCCACCAGGGAAGATCCATGTCGAACATAGCCACTCCATGATGTCGGATACGATGGCACCATTGTAAGGACGTCCGGACGGCCCGATTGTTCGCCAGGGAACACAGGACTGCTGGTGTCCGCAGGCATGCCCGGATCCGCCACTGGTCGTATTGACGCCGCCGCGGCCGCCGTCTATCCTCGGGCACCGTCGCTTTTGTTTTTCCTCAATGACACTCCGCCTTGCCGCCTCCATCGCGGCGGCCATCCTGCTGGCTTGCCGCCCCGCGCATGCGGGCCGCCCGATGGTCGTCGACGACGCCACCATCCTGGAACCCGGCACCTGCCAGGTGGAAAGCTGGACCCAGCGGCCGTCAGGCCGCAGCGAGTACTGGGCCGTGCCGACGTGCCGCGTCGGCGCCTGGGAATTGGGCGCGGGCCTGGGAGCGATCCTGCCGGATGGGGGATCGCACTACCGTTCCCGCGTGCTGCAGGCCAAGACGATCTTCCATCCGCTGCAGACGAATGGCTGGGGCATCGGCCTCACCATCGCGGACCAGTACCGCCAGGGCAACGGCGTCGTCGGCGACGTGTCCGTGCTGGTGCCGCTGACGGTGTCGCTGCTCGACGATCGCGTGCTCGTGCATGCCAATGCGGGCTGGCTGCGCCAGCATGGAAACGGCAGCGGTGCCCTGTGGGCGGTGGGCGCGGAATGGGCGGCGCAGCCCCGGCTGACGCTGACGCTGGAGACCTATGGTACCCAGCGCGGGCATGGCTACGTCCAGGCCGGACTGGCCTTCGCGGCGATTCCGGACCGGCTGGTGCTCGACGCCGGCGTGGGCCAGCGCCTGGGCCGCTGGGGCCTCGAGCGCTATCTCACGGTCGGGCTGACCTGGGTTTTCCCCGGGCTGCGCTGAGCCGGCCGGCTCACGCGCCGGCGGCGCCGGGATGGCGCGCGAGCCACGCCGCGAGCGCCAGTTCGTAGTTCTCCAGCGCGATCTGGTACATGTCGAACACGCAGTGCACGCAGCCGCTGGCGCAGCAGTCTTCCAGCTGCGGCTCGCGCGGGGGCTGCGGGCGCGGATCGGTGGATGGATGCGCGGGCGGGGACGGGGCTGACATGAACGCCAGCATAGCGCCCGTGCGCCGCCGCGTCGAGCGCCATGCCGCGTTCAGCGTGCCCGTTCCCCGTCGCGCGGCGGCGGGGGCGGCGGGGGCGGTGCCGGTTGCGCCGGCGCCGCGGGCGGTGCAGGCAAGGCGTGTAGCGCGGGAGGTGCCGGCGCAGCGGGTGGCGCAGGCGGTGCCGGCGGCGGGGGCGGCGGTGGACACTTGTCCTCGCCGTCCTTGCAGTGGACCTTGGGCGGAACGTGCTCGGGCGCCGCGGCGGCCGGCAGTGCATGGCCGGCCAGCGCGGCCAGCAGCGGTACGATCACAATGGCTTTCATCGATTCTCCTCGTGTGCGGCCCGCGCGTTGCGGCAGGCCATGGACGCAGGATGCGCGTCGAATGTGGAGAAAAAATGGATTCAGGGATCGAAGCGGTAGCCCACGCCGTAGATCGAGCGGATCGGCTCCAGGCCGGGCAGGGCGCCATCGAGCTTGCGGCGCAGGTTCTTCACGTGGCTGTCGATGGTGCGGTCGGAAGCGTCGAGGTGGGCGCCGCCTTCGCGCGCCAGGTCGAGCAGCCGGGCGCGCGAAAACACCTGTCGCGGACGGCGCAGCAGGGCCGCGAGGATGCCGTATTCGGTCGGCGTCAGGTCGAGCGGCTTGCCGTTGGCGAGGATGGCATGCGCCGCCGCATCGATGGCCAGCACGGGCACCGCCGGCGCGGCGGATGAAGGCGGGCCGGCGCGGCGCAGGACGGCCCTGATGCGCGCCATCAGCTCGCGTGGGCTGAACGGCTTGCACAGGTAGTCGTCGGCGCCCGCTTCCAGGCCGAGCAGGCGGTCGATCTCTTCCACGCGCGCCGTCACCATGATGACGGGGAGGTCGCCGTCGGCGCGCAGGGCGCGGCACAGCGCCAGGCCGTCCAGGCCGGGGAGCATGACGTCCAGCACCGCCAGGGCCGGCGGGTCGCGGCGCAGCGCGTCGAGCGCCTGCGCGCCGTCGTGGAAGACCTGGGCCGCGTAGCCGGCCGCGCGCGCATAGTCGGCGACCAGGTCCGCCAGTTCCGGCTCGTCTTCCACGATGGCGATGCGCAGGGGCGGCGATGGGTTCATGCGGACTCCGTGACATGGCGCGCCAGCGGCACGACGATGGTGGCGCGCAGGCCGTGCAGCGGCGAGTGCGAGAAATGCAGGCTCGCGCCCTGCGCATCGAGCAGGCGGCGGCACAGCGCCAGGCCCAGGCCGGCGCCGCCGTGGGCGCGGCTGCGCGAGGCGTCGACGCGGTAGAAGCGGTCGGCCAGGTGTTCCAGCGCCCCGTCCGGCACCCCCGGCGCGCTGTCGTCCAGGTGCAGCTGCAGGCGCTGGCCGTCGCTGTGCGCATGCAGGCGCACGCGGCCGCCGGCGGCCGTGTAGCGCAGGCTGTTCTCGAACAGGTTGTCGAACACCTGGCGCATGCGGTCGGGGTCGGCCAGCACGGTGGCGTCCGGCGGCGCCGGGCCCAGGTCCAGCGCCAGGCCGGCCGCGCGCAGGCGTTCGCCGAAGGCGCCGGCGTGGCTGCTCGCCAGCTCCCACAAGTCGAGCGGCGCCAGCTGGCAATCGAGGGCGCCGACGTCGGCGCGCGCCAGCGCATACAGTTCGTCGATCAGCTTGGTCAGGGCCAGCACCTGGCGCAGCATGGCGTCGATATTGGCGGGGCTGGCGCTGCGCACGCCGTCCTGCAGCGCCTCCAGCTGGGCGCGCAGCACCGCGAGCGGGGTACGCAATTCGTGCGAGGTGTCGGCCACCCACTGGCGCCGCGCGCTTTCCATGCCGCCCAGGCGTTCGGCCAGCGCATTGAAGTGGCGCGCCAGCTCGCCCAGCTCGTCGCTGCGGCCGGCGGGCAGGCGCGTGTCGAAGCGGCCGTCGGCCAGGCGCCGCGCGCCGTCCTCGAGCGCGCGGATCGGACGGCGGAAGTGGCGCGCCAGCAGCGTCGCCGCAAGCGCGCTCGCCAGCACGGCCGCCGCAGCGATGGGCCACAGGCTCTTGCGCAGTTGTTCCAGGAAGGCGATGGCCATCGCGTCGCTGGGAAGCGCGCCGCGCGCCACGGCCAGGTAACCCACCGTGCGCCCCGCGACTTGCAGGGGGCGGCGCGCCAGGGTGCCCGCCGTGCCGGCAGGCGGCCTGCGGCCCGCCAGCCAGGCGCCGTGGGCATCGAGCAGCGTGATGCGGCCGGACAGCGGCAGGTCGGACTCGGCGGAGTCCGGCGGCGGGGGCGGCGGGGCCGGCGCCGTCGTGCTGCGCGCCATGGGCGGTGGGGGCAGGGGCGGCATGACCGGATCGAGACCGGATGCGGGCGGCGCCGGTGGGGCGGGAGGCGCCGGCGGGGCCGGCGGCGCGGGGAGCACGCGCGTCGCCTCGCGCAGGCGCTGCAGCCGCCGCAGTTCGCCGGCGATCCAGCCGCGCCTTTCCTCGTCAGGGATGAAGCCCCAGCCGCCGCCGGCCCGGTAGCGCGCCGCCAGCGCGGCCGACAGTTCGTCCAGGCGATCGAGTTCGATGGCGACGGCATAGTCGCCGAAGCCAGCCAGCACGTTCTGGCGCAGCAGCAGCACCGCGCCCGCGGCGACGAGCAGGATCGCCAGCAGGACGGATGCGAACAGACGGTGGCCGATCGAGAATTTCAAGACGCTGTGGAGAAGTGATTGCGACGGCCCATTCTAGGCCAAGCGTGGCCGGCGGTCACCGTCGGGACGACCGCGGGAACTAACGTCGCAACCAACGTCGTCCTGCGAAGGCAGCGGCCGAATGTCTGCACGAGCAGCCTGGCACGCAAACTTGGGGCCCTGCCTTCGCAGGGGCGACGCATCATTGTCGGTGGTGCGCTAGCGACCGAAGCGCGCCAGCGCCCGCGCCACGGCCGCGTGGGCGCCCTGGTCGAGGATGGCGTTGTGCGCCGTGATCACGCGGGTGAACGGCCAGCGCAGCACGGCGCGGGCGCTGGCGGCGGCCTGGCCGCGGTCGCGCGTCGCCAGGCGCACCGTGCGCGGCACGTCGAAGCGGTGGCGCACGCCCGTCACGCGCGCGTACAGCGCCGTACGCCAGTCCAGCTTGCCGCCCCAGCACTGCAGCAGGTCGGTCGCGATCAGCGTGCCGGACGCCTTGTGGAACCACACGACCTCGTTGACGAAGGGCTGGCCGTGGAACCAGACCTGGTCCAGCTCGTCCGCCCACTCGGGTTCGACGGTGTCGCCCAGCGTGCGCATGCCGGCCAGGTCGGGGCGCTTGGCGGCCAGGCCCGGCGCGCCGTACAGCGCGGCATGGGGGAAGGCCTGCAGGCAGTGGCCGGCGAACATGTGGTGGGCCTTGTTGGGCGCTACGATCCAGGCGACGTCGCCCAGCCGCCCCAGTTGCTCGCGCACGGTATCGTCGAAGCGCACCGGCGAATGGATCCACAGCTTGCCGCTGGCGAAGCGCACCACCGTCATGCGCGAGGTGAGGGGAACGCCGGCCGTCGTGAGCGCGCACGTCATGTGCCAGAGATTGGGGGCGATCTGGATAAGCATGATGCATTCTATGCAAGAAAGGCAGGGTCGCGCGCCGCGTTGGACGCCGCGGCACCTTGCGGTACGACGTTGCGTATCGAACGGTCCATCGAGCCCGTTCCCGCGCCGGCTGCCCGTCCATTAGCCCTGCGAATCCATCCGGCATGCTAGGATCGCCGGATGGAACGACGATCCGACTACAAGACGGCGCTGCTCATCGACGCCGCCATCCACGAAGCCGCGGCCACGGGCCGCTCCGCCGCCCGCGACCTGGCCTTGCTGGGCATCCCTTTCGAGACCGCCATGCGGGTGCTGACTCGGCCCGACGAGCGCCGCCATCCGCAGCCGCCGGGCATCGCGCGGTCGGTCAGCGCAGCCTGACGGCGGCGACCGTCGTCTCGCTGCCGACCTCGATGGCCGCGTCGCCGAAATCCGGCGGGCCGAACTTGCCGCGCGCCTCGCGGCTGAAGCCGTAGTTTTCCTTGGGGATGCCGACGAAGTTGCGGTCCAGCTCCCCGTTCTCGTTCTCGTCCTGGTAGGCCAGCACGGCCCAGGTGCCGGCCGGCACGCCGGCCACGCGGATCACATTGTCGCCGTCGCGCGCCGGCATCGAGCCGCTGTACGCGCATTGCTTCAGGAAGCGTTCCTTGTCGCAGACGGCGACGTTGACCTTGCCCTTGCCGGCCGCGACGCCCGTGACGTGGATTTCGACGGTGGCGGCATGGGCGGCGCCGGCCAGCGCCAGCAGGGAAAAGATCAGGGATGAGGTCGGCAATGAGGTCGGCAATAAGGCGCGCATGCGGATTCCTTTCTGAGAGTGTGCGCCCAGCCGTGCGGCGGGGCGCTTGTGGTAGTCTGGTGGCATTCTTTTTCTGGTCGCTCGTTCAACACGCCATGCTGTTCAATGCCTTCGTCGTCGTGGTCACGGTCGTGCTGATGGAAGTGTTTTCCATCGTCGCGCACAAGTACGTCATGCACGGTTTCGGGTGGGGCTGGCACAAGTCGCACCACGAACCGCGCACCGGCTGGTTCGAGAAGAACGACCTGTACGCCTTCGTGTTCGCGGGCGTCGCCATCCTGCTGATCTGGCTCGGCACCGAAGGGCGCCATCCGCTCGAATGGATCGGCGCCGGCATGACGGCCTACGGCCTCCTGTACTTCGTCGCCCACGACGGCCTCGTGCACCAGCGCTGGCCGTTTCGCTACGTGCCCAGGCGCGGCTACCTGAAGCGCCTGTACCAGGCCCACCGCATGCACCACGCGGTGCAGGGCAAGGAGGGCACGGTGTCGTTCGGCTTCCTGTACGCGCCGCCCGTCGACAAGCTCAAGCGGCAGTTGCATGCGCTGCATGGCGGGGCGCCGCAGCGCCGTCCGGACGGCGCCACAGGCCGGGAGCGCGCGGCGGCGCACGCCGAACGCGCGAAATGAGCGCGTCGATGCCGCCCTTGCCCAGCAAGCGCAACTTGGTCGCGCGCGAGGTGCCGGCCCGTTCGTCCCAGGCGCGTTCTCCGCGCCGCTTCACTTCGATCCCGATCTGGCGGTAGACGTTGCGCGCGCTGGCGATCGCCCAGGCCGAGCGCAGCGGCAGC
The DNA here is from genome assembly GCF_030412015.1 of Massilia sp. YIM B02763. Lineage (GTDB taxonomy): Bacteria > Pseudomonadota > Gammaproteobacteria > Burkholderiales > Burkholderiaceae_D > Telluria. The sequence goes on along the minus strand of NZ_JASNRD010000019.1, from coordinate 93,315 downwards.
GCGGCGATGCCGTGCGTGGCCGACGCGTAATACGGTTCGGCATGGTCGACGAGGCGCGCGGCCACGCGCGCCAGCGCGGCGCGGTGCCGGGGCTCGGCGAGTTCCTGCGGCGGGATCCCCGCTTCGCGCAGCCACTGCGCCGGCACGTAGCAGCGGCCCACGGCCGCATCCTCGACGATGTCGCGCGCGATATTCGTCAACTGGAACGCGATACCCAGGTCGCAGGCGCGGTCCAGCACGGCGGCGTCGCGCGCGCCCATGATCGACGCCATCATCAGCCCCACGACGCCGGCCACGTGGTAGCAGTAGCGCAGCGTGTCCTCGATGGTCTCGTAGCGGGCCTGGCCGACGTCCATGCCGAAGCCGGCCAGGTGGTCGAAGGCGAAGCGCTGGGCGATGGCGTGCTGCAGCGCCACTTCCTGGAAGGCGGCGAAGGCGGGGTCGCTCATGCGTTCGCCCGCATAGGCGCGCCGCGTCATGTCCTCGAGCCGCGCGAGCTCGCGCGCCGGATCGTGGGTCAAGGAGGGCGCCGCATTGAAGCCCAGTTCCTGGCCGTCGACGACGTCGTCGCAATGGCGGCACCAGGCATACAGCATCAGCACGCTGCGCCGCGTGGCCGGGTCGAACAGGCGCGCGGCGGCGGCGAAGCTCTTCGAGCCGACCTCGATCGTCTCGGTGGCATGCTGCATCAGCGCGGCGTCGCTCATGCCGCCACTCCTTCCAGCATCAGGCCCGCCGTCGCCTTGGCCGAGCCGATCACGCCCGGCACGCCCGCACCCGGATGCGTGCCGGCGCCCACCAGGTACAGATTCGCGATTTCCGCGTCGCGGTTGTGCGGGCGGAACCAGGCGCTCTGCGTGAGGATCGGCTCCAGCGAGAACGCCGAGCCCAGGTGGGCATTCAGGGTGTCGCGGAAATCGTGCGGCGTGAAGATGCGGCTCGTGACGAGCTGGCTGCGCAGCCCCGGCATGTAGCGCCGTTCGAGGTAGTCGAAGATGCGGTCGCGGTACAGCGGCCCCTCGACTTCCCAGTCGATCGGCGCGTTGCCCAGGTGCGGCACGGGCGCCAGCACGTAGTGGCTGCCGCAGCCCGGCGGCGCCAGCGACGGGTCGGTGACGCAGGGCGCGTGCAGGTACAGCGAGAAGTCCTCGGCCAGCTGGTCGCCCTGGAAGATGTCGGCGATCAGTTCGCGGTAGCGCGGGCCGAAGCACACGGTGTGGTGCTGCAGCTGCTCGTGATGGTGGTCCAGGCCGAAGTACAGCACGAACAGGGAATTCGAGAAACGCTTGCCGGCCAGCGCCTTGCCCTCGGCCGCGCCGCGCGGGTGCTGGCCCAGCAGGGCGGAATACGTGTGCACGACGTCGGCGTTGGAGGCAACGGCGTCGGCCGGGAACAGGCTGCCGTCCTGCGTGCGCACGCCCGTCGCGCGCGCGCCTTCCGTCTCGATCTTCGCGACCGGCGCGTTCAGTTCGATGCGGCCGCCGATGTCCTCGAACAGCTTGACCATGGCGCGCACGAGGGCGCCCGTGCCGCCGCGCGGGAACCACACGCCCCACTTGCGCTCCAGCGCGTGGATCAGCGTGTAGATCGAGGAGGTGGCGAACGGGTTGCCGCCCACCAGCAGCGAATGGAAGGAGAAGGCCTGGCGCAGGTGCTCGTCCTCGATGAAGCGCGACACCAGGCTGTAGACGCTGCGCCAGGCCTGCAGGCGCGCCAGCTGCGGGCCGGCCGAGATCATGTCGCGGAAGGACAGGAAGGGCACGGCGCCCAGCTTGATGTAGCCTTCCTCGAACACGGCCTTGGAGTAGGCCAGGAAGCGCTGGTAGCCGGCCACGTCGGCGGGATTCCTCGCATGGATCTGGCGGTCCAGCGCATCCTGGTCGTTGGCGTAGTCGAAGTGGCTGCCGTCTTCCCAGCACAGGCGGTAGAACGGCGTCACGGGCAGCATCTCGACGTAGTCGGCCATGCGCTTGCCCGCCAGCGCGAACAGTTCCTCGATCGCGGACGGATCGGTGATGACGGTGGGGCCGGCGTCGAACACGAAGCCCTGGTCCTCGTAGACGTAGGCGCGGCCGCCCGGCTTGTCGCGCTTTTCCAGGAGGGTGGTCTGCATGCCGCTGGCCTGCAGGCGGATCGCCAGCGCCAGGCCGCCGAAGCCGGCGCCCACGACCACGGCCGTTTTTGATCCGCTCATTGCTCCGCTCATTCTTGCATTCATTCCGATTTCCTGATTTGGTGAGGGTATATCTTGCATGCGGCGGCCAGGGCCTGGCCGACGGGCACGGGAGGTTTGCCGGACAGGATGCGCGCCTTGTTCGCAAGGCTCAGGCGTCCGGCATAGAAATTCTCGATCAAGGGCGCCGGCAGGCGGTAGAAGCGCTGCATGACGCGCCAGCGCTGCTGCGGGCTGCCGGCCAGGAACAGCATGCGGTTCAGCAGGCGGAAGAAGCGCTGGAGCCGCCACGCATCCTGCGCCTCTTCGCGGATGGCGTCGAACACGGCGGGCGCGTCGAAGCCGCGCAGGCCGCACAGGCGGTCGGCCAGGCGCACCGCATGGGGCAGCGAATAGCCCGTCGTCGCGTGGAACAGGCCGGCGCGCAGGCCCGCGCAGGGCTGGCCCGCGATGTCGTCCCAGTAGCGTTCGATGTCGCCGGCCAGCACGATGGGCAAGGAGCCCCGTTCCTCGCGCAGCACGCGCGCGATGCGCCAGCCGCGCGCCTGCGCGTACGCGTCGATGTTCGCTTGCATGCGCGCCGCGTCGAAGCCGGCGCCGTCGACGTAGTGCGTGTCCTCGATCAGGATGCGGTGCGTGTCGAACGGCAGCAGGTAGACGAAGCGGTAGCCGCCTTGCTGCTCGACGGCCGCATCCATGATGACGGGCGCCGTCAGGCCGTGCGGCGCTTCCAGTTCCACTTCGCGTCCGAGAAAGGTCTGCCAGCCCAGTGCCAGCCGGCTGCTGGCGCGCATGCCGCGGCCGTCGATCACGGCGCGCGCCGCGATGGTCTCGCCGTCTTCCAGCGTGACGGACGTGGGGCCGACGTCGCGCACGCGCGCATTCGTGCGCAGCGCGTCGCCCAGCGCCGGCGCGACCACGCGCGCGAAATCGTCGGACGCGATGCTCGCGTAGCCGCCGTCGAGCGTGCGCGCGAGTTCCGGGAAGACGACGTCGTAGCGCGGCCAGCGGCAGGACACGAGCGGCGCCATCCAGTCGCGCTGGGCGGCGCTCAGGTCGCTGTCGTGGAAGGACCAGGTGTGGTTGCCGCCGATGCGCTCGCCCTGTTCCAGCAGCAGGATGCGCAGGCCGGGGCGCTGCCGGCGCAGGCGCCAGGCGATCAGGCCGTTGGCGAGGCCGCCGCCGACCAGCACCAGGTCGTGGTTGCAGGCGAGGGGGCTCATGGTCATGCCGCCGTCTCTCGCTGCCGCTCCCGCAGCGGCTGCGGCGGACGCGGCGCCAGCGCCGCTTCGATGATGTCGACGGCGCGTGCCGTGCCGCCGGCGCGCGCGACGGCGCCGGACAGTGCCTCCAGCTTGGGCGCGAAGCCCGGATCGTCGAGCAGGCGCCGCAGCTTGCGCGCGATGGCGCCGCTCGTGGCGAAGCGGTACGACGCATGCAGGCCCACGCCCGCATGCAGCATGCGCGCCGCCATGCCCGGATGGTCGAAGGCGATCGGCAGCGCCAGGATCGGCGTGCGCGCGGCGATGGCGTCGAGCACCGTGTTCACGCCCGCATGCGAGATGACGGCGTCGGCCCGTTCGAGCACCGCCCGCTGGGGCGCGAACGCGCACACCCAGGTGGCGCCGGCCTGGCGCAGCGCGCGTTCCTGGCGCGCGTCCAGGCCGCCGCAATGGGCGATGAGCAGCTGCACGCCCTCGCGGCGGCAGGCCCTTGCGATGCGCTCGAACAGGCCGAAGCGGCCGCCCTGCATGGTGCCCAGCGATGCGAACACGAAGGGCTTGCCGTCGGCCACGTCGGGCATCGCATGGGCGTACGGATCGGCGGCGGGACCTTGCGCGAGCGGACGCAGCGGGCCCACGTGGTGGAAGTGCGCGGGCGCCTCGCGGCGCGGGAAATCGAATTCGCGCACGGTCTGGCTGATCTGCGCCAGCGGCGACAGGCAGTGGTGCAGGGCGCTGCGCTCGCCCAGGCCGAAGCGCCGCGCGTGCTCGGCGATCACGCGGCCGTGCGCGCCCATCATCCAGTCGTAGACCCTGGTGCTGCCCTCGACCATGCGCCGCCCCTTTTCGCTGTCCTCGTAGGCGAATGGCATCACGGGCAGGGGAATGCCCGGCTCGCGGTTGACGGGCAGGGCGTTGGCGATGGAGACGAAGGGCAGCTTCATGCCGTCGGCCACGAGGCCGCCGGCCGCTTCCATCTGGTCGGCGATGATGGCGTCGATGCCGAGCGATTCGATGGCAGCGGGCAGCTCGCGGCACAGCATGTCGGTGCTGCCGGCCATGTCGGCGATTACGCGGCGCAGGCGCAGGGGACCGCCGGGATTGGCGGCGCGGCGCGCGACGGCGTCCAGCGAGCCGGGCGGATGCGTGCCGCTGCCGACGGCGTGAAAGCCGATGCGCGCATCGTCGAGGTAGGCGGCGGCGTCGGGGCGGTGCAGGAAGGTGACGCGGTGGCCGTGCGCGACCAGCGCCCCGGCGAGCGCCTGCAGGGCCTTGTAGTGGCTGTAGAAGGCGGGGGCGACGACGCCGAAGTGGGCCATGGCCGGTGCCTGGACAGGGCGGGTCAGGCGCGCGCGGCGGCGATGCCGTCCGCCTGGGCGCGGGATGGCCGCGCCGCATCGCCGGCGCGTGCCGCCGGCAGTGCCTGGCCGAACAGGCTCCGCACGAACTGGCGGGTACCCTGGCGCGCGCCGACGGCGGCGTCCAGGTGGCGCTCGGCCTCGACCAGGTGGGCCAGCAGGCGCCGGCGCGCTTCCTCGACGCCGAGGGTATTCACGAAGGTGGCCTTGCCGGCATCCTTGCCCGTGTCCTTGCCGGTGACGGCGCTGTCGTTGCCGGGACCGTCCTGGAAGTCGTCGCGGATCTGGAAGGCCTGGCCGGCCGCGAGCGCGAACGCGCGCAGCGAGCGGGCCGTGCGCTCGTCGGCCTCGGCCACGATGGCCGCCATGTCGACGGCGGCGCCCAGCAGCACGCCGGTCTTGAGTTCGTTGGTCTCGGCGATCTCGGCGGCCGAGCGCGCGCCGCCGTGCAGGTCGAGGAACTGGCCGCGCACGAGGCCTTGCGTGCCGACCGTCTCGCCCAGCGCGCACACGAGGCGGGTGCGCACGGCGGGCGGGATGTCCTCGGCCGCGCTCAGGATGCAGAAGGCGCGGCTGAGCAGGGCCACCGATGCCAGGATGGCGATGTCCTCGCCGTAGGCCACGTGGATCGCCGGCTTGCCGCGGCGCAGGCGCGCATCGTCCATGCACGGCATGTCGTCCAGGATCAGCGAGGCCGCGTGCACCATCTCGACGGCGCAGCCGACGTCGACGAGGGCGGGCGAATCGCAGCCGAGGTCGCGCGCGACGAGCATCAGGAGCAGGGGACGCATGCGCTTGCCCGCGCCGAGGGTGCCGGCGCGCATCGCATGCGTCAGCAGGTCGGCCTTGTCGCTGTCGGCGAGCAAAGCCGCCATGCGGTCCTCGATGTCCCGGCGCAGCGCGTCCAGGTCTTCCACTCCGTCGAGACCGTCGAACCGCCATGTCTGCTTGATCATGCGTTTCCTCCGCCGATGCCGGCAACGAAAAATTGATGAATTCGAAGCCCATGATACCGGAAACAAAGTTGAGGAATGATTAATCACATTCAAACGTGCGGACCCGCTCGTCAGGCTATTTTTCGATGGAAAGGCCGGGGTGGGGCGGACCCTGCCGATGCCTCGCAAAGCCGCATGGACACTGGCTTGCGACGGATTGTCTATACAGATTTGATGAATTCACCCGGCCGGCATGGCGAGCGAAACGAGGGGGGCGGCGGCCGCGCCGGAAAGGGATGCCGTGAGGAATCAGCGGGTCAACAGCGGGTCAAGGTTCGGGCCGGGCCATGAAAAAGGCGCTGTTCGCGTTAATTAGATAAAGCACCGGGCGTCCGGCGGCAGCGTAGTGCTGCGCGCAACAGCAAGGCGGGTGTGGTCAGGTGCCGGTCGTCCAGGACGCGCTGCCAGCCGGAGTAATGGACGAGGTAGCGGCTGGCCACGCCGCGAAAACGCAGCAGCCACGTCTTGAAGCGGCTGTGCCAGCCGTTCACATTCTGGAGATGGAGCGCGCCGCGCGCGCGTACGCCTGCCTTCGCGTTCACTGCCTCATGGCTGACCCCGGCTGTTGCCGCGAAGGTTCTGTAGGCGAGCGCCGCATCGCTGACCAGTAACGCATCGCTGGCCAGCACCGGTCGCAGGCACCGCGTCAGCTGGCTTGCCGTGACGGGGCCGCGGCCCGTATGGAAATCCAGCGTGCGGCCGCTGCGGTCGCGCGCCACCAGCAGGCAGTCGTGGTCGCGGTTGATCCCGCGGCGCCTGGCAACGCCGCCCCGTTTCCTCGGCGGCCGGTCGAGCTGACGCGAGCCCTTCTGCGATTCGAGCAGATAGGTTTCGTCCGCCTCGACGATGGCCGACAACTGCCGTGGGCGCTCGTGCATGGCGCCTGGGACGAAACGGTGGCGCCAGCGAAAGCTGGTCGTGCGGTGCACAGCGGTGACGGTGGCAGTATCGCGCACGGTGCGCGACTCGAGCAGGCACTGCAGATACGGCAGCCATTTTTCCTTCTTGCGCAAGCGCGCGAGCGGCGTTCCCGTCAAGGCATTGTAGCTGCGGCGGCAACGGCAGCACCGAAAACGCTGCAGTCCGCTGGCGCGGCCGCAACGATGCACACGGGTACAAGCGCAGTGCGGGCATGGGGGGATGCCGGCAGCTTGTTCGATGAGGGACATGCATTCTCCCGGATGGGCGATGGAGGCAATCCAGGTGCGCAGCCGGGCAAGATCGTCGGTGCGCAGCGGCAAGTTCGTCAAGGCGGCGAACAGGTCAGCGAATACCAGGCTGCGCATTGCGGTCTCCCCATGAGTTACCTCGACAGTGGGTAAGACCGCAGCGGCGGCGTCCGGTTCACATAACTAACGCGAACAGCGCCATGAAAAAAGCCGGCACGGGGAGAACCCGTGCCGGCTTCATGCAGCGTTTGCGTTCGATCAGAACTTAACGTTGTACGCCAGGCCGAGCAACTGCATATGGGTCTTCCAGGTGCCGCGCGTCGTTTCGCCGTTGCCCGTGCAGGTCGTCGCCAGCGGGTTGCAGTTGTTGCTGTAGTTGCCGTTGGCATCCTTGAAGTCGAGATAGCTGTAGGCCATGTCGAGCGAGGAGTTCGGGGTCAGCTTCCAGTTGGCGCCGAAGGACAGCTGCATGCGGTCCGCATCCGGCAGGGCGGCGTGGCGCAGCGCGTCGCTGCGGATCGGGGCGTCGTCGTGGGCGATGCCGGCGCGCAGGGTGACGGCCTCGTTCAGCTTGTAGTTGCCGCCGAGCGAAACGCGCACGGTGTTCTTCCACTGCTGGCGGATGGTCTCGTCGCCTTCGGTGGTGCCGACGAACTGGATGTCGATGTTTTCCATGCGCGAGGTGCGCGACCAGGTCACGTCGGCCATGCCGGCCCATTTCTCGTCGAACTGGTGGAAGGCGTTGATCGACAGGGTTTCCGGGGTGCGCAGGTCGACGCGCGCGGCCGAGTTGGCGCGGTGCGAAGCGCTCTGCAGCACGCCGTTGACGACCGGGCTGCTGGTCACGCCCGAGAAGTCCCAGATCGCGCCGCCCTTCAGCTCGTGCTTGATCGACGAGCGGTAGGCGATGCCGAAGCGGGTGCTTTCGGTCGGCGAGTACATGTAGCCCAGGTTGAAGCCGTAGCCCCAGTCCTTGCCCTCGACGCTGCCGTGGGCGTCGCCTGCCGTGGCCAGCAGGGCCGGGTTGCCGCCCAGCGCCGCGATCTGGCGCGCCAGCACGGCGCCGCTGCCGCTCGCCTGCGCGGCGATGACGCTGCCCGGCACGTCCACGCCCTGGCCCAGGCGCGCCTTCATGTATTCGGCGTCGATGCCGAAGCCGAATGCGTGCTGCTCGTTGACCTTGAACGACACGGACGGGTTGATCGTCACGGCTTCCAGCTTGATGTTGGTCAGCGCGTAGCGGCCCGACCAGTTCCAGTCGTAGTCCAGCTTGGTGCCGTAGGGGACGAACACGCCCACGCCTGCGGTCCAGCGGTCGTCGATCTTCTGGCTGTAGTACAGCGACGGCGCGGCCACGACTTCCGGCGCATAGTCGTCCTGCGAGGTCTTGCCGCCGACCGGGGTGCGGGTGAAGCGGGTCGAGCCGCTGTCCTGGAAGGTCGAGTGCGGCACCAGCGCCGTCACGCCGCCCATGAACTGGCGGCCTTCGAGGCGCGACAGGCCGGCCGGGTTGGCGAAGATGGTCGAAGCGTCGGCCGCTTCGGCGCCGTTCGATTCGGCCGTGCCTTGCGCGGAGACGCTCTGCGAGCCGAAGCGGTAGCCGGACGCGCCCGCGTTCATCGAGGCGGCGCCCAGGGCCAGGGCGATGATGAGGGAAAGTTGCTTGGGATTCATTGTCTCACTCCTGTTATATGAGGATGTTGCCCCCCGGCTTCGGTGGCTGAGGCTGGCGGGCGCAAGCATAGCATTTTTTGAACGACCGTTCTATTACGACTTCGACGGAGTTTTGTATCGAATTTGTAGCGCTCACGCCGCCAGCCGCGCCACGGCCTGCGCCGCCAGGTCGACGGTCCGGTAGCTGGCCTGTTCCGCGCCGCTGCCCGTGGTGATGAATTCGAGCGGCAGGCCGCCCTGGCCGCCCATGCGGTACAGGCGGCCGTCGCCCGGCGGGATCAGCACGTGCACGCGCGTCACCACGCAGGCCAGGTGCCGCTCGCCGGCGCGCACCACCATCAGGTGTGCGCCGGCATCCGTGTCGTAACCGTCCGCGCCGCGCAGGTCGGCCACGGGAATCGCCCGGTCCTGCCATTCCAGCGTGGCGGGGGCCGGCGCGGCGAGCGCCGTCACCTGTTCGACGGCGTCGATCGGGACCGCCTGCATGCCGTCGGCCTCGAACACGATGTAGGCGACCGCGTTGTGCGCCTCCTGGCCGCCACCGCCGCCCTGGCGTGCCGCGGGCGCGGCGTCGGCGGGGCGGCTGAGCGCCGCTTCGGGAGAGCGGGCGAACAGGCGCGCCGTGTCGAGCAGGTGCACGGGGCCGTCGGCATCGAACGCCTCGGCGACGCAGCCTGCCACGGACACGGCCAGGGACGGATCGAAGCCGGCGAGCTGCAGGACGGCATGGACCGGGACGCCCAGCGCGAGGCCGCCGTGCTCGATCACGGCCAGCAGGGGGGCGGACGCGTCCGATGCCGCGGAGGTGGGCAGCACGTCGGCGCCGGCCAGCACCGCCACGTGGCGGCCGCGCCACATGCAGTAGGCGCCGCCGATGCCGCCGATGCCGCCGATCTGCTCCAAGGGCGGCATCGGGATGACTTCGACGAGGTCGGCGGCAGGCACGCCCAGCCGCGCGCCGCCCGCGCGCAGCAAGGCGTAAGGAAGCAATTGCGGCAGGCCGGCGCCGGCCGGCGCCGCGGACGCCGGGTCCGGCGCGCCTGCCGCGAGGCCGGCGGCGTCGCTCCAGGCCGCGGCCAGCACGGCCAGCCGGTCGACGTCGAGCAGGCTCAGGATGCCGCCGTCGGCGGGCGAGCGCACGGCGCTGTGGAACACTTCTTCCGGATCGTCGTCGTGGTACAGGCGCGTGGCCGCGCCGGGCGCCGCGTCGAGCACGGCGCCGACCGTATCGACGCGCAGGCCCAGCAGGCCGCCGCTGGCACGCAGCACGAGGATGTGCGGCTTGCCCGTGGCGGCCGGCGCGCTGCCGACGTCGACCCAGCGGCCCAGGTCGACCACGGGCACCAGCACGCCATCGTGGTCGACGATGCCGCTCAGGGCGCCGTGGCGGCGCGGCAGCAGCGTGGTCTGGCGGGGCGCGGGAATCGCCTGGAGCACGGCGTCGGCGGGAATGCCGAGCCGGACTGCGCCGACGGTCGCTTCGGCGAGGCGCAGGCCGAGCGGGCCGTCAGCGCCGTCCACATGATGCGCGTGCATGGCTCAGCGCTCCGTCGCGATGCTTTCCAGCTCCTGCAGCAGGGCCGAGGCATCCTGCGTGGCGCCGGCCTGGGCGCTGGTCGAGGCGTGGATCTGGCCGATCGATGCGCTGGTCTCGGCGACCGACTGGACGATGCTGGCGAACGCTTCCTCGACCTCGGCGGCCAGGCGCGTGCCTTCGCCCACGCGGCCGACGGTTTCGTTGATCAGCTTGGCGATCTCGCGCGCCGCCTGCGCCGACTTCTCGGCCAGCTTGCGCACTTCGTTGGCGACGACCGAGAAGCCGGCGCCGTGGGCGCCCGCGCGCGCCGCCTCGATCGCGGCGTTGAACGCGAGCAGGTGGGTCTGGCCGGCGATGTCGCCGATGGTGTCGATGATCTCGCGCACTTCGCCGGACGAGGTCTGGATCGCCGTCATCGCATCGCGCGAGCGGGCCAGCAGCTTGCTGCCCTGCGCCGCCTCGCCCTGGGTCTGCGTGGCCAGGCCGGCCGACTGCTGCGATGCCTGGGCGATCGAGGCGATCGACTGGGTCAGTCCCGTCAGCACGCCGGAAATGGCCTTGATCTTGCTGCGCACCAGCTCCTCGCGGTGCACCTGCTCGGTGACGTCCATCGCGAACTTGACGACCTTGTAGGGCTTGCCGTTGGCGTCCAGGATGGGATTGTAGGTCGCCAGGATCCAGATGTCGGCATCGTGCTTGCCGCGGCGGCAGAAGCGGCCCGACTGGAACTGGCCCTGGGCCAGGTTGGCCCAGAAGTGGCGGTAGGCGGCGCTCTTCACGTGCGCCGGATCGCAGAACATGCTGTGGTGGCGGCCGATCACTTCGTCCTCGACGTAGCCCATGGTGCGCAGGAAGTTCTCGTTCGCGGCCAGCACGTTGCCGCGCAGGTCGAACTCGATCATGGCCTGCGAGCGGCCGATCGCATCGATCTTGCCGCGCGTCTCGGCATCGCGCATCTTCTGCGCGGTAATGTCGGTGGCGAACTTCACGACCTTGACCGGCTTGCCCCCGGCGTCGAAGATCGGGTTGTAGGTCGCCTGCAGCCAGACGACGCGGCCGTCCTTGGCGACGCGCTTGAATTCGCCGGCATGGAACTGGCCGTCGGCCAGGTGCTTCCAGAACAGGCGGTAGTCGTGCGAGCGGCCGAACGCCGGTTCGCAGAACATCGCGTGCTCCTGGCCGACGATCTCGTCGAGGCCGTAGCCCATCGCATCGAGGAAATTCTGGTTGGCGTGCAGGATGCGGCCCTCGAGGTCGAATTCGATCACGGCCTGCACGCGGTCGAGCGCGCGCATGCGCCCTTCGAAGTCGGCCTGGCGCAGCTTGTCGGCCGTGATGTCGGTGGCGAACTTGATCACCTTGACGGGCTTGCCGTCGGCGTCGAACACGGGGTTGTACGAGGCGCGCAGCCACAGCGTGGCGCCGTTCTTCGCCACCCGCATGTAGTCGCCGCTGCAGGGATGGCCCTGGGCCAGCGCCTGCCAGAACACGGCATAGTCTTCCGAGGCCACGAAGGCCGGCAGGCAGAACGTGCGGTGGTGGCGGCCCGTCACCTCGGCGCGGGTATAGCCCATCGTGTCGAGGAAGTTCTGGTTCGCGTGCAGCAGCTGGCCGTTCAGGTCGAATTCGGCCACCGCCTGGGTGCGGTTGATGGCGTCGAGGGCAGCGAGCGCCATGTGCAGGCGCTTGTCGGATTGGGAGGGATGGTGTTCCACGGTCGTTTGCATCGTCGTCGTCTGGTTGTCTTGCACGGGGTCCCGAAGCAACGATACACACCGAAATAGTAGCTGCCGGGAAACTAAGCTGGTGATTTAATCATTTTCCAGGCGGAAATTCCAACATTTTTTCAATCGTGCGCGAAAAAATGCCGATTTCGTTGTTCGGATGGCCACGACGGTCGGTCGCTGCATGATTGACGCGATGGCAACACGTGGTTAGCATCGGGACGCCAGCCGGACGCAGCGTTCGCCCGGCACATGACCTTTTATCAAGGAGACCCGCACGATGTCCCGTTCCCATTCCGTTTCTTCGCTGGCGCTCGCGCTGGCATGCCTGGCCGCCACCGGCGCCGCTTCCGCTGCCGCCACTGCCGCCAACTCCACGGCCGACGCGCCGCTCGCCACGCTCGACAGCGGCAAGGTGGCCGGCGCCAGCGCGGACGGCGTCGCCAGCTGGAAGGGGATCCCGTTCGCGCAGGCGCCGGTCGGCCCCCTGCGCTGGCGCGCGCCGCAACCGGTGGCGGCCTGGGACGGGGTGCGCGACGCGCGCAACTACGGCAGCGATTGCATGCAGCTGCCGTTCCCCAGCGATGCCGCGCCGCTGGGCACGGCGCCGTCCGAGGACTGCCTGTTCGTCAATGTCTGGAAGCCGACCCATGCCAAGGCAGCGGGCAAGCTGCCCGTGATCGTCTGGATCTACGGCGGCGGCTTCGTCAACGGCGGGTCCTCGCCGCCGACCTATTCGGGCGCGCCGCTGGCGAAGCAGGGCGCCGTCGTGGTCAGCTTCAACTACCGCCTGGGCCGCTTCGGCTTCTTCGCCCATCCGCAGCTCACGCGCGAGGCGCAGGGGGGCGACAGCCTGCTCGGCAACTACGCGTTCATGGACCAGCTGGCGGCATTGAAGTGGGTGCAGCGCAATGCCGGCGCCTTTGGCGGCGACCCTGCCAACGTCACCATCATCGGCGAGTCGGCCGGCGGCATGGCCGTCAACACGCTGCTCACGTCGCCGCTGGCGCAGGGCCTGTTCGCCAAGGCGGCCGTGCTGTCGGGCGGCGAGGGCCGCACCCAGGACCCGGGCCTGGCGAAGGCCGAGCAGGCCGGCGTGGCGTTCGGCGCGACCAAGGGCATCGCGGCCGACGACCCGCAGGCGCAGGAGAAGCTGCGCGCACTGCCGCCCGACGCCATCGTCGACGGCATGAACCTGGCCGGCCGCGGCGCGGCGGGGCCGGACGCCTTCACCGGTCCCTTCGTCGACGGCCGCCTGGCCGTCGATTCGCTTGCCGCCTTCAATGCCGGCCGCTTCGCGCGCGTGCCCGTGATGATCGGCGCCACCAGCGCCGACATCGGCGGCAAGGCCGGCTTCATGGTGGCCGGCGCGCGCAGCCTGGCCGCCACGCTGGCGCGCCAGGGCGTGCCCGTGTACGCCTACCGCTTCTCCTACGTGGCCGATTCGCTCGGCAAGGCAGCGGTGGCAGGGGGCGCCCGCCATGCGACCGACATCCCCTACTTCTTCGCCACCACGGACGTCAAGTACGGCGACCAGGCCACGCGCCGCGACATCGGCATGGGCAAGACAATGAGCGCCTACCTGGTGAACTTCGCGAAGAAGGGCGACCCGAACGGCAAGCGCCTGCCGTCCTGGCCGCGCTACGACGCGGGCAAGGACGCGATCATGGATTTCTCGGCCAACGGCAAGGCGGTGGCGCAGCAGGATCCATGGGGCGCCGAGATCGATGCGGCGCGCGCGGCGCCGGCCGCGCAGGCCGCGCGCTAGCGGCGGATCACGAGTCCGTGCGCATGCACGGACGGCCGCGGCCCGTCGCCATGGCGGGCATCGTAGTCGGCCTGGGCGCGCAGCAGTTCCTCCTCGTGCGCGCCGATCCAGTCGAACATCGTGCGTACCAGCACGTCGAGCGTGCGGCCCAGCGGCGTCAGGCTGTATTCGACGGTGACGGGCGCCGTGTCCATCACGGCGCGCGCCACCAGGCCGTTGCGCTCCAGCCCGCGCAGGCTTTGCGACAGCATCTTCTGCGAGACGCCGTCGATGCGGCGGCGGATCTCGTTGAAGCGCAGCGGCCCCTCCAGCAGTCCGTACAGGATCAGCGTGGTCCACTTGTCCGCAAGTTGCAGGTCCGCGAGCAGTGCGCGCCCGCGGCAGGGCGACAGCAGCGCCTCTTCGTTCGACATCTTCATGGTTGACTGGTTACCTCGGGGTGACCTGGTGACGGGGCGGTGCCTAATTGACGCCGGATGCCGGAAATTTATCATGCGGCTTCCTTTTATGTGGAGAGCCATGATGGACCAAACGATGAAGACGGTGCTGGTGGAAGGCGAAGGCGGCCCGGAATTGCTGCAGGTGCGCCAGGTCGCCCGCCCCGTGCCGGGGCCCGGCGAGGTGCTGGTGAAGGTGGAATTCGGTTCCGTGAACGCGGTCGACAAGCGCGTGCGCGAAGGTTACCTGCGCGAGTACGCGCCGCGCCCGTACACGGCCGGTTCGGACTTCGCCGGCACGGTGGTGGAGGCCGGCGTGGGCGCCGACCTGGCGCCGGGCACGCGCGTGTTCGGCGGCCTGATGCCCAACACGGGCGGCTATGGCGAATACGTGAAGGTGAGCGCGGGCGACGTCGCGCGCATCCCGGACGGCGTCGGCTTCGAGCAGGCGGCGTCGCTGCCCGTGGCCGGCCTGACGGCATGGTCGGCGATCATCGCGCTGGGCGAGCTGCAGCCCGGCCAGCGAGTGCTGGTGCAGGGCGCGGCCGGCGGCGTGGGCCACTTCGCCGTCCAGATGGCGCGCCGCATCGGCGCCCACGTGATCGGCGTCGCGTCGGCCGCCAAGGCCGGCTTCGTGCGCGAACTGGGCGCCGACGAGGTGCTGGACTATGCCGACCAGCACTACGCGCGCGGCCTGCACGACATCGACCTGGTGGTGGACGGCGTCAGCGCGGCCAGCATTGCCAGCGTCTACCCGGCCATGAACCCGGGCGGTCGCGTGTTCAGCCTGTTCGACCAGCCGCCCCCGCCGCCCGCGGGCGTGCGCGCCGAGTTCCTGGCCGGCGGCACGGGGCCGGGCACCTTGCGCGAAAAGCTGGAGAACCTCGTCGCCATGGTGGTGCGCGGCGAGCTGGTGCCGCACATCTCGCGCATCTACGCGCAGGAAGAGGCGGCGGTCGCGCAGGAAGCGAACAAGACGGGCAAGGTGCTGATCCGGCCCTGAGCGGCGCGTCAGTACACGTCGCGCCGGTAGCGCGCATCGGCCGTGAGCGCATCCAGCGTTTCTTCTCCCAGGATCTCGACCAGCGCCTCGTGCACGCCGCCGGCCATGCCCTGCAGGCTGCCGCACACGTAGATGGCGGCGCCGCGCTCGACCCAGTCGGCGACGTGCCGGGCGTTCGCGCGCAGCAGGTCCTGCACGTAGCGGCGCTGCGCCCCGTCGCGCGAGAAGGCGAGGTCCAGGCGCTTGAGCCAGCCGGCGTCGTGCCAGCCCCGCAGCTCGTCCCGTAGCAGGAAGTCGTGCGCCGCGTTGCGTTCGCCGAACAGCAGCCAGTTGTCGTCGACGCCGGCATTGATGCGGGCCTTGAGCAGGGCGCGCAGGCCGGCCAGGCCGCTGCCGTTGCCGATCGCCACGAGGGGGCGGCGCGCGTTCTCCCCCAGGCGGAAGCGCTGGTGCGCGCGGATGCGCAGCTGGATGGCATCGTCGCCGGCGGCGCCCTCGCACAGCCAGCCGGAGGCGGCACCGGGCGTGCCGTCCTCGCGCCGCTGCAGGCGCACCAGCAGTTCCAGCCGGCCTTCGGACGGGATCGAGGCGATCGAGTATTCGCGCGGGTGCGCCGGGTCGGACGGCGGGCTCACCTGGGCCAGGTCGCCTGCTTCCCAGGCGGGCAGGCTGCCGCTCGCCGGCAGCAGCGCCAGCCGGTACAGCGGCGCGCCGGCGCTGCCGGGGTTCAGGAGCAGGCGCTCGCCGATGCGCCATGCGCCGTAGGCCGGCGCTTCCCAGTCGGGCGCGTCGGCGGTGCCGGCCAGGCGGCCGACGTGGTGCTGCCAGGCGGCCAGCGCGCGGGTGTCGCCGCGGTCGACGTCGATGCGCTCGAACAGGCGCGTCGCCCCCTGCTGCGCCAGCCAGGCGTCCAGGGCGCGGCCGAAGCCGCAGTAGTTCGCATAGCTGGCGTCGCCCAGCGCCAGCACGGCGTAGTGCAGGTGCGCCAGGTCGGCGCCGGCGGCCATCAGGCGGCCGGCGAAGGGCGCGGCCGTGTCGGGCGCATCGCCTTCGCCGTAGGTGGCGGCGATGAACAGCACTTGCGTGGCGCCGCGCAGCAGGTCCAGGTCGAGCGTGGAGATGCAGGCGGCGCGCGCCGACAGCCCGCCGGTGGCGAGCAGCTCGGCGCTGCGCTCGGCCAGGTAGTGCGCATTGCCGGTCTGGCTGGCGTACACCACCAGCCAGTCGGCCGGCGCGTTGGCGACGGCGCGCTTGCGCCATTGGGCGCGCCAGATGCCGGCGCACAGTGCGAGGTAGCTGCCGGTCAGCGCCAGGGCGCCGCCCCAGCGCAGGGGTTCGGTCGTGAAGGTCATGCGGGGTTCATTCAGGCGAGGCGTCGAGCATGGCGCGCCAGGCGGACGAGCTGTATTCGGCGAGTGCGGCCGGGCCGGCGCCGCGCCGCACGAGGAAGCGGGCGGCGATGGCGCGTTCCTCGGCGAAGGCCAGGCCGTCCTGCGGGCCCAGCACGTTCAGCGCCGTGGACAGCGCGTCGGCCGCCATGCAGCTGGACGCCAGCACCGTGACCGAGGCGGTGTCGTGGGCGATGGGCCAGCCCGTGCGTGGATCGAGCGTGTGCGAAGCACGCCGGCCGTGGGCCGGTTGGCCATGGGTTTGCCAGAAATAACGGCGATAGTCGCCCGAGGTGGCGATCGCCAGGCCGTGCAGCGCGACGACGGTTTCAGGCGTTTCCGCATCCGGCACGCCTTCGACCTCGATCCACCACGGCTGGCCGTCCTCCTTCACGCCGGCCCCGCGCAATTCCCCGCCCGCTTCGACGACGTAGTGGCGCAGGCCATGGCGTTCCAGGCACAGGGCGAGGCGGTCGACGGCGTAGCCCTTCGCCACCGAGGACAGGTCGAGCAGGGCGCCGCCCGGTTGCAGCAGGCGCCGCCGTTCCCGGTCGAGTTCCACGCGTGCCGCCCCTCGCCCCGTCATGACGGCGGCGACGGCATCCGCGGCCGGCGCATAGAAGCCGGCCTGGTCGTACCGGCGGACGGGACCGAAGCCCCACAGGTTCACCAGCGCGCCGGCGGCCGGGTCGTAGGCGCCGTGCGTGTCGTCGCGTACCCGCAGCGCGTAGTCGACCACCTCGTAGAAGGCGTCGGGCAGGTCGGTCCAGCTGCCGGCCGGCGCCGCATTGAAGCGCGACAGCAGCGAATCCGGCTCCCAGTGGCTCATCTGGGCCACCACGAGGTCGAGTTCCGCCTGCAGCAGGCGCCGCAGACCGCCTTCCAGTCCCGCCGGTGCCGACGCAGGCACCATGAAGCGTGCCGACCAGCCCGTCCCCATCGACGTGCCCGCGAGCGTGTGCAGGCGGCTGCCGGCGGGCGGCAGCGCGGGATCGATGGCGGCGGGGATCAGGACGGCGCGCTCGGGGGCCAGCTGCGGAATCAATGCTTACTCCGGCAGGATCTCGAAGGTCGCCGAGTAGCTGTAGCGCTTGGCAGGCTGTTCCACGCCCGGACCGCGCGGGGCATTGGCGGGGTAGGCGGCGCTCAGCCAGTACATGTTCGGCGCCGGCAGCTTGAAGCTCGCTTCGCCGTTGGCGTCGGTCGTCAAGCGGGTCTCGTTCAGCGTGCCGCGGTACTTGACGCCGCCCGGGATCAGGCTGAACGGGAAGTTGGCCAGCGGCTTGCCGTCCAGCTGGAAGCGGAACTTCGCCGTTTCTCCGGCGCGCAGCTCGGTCGGGTTGCTGAGTGCAACCATCTCCAGGCCGCTGCCCGTCGGCTTCAGGGCGCCGTCGCTGGACTTGTTGAGCGTGACGAAGGTGTCCTGGCGCTGGACCATGGTGGTGGTCTTGACGTCGGTGGCGCCGGCCGGCGGGGCGTCGTTGCCGCGGAAGCGCTTCGTCTCGCCGTTCAGCTTGTAGCTGCCCATGAGGTTGTTGGCGCCGAGCGTGATGCGGTAGGTGCCGTCCTTGGGCAGCAGGATGTCCACGCTGGAACGGTGCTTGCCCATCACGGCGGCCGGGGCCGGGGCGGTGGCGCCGTCCGGGCCCGTCACGGTCAGGCCGTCCATCTTGAGCGGCATGAAGTCGTTCTCGAACAGGCCTTCGGAAATGGCGCCGTCGATCGTGACCCAGGCTTCGCGGTCGGTTTCGATGATGGACGTGTTCGGGATCATCCACGGACGGTGGGCCTGGGCCGCGACGGCGACGCCGGCCAATGCCACGGCGATGGCGAGCTGCTTGATCATCTTGTTGTTACGCATTGCTGTCTCCTTATTGGATCGCGACGGCGACCTTGCCCAGTTCTTCCTTGCCGGCCGCTTCCGCCGTCACCTTGCCCTTGGCGGGCCAGGTGAAGGGCACGCGCACCAGCTCGCGGCCGCCGCCTTCGCGCGCCGCTTCGACGACCAGCTTGTAGTCGCCGGCCGGCAGCTTGTCCAGGCCCGTGATGGCGGGGCCGAAATTCAGCGTATGGGTGCCGGCGGCGCGGGTGGCGCCGCTGACGCCGTCGATCGGCAGCCTGGCGTCGCGGCCGGCCTTGCGCCACCAGGTGCGCAGGTCCTTGACCCATTTTTCGCCCGCATTATTGTTTTTCTTGACGTCGTACAGGACCGACAGCGTGGAAGCAACGGTCTGGTCCGGACGCTCGATCCAGATCGCCACATAGGGCTTGTGGTATTCGGCCACGTTCAGCTGCGGCAGGTCGAACTTGACGGACAGGTCGGCGGCCACCGCCCAGCCGGAGGCGAGCGGCAGGGTGAGGGCGAGCGAATGGGACAGTTTCATAAGGCCTTTCGGACGGTGGTTGACTAAAAAATAGGCGATGGCCCGTTCAGTGCACGAACAGGAGGGCGATCACGGCCGGCAGGACGATGCCCAAACCGATCACGGGCCAGGTCGACGGCCGGTTGGCCGCGTGGTACTTCATGATCAGGAAGCCGGTGATGCAGAACACGACGCAGGCGATGGCGAAGATGTCGATGAACCAGCTCCACACGGTGCCGGCATTGCGGCCCTTGTGCATGTCGTTCAGCCACGAGATCCAGCCGCGGTCGGTCTTTTCGTATTCGGCCTGGCCGTCCGCGCCCATGCGCAGCCAGGCGTCGCCGCCCGGGCGGGGCAGGGCGACGTAGGCGTCTTCCTCGCTCCACTCGGCGCGCACGCCGCGCACCTGCACGGGAAACGTCGCTTCGGCCCAGTCCGACAGCTCGGCCGGCAGCGGCAGCTTCGCGTCCGGGTGGGCCGCGGCGAATGCCTCCAGCTGGGTGCGCAAGGGCGCGGGCAGCGTCGCCTTCTCGCGCACGACCTGCGGCTTGGCCTCGATCTGCGACGCGTGGTTCAGCGTGAAGCCGGTGAAGGCGAACAGCAGCATGGCCATCAGGCAGATGGCGGAGCTGATCCAGTGCCACTGGTGCAGGTGGCGCAGGAACAGTGCACGGCGCGCGCCCGGCAGGGCGGGGGCGGCAGCGGTCGATACGGAAGGGGAGGGGCCGGTGGAGTCCATCAGTAAATGATAACGATTATCATTTAGTGGGTCAACTCGGCAATTGACCCAACTTTAGGCAGATGGTTTTGTGTAATTCCGCTAATAAAATACAAATGCGGGTAACTGCATTTTAGTAACAAATAAAATGTGGCTGCGGAGTCAACCGCTTTGACATCGTTGCGTTACAATATCGTGCGCAAATTAGGCAGTCCGCTGCATTGATATGCCTCGAAGTTCTTACGAGTCCTTCCCCCCACAACTTGAGTAGTAGTGCGATCCGCTAACCGGTCAGGCCGTGTCGCGGAAGGTTAGATTAACCCGCCCCAACCTCGCGAAACGCGAAGAAAGGTGAGCAAGAATGATGCAACAATATAACGCCAACTCATACCTGTTCGGCGGTAATGCGCCGTATGTGGAAGAGTTGTACGAAGCGTACCTGAGCAATCCGGGTTCGGTCCCGGACAACTGGCGCGCTTACTTCGACGCGATGCAGCACATGCCTGCCGTCGATGGCAGCGAGAAGCCGGACGTCGACCACTCCTCCGTGATCGCTTCCTTCGCCGAGCGCGCCAAGCAGGGCCCGATCCGCACCGTCACCGCCTCCCCGGACGCCGAACTCGGCCGCAAGCGCGTCGCCGTCACCCAGCTGATCGCCGCCTACCGCTACCTCGGCTCGCGCTGGGCCACGCTGGACCCGCTGCAGCGCCAGGAACGTCCCCCGATTCCCGAACTCGACCCGTCCTTCTACGGTTTCTCCGAAGCCGACCTGGACACCGTGTTCAACATCAGCAACACCTACTTCGGCAAGGAAAGCGCCTCGCTGCGCGACCTGCTGAACATGCTGCGCGAAACCTATTGCCGCGACGTCGGCGCCGAATTCATGTACGTCAGCGATCCGACCGAGAAGCGCTGGCTG
Organism: Massilia sp. YIM B02763; assembly: GCF_030412015.1. Classification (GTDB taxonomy): domain Bacteria; phylum Pseudomonadota; class Gammaproteobacteria; order Burkholderiales; family Burkholderiaceae_D; genus Telluria. The sequence goes on along the minus strand of NZ_JASNRD010000019.1, from coordinate 72,866 downwards.
CAGGAGCGCCTGGAGTCGATCCGCTCGACCCCGGCGTTCACGGCAGAAAAGAAAAAGCACATCCTCGAGCGCCTGACCGCGGCCGAAGGCCTGGAGCGCTACCTCCACACGAAGTACGTCGGCGCCAAGCGCTTCTCGCTGGAAGGCGGCGAATCGTTCATCGCGTCGATGGATGAAGTGATCCAGCGCGCCGGCGAGCAGGGCGTCCAGGAAATCGTCATCGGCATGGCCCACCGCGGCCGCCTGAACGTCCTGGTCAACACCCTGGGCAAGAGCCCGGCCGACCTGTTCGAGGAATTCGAAGGCAAGCACGCCGACGACCTGCCGTCGGGCGACGTGAAATACCACCAGGGCTTCTCGAGCGACATCTCGACCCCGGGCGGCCCGGTCCACCTGTCGCTGGCGTTCAACCCGTCGCACCTGGAAATCGTGAACCCGGTCGTCGAGGGTTCGGTCAAGGCGCGCATGGAACGCCGCGGCGACCGCAAGGGCAAGGAAGTGCTGCCGATCCTGGTGCACGGCGACGCCGCCTTCGCCGGCCAGGGCGTGGTCATGGAAACCCTGAACCTGGCCCAGACCCGCGGCTACGGCACCGGCGGTACCGTCCACATCGTCATCAACAACCAGATCGGCTTCACCACCTCGGACCCGCGCGACGCCCGTTCGACGCTGTACTGCACCGACGTGGTCAAGATGATCGAGGCGCCGGTGCTGCACGTGAACGGCGACGATCCGGAAGCCGTCGTGCTGGCGACCCAGATCGCCATGGACTACCGCACCGAGTTCCACAAGGACGTCGTCGTCGACATCGTCTGCTACCGCAAGCTGGGCCACAACGAGCAGGACACCCCGGCCCTGACCCAGCCGCTGATGTACAAGAAGATCGCCAAGCACCCGGGCACCCGCAAGATGTACGCGGACAAGCTGGCTGCGCAAGGCACCATCGCCGCCGACGGCGGCGACCAGATGGTCGCGGCCTACCGCAACGCGATGGACGCCGGCAAGACCACCGTCGATCCGGTCCTGACCGACTTCAAGAACAAGTACGCCGTCGACTGGGCGCCGTTCCTGAACAAGAAGTGGACCGACGCCGCCGACACCGCCGTGCCGCTGACCGAGCTGAAACGCCTGTCGCAGCGCATCACGACCGTACCGGAAAACTTCAAGCTGCACTCGCTGGTCGAGAAGGTGCTGGCCGACCGCGCCACGATGGGCCGCGGCGAGATGAACCTCGACTGGGGCATGGGCGAACACCTGGCCTACGCATCGCTGCTGGCCTCCGGCTACGCCGTGCGCCTGTCGGGCCAGGATGCCGGCCGCGGCACCTTCGTGCACCGCCACGCCGTGCTGCACGACCAGAACCGCGAGCGCTGGGACCAGGGCATCTACCTGCCGCTGGCCAACGTCCAGGACAACCAGGCGCAGTTCACCGTGATCGACTCCGTGCTGTCGGAAGAAGCGGTCCTGGGCTTCGAATACGGCTACTCGACCGCCGAACCGAACACCCTGACCATCTGGGAAGGCCAGTTCGGCGACTTCGTCAACGGTGCGCAGGTCGTCATCGACCAGTTCATCGCCTCCGGCGAAGTGAAGTGGGGCCGTGCCTCGGGTCTCGTGCTGATGCTGCCGCACGGCTACGAAGGCCAGGGTCCGGAACACTCGTCGGCCCGTATCGAGCGCTTCCTGCAGCTGTGCGCCGACCACAATATGCAAGTGGTCCAGCCGACCACCGCGGCCCAGATCTTCCACCTGCTGCGCCGCCAGATGGTGCGCCAGTTCCGCAAGCCGCTGGTGATCTTCACGCCGAAGTCGCTGCTGCGTAACAAGGACGCCGGCTCGCCGCTGACCGACCTGGCCAAGGGCGGCTTCCAGACCGTCATCGGCGAACTGGACGACAAGATCGACGCCAACAAGGTCAAGCGCGTGATCGTCTGCTCGGGCAAGGTCTACTACGACCTGGTGAATACCCGCAAGACGCGCAACGTGACGGACACCGCGATCATCCGCATGGAGCAGCTGTACCCGTTCCCGCACAAGGCGTTCCAGGCGGAGCTCAAGCGCTTCCCGAACGCGACCGAAGTCGTGTGGGCGCAGGACGAGCCGCAGAACCAGGGCCCGTGGTTCCAGATCCAGCACAACATCTTCGAGAGCATGGAAGCCGGCCAGCGCCTGTCGTACGCAGGCCGCCCCGCTTCCGCCGCCCCGGCCGTCGGCTATGCCGACAAGCACGTGGCGCAGCAAAAGGAGTTGCTGGATACCGCGTTCGCGAAGCTGAAGGGCTTCGTGCTGACCAAGTAAGCACAGCGTCATGACCGGCCCCGCGCCACCCGGCGCGGGGTTTCGCACAGAATAAATATTTGGAGTTTTAAATGGCACAAATCGAAGTCAAGGTACCCCAGCTGTCGGAATCCGTTGCGGAAGCAACCCTGCTGTCGTGGCACAAGAAAGTCGGCGAGGCCGTCTCGCGCGACGAGAACATGATCGACATCGAGACCGACAAGGTGGTCCTGGAACTGCCGGCCCCGAACGCCGGCGTGATCGTGCAAATCATCAAGAACGACGGCGCCACTGTCGTTGCCGGCGAAACCATCGCCATCATCGATACCGAAGGTTCGGCCCAGACCAGCCCGATCTCGATCACCGCCGCGCCGGTCGACAATGCCCCGGCCGTCGCCCCGGCGCCGCACTCGGCACCGGCCGCCGCCGCCGGCGGTGCGAAGTCGGACGTCGCCATGCCGGCCGCCGCCAAGATCCTGGCCGACAACAACCTGACGACCGCGGATGCCACCGGCACCGGCCGTGACGGCCGCGTGACCAAGGGCGATGCCCTGGCCGCCGTCGCCGGCAAGCCGGCCGTCGCGCCGGCCGCACCGGCCCCGCTGGCACAGCAGGCTGCCACCGCAGCGGCGGCCCGGCCGGCACTGCAGCAAGTCGCCGCACCGGCCCCGAACCTGGGCGACCGTCCGGAAGAGCGCGTGCCGATGAGCCGCCTGCGTGCCCGTATCGCCGAGCGCCTGCTGCAATCGCAACAGACCAACGCGATCCTGACCACGTTCAACGAAGTGAACATGGCGCCGGTCATGGACCTGCGTAACAAGTACAAGGACAAGTTCGAGAAGGAACACGGCGTCAAGCTGGGCTTCATGTCCTTCTTCGTCAAGGCCGCCGTGCACGCCCTGAAGAAGTACCCGATCCTGAACGCCTCGGTCGACGGTAACGACATCATCTACCACGGCTACTTCGACATCGGCATCGCCGTCGGTTCGCCGCGCGGCCTGGTCGTCCCGATCCTGCGCAATGCCGACCAGATGTCGATCGCCGACATCGAGAAGAAGATCGGCGAATTCGGCGCCAAGGCCAAGGACGGCAAGCTGACGCTGGAAGACCTGACCGGCGGTACGTTCTCGATCTCGAACGGCGGCGTGTTCGGCTCGATGCTGTCGACCCCGATCATCAACCCGCCGCAGTCGGCGATCCTGGGCGTGCACGCGACCAAGGACCGCGCCGTGGTGGAAAACGGCCAGATCGTGATCCGCCCGATGAACTACCTGGCGATGTCGTACGACCACCGCATCATCGACGGCCGCGAAGCCGTCCTGGGCCTGGTCGCCATGAAGGAAGCGCTGGAAGATCCGGCCCGCCTGCTGCTCGACCTGTAATTTGCTGCCGGGAAGGGCACGTGCCCGGTGCCGTGTTGTGTTGTCTGATGGAGGAAGACCATGATCTCCGATGAAATCAAGCGTTTGCACGAACTGCACCAGGCCGGCGCCCTGACCGACGCCGAATTCGAACAGGCCAAGGCGAAAGTCCTGGCCTCGGAACGGGTGAGCCTGAACAAGACGGCGGCCGGCGACGGCAGCTTCGCCTCGGAGCTGAACGCGCTGCGCCGCTCGCGCACCGACCGCTGGCTGAGCGGCGTGTGCGGCGGCCTGGCCGTGGCCTCGGGCGTCGAGGCCTGGATCTGGCGCCTTGTCTTCACCCTGTTCACCCTGACCTTCGGATTCGGCGCGGTGATTTACCTGTTGTTGTGGATCTTCGTACCAGAAGAATGAATTCGGAAACCCGGCCGCCGCGCACCCGCGGCCGGGCACAAAAGGAAACGATCAATGAGCACTGAAAAACAATTCGACGTCGTCGTGATCGGCGGCGGTCCTGGCGGCTACGTCGCCGCCATCCGCGCAGCCCAGCTGGGCTTCAAGACCGCCTGCATCGACGATGCGGTCAACGCCAAGGGCGGCCCGGCCCTGGGCGGCACCTGCACCAACGTCGGCTGCATTCCGTCGAAGGCGCTGCTGCAATCGTCGGAGCACTTCGAGCACGCCGGCCACGCCTTCAAGGAACACGGCATCAACGTGTCGGGCCTGGAGCTGGACCTGGCGCAGATGCTCAAGCGCAAGGATGGCGTCGTCAAGGCCAACAACGACGGCATCGTCTACCTGTTCAAGAAAAACAAGGTCACCTTCTTCCACGGCCGCGGCACCTTCGCCGGCAAGGAAGGCGAGGGCTTCACCATCGACGTGACGGGTCCGACCACGGACACCATCAGCGCCAAGAACGTCATCGTCGCCACCGGCTCGAACCCGCGCGAACTGCCGAACGCGCCGTTCGACGAGAAGATCATCCTGTCGAACACCGGCGCGCTGGCCATCGACGCCGTCCCGGCCAAGCTGGGCGTGATCGGCGCCGGCGTGATCGGCCTGGAAATGGGTTCCGTATGGCGCCGCGTCGGTGCGCAGGTCACCGTGCTGGAAGGCCTGCCGACCTTCCTGGGCGCTGTCGACCAGCAGATCGCCAAGGAAGCGCACAAGGCCTTCACCAAGCAGGGCCTGGCCATCCACCTGGGCGTGAAGATCGGTAACATCACCAAGGGCGCCGACAACGTCACCGTCGAATACGCCGACGCGACCGGCGCGGCGCAGACCGCCACGTTCGACCGCCTGATCGTCTCGATCGGCCGCGTGCCGAACACCAACGGCCTGGGCTTCGACAAGGTCGGCCTGCAGCTCGACGAGCGCGGCTTCATCGCCGTGGACGACGAGTGCCGCACCGGCGTGCCGGGCATCTGGGCGGTGGGCGACGTCGTGCGCGGCCCGATGCTGGCGCACAAGGCGGAAGAAGAGGGCGTCGCGGTGGCCGAGCGCATCGCCGGCCAGCATGGCCACGTCAACTTCAACACCATCCCGTGGGTGATCTACACCTCGCCGGAAATCGCCTGGGTCGGCCGCACCGAAGAGCAGCTCAAGAAAGACGGCGTGGCCTACAAGGCCGGCACCTTCCCGTTCATGGCCAACGGCCGTGCGCGCGCGCTGGGCGACACCACCGGCATGGTCAAGGTCATCGCCGATGCCGCCACCGACGAGATCCTGGGCGTGCACATCGTGGGCCCGGTCGCGTCCGAGCTGATCTCGGAAGCCGTGGTCGCGATGGAGTTCAAGGCCTCGGCCGAAGACATCGCCCGCATCTGCCACGCGCACCCGACGCTGTCGGAAGCGACCAAGGAAGCCGCGCTCGCCGTCGACAAGCGTTCGCTGAACTTCTAATCCCGGCCGCATGACCGGGCGTGGGGTGGACGGCGTCGCCGTCCACCCCACATTTTTATGTTGTCCATCCCATGAACGTCCAAGAGTATTACCAGCACGCGCTGACCGAGCGCGGATTCAAGTCCGATGCGGCGCAGCAGCGCGCCGTCGACCGCCTGCAGCAGGCCTACGACGAGTGGGTGCAGTACAAGTCGCAGCGCTCGTCCACGCTCAAGCGCCTGCTCAACCGTCCCGAGGTGCCGCGCGGCGTCTACATGTGGGGCGGGGTGGGACGCGGCAAGTCCTTCCTCATGGACAGCTTCTATTCGGTCGTGCCCGTGGTGCGCAAGACGCGCCTGCACTTCCACGAGTTCATGCGCGCCGTGCACCGCCAGCTCGACGAACTGAAGGGCGTCGAGGATCCGCTGGTCGAGGTCGCCAAGCGCATCGCCAAGAAATACCGCCTGATCTGCTTCGACGAATTCCACGTGAGCGACGTGGCCGACGCGATGATCATGTACAACCTGCTGTCGAAACTGTTCGAGTACGGCGTCTCCTTCGTGATGACCTCGAACTACGACCCCGACAAGCTGTACCCGGACGGCCTGCACCGCGACCGCATGCTGCCGACCATCGCCCTGCTCAAGGACAAGCTGGACGTGATGAACGTCGATGCCGGCATCGACTACCGCCACCGCGCGCTGGAGCAGGTGCAGGCCTACTACACGCCGCTGGGCGCCGCCGCCGACAAGGCGCTGCGCGACACCTATGCAAAGGTGGCCGATACCGCCGACGAGGATCCGCGCGTGCGCATCGAACAGCGCGAACTCAAGGCGCTGCGGCGCGCCGGCGGCGTCATCTGGTTCGACTTCGCCACGCTGTGCGGCGGCCCGCGTTCCCAGAATGACTACCTGGAACTGGCCGCCCAGTTCCACACCGTGATCCTGTCGGCCGTGCCGCGCATGTCCGCGTCGATGTCGTCCGAGGCGCGCCGCTTCACCTGGCTGATCGACGTGTTCTACGACCACAAGGTCAAGCTGATCATGTCGGCCGAGGTCGAACCCGAGCAGCTGTACACGGAAGGCGCGATGTCGAACGAGTTCCACCGTACCGTGTCGCGTATCATCGAGATGCAGTCGCGCGAATACATGCTGGCCGATCGCCGCGGCGCCGCCGATGCGTTGGCTTGATGCCTGCATGGCGATGTTTGATTGATGCCCACCAAGAGGAACCGATGACCAACCGTTTTTCCATCGGCAGCATCCTGGCCCTGAGCCTGTCGATGCTGCTGGCCGCCTGCGGCACGACCCCCGAGGCCGTTCCGCACGAGGCGCCGCCCCCGCCCGTGACCTCGGTCGCCGAGGCCGACCAGCAACTGGCCGCCGTGGCGCGCGAGCGCGCCGCCATCGAGGCCCGCTTCAATGCCAGGGTCACGGTCTGCTATGCCAAATTCTTTGTGAATAATTGCCTGGACGAGGCCAAGGAGCAGCGCCGCACGGCGCTGGCGGCCCAGCGCGCGATCGAGGTGCAGGCCCAGCGCTTCAAGCGCGAGGCCGTCGTCGAGAACCGCGACCGCCAAGTGGCCGAGGCCGAGCGCCGCTTCCAGGAAAAGGAAGCCGAGCTCGCCGCCCAGCCGCCGAAACCCAAGGCGGAACCGAAGCCGCCGGCCGCCCCGCCGAAGCCGACGCTGGCCAAGCGCGAGGCCGACCATGCCAAGCGCGTGCAGGAGGAAGAACGCAAGGACGCGCAGCAGGCGGGCAAGCGCGCCCAGAACGTGCGCAACTACGAAGAGCGCAAGGCCGAATCCGAGAAGCGCCAGGCCAAGGTGGCCCAGCGCAAGGCCGAGCGCGCGGCCAAGGAAGCCAAGGAAGCCGAGCAGAAGGCCAAGGACGCCGCTGCAGGCAAATGATGGGTAGGGTGGACGGCTGTGCCGTCCACGCGGTGATTGTTGGCGGCTCCGTGCCCGTGCTCGATATCGGCGCCGTTACGTATCGCCGCGTGGACGGCTGTGCCGTCCACCCTACGCCGTATCGACGAGTTTCACGATCGCCATCGTGCAGTTGCCGCCCTTGCCCTGCGAGCGTTCGTTGGCCTTGGCGATGAGTAGCTCGGACGCCTGGCGCGGGCTGTTCCGGGCCGTGACGGCGCCCAGCTCGGCGTCGGTGAAGAAATGCCACAGCCCGTCCGAGCACAGCAGGAAGACGTCGCCCGGCGCCAGGACGGCGTGCTGGCCGACCGTGACGAACGGTTCCTTGCGGCTATTGCCCAGGACATTCAGCAGCAGCCTGGACTTGCGGTGGCTCCTGGCCGCGTCCGGCGGCAGGCGGTCGCTCGACACCAGGTGCTCGACGTAGTCCGCGTCGCCCGTGCGCGCCACGCAGGAGCCTTCCTGGAAGTGGTACAGGCGGGAATCCCCCACGTGCGCCCAGGCCGCCTCGCCGTACGGCGTCAATACGAGGCCGACGAAGCTGGCATGGACCTCGGCCTGCGTCGTGACGGCGTTCATCTTGATGACCAGGTGGGTTTCCTGGACGATGTCGCGCAGCAGCTGGTGCAGGCGCGCGATGGAAGGGCGGTCGCCGGGCTTGAACGCGTCGAAGACCTGCTTGGCGGTGTGCAGCACCTGTTCCGACGCGGCCGCGCCGGCGATGCCGTCGGACAGGACCGCCAGCACGTAGCCGGGCGCCCTGGCCCCCTTCATCAGTGCCGCCCTGTCGTTCTGCCGGGGCCGGTTGCTGATGTGCTGCGCGGTGCCTGCTTCGATTCTATACGGCATCATAAATACACGGGATAAGACAATGAGACACGGCAATGGGCAGCCAAAGCGTCGCTTTCCGACGCCGCCTTGCGATCTTTGTTGGCGGCAACGGCGGGGTAGATTAAACTATGCACCGAGTTGCACTATAGTTGCAAGCCGGTAATTGCAAGACGCTAAAGCCTTGGAGCCGATCCGCAACGGCTCGGCAGACCGCGCATCCTTCCCACCCCAGCCTTTAGATATTGTTCGGAATTGACATGATCGACGTCCAGGAGATCCAGCGCCGCATTATTGAACTCGACGTGGAACACCGCGACCTCGACGCTGTCATAGACATGCTGACCCGTGACGGTCACACCGATCAATTGCAGCTGCGCCGCCTGAAAAAGCGCAAGCTGCAGCTGAAGGACCACATCACGCTGCTGAAAATGCAGCTGGTGCCGGACGTTCCGGCCTGATCGAATTCCGCTTTCCCTTGACCGACCATCTCCCTCCAGCCGGCCTCGATGCCGGCGCACCGCTTTCTCCCGACACCGCCGGCACGGCGCCCGAGCAGGCGCCCGGCAAGTACGATGCCGAGGTCGACCGCATCTTCGGCGCCGGCGGCCCGCTCGCGCCCGCCGTCGGCAGCTTCAAGCCGCGCCAGTCGCAGACCGAAATGGCCAAGGCCATCGCGCACGCGATCGGCACCCAGGGCACCCTGATCGCCGAAGCCGGCACCGGCACGGGCAAGACCTTCGCCTACCTGGTGCCGGCCCTGCTGTGGGGCGGCAAGACCATCGTCTCGACGGGGACCAAGAACCTGCAGGACCAATTGTTCTCGCGCGACATCCCGAACGTGCGCGCCGCCTTGCGCGCGCCCGTCTCGGTGGCGCTGCTCAAGGGCCGCTCGAACTACGTCTGCCACTACCACCTGGAGCGTACGCTGTCGAACGGGCGCCTGACCTCGCGCGACGACGTCGGCCACCTGCGCGAGATCTCGCGCTTCGTCAAGATGAGCCAGTCGGGCGACAAGTCCGAGCTGACCAAGGTGCCGGAAACGGCGTCGGTGTGGAACCTGGTGACCTCGACGCGCGAGAACTGCCTCGGGCAGGAATGCCAGTACTACCAGGATTGCTTCGTGATGAAGGCGCGCCGCGAGGCGCAGCAGGCCGACGTCGTCGTCGTCAACCACCACCTGTTCTTCGCCGACGTGGCGCTCAAGGAAGGCGGCATGGCCGAGCTGCTGCCGTCCGCCAATACCATCATCTTCGACGAGGCGCACCAGCTGCCGGAAGTGGCCACGCTGTTCTTCGGCACCTCGGTCTCGACTTCGCAGGTGCTGGAGCTGTGCCGCGACGTGCTGGCCGAAGGCCTGGCGCACGCGCGCGCCGGCGTCGACTGGGCCAAGGCCGTGACGACGGTCGAAAAGGCGGCGCGCGACCTGCGCCTCACGTTCCCGGACAGCGGCACGCGCCTGTCGCTGCCCCAGATCGCGCCGGATTCCGGCTTCTTCCCGGCGCTGGAAAAGCTGAAGGAGGAACTCGAAGGCCTGATCGACGTGCTGGAAGAAAACGCCGAGCGCGCGGAGACGCTGGAACAGTGCCGCGTGCGCGCCGTCGAGCTGCTGGAACAGTACAAGGCCTGGAAGTCCGAGCCCAAGAAAGGCAAGGAGATCGAGGGCGACGACGCCGTGTTGTGGGTCGAGGCCTTCGCCTCCGCGCTGCAGCTGCACAAGACGCCGCTGTCGATCGCGCCGATCTTCGCCGGCCAGCGCGCCGGCGCGCCGCGCAGCTGGATCTTCACGTCCGCGACGCTGGCCGTGAAGAACGACTTCAAGCACTTCACCGCCCAGCTCGGCATGACGGGCGAGCCCGCCCACACCTGGCCCAGCCCCTTCAATTATCCGGAGCAGGGCATCCTGTACGTGCCGACCGGCCTGCCCGAGCCGAACACGATGGGCTATACCGACGCCGTCGTCGACATGGCGCTGCCCGTGATCGAGGCGGCCGGCGGGCGCACCTTCTTCCTGTGCACGACGATCCGCGCCGTCAACCGCGTGGCCGAGCGCCTGCGCCAGGAATTCGCCGACCGCGGCCTGGACTTCCCCCTGTTCGTGCAGGGCGAGCGCGGCCGTACCGAGCTGCTCGATTCCTTCCGCAACGCCGGCAATGCCGTGCTGGTGGGCAGCCAGAGCTTCTGGGAAGGCGTGGACGTGCGCGGCGAGGCGCTGTCGCTGGTGATCATCGACAAGCTGCCGTTCGCCCCGCCCGACGACCCGGTGCTGGCCGCGCGCATCGAAGTGATGGAAAAGAAGGGCATGAACGGCTTTGTCCACCACACGCTGCCGGAAGCCATCATCAACCTGAAGCAGGGCGCCGGCCGCCTGATACGCGACGTCGACGACCGCGGCGTGCTGATGCTGTGCGACCCGCGCGTGATCAGCAAGCCCTACGGCCGGCGCATCTGGCAGAGCCTGCCGCCGTTCAAGCGTACGCGGGTGCAGGAAGAGGTGATCGCCTTCTTCAAGAACCTGCCGTAGGGGTCAGAGCCCGGTGTTGCTGTTAAAAGGGCTCTGACCCCGGAGTTGCCTGCCGTCGATCAGCCGGGTTCGGCTTTGCGGCTGAACACCGGGGGCAGAGCCCTTTGAAAGAAGAACCGGGCTCTGACCCCTGCGAACCGATATCGAGCACGGGCAAGGAGCCGTCAACGATCACCGCGTGGACGGCGGAGCCGTCCACCCTACGGTGCCACAATGACCTTGCCCAGCACCCGCCGCGCCGCCATGTCTTCCAGCGCGTGCGCGGTGTCCGCCAGCGCATAGCGCTTCGACACCAGCGGCCGCAGCTTCCCTTCCATCATCCAGTCCAGCATCGTGCGCATCGCCTGCGCGTTGGCGGCCGGCTCCTTGCGCTGGAAATCGCCCCAGAACACGCCCATCACCGAAGCGCCCTTGAGCAGCATCACGTTCCACGGCACCTGCGGGATCGCGCCGTTGGCGAAGCCGACCACGAGGTGGCGTCCGCGCCAGGCGATCGAGCGCAGCGCGGGCTCGCTGTAGATGCCGCCGACCGGATCGACGATGACGTCCGGCCCGCGGCCGTCGGTGGCGGCGCGGATCGCCTCGCGCAAGTCGTCGCGTTCATAGTCGATCAACACGTCGGCGCCGCATTCGCGGCACACGGCCAGCTTGTCGGCGCTCGATGCCGCCGCGATCACGCGCGCGCCCAGCGCCTTGCCGATCTCGACCGCGGCCAGGCCGACGCCGCCGGCCGCGCCCAGCACCAGCAGCGTCTCGCCGGGCTGCAGGGCCCCGCGGTCGGCCAGCGCATGGTGCGCCGTCCCGTAGGTGAGGGTGACGGAGGCGGCCACGTCGAAGTCCATGCCGGCGGGCATGGGCACGAGCGTGGACACGGGCGCCAGCGCCAGTTCGGCGAAGGCGCCGGTACGGGTGAAGCCGATCACGCGGTCGCCCGGGCCGAACGCCGTGACGCCCGGCCCGACGGTGCGCACGATGCCGGCGAACTCGTTGCCGGGGATAAAAGGGAGCGGCGGCTTGACCTGGTACTTGCCCTGGACGGTCAGCACGTCGGGGAAATTGACGCCGGCGGCCCTGACCTCGACGACCACCTGGTCCGGCCCCGGCTGCGGGTCCGGCACCTCTTCCAGCGCCAGGCTGTCCGGCGGCCCCCAGTTCCTGCAGACGACGGCTTTCATGTCTCTCTCTCCCTGTTATCGGATACGTAAATATCGGATTATGGGCCCATTCGGCCTTCTGCGTTCCCGCAACATGCAGTACGGGTGAGTTGCTAGAGTCTTCCAGTCCCAGCGGTAGATGAATGGAGGGAGAGGCGATGACGATCCGCTACGGCTGTTTTTTCAGCTATGCCCATGGCCGGCACGAGCTCATGCAGCGCTTCAAGACCACGCTGGCCGATGCGCTGCGCTGCTATCTCGAGCCGTATTTCGACGACGAGGACGAATTGTTCGTCGATTCCGAGCAGCTCGGCGGCGGCGACGACCTCGACCGCAAGATCGCGCGCGCGATGTGCGAGAGCGTCTGCATGGTGCTGATCTATACCCCGAAGTACGAGGCCCACGCGTACACGCGGCGCGAGTACGCCGCCATGCGCCTGCTCGAAGCCGAGCGAGCCACCTGGTATCCGCTGCCCAGCCGGCTGATCATCCCGGTGATCATGACCCGGCACCCGGAGCGCCTGCCGCCCCAGGTCAGCGAAGCCGCGTTCTACGTCGATTTCTCCCGCTTCACGATGGCGACGGCCGACTTGAAGTCGAACCCGGAATTCCTGCCCGACATCGCCAAGATGGTCCGGCGGATCGTCACCCACTACCAGTACCTGAAAAAGTGCACGCCGCCGGGGCATGACTGCAACCAATTCGTGCTCCCCGATGTCCCACCCCCATGGCGCGAGATACCGGATCCTACCTTCCCAAAAAAATGAGGAGCCCTATGGAAACCAACCGCATCACCGCAAGACCGGACGCATCCGTTGGCCAAGTGACGACGTTCTATTCCTACGACAGCGCGCCCGCGCGCAGCCTCGCCCTCGTGCACGCGGCCTGGCTGCTGGCCGGGCGCGAAGGGGCAAGGACACCGGTGCTGATGATCGACTGGGACCTCGAAGCGCCCGGCCTGCACCACTACTTCGGCGCGACCGGCCAAGCGTCCGGCAACCTGCGCGGCGGCGTGCTCGAACTGTTCGAGGCCTGCCGCGAGGGCCTGGACAAGGCGGCGTCCCACGCGCGGCCGCTGCGCTCCACCGACGGCGCGGCCGCCGCGCAGGCCGCGCGCGTGCTCGATGCCCTCGATTGGGACGACTACATCGAACGCGTCGACGACAGCCGCCCCCTGTACCTGATGCGCGCCGGCCGCCTCGACGACAGCTACGGCGAACGCGTCGACCGGCTCGACTGGGACGGCCTGTTCGGCGCCTGTCCGGGGCTGTTCCGCGCCTTCGCCGCGCGCCTGGCCGGGCGCTTTGCCCACGTGCTGATCGACTGCCGCAGCGGACGCTCGGCGGCTGCCAGTGTCTGCACGGCGCTCCTGCCCGACAAGATGGTCGGCCTGTTCACGCCCGACCCGCGCAGCCTGGACGGCCTGCGCGGCGTGGTCGCGCGCGCCCTCGACTACCGCTGCAGCCACGAGGACGAACAGCGTCCGCTGCTGGTCTATCCGCTGCCCGCCCCGGTGGAGGCGGCGGGCGAGGGACGGCGCCGCTGGCGCCTGGGCGATGCGAGCCGCGGCGTGCGGGGCTACCAGGCGACGCTGGAAAAGATGCTGGGGGAAAGCTACGGCCTGGCCAGCGTGACGCTCGACAGCTACCTCGACGAGGTGCAGTTGCCGCAGGCCGCCATCCTCGGCGCGCCGCTGCCGAGCGGGCGCGCGCATCCGGGCCAGGGCGACCGCCTGGGCCCGCTGCGCGGCATCGAGGCCTTGCTCGAATGGCTGGAACCCGGCCATTTCCCGTGGCGCCCCCTGGCCGAAGTGCGCCTGCTGCAGGCGGCCGAGGCCTTGCGCCGCCGCGCCGCCGATCCGCAGGCCTCGAGCATGGTGCGCGAACTGGCGCGCCTGGGCCACCTGTACCTGGGCCAGCACGGCGAACTGGAGGCGGCGCGCCGCATCGAGCAGCACGTGATCGCGCTGGAAGCCGGCTTGCACGCGATGGAAGAGGGCACGCGCGGCCATCCGGGCGCGCGCCGCGCCGGCGACGTGCCGGCCGGGAGCGGCGACGGCGCGGGCACCGAGGCGCCGGTGGGCGGCGCGGCCGGCAGCGGCGCGGCGGCCGGGGCCGAGGTGCTCGACGAAGCCCTGTCGCGCCTGCAGGAACTGATCGACAGCCGCAGTCCGCGGGAGGCGCGCGCGCTGGCCGACAGCCTGCGCAGCCGCGTCCTGCGCCCGAGTGTGGCGCATCCGCTACGGCGACGGGCGGCGGCGATGATCAAGCAGGTCTACCTGCAGGAAGGCGACAAGGATGCGCTGCTGGCCTTCACCGAGGACGAGGTCTCGTCCCTCGAAGGCGCCCTGATCCAGGCGGCCGGCGGACGGCCGCTGGTGGCCGGCTGACGGCCTGTTTCGCGCGTTGCGCCGGCCCGTGCGGCGGGCGCGGTTGTGCACGCAGTTGTGTAATAAATGTGCAGCGCGATGGGGTGAACTGGCCGTTGCTTCAGGTAAAATCGCGGCATGCGTATCCTTATCAGTAACGACGACGGCTATCTTGCCCCCGGCATCCAGGCCCTGGCCGCCGCGCTCGCGCCGGTCGCCGACATCGTGGTGGTCGCCCCCGACAGCAACCGGTCGGGCGCGTCCAATTCGCTGTCGCTGGACCGTCCGCTGTCGGTGTCGAAGGCTGCCAACGGTTTTTATTTTGTCAACGGCACCCCGACCGATTGCGTGCACATCGCATTGACGGGGCTGCTCGACTATCGTCCGGACCTCGTCGTCTCCGGCATCAACAACGGCCAGAACATGGGCGACGACACGCTCTATTCGGGCACGGTGGCCGCCGCGACCGAGGCCTACCTGTTCGGCATCCCGGCGATCGCCTTTTCGCAGGTGCATGGCGGCTGGTCCGAGGTGGAATCGGCGGCGCGGGTGGCGCGCGACATCGTGCAGCGCCGCTTCGACCTGATCGATTCGCCGTTCCTGCTGAACGTGAACATCCCGAATTTGCCATATGAAAACATGGGCGCGCTGGTGCCGACCCGGCTGGGCCGGCGCCACCAATCCGAGCCTGTGATCCGCGGCCAGGATCCGCGCGGCCGGGAAATCTACTGGATCGGTGCGCCCGGCGCCTGTCGCGATGCGGGCGAGGGTACCGATTTCCACGCGACCGCCGGCGGCAATGTGTCGATCACGCCCTTGCAGGTCGACCTCACGCACCGCGAACAGCTCGACTTGCTGCGGCGGGGGTTGGGATGAGCGAGAAGCGCAGCAATTTTCCCTTGCCCCTGTCGTCGGTGACGGGCGGGACGACGCGAAAGCCTGCTGCGCCGGCGCCCGTGGCCACGCCGCAGACGGCGACCCAGAACGCGCGCTCGAACCAGGCCGGCCCGGCGCCGGGCGCGGCCAAGCCGCAGGCGGGCGCGCAGCCGCCACAGCCGCAGCAGACGCTGGCCAGGTCCGACCTGATGGCCACCGAGGCGCCGCGCCGCGCCATGGCCGCGCGCGTGGCGCGCCAGGGCGTCAAGGATCCGCAGGTGCTGGTGGCGCTGGAAACCGTGCCGCGCCACCTGTTCATCGAGGAGGCGCTGTCGGCCCAGGCCTATGCCGACGTATCGCTGCCGATCGGCCACAACCAGACGATTTCGCAGCCCTACATCGTGGCCCGCATGATCGAGTTGCTGAAGGGGAGCGGCCGTCCGCTGGAGCGCGTGCTCGAGATCGGCACCGGCTGCGGCTACCAGGCCGCCGTGCTGGCCTGCGTGGCGAAAGAGGTGTATTCGATCGAGCGGATCAAGCCGCTGCACGAGCTCGCCAAGGCGAATTTACGGCCCTTGCGTATCGCTAACCTGCGTTTACAGTACGGAGATGGTATGCTTGGGCTCCCGCAGGTGGCCCCGTTCGACGGCATCATCCTCGCGGCGGCCGGACTCGACGTGCCGCGCGCACTGCTCGAGCAGATGGCCATCGGTGCCCGCCTCGTGGCCCCCGTCGGCGCGCAGGTCCAGCACCTGCAGCGTATTACCCGCACCGGCAAGTCGGAATGGACCAGCGAGACGCTGGAAAGCTGCCATTTCGTTCCGCTGCGGCCAGGCATCGCCTGAATGCCAGAATGTTGTAACAGAATTAAGAGAGAATGAAACCAACGCCCCGTTTAGCCCTGTTGACCCTTAGTCTTGGCGTGCTGTCCGCCTGCAGTACCGAGACCCGTGTCGCCCCCGTGATCGATCGTCCGACCTCGTCCGTCGCCATTTCGCGCCCGCGTCCCGCCGCGCCGCCGGCAGAGGACACCCGCCCGGATGCCGCCGGCACCTATACCGTGCGCCGCGGCGACACGCTGCTGCGCATCGCGCTGGACCATGGCCAGAACTACCGCGACCTGGTGGCCTGGAACAATCTTTCCGATCCGGACGACATCAAGGTCGGCCAGGTGCTGAAGGTGGCGCCGCCGGAACGGGGCGGGAATGCCGTCGTGACGAACCCGATCGCCATGCCGGGCGCCGACAAGCCGGCCGCGCCGCCCAGGAAGACGGAGCCGAATGGTGCCAAGAAGCCTTACAGCGATGCCGCCCTGGCCCAGAAGGAAGACAATCCGAAGGCGGAAAAGGTGACCGGCATCGCCGCCGGCAGCACCGTCACCGCCAGCGACGACGAGAAACTGAGCTGGATGTGGCCGTCCGACGGCCGCATCGTCGCCACCTTCGACGAAGGCAAGAACAAGGGCATCGACATCGCGGGCAGGCTGGGCCAGCAGGTGATGGCGGCCGGGTCGGGAAAGGTGATGTATGCGGGCAGCGGCATCCGCGGATATGGTAATCTCGTGATCGTCAAGCACAGCAACAGCCTGTTGTCGGCTTATGCACACAACCGAACGATCGTGGTCAAGGAAGGTCAGAATGTGACCAAGGGCCAGGTGATCGCGGAAATGGGCAATTCGGATACCGACACGGTCAAACTGCATTTCGAAATACGCCAGCAGGGCAAGCCGGTCGATCCGGCCAAGTTCCTGCCCAGCCGCTAGAGACGCCCATGAAATCGCCGCCCGACCCGCTCGAACCAGATTTGCCGGATGATCCGGACGACCTGCCGGACGAGGCGGAGGAGGGCGGCGAGCGCCCCGGCGATACGCTCGCGGGCGCGGCCGACAACGCGCCGCTCGACGGCGCCGACGAGCTCAAGCACGTGCTGCAGGCCGAGCTCGCGACCGACACCACCCAGCACTACCTGAACCGCATCGGCGCCAAGCCGCTGCTGTCGGCCGAGCAGGAAGTGCATTACGCGACGCTGGCCAAGTCCGGCGACTTCGCCGCGCGCCAGAAGATGATCGAGCACAACCTGCGCCTCGTCGTCTCCATCGCCAAGCATTACATCAACCGCGGCGTCGTGCTGCTCGACCTGATCGAGGAGGGCAACATCGGCCTGATGCGCGCAATCGACAAGTTCGAGCCGGAGCGGGGTTTCCGCTTCTCGACCTACGCGACCTGGTGGATCCGCCAGAGCATCGAGCGCGCCATCATGAACCAGGCGCGCACGGTGCGCCTGCCCGTGCACATGGTGCGCGAGCTGAACCAGGTGCTGCGCGCCAAGTACCATCTCGAGGCCCAGCACCACGACGGCAAGGAAGCCGGCGCCGAGGACATCGCCAGCCTGGTCGGGCGCCCGGTCGAGGAAGTGCAGGACATCCTGGCGCTGTCCGAGCACGCGACCTCGCTCGACGCCCCGCTCGACAACGACCCCCAGAGCAGCCTGATGGACATGCTGCCGGACGAGGGCGACGTCAGCCCGGACGCCCACGCCGAACAGCACGAGATGACCTTGCTCGTGCGCGACTGGCTGCAGAAGCTGCCGGACAAGCAGCGCGTCGTCGTGATGCGCCGCTTCGGCCTGGACAACGACGACCCGGCCACGCTGGAAACCCTGGCCGAGGAGATGGGCGTGACGCGCGAGCGGGTGCGCCAGATCCAGCAGGAAGCCCTCGTCAAGCTCAAGCGGGCCATGGCTGCCCGTGGCGTCGTGCGCGATTCCTTGTTATGATGCCCGCCGGGCCGGGACAGGCCCGTTTTTATTTTTCCGTGTGACGGCGGCGCCAGAACCTCGTCATTCCCGCGCAGGCGGGAATCCATACTGAAGCACCGAAGTCGCATTGCCGGCACCCCGGCTCCGTGAATCTCAGCATGGATCCCCGCCTGCGCGGGGATGACGCCGATCGATGGCGCGGGTGTGCCGGCATGCCGTCCTGATTCGCTTTTCTTCTACTCCCATGCAAGAAACCTTCATCAACATCAAATCCCTCGACATGGACGCGCGCGGCGTCGGCCACCTGGAGAACGAGGACGGCACGCCGGGCAAGGTGATCTTCGTCGAAGGCGCGCTGCCGGGCGAGCGCGTCAGCTTCGAGACCCTGCGCAAGAAGAAGAACTGGGAATCGGGGCGCATGGTCACGCTGCAGAAGGCGACCTCGATGCGCGTCGAGCCGAAATGCCCGCACTTCTGGCACTGCGGCGGCTGCTCCATGCAGCACCTGGAGCCCAGCGCCCAGGTGGCGATGAAGCAGCGCGTGCTGGAAGACAATCTGTGGCACATCGGGAAGACCAAGGCCGAGAACATCATGCGCCCGATGTACGGCCCGACCTGGGACTACCGCTACCGCGCGCGCCTGTCGGTCCGCCACGTCGCCAAGAAGGGCGGCATGCTGGTCGGCTTCCACGAGCGCCATTCGTCCTACGTGGCCGACATGACCAGCTGCGAGATCCTGCCGGACCACCTGTCGGCCATGCTGGTGCCGTTGCGCGAGCTGATCGGCGCCTTGTCGATCTACCAGCAGATGCCGCAGATCGAGGTCGCCATCGGCGAGGAAACCACCGTGCTGGTGCTGCGCATCATGGCGCCGCTGTCGCCGGCCGACGAGGTGCTGGTGAAGGCCTTCGCCGACAAGTGGAACATCCAGTGGTGGCTGCAGCCGAAGGGCCCGGACACGGCCGCGCCTTATTATCCGCCGCAGCACGCTCCCAACTACAAGGAGCTGTACTACACGCTGCCCGAATTCGGCATCAGGATGCCGTTCAAGCCCACCGACTTCACCCAGGTGAACCACCAGATCAACCGCCTGCTGGTGCAAAAGGCGCTGCGCCTGCTGGACGTGCAGAAGGACGAGCGCGTGGCCGACCTGTTCTGCGGCCTGGGCAACTTCACGCTGCCGCTGGCGACGCAGGCGCGCGAAGTCGTGGGCATCGAAGGCAGCACCGCGCTGACCACGCGCGCGCTGGAAAATGCCCGCGCCAACGGCCTGGATGCCAAGACCACGTTCTATACCCGCAACCTGTTCGAGGTGACGAAGGACGACCTGGTGGCGCTGGGCAAATTCGATCGCATGCTGGTCGACCCGCCGCGCGACGGCGCCGTCGCCCTGGCGCTGGCGCTGGCCGAGCTGCGCCAGACCAATCCGGACCTGATGCCCAAGCGCATCGTCTACGTCTCGTGCAGCCCATCGACGCTGGCGCGCGACGCCGGCATCCTCACGCACCGCGCCGGCTATGTGATGAGCAAGGCGGGCGTGGCGAACATGTTCCCGCATACCTCGCACGTGGAATCGGTGGGCGTGTTCGACCTGCTCGACGACTTCCAGCCGCGCGAGTTCGTGGCGCAGGAGCAGGCGCCGCAGGCGGATCCGCAGTAACGCCAAAAACCGCCGCACCTGAAACAACGTCGTCCCCGCGCAGGCGGGGACCCAATCTGCAAGCTGTACGACAGCGCCTGCAAGATTGGGTCCCTGCCTCCGCAGGGACGACGTTGTTTTATCGTTGTTGTAGTTGTTGTATTTTCGCGGCCACCTGCCCCAGCAGCGCAAACAGCTTGTCCGCATCCACCGGCTTGACGAAGTAACTGTCGAACCCCGCAAACGCCGCGCTGGCCTGGTCCGATTGCTGGCCGTAGCCCGTGATCGCGGCCAGCGTCGCCGTATCCCCTCCCGGCAGCCGGCGCAGGCGGCGCGCCAGTTCGTAGCCGTTCATGCCGGGCAGGCCGATGTCGAGCAGGAAGGCGTCGTAGCGTGCCTCTTCGGCCCGTGCCAGCGCGTCGGCGGAGTTGTGCAGCACCGTCACCGCGTGGCCCGCCGACTCCAGCAGCAGGCCCAGCGTCATGGCGGCGTCGACGTTGTCGTCCACCAGCATCAGGTTCAGGCTGCGCGTGGCGCTGCCGGCCCCGGCGCAGGCCGCGGTGCCGCACGCCGTCGGCGCGGCGCGGGTGCGCAGGCGCGGCAGGCGTACCGTGAATTCGCTGCCCTTGTTGCGGCCCTCGCTGGTCACCGTCACCATGCCGCCGTGCAGTTCGACCAGGCTCTTCACCAGGGCCAGGCCCAGTCCCAGGCCGCCCTGGGCGCGGTCCGGCGTGCGCTCGGCCTGGGAGAACAGGTCGAACACGGTCGGCAGCAGTTCGGCCGAGATGCCGATGCCGTTGTCGGACACGCTCACCAGCACCTGGTCGTTGCTGGCGCCCATCCAGACGGCCAGCCGGCCGCCTTCCTGGGTGTACTTGGCGGCGTTGTTGAGCAGGTTGGCCAGGATCTGCACCAGGCGCTTGTAGTCGCCCTGCACGAAGGCGGCGTCCGGCGCCGGCGCGACGCGCAGCTCGAGCTGGTGGCGGCGTCCCTCGATCAGGGGGCGCACCTGCTCGACGGCGTCGGCCACCACGCTGCGCAGGTCGACCTCGTCGCGCGCCAGCACGACCAGGCCGCGCGTGACGCGCGAGACGTCCAGCAGGTCGTCGATCAGGCCCGTCATGTGCGCCACCTGGCGCGCGATGATGGCGCTGGTGCGCTCCACGCGGCTGCCGTCGGGCGGACCCATGTTCAGGAGCTGGGCCGCCGCCGCGATCGGCGCCAGCGGGTTCCTCAGCTCGTGCGCCAGCATCGCGAGGAATTCGTCCTTGCGGCGGTCGGCCAGGCGCAGCGCGTCTTCCGCGCGCACCCGCTCGACGGCGCTCCAGGCCCGTTCGGCCACGTCCTCGATCAGGCGCACGATGTCGGCGTTCCACAGCCGCGGCAGGTTGTCGTTGATGAACATGCAGGCCGTCAGCGCGCCGTTGCGGCTCAGGGGCACCATCACGCCCGCGCGGATCTGCAGCGAGACGAAATGGGGCCAGGTGTCGGGTCCGCCCGTGCGCGGGTCGCGCTGCAGGTCGCTCGACACCCAGGTGCCCTGCGACAGCGAGGCGAAGTTGGCGTTGCCGAACAGGGCGGCCGGGAAGGTGCCGTTCAGCTCGGCCACCATGCCGTCCGTGTAGTTCGAGTGGAAGGTGACGATCTGCTTGTCGGCGTCGTAGTCGCCGTACAGCACGCGGCTGACCTGCAGGAAGCGGCCCAGCATGGCGCCGGTGCGCAGGAAGATCTCGTTCGGATCGTCGAGGCGGCGCAGCACGTCGGACACCTCGAGCCGGAACTCGTTCATGTCCAGCAGCGTGGTCTGGCGCGCCACGGCATCGCGCAGCGCCTGCTCGGCGCGCACCCGGTCCAGCGCTTCCCAGCTGCGTTCGGCGATGTCGGTGGCCAGGCGCTGGGTTTCCTCGTCCCAGTCGCGCGCCTGGGATGCGTGGCCGACCAGGGCGCCCAGCAGCTTGCCGCGGCGTACCTTGGGCAGCACGAGGATGGCGCGCGCGCCGGCCGCGGCATAGCGGTCGCCCCGTTGCGGCAAACGCGGGTCGAGCAAGGCGTCGCGCACGGCCAGCGGCGCGCCGGTGCGCAGCAGGGCCAGGGCCTGCGGGCCGAAGTCGTCCAGGCGCGCGCGCCGGCCGGCCAGCGCCACGCCTTCGTCGCGCAGCCAGTCGTGCACGACCTCGAAGCTGTTGTCGGTCTCGTCGGCCTCGACGTAGCAGGTGCTGGACAGGTCCAGCTGCTGGCCCAGCAGCGTGCAGGCGCATTCGACGATGTCGGACGGGTGGTGCAGGCGGCGCAGGCTGTCCACCACCTGCAGCTGCACGGCGTGGCGCCGCTCGAGCTGGACGCGCTGGGTCGTCTCGCTGGTCACGCACAGGATGCCGCGTACCTTGCCGTGGTCGTCGCGCAGCGGCGAATAGGCGATCGTGAACCAGCCGTCGTAGGGATGGCCGTCGCGGGTGACGGCCGTCGGCACGTCTTCGCCATAGGTCGCGTGGCCGGCCAGCGCGCGCTCGACGAGCGGCTTCATGCCGGGCCAGCGCGACGGCCACACGTCGGCCAGCGGCATGCCGAGGGCGTCCGGATGGGCGACGTCCAGCAGGGGAGCGAAAGCGGCGTTGTAGAGCAGGGTAAGGCGCGGGCCCCACGCGAGGTACATGGGGAACTCGGATTCGAGGATCAGGCTGGCCGCATTGCGCAGCGCCGAGCACCACGACTCGGGTGGACCGAGCGGCGACGCGGACCAGTCATGGAGGTGATAGCCGGCGCGGATGGCGCCGGCGCTGCCGAGCGGGTGAAAGTCGCACGCCGTGGCTTCCATGGTGGTCGCTTTCTAGTCCGAAAGCTTCATTTTATGTGCAAAAGAATGGCTTGAACCACCCCTTGAGAAAAAAATACACTTGTCGGTTATGCCCCGATATTGACAGAAAAGGTATAAAAATTATCAGGCGACATGCTTTTTCTGCAAAAGGCATGCCGCCAAGGCACGATCCCGCCGTTTAGAACTTGGTGCGCACGCCGATCACGAAGTTACGGCCCGGCAGCGGCGCGATGTCCTTCAGCACCGAGGTCGACAGGCGGATGTCGTCGTTCAGCAGGTTCTTCGCCAGCGCGAACCAGGTGACGTCGGTGCCGCCGATGCGCTGGGTGTAGGAGATGTTGGCGTCGAGCTGGTTGTAGCCCGGCGTGTCCGTCGTCTCCGCTGCCGCCAGGCGGTCCTGGCCGCGCGCGTGGATCAGCGACAGGCCGCCGCGCCATGCCCCTTCGCGGTAGCCGATGCTGGCGCCGATGCGGTCGGCCGGCTGCAGCGGCAGGTTGCCGCCCGCATCGAGCTTGCCGCGCGAGGTGTCGCCGAACAGGCGGCCGGACCAGCCGGCGCCCGTCTGGTTGTAGGTCAGCTCGGCCTCGGCGCCGCGGATGTGGGCGTCGGCCTGCTCGAAGATGCGGGTGCGCAGCTCGTCGCCCGGATTGCCTTCGTCGTCGACCATGTCGTCGGTGATGCGGCCGTAGATGTAGTTGTCGACGTTGTTGCGGTAGACGTTGGCCTTCCAGCGGATCAGGCCGCTGGTCTTGGCCAGCGACAGCTCGATATTGCGCGAGGTTTCCTTCGTGAAGTCCGGATTGCCGATGTCAAAGGTAGCCGTGGCATCGTGCGGACCGCCCGAATACAGTTCCTCGATGGCCGGCGCGCGCTGGGCATACGACAGGGTCGCACCCACGCTGTAGCCCGGCATGAAGGGCCAGGCCGCGCCGAACGAGCCCGAGGTCAGGTCGAAGGTACGCTTCTTGTTGCTGACCGGTTCGCGGTCGACGGATTCGTAGCGCAGGCCGCCCGACAGTTTCACGGGGCCGGCATTCGCTTCCTCGACGAGGAAGGCGGCCGCCGTCTTCGAGTGGGTCAGCGGCACCGTGTCGGCGCCGCCGTCCGGGCTCAGCGCCGAGAAATGGGTGTTTTCGGTCTGGAAGCCGAAGGTGCCGTGCAGGCCGGCGATGGGCGCGTGGGTCAGCTCGCCGCGGGTTTCCAGCGTGCGGTTATGGAACAGCACTTCCGGGCCGTCCTCGCCCAGCTCGGCGTGCTCGTAGTCCGTATAGCCGGCCTTCAGGCGCAGCGTCTCGAAGCCGGCCAGCGGGCGCTTGATCATGCTGTCGAAGTCGTAGCGGTCCTGCTTCTGGTCGATGCGCGAACCCTCGTCGCTGGGAATGCCGTACAGGTTCGACAGGTGCGAGGCCGAGATGCCGGCATAGCCCCAGTCGTCGATGTACGAGCCGCCGATACCGATGTTCTTTTCCAGCGTGTCCGAGTGCGGCAGGCGGTCCATGCTGGTGGACGGGTCGTTCAGCACGCGCGTCTCGGGGATCTTGTAGTCCTTCGTATCGCGCCAGTTGCCGTCGATGTGCAGGGCGATGTGGTCGCCGACCTTGCCGTCGGCCGTGCCGGACACGTTGCGGCCGTTGTCGACGGTGCTGTAGCGGGTTTCGATCTGGCCGGTGGACTTGGCTTCGAGCTCGGTCGGGATGCGTTCGTTGACGACGTTGACGAGGCCGCCGATCGCGCCCGAGCCGTACAGCAGGGCGGCGGGGCCGCGCAGGATCTCGATCTGGCGCGCCACCGCGCCTTCGGAAGCGACCGCGTGGTCGTTCGACAGGCCGGAGACGTCGGACGTCGCCATGCCGTTTTCCAGCATCTTGACGCGCGAGCCTTCCATGCCGCGGATGATCGGGCGCGAAGCGCCGGCGCCGAAGGCCGAGGCAGACACCCCCAGCTCCTGGGACAGCGTCTCGCCGATCGAGCTGCCGACCTTGTCGCGCAGCTCGTCGCCGGCCAGGACCTTGGCCGGCGTCAGGATCTGGTCGCTTTCGCTGGTGCGGAACGGCGACGCGGTGACGATCACCTTGTGCACGGCGTTGCCGTCGGCATCGGTGGCATCGGTGGTCTGGGCGTGGATGGCCGGTTGGAAGGCGAGCAGGATCGCGCTGGCCAGCAGCGTACGTTGAATCTTCATGACTGGTTAAAACCTCAAGCGAATGGATAACGGTCCGCACAGCCGCGAGCGATGCTCCGGCTGGGCGGTGAAAAACGAAAGACGAAGGGCGTTATCCGGCCTGGGGTGGGCCGCGCGGCTGGAACGGGCAGGCCGCCAGCAGGCAGATGCCCGGGGTCTCCGGCAGCGAGGGGACGGCATAGGCCAGCTCGGCGGGAACGAACTGGCGCAGGGTGTTCGGCAGCGCATAGGCGATCTGGGCGCTGGCCTGGCACTGGCCGCACAAATCGTGCAGGCCGGGCTTGGACGGCTTGCCGCCGTCGTTCGACGCGCCCGCCTGCGCCTGCACTTGCGTGAGGCCGATGCGTTCGCTGACTTCGCTCCAGTGCGTATAGCCGTGCGCGAGCGACAGCTGCTGCGTGATCAGCAGCAGCAGCGACAGCAACACATGGGTCAGGCTACGTGGCATGGATGGATAGCGTAGGGGCGAACGTATATTCTACGCAGAGACGTTGGATTCTGACAATTAAACTTTCGTTCACTTGCGGGCGGGCCGAGCGCTGGACGAAAAAAAACCGGTCCGAAGACCGGTTTTCTCGCAAGGGCACGCCTTAGTCGCGGTTGCCGAAGCCGATGCCCAGCAATTGCAGCAGGGCGGTGAACACGTTGTAGATGTCCAGGTAGATCGACAGCGTGGCCGTGATGTAGTTGGTCTCGCCGCCGTTCACGATGCGCTGCACGTCGAACAGCAGCCAGGCCGAGAAGATGCCGACGATCATGACCAGCAGCACCAGGTGCAGGGCCGGGATCTGCAGGAAGATGTTGGCGATGCCGGCCAGCAGCACCACGATGGTGCCGGCGAACAGCCAGCTGCCCATGCCCGAGAAGTCGCGCTTGGAGACGGTGGCGATGGTCGCCATCACGGCGAACACGGCCGCGGTGCCGCCGAACGCGCCCATCAGCAGCGCGCCGCCGTTGGAGAAGCCCAGCGTGATGCGCAGGAGCGGCGTGAGCATCAGGCCCATGAAGAAGGTGAAGCCGAGCAGCACGGGAATGCCGGCCGCCGAGTTCTTGGTCTTCTCGATGGCGAAGATGAAGCCGAAGGCGATCGCGAAGAACAGCAGCACGCCCAGGCCGCCCGTGAAGGCGGGCACGTGGAAGGTGATGCCGACGAAGGCGCCCAGCACGGTCGGGATCATCGACAGCGCGAGCAGCCAGTAGGTGTTGCGCAGCACGCGGTTGCGCGAGGCCTGGACGGCCGATGTGTCGTAGGTTTTCTGCAGGCTGGGAATCATGGTGCCCTCCGGTTGGTAAATGGCGATACAAGCACTATATGGGGATCGTCGGCCCCCATCAATGGCGGGAAGACGGGTTTTAAGCAATCCCTAAGCGGGCGCCTGCATGCTGGCGACGCCGCGTCCCCGCATCGGCGGGCGGGATATTGACAACATGACTGTAACATCGACTGCGCGGGCAGTCCAATCTCGGTAATGCGGTCGATCTATGCTAAAATCGCCGGTTGATTGAGTTTTCAACTTCTCGATTTAAACCTTTCTTTTTATTGGAGTTTTACATGGCAATCGAACGCACCCTGTCGATCATCAAACCTGACGCCGTCGCGAAAAACGTGATCGGCCAAATCTACAGCCGCTTCGAAGGCGCTGGCCTGAAGGTCGTCGCTGCCCGCATGGCCCAGCTGTCGCGCGCCGAAGCCGAAGGCTTCTACGCCGTCCACAAGGAGCGTCCGTTCTTCGGCGCCCTGGTCGACTTCATGGTCTCGGGCCCGGTCATGATCCAGGTGCTGGAAGGCGAAGGCGCGATTGCCAAGAACCGCGAACTGATGGGCGCAACCGATCCGAAGAAGGCTGACGCCGGCACCATCCGCGCCGACTTCGCCGACTCGATCGACGCCAACGCCGTGCACGGTTCGGACGCTGCCGAAACCGCAGCCGTCGAGATCGCCTACTTCTTCCCGGCCCTGAACGTCTACTCGCGCTAATTTGGCGCGCTAATTTGGCGCGCTGAACTGCCGAGAACATTTTTTCTCGTGTTAATGCAGCGTGCCTGCGTTAACATACGTCGTATCCCCGCTCGCCCAGTGCTGTAGAGCCCGGCGGGCGGGATTTATTTTGGAATCTACTGGAATCATTATGGCAACTCTCACCAACCTGCTGGACTTCGATCCCGCGCAGCTCGTCGCCTATTGCGCCGAGTTGGGGGAGAAGCCGTTCCGCGCCAAACAGCTGCAGCGCTGGATCCACCAGTTCGGCGCGTCGAATTTCGACGACATGACGGACCTGGCCAAGTCGCTGCGCGAAAAACTCAAGAGCCGCGCCGAAGTCCGCGCGCCGGCCATCATCAGCGACCACACGTCCGCCGACGGCACCCGCAAGTGGCTGGTCGACGTCGGCAACGGCAACGCCGTCGAAACCGTGTTCATCCCGGAAGAGACGCGCGGCACGCTGTGCATTTCCACCCAGGCCGGCTGCGCCGTCAATTGCCGTTTCTGCTCGACCGGCAAGCAGGGCTTCAACCGCAACCTGACGGTCTCGGAGATCATCGGCCAGCTGTGGATGGCCGAGTTCGAGCTGCGCAAGACCAAGGGCATCGAGCCGGGCCCGAAGGGCGAGCGCCAGATCACCAACGTCGTCATGATGGGCATGGGCGAGCCGCTGCTGAATTTCGAGCCGACCGTCACCGCGCTCAAGCTGATGCTCGACGATAACGCCTACGGCCTGTCGCGCCGCCGCGTCACGCTGTCGACCTCGGGCGTCGTGCCGATGATGGACAAGCTGTCCCAGGAATGCCCGGTGGCGCTGGCCGTTTCCGTGCACGCGTCGAACGACCCGCTGCGCGACGGCCTGGTCCCGCTGAACAAGAAATACCCGCTGCGCGAGCTGATGGCCGCCTGCAAGCGCTACCTGGAATTCGCGCCGCGCGACTTCATCACCTTCGAATACTGCATGCTGGACGGCGTCAACGACAGCGACGAGCATGCGCGCGAGCTGATCGCCCTCGTGAACGATCCGGAAGTGGGCGTGAACTGCAAGTTCAACCTGATTCCGTTCAACCCGTTCCCGGAATCGGGCCTGCTGCGCTCGAAGAACCCGCGCATCAAGGCCTTCGCCCAGGTGCTGATGGACGCCGGCATCGTGACGACGATCCGCAAGACCCGCGGCGACGACATCGACGCCGCCTGCGGCCAGCTGGCCGGCGAGGTCAAGGACCGCACCCGCGTCAACGAGCGCATGAGCAAGATGGCCGAGTACCAGAAGAAGTTCGGCGCCAACTTCGGCAAGATCGTGGAGATCGCTTCCTGATGGCGGGTTCGGCCGGACGCCTCGCCAGCTGCGTCATCGCGGTGTCCCTGCTGTCGGCCTGCGCCGGCAGCGGCGCCCCCACGCAGGAACTGAAGACGGCATCCGACCAGACGGCCGCGGAAAAGCGCGCCTCCATCCGCCTGCAACTGGCGATCGGTTACTTCCAGAACGGCAAGAACGAGATCGCCCTCGACGAGGTCAAGCAGGCCATCGCGGCCGACCCGGACTATGCCGACGCCTACGGCGTGCGCGCGCTGATCTATTCGGCGATGGGCGAGACGGCCCTTGCGGACGAGAACTTCCGCCATGCGCTGCGCCTGGCGCCGCGCAATCCCGACCTGGCCAACAACTACGGCCTGTTCCTGTGCGACGCCGGCGGCCGCCCGCGGGAAGCCATGACGTATTTCGAGAGCGCGCTGAAGAACCCGGCCTACGCTACTCCCGTCAAGGCCATGTCCAATGCGGGCAACTGCAGCCTGAAACTCAAGGATATCGACGCGGCCGAGCGCTACCTGCTCGATGCGCTGCGTTACGATCCCGACCTGCCGGCGACGCAAGCCGGGCTGGCGCGGGTGTATTTCGAGCGGCGCGACTATACGCGCGCCGGGTTTTTCATCAACCGCCTGACGGAGACAGCGAAGCTCGACGCGCTGTCGGCCGACGTGCTGTGGCTGGCCATCCGGGTCAAGCGCATGCTCGGCGACCGGTCCATGGAAGCATCCCTTGCGGCGCAGCTGCGCAAGCGCTTCCCCGGCTCGCCGGAGTACG
The DNA here is from genome assembly GCF_030412015.1 of Massilia sp. YIM B02763. GTDB lineage: Bacteria > Pseudomonadota > Gammaproteobacteria > Burkholderiales > Burkholderiaceae_D > Telluria. The sequence goes on along the minus strand of NZ_JASNRD010000019.1, from coordinate 44,210 downwards.
CGGCATTCGAGAGCGGTGCATTTTAAGCGAGAGAGACGACGACAATGAGTTCCGAGCGTGCAGATCAGCCGGCGACGCCCGACAAGCAGGATGGGGTCCCGGGTCAGACCCTGGCCGCCCAGCGTGAAGCGATGGGATGGTCGGTGGAGCAGGTGGCCGACCAGTTGAAGCTGGCCGTGCGCCAGGTGGTGGCGCTGGAAGCGGGCGACTACGCCTCGCTGCCCAGCCCTGCCGTGACGCGCGGTTTCGTGCGCGCCTATGCCAAGCTGCTGAAGATGGATCCGGCCCCGCTGGTGGCCAAGATCGAAATGGACACGCCGGCCCCGGTCGACAACAGCGCGGCCACCGCGGCGCGCCGTCCGACGCCGGCCTCGTTCTCGGAATCGAAGTTCCCCAGCCACGGCAAGCGTTCCTCGCTGCCGCTGGGCTGGATCGCCGGCGCCGTCGTCGTGGTCGCCGCTGCCGCCGCGGCCTGGCAGTTCGGCCTGATCCCTCTCGGCCACCACGATGCCGAGGGCGGCCTGGCCGCGCCGGGCACCGGAACGAACGGCGCCGCCGGCGTCGCGACCGAGGCGCCGGATGGTCACGCCGTCGAAACGCTGCAGAGCCCGTCGGTGCCGCTGATCTCGGTGCCGGCGCCGGCCGGCGAGGCCGCGCCGGCCGCCGCACCGGCCACGGGCACGGCAGCAGTTCCGGCTACCGGCGCGGCCGCCGGTCCCGTCGTGAACGTGCCCGCGACCACGGCCACGGGCGCGCCGCCGGCAGCGGCCCCGGCCGCACCGGCGACCCCGGCTGCGACCCTCGGCAACGTGCCTGCCGCCGCGACGCAAGCCTCGGCCCAGCCTGCAGCCGCGCCGGCCGCGGCCGCCGGCGCCAACCCGCTGGTATTCAACGTGCGCGAGGATTCGTGGATCGAAGTACGGCCGGCCAAGGGCGGCCCGGCGCTGATTTCGCGCCTGGTCAAGGGAGGCAGCACGGAGACCGTCAACGTGGACCAGCCGGTGCGCGTGGTGGTCGGCAACCCGGCCGGCGTGAGCGCCACGCTGCGCGGCAACGCCGTCGCGCTGCCGCCGGTGCCGGGCAAGACGCTGTCCCGCATTAATCTCCAATAAGTTGCAATAACCGGATTACGAGCAAGATGAACGCTACGAATATGTGCGCCGAACCGATCCCGTCGGGTCCGCTCGCACGCCGCGCCAGCCGCGGCGTGATCGTGCAGCACGGCGCGCGCAAGGTGCAGGTCGGCGGCGACGCGCCGGTCGTCGTGCAGTCGATGACGAATACGGATACGGCCGACGCGATCGGCACCGCCATCCAGGTCAAGGAACTGGCGCGTGCCGGTTCCGAAATCGTGCGCATCACCGTCAACACGCCGGAAGCGGCGGCCGCCGTGCCGGCCATCCGCGAACAGCTCGACCGCATGGGCGTGGACGTGCCGCTGGTCGGCGACTTCCACTACAACGGCCACCTGCTGCTGCGCGACTTTCCCGAGTGCGCGCAGGCGTTGTCGAAGTACCGCATCAACCCGGGCAACGTGGGCAAGGGCGCCAAGCGCGACAGCCAGTTCGCCCAGATGATCGAGACCGCGATCCGCTACGACAAGCCGGTGCGCATCGGTGTCAACTGGGGCAGCCTGGACCAGGCGCTGCTGGCCCGCATCATGGACGAGAACGCCGCGCGCGCCCAGCCGTGGAGCGCCCAGGCCGTGATGTACGAGGCCCTGATCACGTCCGCGATCGAGAACGCCCAGCGCGCCGAGGAAATCGGCCTGGCGCGCGAGAAGATCGTCCTGTCGTGCAAGGTGTCCGGCGTGCAGGACCTGATCGCCGTGTACCGCGAACTGGGCAAGCGCTGCGACTACGCGCTGCACCTGGGCCTGACGGAAGCGGGCATGGGCAGCAAGGGCATCGTCGCCTCGACGGCCGCCTTGTCCGTGCTGCTGCAGGAAGGCATCGGCGACACGATCCGCATCTCGCTGACCCCGGAACCGGGCGGCGACCGCACGAAGGAAGTCGTCGTCGGCCAGGAGATCCTGCAGACGATGGGCTTGCGCAAGTTCACCCCGATGGTGATCGCCTGCCCGGGCTGCGGCCGCACGACGTCGACCGTGTTCCAGGAGCTCGCCGACAATATCCAGACCTTCCTGCGCGAGCAGATGCCGACCTGGAAGAAGGAGTTCCCGGGCGTGGAAGCGATGAACGTGGCCGTGATGGGCTGCATCGTCAACGGCCCGGGCGAATCGAAGCACGCCAACATCGGCATCTCGCTGCCGGGCACGGGCGAATCGCCGGCGGCCCCGGTCTTTGTGGATGGCGAAAAGGTCGCTACACTGCGCGGGGAGCGGATCGTGGATGAGTTCAAGACGATCGTGCTGGATTATGTGAAGAAGAACTACGGCAAACAGCCGGAAATTATCTAACGTCGTTCCCGCGCAGGCGGGAACCCATGCTGAGCCTTCGTGGTCCGCTCAGCTTGGATCCCCGCCTGCGCGGGGATGACGGTTTTACGTGTGCGGGATCAGAGCACCGTCGTTTTGCCCAAACAGGAAACGACGGCAAGGAAGAAATAGAATGTCCGACAAAAAAGAGAAAATCGTCGCCATCAAAGGCATGAACGACATCCTGCCGGCCGACGCGCCGCTGTGGGAACTGTTCGAGAACACCGCGGAATCGGTCCTCAAGAGCTACGGCTACCAGAAGATCGTTACCCCGATCGTCGAGGAAACGGGCCTGTTCGCGCGCGCCATCGGCGCCGTCACCGACATCGTCGAGAAGGAGATGTACTCCTTCACCGACTCGATGAACGGCGACCAGCTGACGCTGCGCCCGGAAGGCACGGCCGGCGTCGTGCGCGCCGTGGTCGAGCACAACATGGCCTACGACGGTCCGAAGCGCCTGTGGTACAAGGGCCCGATGTTCCGCCACGAGCGTCCGCAGCGCGGCCGCTACCGCCAGTTCTTCCAGTTCGGCGCCGAGGCGATCGGCTTCTCCGGCCCGGACATCGACGCGGAACTGATCATGCTGTGCCGCCGCCTGTGGGACGACCTGGGCCTGGACGAGATCCGCCTGGAGCTGAACTCGATCGGCAACGCGGAAGAGCGCCAGCGCCACCGCGCCGACCTGATCGCCTATTTCGAGGCGAACATCGACGTGCTGGACGCGGAAGCCAAGCGCCGCCTGCACGCGAACCCGCTGCGCATCCTGGACACCAAGAACCCGGCGATGCAGGACCTGGTCAACGCCGCGCCCAAGCTGCTGGACTACCTGGGCGAGGAATCGCTGGCGCATTTCAATGGCCTGAAGCAGATCCTGGACGCGAACAACGTCCAGTACACCGTCAACCCGCGCCTGGTGCGCGGCCTGGACTACTACAACCGCACCGTGTTCGAATGGGTCACCGACGCGCTGGGCGCGCAGGGCACCGTTTGCGCCGGCGGCCGCTACGACCCGCTGATCGAGACCTTCGGCGGCAAGCCGACGCCGGGCATCGGCTTCGCGATGGGCATCGAGCGCCTGATCGAGCTGATGAAGGCACAGGGCGAACCGGCCGAGCCGTCGCAGTGCGACGTCTACATGGTGCACCAGGGCGATGAAGCGCGCATGAAGGCCTTCATCCTGGCCGAGCGCATCCGCGATGCCGGCCTGGACGTGGTGCTGCACTGCGCGACCCCGGCCGGCGCCGGCAGCTTCAAGAGCCAGATGAAGAAGGCCGACGGTTCCGGCGCGGCATTCGCGGTGATCCTGGGCGAGGACGAAGTCGCGAACGGCACTGTCGCCATCAAGGCGCTGCGCGAGGCCGACGCCGCCGCCCAGCAGAACACGGTCGCCTTCGACGAAGCCGTCGACTACCTGGTCGACCAGATCGTGTCGGGCCACGATCACGACCACGGTCATGATCACGAGCACGTGCACTACCACCCGTAATCCATTCACCATCATCCACCAATAAGAACGACGTCCATGGCATACGATCTCGAAGAACAGGAACAGATAGCCAATTTCAAGGCCTTCTGGAGCCGTTTCGGCAACCTCATCACCTGGGTGGTGATCATCGCGCTGGCCGCCTACGCCGGCTGGAATTTCTGGGGCTCGCACCAGCGCAAGCAGACGGCGGAAGCGTCCGCCCTGTACGACGAACTGGTCAACGCCAGCCAGGCCCAGGACAATGCCAAGACCCAGCGCATCGCCGGCGACGTCGAAAGCAAGTTCGGCTCGACCGCCTACGCGCCGATGTCCGCGCTGGTCGCCGCCAAGGCGGCGTTCGACGCGAACGACCTGAAGACCGCGAAGGCCCAGCTGCAGTGGGCGATCGATCACGGCAACGACGAGTACAAGTCGATCGCGCGCCTGCGCCTGTCCGGCGTGCTGCTCGACGAGAAGGCGTACGACCAGGCGCTGGCGCTGCTGAACGCCGACTTCCTGCCGCAGTTCGCCGCCGAGGTGCAGGACCGCAAGGGCGACGTGCTGGTCGCCCAGAGCAAGATCGCGGACGCCCGCACGGCCTACCAGGCCGCGCTCGACAAGATGGACAAGAACCATCCGGGCCGCCAGATCGTCCAGGTCAAGCTGGATGCGATCGGCGGCGCGCCGGCGGTGACGGTCAAGCCGGCCTGACAGGCCGGCAGGACACGCGCAATAAAAAAAACGTCGTCCCTGCGAAGCCAGGGACCCAATGTTGCGTGAGCAGTTGCAACGCCAGCAAAATTGGGTTCCCGCCTGCGCGGGAACGACGCAGGTTGCATGCGCTCCCGCCCTTGCGGGAGCAAGGTATTTTCAAGAACAAGGTAAAAACAACATGCGTATTTCCCGCAAGCTCGTTGGTGTCGGTGTCCTTGCCCTGATGACGGGCTGCTCCACCTTAAGTTCGCTCAACCCGTTCTCGTCCAAGCCGAAGGGCAACCAGCCGGCGCCGCTGGTCGACCTGAAAGGGTCGATGGCCGTGCGCACCGCCTGGAAGCTGGACGTCGGCAAGTCGCAGAACTACCTGATGGCGCCGGCCGTGGCCGACAACACCGTCATCGCCGCGGGCGGGAACCAGATCGTGCGCGCCGAGGCGGCCAGCGGACGCCAGCTCTGGCGCATCAAGACCGATGCCGACCTCACCGCGGGCGTGGGCACCGACGGCAACGTGATCGTGGTCGGCGCCGCCAAGGGCCGGCTGCTGGCCTACGACATGGACGGCAAGCAGATCTGGAAGGCGCAGCTGTCGAGCGAGATCCTGTCGGCGCCGGCCATCGGCGAAGGCGTCGTCGTCGCGCGCAGCATCGACAACCGCATCGTCGGCTTCGACGCCAAGACGGGCGAGAAGAAGTGGACCGTGCAGCGCACCTCGCCGCCGCTGACGCTGCGTTTGGCGCCGGGCATGATCGTGCACGACAAGGACGTGATCATCGCCCAGCCGGGCGGCAAGCTGCTGTCGCTGCTGCTGGCCACCGGCGCGCCGCGCTGGGAACTGGAAGTGGGCGTGGCCAAGGGCGCGACCGAACTGGAACGCGTGACCGACATCGGCGGCGCGCCCGTCATCATCGACGGCGACGTGTGCGCGGTGACCTACCAGGGCCGCGTGGGCTGCTTCGACCTCTCGAACGGCAGCGCGCGCTGGACCCGCGACATCTCGTCGGAAGTGGGCGTGGCCGCCGACCAGCGTTTCATCTTCGTCCCGGACGACAAGGGTTCGATGTTCGCCTACCAGCGCGACTCGGGCACCAGCGCCTGGAAGAACGACAAGCTGGCCTACCGCCGCCTGTCCACGCCGGTGTCGTACGGCCGCGCCGTCGCCGTCGGCGACTACCAGGGCTACGTGCACTTCCTGTCGCGCGAGGACGGGGCCTTCCTGGCCCGCGCCGCCACCGACGGCAGCGCCATCGTCGCGCCGCCGCTGGTCGTCGGCTCGAACCTGATTTTTCAAACACAAAACGGAACAGTGACCGCCATCGCGGTCGAATAATATTGCAATGAAGCCGGTAATCGCACTCGTAGGTCGCCCGAACGTCGGGAAGTCGACCCTTTTCAATCGCATGACCCGCTCGCGCGACGCGCTCGTGGCGGATCTGCCGGGCCTGACACGTGACCGTCACTATGGCGAGGGCCGGATGGGCGAACGCCCCTTCCTGGTCATCGATACCGGCGGTTTCGAGCCGGTGGCCAAGGAAGGCATCATGCACGAAATGGCGCTGCAGACGCGCCAGGCCGTCGCCGAAGCCGACGTGGTCATGTTCATCGTGGACGGCCGCCAGGGCCTGACCCCGCACGACAAGACCATCACGGACTTCCTGCGCAAGTCGGGCCGCAAGGTCATGCTGGTCGTGAACAAGAGCGAGGGCATGAAGTACACCTCGGTCACCGCCGAGTTCTACGAGCTGGGCATGGGCGACCCCTACGTGATCTCGGCCGCCCACGGCGACGGCACGCTGGACCTCGTCAACGAGGCGATCGACCAGGCGCTGCAGCAGCGTCCGGAAGAAGAGGAAGAGCTGGCGCCGGCCGACCATGGCGTCAAGATCGCGCTGGTGGGCCGCCCGAACGTGGGCAAGTCCACGCTGATCAACACCCTGGTCGGCGAGCAGCGCGTGATCGCCTTCGACATGCCGGGCACCACCCGCGATTCGATCGAGGTGCCGTTCGAGAAGGGCGGAAAACACTACACGCTGATCGACACGGCCGGCATCCGCCGCCGCGGCAAGGTATTCGAAGCCATCGAAAAATTCTCGGTGGTCAAGACGCTGCAGTCGGTGTCGGAAGCGAACGTCGTCGTGCTGATGCTCGACGCCCAGCAGGACATCTCCGAGCAGGACGCCCACATCGCCGGCTTCATCCTCGAGACGGGCCGCGCGCTCGTCATCGCCGTCAACAAGTGGGACGGCCTGACGAGCGACCAGCGCGACCAGGTCAAGAACGACATGGACCGCAAGCTCGACTTCCTGGGCTTTGCCGAGACCAAGTTCATCTCGGCGCTGAAGGGCACCGGCATCAACCACCTGATGAAGTCCATCGACACGGCCTACGCCGCGGCCACGGCCAAGCTGTCGACGCCGCGCCTGACCCGCGCGCTGCAGGAAGCCGTGGAAAAGCAGGAACCGAAGCGCAAGGGCGGCACCCGTCCGAAGATGCGCTACGCCCACCAGGGCGGCCAGAACCCGCCGATCATCGTCATCCACGGCAATGCGCTCGATGGCGTCACCGAGCCGTACAAGCGCTATCTGGAAAAGCATTTCCGCGACACGTTCAACCTGATCGGCACGCCGCTGCGGATCGAACTGCGCAGCGGTAAGAATCCGTTCGCCAAGGGCGACGAGTAAGCCTGCGCCTGGCGCGGCCCGCATTACCCCGTCGTCCCTGCGCAGGCAGGGACCCATACGGAGCGACCGTAGTCGACCTGTCGGCTTGCAGCTTCGCTTCAATCAGCATGGGTCCCTGCCTGCGCAGGGACGACGCTTTTTCCGGCTTTGGCGGGCCGGATTTAAGCCAGGTTTAACGGTAGCAGTACGACAAAGAAGACCAAAACAGGTTACAGTAGGTCTGGCCAACATTCACAACGTGAGAATGTCGGCCAACCCACTTGAAAACTGGCATCTCGCCACAATTTTGAAACTACAACAACATCACGGAGCTGTCATGAGCAACAAAGGGCAACTGTTACAAGACCCATTCCTGAACGCCTTGCGCAAGGAGCACGTCCCCGTCTCGATCTACCTCGTCAACGGGATCAAGCTCCAGGGCCATATCGAGTCCTTCGACCAGTACGTAGTCCTGCTGCGTAACACGGTCACCCAGATGGTCTACAAGCACGCAATCTCCACCGTCGTTCCGGCACGCGCCGTCAACCTCAACCTTGAGCAAGACGCCGAGTGAGGTCGATGGCTGACGCCTCCGTCATGCGCGCCGCATTGGTCGGTATCGACTTCGGGGCTGGCGATTTCAAAGCCAGCCTGGAAGAACTGGCGCTGCTGGCGCGCTCGGCCGGAGCGGATCCGGTCACCACGATTACCGCGAAGCGCAATAGTCCCGACCCCGCGTATTTCGTCGGCAGCGGCAAGGCCGACGAGATCGCCCAGGCGGCTCTCGCCGACAAGGTCGAGATCGTCATCTTCAACCACGCCCTGTCGCCCGCCCAGCAGCGCAATCTGGAGCGCAAGCTCAATGTGCGCGTGGTCGACCGTACCAGCCTGATCCTCGACATCTTCGCCCAGCGCGCCCAGAGCCACGAGGGCAAGCTGCAGGTCGAACTGGCCCAGCTGCAGCACCTGGCCACGCGCCTGATCCGCGGCTGGACCCACCTGGAGCGCCAGAAGGGCGGTATCGGCCTGCGCGGTCCCGGCGAAACCCAGCTCGAGACCGACCGCCGCCTGATCGGCGAACGCGTCAAGATGCTGCGCTCGCGCCTGGCCAAGCTCCGCAAGCAGCACGAAACCCAGCGCCGCTCGCGCGGACGCAACAAGACATTCTCGGTGTCGCTGGTCGGCTATACCAATGCCGGCAAGTCGACGCTCTTCAATACCCTGACCAAGGCCGGGGTGTACGTCGCGAACCAGCTGTTCGCGACCCTCGACACCACCTCGCGCCGCCTCTACCTCGGCGAGGAAGTCGGCAACGTGGTCGTGTCCGACACCGTCGGTTTCGTGCGCGAACTGCCGCACCAGCTGGTGGCGGCGTTCCGCGCCACGCTCGAGGAAACCATCCATGCCGACTTGCTGCTGCACGTGGTCGACGGCTCGTCCGGCGTGCGCATGGAGCAGATCGAGCAGGTCAACGAGGTGCTGCGCGAAATCGGCGCCGACCACGTGCCGCAGATCCTGGTCTGGAACAAGATCGATGCGGCCGGGCTGGAGCCCGGGGTCGAGCGTGATGAATATGGTAAGATCAGCCGCGTTTTCATCAGCGCCCATAGCGGCGCCGGCCTGGACCTGCTGCGCGACGCGATCGTCGAAGCGGCCCGTTCCGGCCCGGCACCCGCCGATGCGCTGGACATCGACGAGCGCGGCCTGGCGCACGACGCCGACGCCGGTTCGGTCGTGGGCCCGGTCGAGAACATGTCTGCGATCATCCCTGTCGGACCACATCACTAGCCTATGTTCGTTTCCCTGATCAAGCGTCTCCGCGCCCGCGCGGGGGCGCATCCCCGTACCCGGCTGTCCGGGATCGCGGCCGGCGTCAAGCTGTCGCTGAACGATCCCCGCTGGGGCCAGAAGCCCGAGGGCGAGCGCAAGGCCCAGGAAGGCCGCCGTCCCAACAACCAGAACAACAACGACGGTCCGCCCGACCTCGACCAGCTGTGGCGCGATTTCAACCAGCGCCTGAACAAGCTGTTCGGCGGCAAGCGCGGCAGCGGCAGCGGCGGCGACGGCTTCCGTCCGGACGCCCGCGGCGTGGGCCTGACCGTCACCGTGGTCGGCGCCATCGCGGCCCTGATCTGGCTCGCCAGCGGCGCCTTCATCGTGCAGGAAGGGCAGGTCGGCATCGTCACCAGCTTCGGCAAGGTGTCGCACACGGCCACGGCCGGCTTCAACTGGCGCTGGCCGGCGCCGTTCCAGGCCCACGAACTCGTCAACGTGGCCCAGGTGCAGACGGCCGAGATCGGCTATCGCGCCAACGTGCGCAACAAGCAGCCCAGCGAGGCGCTGATGCTCACCAGCGACGAGAACATCGTCGACGTGCAGTTCTCCGTGCAGTACAAGATCAAGGATCCGGTCGCCTGGGTGTTCAATAACCGCGATCAGGTCGAGACGGTGCGCGACGCCGCCGAGACCGTGGTGCGCGAGCTGGTCGGCAAGAGCAGGATGGACGACGTGCTGTCCGCCGGCCGCGACAAGCTGGCCGTGGAAGCGCGCTCGGCCATCCAGCAGCTGGCCAACGGCTACGGCCTGGGCGCCGAGATCGTGTCCGTCAACATGCAGTCCGTGCAGCCGCCCGACCAGGTCGCGAGCGCCTTCGACGATGCCGCCAGGGCCCAGGAAGACCGCGCCAAGGCCAAGGCCGAGGCGCAGGCCTATGCCGACGATATCCTGCCGCAGGCCAGGGCCCTGGTCGCGCGCCAGATGGAAGACGCCGAAGCCTACCGCGCCAAGGTGGAGAACACGGCCGCCGGCAACGCCGCGCGCTTCGACGCGGTGGTGGCCGAATACGCCAAGGCGCCGGCCGTCACGCGCGAGCGCATGTACATGGACACGATGCAGCAGGTGTTCTCGAGCACCAGCAAGATCCTGATCGATGCCAAGACCGGCACCAACCAGCTGTATCTGCCGCTGGACCGCATGCTGGCCCAGTCGACCGCCAACGAAGCCGCCATCGGCAGCCGTTCCGGCCCCGTGATGGTGCCGTCGAACCAGCAGCCGCCGGCGCCGGGCCAGCCGGCCCAGCCGCAACCATCGTCACAATCGCCGCAGCCCGGTGCGCCAGGGCAGCCGGCCCAACAACCAGCGCAAGCGCAGCCGCAGCCTCAGTTGCAGCAACAGCAACAGCAGCAGGAGGCCGCGCCGGCCCAGCCGCCGCAGCACCGCGACCTGCGCAGCCGCGAGAACGCACGCGAACGGGAGACCCGCTGATGAGCCGCCTGGTAACCCTGCTGGCCGCCGTGGTGGTGGCCCTGTACCTGCTGACGTCGAGCATGTTCGTCGTCGGCCAGCACCGCTATGCCGTCGTGTATGCGATGGGCGAATTGCGCGACGTGATCAAGACGCCCGGCCTGTACTTCAAGCTGCCGGCGCCGCTGCAGAACGTCGTCTACCTGGACAAGCGCCTGCAGACGCTGGACACGCCGGACGGCGAGCACTTCGCCACGGCCGAGAAGAAGGACCTGCACGTCGATGCTTTCGTCAAATGGAAGATCGTCGAGCCGCGCCAGTACCTGATCGAGACGGCGGGCGCCGCCAGTGCCACTGAGCGCGGCGCCGAGCCCGGCGCCGACAAGATGACGCAGCTGGTGCGCGGCGCCTTGAACGCGGAGATCGGCAAGCGCAACGTGCGCGACGTTGTCTCGGCCCAGCGCGGCGACATCGGCGCGGCCGTGCGCCAGCGCATGGCCCAGGATGCCCGCGCGCTGGGCGTGGAAGTGGTCGACGTGCGCCTGAAACGCGTGGAGTTCACCGACCAGGTGAACAACGGCGTCATCGAGCGCATGAAGGCCGACCGCAGCCGCATGGCCGCCGAGCTGCGCGCCACCGGCACGGCGGAAGCCGACCAGATCCGCGGCGACGCCGAGCGCCAGCGCAGCGTGATCCTGGCCGAGGGCCAGCGCGATGCCGAGGTCGTGCGCGGGGAGGGCGATGCCAAGGCCGCCCAGATCTATGCGGCGTCGTTCGGCAAGAATCCGGAGTTCTACCGCTTCTACCGCTCGATGGAAGCCTACAAGGCGACCTTCAAGGGCAAGAGCGACATCCTGGTGCTGGATTCGAATTCCGAGTTCTTCAAGTATTTCAAGGGCCCGGGCGCCGGCAAATAAAGCGGCCACCCGGTGGCGTAGGGTGGACGGCTGTGCCGTCCACGCGTCCAACCGGCACATGATATGCCGTCTTGCATGCCATGATTGAACGCGTGGACAGCAAAGCTGTCCACCCTACCCGCGACGCATCTGTTGTCGCAAAATCATTCGGTTCCACCATCTTGACCGCCAAACCCGCGTGGTTTTCGGTTAAAATCGTCGATTCGGCGCAAAGGACGCGTGCAAAGCCGCGCTCATTTATCCCATTTGTTGCCCGACGTTTAACAACTTCCATCCGCTTTGCCCATGCCTACCTGGCTTTTGCCCGAGAATATCGCCGACGTCTTGCCGTCCGAAGCGCGCAAGATCGAAGAGCTGCGCCGCCTGATGCTCGACACGTTCCGTACCTACGGCTACGAGCTCGTCATGCCGCCCCTGCTCGAATACGTCGATTCGCTGCTGGCCGGTGCCGGCGAGGACACGGATTCGCGCACCTTCAAGCTGGTCGACGCGATGACGGGCCGCCTGCTCGGCCTGCGCGCCGACATGACCACCCAGGTCGCCCGCATCGACGCCCACCTGCTCAACCGCGACACCGTCACCCGCCTGTGCTATGCCGGCAGCGTGCTGCATACGCGTCCGTCCGGCCTGCACGCCACCCGCGAGCCGCTGCAGATCGGCGCCGAAATCTACGGCCACGCCGGCCTCGAAGCGGATGCCGAGATCCAGGAACTGGCGCTCGAGTCGCTGCGCCTGGCCGGCTTCGACACGCCGCGCCTGGACCTGTCCCACGTCGGCGTGCTGCGCGCGCTGCTGGACGACGATCCGCTGGCCAAGCGCGACGAACAGCTGCTCTACGGCCTGCTGCGCTCGAAGGACATTCCGGGCCTGCAGGAAGCCACCGCGAAGTACGCCCCGGCCACGCGCGACGCGCTGCTGGCGCTGCCGAACCTGTACGGCGACATCGAGGTGCTGGCCTGGGCCAAGGAACTCCTGCCGGCCATGCCCGGCATCACGCGCGCGCTGGCGGAACTCGCCGCGCTGGCCGCGTCCGCGATGGGCCGCGCCCAAGTCGCGATCGACCTGGCCGACCTGCGCGGCTACCAGTACGAAAGCGGCGCGATGTTCGCGCTGTACGTGCCCGGCCTGCCGAACGCGGTCGCCAGGGGCGGGCGCTACGACCACGTGGGCGAGGCGTTCGGACGCGCGCGTCCCGCGACCGGCTTCTCGCTCGACCTGCGCGAACTGGCGCGGCTGCTGCCGGTCGCCGATCGCAAACACGCCATTCGTGCGCCGTGGGGCAATACGCCCGAACTGCGCGAAAAAATCGCCGAGCTGCGCAAGGCCGGCGACGTCGTGATCCAGTCCATGCCGGGGCACGACAATGTACAGGACGAGTTCGAGTGCGACCGCGTGCTCGTCCTCGAACAAGGAAATTGGATTCTCAAAAACTTAGGTTAAGTGATGTCAAATACTGCTAAGAACGTCGTTGTCATCGGCACCCAGTGGGGCGATGAGGGCAAGGGTAAGATCGTCGACTGGCTGACCGACCATGCCGCCGGCGTGGTGCGTTTCCAGGGCGGCCACAACGCCGGCCACACGCTGGTGATCAAGGGCCAGAAGACCGCCCTGCAACTGATCCCGTCGGGCATCATGCGCGAAGGCGTGGCCTGCTACATCGGCAACGGCGTCGTCGTCTCGGTGCCGGACGTGATGCGCGAGATCGACAAGCTGGAAGCCGCCGGCGTCGAAGTCGCGTCGCGCCTGAAGATCTCCGAGGCCTGCCCGGTCATCCTGCCTTACCACGTCGCCATCGACGTGGCCCGCGAAGCCAAGCGCGGCGTGAACAAGATCGGCACGACCGGCAAGGGCATCGGCCCGGCCTACGAAGACAAGGTCGCGCGCCGCGCGATCCGCATCGCCGACATGCTCAACGAAACCCGTTTCGCGGAGAAGCTGCGCGAGAACCTGGACTACCACAACTTCGTGCTGACCGGCTACCTGGGCGGCCAGGCCGTGGAATTCCAGAAGACCTTCGACGACGCGATGGCCCTGGTGCCGCGCCTGCGTCCGATGGTCGGCGACGTCTCGTCGGCCCTGTACGCCGTGCACAAAGGGGGCGGCAAGCTGCTGTTCGAAGGCGCGCAAGGCTCGCTGCTGGACGTCGACCACGGCACCTATCCGTTCGTCACCTCGTCGAACTGCGTGGCCGGCAATGCCGCCGCCGGTTCGGGCGTCGGTCCGGGCATGCTGCACTACATCATGGGCATCACCAAGGCCTACACGACCCGCGTGGGTTCGGGCCCGTTCCCGTCGGAACTGCCGACCGACGCCGGCGTCGGCGAGCACCTGTCGCGCGTGGGCCACGAGTTCGGCACCGTGACGGGCCGCGCCCGCCGCTGCGGCTGGTTCGACGCCGCGCTGCTGCGCCGCTCGGTGCAGATCAACGGCGTGTCGGGCATGTGCCTGACCAAGCTGGACGTGCTGGACGGCATCGAGTCGCTGAAGCTGTGCACCGGCTACAAGATCGACGGCCGCGACGTGGACATCTTCCCGGTCGGCGCCGAAGAGGCGGCCGCCTGCGTGCCCGTGTACGAAGAAATGCCGGGCTGGAAGGAAAGCACCGTCGGCGCCAAGTCGATGGACGAGCTGCCGGCCAACGCCCGCGCCTACATCAAGCGTATCGAAGAGCTGGTCGGCATTCCGGTGGACATGGTGTCGACCGGCCCGGACCGCGAAGAAACCATCGTGCTGCGCCATCCGTTCGCGGCATAAGAAAACAATAGGGATTACTGAACGATGAATACTCCTGCATCGACCGACAAGGACCTGTGGGTTTCCTGGGACGACTACAACCGCCTGGTCGAGCGCCTGGCACTGAAGGTCTACGAATCGAACTGGAAGTTCGACATGGTGCTGTGCCTGGCGCGCGGCGGCGTGCGCCCGGGCGACGTGATCTCGCGCATCTTCGACGTGCCGCTGGCGATCCTGTCGACCAGCTCCTACCGCGAAGAAGCGGGCACCAAGCAGGGCAACCTGGATATCGCCAAGTACATGACGATGACCAAGGGCCCGCTGGCCGGCCGCATCCTGCTGGTCGACGACCTGGCCGACTCCGGCGTCACGCTGCAGAAAGTGCGCGAGCACCTGCAGGCGAACTACCCGGACGTCACCGAAGTGCGCTCGGCCGTCATCTGGGTCAAGGGCACCTCGTCGCTGGTCCCGGACTACCACCTGGAAGACCTGCCGCACAACCCGTGGATCCACCAGCCGTTCGAGGACTACGACGGCCTGCGTCCGCACCAGCTGTCGGCGTGGCTGAAGAAGTTCGAGCAGAAGTGATTGCGTTCGTGCCGCCCTCGTGCGGCACGGGCAGGAAAGGGCGGTGCCGTATGGCGCCGCTTTTTTTTCGCCCGGCGTTCCGAAGTTTCAACCTTGCTTGTATAGATCGGTTAAGATCGCTGCTGTCCCGAATCCCGGTGTCCCCAAGACCGTCGTCCCCGTGCAGGCGGGGACCCAATTTTCACGCATGCCAGCAGCGCAGCGAAATTGGGCCCCCGCCTGCGCGGGGGTGACGATCCCGAGGGTACGGGCTCGCGTTCATTTGCCCTCGAAAACAACAACAACACGCCATGACCCAAAGCTTCTTCCAGACCTTCATCCTGCTGCTGCTCGTCACCGACCCCTTCGGCAACGTTCCCCTGTTCGTCGCAGCCCTGAAGGACACCGCCCCGGCCCGCCGCCCGCGCGTCGTGATCCGCGAATGCGCGATCGCCTTCCTGCTGCTGCTGCTGTTCATGTTCTTCGGCCGCCACTTCCTGAACGCGCTGCAGCTCACCGACATTTCGCTGCGCATCGGCGGCAGCGTGATCCTGCTCTTGATCGCGATCCGCATGATCTTCCCGCATCCGGACGGCGTGCTGGGTAAGAGCGAGCATGGCGAACCGTTCATCGTGCCGCTGGCGATCCCCGCGCTGGCCGGCCCCTCGGCGCTGGCCACCGTGCTGCTGTTCACCTCGGGCAGCGTGGAAGAGGTGATGGTGCACGTGGCGGCGCTGGCCGCCGTGGGCGTCGTCTGGCTGGCCGTGTTCCTCGGCGCCGAGCGACTGCTGAAGGTGCTTGGGCCGCAGGTGATGACGGCGTTCGAACGCCTGATGGGCCTGATCCTGACGGCGATGTCGATCGAGATGCTGCTGGGCGGCGTGCGCGAGTTCGTGAAGACGCTGTAGCCGCCGCCGCATGTTCGCGTTCGCACGTCACCCCATCATCGCCATCGCGGCCTTGTTGCTCGCCTGTCATGCGCCCGCAGGGGCGCAAGAGCAGGATGGTGCCGGTCCCGCATGGAAGCCCATGATGGCCCTGAACCCGCTGAGGCGCTGGTTCGAAGTCCAGGGCGGGGCGTGGCAGGTGCCCGACGCGATGCTCGGTGACATGGCTGCGGAAATGCGCAAGGAAGCCGGCGCGCAAGTCGCGCCGAAACTGCACCGGTATATTGTCCAGTACCAGGGCACGGTCGCGCAGGGCGTCCGCGCGATCCGCGTATCAGGTGCATGTACGATATCGGGAGTGGACGAAGCGCGCCTGAGCCAGGAATTCATCATCGTGCACGACGGCGGCAAGTGCTTCTTCGATGCCACGTACGACCCCGAGGGGCGGCGGTTCACTGCATTTCACTACCACGGCTACGCCTGACCGGACCACGCCGGCACCTGCCTCTTGTGCAATGGTGCGCGCTGGGGAATACTGCGGGACCCGGTGCATCCGGCGCCGTCACCACCATTCGAACCAACAGATTGGACCCACGCATGAAACTGCCACTTACCGCCTGCATCCTCGGCATTGCGCTTACCATGACCGCCTGCGAGCGCAAGAAGAACGAGCCGCCCCAGGCGCCGGCCGTCGCCGCCGACACCTCGGTCCAGGAATTCAAGAAGATCGATACCGTCGAAGGCACGGGCAAGGTCGCCGCGGCCGGCCAGACCGTCGTCGTCAACTACACGGGATGGCTGTTCGCTCCGAGCCAGCCGGGCCAGAAGGGCGCCATGTTCGACAGCTCCGTCGGCCGCGAGCCGTTCAGCTTCGCGCTGGGCGCCGGCCAGGTCATCAAGGGCTGGGACCAGGGCGTGGAAGGCATGAAGGTCGGCGGCAAGCGCACCTTGATCATCCCGGCCGCGCTGGGCTACGGCGACGACGGCATCGGCCCCATCCCGCCGAAGGCGAATTTGATCTTCGACGTCGAACTGCTCGACGTGAAGTAAGCCGATGCGCGCCGCCATCACATCGCTGCTGGCCGCCTGCGCCATCGGCATCGCGTTCGCCGGGACGCTGGCCGGCTGCGAGCGCCGCAAGGAAGCGCCGCCACCGAAGCCCTTCGTGGCCGATACGTCGGCGATCGCGTTCCAGAAGACCGACACGGTCGTCGGCACCGGCAAGCTGGCGAATGTGGGCGACCGCGTCACCGTGCATTTCACGGGCTGGATGTACGACCCGAAGGCGCCGCAGCAGC
Source organism: Massilia sp. YIM B02763 (assembly GCF_030412015.1). Taxonomy (GTDB): domain Bacteria; phylum Pseudomonadota; class Gammaproteobacteria; order Burkholderiales; family Burkholderiaceae_D; genus Telluria. The sequence continues at coordinate 27,289 of NZ_JASNRD010000019.1, read as the reverse complement.
GCGGCGAGGAATTCGACAGTTCGCTCAAGCGGCTGCCGTTCACTTTCCGCATCGGCGGCGCGGCCGTGCTGAAGGGCTGGGACGACGGCGTGGCCGGCATGCGCGAAGGCGGCACGCGCGTGCTCGTCGTGCCCTCGTCCATGGGCTACGGCAAGGAAGGGACGGGGCCGATTCCGCCGAATGCCAATTTGATCTTCGAGATCAAGCTGGTCGAGGTGCATTAATCACCGTCACCCTGCGAAGGCAGGGCCAGAGCTTGCTTGTGTTTCGATGACGCAAGCGTAGATTAGGTCCCTGCCTTCGCAGGGACGACGCTGTTTTGAGGAGCGTGCTTTTCGACAGGCAAGTGTCGCTTTCAATAAAAAACGGCCGGGGAATCCCGGCCGTTCGTTCATTCGGCAAGCACCTTACTTGCCCAGTATCGACACCACGTTGTCCGCCCCCGGCGCGCCGAAGGCCTGCTGCTTGAGCACGTGCAGCTGGTCGCGCACCTGCGCCGCCTTTTCGAACTCGAGGTTCTTGGCGTGATCGACCATGAGCTTCTCGAGGCGCTTGATCTCCTTCGAGATCTGCTTCTCGCTCATGCCCTCGACCTTCGCCGCCTGCACGGCGTCCTGCGCGCCTTCCAGCATGTTCTTCGCGGCGGCGGCGCTGTAGACGCCGTCGATCATGTCCTTGATCTTCTTGTTCACGCCCTTCGGCACGATGCCGTGCGCCTCGTTGAAGGCGATCTGCTTGGCGCGGCGGCGTTCCGTCTCGTCGATCGCGCGCTTCATCGAGTCCGTGATCTGGTCCGCGTACAGGATCGCGACGCCGTTCAGGTTACGCGCGGCGCGGCCGACGGTCTGGATCAGCGAGCGTTCCGAACGCAGGAAGCCTTCCTTGTCCGCGTCCAGCACCGCGACCAGCGACACTTCCGGCAAGTCCAGGCCCTCGCGCAGCAGGTTGATGCCGACGAGGACGTCGAACGTGCCCAGGCGCAGGTCGCGCAGGATCTCGACGCGTTCCACCGTGTCGATGTCGCTGTGCAGGTAGCGCACCTTGATGCCGTGGTCGCCCAAGTATTCCGTCAGCTGCTCGGCCATGCGCTTGGTCAGCGTCGTCACCAGCACGCGTTCGTCCTTGGCGATGCGGTCGTTGATCTCGCCCATCAGGTCGTCGACCTGCGAGCGCGCCGGCTTGACGACGATCTTCGGGTCGACGAGGCCCGTCGGACGCACCACCTGCTCGACCACGTTGTCGGCGCGCTGCTGCTCGTACTCGGCCGGCGTCGCCGAGACGAAGATGCACTGGCGCATCTTGCTCTCGAATTCCTGGAATTTCAGAGGCCGGTTGTCCAGCGCCGACGGCAGGCGGAAACCGTAGTCGACCAGGTTCACCTTGCGCGAGCGGTCGCCGTTGTACATGGCGTTCAGCTGGCCGATCATCACGTGCGACTCGTCCATGAACATCAGCGCGTCCTTGGGCAGGTAGTCGATCAGCGTCGGCGGCGGTTCGCCCGGCATGGCGCCGGACAGGTGGCGCGAATAGTTCTCGATGCCTTTCGTGAAGCCGACTTCGGCCAGCATCTCCAGGTCGAAGCGGGTGCGCTGCTCGAGGCGTTGTTCTTCCAGCAGCTTGCCCTGTTCGCGGAACTGTTCGAGGCGGTCGCGCAGCTCGGCCTTGATGGAGTCGACGGCGCGCAGCACGGTCGAGCGCGGCGTCACGTAGTGAGAGCCGGGATAGACGGTGAAGCGCGGGATCTTCTGGCGCACCTTGCCCGTCAGCGGGTCGAACAACTGCAGCGATTCGATCTCGTCGTCGAACATCTCGACGCGGATCGCGAGTTCCGCGTGCTCCGCCGGGAAGATGTCGATGGTGTCGCCGCGCACGCGGAACGAGCCGCGCGCGAAGTCCATCTCGTTGCGCGTGTACTGCATCTGGATGAGGCGCGCGATGATGTCGCGCTGGGCCACCTTGTCCTTGTGGCGCAGCGTCAGGATCATCTTGTGGTATTCGTTCGGATTACCGATACCGTAGATCGCCGACACGGTGGCGACGATGACGACGTCGCGCCGCTCCATCAGCGACTTCGTGCACGACAGGCGCATCTGCTCGATGTGCTCGTTGATCGACGAGTCCTTCTCGATGAAGAGGTCGCGCTGCGGCACGTAGGCTTCCGGCTGGTAGTAGTCGTAGTAGGAGACGAAGTACTCGACCGCGTTCTGCGGGAAGAACTCGCGGAACTCCGCATACAGCTGGGCCGCCAGCGTCTTGTTCGGGGCGAACACGATCGCCGGACGGCCGGCGCGGGCGATCACGTTGGCCATCGTGTACGTCTTGCCGGAGCCCGTCACGCCGAGCAGGGTCTGGTACATCAGGCCGTCCTCGATGCCTTCCACCAGGCCCTGGATCGCCGTCGGCTGGTCGCCGGCGGGCGGGAAGGGCTGGTGCAGCTTGAACGGCGAGTCCGGGAAGGTGATGACGGTAGGTTCGGGGGAATGTACGACCGATAAATCTGCCATGGGATCAGACCTTTGCTAGAATGAGAATCCGCCTGCGGCCCGCCTCGCGCCTTGCGATATCGGACACCGCTGTCTATACAACTGCTGCGAACCCAGCGACAAACCCAGTTTATCACGATGAATTCCACAGCTCCTGCCAGCATCTTCGGCGCCATCGCCATGGCCCCGCGCGACCCCATCCTCGGCATTACCGAAGCCTTCAATGCAGATACCAATCCGGCCAAGATCAACCTGGGCGTCGGCGTCTACTACGATGACAACGGGAAAGTACCTCTGCTGGATTGCGTGCGCAAGGCAGAAGCGAAACTGATGGCGCAGCCTGCCCCGCGCACCTATCTGCCGATCGAAGGCCTGGGTGCGTACGACAAGGCTGTGCAAGAACTCGTATTTGGGGCCGACAGCCCGGTAATTCAAGAGAAACGTGCGATCACCGTGCAGGCCCTGGGCGGCACCGGCGCGCTGAAGATCGGCGCCGATTTCCTCAAGCGCTTCTCGCCGTCGTCCGACGTGTACATCAGCGACCCGAGCTGGGAAAACCACCGCGCGCTGTTCGAAAGCGCCGGCTTCACCGTCAACAACTACGCCTACTACGATCCGGCCACCCACGGCGTCAACTTCGACGGCATGCTGGCCGCACTGAAGGCGATGCCGGAAGGCGCCATCGTCGTGCTGCACGCCTGCTGCCACAACCCGACCGGCGCCGACCTGACGAGCGACCAGTGGGGCCAGGTCATCGAGGCCGTGAAGGCCGGCGGCCTGATCCCGTTCCTGGACATGGCCTACCAGGGCTTCGGCTCGGGCATCGCCGAAGACGGCGCCGTCGTGCGCCGCTTCGTGGACGCCGGCGGCCCGCTGCTGGTCTCGAACTCGTTCTCGAAGTCGTTCTCGCTGTACGGCGAGCGCGTGGGCGCGCTGTCGGTGGTGGCCTCGTCGGGCGAGGAAGCCGCGCGCCTGCTGTCGCAGCTGAAGCGCATCGTGCGCACCAACTACTCGAACCCGCCGACCCATGGCGGCAAGGTCGTCGCCACCGTGCTGTCGACGCCGGAACTGCGCCAGACCTGGGAAGACGAACTGGCCGGCATGCGCGTGCGCATCAAGGAAATGCGCGAGGAACTGGTCAAGAAGCTGGCCGAGAAGGCCCCTGGCAAGGACTTCGACTTCGTCCGCAAGCAGGTCGGCATGTTCTCGTATTCGGGCCTGAGCAAGGAGCAGGTCGAGCAGCTGCGCGCCGAGTCGATCTACGCCGTGGACACCGGCCGTATCTGCGTTGCCGCACTGAATTCGAAGAACATCGATCGCGTCGTTGACGCTATCGCAAAAGTTCTCTAAAATCCTGGCTCTTCCGGTTCAGCGCACGTTGCACCGGAAGGCGATTCCCTGATAGCTCAGTCGGTAGAGCGACGGACTGTTAATCCGCAGGTCCCTGGTTCGAGTCCAGGTCGGGGAGCCAAGAATGTCACGCCTTGGCGTACTCATGCACGGTTGGCAATCCGGCCTGTGCAAGGAGCGGCGGGGCGGTTATAATAGCAACACAATTCCCTGATAGCTCAGTCGGTAGAGCGACGGACTGTTAATCCGCAGGTCCCTGGTTCGAGTCCAGGTCGGGGAGCCAGAACATCAGCAAGACCGGAAGCCCGCTTCGCAAGAAGCGGGCTTTGTCGTTTGGTCTTGCGGTACAGCCGCAGGCCCACCAGCGGCAGGCCCAGCAAGACTAGTGCCCAGTGCGGCGGTTCGGGTACGGGACTGGCCGGATTGAACATCACGGCTTCGCAGCTGCTGCTCGAGCATGCCATGCCGACGAGCTGTCCCGCATCGTTGATGTCGTACGCTTCCAGCCACGTCCATTCCGCGGCGCGGCCGGGCAGCAAGTCCCTCAGCCGGTACAGTGTATCGTCCAGCCACAGCAACTGCTCGTAGTCCGGTGCCCTGCTGATGATGTCGCCATGCGCGTTCATCGCCAGCGGACCGATGGCGTCGGTCTGCCACGGCAGCGCGACCGTGCCGCCGGCGCCGGCCACGAAGACCCTGCTGTCGCCTGCATGCCAGTCCGTGTACCTGCCCAGCACGTTGCCGGCGTCGTCGATGTCGTAGACGCTGGCATCGGTGCCCGCCGGCGTGTCCAGCTCGGTGAATTGCCCGTCGCGGTAGACATAGGCTCGGGTGTCCTGGCCGTGCGCGACGGCCCCGGCGATGTCGCCTCGTTCGTTGATGGCGTCGGCTGTTGCCCAATCGCCGCCAAAGTTGCCGAGGACGGTCAGCCTTCCGTCCGCGAGCAATGCCGGTTGGGTCTCCCGGAAGGTGGCGTGGCCGACGATCCGGCCCGCATTATTGATCGCGGAAGGATAGATGCCGTGTACGCCCAGCGTGCCCAGTTCGCTGACCACACCGTCGTGGTAGGAAAAGCCGTAGGTGCCGCCACCGGGACGCCATACCGAGCCCGCCACGGTGCCGTTGTCGTTCAGTCCCAGCGTGACGTGGCTGCTGGGCATGCCCGCCGGGATGCGCCGTGTCGTTCGGCCGTCGTACAGGAAATAGCTGTCATCGCGCGTACCATCGACATACCCCGCAACCTGGCCAGCGTCATTGATCCGTATTGCCCCTGACAGTGCCCCCGGACTGTCGAGGCCGGGGATGACGAGCAATTCGTAGCGCGGCGTTGCCGCTTGCGTGGCACTTGCGCCGGAAGCCGTATTCCCGAGGACGGCAAGGCAGAATGCGATTCCAACGAACCGGTACGAAGACGACATGGCAGCCTCCAGGGCAATCGCTCGACCAGGCCATTATGGCGCTGTCGTACGGACGATGTCGCCTGGTACGCCGGCATGTCGCCCCGTTCCAACACCTGGATTATCTGCTGCCCGGCACCGGCTTCACCTTCGACGCCGCCTCCAGCGCCCGCGCCCGCGCCGTCTCGACGTCAGCGGCCGTCGCCAGCGCCACCCCCATGCGGCGGCGCGAGAACGATTCCGGCTTGCCGAACAGGCGGATGTCCGAGCCCGGTACCCGCAGCGCCTCGGCCACGCCTTCGAAGGCGATGCCCGGCTCGTCCAGCTGGCCGTAGATGACGGCCGACGCACCCGGCGCGCGCAGCGCCACGTCGACGGGCAGGCCCAGGATCGCTTTCGCGTGCAGCTCGAATTCGCTCTGGTTCTGCGTGGCCATCGTCACCATGCCCGTGTCGTGCGGGCGCGGCGAGACTTCCGAGAACCACACCATGTCGTCCTTGACGAACAGCTCGACGCCGAACACGCCCTGGCCGCCCAGGTTGGCCGTCACCTGCTCGGCGATATGGCGCGCGTTCGCGAGCGCGCCCGGCGTCATCCGCTGCGGCTGCCACGATTCGACGTAGTCGCCGTGCACCTGCTTGTGGCCGATCGGTTCGCAGAACCGGGTTTCCACTTGTCCGCCGGCGCCGATGGCGCGCACGGTCAGCAGCGTGATCTCGTAGTCGAAGTCGATGAAGCCTTCCACGATCACGCGGCCCGCATCCACGCGGCCGCCGGCGGCCGCGTAGTTCCAGGCGTGTTCGACGTCGGCGGCGCTGTCCAGCTTCGACTGGCCCTTGCCCGACGAGGACATCACCGGCTTGACGATGTTGGGGAAGCCGATCTCGGCGCAGGCGGCCTTCAATTCCTCCAGGCTGGAAGCGAAGCGGTAGGGAGACGTCGCCAGGCCCAGCTCTTCGGCGGCCAGGCGGCGGATGCCTTCGCGGTTCATGGTCAGCAGGGCCGCGCGCGCGGTCGGGATGCAGGTGATCTTGCCGGCGGCTTCCAGCTCGGCCAGCCTGGGCGTGGCGATCGCCTCGATCTCCGGCACGATCAAATCCGGTTTTTCCTTCTCGATGAGCGCGGCGAGCGCGTCGCCGTCGGTCATGTCGACCACGTGGAAGCGGTGCGCGACCTGGTGGCCCGGCGCGTTCGGGTAGCGGTCGACGGCGATCACTTCGACGCCGAGGCGCTGCAGCGAAATGATCACTTCCTTGCCGAGCTCGCCGGAACCGAGCAGCATGACTTTGGTGGCGGAAGGGGAGAGGGGCGTGCCCAGGATGCGTGGCGTGGTCATGGATAACAGGATGGTGGGATGGTGGGAAAACAGGGGCGACTATAGCAAACGGCGCCGGCCGGCGCACGGCGGCGGGATGCTATTGGCATCCTGGGATTTCCTGCTATAATATTGCCTCAATTCCCTGATAGCTCAGTCGGTAGAGCGACGGACTGTTAATCCGCAGGTCCCTGGTTCGAGTCCAGGTCGGGGAGCCAGAACATCAGCAAGACCGAAAAGCCCGCTCCGAACGAAGCGGGCTTTTTCGTTTCCGGAGCCATGACGATGTCCCCTCTGTCCAGCCGCGATACCGGCCGCATCGCCCGCCACGCCGCCCGCGCGGACGAAGCGCGCTGGCTGCATCCCGTCCAGCAGGCGCTGGTCCACCGGCGCGGCTGGCTGCGCATGCTGGCGCCGCGCGCGCTCGGCGGGGAAGAGCTGCCCTTGCCGGACGTCGTGCGCCTGGAGGAAGCATTGGCCCGCACCGACGGCAGCACGGCCTGGACCGTCACGCTGTGCGCGGGCGCCGGCTGGTTCGCCGGCTTCCTCGACCCGCAACTGGCCCGTGACATCCTGGCGACGAAGCGCGTCTGCCTGGCCGGCAGCGGCGCCCCGACCGGCTACGCCGACCGCGACGGCGACGGCTGGCGCATCGACGGCCGCTGGGACTACGCCAGCGGCGCCCCGATGGCCACCCACTTCACCTTCAACGCCATCCTGCGCGACGGCGGCCAGCCCCTGCTCGACGATGCCGGCCAGCCGCGCATCCAGGCCTTCGTCGTGCCGGCCTCCCTCGTGCGCATCGTGCCGAACTGGCGCACGATGGGACTGCGCGCGACGGCCTCGCACGCCTACGAGGTCCGGGACCAGTGGGTGCATGCGCGCCACGGTTTCACGATCGATCCCGCCGCCGCGCGCGCGGACGGGCCCCTGTACCGCTTCCCCTTCATGGCCTTCGCCTTCGTCACGCTGGCCGCGAACGTCGCGGGCATGGGCCAGCATTTCGTCGACCTGGCCATCGACGCCATCGCGCAGCGGCGCGACCGTTTCAATGGCGGCGGGCCCTTGATCGAGACGGCGGCCGTGCGGGCCGTGCTGGACGGCGCACGGGCAGGGCTCGACGAAGCGCGCGGCCGGCTGTACGCGCTGCTCGACACGACGTGGGAACTTGCCGCGGCCGGCAGCCCGGTCGGCGAACACGATGCCGCCCGCCTGCAGTCGCTGGCCATGGGCTGGGTGAGCGCCAGCCGCCGCGCCGTCGATACGCTGTGGCCGTACTGCGGCCTGACCGCGGCGCGCGAGGACAGCGAGATCAACCGTGTGTGGCGCGACTTCCAGACGGGCTCCCAGCACGCGCTCCTGATGCCATGAGCTTGCTTTACGGAACAGGACTGGTCAAACGGGAAACGGCCCGCTATAATGCGGCCTCCTTTCCCTGATAGCTCAGTCGGTAGAGCGACGGACTGTTAATCCGCAGGTCCCTGGTTCGAGTCCAGGTCGGGGAGCCAGAATCCAGAAGGCCCGCTTCGCAAGAAGCGGGCTTTTTCGTTTTCGCGGCCTCGCGAGCGAGACGGCCGCGAGCTTTTTATAATGGATCCTTTTGCCCGGGGATCGCACATGGAAAACGCCGTCAATACGCCATCGCAGGACGGGGACGGCCTGCCTCCCGGCGCCCGCGGCCTGGCCATCCTCGCGCTGGCCCTCGGCGTCGCCATGGCGGCGCTGGACACGGCGATCGCCAACACGGCGCTGCCGGCGATGTCGGCGCAGCTGCACGCGACGCCGGCCGACTCGGTCTGGATCGTCAACGCCTACCAGCTCGCGATGGTCGCCACGCTGCTGCCGATGGCGGCGCTGAGCGAAACCGTCGGCTACCGCCGCGTCTACGTCTCGGGCATGGTGCTGTTCACCATCGCCTCGCTGGCCTGCGCGCTGGCGTGGTCGCTGCCCGTGCTGATCGTCGCGCGCCTGTTCCAGGGGCTCGGCGCCAGCGCCGTGATGAGCGTGAACACGGCGCTGATCCGCGCCATCTATCCCAAGCGCCTGCACGGGCAAGGCTTCGGCAACAATGCGCTGGTGGTGGCCGTCGCGTTCGCGGTCGGCCCGAGCCTGGCGTCGATCATCCTTGCGACCTCGTCATGGGAGTGGCTGTTCGGCATCAACGTGGTGCCGGGCATCCTCACCTTCCTGCTGGCCCAGAAGGTCTTGCCCGAGACGCACAAGGCGAGCCACCGCTTCGACCGCGTCGCCGGCCTGTTCAACGTCGCCGCCTTCGGCATGGCGATCCTGGCGCTGGGCGACGCCGCGCACCGCGTGGGCATGCGCACCCTGTTGCCCGAGATCGCGGTCGCGCTCGTCTTCTTCTTCCTGCTGCTGCGCCGCCAGCGCGGCCATCCGGCGCCGCTGCTGCCCGTCGACCTGCTGGGCCGTCCGCTGTTCGCGCTGTCGACCGTGACGGCCGTATGCACGTTCGCGGCGCAGGCGCTGGCCTTCGTCGCGCTGCCGTTCTACTTCGAGACGACCCTCGGTCGTTCGCCCATCGAGACGGGTTTCCTGATGACGCCGTGGGCCGTCCTGGTGGGCATCATGGCGCCGGTGGCCGGCCGCCTGAGCGACCGTTATTCGTCGGGCCTGCTGGGCGGCATCGGCCTCGCGATCCTGTCGGTCGGCCTGGTCACGCTGATGCGCCTGCCGCACGGCGCCACCGCCTTCGACATCTGCTGGCGCATGGCCGTGTGCGGCGTCGGCTTCGGCTTCTTCCAGGCGCCGAACGTGAAGGCGATCATGGGCAGCGCTCCGCCGCAGCGCAGCGGCAGTGCCAGCGGCATCGTCGCCACGGCGCGCCTGTCCGGCCAGGCCGTCGGCGCCGCGCTGGTGGCGTTCTGCCTCACCGTGTCGCACCTGCAGGGGCCGTGGTATGCGCTGGGGCTGGCGGCCATGTTCGCCGCGGCGGCCAGCGTGGCCAGTTTTTCGCGGATGGCGGTGGCGGCGCCGGTGTTCTAGGCGGTCTTTTAAACGGCCTGTTCCGGCCTCACATGGAGTACGAGCGCCGCACCCGCGGCGCCACGTACCAATGAGGCCAGCATTGAGCGAAGAGCGCTGCCCCTTGTGCGGGCGTCCGCTGGGGACGGTCAACGTCGACCGCCACCACCTGGTGCCGAAGACCTTCAAGGGCAAGGAACAGTTTCCGATCCATAAAATCTGCCACCGGAAGATCCACGCGACCTTTTCGGAGCGCGAGTTGCTGCGCGCCTATCACACCTGGGATGCGCTCCGGAGCGATGCCGATATCGCGTCCTTCATCGACTGGGTGGCCAGGAAGCCGCCCGATTTCTATACCCGCACCTTCACGTCCAACAAGAAGAAGGGGCGCTGAAGCCGGCAGTCAGGCGACGGCTTCGGCCGCGCGTTCCGGCGCGTCGCTGCGGTAGGTGCAGGCGGGGAAGCGCGTGCAGCCGCGGAACGATTGGCCGGCCTTGCCGCCGGTCTTGTACGTGTAGTCGTCGATGGCGCCGCCGCATTGCGGGCAAGCCGCATGATCGTGCACACGCGCCGCCAATTCGGCGCGGACGCCGCCCGCGTGCTTGCCGGCCAGCAGCGCCTGCACATGCCGCACATGCGCCTTGTGCGTCGCGCGCGTCGGCGCGAGGCGGCCCGTGCGGATGCGCTCCAGCACCTGCGCCACCTCGTCGTCGCTCAGCAGGACCTCGTCGCGCCCGCGGATCGCCGCCAGGCAGGCTTTCAGCTTGCCGACATTGGCCGGCATCGGTGTCTTGAACGTGCAGTTGCCGACAAAGACGATCTGGGAGAACAGGGCCTTGTCGTCGAGCCCCGTCAGTTCGGCCAGCGTCCTGACGTGCTTGACGTTCTGGCGCAGCGGGTTCTGGAAAGCGCTGCTGCGGCCGGGGAATTTTTGGGTCCACATCTTGTCGTCCGCCTTGCCGAAGATCCAGCCGCCGTAGTTCTTGGTTTCGATGACGAAGACGCCGTGGCGCGATACGACCACGTGGTCGATCTGGGTGCTGCCATCGTTGGTGGGCAGCGTCACATTGCGCATCAGGTGGTAGCGCGCGCTCGGCAGCAGGAGGCGCAGGCCCGTGTGCAGGATGGTTTCGCCGACCCATCCCTTCACGGTCGGCAGCCGGAACAGCACGGCAAGCAGGGGGATCAGGAGCACCCACCAGAATGGCGCCAATACGTGCTGCAGCAGGGATAACGGGTCGAACATGATTGCTCCGCGGAAAAACGTATGATATACGCTGAGCAACATTCTTGTCTCTTTGATTATCGGTTGGTTCGCTGTGTGGTAACTATCTGTCACATGAAATTTTCATGCACGTGCTGCCTCGATCAAAATAGGTAGGAAATATTCGCTGTTCCAACGTATTTACAATATTTTATAATGCATTTGTGTCCATTATCAGAATCGCATGTCAATGGTCGCACGATTGGATCCGGCGCACGCCTGTTAAGCTTGGTGTAGAATAAATGCTTACTAATTTGCAATTCGTGGTGTAGGCGGCCGCGATCTACCCGTAGTTGCAATGACTCAAAACGAAACGGGCGCTTGCTCGGTACTTCTCATCGACGACGAATCCTTTGCCGAGGACATCATTTCCCACGGCATGAAAGGGTGCGACGCTTATAGCCTGCGCTTTGCCAGCCGACCGGAGATCGCCGTGGACCTGGCGAAGGAAATCGATGCGACCGTCGTGCTGGTCGACCTGCGCATGCCCGAGATCGACGGTTTCGAGGTAACCCGCCGGCTCCGCGCCGACAAGGACACCGAGCACATCCCCGTCATCCTACTGTCTTCGGAAGAAGATCCCGAGATCAAGGCCAAGGCCTTCGCCATCGGCGCCAACGACTACCTGGTCAAGTGGCCCGATCCGCGCGAACTCGTGGCACGCGTGCGCTATCACAGCGATGCCTGCATCGCGCGGCGCCAGCGCGATGCCGCGTTCGTGTCGCTGCGCCACAGCCAGGAACAGCTCGCCGCCAGCCAGTCGGCGCTGCACCAGGCGCAGAAGATGGAGGCGATCGGCCAGCTCACCGGCGGCGTCGCCCACGACTTCAACAACGTACTGCAGATCATCGGCGGCAACCTGCAATTGCTCAAGCTGGTCGGCAACCTGAACGAAGCCGGCAAGACCCGCGTCGACATGGCGCTGGCCGGCGTCGAGCGGGGCGCCAAGCTGTCCTCGCACCTGCTCGCGTTCGCGCGGCGCCAGCCGCTGCAGGCCGTCGTGATCAATCCCGGCCACCTGCTGCGCGAAATGGACGACATGATGCGCCGCGTGCTCGGCCCGCGCGCCCGCGTGGCCACCGAGATCGCGCCGGCGCTGGGCAGCACGATGGTCGACCCGAGCCAGCTCAACAACGTGCTGCTGAACCTCGCCATCAATGCGCGCGACGCCATGCCGGGCGGCGGCACGCTGACGATCCGTGCCAGCAACGTGTACGAGGAATCGTCGCTGACGGGCAGCGTCCCGATCGGCAACTGGGTGCTGATCGAGGTGGCCGATACCGGCAAGGGCATGCCGCCCGAGGTACTCGAGCGTGCGTTCGAACCGTTCTTCACCACCAAGCCGACCGGGCAGGGCACGGGCCTGGGCCTGTCGATGGCCTACGGCTTCGTCAAGCAGTCCGGCGGCGAGATCGTGCTGGACAGCGCGCCGGGCAAGGGTACCAGCGTGCGGATCTACCTGCCCAGGAGCGACGCCGAACCGGCGCCGCTGGAACAAGCGACCGCGGGACCGCTGCTGGGCGGCCTGGAAACCATCCTGGTGGTGGAAGACGAGGAAGACGTGCGCAGCACGACCTGCGGCATCCTGTCGGCGCTGGGCTACCACGTGCTGGAAGCGCCGGATGCCGCCGCGGCCGTCGCGATCGTCGAGAGCGGCCAGCACATCGACCTGGTGTTCACCGACGTGATCATGCCGGGCCCCGTGAGCAGCCTGCAGCTGGGCGAGACGGTGCGCGAATTGCTGCCGCACGCGCAGGTGCTGTACACGTCGGGTTATGCGGAAGGCGTGCTGGCGCACGAGGGCAAGCTGGAAGCGAGCGTGAACCTGCTGCAGAAACCCTATCACCCGGACGCGCTCAGTGCGCGCATCCGTCATTTACTGCGGCGACGCCAGACCGTGGCATCGTAGGGTGGACGGCTACGCCGTCCACGCGGTGATCGCCGTCAGCGGCGTTGCCGCAAAAGCACCGACACCGATCGCCGTCAGCGGCGTTGCCGCAAAAGCACCGACACCGATCGCCGTCAGCGGCGTTGCCGTAAAAGCACCGACGCCGATCGCCGTCGGCGGCGTTGCCGCAAACGCACCGATGCCTTATTTGACCGGCCTGACGTAACGCTGCGACCCCGGCGGCGGTTCGTTCAGCACGGCCCAGAAGATGCCAAGGTCCGCGATGGCGCGCACGAATTCCGTGAAGTCGACCGGCTTGACCACGTAGGCGTTCACGCCCAGTTCGTAGCTGCGCACCAGGTCCTGCTCTTCGCGGGACGAGGTCAGCATCACCACGGGCAGCGCCTTGAGGCTGTCGGTGCTGCGGATTTCCTTCAGCACTTCGAGCCCGTCCACCTTGGGCAGCTTCAGGTCGAGCAGCACCACGGCCGGGTTGCCGGCCGGGCGCTCGGCATATTCGCCGCGCCGGTGCAGGTAGTCCAGCGCCTCGGCGCCGTCGCGCACGACGATGACCTGGTTGGCGAGCTGGCTCTTGGAGAGCGCGATCAGCGTCAATTCCAGGTCGTTGGGGTTGTCTTCCACCAGCAGGATGGGTTTGAGCATGGATACCTTCGAATACGTCAATTGTCTGAATTCTTTTTCGGGATGGTGAAGGAGAACGTCGCGCCTTCGCCTTGCACGGAGTCGGCCCACACGCGGCCGTGATGGCGCTCGACGATGCGGCGCACGTTGGCCAGGCCGATGCCGGTGCCCTGGAAATCCTCCATGCGGTGCAGGCGCTGGAACACGCCGAACAGCTTGTGCACGTATTCCATGTTGAAGCCGGCACCGTTGTCGCTGACGTGGAATATCGTTTCCTCGGGCAGGTCTTCCGCGCTCACGCGGATGATGGCCGGGTCGCGCTGGCCGGTGAATTTCACGGCATTCGCCAGCAGGTTGACCATGGCCAGGTGCACGAAGGTCGGGTCGGCCCGGATCGTCGGCAGCGGGGCGATGTCCCATTCGATGTTGCGGCCGCGCGCCTCGCGCATGACCTGCTCGCGGCAGCTGGCGACCAGGTCGCCCATGTCCACGATGGCCGGGCGCAGCGCGGCGCGGCCCATCTGCGAGAACGCCAGCAGGTCGTCGACCAGCTTGCCGGCCAGGCGCGCCGCCTCCTTGATGTTCTTGAGGAAGCGCTGGCGCTGCACGGCGTCTTCGCTGTCGGCCGATTCGAGCAGGAGGTCGGCAAAGCCCACGATGTGGCGCAGCGGCGCGCGCAGGTCGTGCGACACGGAGTACGAGAATGCCTCGAGTTCCTTGTTGGCGCGGCCCAGTTCCTCGGCCAGCGCCGCCATCTGCTCGGCGCGCTCCAGGGCGATGCCGAGGAGGGCGGTGCGGAATTCCAGCGCCAGCTCCAGTTCGCCCGCATGCCACGGCACGCTGGCGCCGTGGATCGTTTCGCGCCAGGCGACGAAGCTGGTGCGCGGCGACAGCTGGGTCGGCGCGCCGGGAACGTCCTCGGCCTTGATGTTCAGGATGACCGCCTTGGCGTGCGGGTTGCCCGCCCATTCGATCGTGTGCACGTACTCGGGGCGGAACCACAGCAGGTAGTGCTTGTGGATGCGCGAGATCGGCATCGCCAGCAGGCCGCTGGCATTGCGCACCAGCTTCTCGCCGGGCGGATAGACGGCCGACAGCTGGTCCGTATGGAACACGTCGCCGTGGTCGTGCACGGTCAGCCACTCGACCAGGTCGCGGATGTCCTTGTCCTCGGGCGTGTCGCCGTAGGCCAGGATATGGTCGTCGACGACGACGGCCACGCCCGAGGCGCGCGCGAAGCGCAGCAGCTCCGGGAACACGCTCGACAGGTTGTCGATGAAATTGCTGCCTTGCGTGAGGCCGGCCAGCATCGACACCATGATGCGCCGCACCTCGAGGCGGAACTGCAGCTCGGCCGCGTCCTCGCGCGACTCGATGCACAGCGCCAGCACCTGCGCCAGCTGTTCGCACGCCGTGCGCTTTTCGAATTCGACCGCGTGCGCGCCTTCGTTGTGGCACGAGATCAGGCCCCACAGCTTGCCCTTGACGATCAGCGACATCGACATCGATGCCAGCGTGTTCATGTTGCGCATGTACTGCAGGTGTACCGGCGAAACGCTGCGCAGCGCCGCGAACGACAGGTCGTTGGCGCGGCCCGTGACGGGGTTCGCGGCCGGCACCAGCGGCGCCGGCGTGTAGTTGGCGTCCTGGATGAGGCGGATGCGCGACAGCGCGTACAGGTCGCGCGCCTGCGCCGGGATGTCGGAGGCCGGGAAATGCTGGTCCATGTAGGAGTGGTAGCCATCCTCCTTCGATTCGGCGATGACCTTGCCGTGGCCGTCGGTGTCGAACTGGTAGACCAGCACGCGTCCGAAGCCCGTCACCGAGCGCACGCGCCGGCAGGCCTGCTCGGCCAGCGATTCGATGCCGGCCGCGTCGTTCACCTTCAGCAGGAAGTCGCCCAGCAGCGGGTACAGGTGGCGGAAGTCGGCCGCCTGCGATCGCTCGACCGCTTCGAACTCGAGGATGATGAGACCGTCCCAGCGATGGCCGAGCACGTCGAAATGGCGGCCGTTGGCGGTCGTGACCACGCCCAGGTAAAAGGGACGCGGGCCCAGCGACGAGGCGATCTCGGACGCGAGCCGCGCCGCCGCTTCGTCGCCGACGACGGCGCCGAGCGGGCCGCCGAGCACGTCGTGCACGCCGATGCCGGTCCAGTCGCCCAGGTTGGCGCTGGCCTGCAACACCTCCAGCCCTTCGGACAGGGTCAGCAGGAATCCATGCGGCTGGATGCTGCCGGGCGTGCGGATCGGTTCCCTGTCGCAGGTGGACAGGTCGATGACGAGGGGAATGGAGTCCTGGCTCATTGGCATGAACGGTGCTTTTTCGGGGGGAGCAAGTTCGTCATTTTACATTGAAAAGCATGCCACCGAATGCATGGTGCGTCTGGAGACGATGGCAATATGTTGTTGCGACGTTGCACTGTCCGAATGGCAGGGTGCTCAGATCCGGTAAATCCGGATGCTTTTCGGTGCAATAAACGGGGGGCAATGCCCCTGGCATTGACGAAAATTGTTGTGCGGGAAAAAGCGGGCGCGAGCGTGTACTGCCGTGCACGCAGCCGGCACCCCGCCGGTGTATCATTAACAATGAATTTGGATCAATGTAACCGTAGCCCGCGGACACAAACGGCAGTGCCATGAACGACCTTTCGCAACAACCTTGGGCGAACGAGCGCCGCTATCAGTACCTGATTTCCGGCATCAGCGACTACGCCATCTACATGCTCGACCCGGACGGCCTTGTCTGCAGCTGGAATGCGGGCGCCCAGCGTTTCAAGGGCTACCTGGCGCCCGAGATCCTGGGCCAGCATTTCTCGCGCTTCTACACGCCCGAGGACCGCGCCGTCGACTTGCCGGCCAAGGCCCTGGGCCGCGCGCTCGAGGAGGGCAAGTACGAGGCCGAAGGCTGGCGCGTGCGCAAGGACGGTTCGCGCTTCTGGGCGCACGTCGTCATCGACCCGATCTACGACGAACACCACGTGCTGCAGGGCTTTGCCAAGGTGACGCGCGACGTCACCGAGCGCAAGCGCACCGAGGACGCGCTGCGCGAGAGCGAGCAGCGCTTCCGCCTGCTGGTGCAGGGCGTGACCGACTACGCCATCTACATGCTGTCGCCGCAAGGCACCGTCACCAACTGGAACCAGGGCGCCGAGCGCATCAAGGGCTATGCCCAGCACGAGATCGTCGGCCAGCACTTTTCGCGCTTCTATACGGACGTCGACCGCGAGGGAGGCCTGCCGCAGCGCGCCCTGAGCACCGCCGCCGAGACGGGCCGGTTCGAGGCCGAGGGCTGGCGCATGCGCAAGGACGGCTCCCGCTTCTGGGCCCACGTGGTGATCGATGCGATCCGCGGCGACGACGGCGAACTGCTCGGCTTTGCCAAGATCACGCGCGACCTCACGGAAAAGAAGAAGGCCGACGAGGCGCTGGCGGCGGCCGACGCGGCGCTGTACCAGGCCCAGAAGATGGAATCGATCGGCCAGCTGACGGGCGGCATCGCGCACGACTTCAACAACCTGCTGTCCGTGCTGTCGAGCGGCCTGGAAGTGCTGGCCCTGCGCGGCGACAGCGACGTGCGCACCGTCGAGAGCATGCGCCGCGCCGTCGACCGCGGCGCGCGCCTGACCCAGCAATTGCTGGCCTTCGCGCGGCGCCAGCCGCTGCAGGCCGAGACGCGCAACCTGAACCGCATCATCGGCAGCTTCGAACCGGTGCTGCGCCGTGCCGTCAATGCCAGCATCGATTTCACCATCGAACTCGACCGCAAGGCGGCCAGCGCCGTGATCGACAGCGCGCTGTTCGAGTCCGCCTTGCTGAACCTGGTCGTGAATGCGCGCGACGCCATGCCGCAGGGCGGGAAGCTGACCATCGCCACGAGCAACGTCACGCTCGGGCCCGGTGACGCCGGCGCGCTGGCGCCGGGGGACTACGTGCGCGTCTGCGTGGCCGATACCGGCAGCGGCATGGCACCGGACATCGCCGCGCGCGCCTTCGAGCCGTTCTTCACGACCAAGGAGGTCGGCAAGGGGACGGGACTGGGCCTGTCCCAGGTGTACGGCTTCATCCGCCAGTCGGGCGGCGACGTCGTCATCGACACCAGGGTGGGAGAGGGCACCACGATCTCGATCTACCTGCCCGCCGTGGCCAATGCGGTGGCCGACGCG
This sequence comes from Massilia sp. YIM B02763, assembly GCF_030412015.1. Lineage (GTDB taxonomy): Bacteria > Pseudomonadota > Gammaproteobacteria > Burkholderiales > Burkholderiaceae_D > Telluria. The sequence goes on along the minus strand of NZ_JASNRD010000019.1, from coordinate 9,803 downwards.
GCGCACGAGGCGGCCGAGGACCATACGGAACGCGTGCTGATCGTCGAGGACGAGCCCGACCTGATGGACGTGGCCGCCTCGCTGTTCGCCAGCATGGGCTACGACGTCCTCACGGCCGCCAGCGGCCAGGAAGCGATCGACCTGATGGAGCGGCGCGACGTCGACATCCTGTTCACGGACGTCGTCATGCCGAACGGCATGAACGGCATCGAACTGGCCAGCTATACGCGCGAGCACTATCCCGGCACGAAGATCATGCTGGCCTCGGGCTATCCGCTGCCGGCGCTCAAGCAGCGCCACGGGAGAGAATTGAGCGAATTCGCGTTCGTCAACAAGCCGTATCGCCTGTCCGACCTGGCGCGCACGCTGCGCACGACCATGTAGGAAAGGCCGGCGATCGGTAGGGTGGACAGCTTCGCTGTCCACGCGTCCAGCCAGCGCGTGTGGAACGCGTGGACGGCAAAGCCGTCACCCTACAAGCCGAAAATGATGTCGCAGATGCGCTCGTAGATCGGGTCCGCCGACGGCGCCTGCGTCGGCCAGTTCAGGATGTCGAAATGGTCGTAGCCGCGGTAGGTGCCGAGGAAGTTCCAGGTGCCGCGCTGCGCCTTGCCGTCGTAGTCGCGCACCGGATGGCCGTCCGGCGCGCGCATGCTGATCGTGTTGACCACGCCGTCGCTGGGGAACCAGGCGCTGTCGATGCGCACGCGTCCCGGCGCCGACTGCGTGTACGAGCCCATGCCGCGCTGGGCCAGCGAGGGCACGATCCACTCGCCGGCGAACAGCTTGAAGTAGGGGATCATGTCCGTGCGGGGATACTGGAAGTTGGCGCTCTGGATGGGCGCGATCGCGCGGTCCGTGTGGTTGCAGCACCAGGCGCCGGCCTCGGTCGCCAGCGTGCCCACCGAAAAATAATAGACGGCGGGCGAGGTCTGCGCCCAGCGGTTGAATTCGCGCGCGCCGTCCGGCGCCAGTTCCCAGTTCGCCAGGCGGTTGTCCAGGATGTCGCGCAGGGGGCTGCGCAAGGAGCTACGGAACTGCGGCAGGATGTCCAGCACGGCGTCGCGCAGCGTGGTGCCGTTGTGCGGTGCCGAGATCGTGACGACACTGCGCACCCAGCCGACCCGTCCACCCTGGAACAGTTCCCCGCCACCTTCGTCGCCGTTGGGCGAGCCGTGTTCGAGCAGCTGGATCAGCGCGCGGATCGTCGTGCCGCCCTGGCTGTGGCCGATCAGGTGGATCGGGTGCTCGGCATCCCATTGCGGGTAGAGGGCGAGCGGGTATCCGTCCGGATTGTTGGCCGGATCGGCCGCCCAGCACTTGCCGGCCGGTTTCTGCACCTGGCCGGGATAGCCGTCGCGCGCCACGTGGGCGGCGCCGTAGTCGGTGCATCCGCCCTTGATCTGCGCGTACAGCTCGGCGGCGCGGTCCCAGTTGGAACTGATGGCGCCGACCCCGGCCGCATACACGGCATGCGGCCCGTGGTAGAGCTGCATATGCGCCGCGATGTTGTTGTAGCCGCCCCAGTACAGGAAGCCGCTGCCGGGATAGCTGTCCGGCCCGAAGCCGAGGAAGCCGTGCACCAGCACGACCGGATAATTGTTGGCGGCTTGCGCGCCGCCGTCCACACCGGGGACCAGCAGGGCAGCCAGCGCGATCAGTGCGCAGGCGCAAGCCTTTTGAATTGACAACATGTGGAATCTCCAGATGTCCGAAGAAACCATATTGTCCGTTTGGTATGCGGACTGGAGTTTGCGCTAACTCCGGTCGGTGGGCATGTCATGCCCATCCTGCGTGGGTTCGCCCTACGATGCAATCAATTGGTCGCGACCTGCGTCCCGCCCAGCGCCGCGCTGCCGCTGCCATCCGCGGCCGGCGCCGGGGCCGGCGTGTTCGATGCCGTCACGGCGGCCTTCTCGGCCAGGTCCGGATTCCACACGACGTGGTCGTCGACGGAATACAGGCGGCACGGCTTGTCGCTCTTGGCCGAGCAGGTCGCCAGCGCGCGCGCTTCCGGGTCTTCGCCTTCCTCGGCCCAGGTCCAGGCGCCGCTGGGAGAGACGGCGAAGGCGCGCGGGGTCATCTTGGTCAGGTATTCGCGGTAGGCGCGACGGCCGTTTTCGCTCAGGAAGGGCACGGCGTCGACGTCGTCCAGGCCGGCGAAATTGGTCGGCTGGGGCAGCGGCGGCAGCGGCACCTTGTGCAGCACCCTGGTCGGCATGCCGACGCTGTCCAGGAATTTCATGGTGTCGTCCAGCCATACCTTCTGGCCGTCGCGGCTGGCCAGCATGCCGTGCGAATCTCGCTTGAACGGCGCATATTCGACCAGCTTGGCGCGGCCGCCGGCCTGTTCGAAGGCGTCGTGCATGCGCGCCACCAGGTCCGGGCCGAACAGAGAATCGTTCTCGCCGTACATCCACAGGCTGGGGATCTTGTTCTGCGAGCCGTACTCGGCAAAGGCCGAGACGAGCGCCGAGCGCCAGCCGCAGCCGTTGCTGTCGTCGCGCAGGCCGCCGGCGAAGTTGATCAGGCCGCGCACGCCCTGCAGCGCCTCGGTGCCCAGCGCCATGGTCGCCAGGCCGCCGTAGGACTGGCCGGCGACGACGATGTGGTCGGCGTCGACCCACTTCTGTTCGCGGGCGTAGGCGAGGGTGTCCAGGATGTCCTCGGCCTGGGTGTAGCCGTTGGCCGTCATGTCGCAGCCGCGGTCGCGGTAGCGGCCGGTCGAGTTGGCGAAGCCCTGGCGCATCGGCACCATCACCGCATAGCCGCGTTCCACGAAGGCATGGGCCATGTGGTAGAAGCGGTCGCGCGGCTGCAGGTTGGGGCGGCCCGGGTCCTTGCCGTGATTGATGATGATCAGGGGGAAGGGTCCGGGGCCGTTCGGCTGGAACACGGTCGTTTCCAGGCGCGCCTGGTGGTCCTGGCCGGCCGGGACGAGGACGATGTGTTCGTTGATGCGGTAGTCGAGCTGCAGCTCTTGTTCGATGGCGACGCCCGGCAGCAAGGCCAGCGTGGCGATGAAGGCGGCGGTCAGTGTGCGAACAGAAAAACGTGCTTTGGACATGAGTGGCTCTGGAACGACATCCCCGGCAGGCGGCTACCGGGGAACTGATTGCTTAGCGGAATGAGTTGATTCTAAGCACTGTGATTTTCCAGAGCAATACCTCTTTAACCAATTCTCGAATTTAATATTTGCGTGTGGCCAGAATTGCCATAGCGTACGGATCGTCAGCCAAGCCAATGATTTGCTACTCTATGGTTTTCCAAGGGCATCTTCCCGCAAGCGAGCGATTGCCGATGAGTGCGAACCACGACGAACGTTTCATGCAGGAGCTGAACGGCGCCGCCAGGGCCTGGCGCGCCGCGCTCGAGCGCCAGCTCAAGGCCAACGGCTTGACCGCGGCCGGGTGGAGCGCCTTGTCCGCCGTGGCCGCGAGCACGGAGCCGCCGTCGCAGCGCGAGCTGGCCAGCCAGCTGGGCGTCGACGGCGCCACGCTGGTCGCCACGATCGACCGTCTCGCCGCGCGCGGCCTGGTGCAACGCACGGCGGCCAGCCGCGACCGCAGGATCAAGCTGATCGTCGCCACCGCCGCCGGCCAGGCGATGACGGCGCGGATGCAGCGGGAGGCGGGGACCTTGCGGCAGCGCACGCTGGAGCGCATCGACCGCGAGCGCCTGGCCGCCGCCGCCGACGTGCTGGAAGTGCTGCGCCAGGAACTGGAGGGCGCATGAGCGACGCGGTGAGTACGGACATGCACAAGTACCAGCAGCGCCAATGGGACCCTGACGAACGCCCGACGATGCCCGGGGGCCCGTCCTTTCCCAAGCATTCGAATCCGCGCCGCCTCGCCTTTTTCCTGCTCGGCACGCTGGTGACGCTGACCGGCGGCCTCGGCAATGCGCTGGTGACGGTCAACCTGGTCAATCTGCAGGGCTCGCTGGGCGCCTTTTCCGCCGAGACCAACTGGCTGCCGGCCGCCTACGTGATGACGAACGCCTCGATGAACCTGCTGCTGGTGAAATTCCGCCAGCAGTTCGGCCTGCGCGCGTTCACCGAATTCTTCCTGGTGCTGTATGCGCTGGTCACGTTCGCCCACCTGTTCGTCAACGACCTGGGTTCCGCCATCGCCGTGCGCGCGGCGCACGGCATGGTCGGCGCCGCCTTGTCCACGCTGGGCCTGTACTACACGCTGCAGGCGTTCAAGAAGGAGACGCGCCTGAAGGGCATCGTGATCTCCACCGGCGTCTCGCAGCTGCCGCAGCCGATCGCCTATATCTTCTCGACCAGCCTGCTGCAACTGGCCGAATGGCGGGGCCTGTACGTGTTCGAGCTGGGCCTGACCCTGGTGACGCTGGGCGGGGTGCTGTGGCTCAAGCTGCCGCCCGGCGACCGCTTCAAGGCATTCCGCCCGACCGACTTCGTCACGTTCGCGCTGTTCGCGCCGGGCATCGCACTGCTGAGCGCGGCGCTGACGTTCGGCAGGGTGCTGTGGTGGACCGAGCAGCCCTGGGTCGGGGTGGCGCTGGCCATCTCGATCGTGCTGATCCTGGCCGCCATCGCCGTCGAGCACAACCGCAAGAATCCGCTGCTGCAGACGCGCTGGATCTCGACCTGGAGCATCGCCCGGATGCTGCTGGCGATGATGCTGGTGCGCGTGGTGCTGTCCGAGCAGAGCGTGGGCGCGGTCGGCTTCATGCGCCTGGTCGGCTTGAACAACGACGAGCTGACCGCGCTGTTCACCGTGGTGCTGCTTGCCACCATCGCCGGCATCGTCGTCTCGGCCATCACGATCAATCCGGCCCACCTGCTGGGGCCGCAGGTCGTCGCGCTATTGATCATGGCGGTCGGCGCCTGGATCGATTCGCATGCGACCAATGTGACGCGGCCGGCGCAGATGTATGTCAGCCAGGGCATGATCGCGTTCGGCGGCACGCTGTTCCTGGGACCCTTGCTGGTGTCGCTGCTGGGCCAGGTGCTCGCCAATCCCGCCAACCTGATCAGTTTTTCCGTGCTGTTCGGCCTGACGCAGAACCTGGGCGCGCTGATCGGCTCCTCGCTGCTGGGCACGTTCCAGGTGGTGCGCGAAAAATTCCACTCCTCGGTGCTGGCTGACCAGCTCAGCGCGCTCGACCCGCTGGTCGCCGCCCGCATCGCCCAGGGCGGGGCCGCCTACGGCCGCGCGCTGACCGACCCGGCTTCGCGCACGCGCCAGGGCGTGTCCGTCCTGGCCCAGAGCGCCACGCGCGAAGCCAATATCCTCGCCTACAACGACGTGTTCCTGCTGATCGCGGGGATCGCGACGGTGATGGCCCTGCTGATCTTCGTGCGCGCAGTGCTGGGCGTATTGGCCGCGCGCCGCGCCGCGCAGTCCGGCGAGCCGCCGGCCGCGCCGCCGGCACCGCTGCCGCGCCCCACCGATTCCCCGGTCGCCACCCCGTCCGGCGACCGCCGCGCCGGGGAACGCGACAACCCCGAACCTGCGACTACCTGACGACCAACTGACCAGCACCATGGCCGACACCACGACTTCCCAGCAACGCTCCAACCGCAACGTCATCGTCAGCGGCATCCTGTTCGCGCTGATCGCCCTGATCGGCGTCCTGATCGTCCTGTATGCCTGGAACCTGCCGCCTTTCCACAGCGCCGTCCAGAGCACGGAAAACGCGACGGTACGGGGGCAGGTGACGATCATCAGCCCGCAGCTGTCCGGCTACATCGTCGAGGTCGACGTGCAGGATTACCAGAACGTGCGCCAGGGCCAGCTCTTGATGCGCATCGACGACCGCATCTACCAGCAGCGCCTGGAGCAGGCGCGCGCCCAGCTCGCGACCCAGCGCGCGGCGCTGGCCAACTTCACGCAGAGCCAGAAGACGGCGCGCGCCACCATCGCCCAGAACGAGGCGGCCGTCGCCAACGCCACGGCGCAGGCCCGGCGCGCCGCGGCCGACCTGCGCCGCGTGGAGGAACTGGCGGCCGACGGTTCGCTGTCCGCGCGCGAGCGCGACGCCGCCCGCGCCACCGGCGCCCAGACCGGCGCCGCCACCGAGCAGGCCCGGGCCGCGCTCGAGATCTCGCGCCAGAACCTGCGCAGCGTCGAGGTCAACCGCGCCTCGCTGGAAGCGGCCGTGGCGAATGCCGAGGCGGCCGTCAAGCTGGCCGAGATCGACTTGTCCAACACCCGCATCACCGCGCCGCGCGACGGCCAGCTGGGCCAGGTGACGGTGCGCCTGGGCGCCTTCGTGAACGCCGGCACCCAGCTGACGGCGCTGGTGCCGCGGACGATGTGGGTCGTCGCCAACATGAAGGAAACGCAGATGGCCGACGTACGCCTGGGCCAGCCTGTCACCTTCACCGTCGACGCGCTGAACCACGCCCGGCTGCGCGGCCGCGTGGAGGAAATCGCGCCCGCCACCGGTTCCGAATTTTCCGTCATCACGCCGGACAATGCGACCGGCAACTTCGTCAAGATCGCCCAGCGCATCCCGGTGCGCATCAGCATCGACCCGAACCAGGAGCTGGCGCGGCGGCTGCGGCCCGGCATGTCCGTGGTGACCAGCATCGACACCTCGGCGAAAGGGCCGGCCCGATGAGGCGCGGTGTCGCGGTCGGCGCGGCCGCCGTCCTCGCCACGGCGCTGCTGCTGGCCGGCTGCCGCATCGCCGTGCCGGACGCGCCGCGCTCGACGCTGGCCGTGCCGCAGGCCTGGCGCGCGCAGGCGCCGCTGGTGGGTCCCGCCGGCCCCGTCGAAGGGCAGTGGTGGCGCGCATTCAACGACCCGGCGCTCGATGCGCTGGTGACGCGCGCGCTGGCCAGCAATGCCGACTTGCGCACGGCCCAGTCGCGCCTGCAGGAATACCAGGCGCGCATCCGCGTCGCTGCGTCCGCCCAGCAGCCCAGCGTGACGGTCGGCATCACGCCGCAGCGCGCGCGTGCGATCGGCCCGTTCGGCACGCCCATCGAATCGACCTCGGTGCAGGGCAATGTGCAGGCAGCCTACGAGCTCGATCCGTTCGGGCGCCTGGGGAACACGACCCGCGCCGCCGAATTCGACTATGCGGCCCAGCAGGCGGCCGCGGATGCCACGGCGCTGTCGGTGGCGGCCAATACGGCGTCCGGCTACCTGAACCTGCGCGGCCTCGACGCCCAGCTCGCGCTGGCGCGCCAGACCCTCGCATCGCGCCAGCGCTCGCTGGACCTGGCGCGGCGCCAGTTCGAGGTCGGCTACAGCTCGCGGCTGGAGCTGGCGCAGGCGGAAGCGGAGTACCGCACCACGGCCGGCGTCGTGCCGCAGCTGGAGCGCTCGATCACCCAGCAGGAAAACGCGCTGGCGCTGCTGCTGGGCGCAAGCCCGGGGCCGATCGCGCGCGGCGCCGATCTCGGCGCCCTGAATGCCCCGGTGATCCAGCCGGGCCTGCCGTCCGAACTGCTGCGCCGGCGTCCCGACATCGCCCAGGCCGAAAACGCGATCGCCGCCGCCGATGCCAGCCTGGCCAGCGCGCGCGACCAGATGCTGCCGTCGCTGCGCCTGACCGCGTCCGCCGGCGGCTATGCGCACAACGTGCCGGACCTGCTGGGCTCCGGCACGGGGCTGTGGAGCATCGGCGCGAGCATCCTGGCGCCGGTCTTCGATGCCGGCCGCCTGCGCGCCCAGGCCGAGATATCGGCCTCGCTGCGCGACCGCGCCGTGTTCGCCTACGAAGCCGTGGTGCGCAATGCCTTCGCAGAAACGGAAAACGCGCTCACCGCCATCGAGCGCCTGCGCCAGCAGCTGGACGAGGCCGAAGGGCGCCGGGTCGCTACCGCCGAGGCGCTGCGCATCGCCCACAACCGTTACCGCAACGGCTATTCCTCCTACCTGGAAGAGCTGGATGCGCAGCGCAACTCCTTCAGCGCCGAGACCAATGTACTGCAGTTGCGCGCGACCTGGCTGCAGGCCCACGTCGACCTGTATCGCGCGCTGGGCGGCGGATGGGCGCCTGGGCCGCGCGTCCAACCATAAGAAAATATATTGGGCAATATATAAAAAGAATAGGGGCGAATAACCATTCGGAGAATTGCCGTGTAATTACGTCTTTTGGCGGAGCCGATTGATCGAACATTACAGAAATTTAATGCATACTTTAATGAAAACCGGATTTTTATAGGTAGAATTTCGCTATCTTTATCCGGTAATCGAGTATGTCCACGTCGTTGTCTTCCCCTCGCCAGTTCAATTACATCTTGCCGGTAGGCCTTGGATCGACGGGGCGCCAGATTTTGCGCATGTTGTCCGTCGAGCCCGGCATCAGCCAGGCCACCATGACGCGGCGCTCCGGTTATTCCCAATCGACGGTGACGCGCTTGATCCAGTTATTCCAGGTCGAGGGCATGCTGGTGGAAACGGGGCGTCACCACGATGGCCCGGGAAAGCCCAGCGTCAATCTCGCATTGAATCCCGATTATGCGTTTTCCTTCGGCATTGCCATGCTCGGGGATACGCTGTCGCTGCTGCTGATGGACTTCAGCGGCCGCCAGCGCGCCGTCCGCTATGCGCCCATGCCGGCGTCGCGGGCCGCGGTCGTGGACCTGTTGGTGCGTTTCCGCGACGACATCCTGCGGGAAGTGCCGCAGGCGCAGCGCATCGTCGGTGCCGGCGTCGGCATTCCCGGCTTCTTCGTCGACGGCGGCTTCCTGAATACGCCGAAGGCGCTCGGCGAGTGGGCGCTGGTCGACATCCGCCAGCTCCTCGGGGACGCGCTGCAGATGCCCGTCGAGGTCGAGAACGATGCCACGGCGGCAGCGGTGGGCGAGAGCCTGTTCGGGATGGGGCGGCGCTACCGCAACTTTGCCTACCTCTATCTCGGCAACAGTTTCGGCGGCGGCATCATCGCCGATGGGCGCCCGTTCCGCGGCCATCATGGCAATGCCGGCGAGTTCGGCGCGATCTCGACACTGTTGGGCGGCGACTACCCGAGCCTGGAGTCCTTGCGCCTGTCACTCGCCGCCCGCGGCCTGGCGTTCGACGACGCGCGAGCCATGTGCTCCAGCATCGACATCGGCACCCCCGGCGTCGAAGACTGGGTCGAGCACGCCGCCCAGCCGTTCTCGATGCTCGCCGCCGTGCTGGCCAGCCTGTTCGATCCCGAATTCATCGTGCTGGGCGGGCGCTTGCCCGTGTCAATTGCCGAAGCGCTCGTCGACCGGATGCGCATTCCGACGCCGGCGTCGCGCTGGGGGCGCTACCCGCCGCAGCCCAAGCTGGCGCTGGCACAGGTGCGCACACACCCGGTGGCCGTCGGGGCCGCAGCGCTGCCGATGCAGCGCCTGTTTTTCGCCTGAACCGGCGTGCCGTATTATCTCGACTTGGAGATGTAATCAAATGTCGGCGGAATATAATTCATTTGTACGAAATCGTCCCTGATTATTTTTAATTGACGACGAATGAAATGGCGATGATTTGTTCGGCATTTATATCTTCTTTCAATCGGAATTAGATTCTTCTTTGATGATAATGACATGTGTTGTTTCTGCGCATTTCGCTAATTCTGTTTTATTGACACTTTTCCTTTTGTTATGGTTTTATGAATGAATCAGTATCGTCTGATACTGATCAAAGCTGATCGAGCCTATTTACTTCCCAAGGAAGTCCGGTAAATACGCTAAAAGAAATCGTAAAACCATTGAGAGTAATCCACGAAGGAGAAGTTTTCATGACGTTCAAGTTAAAGTCGTTGCCGTGTGCAATCTCGTGCATCGTCGCGAGCGGCGCCCTGGTGGCCGCCGCAGCACCTGCAATGGCACAGACCACCGAAAGCGGCGG
>NZ_JASNRD010000018.1 GCF_030412015.1 Massilia sp. YIM B02763 | reverse complement strand
CCGTCTAACAAACCTGGGTCAGTTCACAGGCAGGGGCCCAATATTGCAAGCGCAGCGATAGCGCAAGCAGAACTTGGACCCCTGCCTGCGCAGGGGCGACGATTTTTCGGCTGGCGCTCGCTTACGCGATCTTCTCCATCCGCTCCGTCGTCTCCGACTTCGACGGCAACATCTTCTGTGCCGTAGCGGACATGTTTTCCAAATTCTTGCGCAGCCAGCGGTGCGCCGGGCTGCGGCCGTCGCGTTCGTGCCACAGCATGTCCAGGTGCACGGCCGGCAGCTGGAACGGCAGTTCGCGCCACACCAGCGCATCGGCCGCGCCCGTCGAGGCGATCAGGTGCTTCGGCAGCACGGTCACGAGGTCCGAGTTGGCGACCACGCGACCGGCGGTGAAGAACTGGTTCACGGTCAGCAAAATGCGGCGTTCGCGGCCGATCTGGGCCAGTGCCTCGTCGACGAGGCCGTGGGCGCGGCCCGAGAAGCTCACCAGCAGGTGGTTCGCCTTGCAGTATTCGTCGAGATCCAGCTTGCCCTGGGCCAATGGGTGGTTCTTGCGCATCACCGCGACGTATTCGCCCGAATACAGGCGCTCGTGGCGGATCGGCGAACCGGTTTCGTACGACAGTTGCGCCGCCACGCCCGGGAAGAAGCCGACGGCCAGGTCGATGTCGCCGCGCAACAGCATCGGGCGCGGTTCGCGCGTCGTCAGCGGCACCATGCGGATGTTCACGCCCGGCGCCTCTTTTTCGATCGAACGCACGAGCGAGGGCAGCCACAGCGCGGCGGTGGCGTCGGCCATGGCCATGCGGAAGGTGGCCTGGGCCTTCGACACGTCGAAGGTTTCCGGCATCACGGCCGCTTCCAGCGCGGCCAGCGCCTGGCGTACGGCCGGCCACAGCGCTTCGGCGCGCGGTGTCGGTTTGACGCCGTAGGCCGTACGGATCAGCAATTCGTCGCCCAGGCTCTCGCGCAGGCGTTTGATGGCATTCGACACGGCCGGCTGGGTCATCGCAAGGTGGCCGGCGGCACGTGTCAGGTTTTGCTCGGTCATGACGGCATCGAAGACGCGGAGCAGGTTCAGATCAAGCGTGAGGAAGCTCATGGGACTCCGTTCTTGGATCAAGCAAATGGGAATGGGTGCCAGTGTACCGCATTTCATTCACGATCAATATAATGGCTATCAGAAAGCGTAATTAGAATTATATGTTGCGTTGCACTATAGTTACATCGAACAAATCGATGATCAATTATTGAGTCTGTCTACGTCATGTCTTTCTCTGATGCTTTCTTCCAAACCTCGGTGACGGCGCTGCCCTTCACCCAGGTACTGACGGGCATGGTCCAGCTGACCCTGCTCGCCGGCATACTGATGTTCTTCCGACCGCTGCTGGTCGGTATCGCGCGCGCCCTAGTGCTGGCTGTGCGTCCGCGTTTGACCAAGGACGAACTGGCCGCGCGCCGCAAGCTGCGCAATGCCAAGGCGATCCAGCCGACCCAGGCCGCCAACGACGGCGATGCCGGCGGCGCCGACATCCGCGTCGTGGGTTCGCGCTCCTGATCTTAGCAGTTTAAAACGCTTCCTCCCCTGAAAGCGGCGACCGGACTTCCGGCGCCGCTTTTTTTATGCCTTAAGGCAACACTTCCCGCCATTCTGCGCCGTCCAAGCTGCAAAGACCCGGCTTTCCAGATGCCGGCGCCGTAGTCGCCTCCTCCATCGTCATACCCCGTTTGCAGCATCTTCGCCGGGAAACCCGACCCGAGTTCATGCACCTTGGATGACTTCCGGTTAGCCAGTTTGACCGGCGGTTTCTCGCCTACAAGATTTAACAATGTATCTATGCACATGGAATCATTGAATATATCGAATAATATCCATACTGCATGATGACTACACATTAGCTTACGAATGAACGATATTGATGTGTTTTAGGACAATGACATGAGCTGTGTGCGAGAGGAGGGAAGTATGGCGGTCCGAGTGAGAATGAATCAACTTGGTATCCATATCGGTGTATAAAAACTGACGTTATCTTATAGATGAGAGAAGTTCATATTTGGTATGAAGATATGGATTAGTAAAGGTAATCATCGATCAGTTCGAACACAGAAGCCGTACAAGGCCGCGCCGGTTTCGGACAAGGTCGACTTCATCCCGAAAAATGGGCATCGCGCAGTCAAAAAAATGGGGACGAAAAAAACGCGGCCTCCGGTTGCCCGGGGCCGCGTTTTTAGGGGGAATCGAGGCGAGTTACTTGGCGTCGCCCAGCAAGGCCGGCTTCAAGGAACGGTCGACCGGCCTGTCGCCGAGCCAGATGCGCAGCAGCGCATTGTAGAAAGCCAGGTCCGGGATCGTGTCGCCCAGCTTTTTGCCGTTCAGTTCGCATAAGGTGCCGGTGCCGGGGATCCAGTCGATGTGCAGCACATCGCCCTTCTTGAGCCCCTCGACGGAGGCGAAGATGCCGCCCAGCTTGCTGATCTGGGAGGCGATCTTCGCCTTGTCCGCCTTGTCGACGTTATCGTTGAGGCCATCGGTGAACGCCTTGCCGAAATCCTCGGACGAGACGTCGCGGGCCATCTGCAGCGTGATGCGGCGCGGGCCGTCCTGCTTGAGGATGTCGGGAACGTTGTTCTTCTTTTCGGGCAGGTACAGACCGGCCGCATAGACCTTGAAGACGAGCTTCGTGCGCATGCCGGCGCCGTTGAGCTTCAAGTCCTTGCCGGCAACCTTGGCCGTGTCGTCGAACTTGTAGCCGTCGATGTCGACCGCGGCCAATGCCGGCTGGCCTAGCGTCAGGGCGATGATGAAGCCGGCGGCAAGCGCTTTCAGGCCGGTGCGTCGAGAAATCATGGGTGTCTCCTTGCGTGTTGTGGATGTCCAGCCACTTTATCCACAGAATCACCCACAGGCAACATCATGCTTGGCGCAGCGTTCAATCGGTATCGGCCTGGCGCTCGCGCGACCGGTTGCCCGCTTCGCCATAGGGTTCGTCGTGTTCGCGCTCGATCGCATCCAGCACTTGTTCGGGATCGGCCGGCTTGGCCAGTTCTTCCGCTTCGGGGTCTTCCTGCTGGCGCACGCCGGGCAGGTCGCGCCGCAGGGCCTCCAGCATCTCGATGATCTTGCTCGTCTTTTCCTCGGTGAGCAGGTTGACCTGCAGGTCGAGGTGGGCGTGGTGGTCGGCCAGCACCGACATGCGGTTCTGGCGGATCAGGACGGTGGTGGAAATGATGAAGGCATTCAGGCTGACGAAGCCCTGCAGCCAGAAGAACGGCGGTTCGTCGACCTGGTCCCAGCCCATGTCCGGTGCCATCAGGTTGCCGACAGTCCAGAATACGATGAACAGGATGTTCGCCGCCACGTAGCTGGGGCTGCCGAGGAACAGCGCCACTTTCTCGACGATGCGCTGGGTGGTCGACACGCGTTGCTCATGGCGTGCGTAGAACTCGGAAATGGTCCCGATGTTCTCGCCGACCGAGGTCGGCAGGGGAGCGTTCGGATCGTGGTCGTCGTCCATGAATCCAGCATAGCACGCCAGCTGTGGACAAGTTCGCACGCACAGATTGCATGCACAATGAATGATCCTATTGCGCACGCAATCAAATCGGGAAAACTTATCCACAGCAGACTGTGAAAAAGAAAACGGCCGCGCGAGGCGGCCGTTGCTGGGTCAGGCGGCCTTCTCGGCCGTCAGGCGTTCGTACTTCGCCTGCAATTGTTCGCGCGTTTCGCGCCAGTCCGGATTGAACGGGATGCACGCCACAGGGCAGACTTGCTGGCACTGCGGCTCGTCGAAATGGCCGACGCATTCCGTGCATTTGTGCGGGTCGATCTGGTAGAACTCCTCGCCCATCGAAATCGCTTCGTTCGGGCACTCGGGCTCGCACACGTCGCAATTGATGCAGTCGTCGGTAATCAGCAAAGCCATGGTGAATCTATTGAACCTTATGCTTTCGGCGTGGCCGCGAGCGTGGCGATCTTCTTCTGCAGCCAGCGGTCGACCGAGGGGAACACGAATTTGGACACGTCGCCGCCCAGCATGGCGATCTCGCGCACGATGGTGCCGGAGATGAACTGGTACTGGTCGGACGGAGTCAGGAACAGGGTCTCGACGTCGGGCAGCAGGTAGCGGTTCATGCCCGCCATCTGGAATTCGTACTCGAAGTCGGAAACGGCGCGCAGGCCGCGCACGATCACCCGCGCGTCGTGCGAGCGCACGAAATCCTTGAGCAGGCCGGAAAAGCTCTCGACCTTTACGTTCGGATAATGGCCCAGCACCTCGTTGGCGATTTCCAGGCGTTCGTCGAGCGAGAAGAACGGTTTCTTGTTCTTGCTGTCGGCGACACCGACCACCAGGGTGTCGAACAGACCCGATGCGCGACGCACCAAATCTTCATGGCCGCGGGTCAGCGGATCGAAAGTACCTGGATAAACGGCTACAACCATTGCGGCTCCCTGGAAAATGCACCTGAATAGACGCGCATTATGCCTGAAATTTCGGCAGCCGCCCCGGAATGGGGCGTTGTTTGCTTAAACTTTAAGCAGATTATCACCGCTAGGCGGTGTTTTAGTGCAACTGAGTCAGTCCAGCTTCAGCAGATGGAAGTACACCATGCCGGCCTTGTCGCCGCGCACGAGCTCCCATCCCTGCAGCCACTCCGGCACCTCGTCCGGCATGTCGTCACCTTGCTGCTCCGGAAACGGCAGGCGTTCGCCGGATTCAGCATACACCAGACCGCCTTCCTTCAGCAGGGCGGCGCACAGCGGCAAGGCCTGGCTCAGGAAATCCTGCTGGTAGGGCGGATCGAGGAAGATCACGTCGAAGCGCTGGCCGCGCTGGGCCAGGTCGCGCGCGACGGCGAGCGCATCCGCACGCAGCACCTTGACCTTGTCGGCCTTCAGCTTGTCCTTGATCTGTTCGAGCTGGCGCACGACGGGGCCGACGGTATCGACCATGGTCACGGAGCGGGCGCCGCGGCTGGCCGCCTCGAAACCGAGGGCGCCGCTGCCGGCGAACAGGTCGAGGACGTCGGCCTGGTTCCAGTCGGCATCCATCTGGTGGTTGATCCAGTTGAAGACGGTTTCGCGCACGCGGTCCGGGGTCGGGCGCAGGCCGAAGGCATCGAGGACGGGGAGCGGGGTGCGTTTCCAGTCGCCGCCGATGATGCGGACTTGTTGCGGCGGGCCGGGACGGCGCGGGTAGGAGTGGGAGGGCTTCTTTTGCATGGCGGGACTATAGCATGCAGGGAAGCGGGTATTTCGGAGGGATGGTGGGCACGTGGTGCCCACCCTACGGCCAAAGCGTGACGACTTTTGAATGGTGGGCACCATGTGCCCACCATCCTCACTTGCCGGCCGCGAGCGAATTCAGATCGTCGATCCAGCCCTGCATGCGTTTCTGTGCATGCGCCTTCTGTTCCGGCGTCGTCAGCTTGACCGCCGCGACGATGAATTTCGACGTGCTGTCGACATAGCTGTCATAGAACGCCTTGCGTTCCGGCGCGTCCATGCGGTCGAAGAAGTCGCGCAGCAGGCCGTGCACCGCCGACATCGTCTGTTCCTTGTTCAGCTTTTCCTGCTGGATGCGGCGCAAGGTGGCGACGATCTTCTTCTGGCGCAGCATGCGCTCCTGCAGGAAGACCTCGTCGTCGAGCGGACGCGCATCGGACAGCTTGCGCAACTGCGCTTCCTGCTCGCGGCTGAAGCTGCCGAACCACAGGTTGAACTGTTCCATCGTCTTCTTGAAGTGTTCCTTCTGCCGGTCTTCGACGCTGCCGCTGATGAATTTCTTGCGGTAGTCGTTATTGTTCTTGGCAAATTTCTTCTCCATTTGCTCGATCTGGTCCGGCTTGATCGACATGGCGAGGTCGGCCAGGTCCGGCAAGGCCTTGAAGGCGAGCAGTTCGGTACGCGCCTTGATGTCGCGGTAGTCGCCCAGCAGCTCGTCCTGGGTGACGTTGCCGTCGGCCAGCTGGCGCTGCATCTTGCCCAGCAGGCCGGCATAGTCGCGCAGCTGGGTCGAGCGGTGCCACTGGAACAGTTTATCGATGTCTTTCTTGACCCAGTCCGACTGGTCGCTGTCGAGGTCGAGATAAGCGTTCAGCCACCAGTACAGCAGCGTGTCGCCGTGGTTGTAGGTGAAGCGGATCGTGCTGCAGCCGGCCGCGAGCACCATCAGGCCGATAAGGAACAGCGTGCGCACGCGCTGGATCAGGGAAGTTTGCTGTAATAGGGGCGTGTTAAACTTTTTCATCTTTATTAACTCGATTGAGAACGGCTTATGAACGTAGTCATCCTCGCCGCCGGCATGGGCAAACGCATGCAGTCCGCCTTGCCGAAAGTCTTGCATCCACTGGCCGGGAAGCCGCTGTTGCAGCATGTTATCGACACCGCACTCAGCCTGAACCCGAGCAAATTATGCGTGATTTACGGACACGGCGGCGCAGCGGTGCCGACTGCCGTCCAGGGCTGGGGAAGCGAAGCCGGCATCGCCATCGACACGGCGCTGCAGCAGCCGCAGCTGGGTACCGGCCATGCCGTGATGCAGGCCCTGCCGCAGATCGACGAGGATGCGCCGACGCTGGTGCTGTACGGCGACGTCCCGCTGACCACGGCCGATTCGCTGCGCCGCCTGGTCGAGGCCGCTGGTAACGACAAGCTGGCGATCCTGACCGTCGAGCAGGCCAATCCCTTCGGCCTGGGCCGCATCGTGCGCGAAGACGGCCGCATCGTGCGCATCGTCGAGGAAAAGGATGCGAGCGAAGCCGAGCGTGCCATCAAGGAAATCAATAGCGGCATCATGGTGATCCCGACCCGCCACCTGACCGGCTGGCTGAATGCGCTCAAGAACGACAATGCCCAGGGCGAGTACTACCTGACCGACATCGTGGCGCAGGCCGTGGCGAACGGCGTGCCCGTCGTATCGAGCCAGCCCGGCGCCGAGTGGGAAGTCGCGGGCGTGAACAGCAAGGTGCAGCTGGCCGAGCTGGAGCGCCGCCACCAGCTGAACATCGCCACGCGCCTGCTCGAGCAGGGGGTGACGCTGATGGATCCGGCGCGCATCGACGTGCGCGGCGAGCTCGTGTGCGGGCGAGACGTGACCATCGACGTCGGCTGCGTGTTCGAGGGCCGCGTGGAACTGGGCGACGGCGTGACCGTCGGCGCCAACTGCGTGCTGGTCGACACCAGGGTCGCGGCCGGCGCCCAGGTAAAACCGTTCTGCCACTTCGAGGAGGCGATCGTCGGCGAACAATCGGTCATCGGCCCGTATGCGCGCCTGCGTCCCGGTACCGAACTGGGCCAGGATGTCCACATCGGCAACTTCGTCGAGGTCAAGAACAGCAAGGTCGCCGCGCACAGCAAGGCGAACCACCTGGCCTACGTGGGCGATGCCGACGTCGGCTCGCGCGTGAACATCGGCGCCGGCACCATCACCTGCAACTACGATGGCGCGAACAAGCACCGCACGGTCATCGAGGACGACGCCTTCATCGGCAGCGACAGCCAGCTGGTGGCGCCCGTCACCGTCGGCAAGGGCGCGACGCTGGGCGCCGGCACCACGCTGACCAAGAATGCGCCGGCCGGCAAGCTGACGATTTCGCGTCCGAAGCAGCTCACGGTCGAAAACTGGCAGCGCCCCGTCAAGGTCAAGAAGTAAGCCCCCTCCTCCTCTTCGCTGTGCCTGTCCACCGGATGGGCACAGCGTATCAACACCTCTTCCCCAGCAAAATCACAGCTTGAGCACAGCCAGGTGCACAGGAAAACCACAGCCTGGTCCACCGTCTGTGCACATGGTGTTCCACTGGCTATGCACAGGGATGTCAACCGCTCTTCCACAGCGGTATCCACAAAGTCATCCACAAGCCTGCCGCATCCCGGTATCGAGGGTGGTTGCCGCAAAGCCTTGTGCGATGCGGGGTGCGGCCTCTAGTCGGTATGCGCCCGGAATAAGGGCATGGCTGGAACGGCTGGGTTATCCACAGGAGGGTGTGGATGAATGTGGATGGTTTTCCACTGCCGTCAGACGGCGATGCGCGTTTCGAACTTGCTGCGGAAGGTCGAGAAATAGGCTTTGACGTTGCGTACATTGCTATGGGTGGTGAACAGGCGGTGCGCCAGCGCGTGGTAGGCCGGCATGTCCGCCACCTGCACCATGAGCACGAAATCCGGACCAGGCGATACCCGGTAGCATTGCAGCACGGCCGCCTCGTCGGCGACGACGTTTTCGAACTCTTCCATGCGGTCGGCTGCCTGCACGTCGAGCGTGATCTCGACGATGGCCGTCAGCCTGGCGCCCACCTTGTCCGGTGCCACGATGGCGACTTGCCTTTCGATAACACCGTTTTCCGTGAGCTGTTTGACCCGGCGCAGGCACGTCGGCTGCGACACGTGGACAAGTTCAGCCAGCTCTGCATTGGTATGCGAGGCATCAATTTGCAGGGCATTCAGGATGCGACGATCGATATCGTCTAGTTGTTCGGTAGTTTCTGACATTTTTATAAAATATTTCGACGTATTTGAAATAATATTTCATCGTGAGCTTAGCATGAAATATTATTTCAAAAGTGGCTGCGCACTGAAAGCTTATTTCATCCTGAATGTTCTACAGTTGTTGCGTTAGTTAAATTCTTGGAGAGTCCCATGTGCGGTATCGTCGGCGCCGTTGCCCAGCGCAACATCACCCCCATCCTGATCGAAGGCTTGAAGCGTCTCGAGTATCGTGGCTACGATTCCTGCGGCGTCGCGCTGCACGTGGATGGCAACCTGGCCCGTTCGCGCAGCACCTCGCGCGTGGCCGACCTCGAGACGCAAGTCCGCGAAACGGGCCTGGAAGGTTTCACCGGCATCGCCCACACCCGCTGGGCCACGCACGGCGCGCCGGCCACCAAGAATGCCCACCCGCACTTTTCGCCGAGCGAAGAGAATGCGCGCATCGCCCTGGTCCATAACGGCATCATCGAGAACCACGACGAGCTGCGCGCCGAGCTGACCGCCCTCGGCTATGTGTTCCAGAGCCAGACCGACACCGAAGTCATCGCCCACCTCGTCGACCACATGTACGACGGCGATTTGTTCGACACCGTCCAGCAGGCCGTCAAGCGCCTGCACGGCGCCTATGCGATCGCCGTGTTCTGCCGCGAAGAGCCGCACCGCGTCGTGGCCGCGCGCCAGGGCTCGCCGCTGATCGTCGGCCTGGGCAACGGCGAGAACTTCGTCGCCTCCGACGCGATGGCGCTGGCCGGTACCACCGACCAGATCATCTACCTGGAAGAAGGCGACGTGGTCGACCTGCAGCTGGCTCGCTACTGGATCGTCGACGCCAACGGCCGCCCGGCCGAGCGCGAAGTCAAGACGGTGCATGCGCACACGGGCGCGGCCGAGCTGGGCCCGTACCGCCACTACATGCAGAAGGAAATCTTCGAGCAGCCGCGCGTCGTCGGCGACACCCTCGAAGGCGTCACCGGCATCATGCCGGAACTGTTCGGCGACCAGGCCTACCGCGTGTTCAAGGAAATCGACCGCGTGCTGATCCTGGCCTGCGGCACCAGCTACTACGCCGGCCTGACGGCGAAATACTGGATCGAATCGGTGGCCCAGCTGCCGGTGAACGTCGAGATCGCCAGCGAATACCGCTACCGCGACAGCGTCCCGCACCCGAACACGCTGGTCGTGACGATCTCGCAGTCCGGAGAAACGGCCGACACCTTGGCCGCGCTGAAGCATGCGCGCAGCCTGGGCATGGTCAACACGCTGACCATCTGCAACGTCGCCACCAGCGCGATGGTGCGCGAGTGCAAGCTGGCCTACATCACCCGCGCCGGCGTCGAAGTGGGCGTCGCCTCCACCAAGGCCTTCACCACGCAGCTGGCCGCGCTGTTCCTGCTGACGCTGACGCTGGCGCAAGTGAACGGCCGCCTGACGGACGAGCAGGAAGCCAACTACCTGAAGCAGATGCGCCACCTGCCGGTGGCATTGAGCTCGGTGCTGGCGCTGGAGCCGCAGGTCATCGCCTGGGCCGAGGAATTCGCGCGCAAGGAAAACGCCCTGTTCCTGGGCCGCGGCATGCACTACCCGATCGCCCTGGAAGGCGCGCTGAAGCTGAAGGAAATCTCGTACATCCACGCCGAAGCCTATCCGGCCGGCGAGCTGAAGCACGGCCCGCTGGCGCTCGTGACGGAAGAAATGCCCGTGGTGACGATCGCCCCGAACGACGCGCTGCTGGAAAAGCTGAAGTCGAACATGCAGGAAGTGCGCGCCCGCGGCGGCCAGCTGTACGTGTTCGCCGACGTCGATTCGCGCATCACGTCGGGCGACGGCCTGCACGTGATCCGCCTGCCGGAGAACTATGGCCTGTTGTCGCCGATCCTGCACGTGGCGGCGCTGCAGCTGCTGGCGTACCACACGGCGCTGGCGCGCGGGACCGACGTCGACAAGCCGAGGAATCTGGCGAAGTCGGTGACGGTCGAGTAAGGGGCGAGTAAGGGGCGAGTAAGGGTCGAGTAAGGGTCGAGTAAGCGGCACGATGACGCGGCCCGATTGTGGACAAACAATCAGGTCGAACACAAAGCAATACAGTTTGCTACACCGTCGGCCGAACCATTCCGTCGTGTTGAACCCATGTGCCTCTTGTTGGCACATGGGACGACCGCGGAAGACCATTCAACGCCTGCGCCGTGCCGCTGCTCCCAGCAGACCCAGCCCTGCCAGGGCCAAGGCCATCATCGACGGCTCGGGCACCGCGCCGACGACGTAGGTATAGCCGCTGTAGCCGTTGTTGGACGAGATGGTGCCGCCGGTGTCGTACGTTTCAAGCGTGTAATAGAAACGCCCGTCCCCACTATTGGCGAGCAGCCCCAGCGGCACGTCGAAACTGAACACGTTGTCGGCGCCCAGGATATAGCCTGCGCGCGCTTCCACCGATCCCCAGCCGTTCGCCGACCACGGCCCGGGCCAGCTGCTTGAGCGCACCTTGATGTATTCGAGTTCGCCGGTGCTTGGGACCGCTGCCACGGACAGGACGGCCGAGCCGCCCTCGGGCAGTCCGCCCCAGCCTACGCGCGCGGCGTCGAAGAAGGGCAGCGTGCCGTTGTCGTCGGTCCAGATCTGGAAACTGTCGACCTGGCGCCCAGCGGCGTCGAGGGTGGTCAGGTCTGGCGCGCGGTTGAAGCCGATCGCGAAATGCACGTTGTCGCGGCTGGTATCGACCGTCGTGCGGTACCACAGCGGTTCGAGGGGAGCGGCAAGGGCCTGACCGCCAGCGAGGATGCCGAAGCAAGTGATGGAAAGGGTGACAGCGTGACGCACATGTGTCGAAGTCATGGCAACTCCTGCCGGGTGGAGGATGGAGGGGGAAGCGAGCCCAAGGGATTATGCGCCGCCATGTGGCGGCGCAGCGCGCCGTTGCCCGGCCTTGGAAAAAGCGCCCGGCAAAGCGCAGTGGCGGCTTTTTCCTAGTCGACGAAGCGGAAACGCAGGCGGTAATTGTCCAGCGTACCCGGCAAGCGCGCCGGATCCAATTCCCTTCCTGGCGCCAGCCGGAACGACCTGCCTTCGACCAGCGCGGCCAGCATCATGCTCGTCAGCATCAGCACCAGGTTGCGCGCCGGGCAGGTTGCGGGACCGCCGCTGAACGGGATCAGGGGCCAATCGCGGTGTTCGACCTCTACCTTCCCCTCATCGAGCCATAATTCGGGCGTAAAACGGTCGGCATACGGCAGGCGTTCATCGTCGCGGTGGAAGAAAGGGGCGAACAGCAGGATGCCGGTGCCGGCGGGCATCCTGCCCCGTTCCCAGTCGGTGGCGACGGTCGTCTGGCGCAGGATGGCGGGCGTCGTCGGCCACAGGCGCAGCGCTTCCAGCACGGTCGCGCGCAGCAAGGGCAGGTCGTGGCGCCGCTCGCTCCGCTCGTGCAACTCCGCGCGCACGCGCTCGGCATGGTGCGGGTGGCTGGCCAGCAGGGCCAGTGCGCGGAACGTCGCCATGCCGGCGGCATCGAACGCGAACAGCCATTGCGGGACCTGCTGGTGGGGCTGCGTCTTGCCGGTCGTCGGCATGCGCGCGGCGACGGCGGCCAGGCTGCCCGCTTCGGCGCGGTCGAGGTAGTCCCGGATGCGCGCGAAGAAGCGGGCCTGCACGGCGCGCTTCTGCGGATGCAGGAACGCCCAGTTCGCGGCCTTGCGCAACTGCACCGTCATGTCGTTGAGTTCCTGGTCGTCGCGGGCGCCGTCGCCGAACACCACGCGCCGCACGAGCGGATACCAGCCCGAAGCGAAGGCGTCCCAGTCCAGTTCGCCGCGTGCGCGTGCCCGCTCCATGATGCGTGCCGCTTCCTCGCCGATCTTCGCGGCGAAGCTGTCCGCCAGATGGTGCACCGCGCGTTCGTGCTCGAGCACGCCCTCGTTGAAGCGGCGCCGGTCGGCGCGCTCGGCGCCCTGCGATACCAGGACGCCCTGCGGCTCGAAATGCGCGAGCGCGGCCCGCTTTTCGCTGCTGGCGGCGGCGAACGGTTCCGGCGTCTCGTCGAGCACGCGGCGCACGTGCTCGGGCGCCAGCACGACGGCCTGCCGGCGGATCGGCAGGCGCAGCATCAGCGGACCGGAGCCGTATTTGGCGCGCAGCGCCTGCAAGCGCCGCACCGCGCGCCGGTCCAGTTCCAGGCGTTCGGCGAGCGCCACCACCGGCGGACGGCGGATGATCACACCCTTGGCGATGGTCGGCGCGACGACGTCGAGCGACACGGCGAGCGTATCGAGCAGGCTGGCACGGGGAAGCATCGCGTCGGCAGCGTGCGATCGCGCGAGCAGCCGTCCCGCGGCGACCCCCGCACCGAATACGCCCAGCACGCCGGCGGCAAACAGCAGGTCCTGCTTGGTTCGTTTCATGCGTCATGTCTCCGAATGGCTGGGCAAGGGGGTCATGGGAAGGCTCTGTATGCCCAGCCTGCCTTGCCGACTCTACGTGAACTGCGGACGCGGCGACGCAGGCTTGCACGCCTGCAAGCACGACGAACTGGCGTCGACGCACCGGTATCGGCCTCGATCCGAAGCTTTTAAGCGCGATGACAGGAGTATCCCTACTGGCGGCAGGGGCTCGGGCAGGCAGTGCGACAGAACCGTCGCAGGAACGAAAAGCACAAGCAACGGGGAGGCCCGCATGCAATATTTGTGCAAATGCCCAGGTTTGGATACAAATAGACGCGCCATGAACGCATGTTCAATATGAATGACGCGACTCATCTATAAGATATAAAACGTAATTTATACCTGTTATTCGGAAATATAATTTTCGTCGAAGATATTTGGATGAATATAATTCGCCTGTCCTTAGGGGCATATCGTCCACTCAATGGATGCAGAGGAAGGGTTGCCGGGCTGATTGTTCAGTAATGTGCACATCTTCTTTCGCTCGCCTCCTGTCGCAGCCCAGCACCCGCTGCGACGTCGCCTTCCTTCCGCGTCGTGCCGCCGGATGCTTTCCCAGCCAATGAAAGCAGGATCCGCCGCATGCTCTTCGCGACACATTTCCATGTTCCCAAGGGGGACCATGGAAATGTGCCGGCATGGGAGCCATTGATCGTGTCACTCACTATTTTTTTGTAATCCATCATGCGTAAATCACTGATCGTCGTACTCACCAGCCTCGCCCTCGCGTCGTGCAGCAAGACGCCTCCCGCTTCGGACCAGCCGGTCGACGTCCTGCTGGTCGGCGCAGGCGTCATGAGCGCCACGCTCGGCACCCTGCTCGAGGAACTGCAACCGGACCTGAAGATCCAGATGGTCGAGCGCCTCGACGCCGTCGGCGCCGAGAGTTCCGATTCGATGAACAATGCCGGTACCGGCCACTCGGGCTTCGCCGAACTGAACTACACGCCGGAGAAGGAAGACGGCAGCATCGAGACCAAGAAAGCCGTCGACATCAACGAACAGTTCGAAGTGTCGAAGCAGTTCTGGGCCTACCAGGTGCAGAAGAAATACCTGGGCGATCCGCGCACCTTCATCAACAACGTGCCGCACATGACGTTCGTGTGGGGTGACGACAATATCAACTACCTGCGCAAGCGCTACGCCGCCCTGCAGAAGGAAAACCTGTTCAAGGGCATGCTGTACAGCGAAGACCAGGAACAGATCCGTACCTGGGCGCCGCTGGTCATGAATGGCCGCGACAAGAACCAGAAAGTGGCCGCCACCCGCATGGACATCGGCACCGACGTCAACTACGGCACGCTGACCCGCAGCATGGTCAAGCACCTGACCGACACCGGTATGCAATTGAGCCTGCGCCACCAGGTCGAGGACATCAAGCGCGGCGACGACGGCATCTGGAACGTCACCGTCAAGAACCTGGCCGACGGCACCGAAAAGACCGTGCGCAGCAAATTCGTCTTCATCGGCGCCGGCGGCGCGGCCCTGCCGCTGCTGGAAAAGACCCAGATCCCCGAAGCCAAGGGCTACGGCGGCTTCCCGGTCGGCGGGCAGTGGCTGGTGACGACCAACCAGGAAGTCATCAAGCAGCACTGGGCGAAGGTGTACGGCAAGGCCTCGGTCGGCTCGCCGCCGATGTCGGTCCCACACCTCGACACCCGTATCATCAATGGCAAGCAGGCGCTGCTCTTCGGCCCGTTCGCGACCTTCTCGACCAAGTACCTCAAGAACGGTTCCTGGATCGACATGCCGGCTGCCGTGAATACCGGTAACGTCCGTCCGATGGTGCAGGCTGGCTGGGACAATATCCCGCTGACCAAGTACCTCGTCCAGCAGGTGATGCTGACCCCGGAAGAGCGCCTGGCCACCTTGCGCGACTACCTGCCGAACGCCAAGATGGAAGACTGGACCCTGCAGAACGCCGGCCAGCGCGTGCAGGTCATCAAGGACGATCCGAAGAAGGGCGGCATCCTGCAGTTCGGTACCGAAGTGGTCGCCTCCGCCGACGGTTCGATGACCGCGCTGCTGGGCGCGTCGCCGGGTGCGTCGACGGCTGCCCCGATCATGATGAAGGTGCTCGAGAAGTCGGCATTCCGCGACCAGCTCAAGACGCCGGCATGGCAGGCCAAGATGAAGGAGATCGTGCCGTCCTATGGCCGCAAGCTGAACGGCGACGCCGTGTACGCCAACCAGATCCGCCAGTACAGCAGCAGCAACCTGGGCCTGAAGGCGTTCACGCTGGACGCCGCCGGCAAGGCAACGCCTGCCGAGATCGCCGCCACGGCGACCGTGCCCGCCGCAGCCCTGCCTGCGCCGGTTGCCCAGGACGCCAAGGACGCCCAGGTCGCCGCAGCCGCTCCGGCTGCCGCGGTTGCCGTGCACTGATCCGCAGTCCCCGGCGGTTGCGGCGTTCCCCGCAGCCGCCAACCCCGACGGACGGCGACCGGCTTACCGGCGCCGTCCGTTTGACGTCGGGATTGCCGTCACGGCATCTGCCACCGGGACGTTCGTCCCGTTGGCCGGAATCTCTCCGCTTTTTGCCTGATCCTCCCATTTCCGTTCCTGGCAGTTTCCTTGCGCATGGAGGGGGATTACCATGGACCGCATGGACACTTCCCTCCTCGATGCAGTCCGCCATCATGCGGACGTTCATGCCGGTGCCGACGGCGCCGCCCGCACCCCGATCACCGGGCTTACCGCCATCCGTGCGACGGCGCGTACCGAACTGAGCTACCAGATCCCGCGTCCCCTCGTGTGCCTGGTCCTGCAGGGTGCCAAGCACGTCACCATGGGCCAGCAATCGTTCACCTTCCGCGCCGGCGATTCGCTCTTGATCACGGCCGACGTGCCCACGGTGAGCCAGATCGTGGAAGCGAGCCTGGCCGCGCCCTATTATTCGCTGGTGATGGACCTCGATCCGGCCGTCATCGCCGAGCTGGCGACGGAGATGGCGGCGATCGCGCAGGGCGACGACACGCCCGTGAAGATCGAGACGACGGACAGCCACGTTGCCGATGCCGCGCTGCGCCTGATGCGCCTGCTCGAGCGGCCGGCCTCGCTGCCGGTACTGCAGGGATCGCTCGTGCGCGAGTTCCACTATTGGCTGCTGGCCGGGCGCCATGGCGCGGCGATCCGCCGGCTGGGTTTGCCCGACAGCCGCGTGCGCCGCATCGCGCGTGCCGTGGCGCTGCTGCGCGCCGAGTATGCGCAGCGCCTGCCGGTCGAGCGGCTGGCCGCGGTGGCGGGCATGAGCCCCTCCGCCTTCCACCAGCACTTCCGCGCCGTGACGTCGTTGTCGCCGCTGCAGTTCCAGAAGCAGCTGCGCCTGATCGAGGCGCGCCGCCTGATGCTGGCCGACGGCGTGAATGCCAGCAACGCGGCATTCACGGTCGGCTACGAAAGCGTGCAGCAATTTACGCGCGAGTACGGGCGCATGTTCGGGATGCCGCCCGTGCGCGAGGTCGCGGCCGCGTACAGCCGCATGCACGCGGCGGCCTGATACGGCATCAACGGTCGATCCACCGGCGTCAGATGGTCTGGCCCCCGGAGACCTCGATGCGCTGGGCATTGATCCAGCGGTTATCCTCTTTCAACAGGTTGGCGATCATCGGACCGATGTCGTCGGGCATGCCGACGCGTCCCAGTGTCGTCATGTCGGCGAACGCCCGGTTCAGGTCGGGCATGTCGCGCACGGCGCCGCCGAGGAAATCGGTCTCGATCGCACCCGGCGCCACCGTGTTGACGGCAATGCCGCGCTTGCCCAGTTCCTTCGCCAGGTAGACGCTCAGCACTTCCACCGCTCCCTTGACCGCGGAATAGGCGGCAAATCCCGGATACGAGACGCGGGTGAGGCCTGTGGACAGATTGACGATCCGGCCGCCATCCGCCAGCAGGGGCAGCAGGGCCTGCGTCAGGAAGAACACGCCCTTGAAGTGGACGTCGACCAGCTTGTCGAACTGCGCTTCGGTGGTCTCCTCGATCAGGGCCATGTCGCCATGGCCGGCATTGTTGACGAGGTGGTCGAAGCGGTCGCGCTGCCAGACGTCGCGCAGGCCGGCACGCACGTTTTCCACGAACAGCGGGAAACCGGCCGTGTCGCCGATATCCAGCCTCAGGGCAAGCGCCTTGCGGCCCAGCGCGCGGATCTCCGCCACCACCGCTTCGGCATCGTCCGTCCGTTGCTGGTAGGTGACGATGACGTCGCCGCCGCGACGGGCGATGTGCAGCGCGGTGTTGCGACCAAGACCGCGGCTGGCGCCGGTGACGATGGCAATCTTGCTTGCGCCGTCGTTGGCGTTGTTGTTGGTATCGTTGTTCATGGTGTGCTCCCGATGTGCGTTGAAGGAGCACCCAGTATCCGGCGCAGGATGGTCCTGCCGTTGCCGGATGCTGGAAGGTTTTTGCCTGATCCTCCAGAGGGACCGGTGGCTTCCTCACTCGAGGGAGAGGGCGTCGAACGGGAACGGTTTCGCCAGGAAGGCCGTGGAGCAGTTGGTGGTCGGGTAGTCGAAGTCGAAGGCGACGTTGCCGGCTTGGTCGAGCCCCACCAGGCGTGCATGCGTGCGCGATTCGGTCACGGAATACGTGACCAGGTAGGTCGCGCTGCCCGTATCGAACACGCTGCTGCAGATGTCGGAGAAGATGTTGCGGTCATGCTCGAACGTCCATGTTGCCGTCGCCGTGCGCTTGCTATCGTCGATCGCATACTTGACCGGCGCGCTATAGGGGATCGTCACGCCTGCCGGTGTCCCTGCCGGATGGTTGAAGCTGGCCGAGCCGTTATTGAAGAGCAGCAGCTTGCCGTCGGCATCGAGCGACAGCGAATGCTGGCCTACCGGCGGGTTGCCGCCGATGGTGCGCAGGGCCAGCGCGCGCAGTGACGGGTAGGTGTACCAGTGCTTGCTGGTGTCGCCGAGCAGCCAGAGGATGCGGCCCGTCTCGTAGTCCAGCTTGACGACGAAGTTCTCGCGGCTGGAGACGTACAGCGCATCGTCGGCACGGCTGTAGATCGCGGAATTCATGTGGAACCAGTCGAGGCCGTCGCGCACGAAATTGGACGGGTCGTCGCCACCGGCCAGCATGGCGTCGCGGAAGATCTGCGCCATGTTCCACTGCTTGAGTACCTGCCCGGACGGACTCAGTTCGGCCAGGATGGCCTCGAGGTTCGCCACGCCGTTGTCGAGCGCATCCACTTCGGCCAGCAAGCCGTTCTTGCCGACGACGAGGTCGTGATGGAAGTTGGTGAAGGTCGGCGCGGCCAGCGGCGTGGAGGACAGTGCGCCGTCCAGCTCCATGCGGTACAGGAGGGGCGCGTCCGGACTGCCGACGAAGAAGCCGTTGGCGCTGAACAGGGTGGACAGGGAGTTGTAGAGGCCGGTGGCCACCCAGCGCAGGTTGCCGTCGCTGTCGATGACGACGGGCGTGGTCACGGCACTGTGGATCTCGATGAAATCGAGGCCGGGCAGCGGCGCGCCGGTGCGCGCGGTACGGATCGTCGGCGTGCCGTAGAATGCATCGGCCGCCGTGTGGGCCGGGGTTTCCATCGTCACCTGCGCGTGGTGCACGGAGCCGTCGGCGAACGCGATGTCGACGGCCACGATGTTGGTGTGGTTGGCATACAGGCCGAACACGGGCAGCGACAGGCGGCGGGAGGCGGCCACGTAGGCGTTCCTGCGATCGAGCCAGGCGCGCTCGTAGGCGACGGCGACGGGTTTCGAGTGGGTGCCGGGCTTCGGCGTGATGGTGTACGAGATGCGGGCCAGGTCCTCGGCACGCTCCATGCCCAGGACGAGCGTGCGGATGAAGGGCGTCGATCCGGGCGTGTGCTCGACGATGCTGACGTGGGCGCGCTCGGCCTGGGTGTCGTCGTGGTCGTGGCCGCACGCGGCGAGCAGCAGCACCATGAACCAGAGGAATATCCGGGGATGCGGTTTCATGCGGCCTCCCGTGAAATCGTCGCGGAATCAGTCTGCAATGTCGATGAAATCGAATTGTCGCGTTATCGATGCGATCAACATGTGCGACCGAACTTCCGGCGAGTTCGCTTGACCAACGCTACAGGCAGCCTCTTCCCATCATCGAAACGACCCGCATGCATATCGCCTCGATCGACGCCCTGGCCATTCGTCCGGCCCGCAACCTCCTTCCGCAGCGCAGCGAGCGCGTACTGGCGCTGGCCGCGCATGGCCTGGACGGCGACGTCCATGCCGACCCGCTGTCGCCGCGCCAGCTGCTGCTGGCCGGCCGCGCGGCCTATGCGGACCTGGACCTGCCCGCGCATGCGCTGCGCGAGAACCTGCTGCTCGACATCGACACCGCGCATCTGGCTTCCGGCACCGTGCTGCAGGTGGGCCGCGACGTGCTGTTGCGCCTGATGTTCCAGTGCGAAGCCTGCGGCAGGCTGGATCTGCAGCGGCGCGGCCTGGCGCGTGCGCTCGGGACGCGGCGCGGCGTGCTGGCACGCGTCCTCGCCGGCGGCGAGATCCGTCCCGGCGACCGCGTGCGCGATCTCGGCCGCCTGTTGCCCGCCTGGTCCGACGACTGGCGCGAGCGCGTGGTGCGCGTGCTCGATGCGGTGCCGCCTGGGCATGCGGTCGAATACCGCCAGCTGGCACGCCTGGCCGGCATCGCGTCGACCTATTGCCGGGCCTTCCCGGCCGTGCTGCGCCGCCTGAGGCCGGCGCATGCGGCCAGGGCCGTGGCGCAGGGCGCGGATCCTGCGCGTCCGCGCTGGCATGGGCGCGGCCTGTTCGACGATCCGTGCGCCGTCGATTGCTGAGACGGGTGCGGCGCCGTTCAGGAAAAATCGAGCTGGTAGCACACGTCGTTGCGGTCGCGCGTCTGCGCCTCGGTGACCAGGTAGGCATCCCAGCCGAGGCGTTTCGCGCCCTGTTCGCCCTCCCCCTGCGGAAGTACCGTGCCGCGCACGGCGGTGCCGAGCAGAACGAGTTCGACCTCGTATTCGAGCGCCACGCCGGTAAACAGCGACAGCATGCTCTTCAGGGCACGGGCCGCCAGTCCTCCGGGCAGGAAGGCATCGAAGCGCGGACCGTCGAGCGGGCCGACCACCAGGCGCAGGCGCAGGTCGCGCTGCCAGACGCGCCCGCCGGCCATGGCACCGGCGCCCAGCACGGCGTTCGGGTTGCCCAGCGTGGTCTGTTGTTGCGGCGGCACGTCGTACCAGTGCCCGATGAATTGTTCGGCGGCGATCGGCTGGCCGAAGTAGGCCGACAGGACGCGCGCGATCTGCGCGGCGGATGCGGGCCGGTGCCGCAGCGCGGCCGCGAAGTACCCGATCGATTCGTCCAGGACTTCGCCGTCTTCCTTGCCCTGCAGGCGCGCGCGCAGCGAGGGAGGACCGAGTCCGGACAGGCTGAGCAGCAAGGGCAGGAAACCGTCCTTGCCGTCGAGCTGGTATTTCAGCGCCAGCCGGTATTTGCGCCAGGCTTCGTAGAACAGGCCCAGCGAACGATTCGAAAACGTGTCGAGGAAGGCACGCGGACCGTCGTCGGCCTGTTGCTGCTGGTGGCCCGCGATGCGCTCGGTGTAATGCGCCGGCAGCACGCCGTTCCCGCCCAGCAGGCCCATGAAGGCGGGCGTGATGCGCACGTATTCCAGCGTGGCCGATCGCAGCGCTTCCCCGAGCGCCGCCGCGTCGGGCGCAATGCCGCGCGGTTCGGCCTGGACGGCGGCCACCTGGCTGGAGGGAAAGGCGAGCGAGGTCGTGTTCTGGAAGCGCAGCAGGTCGGCCTGGCGGCCCTGGCGCGCCAGGCCGTGGCGCTTGAGCCAGATTTCCAGCACGCGCACCGCGTGGAAGTACTCGAAGCGATAAGGTTCCCTGAACAGTCGCTCGATTACAGCAGGCTCAAATCGCCGCTTCTTGGCAAACATGACAGTAACTCCTCTCCCGTTTTTTTCGATACGATGACCAGGCGAGTGAAGCTGTTGGCATGCACGTACAGCGCAAGAAAGCGTTCGACGACGTGGGCGAACACGTGGATGCCGCTGCCGACGAAGGCTTCTTCGTCGATGGTCAGGCGTACCTCCACGCCGCGTACGAGGCAGGCGAACGGATTGCCAGGCAGCCAGGCGCTGCATGCCTTGTGCGCGATCGCCGCAATGCCGCCGATCTGGCGCTGCGACGACGGCGAGCGCGGCAAGTCGTACAGCGCCAGCATCTCGCGGAAGGCCGCCACGCCGCCGGCGGCGAGCGACAGGTGGTTGAGCGACAGGTGCGAGATCAGGCGCCAGTGGGCGCCGCGTCCGCTCTCGAAACGCAGCGACGCGCTGGGCTTGCGCAGGAAGCTGATGGCCCGCACGCTGGAGCCGCCTTCGAGGAACAGGTCGCCGCCGCGCTGGCCGTACGGGAGCATCGCCGGCAGGTCGCGGTTGGTGCAGGTCAGTTCGATGTTCAGCGTCTGCGTCTCGACCGCGGCCGGGTCGAAGTCGATGTCGACGATGGCGATCTGGGTTTCGAAGCCGGGACTCTTTTCGGCCAGCGTCTCGTCGCGCTGCATCACCCAGTAATGGCCGTCCTGCTCCGGCGTTTGCGCATGCTCGAGCGAGTAGAACGGACGGAAGGCGACGATCGTTTCTCCCTGCGGCGTCTGGCGCACGAGGTTGACGGCGTCGATCGCATGTACTTCGTAGGCGAAGGCGCGGCGCGCATCGGCCAGGACGGGGTAGCTGGCGCTCGTATGGGTCAGCCGGATCGGTTCGCCGCGCTGGCGGAACAAATTGATGACGGGCGTGCAGCCGAGCAGGACGTTGTTGGTCGTCAGGGTCTCCAGCATGCGCGCCGTGTTCGAGTCCGAACGGATGCCGCTCAAGGCCAGGTGCAGGGTAATCGTCCGGCTGCCGTGCGGCACCGCCTGCGCCAGCGCCGCCAGGTCGATGTCGAAGAAGTTGAATTTCTCGGGAAAGCAGAAGTACTCGGTAAGCAGCCGGTAGGCCGGATGCGAGCGCTCGGGGAAGTCGAACAGGGCTTCCGCATCGTCGAAGCCGGCAGCCAGTACGGGGATGGCGTCCAGCCTTGCCCAGCGTCCGTCCTGGTTTGCTTCGGCATAGGCCGCCACGGGACGCATGAACAGGGCATCGCGCAGGGCGGCGCAGAACGATGGTTCGCCATCGATGAAGAGGCGCAGGCGCGGCAGGCCAAGCGTGGCGGGCGTCGCCTGCTCCGCGGTGGCGGCGATGCGCAGGCTGATGCCGGCGACGGCGCCTTCGGGCAGGCGTACCGCTTCCGGCGCGCGGATGATGGACGCGAAGGTCGCATCGGCAAGGGCCAGCGGCGCCACCGCGACCGGATACACGGTGCGGAAGATGCAGGCCGCGCCGCGCACGGGACGCGTGGTCAGCTCGGTGCCGCGGGCGATCGTGCTGGCGCCCGTCTGCTGGCTGGCGGCGGCCGCCATGTCGAAGCGGGCGATCGAGCAGGAAGGAAAAGGCCGCAGGTAGTGCGGGTACAGTACCTCGAACAGGGCTTCCGTGAATTCGGGATAGTCGTCGTCGAGGCGCTTGGCAATGCGCGCGTTGAGCAGGGCGAACGACTCGATCATGCGCTCGATGTGCGGGTCTTCGCAGACTTCCCCGCTGATCAGGAGGCGCCCTGCGATCTTCGGATAGCGTTCGGCGAAATCGCGCAGGTTGCGGCGCAGCCAGGCCAGCTCCCGCTCATAGTACGGCAGCAATTGTTCCAAGCTCAGGCTCCCGTCGGCAGCGACGCCGTGGCAGTCGCCGCCAGCGCGGCACGGACCGGCTTGCTGATGCTGTACTGGAGCGTCGACGGCTGCAGGACCGCATCGAAGTTGACTGGTTCCTGCGATGCATTGGCGACCAGCAGCGCGGTGATCGAAAAGCGCAGGCGGTTCACGCTGTCCTCGCGCATTTCGAGCAAGGCTTTGACATTGCGCAGGCGCGGCTCGTGCTGTGCGATGACGCGCTCCAGGCAGGCGCAGATATGGGCGCGGTCGGAAGGACTGGACAGCGAACGGTCGGCGAAGTCGTTCAGACCATAGGTGACGATCGAGCGGCTGCATTCCGGATACGCCGTCAGCGCATCTTCCTGGATCGTCGAGCGCGTATTGAGCAGGGCTTCGAGGTCGCGTGCGACCGCGTCCTTCAAATCGTCCGCCGACATGCGCATCATGCTGGGGCCGCCCGGACCGCGCATCGGCGTGCCCAGCAAGCGGTCGATCAATCCAGGCGTAAAACCCTTCATCGTCTCTCCTTCATGAACGCTGTGACTGGCCGGTATGGCGGTCCAGTGTGTCGGTCCGATGCTGATGCCAACCGGCATCTTTACATAGCCCCGCACGAAAAAACAGTTCGTTGGTCGCGGCCTACGCTGGATTTTGAGCAGCAGCAAGAGTGCATGTGATTAAGAGCCACAAGCACGCGCGGCGCGCTATGGTTGTTTGGTTACTTTCGATCAAACACTCAATGGATCTTGCGCACCGACAGGAGGCAAGTGTATGAGCAGCAAAGTACTGTGGGGTGAAGGCTTGTTGTTGCGACCCCAGCATTTCCAGCGCCAGGACCAGTACCACGAACATCGCCTGCACCGCAGCATCCATGTCGTGCATCCGTATGCCTGGGGCGTGGAGCGCCTGCAGGTCGACCGCGATGCGCTGGCGAGCGGTGTGCTGCGCATCCTCGACCTTGCCTTGCGCTTCCAGGATGGCGAACTGGTCGATGCGCCGGGCATGGACGACTTGCCCGATATCATCGACCTCGGCCAGCAGGGCCAACAGCAGCAAGCGTCGCCCCAGGCCATCACCTACTACGCCGCCCTGCCCGGCCTGAAACCGTTCAGCGGCAATTTCGCCCAGCCCGGCCAGGCCGTGAACACGGCCCGCTTCGTGCAATCGAACGAGGAAACACCCGACCTGTACACGCAGGCAGCACCGGCCCAGCTGTCCTACCTCAGGAAGACGGTGCGGCTCGTTGCCGAGCATGAACCGCGCGATCCGTATATCCACTTTCCTCTGCTGCGCGTCCGGCGTTCTGCATCCGGCGGCTTCGAGCTGGACGAGGGCTTCGTGGCACCGAGCCTCGCGATCGGCGCGGCGCCGACGCTGCTCCTGCAATTGCGGCGCCTGCTCGACGCCTTGCACGCCAAGGTGGGCGCGCTGGTCGGGCACCAGCGCGAGCCGAGCCGCAACGTGATCGAATTCCGTTCCGGCGACATGTCCTCGTTCTGGCTGCTGCACACGGCCAGCTCCGCCTGCGCCACGCTGGCGCACTACGTCAACCATCCCAACCTGCATCCGGAGCGCCTGTACGAGCAGTTGCTCAACGTGGCCGGTGCGCTGATGACCTTTTCCAAGAGCTGGACGCTCTCCGACCTGCCGACCTATCAACACGCCGATCCAGGTCCATCGTTCCTCAAGCTGAACCAGATCGTGCGCGAACTGCTGGATACCGTCATCTCCTCGAAGTACTTCGCCATCGCACTGAGCGAAGTGCGTCCCTCCTACCATCACGGCATGCTCGATTCGGGCAAGATCGACGACAAGACCACCTTCTATATCGCCGTCTCGGCCGACATGCCGGCGCTGGAACTGGTCGACATGGTGCCGCTGCGCTTCAAGGTGGGCGCGCCCGACGATGTCGAGAAATGCGTGCTGTCCGCCCTGCCCGGCGTGCGCCTCCAGTACGCGCCCCAACTGCCCGCCGCCGTACCGGTGCGCCCCGACACCTGCTACTTCATGCTCGACGCCAAGGGCCACATGGTCGAACGCATGCTGCAGGCGCAATCGATCTCGATCTACGTCCCATCGGGGATGAAGGAATTGAAGCTGGAACTGCTGGCGGTTGCGGCGTGAGCCCGCACGGCATCGACAACAAGGAGACGCACGATGGCAGGACCATTGATCCGGCTCGGCGACAAGACGGCCTGCGGCGCGACGCCCATCGCGGGCCAGCAAGCCACCATCGACAACATCTAGCGAGGCTGCCATGTCGACGACTACCGACACCACCGATTCCGTCGCCATCGGCGCAAGCCGCCCGCTGCCCGACTGGCTCAAGGGCTCGCTGCTGGCCGGCTGCATCTTTTTCGCCTGCTGGGCCGGCGCCATCACCTGGTGGCGCTTGAACCGCAGCGCGCCCGCCGGCGGCGAACTGGCGCTCTACCTGCTCGGCGTACCGTCGCTGCTGGTGCTGGCCTTTTTCGTCGGCTTCCGTTTGCTGGACCAACGTACGGCGCGGCCAGCGGCGCCCGCCACCCTGGTCCGCCAGGCATCCGTCCAGGACAACGCAGCCGCGGCGCCGCAGGCCGCGACGCTCGCGATCCTGGCCGCGGCGGTGCGGTCCGCGCACGGCGTCTCGCCCGAGGAACTGGCCGCCACGCTGGCGGCCGGCAAGGCGCGCGCCGACCTCGATCCGGAACTGGTCGACGACGACGGCTTTCCCATCATGAGCGTGCGCAGCCCGGACGCCAGGGACGAGGCGCTGCAGGAGGACATCGCCCACTGGCTGGCGCACCACGGCATGGCCGACGCCGGCTTCGTCGACGAGCAATGGCGCGCGCTGGTGCTGGGCAGCGCCGTCGTCGAGGAACTCATGGCGCGCGCCGTAGCGCAGCTGCTGCCCGCCGACGGCAAGCCGCCCTTGCTGCGCCTGGCTCCCCTGCTGCCGCCCGACTGGTCGCCGGACCAGCGCCAGGCCGCCGCCATGTGGTTCGAGCACCTGGTCGAGCGCTGCGGCTGGCCGGCCGCCCACGTCGCATGCGCCGCGGAAGCCGCGCCGGGACTGCCCGCCGCCATCCCTTCCGTGCTGCTCGACGGCCTGGCCCGCGATGCGGCGGCAGGCGACGCCCCCGGCATCGCGTCCGTCATTGCACTGGTCATGGCCTGCGCGTCCCACATCGGCGACAGTACCGTCGCACGCTGGTCGGCCGATGGCTCCCTGTTCACCTCCACGCACCCCCAGGGGCGGATCCCGGGCGAAGGCGCGGCCGGTTTGCTGCTGGCGGACCTGGACCAGGTCGCTGCGATCGGCGATGCCCGTTTCGCCCTGCTGGAACCCTTGCACGAATCCCGCCGCGCGATCTCGGCCGACGAAACCCGGCGCGCCGACGCCAGCGCCCTCGGCGAAGCGGCCGAGCGCGCGCTGGCCCGCCACGGCAACGGCGACGGCGCCGTGACGCGCATCGTCGCCGACACCGGCCACCGCTCCAGCCGCGTGATCGAGCTGATGGGATTCATGGTGGGATCGATGCCGCAGCTGGACGAGGTCGACGACGCCATCCGTGTTGGCGAAGCCTGCGGCGCCAGCGCGGCGGTGCCCTTCATCACGGCGCTGGCGGTGGCATCGCATTACGCGCTGGACGAAGAGGGCCCGGTGCTGTGCATCAGCAACGAAGACCCGTACCGGCGCAGCGCAGCCTTGCTGCAGTCGGGCGGTGCCTTTTCCTGAACCTCGGGGCCGCATGGTGCGCCGCTGCAAACGTATGCACGCTGCCGGCCGGCGCCTCCAACCAGCGGCGCCCTGGGATCAGCTCAACTTGGGCGCAATCGCCAGTTCCGGCTGCGGCTTGGGCGCATGGGCCGACAGGTCCGCCGGCGCCAGCTGCTCCGGCAGCGTGACGATGCGCTGCCACAGCGCGTAGCCCACGCTGCGGTTCCTTTTGCTCAGCTGGTAGGCCGGCAGCGCATCGGCGCCCTCGGCCAGCCACAGCGCTTCATAGGATGGCACCAGGCGCGCATCGTGCCAGGCATCGCCCAGCGGGGCCAGCGTGTCCTGCAGGACGGCGGCGCTGCTGCGCATGCGTACCCAGCGATGGTTCAGCCAGCCGTTCTTCTGGCGGTCTTCGTCCAGGAAGCGCGCGACGACCCGCCGTGCCGCCGCGCTGCCGCTGCGGCTCATGGTCGCGATGGCGTCGCGCCGCATGTCGAGGTTCAGGCCTCCTTCCTTGCGCGTATGGCGGATCAGCACGACGCGGTCGCGGTAGCCGGGCGTGCGTTTCAGCGCCTCGTCGCGCCAGCCGCGGATGGTGCCGACGATGGCGGCGGTAAAGCGCGCCAGGTCCGGCTTGCCGTCCGCGCCGTCGACGGGGAGCCAGGCCGGCGTGACGCCGTCGCTGTTGTTGGTCGGCAGGGTCACGCGGCGCTCGAACGGCGCGCCCTCTTCCAGGTCGGCCTGCAGCGTCACGCCGAAGGTCGGACGGGTCGGCAGGATGGCGTCGAAGAAGTGGATCGGGAAGTTGCTGGTCAGGCCGCCGTCGGAGAACCAGACACGCAGCAGTTCCACGCCGTTGCCGCTCGCCGGCAGCACGCGCAGGCGGTAAAGGGGCACGGCCTGCATCAGCACGGGAAAGCTCAGGCTCATGCGCGCGGCGACGATCACCGGCAGGTCGTCGGCGGCAGGCATGAAGTAATAGTCCTCGCCCGCCGCGTTCAGGTCGGCCAGCAGCTGCGTCGTGCGCTCGCCGTGCCTGGTGCGGCGCGCGCCCGCCTTCATGGCGTCGACGACGGCCGGCGGGAACAGGGCCGCCATTTCCAACGCCCGGAACACCAGGTCGGCGCCCGAATGCGGCAGGCGGTGCGCGCGCAGTTCGGACAGGCCCGTGGTCATGAGGGCCAGTTCGATCGGCGGCTCGGATGTGCGCAGCTGGCCGAAGGTCAGCGGGGCGTCTTCCGGCAGGCCGGCGATTTCCTGAATTAGCGCATGCAGCCATTCGGTCAACGCGGGCGGGTTGCCGGGGCGGGTGCGCAGGCCCGGACAGATGCCGCAGCGGTTGGCGCGCAGCCCGCGCCAGGCCGACAGCGCGGCGTGCAGCACGGCGCCGACCGTCGCGCCGGCCAGCACGCACAGGCCGAACCACAGGCTGCTGGCGATGCCGCCCGCGATCGATGCCGGCCAGTGACCGCCGAGCAGGCCGGCGCTGACGACGAAGCCCAGCGCCCACAGGCCGGCGCCCGCCACGGAACCGAGCGGGAAATGGCGCAGCAGGCCGGCCAGGACGCAGGCGGCGGCGCGCGGCCTGGTCGTGTTCAGCGCCGCCGCCAGCACGCGGAAATGCGGGGCCAGGTCGGCGCAGGGCTGGAACAGCGAGAACAGGCGCGTGTGGCCGTTCACGGACGCGCGCAGGCGGCGCGGCACGCCGGCCAGGATGGCGAAGCCGTCGTCGCGGCCCCGGCCTGCCTTGCGCACGCGGTTGCGCTTGTACTGGGCCGCCGCCGCCGCGGTGGCGGCCACCGATCCTACGCTGGCCCCGCCGATCGAGCGCAGCGTGAAGCGCGTGGCCAGCCTGGCCACGAAGGAGGGATAGACGACGCCGGAGGTGACGCCGCCCTCCATCACGATGTCGCATTCGGTGGGCAGGAAATCGGTCATCGCGCGCAAGCTGGAATACCCGGGGGGATCATGCCCCCATCATGCCATGCAAGGCTCCGGCCATGTCGCGGCGGCCGGCGCTGCGCTCCATGCTCTGCACGTCGAGCGGACGCGTGACGCGGTAGCGCACCAGCGCGGCGGCGCCGATGGCGACGGCCTGCGCGCCGAAGTGCGAGGTGCGGATCGCCGGCGGCGCCAGCAGGGCCGCATCGGCGTAGTCGGCCAGTACCCGGCGCGCGGGCGCCGTAAAGGCGCTGCCGAGCTGCAGCGCGGGACCGCCGATGACGATCGCCATCGGATCGAAGCCGGCCCAGAGGTTGTTGAGCAGGATGCCGAGCTGGCGCCCGGCCGCGTCGACCGCCGCGCAGGTGCCGCTTTCGCCGTCGGCGACGCGCGCGAACAATCGCTCGAGCGCCGGATGGCTGGGACGTTCGCCCTGCAGCAGCGCGGCCAGGCCGATCAGGGCATCGGCGCAGCCGCGCCGTCCGCACGAGCACGGCGGGCCGTCGGCCTGCAGGACGGCGTGGCCGACTTCGCCGCCGAAGCCGCGCAGGCCCGTGAGCAGGCGGTCGTTTACCAGCACGCCGGCACCGACGCCGTAGCCGATCGACAGGTAGATCAGCGGATCGGCCGAAGCCTGGTCGGCGAATTCGAATTCGCCCAGGGCCGCCACGTTCGCCTCGTTCTGCATGTACAGCGGCAGCTCCGCCAGCGGCGAACCGGCGAAATGGGCGCCTACCTGCGCGGCCACGTCGACGTTGCGCCAGCCCAGGTGCGGCGCATGGCGCAGCACGCCCAGCGCCTCGTCCACGGCGCCGTGCAGTCCCATGCCCACGCCCAGCACGCGGCGCGGGCCGCCATCGATGCCGCCGTCCGCCGCGGCGGGACGGTCCAGCCGTTTCGCCAGCCGCACGAGGGCCAGCGCCACCAGGCGCAGGCACGATGCCGGATCGGTGGCGTCGTCGTAGCTGACGATGCGCGTGTCGAGCACCTTGCCCAGCAGGTCGACGGCCACCACGCGCGCTTCGTCGACGCCCACGTCGGCGCCCAGCAGGGCCAGGCGGCGCGGGTCCAGGTGCAGCGGCGTCGCGCGCCGCCCGACCTCGCCCGTGACCAGCAATTCGCTTTCCAGCAGCCAGCCTTCGTCCATCAGTTCGCGCACCAGCATGCTGACGGTGGACTTGGTCAACTGCAGCACGTCCGCCAGCGCCGCGCGCGACAGGCCGGGCTGGCTGCCGACCTGGCGTACCAGCGCCATCCGATTCAGTTGTTTCAGAAGCTGCTGGTCACCGGTGACGGGCATGGGGGTATGGGAGAGGGAGTTGTGATGATTATGCAACAACACCGCGCCACGCAACAGGGGGCGCGCAACGCTTTTTATCGCCCAGCAGTTGCACGGCCGGACGCGTGAAGTCCTTGATTTGTTTATGAAATCGATTTCTTCTCTATGTCGCGCAGCGCGATCCGGCGGTCGGAACGCAGTCGGATCCCTGCAACTTAGTTTGTTCATTGAATTGACCAAATACTTTCTTTTGCATACTCTGCAATAAGTACGTTCGTTAAATCAGATGACGCAAAAGGTCACCCGCCGCAATCGCCCAGCACGCGCAATGCGGCATGAATGAACGTCGT
The DNA here is from genome assembly GCF_030412015.1 of Massilia sp. YIM B02763. GTDB lineage: Bacteria > Pseudomonadota > Gammaproteobacteria > Burkholderiales > Burkholderiaceae_D > Telluria. The sequence continues at coordinate 97,413 of NZ_JASNRD010000018.1, read as the reverse complement.
CCCACCACAAAAACCAGGGGGACGCAGGTGAATTTCGTAGCAAGACATCGGTAGCAATTCAGCCGTAGCACGCATCACCACCGCCAACGCCGTCGCAGAACGGGCGCGGCGTTACTTTCCGTAGAGAGAGGAGACATTGTGCTGTACACCACCAAGGGGCATGCCCCATCACGCCTGCACACCAGGCATCGCTTGATTTCCCTCGCCGTGGCCGGCGCCTGCGCCGCGCTGTCGGCATCCGGCCACGCCCAGGAAGCGAATCCGCCATCCGCCGACGCCACCGTCAATGCGCCGCCCAGCCCGGCCGTCTCGAATGCCCCGCCGACCGCCGCCAACACGGTGATCGTGACGGGCATCCGCGCCAGCCTGCAGTCCACGCTGAACCTGAAGCGCAATTCGGACGGTATCGTCGACGGCATCGTGGCCGACGACATCGGCAAATTCCCGGACACGAACCTGGCCGAGTCGCTGCAGCGCATCTCCGGCGTATCGATCGACCGCAACCGCGGCGAAGGCGCCAACGTCACCGTGCGCGGCGTCGGCCCGGACCTGAACATGGTGCTGCTGAACGGCCGCCAGATGCCGACGGCGAGCCTGGGCGACCAGGCCGGCCGCGCCTTCGACTTTTCCAACCTGGCATCCGAGTCGGTGCAGCAGATCCAGGTGTACAAGAGCGCGCGCGCCGACACGCCGCCGGGCGGCATCGGCGCCACCATCAACATCATGACGGCGCGACCCTTCGACCTGGGCAACACGGCCAGCGTGGGCGTGAAGGCCGTGTACGACAGCTCGAACGACAACCTGCCGGAAGCGGACAAGGCCAAGCGCTCCTACACGCCGGAAATCTCGGGCATCTACAGCACCACCTTCGGCAACGGCATGTTCGGCCTGGCCGTCAGCGGCAGCTACCAGGAACGCAACCTGGGCGTGAACCAGGCATCCGTCACCAACGGCTGGCTCGGTCCGTTCCGCATGGGCGACACGTCGAGCGGCGCGATCCCGCAGCCGGGCACACCGGGCTATGCGGGCGTGACGAATCCGCCGGGCGCCAACGACATCTACTTGACGCCGCAGAACATCTCCTACTTCATGCGCGGCTCCAAGCGCCAGCGCACCAACGGCCAGCTCACGCTGCAGTTCCGCCCCAACAAGGACCTGACCACGACGCTGGACTACACCTATTCGCAGAACAAGGTGCAGACCAATTACCACGAGCTGTCGGCCTGGTTCAACCACGACACCACGGTCCAGTCGAGCACCTTCAGCAAGGGCCCGGTCGCCACGCCGATCTACTACGAGGAGCGCGTCAGCAACCAGGACATCGCGATGAACGGCGGCGACTTCGCCACCGTCTCGAACAACAACTCGATCGGCTTCAACGCCCAGTGGAAGGCCTCGCCGTCGCTGAAGTTCACCTTCGACGCGCACCACTCGACCGCGGAAGCCAAGTCGGACAGCCCGTACGGCTCGAACAACGACCTCGCCACCGTCAGCTTCAGCCGCGGCACCTCGGCGCTGGACTTCAGCAGCGAGATGCCGGTCCTGTCGATCCAGGGCGCCGACTTCGTGCGCGCGCCGCACCAGGTCAGCGGTTCCTGGTTCCAGGACGGCATCAACAAGATGAAGATCGACCAGGCCCAGGTCGGCGGCAACCTGAAGCTGATGGAGCGCTCGAACCTGAACTTCGGCCTCGGCTACGTCAAGAACAACAACCATTCGAAGTTCCAGCAGGTCCAGCGCGACACCTGGTCAGGCACCGCCACGGCGGCCAACGGCGGCTACGACCAGGGCCTGTGGCAGGCCGATTCGCTGCGCCAGTACTTCGACAAGCTGGGCGGCTCGGGCAACCCGAACCTGTTCAACCAGATCCACACCTTCGACTTCAGCAAGGTGCGCGACGCCGCCATCGCCCTCACCGGAGACAAGGCCGGCTACACCCCGAGCCTGTCGGATCCGCAGTTCGACCGCACCACCATCGAGAAGACCAAGTCGCTGTACCTGCAGTTCAACACCGACTGGGATACGGCGATGCCGATGCACACGGGCGTGGGCTTCCGCTACGAGAAGACCGACGTCGCCTCGACCGGCCTGGCCAAGGTGCCGACGCAGCTGAACTGGATCTCGCAGAACGAGCTGCCGCTGGTGTTCGGCGCGACCACTTACCAGACCCAGACCGGCAGCTACAAGAACTTCCTGCCGACCGTGGACTGGGACATGGACGTGCGCGACGACCTGAAGGTGCGCGCCAGCTACGGCGTGTCGATCGGCCGCCCGCGCTACGACCAGATCGAGGGCGGTACCAGCATCGGCACCACGGCCTCGGTGCGCGGCGTCACGGGCAACCGCGGCAACCCTGCGCTGGAACCGGTCAAGTCGAAGAACCTGGACCTGTCGGCCGAGTGGTACTACACCAAGCAGAGCATGCTGTCGCTGGGCCTGTTCCACAAGGACCTCGACAACTACGCGGGCCAGGTGGTGGTCAACGAACCGTCGGCCACGGCCACGACGCCGGTCGGCGGCAAGTACTGGAACGCGGCGGTCGCGGCGGGTTGCGTGGCCACCGATACCACGTGCATGCGCAACTACATCCTGCGTAACTTCAACGGCCAGCCGGGCGTCACCTATACCGGCAACAACGAGGCGGGCAATGCGCTGGGCACCATCAGCGGCATCGCGGGCGATCCGGCGCTGCCTTACCTGCTCACGACCTACGTGAACGAGAAGAAGGCCAAGCTGAAGGGCGCCGAGGTGAACTGGCAGCACTTCTTCGGCAACAGCGGCTTCGGCGTGCAGGCGAACTACACCTGGGTCAATTCCGACCTGAAGTTCGACAACATGGGGACGGCGAACCAGTTCGCGCTGGTGGGCCTGTCGGATTCGGCCAACCTGGTCGGCATCTACGAGGACAGCAAGTGGTCCGTGCGTCTCGCCTACAACTGGCGCGACGAGTTCCTCGCCTCGGTGGCGGACAACAACCAGCCGAACCCGCGCTACGTCGAGCCGTACGGCCAGGTCGACCTGAGCATCGGCTACAACCTCACCAAGAACCTGAGCCTGTCGTTCGAGGGCATCAACCTGAACGACGAGACCATGCGCACGCATGGCCGCACCAAGGAGCAGGTGCTGACCGTGACCACGGGCGGCCGCCGCTACATGCTGGGCGCGCGCTACAAGTTCTGACCGCGGCCACGCCAGCCGAACGTCGTTCCCGCCTGCGCGGGGACGACGTTTTTTTATACCGTTTATATCGTTAACCGGGAACCCCGACGATCACGCTCGATGCCTTGAACAGGGCGGTGGCCGTGGAACCTTCGCGCAGTTCCAGCGCCTCGGCGCTGGCATTGGTGATGATGGCGGCGATGCTGCCGCCGCCCGCCAGGTCGATCACGACCTCGGTGTTGACGGCGCCCGGCACCAGGCGCGCCACGGTGCCCTGCAGGCTGTTGCGGGCCGAGAAGCGCGCGCCTTCGGCATCGGTCAGGAGGATCACCGACGACGATTTCACGAGGGCGAAGGCTTGCGCGCCTACCTTCAGGCCCAGGCTTTCGGTGCTGTCGCGGGTGACGATGGCGACGATCTTGTGGCCGCCGGCGATGTCGAGTTCGATCTCGTCGTTGACGGCGCCGGCCTTGACGCGGGCGACGGTGCCGAAGAACTGGTTGCGTGCGCTGGTCTTCATGGTCAGCCTCCGGAACAGGTTGAAATCGTCGGCGATGGCGGCCGACTGCCGGTCGAGTTGCTCGACGAACTGGCGATGGATGTGTTCGACCGCCTGGAAATTCCGGACCAGCTGTTCGCCGCGCGCCGTCAGCCGCGTGCCGCCGCCGCCCTTGCCGCCCGTCAGCCGTTCCACCAGCGGTTCGCCGGCCAGGTTGTTCATGGCGTCGACGGCGTCCCAGGCGGCCTTGTAGCTCATCCTGATCGCCTTGGCGGCCTGGCTGATCGAGCCGGTGGCCGCGATCTGCGCCAGCAGGTCGATCCGTCCGGCGCCGCCGAACTTTTCGCCGCCCACCGTCATCCAGACCGAACCCTGCAGCCCGAACGCCGTGCTGTCCTCATCCATTGCGATCTCCCACTAGTGTCGAAGCGAGAGCATAACCCCAACGGCAGGGGATTGCACCTTCGCTAATTTTTCGTTATATACTCCGCCGTATAGCGCTTTTCCATGGAGAATTCGATGAAACGTCTTGCCGTCCTGCTGGCCATGATCGGTTGCGCCGCTGCCCATGCCGCGGAGGTCCAGGTCGCCGTCGCCGCCAACTTCACCGAGCCGATGAAGCAAATCGCGGCCGAGTTCGAGAAGGACACGGGCCACAAGGCCGTGCTGGCCTTCGGCGCCACCGGCAAGTTCTACGCCCAGATCAACAACGGCGCCCCGTTCGAGGTGTTGCTGGCGGCCGACGACGAGACCCCGGCCAGGCTGGACAAGGAAGGCAAGACCGTCGCCGGCTCGCGCTTCACCTACGCCACCGGCAAGCTGGTGCTGTGGTCGAGCAAGGACGGCTACGTCGATGCCCAGGGCAAGGTGCTGGCAACCGGCAACTATGCGCACCTGGCCATCGCCAATCCGAAGACGGCCCCGTACGGCCTGGCCGCGACCGAGACGCTGGACAAGCTGAAACTGACGGCGAAGGTGCAGCCGAAGATCGTGCAGGGAGAGAATATCGGCCAGACGCACCAGTTCGCCGCCACGGGCAATGCGGAGCTCGGCTTCGTCGCCCTGTCGCAGGTCTGGAAGGACGGCAAGTTCACCTCGGGCTCCGGCTGGATCGTGCCGGACAACCTGCACAGCCCGATCCGCCAGGATGCCGTGATCCTGGCGAAAGGCGCCGGCAACGCGGCCGCCAGGGCGCTGGAAACCTACCTGAAGTCGGACAAGGCCAGGGGCATCATCCGCAGCTTCGGCTACGCGCTGTGACGTTCGCTGCTCCAATGATCGCTGCCCGATGATCGATTCCGCCGACGCCGCCGCCGTCTGGCTGACGCTCAAGCTGGCCACCTGCGTGACCGTCCTGCTGCTGGCGATCGGCACCCCGATCGCCTGGTGGCTGGCGCGCACCCGCTCGCGCCTGCGCCACGTGGTCGGCGCCGTGGTCGCCCTGCCGCTGGTGCTGCCGCCGACCGTGATCGGCTTCTACCTGCTGCTGCTGCTGGGACCGAACGGCGCCATCGGCCAGGCCACGCAGGCGCTGGGCCTGGGCCTGCTGCCGTTCACCTTCCCCGGCCTCGTCATCGCATCGCTGCTGTACTCGATGCCCTTCGTCGTGCAGCCGCTGCAGAACGCGTTCGAGGCCGTCGGCGACCGTCCGCTGGAAGCGGCGGCGACGCTGCATGCGAGCCCCTGGGATGCGTTCTGGTCGGTGGCGGTGCCGCTGGCGCGTCCCGGCTTCCTCACGGCGGCCGTGCTGGGTTTTGCGCACACTGTCGGAGAATTCGGCGTCGTGCTGATGATCGGCGGGAACATCCCGGAAAAGACGCGCGTCGTCTCCGTGCAGATCTACGACCACGTGGAAGCGCTCGAATACGCGCAGGCGCACTGGCTGGCCGGCGGCATGCTGGTCTTCGCCTTCCTGGTGCTGCTGGCGCTGTACACCTTCCATCCGCACGCCGTGAAAGGACAACGTTGATGGAAGGGATCCGCGCCCGCATCCGCCTCGACCGCGGCGGCTTCCTGCTCGACGTCGACCTGGCCTTGCCGCAACGGGGCATCAGCGCCCTGTTCGGCCATTCCGGTTCCGGCAAGACGACGATCCTGCGCGCCATCGCGGGCCTGGAACGGGCGCCCGGCGGCCATGTCGCGCTGGGCGACGAGGTATGGCAGGACGATGCCAAGGGCATCTTCGTGCCCGTGCACCGGCGTCCGCTCGGCTATGTGTTCCAGGAAGCGAGCCTGTTCGCCCACCTGGACGTGCGCGCCAACCTCGATTTCGGGCGCAAGCGCGTGCCGGCATCGGCACGCCGCTTCGAGATCGGGCCGGTGGCCGAGCTGCTGGGCATCGGCCATCTGCTGGCGCGGCGTCCGGCCGGCCTGTCCGGCGGCGAGCGCCAGCGCGTGGCGATCGCGCGCGCCCTGCTGGCGTCGCCGCGCCTGCTGCTGATGGACGAACCGCTGGCCGCCCTCGACCTGCGCCGCAAGCAGGAAATCCTGCCCTACCTGGAACGCCTGCACGACGAGCTGGCGATCCCGATCGTCTACGTCAGCCACGCGCCCGACGAAGTGGCGCGCCTGGCCGACCACCTGGTGCTGCTGGACGAGGGAAAGGTCGTGGCGAGCGGCCCCCTGGGCGAGACGCTGGCCCGGGTCGACCTGCCGGCGGCCTTCGCCGACGATGCCGGCGTCGTGCTCGACACCGTCCTGGCCGGCCACGAGGAAGATCACCTGTCGCGCCTGGACTTCGCCGGCGGCACGCTGTACGTCGGCGGGCACCGCGAAGCGCCGGGCACCCGCCTGCGCTGCCGCATCCATGCGCGCGACGTCAGCCTGGCGCTGGAACGCCCGCAGGCCAGCAGCATCGTCAACGTGCTGCCGGCCGTGGTGACGGCGGTGGCGGCGACCGACACGCCCGGCCACGTGCTGGTGCAGCTGCGGGTGGGCGCGTCGCCCCTGCTGGCCCGTATCACCGAGCGCTCGCGCCGCGAGCTCGGCATCGCCCCCGGCCGCCGGGTCTGGGCACAAGTCAAGGGCGTCGCCCTGCTCGCCTGACCTGGCCNCACCGAGCGCTCGCGCCGCGAGCTCGGCATCGCCCCCGGCCGCCGGGTCTGGGCACAAGTCAAGGGCGTCGCCCTGCTCGCCTGACCTGGCCCAAACCGGGGTCAGAGCCGGGGTCAGAGCCCGGTTTTTGGAAATTTGGGGTCAGAGCACATTCTCGAAAAAATTCGGGGTCAGAGCACTTTTATTGGAAATTGCCCCGTGCCACCAAACAACGCAGGCGCTTGGGGACGGCTCCTTGCTGTAAGCGATACACGCCGTAGAACATGCCGCCAAGCTCTTTCCACAAAAAGTGCTCTGACCCCGAATGCTGGAAATAATGTGCTCTGACCCCGAACGATCTGATCCCGAACGATCAGCGCACGCGGCGCGCCGAGGAGATGCGGTCGTTCATGTCGACCATCGGGTAGCGGCCGGGGCCGAACACTTCGCAGCGGCCGCGGAAGTCGGCGTCCTCGCAGAATTCCCAGCGGCCTTCGCGGATGACGATGGAGCTGACGCGGTCGTTGAAGCCGTAGTCGGTCAGGTTGCGCGCATCGCGTTCGAGGGCCATGTCGGGGCCGCGGAAGTCGCGGTCCTGGAACAGGATGACGTCCGGGCCGCCGCGGCGATCATCGCGCTCGCCGCGGTCCCAGCCGCCACGGCCGTGGCCACGGTCGTCGCGGTCGTCGCGATCCCAGCCCGGACCACGGCCCGGGCCGCCGCGCGAGATTTCGCGGATCGACGACACGGAATCGTTGAACGGCAGCTGGCGGTATTCGCCCGGACCCAGCTCGGCGCAGCGGCCGCGGAAGTTCGCGTCCTGGCACAGCTGCCAGGTGCCGTAGCGGATCACGACGCTCGAGATGCGGTCGTTGAAGCCGAAATCGGACAGGTTGCGGGCGTCGCGCTCCAGCGTCACGCGGTTGCCGCGGAAATTGCTGTCGGCAAAAATGGTCATTTCGCCGGCGAAGGCGGTGTTGGCGAGCGTGGCCAGTACGGCAGCGGCGGCAAGCAGGCGTTTCATGTAATTCTTCTCCTTGGTGGTCATGCGCCTCCCGTCGGCGCCTGGTGAGTTAACGCACCAGGAAACGAACGGGCGGACAATTTCTTGTAACAAATTTCTACGTCGGCCACCCGGCCGTCCAAGCCTAGCCGCGCACCTGCACCGGCTCGATCTGCTCGGCGCGCAGCAGGGCGACGATGCGCTGCCCCAGCGCTTCCAGCTCGGCATGGTGCGCGAGGTTGCGCACGCGCTGGTTCATGCGGCGCCGGTCGTGGATCGAGATCGACCAGCCGATCGGCCGGCCGTCATAGCCGGCCCTGGCGCCGCAGCAGCTGGCGCAGCAGATCGCCAGGCTCAGTTCCTCCGACGGTTCGTAGTCCAGGAACCAGGCCCACTCCTCGCCGCTCGGATAGCCGGTGACGATGCCCTGCCGGTTCAGCGCCTGCGCCAGCCACAATGCCAGCTCGAAACCGTAGCGGCCGGAATCGAGCTGGCAATCCTCCGGCAGCGTCGGCAGGAATTTCTCCGACGAGAATTCGATACCCCAGATCATCGATGCCTCCTCCAGGCATGCCACGCGGATGGCGGACGGCCTTGCGGCCGACGTTGTCCGTATTGTATCGATGTCTATCCGCGGATAGATAGATCGCCGTTATCGTATCCGGGGCCGGGCAAGGGCAGCAGCACGGCACGCGCGCCCCTGACGAGGGCCGCGCCCATGCGTTCCAGCCGTGGCGGCTGGATGCGCCAGGCGTGCCAGTACAGCGGCACGTCGACGGACAGGCCGGGCGCCAGGTCGACCAGGGCGCCGGACGCCAGCATGTCCGCGCATTGCTCGAGCGGCAGCAGGCCATAGCCCAGGCCGAGCCGGATCGCCTGCACGTACGGGTCGCTGGACGGCACGTAGTGGAAGGGATAGGCGCCTTCCGGCAGGCCGAAATGCCGCAGCAGGAAGACCGTCTGCAGCGTGTCCTTGCGGTCGAACACCATCACCGGCGCGCGCCGCGCCGCCTCGCGCGTCATCCCGCCGGGAAACCAGCGCGCGGCAAAGCCGGGCGAACCGACCATGCGGTAGCGCATCGCGCCCAGCGGCTCCACGGTGCAGCCGCGCATCGGTTCCGTCTCGCCGGAGACGCAGGCCAGCGCCCTTCCCTGTTCCAGCAGCGCGAAGGTATGGCCCTGGTTGTCCAGCACGAACTCGACCAGCAGGCCTTCATCGAGCAGCACCGGCGCCAGCACGGGCAGCAGCCAGGTCGCCAGGCTGTCGTTGTTGACGGCCAGCGCGACGCGCGCCGGGCCGGCATCCTCGGCCTGCCCGGCAAAGAATTCCTGTTCCAGCAAGGCGCGCCGGCGCAGGAACTGCAGCAGGCGCATGCCGGGCGCTGTCGGGCGGCACGGACGGGCACGCACCAGCAGCGGCGTGCCCAGGTCCTGCTCGAGCGCGGCGATGCGCTGCGAGATGGCGGACGGCGTCACGTTCAGGCGCGCCGCCGCCCCCTCCAGGCTGCCGCTGTCGACGGTGGCAATGAAGGCCTCGCTGCGGCGGGGATCGATGTGCATGGATTAGCCGGGCTTAATGAAGATTAGATTTCATTAATATAATTGATGTGGCGATCCGTGGAAGGCATGCTGGGGTCCCGACGATACGGAGCCACGATGTTTTCCCCATCTATCTTCCTGCAGGGCCTCGGCCTGGGCGCCAGCCTGATCATGCCGATCGGCGCCCAGAACGCCCATGTGATCCGCACGGCCGTGCGCGGCCGCCACGTGCTGCCGACGGTGGCGGCCTGCATCCTCATCGACGTGACCCTGATCGCGCTGGGCATGTCCGGCTTCGGCGCCCTGGTCGAATCCTCGCCGCGCGTGATGATGGCCGCACGTTGGGGCGGCGCCGCCTTCCTGCTGTGGTACGGCCTGCGCTGCCTGAGGTCGGCCTGGCGCGGCCAGGAGAACGGCGTGGCGGACGATGATGAAGCGGCTGCGCAGCCGGGCAGCGCCTCCAGGGCGCTGGGCCTGGTGCTGGCGCTGTCGCTATTGAATCCGCACGTCTATTTGGATACGGTGGTGCTGCTGGGCGCCGTCGGCAGCAGCCTGGCGCAGGACCACCGGACGTCGTTCGCGGCGGGCGCGATGACGGCGTCGCTGCTGTGGTTTTCGGGACTGGGACTGGCGGCGCGGCGCTGCGCCTTCGTACTGGCGCGTCCGAAGGTGTGGCGCGCGATCGAGACCTTCACGGGCCTGACGATGCTGGTGCTGGCGGCGCTGCTGGTGCGTGCCGCGTAACCGGGGATTGCGGGACGGCGCGGCGGTGGCGCCGTCCCGCCGGCGTCATTTCTGCGCCAGGACCCACTTGGCCAGGGACTGGGCTTCCGCGTCGCTCACCTGCGGGTTCGGCGGCATCGGCACCGGACCCCAGGCGCCCTGGCTGCCCTTCTGGATTTTTTGCGCCAGGCGCGTCGCCGCGTCGGCATCCTTGGCGTACTTGGCCGCCACGTCCTTGAAGGCCGGGCCGACCACCTTGGTCGATACGTTGTGGCAGGCCATGCAGTTCTTTGCCTTGGCCAGGTCGGCCTGGGCGAGCGCGCTCTGGGCGGTGCCCGCCAGTGCCAGCGTCGCAGCCAGCGTGATCCAGGTTTTCATGCAAACTCTCTTTCTGTCGTCGTTGGTAAAGTCGTTTCCGATGCATCGTGCGGACGGCGTCAGGCCGCCAGCGCCGCAGGCAGATCGTCGGCCGCCTGCGCCGCCAGCGCCTTGCCGCCTTCGACCGACATCTGCGCGGGCAGCGCCACGCCGTTCTTGACGGCGGTGAGCTCGGCCAGGATCGAGACGGCGATCTCGTACGGGGTCTTGCTGCCGATGTACAGGCCGATCGGGCCGTGCAGCTTGCCGATCTGTTCCTCGGTCAGCTCCAGTTCGCGCAGGCGTTCGCGCCGGCGCGCATTGTTCGCGCGCGAGCCGATCGCGCCGACGTAGAAGGCGTCGGTCTTGAGCGCTTCCATCAGCGCCATGTCGTCCAGTTTCGGATCGTGGGTCAGCGCCACCACGGCGCTGCGGTTGTCCAGGCGCATGGACAGCACCTCGTCGTCCGGCATCGTGTGCACGACGCGCACGCCCGGCAGGCTCCAGCTGCCGCGGTATTCCTCGCGCGGATCGCACACCGTCACCTGGTATTCCAGGCCCACCGCGATCTGGGCCAGGAACTGCGACAGCTGGCCGGCGCCGATGACGAGCAGGCGCAGGCGCGGTCCGTGGATGCTGACCAGGCGGCGGTCTTCCAGGCGCAGGGGCTCGTCGGCCACGCCTTCCGACAGTGCGACGGCGCCGCTGTCCAGGTCCAGCGTGCGCCGCGTCAGCACGCGGCGCTGGGCCAGCGCCAGCAGCTCGTCCATGCGGCTGTGCGCGCCGAGCGGCTCGACCACCAGCTGGATCGTGCCGCCGCAGGGCAGGCCGAAGCGGTGCGCCTCGTCGGCCGAGATGCCGTAGGTGAGCACCTCGGGCGCGGTGCGCACGATGCCCTTCTCGCGCACGGCGGCGATCAGGTCGTCCTCGATGCAGCCGCCCGAGACCGATCCGACCACCTGGCCGTCGGCGCGGATCGCCATCGTCGCTCCCACCGGGCGGGGGCTCGATCCCCAGGTGCGCACCACCGTCACGTACTCGCACGCGTGGCCGGCGCGCAGCCAGGCGGCGCAGGCTTGCAGCACTTCGAGGTCGATACTGTCCATCACAAGTCCTTTCGTATTCCAATGCGGCTTCATGACATGGAGGCAACATGTCCAAGCAATAACACGCATGCTAGCGCAAATCGGAATACGATGACTGTCGCGCAGTATGCCCTTCCTGCCAACTGATCGTTCGGAAGGGACTGGAAGGTTTCGCTATACTTTCCGGATCGCCAACAACGCTGGAGGCCGTCATGAAACCGGACCTGCTGTCCCTGCTGCGCATCGCCCATCCCATCATCTCGGCGCCGATGGCGGGCGTCTCGACGCCGGCGCTGGCCGCCGCCGTCTCGAATGCGGGCGGCCTGGGCGCGATCGCCGTCGGCCACGGCAGCGCCGCCCAGGCGCGCAGCGCCATCGACGCGTTGCGGCGCCTGACCGACCGGCCGTTCAGCGTCAACGTGTTCTGCCACCGCCCCGCCGTGCCCGATCCGGCGCGCGAAGCGGCCTGGCTGGACTGGCTCGCCCCGCACTTTGCCGCCTTCGGCGCGGCGCCGCCGGCCACGTTGAGCACCATCTACAACACCTTCGTCGACGACGACGCGATGCTGGAATTGTTCCTGGAACTGCGCCCGCCCTCGGTCAGCTTCCACTTCGGCCTGCCCGACGCGCACCGCATCCGCGCGCTGCAGGATGCCGGCATCGTGCTGCTGGCCAGCGCCACCACGCCGTGGGAGGCGCGCCAGGTCGAGGAAGCGGGCATCGACGTCGTCGTCACCCAGGGATACGAGGCGGGCGGCCACCGCGGCACCTTCGATCCGGAGAACGGCGACGCCGCCATCGGCACCTTCGCCCTGCTGCCGCTGGTGGCGCAGGCGGTGCGCATTCCGGTGGTGGCCGCCGGCGGCATCATGAACGGCGCCGGCATCGCCGCGGCGCTGCGCCTGGGCGCCGAGGGCGCGCAGCTGGGCACCGCCTTCATCCCCTGCCCCGAATCCTCGGCCACGAGCCACCACCGCGCCCTGCTCGCGGCCGGCGACACGAACATCACCGCCGTCACCGACGCCATTTCCGGCCGGCCCGCGCGCGGCCTGGTCAACCGCCAGTTTTCCGACGTCGGCGCGGCCTCCCGGCCGCCCGTGCCGGACTACCCGATCGCCTACGACGCGGCCAAGGCGCTGAACGCGGCCGCCGCGAAGAACGGCAACCAGGATTATTCCGTCAACTGGGCCGGCCAGGCGTTCGCGCTGGCGCGGGCCATGCCGGCCGCCGAGCTGGTGGCCACGCTGGTACGGGAGCTGGCGCAGCAGGAAGGGGCGTGAGGCCGTGGACGCGCTGCCGCTGCGCCATGCGGATTTCCGCCGCATCGACCTGAACCTGCTGGTCGCCTTCGACGCCCTGATGGCCGAGCGCCACGTGGGTCGCGCGGCCGCCCGGCTGTTCATCGGCCAGCCGGCGATGAGCCATGCGCTGGCGCGATTGCGCGAGGCGCTGGGCGATCCGCTGTTCGTCCGCGCCGGCAACCGCATGGAGCCCAGTGCGCTGGCGCTGGAACTGGGACCGCGCGTGCACGACTGGCTGGAACAGGCGCACGGCTTCCTGTTCGCGCGCGAGCAGGTCGACCTCGCCCAGGTGCGCGCGACCGTCAAGCTGGGCTTGATCGCCGGCCTGGAAGCGATGCTGCTGCCGCCGCTGATGCAGCGCGCGAACGCCGTCGCGCCGGGGCTGCGCCTGTGGTCGCGCCAGTTCAGCCGCAACGAACTGCCGGCCGCCATCGATGCCGAGGATGTCGACCTGGCGCTGTGGGTGCCGGAACCGGGCCAGCGCGACTGGCACGGCATGCAGCATCTGGTGCGCTGCGGCTTCGACGCCGTGTACGCGCGCAGCCAGGTCCGGCCGGACGGGCCGATGACCCTGGACGCGGCCGTGCGCTATCCGCAGGTGGCGCTGGGCTGGCGCGGCGAGGAGGATTCCATCGTCGACGAGGTGATCGCCGCGCGCGGCCTGCAGCGCAACGTGATCGCCCTGTCCGACAGCCAGCTCGCCACCGCGCGCCTGCTGGCGACGATGCCGGTCGTGTCGCTGCAGCCGCGCATCTACAGCGGCATCTACCGCGACATGCCGGACATGGTGGTGGCGCCGCTCGACATCGACGAGCTGGGCATGGACATCGGCCTGCTGTGGCACCGCCGCCGCGAGCACGACCCGGTGCTCGGCTTCGTGCGCGGCGCCATCGCCGCCATCGTGCAGGGGCAGGCCGGGCCGCAAGGCTGAGGCAAGCGCGACGGGTTGCTGGTATGCTAGTCCGGCTCCCGAACGTGGAAAACCATGAACAAACTCGCCTTCTTCCCGCTGGCCGCCGCGCTGTCCCTGTCCGCCTTCTTCATGCCGCAGGCGCAGGCCGCCATTCCCATCTACGGCTTCGTTGTCAAGAACACCTACCCGCACGATCCGCAAGCCTTCACGCAAGGCCTGTTCTTCAAGGACGGCCACCTGTACGAGAGCACCGGCCAGAAGGGCCAGTCCTCGCTGCGCCGCGTCGACCTCAAGACCGGCAAGGTGCTGCAGAAGAAGGACCTGGCGCCCGAGTACTTCGGCGAAGGGTCGACGGCCGTGGGCGACACCATCGTCGGCCTGACCTGGCAGTCGAACGTCGGCTTCGTCTACGACGCGAAGACGTTCGCGCTCAAGAGCCGCTTCAACTACAAGGGAGAAGGCTGGGGCCTGGCCAGCGACGCGAACGTCGTCTACATGAGCGACGGTACGCCGGAGATCCGCGTGCTCGACCCCAGGACGCTGGAAGAAAAGCGCCGCATCCGCGTGAATGCGGAAGGCAAGCCGGTGCCGCAGCTGAACGAGCTGGAAGTGGTCGACGGCCAGTTGTACGCCAACGTCTGGGGCACCGACGTCATCGCGCGCATCGACCCGGCGAGCGGCAACGTGGTCGGCTGGATCGACCTGACCGGCCTGCTGCCGCCGGACAAGCGCGGCACCAGCAACGTCGACGCGGTCCTGAACGGCATCGCCTACGAACCGAAGGGCAAGCACCTGTACGTCACGGGCAAGTTGTGGCCGAAGCTGTTCGAGATCGAACTGATCAAGCTCGAGCGCCGCTGATGGATCTGGTGGGGTGATTGATGCCAGAGCGGCATCAATCACCCCACCATTCGTTTACGTGACGACGACGACGACCTTGCCGAAATGGGCGCCGGATTCCATGTAGCGGTAGGCGTCCGGCGCATGGTCGAAGTCGAATACGCGGTCGACCACCGGCTGCACGCCCGCCGTGGCGGCGAAGCCCGCGACCTTTTCCAGCATCGCGCGGCTGCCGACATAGATGCCGACCAGGCGCTTGGCGCCCATCAGCAGGGCGCCCGGATTCACTTCGCCGCCGAAGCCGCTGACGCCGCCAATGACGGCCACGCTGCCGCCCATCGCCGCCGCCGCCACCGAGCGGTTGACGGTGCCCTGTCCGCCCACTTCGAGCACCACGTGGGCACCGACGCCATGCGTCACGCGCAGCACTTCTTCCTGCCATTCGGGAAAGCTGCGGTAGTTGATCGTGTGGTGGGCACCGAGGTCGCGCGCCCGCTCCAGCTTCTCGTCGCTGGACGAGGTGATGATGGTGTTCAGCCCCGCCGCCCGCGCCAGCTGCAGGCCCAGCACGGATACGCCGCCCGTTCCCAGCAGCAGCACGGTGTCGCCGGGGCGGATGGCGTTGCTCGATTCGAAGATGGCGTTCCACGCCGTCACGCCGGCGCAGGGCAGGGTGCAGGCGTCGACGAAGCTCATCGACGCGGGAATCTTCACGAGCGCCCGTTCGTCCAGCACCACTTCCTCGGCCAGCATGCCGTCGATATTGCCGCCCAGCGCCAGGCGTACCTTCTCCGACCCCGTGCGGCCGTCTTCCCAGTACGGGAAGAACGACGCCGTCACGCGGTCGCCGGCCTGCAGCGACGTCACGCCCGGCCCCGTGGCGATCACTTCGCCGGCGCCGTCGGAGCAGGGGATGATGGGGTCGTCGACGCTGACCAGGTAGTCGCCCCTGGCCACCATCAGGTCGCGGTAGTTGAGCGAGACGGCGTGCACGCGCACGCGCACTTCGCCGGCGCCCGGCTCGCGGTTCGGATATGCCACGCTGTGCAGCGCGTCGACGCCCTTGCCGGGCAGGATCTGGTAAGCACGCATCATGTCCTCCAACGAAAAATGCCCGCCGGGCGGCGGGCATGGTATCGGTACACTACCGCTCAGTAGCGGCGCATCTGCTGGTTGCTATAGGTCTGCTTGAAGCCGCCTTTCGACTGGAATTTTTTCCACAGGAAACCAGCGATGGCCATCAGGATCATCTTGCGCATGAGAACCTCCATAAGATCGGAAAAGATGGAACAACCTTACCGGGTTCCCCGCGCACGTGGCGCAGGATAGCGCAGCCCGTTATTTGGCCGCCACGCGGGCTTTCTGCGCCGGAATGAAATCTTCCAGTACAGCCTGCTTCAGCAGTGCCGGCGGCAGGATGCCCTGGGCGATCACGAAGTCGTTGAACGCTTTCAGGTCGAAATCCTTGCCCAGTGCGATCTCGGCCAGCGTCTTGAGCGAGCGCAGTTTCACGTAGCCGTAGTAATAGGACGTGGCCTGGCCCGGGCTGCGGTAGGAATAGCGGTCGACTTCCGATTGCGCGAACGGCTCGGACAGCACCACTTCCTGCATCAGGAAATCCTTGGCCTGCTGCGGCGTCATGCGGCCCAGGTTGATCTGCGGGTCGAGCAGGGCGCGCGCCATGCGCAGCAGGCGCGCCTGCAGCGACACCAGCTGGCCTTCCGGCGGCATGTAGGGCAGGATCAGCGCCTCGGAATACAGGCCCCAGCCTTCGACGTTGGTGCTGTTGAAGGCGAAGCTGGCGCGCGCCACCGACATGCCTTGCTCGACCATGGAGGCGAATTGCAGCTCGTGGCCGGGACGCGCCTCGTGCGCGGCCAGCGTCCACGCCATGGCGGTGAAGTCGAAGTCGTTCATCTTGTCCTTCGACTTCGCGTTCGGGTTCGCCAGCGGGATCACGAATTCGCCGTATTCTCCCGTGTTGCCGATCAGGCGCGGGGGGCTCATGAACGGGGCCGGCGAACGCGCCGCCTCGGCGGCGGTGGCCACGCGGATGTTCGCGTCGCGTTCCGGCAGCGTGACCAGGCCGTGGGCGCGGATCATGCCCTCGATGTCCTTCAGGCGCTCGCGGTAGTAGGGCAGCAGCTGGTCGGCGGGAATCGACGTCTTCTTCAGTTCGCGCAGCACGTCGCGGTAGTCGGACGTGAGCATCTTCCTGTCCGCGGCGATGCCGTTGGCCACCACCTGCATCTCGTCGCGCACTTCCTGGAAATCGAAGCCGGCGCGCTCGATCATCTGTTCCGGCGCGATGTCGACACCGACGTTGGCCAGGCGGTTCACGTACAGCGCTTCCGGCAGGCGCACTTCCTTGCGCGCGCGCGGCACGATGTGCTCCTTCACCCAGGCGTCGTAGTCGGCCACCTGGCTTTTCAATGCGGCGAAATCCGCTTCCCAGCCGGCCACGCCGGCCTTCTTGAACAGCTCCTCGATGCCATCCATGTAGGTGGCGTTGTTGTTCAGGCCTTCCTCGACCTCGCCCACGTAGGGGCCGATCAGCTTGCGGTCGGCCAGGCGTTCCTCGCCGCGCGCCTTCGCAAGCAGGGCGATGGGCGTATAGCCCGCTTCCTTGCCGGCGTAGCGCTTCAGGCGCACCAGCGCCAGCTTCTGTCGCTCCGGCTTGTTGCGCGGGTCGAGCAGGGCGCGCAGGCCGCCGTACACGAGTTCGCCCACGTTCATGTAGTTCAGCAGGTACTGGTGCTCGAGCTTCATGGTGGCGATTTTCTTTTCGCGCGAATCGATCAGGATGTCGAGGTCCTGGCGCACCTTCGGATCCTGTTCGCGCGCACGCTGGACGCGCAGCGCCTTCAGGCGCTTTTCCGTGTCGCCCAGCTCGCGCTCGTAGTAGCGCGGCTTGAGGTCGACCACCGCCGTGTCGAAGCTCTCGTCGCCCAGCTCGGTGGCATCCTCGGGCACGTACTTGCCCGTGTCCTTCAGGACCGGCTGCGTATAGGCGTCGCTACGCGCAACCCAGGCGGGCGTGGCGGAGAAGGCGGTGCTCGATGCGAGGAGGAGGGCGAGGCCGAGGTGGCGGCGGATGCGGGACATGGGGCTTCCTGTTGAGAGGCGAAACAGGAATTTTAAACGGAAAAGCATGAACGTCGTCCCTGCGAAGGCAGGGACCCAATGTTGTTTGCATTGCGACGACGCATGCGAAATTGGGTCCCTGCCTTCGCAGGGACGACGTGTTGGCTTAGAACGCGTACGTCGCGCGCGCGTACACGTAGCGCCCGTTGTTGCCGAACGGCGTGTAGTTCGAGAACGGCGTGTTGCCCGTCGTGTTCAGCGACGGCGGCAGCGTTTCCGAGTACTTGTCGAAGACGTTGTCCGCGCCCAGGGCCAGCGTCAGCTTGGGCGTGGCGGCGAAGCGCGCTTCCAGGTCGACGATCGTCCTGGCCGACAGTTCGTAGTCGAAGGCGGCCGTGGTGCCCGGGGCCAGCACTTCGCCGTAGCGGGTGGCGCGCGCCGTCAGGCCCCATTGCGCCAGCTTCCAGTTCATGCTGGCCGTGACCTTGTTCTTCGGCTGGCCTTTTTCCAGCGTCAGCACGTTCACGCGGTCGAACAGCACCGGCGCGGGATTCAATGCGGCCAGCTGCGCCGTGGTCGGTACCTTCGTCACGTCGGTGTGGTTGAAGTTGCCGGCCAGCGTGAAGTCGAAGCGCCCGGCGGCGCCCGCGTTCCACGGCAGGCTCGCGACGACGTCCACGCCTTCGGTGCGGGTGTTCACGCCGTTGATGAAGAAGCGGCCGCCGCCCACGCCGGCAAAGCCCTGGCCCACGATATAGTTGCGCACCGCCGTCGAGGTCAGGTTCTCGGACAGCACGATGCGGTCGCGCATATTGATGCGGTAGGCGTCGACGGTGATGCTCAGCGGGGCGAAGCGCATCACGGCGCCCAGCGAGAAGTTGGTCGACTTCTCGGCCTTCAATTCCTTGGCGCCCAGCGCCACGGCGACCGGGTCGTTCGGCTTGAAGGTCGTGATCTCGTACGGGACGCCGTTGATGAAGTTGGTCGACGTCGACGTGAAGTACTGCTGCTGCAGCGACGGCGCGCGGAAGCCGTTCTGCACCGAGCCGCGCAGCGCGAAGTTCTTGTTGAAGTCGTAGCGGCCCGAGAGCTTGCCGGCCAGGCTGCTGCCGTAGTCGTTGTAGTGCTCGCCGCGCACCGCCGCCGAGGCCAGGAAGGCGTCGGTGACGTTCGCCTCGAGGTCGGCGAACACGCCGATCGCCGTGCGCGAAGCGCTGACGTTGTTGGACGGACGGAAGCCCGGGAACACCTGGGCGCCCGGCGCCGCCGGCGTGCCGTTGGCCAGGAGCCGTCCGCCGGAACGGTAGGAGTCCGGTTCGCCCGCATGCATCTCGTAGCCTTCGCGGCGCGCCTCGGTGCCGATCGCGAGGTTCAGTGGCGAGGCCAGGCCCTTGACGTCGAACTTGCGCACGCCGGTCAGGTTGTAGACGAGCTGGTTGTACGAGAAGCCGCCCGCGTCGAACTGGGTCTTGCTCGTGGGTCCGATCGAGGCGTTGAGCGTGTGCTCGATCGAGTAGTCCATCCGGTTCTTGCCGTAGACGAGCGAGGTGTCCAGGTCCCATTCTCCCATCGTCCAGCTGGCGCCGGCGGCGGCGCTGAAGTCCTCGACGGTGGGAGCGATGATCGGCAGGAAGCCGTCCGGGTAGATCGACGGCACGTTGCGCGCATCCTGCGGCAGGCGGAAGTAGCCGGCCGATTCGGCATCGCGCAGCTGGTAGCTGGACCAGCCGTAGACCTTGACGCCGTTGGCCAGGGTGTTGCCGGCGTTGACGAACACGGTCTTCTGCTGCATTTCCGGGTCGCCGTACCAGGCGTTGAAGCGGTTGATGGTCAGCTCGCGCGGATCGAAGGCGCCGTTCACTTTGGCGTACTGCTGGCGCATGTCGTAGCCGCTGCGCTCCGTGTGCTGCTGGTCCTTGTATTCGGCCGCGATGGTGACAAAGCCCGTCTCGCCCCAAGGCAGGCCTTTCCAGACGCTGGCCGTCTTGGTCTGGCCGTCGGTGCGCTTGCGCGAGTTCGGTCCGCTCCAGGTGGCGCCGGCCGGCGCAATGTCGTTCCACAGGTCGTATTCGGTCTTGCGCTCGCCGAAGGTGAAGGTGCCTTCGCCCCCGTCGCGGTCCGTACGCAGGCGCACGTTGACGACGCCCGAGATGGCGTCCGAGCCGTACTGGGCGGCGGCGCCGTCGCGCAGCACCTCGATGTTCTTGACGATGGCGGACGGGATCGTGTTCAGGTCGACGGCGGCCGAACCGCGGCCGATGCTGCCGTTCAGGTTGACCAGCGAGGAGGCGTGCCGGCGCTTCGAGTTGACCAGCACGAGGCTCTGGTCCGGCGCCATGCCGCGCAGGGTGGCCGGGCGGATCGTGTCCGTGCCGTCGGTAAGCGCCGGGCGCGGGAAGTTCAGCGAGGGCAGGGCGACGGATAGCGCCTGGTTCAGCTCCGTGGAACCGGTGGTCTTCAGCGTGTCGGCCGAGATGATGTCGACGGGGGAGGCGGTGTCGAGGGCGGTGCGGTTGGCCACGCGGGTACCGGTGACGACCACGGTGGCGGCGTTGCCTTCGGCGGCGCCCGTGTCCTGGGCCTGGGCGGGGACCATCGCGCCGAACAGGGCGGCGATGGAGACGGCGAGTACGGTTTTTTCCGGCGCAAATCGTTGTTGCATCTCTTGTCCTTATTCTGGTCTGGCGCCTGGCCGTGGGAAACCGGCCGGCATGCATGCGATACGGCGTTCTCCTGTTCCCTGGTCGGGCGCCTCCTCCAGCGTTGCCGGCGGCGGCGAGATGCGGACGCTGCCGCGGCGTTACCGGTCGGTGCGCCGCGCTGTCCATGGGCTCGTATGGTGGCAAGCCCGTATTGATACTGACTGGACCGTATTCCTGTTGTCAATCCATTCAATTTGTATGGATGTAAATGTGCAACAGCAAGTATGACGGGCGGTCGTTCGCCGTGGTGCGGTATCGGGAAGGTATGCCGCACGGCGGTGCGTGCGGGAGGGAAAGGACGGGGAACTGCACCAGCCGGGTGCGCATGCCCGGCCGTGGAAACGGGAGTTGTGGATAGTACTTAGTGATCGGCCTTGCGTCCGCGCAGGCGCTGTACCAGCGTGACCACGGCCAGCACGACGGCGCCGATCACGACGCCGGCGACGGCATCGACGACGGTCGGCGCCACGGCCGCCAGCAGGCCGCCGACGACGGGCACGCCGGCCACCGCGTGCGCCGCGCTTTCCGCCAGGTGGTGCAGCGGCTCGACCGCATGGCCGATGATGCCGCCGCCGACCATGAACATGGCCGCCGTGCCCACCACCGACAGGGTCTTCATGAGGCGCGGGGCGGCCGCCAGCAGCATGCGGCCGATCCCCCGGGCGAAGCCGCTGGCCTTCCTGCTCAGGTACAGGCCGGCGTCGTCGATCTTGACGATCAGGGCCACGATGCCATACACGCCGACCGTCATCGCGAGCGCCACCGCGACGAGGGCGGCGACCTGGGCGCCGAACGAGGTGTTCTGCTCGTTGACCACGCCCAGCGCGATCACGATGATCTCGGCCGACAGGATGAAGTCGGTGCGCACGGCGCCCTTGATCTTGTCCTGCTCCACCGTCCGCATGTCGCTGCCTGCGGCCAGCGCGGCGGCGAGTTCCTCTTCGTGGGCCGCATCTTCCGCGTCGCTGTGCAGGAATTTGTGCGCCAGCTTCTCGAAGCCCTCGAAGCACAGGAAGGCGCCGCCGATCATCAGGAGGGGCGTGATCGCCTGCGGCAGGAAAGCGGAAATGGCCAGCGCCGCCGGCACCAGGATCGCCTTGTTGCGCAGCGAGCCCTTGGCGACCGACCAGACGACGGGCAATTCGCGGTCGGCGTTCACGCCTGTCACCTGCTGGGCGTTCAGCGCCAGGTCATCGCCGAGCACGCCGGCCGTCTTCTTGGCCGCCACCTTGCTCATCAGGGCGACGTCGTCGAGGACGCTGGCGATATCGTCGATCAGCGCGAGCAAGCTTCCTGCAGCCATGTACCACTCCTAAACAAATATCAAGTTGACCACATCTTAACCGAGGCGGCGCCCGCCGCTGCACACGCTTCGGGCGCGCCCGGGGCTGCTCATTCCTCTTATTTGCGTTTCAACCCCGGAAAACTGCATCCCGTCGCTTTTCGCGGGCACGAGCGCGCGCGCATACGTATATTGCCAACATCGGCTGCGGTGCAGCAGCCTTTCCCAGACCTGAAGGAGAGATGCCCATGTCCAGCAACATCGCCGACCTCGCCAAGTTCGACCTGCCGACCGCGCCGCGCCGCCGTGCGCGTCCGCCCAAGCGCAAGACCCGTATCACGATCTACCTCGACGACGAAGTGCTGGACGAGTTCCGTTCGCGCGCCGAACGCACGGGCACCGGCTACCAGACCCTGATCAACGCCGCCCTGCGCCTGCGCCTGGGCGGTGCGGAAACGGTGCCGTCGGCGGCCTGACACCGCGCGGATCCGGGGTTCGACGGCGGCCAGATCGCACAAACCCCGCCAGTACAGGGCCTACGGCGCGCCGGGCCTTGTATTTGGATTACATATGGCAATTAATTATGCTAATCTTCCGGCTCTTTCAACCCGGAGGATTTATGAAAAAAGGCGAACTGATCGCTGAATTTGCGAAGCGTACCGAGATGTCGGGCGCCGCTGCGAACGATGCAGTGAACACCATCATCGACATCATCACCGAGCGCCTGAAAAAAGGCGACACGGTCGGCATCACCGGCTTCGGCACGTTCTCGGTCACCAAGCGCGCTGCTCGCAAGGGCCGCAACCCGGCAACCGGCGAAGTGATCAAGATCGCTGCGTCGAAGACGCCGCGCTTCGCTGCCGGCGCGACCCTGAAGGGCGCCGTCAATCCGAAGAAGAAGTAAGCAGTGCCTGCGGCTGGCCGCAGCCACCGGCGTCGCCGGGTGCTGCGTGCCATGCCCGCATTTCCCTTTCCCCGAATTCCTTATTCCCCTGCCAGCATGACTTTCGCTACCTGGATCGGCTTCGTCATCGCCGGCATCCTGATCGCCATTTCTCCCGGTTCGGGCGCCGTGCTGTCGATGTCGCACGGCCTGGCCTACGGATTGAAGAAGGCCAGCGCCACCGTGCTGGGATTGCAACTGGGCCTGATCCTCGTGCTGGTGATCGCCGGCGCCGGCGTCGGCTCCCTGCTGATGGCGTCGGAACTGGCCTTCACGGTCGTCAAGACCGTGGGCGCCCTGTACCTGATCTGGCTCGGCATCGGCCAGTGGCGCGCCAAGGCGGAAGGCCCCAGCGTGTCGACCTCGGGCATGGCCGCGCACCCGTCGTTCGGCCGGCGCGTGATGACCGGCTTCCTCACCAACGCCACCAATCCGAAGGGCATCATCTTCATGGTCGCCGTGCTGCCGCAATTCATCTCGAAGGACGCGCCGGTGCTGCCGCAGCTCGCGATCCTGGGCGCGACCATGGTCACCATCGACACCACCGTCATGCACGGCTATGCCTTCCTGGCCTCGTCGATGCAGCGCTGGTTCCGCGACGCGCGTGCCGTGATAATCCAGAACCGTTTCTTCGGCGCCGTGCTGATGGTGATGGGCAGCCTGCTGTTCTTCGTCAAGCGCGGGCATGCGGCCTGACGCATCCGGCGTCACGTAGCCGCTGTTCCGTATTTCGCAACGTTTTGTAACGCGTGTAGTCTGTACGCACGCTCGTGCGTTGTAATCAGGTAGACGGCCTGCGTCCTACGACACCCACGATCATGCAGTGCGGAGACTGGAGAGAACGATGCCCCACCACCCCATGAGGAAAGCGGCGACGCTGCTGGCCCTCGCCACCTTGTCGGCCCTGGCCGTCGCGCCTGCCACTGCCCAGTCGACCGTGTCGACCGCTTCCGACGACGACTACGCCGAGACGATCGACGCATCCTCCAATGCCGAGCCGCCGGCGCGGGTCGGCCGCCTTGCCGTCATCCAGGGCCAGGTGAGCGTCGGCAGCGAGGTCGGCGCCGAATTGTCCGCCGCCCAGATCAACTGGCCCGTCACCACGGGCAGCATGCTGGCCACGGCGGCCAACGGGCGCACCGAGGTGCAGGTGGGCTCGACCTCGATCCGCCTGGACGGCGACTCTTCGCTCGAGGTGCTGCAGCTCGACGACTACACCATGCGCCTGCGCCTGCACCACGGCAGCGCCAGCATCCGCGTGGTCAATGCGGACGTCGTGCAGGGCTTCGAACTCGAGACCCCGCAGGCGCGCATCCGCCTGGACCAGCCCGGCCGCCTGCGCGTGGACGCCGAGCGCGTGCGCGACACCAGCTTCGTGACCGTGTTCGACGGCGCCGCCCAGGTCGAGGCGGGCGGTTCGCAGCTGACGGTGCGCGCCGGCCGCCGCGCCGAGCTGGGCGACATCGACGTGCGCACGCTGGCCGCCGTGCGCGACGGCTTCGACGACTGGGCCGCGGCGCGCGACCGGCTGCAGGACAACGCGGCGTCCGCACGCTACGTCACTCCCGAGATGACGGGCTACGAAGACCTGGACCGCTACGGCAGCTGGAGCACCAGCGAGGACTACGGCCCCCTGTGGACCCCGACCGTGGCCTCGACCTGGGTGCCGTACCGCGACGGCAGCTGGACCTGGCTCGACCCCTGGGGCTGGACCTGGGTCGACAATGCGCCCTGGGGCTATGCGCCGTTCCACTACGGCCGCTGGGTGCAGGTGCGCAACCGCTGGGCCTGGGCGCCGGGACGCCGCGGACCGCGCCACGAGCGCCCCGTGTGGGCGCCCGCGCTGGTCGGCTGGGTCGGCGGCGCCGGCTGGAACGTCGCGTTCCGCGACCGCAACCGCCATCCGGCCTCGGGCTGGTACCCGCTCACGCCGCACGACCGCTTCGTGCCGAGCTGGCGCGCCTCGGCCGCGCGCACGGCATGGTGGAATGCGCACGTGCGCCCCGATCCGCGCCGTCCGCGCGACTACCGCCCGCCCGGCTTGACCGTCGTGCCGCGCGAGCAGTTCGGCCGTCCGGGCCGCGTCAACGTACCGCGCGCACCCATCGCCACCGTGCCGCCGATACTGGTGCACAACGCCCCGGCCGGCGCGCCGCCGGCGCCGCCGAACCGGCCGCCGCGGCCGTCGCGCCCCGACGGGCGTCCCGATTTCCGTCCTGATTTCCGTCCTGATATCCGTCCGGGCATGCGTCCCGATGTCCGTCCCGATCCACGCCCGGATGTGCAGGTCGACGGCCGGCCGCACCGCGGCCGTGGCGTCATCGAGACCAGCAGCAACGACCGCGATGGCGTCGATGGCCGCGACGGCTTCGTCGGCCGCCCGCGGCCGGGCCAGGTCGCCCAGGTCGGCGGCGCCGCGCCCGCGCCGGGCCTGGTGGCGCCGGCAACACCGGTCCGGCCGCAGGGCATCGTCAGCCCGACGCCGCACCAGTCGCCGCAGCCGCTGACGATCACCAGCCCGCCGCCGCGCCAGTCGCCGCAGCCCTTGCCGCCCGGCGGTCCGCAGCCGCTGAACGGCATCGGCCCGACGCCGCAGCAGGGCGTGCCGGAACAGTGGCAGAACCGTCCGGGCTGGCGCCGCGACACGGATGGCGACGGCCGGCCGGACCGGTTCAACCGCGGCGACCGTGGCGACCGCATGGGCGAGCCGCGCCCCAACCGTCCGGCCTCGATCCAGACGGCGCCGCCGTCGGTTCCCGTGGCCGCCGTTTCAGCCCCGCCGCAGGCCGCGCAGCCGGTGCCGCGGTTCGAGCGGCCCGAATCGCGGCCCGAATCGCGTCCCGAATTCCGGCCAGAACCGCGTCCTGAATCGCGGCCGGAACCGCGCCCCGACCGTCCGCACCGCGGCGACTTCGGCGGCCCTGCGCGTGCCGCGCCGCCCGTGCCGGCGCCCGCGCCGGCACCCGCCCCGGCGGCACGTCCGAGCCCGCCGCCTGCACAGGCCGTGGCACCCGCGCCGCCGCCCCGCGGCGACGGCGGCCGTGCGCACACGGACAACCGCGGCCGGCACCAGCAGGAACGTTGAAACCGGGGAAAGCGTTCCCATATACGTGGAGAAATGCGTAGGGTGGACAGCTCTGCTGTCCACGCGTTCGAGCGGCGGTGCATTGCCGCAACGGTCTTTCTGCCGTGGAACGCGTGGACGGCGAAGCTGTCCACCCTACGTCGTTTGCAGGATAATGTCGGCCTCGCCCATGTGGGCCGGGCTAATAATGCATTTTTGACACAGGAGCGGCCATGGACCGGAAAGAATCCCTCATCGAATACCCCAGCGACTTCCCCATCAAGGTGATGGGCGCGACGCACGACGAGTTCGCCGCCACCATCGTCGACGTGGTGGTCGCCCACGACCCGACTTTCCACGCGGGCAAGGTCGAGATGCGCCCTTCGTCGAACGGCAACTACATCGGCCTGACGCTGACGGTGCGCGCCACCAGCCGTGAGCAGCTCGACAACATTTACCGCGAACTGTCGGGCCACCCGATGGTCAAGATCGTCCTGTAAACGTTGTATCCAGGGCCTGCAAGCCCCCGCCCGCCGGGGCCTTGCAGCGCAGGCCATCAGGCTGGCTTATAATGACGGGGCACACCAGCCCCCGACCATACCTCATGCAAGCGAACCGTCCCGCCGCTCCGGTCATCCGCGAGCTTGGCCGCGCCGACTACGAACCCGTCTTCGCCGAGATGCGCCTCTTTACCGATGCGCGCACCCCCGACACGCCCGACGAACTGTGGATCGTCGAGCATCCGCCCGTGTTCACGCTGGGCCTGGGCGCCGACCGCGGCCATCTGCTGTCCGGTCCCGGCGTGCCGGCCCATGCCGTGCCCGTCGTGCAGACCGACCGCGGCGGCGAAGTCACGTACCACGGCCCCGGCCAGGTCGTGATTTACCTGCTGATGGACCTGCGCCGCAACAAGCCGGGCGGCAAGCTGTACGCGCGCCAGTTCGTGAACAAGATCGAGCAGGCGGTCATCGACGTGCTGGCGGCGTATAATCTGGAAGGTGAACGTGTCGAAGGCGCACCCGGCATCTATATCGCCAAGGGACCGCAGTCCCGCGGCCATGCGGGCGCCAAGATCGCCGCGCTGGGCCTGAAGGTGCGCGGCAACGGCTGCACCTACCACGGCGTGTCGCTGAACGTCGCGATGGACCTGTCTCCTTTCACGTGGATCAACCCGTGCGGCTATTCCGGGCTGGCCACGGTGGACATGCGCACCATGGGCGTCGAAGCGCCGCTGGCCGACGTGCAGCAGGCGCTGGCGCGCGCGCTGGTCCACCATCTTTCGACGGCGCCGTCCGAGGCGCAGCCCGCAACGATCGACGCAAACTGATAGCCCAACTGAAGCCCACCGGGGCAGAGAGCCATATGACTTCCGAAATCGATACCGGCACCGCCGCAGCAGCAGCCTACAACGCCAGCGAAAAGCAGAAGGGCGCGAGCAAGACGTCGCGCATCCCGATCAAGATCGTGCCGATCGAGCAGCATGAGCGTCTCAAGAAGCCGGACTGGATCCGCGTGAAGGCCGCCACCGCCTCGTCGCGCTTCTACGAGATCAAGGACATCCTGCGCGCCAACAACCTGGTGACCGTGTGCGAGGAAGCCAGCTGCCCGAACATCGGCGAATGCTTCGGCAAGGGCACCGCGACCTTCATGATCATGGGCGACAAGTGCACCCGCCGCTGCCCGTTCTGCGACGTCGGCCACGGCCGCCCGGACCCGCTCGACGTCAACGAGCCGGGCAACCTGGCCAAGACCATCGCCGACCTGCGCCTGTCCTACGTCGTGATCACCTCGGTGGACCGCGACGACCTGCGCGACGGCGGCGCCGGCCACTTCGTCGAGTGCATCCAGAAGACCCGCGCGCTGTCGCCGAACACCAAGATCGAAGTGCTGGTGCCGGACTTCCGCGGCCGCCTGGAAAAGGCGCTGAACATCTTCGCCGACGGCTTGCCGGACGTGATGAACCACAACCTGGAAACCGTACCGCGCCTGTACAAGGAAGCACGCCCGGGCGCCGACTACCAGCACTCGCTGGTGCTGCTGCGCGACTTCAAGGCCAAGTACCCGAACGCCGTCACCAAGTCCGGCCTGATGGTCGGCCTGGGCGAGACCGACGAGGAAATCCTGGAGGTCATGCGCGACATGCGCGCGCACGACATCGACATGCTGACCATCGGCCAGTACCTGGCCCCGTCGAACTCGCACCTGCCAGTGCGCCGCTACGTGCACCCGGACACGTTCAAGATGTTCGAGGAAAAGGCCTACGAGATGGGCTTCGTGCACGCGGCCGTGGGCGCGATGGTGCGTTCCTCGTACCACGCGGACCAGCAGGCGCACGAGGCGGGCGTCGCCGCGTAAGCAGCCGAGGTTTCACGTCATACATGGTGGGCATCACATGCCCACCATTTTTTCATCCGGCATCCCCTCCCGTATCCTCGTCTTTCGGCACCGAGGTATTCTCCGCGACCGGCAGTTCGTGCAGCCCGCGCTGCACCGCGATCGCCGACAGCACGATCGGATCGAGCCCGAGCCCGCGCGTGCTGTCCACATGCTCGTACAGCTTCACGCGCATGCGCGGCGCCCAGTAGCGTTCCAGGTGGGTGGCGATGCCCGCATGCGCTTCCTCGCGGTCCGGGAAGGACGCGAAGAAGGTGCCGATCTGGTTGGCCATCGTGACCAGGTGGTCGATATTCATCGTCGTCCTTTCACGCCGTGACGTTGGCATCGGCCAGCTGCAGCTGGGTGTCGTTGAAGCGCCGGTACTGCTGCTGCCATTCGGACGGCTGCTGCACCGGCATCACCTGCACCGCCGTCACCTTGTACTCGGGGCAGTTGGTGGCCCAGTCCGAATTCTCCGTCGTGATCACGTTGGCGCCCGATTCCGGGAAGTGGAAGGTCGTGTAGACGACGCCCGGCTGCATCCGTTCCGTGACGAGCGCGCGCAGCACCGTGGCGCCGGCGCGGCTTTCGATGCCGACCCAGTCGTCTTCCTTGATGCCGCGCTCCTGCGCATCGTGCGGATGGATCTCGAGGCGGTCCTCCGCATGCCAGCGCACGTTCTCCGTGCGCCGCGTCTGCGCCCCCACGTTGTACTGCGACAGGATGCGGCCCGTGGTCAGGATCAACGGATACTTGCGCGTCACCTTTTCCGACGTGCCCACGTACTGGGTGATGATGAAGCGGCCCTTGCCGCGCACGAATGCGTCGATGTGCATCGTCGGCGTGCCTTCCGGTGCGGCGTCGTTGCAGGGCCACTGGATGCTGCCCAGTTCATCGAGCCGCCGGTAGCTGACGCCAGCGAAGGTGGGCGTCAGAAGGGCGATCTCGTCCATGATCTGGGACGGATGCGTGTAGTGCATCGGGTAGCCCAGGCGGTTCGACAGCGCCACCGTCACTTCCCAGTCGGCATAGCCGGCGCGCGGCGGCATCACCTTGCGCACGCGCGAGATGCGCCGCTCGGCATTGGTGAAGGTGCCGTCCTTTTCCAGGAACGAGGAGCCGGGCAGCAGCACATGGGCGAACTTGGCCGTCTCGTTCAGGAAGATGTCCTGCACCACCACGCATTCCATCGCCTGCAGGGCGGCCGTCACGTGCTGCGTGTTCGGGTCGGACTGCACGATGTCTTCGCCCTGGCAGTACAGGCCCAGGAAGCTGCCGTCCAGCGCGGCCTCGAACATGTTCGGGATGCGCAGGCCCGGTTCCGCCTGCAGGGGCACGCCCCAGGCCTGCTCGAACAGGCCGCGCACGGTGCCGTCGGACACGTGGCGGTAGCCCGGCAGCTCGTGCGGAAAGGAGCCGATATCGCACGAGCCCTGCACGTTGTTCTGGCCGCGCAGCGGGTTCACGCCCACGCCTTCGCGTCCCACGTTCCCCGTCGCCATCGCCAGGTTGGCGATGGCCATCACCGCAGTGGAACCCTGCGCATGTTCCGTGACGCCCAGGCCGTAGAAGATCGCGGCATTGCCACCCGTCGCGTACAGGCGCGCCGCTTCGCGCACCAGCCGCGCCGGCACGCCGGTGACGTCCTCGGTCGCTTCCGGCGATTGTTCCGGCCGCGCGACGAAATCGCGCCATTGAGCAAACGCCCGTTCCTCGCAGCGTTCGGCGATGAAGCGTTCCGCCAGCAAGCCTTCCGTGACGATCACGTGGGCCAGCGCGGACAGCAGCGCCACGTTGGTGCCGGGCCGCAGCTGCAGGTGGACGTCGGCGCGCACGTGCGGCGACTTGATCAGGTCGATGCGGCGCGGGTCGACGACGATCAGCTTCGCGCCCTGGCGCAATCGTTTCTTCATGCGCGAACCGAACACGGGGTGGCCGTCGGTGGGGTTGGCGCCGATGACCATCACCACGTCGCAGTGCTCGATCGACTTGAAGCTCTGCGTGCCGGCCGATTCGCCCAGCGTCTGCTTCAGGCCGTAGCCGGTGGGCGAGTGGCACACGCGGGCGCAGGTGTCGACGTTGTTGTTGCCGAACGCGGCGCGCACGAGTTTCTGCACCAGGTAGCCTTCCTCGTTGGTGCAGCGCGAGGAGACGATGCCGCCGATGGCGTCGCGGCCGTACTTCGCCTGGATGCGCTTGAACTCGGAGGCGGCGTAGTCGAGCGCCTCGTCCCAGCTGACCTCCTTCCACGGGTCCGTGATCTTCGCGCGGATCATGGGCTTCAGGATGCGGTCCTTGTGCGTGGCATAGCCCCAGGCGAAGCGGCCCTTCACGCAGGCATGGCCTTCATTGGCCTTGCCGTCCTTGGCGGGCACCATGCGCACCACTTCGCTGCCCTTCATTTCCGCCGTCAGCGAGCAACCGACGCCGCAATAGGCGCAGGTGGTCGTCACCTTGTGCTCGGCCTGGCCCAGCATGATGACGGTCTTTTCCTGCAGCGTGGCGGTCGGGCAGGCCTGCACGCAGGCGCCGCAGGACACGCATTCCGATTCCATGAACGGTTGGTTCTGGCCGGCCGAGACGCGCGAGTCGAAGCCGCGCCCGGAAATCGTCAGTGCGAACGTGCCCTGCGTTTCCTCGCAGGCGCGCACGCAGCGGTTGCACACGATGCACTTCGAGGAATCGAAGGTGAAGTAGGGGTTCGATTCGTCCTTCGCGAGCTTCAGGTGGTTCTCGCCCTCGTAGCCGTAGCGTACTTCGCGCAGGCCCGTCACGCCGGCCATGTCCTGCAACTCGCAATTGCCGTTCGCCGGGCAGGTCAGGCAGTCGAGCGGGTGGTCGGAGATGTACAGCTCCATCACCCCCTTGCGCAGCTGCTGCAGCTTGGGCGATTGCGTGCGCACGACCATGCCTTGTTCGGCCGGCGTCGTGCAGGAGGCGGGATAGCCGCGCCGGCCCTCGATCTCGACGAGGCACAGGCGGCAGGAGCCGAACGGTTCCAGGCTGTCGGTGGCGCACAGCTTCGGGATGTTGATGTCCGAGAGGGCGGCGGCGCGCATCACGGATGTACCCAGCGGGACGGTCACCTGGCGGTCGTCGATGGTGAGCGTGACGAATTCGGTGGCGGCTTCCACGAACGCGGGCGGCGGCGTGCCCAGGTCGCGGGTCAGTATGGTTTCGATCATCGTCGTCTCCTCAGGCGGCTTGCTGGTCTGCGCCAGGCTGGCCGAAGTCTTGGGGGAAGTGGTTCAGCGCGGACAGGACCGGGTACGGTGTCATGCCGCCCATCGCGCACAGCGAACCGTTCAGCATCGTGTCGCACAAGTCGCGCAGCAGCACGACCTGTTGCGCGCGCTGGTGGCCGGCGCGGATCTTGTCGATGACTTCCACGCCGCGCGTGGAACCGATGCGGCAAGGCGTGCACTTGCCGCAGGATTCGGCGGCGCAGAATTCCATCGCGTAGCGCGCCAGCTGCGCCAGATCCGCGCTGTCGTCGTGCACGACGATGCCGCCGTGGCCCAGCACCGCCCACAGCGCGGCGAACGCTTCGTAGTCGAGCGGCGTGTCCCACTGCGATTCCGGCAGGTAGGCGCCGAGCGGACCGCCCACCTGCACGGCCTTGATGGGACGGCCCGAGGCGCTGCCGCCGCCGAAGTGGTACAGGATCTCGCGCAGCGTGACACCGAACGCCAGCTCGATCAGGCCGCCGTGCTTGATGTTCCCGGCCAGCTGCACGGGCAGCGTGCCGCGCGAGCGGCCCATGCCGTAGTCCTGGTAGTACTGGGCGCCCTTGTCGAGGATCAGGGGCACGGCGGCCAGCGACAGCACGTTGTTGATCACGGTGGGCTTGCCGAACAGGCCGGCCAGCGCGGGCAGCGGCGGCTTGGCGCGCACGATGCCGCGTTTTCCCTCCAGGCTTTCCAGCAGCGCCGTCTCCTCGCCGCAGATGTAGGCGCCGGCGCCCTTGCGCACCTCGAGCTCGAAGGTGCGGCCCGTGCTGAGCAGGCTGCGGCCCAGGAAACCCGCCTGGCGTGCCTTGTCGATGGCCGCTTCCAGGCGCGCCATCGCATGCGGGTATTCGCTGCGCACGTAGATGTAGCCGCGCGTGGCGCCCACGGCGATGCCGGCGATCGTCATGCCCTCGACCAGCATGTACGGATCGCTCTCCATCACGATGCGGTCGGCGAAGGTGCCGGAATCGCCCTCGTCGGCATTGCAGACGATGTATTTTTCCGTGCCCGGAGCCTTGAGCACCGTGTTCCACTTGATCCCCGTGGGGAAGGCGGCGCCGCCGCGTCCGCGCAGGCCGGAGCTGGTGACGGCGGCCACGATCTCGGACGGCGCCATCAGCAAGGCGTTGCGCAGGCCGCGAAAGCCGCCGTGGGCTTCGTAGTCGTCCAGCGACAGCGGGTCGGTGATGCCGATGCGGGAAAACGTCAGGCGCTGCTGGCGCGCCAGGTAGGGGATGTCTTCGACGAGGCCGAGGCACAGCGGATGGTCGCCCACGCCCGTGTGGAAGCCGGCGTCGAACAGGGCGGGCACGTCGGCGGCATCGAGGGGACCGAAGCCGATGCGGCCGGCCGGCGTGTCGATCTCGACCAGCGGTTCCAGCCACAGCAGGCCGCGCGTGCCGTTGCGGACGATCTCGACGTCGACGCCGCGCCGCGCCGCCTCGGCCGCGACGGTGGCGGCGACGTCGTCGGCACCGACCGCCAGCGCGGCGGAATCGCAGGGAACGTAGATGCGCGTGCTCATGCGGCCTCCGTGGCGGCTTGGGTGGTGGATTGGGTGCCGGCGTCCGCGACCAGCCGGTCGAAGCGCGCCGGCGTCACGCGGGCGAAGGGCACGCCGTTGATGCTCATGGCGGGCGAGCTGGCGCACAGGCCCAGGCAGTACACGGGCTCCAGCGCGAAGGCGCCGTCGGCGCTGTGTTCGTGCAGGCCGCAACCGAGCGCCTGCTGCGCATGCGCCAGCAGGCGGTCGGCGCCCATGCTCTGGCAGGCTTCGGCGCGGCACAGCTGCACCGTGCGGCGCGCCGGCGCGCTGCTCCTGAAGTGGTGGTAGAACGTGATCACGCCGTGGACTTCGGCGCGCGACAGGTTGAAGTGTTCGGCGATGGCCGGCACGGCATCGGGCGGAACGAAGCCGATGCGGTCCTGCAGCGCGTGCAGCACGGGCAGCAGCTGGTCCTGGCGCGTGTCGTGCTCGTCGAGGATGGCGGCGAGGTGACTGGTGATATCGATGGTGAAACCGCCGGCGGCGGGGGCAGGCTGTGCGTTCATCGTGTCTCCTTTGAAGCCCGCTCATGTTCGGTCGAACATATGCCGGCCCGGTTTGGTGTTATAAATCCAGCCTAGCACCCGCAAAATGTTGAATCAATAGGAAATGATTTGCATATGCTGAAGGTCGATATCCGCCCCGACTGGATCCTGCGCGATGCCCGCGGCACGCCCGTCGCCCTGCCTGCGCTCCTGGCCTTGCTGACGGCCGTGAGCGAGACCGGCAGCATCAGCAAGGCCGCGGCGGCCTGCGGCATGTCCTACCGCCACGCCTGGGGTTTGCTGGAGCAGTTCGGCGAGCAGTTCGGCGCGCGCCTGGTGCACAAGGTGCGCGGCCAGGGCACGCTGCTGTCGCCGCTGGCGGAAAAACTGATCTGGGCCGACCGCCGCATCAGCGCCCGCCTGAGTCCCCTGCTGGACAGCCTGGCGTCCGAACTGCAGCAGGAACTGGCGCGTGTGCTGGCCGCCGATGCCCAGGTGCTGCGCCTGACCGCCTCGCACGGCTTCGCGGTGGCGGCCCTCGTCACGCAGCTGGGCGAGGGCGGCGTCACGGTCGACATCAAGTACCGCAGCAGCACGGAAGCCGTGGCGGCGCTGGCCAGGGGCGAGTGCGACCTGGCCGGCTTCCACCTGCCCGTCGGCCAGTTCGAACCGGCTGCCGTCGCCGCGCATCGCCAGTGGCTGGACCCGGCGCGCCACGCCTTCCTGCACTTGGCCTGCCGCCAGCAGGGCCTGTTCGTCGGAAGGGGCAATCCGAAGGGGGTAGCGGGGCTGGACGACCTCGTGCGTCCCGACCTGCGCTTCGTCAACCGCCAGCATGGTTCCGGCACCCGCGTGCTGCTGGAACTGCTGCTGGCCGACCGCGCGCTCGACCCATCGCGCATCGCCGGCTTCGACAGCGCCGAATTCACGCATGCGGCGGTGGCGGCCTACGTGGCGAGTGGCATGGCCGACGTCAGCTTCGGCGTGGAGACGGCGGCGCGGCGCTTCGACCTCGACTTCATCCCCGTCTGCCGCGAACGCTACTTCCTCGCCTGCGACAAGACGGCCCTGGCCACGCCGCTGCTGGCCGCCGTGCGCGCGGCGCTGGAGAGCGCCGCCTTCCGCACCGTGCTGGACGGCTTGCCCGGCTACGACGGCAGCGCGTCCGGCGCGCTGGAAACCCTGTTCTGATCTGATCCGCATTTTGTAAATCTTGATCGCGGTCAAGTGGTGATTCGTGATTGTTTCGATAAGATGGCCCGGCACCGGCGCGCCCCGCTGCCGAGTACGCATAAAACATCCGAGGAGACGGGCATGAGCAAGGCACTGGAAGGCGTTCGCGTTCTCGATTTCACCCACGTCCAGTCGGGCCCCACGTGTACCCAGCTGCTGGCCTGGTTCGGCGCCGACGTCATCAAGGTCGAGCGCGCCGGCGAGGGCGACGCCACGCGCGCCCAACTGCGCGACATTCCCGGCGTGGACAGCCTGTACTTCACGATGCTCAACCACAACAAGCGCTCGATCACGCTCGACGCCAAGCACCCGGCCGGCAAGGAGGTGCTGGAGACGCTGATCCGCGACTGCGACGTGCTGGTCGAGAACTTCGCGCCGGGCGCGCTGGACCGCATGGGCTTTACCTGGGAGCGCATCCAGCAGCTGAACCCGCGCATGATCGTCGCCTCCGTGAAGGGTTTCGGCCCCGGCCCCTACGAACACTGCAAGGTGTACGAGAACGTCGCCCAGTGCACGGGCGGCTCCGCCTCCACCACCGGCTTCGACGACGGCCCGCCCGTGGTGACGGGCGCCCAGATCGGCGACAGCGGCAGCGGCCTGCATCTCGCCCTGGGCATCGTTACCGCGCTGTACCAGCGCACGAGCACGGGCCGCGGCCAGCGCGTGCTGACGGCGATGCAGGATGCCGTGCTGAACCTGTGCCGCGTCAAGCTGCGCGACCAGCAGCGCCTCGAACGCACGGGCGTGATGGAGGAATATCCACAATACCCGGAAGGCAGCTTCGGCACGTCCGTGCCGCGCGCCGGCAACGCGTCCGGCGGCGGCCAGCCGGGCTGGATCCTCAAGTGCCGGGGCTGGGAAGACGATCCCAACGCCTACATCTATTTCATCGCGCAGGCGGCCGTGTGGCCGGCGATCTGCAAGGTGATCGGGCGCGAGGAGTGGATTGCGCACCCGGACTTCGCCACGCCGCGCGCGCGCCTGCCGCGCCTGATGGAGATCTTCGCCACGGTCGAGGAGTGGACGAAGCAGCACACCAAGTTCGACGTGATGGATGTGCTGAACCAGTACGACATCCCTTGCGGCCCGATCCTGTCGATGAAGGAGATCGCCGAGGAACCGTCGCTGCGCGCCACCGGCACCATCGTCGAGGTCGAGCATCCGGAACGGGGCAGCTATCTCACGGTGGGCAATCCGATCAAGCTGTCCGACAGCCCGACCGAGGTGCGCCGCTCGCCGCTGCTGGGAGAACACACGGACGAGGTGCTGTCGCAGCTGGGCTATACGCCGCTGCAGATCGCGGCGCTGCGCGCCGAGCGGGTGATTTGACGTTCGGTGGGCACGTGGTGCCTGCGCCGGCCGCGCCCATCCTACGGACTAAGGGGTGCTTCGAGTCCAGTACCCCGGCTGCGCATAGGTCGCCTTCAAGGTATCGATGAAGGCGCGCACGCGCGCCGGCAGGTGCCGCTGCTGCATGTAGACGGCCATGATGTCGTAGTCGGGCAGCGCGTAGTCGTCCAGCACCGTCATCAATTCCCCTGCCGCCAGCTGGGCCTGGATCTCCCAGGTCGAGCGCCATGCCAGGCCCAGTCCCTCGCTTACCCAGCGGTGCAGCAGTTCGCCGTCGTTGCAATCGAGGTTGCCGCCGACCTTGATGGTGACGGGCTTGCCGTCCTTTTGAAAATACCAGCCGCGCTGCTGTCCGCCCTGCAGGTTGAAGGCGAGGCAGTTGTGCTGCGCCAGGTCGTCCAGCGTGCGCGGGACGCCGCAGCGCGCGAAGTAGGCGGGCGTGCCGCACACGACGCGGCGGTTCGACGCGAGGCGTACCGCGACGGAACTCGGATCGAGCGCGCCGCCGATGCGGATGCCGAGCTCGTAGCCTTCGCGCACGAGGTCCACGACCTGGTCGGTGAGGTTGAACGAGATGCGCACCTTCGGATGCGCGGCCAGGAAGGGCGGCGCATGCGGCGCCACGTGCAGCCGCCCGAATGCGGCCGGTGCCGACACGATCAGGTGGCCGCTCGCCTCGCCGCGTCCTTCGGAGACGATGGTCTCGGCCAGGTCCAGGTCCGACAGCAGCTTGCGGCAATGTTCCAGGAATAGCGTTCCCGCTTCCGTCAGCGTGAGGTGGCGCGTGGTCCGGTGCAGCAGCTTCACGCCCAGCCTGCGCTCCAGCGCGTCGATGCGGCGTCCCAGCATCACGGGCGTGACGTGCTGGGCCAGCGCCGCGCGCGCCAGGCTGCCTTGGTCGACGGCGTCGACGAAGGCGGTCATCTCCTTGATCTTGTCCATAGGCGCCTGTCTCAGTGGAACCGTCCCGATGAGTGCCCAGTATTCCATACCCCAGGTATCGAATACACGGATTTTTTGTGGCCTTATCAAACGCGCCGCCCCGTCCTAGCATGGGCTCATCGATTCGCACAACCATCCCGCCGGAGGAATGATGGCCAAGATGACCGCAGCAGAAGCAGCAGTGCTGGTGATGGAAAAGGAAGGCGTGCACGTGGCGTTCGGCGTGCCGGGCGCGGCGATCAATCCGCTGTACGCCGCGTTGCGCAAGCGCGACAGCATCCGCCACATCCTGGCCCGCCACGTCGAGGGCGCCTCGCACATGGCGGAAGGATTCACGCGCGCCGCCGCCGGGAATATCGGCGTGTGCATCGGCACGTCGGGCCCGGCCGGCACCGACATGATCACGGGCCTGTACGCGGCGCAGGCCGACTCGGTGCCGATCCTGTGCATCACGGGCCAGGCGCCGCGCGCCCGCCTGTACAAGGAAGACTTCCAGGCCGTCGACATCGAGTCGATCGCGCGGCCCGTGACCAAGTGGGCCGTCACCGTGCGCGAGCCGGCGCTGGTGCCGCAGGTGTTTCAGCAGGCGTTCTACCTGATGCGCTCGAGCCGGCCCGGCCCCGTGCTGATCGACCTGC
Source organism: Massilia sp. YIM B02763 (assembly GCF_030412015.1). GTDB lineage: Bacteria > Pseudomonadota > Gammaproteobacteria > Burkholderiales > Burkholderiaceae_D > Telluria. The sequence goes on along the minus strand of NZ_JASNRD010000018.1, from coordinate 60,086 downwards.
CGCTGGACGTGCAGCTGGCGCAGATCGAGTTCGACGCCGAGACCTATGCTCCGCTGCCGGCCTATAAACCGGCGGCGACGCGCGCCCAAATCGAGAAGGCGCTGCGGATGATGAACGAGTCGGCCCGGCCCGTGCTGACGGCGGGCGGCGGCATCATCAATGCCGACGCGTCCGCGCTGCTGGTCGAATTCGCGGAGCTCACCGGCGTGCCCGTGATCCCGACGCTGATGGGATGGGGAACCATCCCCGACGACCATCCGCAGATGGCCGGCATGGCGGGCCTGCAGACGAGCCACCGCTACGGCAATGCGACGCTGCTGGCGTCCGACTTCGTGCTGGGCATCGGCAACCGCTGGGCCAACCGCCACACGGGCAGCGTCGACGTGTTCACGAAGGACCGGAAATTCGTCCACATCGACATCGAGCCCACGCAGATCGGTCGCGTGTTCGGCCCGGACTTCGGCATCGTGTCCGATGCGAAGGCGGCGCTGGCCCTGCTGCTGGAAGTGGCGCGCGAATGGAAGGCGGACGGGCGCCTGGCCGACCGTTCCGACTGGCTGCACGCCTGCCAGGAGCGCAAGCGCACGCTGCTGCGCAGGAGCGACTACGAGAGCGTGCCCGTGCACCCCTTGCGCGTGTACCACGAGATGAACGCCTACTTCGGGCGCGACGTGCGCTACGTGGCGTCGATCGGCCTGTCCCAGATCGCGGCCGCGCAGTTCCTGCGCGTGCACCATCCGCGCCACTGGATCAACTGCGGCCAGGCGGGCCCGCTGGGCTGGACGATTCCCGCCGCGCTGGGCGTGCGCGTGGCCGACCCGGATGCGGACATCGTCGCCATCTCCGGCGACTACGATTTCCAGTTCCTGATCGAGGAGCTCGCCGTGGCCGCGCAGTTCAAGCTGCCCTATATCCACGTGCTGGTGAATAACGCCTACCTTGGCCTGATCCGCCAGGCGCAGCGCGGCTTCGAGATGGATTATTGCGTGCAGCTGTCGTTCGAGAACGTCAACGCGCCCGAGCTGGAGGGATACGGCGTCGACCACGTGGCCGTCGTCGAAGGACTGGGTTGCAAGGCGATCCGCGTGTTCCGGCCCGACGACATCGTGCCCGCCTTCGAGCGTGCCCGCGAACTGATGCGCCAGTATCAGGTGCCCGTGGTGGTCGAGGTCATCCTCGAGCGGGTGACGAACATCGCGATGGGCACGGAGATCGACGCGCTCAACGAATTCAACGACGTGCTGACCGTGGAATGAGGACGACGACATGAAACTGGCCGCCAACCTGACGATGCTGTTTACCGAATTCGATTTCCTCGACCGTTTCGAGAAGGCCGCGCAAGCGGGCTTCGGGGGTGTCGAGTTCCTGTTCCCCTACGCCTACCCGGCCGCGCAGATCGCCGAGCGGCTCGATGCGCACGGCCTGGAGCTGGTGCTGCACAACCTGCCGGCCGGCGACTGGGCCGGCGGCGAGCGCGGCATCGCTTGCCACCCGGGCCGGCGCGGCGAGTTCGAGCAGGGCGTGGCGAGCGCGATCGCCTATGCCAAGGCGCTGGGCGTAAAGCAGCTGAACTGCCTGGCCGGCATCGTGCCGCCGGGCGTCGAGCGGGCCCGGGCCCACGACGTGCTGGTGGCGAACCTGGCGTTCGCGGCGCGCCGTCTGAAGGACGAGGGCATCGCGCTGCTGGTCGAGCCGATCAACACCTTCGACATCCCCGGCTTCTTCCTGCACGGCACGCGCCAGGCGCTGGACCTGATCGCCGAGACGGGATCGGACAACCTGTTCCTGCAGTACGACATCTACCACATGCAGCGCATGGAGGGAGAACTGGCCGCCACCATGTCCGCCAACCTGCCGATGATCCGCCACATCCAGCTGGCCGACAACCCGGGCCGCAACGAACCCGGCACCGGGGAGATCAATTACCGCTACCTGTTCGACCGCCTGGACCGCCTCGGCTACACGGGCTGGATCGGTTGCGAATACAAGCCGCGCACCACGACCTACGACGGCCTGGACTGGCTGGCCCGGCACGGCGCCCTGACCAGTCATGGCGAAGCGAGCGTTGCGCATTAATCCTGGCGCAGTAATTCTCGACAAGAAAAGGAGACCATCATGACCAAAGTAGGATTCATCGGCCTGGGCATCATGGGCGGCCCCATGGCCGGCCACCTGCAGGCGGGCGGCTGCAAGCTGTACCTGCACGACGTGAAGAACCCGCCGCTGGCGCTGGTGGAGGGCGGCGCCACCGTGTGCACGAATGCGGGCGAGGTCGCCAAGCGCGCCGACATCGTCATCGTCATGGTGCCGGACACGCCGCAGGTGGAGGAGGTGCTGTTCGGCGAGAACGGTGTCGCCGCGGCGCTCAGCCCCGGCAAGATCGTCGTCGACATGAGTTCGATTTCTCCGCTGGCGACCAAGGAATTCGCCAAGCGGATCAACAAGCGCGACTGCGACTATCTCGATGCGCCCGTGTCGGGCGGCGAAGTGGGCGCCAAGGCGGCCACGCTGACGATCATGGCGGGCGGATCGCAGGAAGCGTTCGAGCGGGTGCTGCCGCTGTTCCGGATGATGGGCAAGAACATCACGCTGGTGGGCGGCAACGGCGACGGCCAGACGGCCAAGGTGGCGAACCAGATCATCGTCGCGCTGACGATCCAGGCGGTGTCGGAGGCGTTGCTGTTCGCGTCGAAGGCGGGCGCCGACCCGGCCAGGGTGCGCGAGGCGCTGATGGGCGGCTTCGCCGCGTCGCGCATCCTCGAGGTGCATGGCGAGCGCATGGTCAAGCGCACGTTCGCACCGGGCTTTCGCATTGCGCTGCACCAGAAGGACCTGAACCTGGCGCTGCAGGGCGCGAAGAGCCTGGGCGTATCGCTGCCGAATACGGCCGTCGTCCAGGAGCTGATGAATTCCTGCGCCGCGCACGGGCTCGCGCAACTGGATCATTCCGCGCTGTGCCAGGCGATCGAGCGCATGTCCAACCACCCGATCGCGGCCGGCGCGGTGGACTGAAGCGATCGCCATGGGAACGCTGGTACTGTCCCACCCGGCGTGCTTCGAGCACCGGCCGGGTCCTTCCCACCCCGAGTCGCCGCAGCGCCTGCATGCCGTGCTGGCGGCGCTGCGCGGGCCCGGATTCGAGCAGCTGCAGTGGCGCCAGGCGCCGCCGGGCACGCGCGAACAGCTGCTGCGCGTGCACGACGCCGCCTATGTCGACGAGATCGCCGCACTGGCGCCGCAAGCCGGCCTCGTCATGCTGGATGGCGGGGACACGATGATGTCGCCCGGTTCGTGGGAGGCCGTGATGGCGTGCGTGGGCGCCGCCTGCGCTGGCGTGGACGCCGTGCTGGCCGGCGAGGCGCGCAATGTCTTCTGCGCCACGCGTCCCTGCGGCCACCATGCGGAGCCTGGGCGGGCGATGGGGTTCTGCATCTTCAACCAGGTCGCCGTCGCCGCCCTGCACGCGCTGGAAGGGCACGGCCTGGCGCGCGTCGCCGTCGTCGACTTCGATGTCCATCATGGCAACGGCACGCAGGCGGCCTTCCATCACCGCCCCGAACTGTTCTTCGGCTCGACCCACCAGTCGCCGCTGTATCCGGGCACCGGCGCGGCGACGGAACGGGGCAGCGGCGGCAACATCGTCAACGTGCCCTTGCCGCCCGGCTGCGCATCGGCCCTGTTCCGCGCGCGCGTGGAGGAGGCGCTGCTGCCCGCGCTGCATGCGTTCGGCCCCGAACTGATCCTGGTGTCGGCCGGCTTCGATGCGCACCGTCTCGATCCGCTGGCGCAGATGGCGCTGGAAGACGAGGACTTCCGCTGGATTACCGAACGCGTGATGGCGGTCGCCGACGCGGCCTGCGGCGGCCGCATCGTTTCGGTGCTGGAAGGCGGCTACAGCGGCGCCGGGCTGGCCGGCGGCTGCGCGGCCCACGTGAAGGCGCTGATGGCCCATTGATGCCGCCCTGGCGATGGGCGCCTGCCGCAGCGCGCCGTCAGTGGTGGGCCGAGGGAATCAGCGCAGCGATGCGCTGCGCGCCTTCCTCCATCAGGAAGGCATGGAAGGCACGCGCCACCGGCGGCAGGCGTTTCTCGCGGCGGTGCACCACGTACCAGTGCAGCATCAGCGGAAAACCGTCCACCGGCAGCACCACCAGGCTGCCGTCCGCCAGTTCGCGGCCGATCGTGTGCGCCGACAGGAAACCCAGGCCGATGCCGGCGATGACGGCCTGCTTGATCGTCTCCGTGCTGCGGATCGCCATCGCCACGCGGATGCCGTCCATGTGCGCGCCGAAGGCGTCCTCCATCGACTGCCAGGTATCCGAACCGCGCTCGCGCACCACGAAAGGGTGGCGCAGCAATTCCTCCATGCCGATGCGCGCGCGTCCCGCCAGCGGGTGGTCCGGCGCGGACACGATCACGTAGGGGTGCGGCGCGAAAGCCTCGCTGTGCATGTCCTCCTGCGCGGGCGGACGCACCATCACGGCCAGGTCCGTGCGGTTCTCCGCGATCTGGCCGAGCAGCTCCTCGCGGTTGTGCACGGACAGGTTCAGCTGCACGCCGGGATGGCGGCGCGCGAACGCCACCATCAGCTGCGGGAAAAAATAATCGCCGGCGCTGATCACGGCCACGTTCAGCTGGCCGCCGGCGATGCCGCGGTGCTGCGCCATCGCCGTGTCGGCCTCGTGGAACTGCTGGATGATCGCGCGCGAGAACTGCAGCAGTTCCGTGCCCGCCTGCGTCAGGTAGGTCTTCTTCCCGAGTTGTTCGAACAGCGCCAGCCCCACATGGCCTTCGAGCGTGCGGATCTGGGTCGAGACGGCCGGCTGCGTGAGGTGCAGTTCTGCTGCAGCGCGGGAGAAACTGAGGTGGCGAGCAACTGCCTCGAAGACTTTTAGCTGGCGCAGCGTGGCGTTCTTCATCACGGCTCCGATGTATCAGCGATCCCTAATGATTATCCCTAAAAACTTTAAATTTTTCTAATCATTTAAATCCCCTAGTATCGATGTGCAGTCCGTTGAACACACGACCGGAGAGAGAGTGCCATGACGAACTTGATCGACAGCGGTAACGACATCCATGCAGGATCCGATGCGCAGCTGCGCCGCAACGCCTACAACGCCGCCTTCCACGAACTGGGACTGAACTGGTTCTGGGATGCGGCCTTCGAACTGCCGTGCGCGGACGGAGAACGCGACTGCGTGCGCGACTACCTGGCGCAGCACCAGTCCCACCTGCTCAAGGCCTACGACGCCGAGTTCCTCGTCGACGCGATCCTCGCGGCCAAGGAACGCTGCGTGCCGCAATTGACGGCGCCCGGTTGCAATCCGGCGGCCGCGATCGACTGGCGCGCGCTGCGCCAGCACCAGGTCGGGGTCTGAACGTCGCGGGCCGGGACCAGATTTTCGAAACTTAACCGCGGTCAAGGATATGCGAAAACCGTTCTTCCACAATCGGCCCATCTGTTGAACTTTCCATAAGCGGCGCCAGGCCGGACCCGACCGGCGGCGCGAAAAAAAACGGTTCCAGAATCCTTCGGTAGCTTTCGTGAACCCCTATCTGGAGACAAGGTCATGAGCAACCCAGCGCACCGCCATGCCAGTGCCCCCCGCCTTCATGCAGCCGATCCGCCCGGTGCGCACGACCGCCGGGTACGACGTGGAGACCGTACCTGAAGCGACACCTTCCAGCGCATAAAAACCAAAGCACAGGAGACATCGCATGAAAACCGAGACACTGGCAGTCGAAAGACCAGCATCGTTCCGCTGGATCCAACTCGTCATGGGCATCGTCTGCATGGCCATGATCGCCAACCTGCAGTACGGCTGGACCCTGTTCGTCAATCCGCTGTCGGAAGCCCACGGCTGGTCCAAGGCGGCCATCCAGGTGGCGTTCACCATCTTCATCCTCACCGAGACGTGGCTGGTGCCGATCGAAGGCTGGGCCGTCGACAAATGGGGGCCGCGCCCCGTGGTGCTGTTCGGCGGCCTGCTGTGCGCGATCGGCTGGGTGATGAATTCGTTCGCTTCCACGCTGTTCGTGCTGTACGTCGCCGCGGCCATCAGCGGCATCGGCGCAGGTGCGGTCTACGGCACCTGCGTGGGATCGGCACTGAAATGGTTCCCCGACCGGCGCGGCCTGGCCGCCGGCCTGACGGCTGCGGGCTTCGGTGCCGGCTCGGCCGCCACCATCATCCCGATCTCGAAGATGATCGAAAGCAGCGGCTATGCCGATACCTTCCTCTACTTCGGCATCGGCCAGGGCGCGATCGTGATGCTGCTGGCCGCCATGATGGTGCGGCCGCCGCACCAGGCCGCCAAGTCGGCCAAGAAGAAGAACCCGAACGTGCTGCAGACCACGGCCGATTTCACGCCGTCGCAGATGGTGCGCAAACCCGTATTCTGGGTCATGTACGTGATGTTCGTGCTGGTCGCCGCCGGCGGCCTGATGGCTACCGCGCAGATGGGCCCGATCGCCAAGGACTTCGAGATCGATGGCGTCCGCTTCAACGTCATGGGCATGGTGCTGCCGGCGCTGACCTTCGCACTGGCCATCGACCGCGTGCTGAACGGCTTGACGCGGCCGTTCTTCGGCTGGGTATCGGACCAGATCGGCCGCGAGAAGACGATGTTCATCGCCTTCGCGCTGGAATCGGTCGGCATCATCGCGCTGTACTACTTCGGCCGCGACCCGATCATGTTCGTCATCCTGACCGGCCTCGTGTTCTTTGCCTGGGGCGAGATCTACAGCCTGTTCCCGGCCACGACGGCGGATACCTTCGGCACCCGCAACGCCGCCGGCAACGCGGGCCTGATGTACACGGCGAAGGGCACGGCCTCGATCTTCGTGCCGATCTCCAGCCTGATCATGGCCGCCAGCGGCAGCTGGGAATCCGTGTTCTTCATCGGCTGCGGCATGAACGCGGTGGCGGCGATCATGGCATGGTGGGTACTCCGGCCGATGCGCAAGCGCTTCATCGAGGAGTCCAGCGGCATCGTCAGCGCCGCCGAGGGCGACTACGTGCCCGGTACCAGCAGCCCTGCCGGCGGTACCGCGGCAGCCCGGGCAAGCAACTGAAGGCGATACGCCTGGCGCGTGCGGCGTCCCGCCGCACGCGTATCACACGGAACGACGATCCTCCTGAAAGAGGCTTCCCATGATCCAGCGCTGGATACGCTTCCTGCATCTCGACACGGTGCGCTTCGGCACGCTCGATGGCGACAAGATCCGGGTCTTCAAGGGCGACATGTTCGACGGCCCGAGCCGCACCGACATCGCGATCAACCTGGCCGACGTCACCGTGCTCACGCCCGTCGTTCCCGGCAAGGTGCTGGCGATGTGGAATAATTTTCATGCGCTGGGCAAGAAGCTCGGCCTGGCGCCGCCGCCCGAACCCCTGTACCTGATGAAGCCGCCGACGTCCTTCCTGGCGCCGGGCGGCACGATCCGCAAGCCGCGGACCGATGCCAAGGTGGCCTTCGAGGGCGAACTGGCGATCGTGATCGGCAGCACCTGCAGCGGCGTGACGGTGGAAAGCGCGCCCGACCATATCTTCGGCTATACCTGCGCGAACGACGTGACGGTGGGCGAGATCATCCAGCGCGATCCGACCTTCCCGCAATGGGTGCGCGCCAAGGGCTTCGATACCTTCTGCCCGTTCGGGCCCGTGATCGCCACCGGGCTGAATCCGGCGATGCTGGTCGTGCGCACCATCCTCAACGGCGAGGTACGCCAGGACTATCCGGTCAACGACATGGTGTTCAGCGTGGCCGAACTGGTCAGCATGATTTCGCAGGACATGACATTGGAGCCGGGCGACCTCCTGCTGTGCGGGACGTCGGTCGGCGTGGGCTCGATGCGCCCGGGCAGCACGATCGAGGTGGAGATCGACGGCATCGGCACGCTCACCAACCGTTTCGAGTAACCATCAAGGGGTGTGTCATGAAGATCGCAGTGATCGGGGCGGGCGCCATAGGCGGACTCGTCGGGGCGAGGCTCGCGCTGGCAGGGCAGACGGTGACCTTCGTCGTGCGCGGGGCGAACCTGCAAGCCATCCGCGCGCACGGCATCCGGCTCGTGGAGACGGATGGAACGGAACGCGTGGCGGCGCAAGTGCAGGCCACGGACGACTACGATGCCGCAGGGGTGCAGGACGTGGTGGTGCTGGCCGTGAAGGCGCACCAGGTCGGGGACGTGGCAGCGCGCGTGGGCAAGCTGTTCGGGCCGGACACGGTCGTGGTGACGATGCAGAACGGGATTCCGTTCTGGTACTTCCACCGCCACGGCGGCGAGTACGAGGGACGCAGCGTGCACAGCGTGGACCCGGGCGGCGACCTGGCGCGCCTGATCCCGCCGGAGCGCGTGCTCGGTTGCGTCGTCTATCCGGCGGCGGAATTGCTCGCGCCCGGCGTCATCCGCCATATCGAGGGCAACCGCTTTCCGTTGGGCGAGCTCGACGGCAGCACGAGCGAACGGATCGTGCGCGTCACGGCGGCGTTCGAGGCGGCTGGCTTCAAGTCGCCGATCCTGGACGACATCCGCGCCGAGATCTGGCTGAAGCTGTGGGGCAACCTGTCGTTCAACCCGATCAGCGCGCTGGCGCATTCGACGCTGGTCGACATCTGCCAGCACCCGCTCGCGCGCGACCTGGCGGCCGACATGATGCGCGAGGCCGAAAGCGTGGCGGCGCGGCTGGGCATTTCCTTCCGCGTCAGCCTGGAGCGGCGCATCGCAGGGGCCGAGAAGATCGGCAAGCACAAGACGTCGATGCTGCAGGATGTGGAAGCGGGCCGCGGGCCGGAAATCGATGCCCTGGTGGGCTCGGTGATCGAGCTGGCGCGCATGACCGGCACGCCCACCCCGCATATCGATTCGGCCTATGCGCTGGTGAAATTGCTTGAACAGACAATGGTGGAAGCACGCGGCGGCGTGCGCCTGCAGAAGGCGGTGACCGCGTAAAAAGAACGCACCGGCGGGGGGATCCCGGCCGGTGCGTCGGACGTGCGGGCGGCGCTTGCGGGAACCTCGTCGTGCGGCTCCCGGAAGACAAGCCGCGGAATTACAGGCCCCAGGTGTGGGCGCCGTCGTCGCGGTTGGCTGCGCTCAGCTTGTCGCGCAGGTTCAGCTGGAACAGGGCGGCGATCAGTGCTGCGAAGGAGAAAGATGCGCCGTTTTGTTGCGTTGCGGTGTCGCTCATGCCATTCATGGTTGCCACTCCTTATTCAAGGTCGAAAAGATGTATGCCTTTGATTGTAAAGGCAGACTGTCCATCGTCCAATTGAACGGCGTGATACGGGACATTCCACGCATGAATGTCTAGCTATGAAAAAGCGCCCAAAAAAGAGGCAGAAAAAATCTGTGGCGGCGCTGCAAAAAACGTTGTTTTCAGATCTTTCCCTGGTGTTTCAGGCGGCTCAGGGTTTCGGGAGACAGGTTCAGGTAGGCCGCCAGTTCCTTCTTCGGCAGGCGCTCGAACAACTCGGGCTGCTTGCGCATGAAGCGGTGCACGCGGCCCGGCGCGTCGAGCAGGTGCAAGGTGATCGTGTGCGCCATGATGCCGCTCATCAGGCTCATCACTTCGAACTCGAACGCTTCCTTCACGAGGCTGTGGCTCTGCAGGAAATCGACCCATTGCGTCAGCGGCATGCTGGCCACGCGCGCCTTCGTCACGCACACGATGCTGTAGGGCGTCGGTGTCTTGAGGCGCCAGGCGGCGTAGCTGGTCTCGATGTCGCGTTCCGACGAGAAGCGCAGGATCATTTCCTTCGCCTCGTGGTTGGTGACCTGGCGCTTCAGGATGCCGTCGAGGATGAAGTACTGCTCCATCTCGTAGACCCCCTGGTTCAGCAGCAGGTCGCCCTTCTGGTGGTTGGTGATGGTGAGATAGGGTTCGAGCGCGGCCATTTCGCTGTCGCGCAACTCCTTGAGTACGACGTTCTGCTTCAACTGCACGCGAATGATGTTTCGTTCCGGGTGATTGGCAATGAGGGTCATGGCGGCCGGTCGATGGTCGGAGTCTCTACATCATCTGGCGAATCTTGACCGGGGTCAATGATTGAAATCAGGCGTGCTGGCTATGATGATTTCCAGGGCGAGACGGCTGGTCAGGTCGCCTGCACCGACAACGAGGAGCTTCGACGCACCGCAGCAAGCATGCGGCGACGGCGGCTCATAACCGGAGACAACCATGACACACAACGTATCGGTAGAAGTCACCGATGGCTTCCACCTGGTGATCGACGCCCTGAAGGAAAACGACATCGACACGATCTTCGGCCTGGTCGGGATCCCGATCACGGACCTGGCCCGCCTGGCGCAGGCGGAAGGCATGCGCTTCATCGGTTTCCGCCACGAGCAGAACGCGGGTAACGCCGCCGCCATCGCCGGCTTCATGACGCAAAAGCCGGGCATCTGCCTGACCGTGTCGGCGCCCGGTTTCCTGAATGGCCTGACGGCGCTGGCGAATGCCACCACCAACTGCTTCCCCATGATCCTGATTTCCGGCTCCAGCGAACGCGAGATCGTCGACCTGCAGCAGGGCGACTACGAAGAGATGGACCAGCTCAACGCCGCCAAGCCGTACGCGAAGGCGGCCTACCGCATCAACAAGGCCGAGGACATCGGCACCGGCGTGGCGCGCGCGATCCGCGCCGCCGTCTCGGGCCGCCCGGGCGGCGTCTACCTCGACCTGCCGGCCCAGCTGCTGGCGCAGACGATCGAGGCTGGCCACGGCAAGCGCTCGCTGGTGAAGGTCGTCGATCCGGTGCCGCGCCAGTTGCCGGCGCCGGACTCCGTGCAGCGCGCGCTGGACCTCATCAAGGGCGCGAAGAAGCCGCTGATCCTGCTGGGCAAGGGCGCCGCCTACGCCCAGGCCGATGCCGACATCCAGGCGCTGGTCGAACGCACCGGCATTCCCTACCTGCCGATGTCGATGGCCAAGGGCCTGCTGCCGGACACCCATGCGCAGTCGGCATCCGCGGCGCGCTCCTTCGTGCTGGCCGAGGCCGACGTCGTCGTGCTGATCGGCGCGCGCCTGAACTGGCTGCTGGCGCATGGCAAGGGCAAGACCTGGGGCAAGCCGAAGCAGTTCGTGCAGATCGACATCGCGCCGACGGAATTCGACAGCAACGTGCCGATCGCCGCGCCGCTGGCGGGCGACATCGGTTCCTGCGTGGCCGCGCTGCTGCAAGGGCTGGACGCCGCCGGCATCGAGCAGCCCGACGCGGAATGGCTCGGCGCCATCGCCCAGCGCAAGGAGCAGAACCAGGCCAAGATGGCCGCGCTGCTGGACAAGAATCCGGTGCCGATGAATTTCCACAGCGCGCTGCGCGCGATCCGAGACGTCCTGAAGGACCATCCGGACATCAACCTCGTCAACGAGGGCGCCAACACGCTGGACTATGCGCGCAGCATCATCGACCAGTACCAGCCGCGCAAGCGTTTCGATTCCGGCACCTGGGGCATCATGGGCATCGGCATGGGCTATGCCATCGGCGCGGCCGTCACCAGCGGCAAGCCGGTGGTGGCCGTGGAAGGCGACAGCGCCTTCGGCTTCTCCGGCATGGAGCTGGAAACCATCTGCCGCTACGAGTTGCCCGTGACGACGATCGTCTTCAACAACAACGGCGTGTACAAGGGCACCGACGTCAATCCCACCGGCGGCAAGGACGTGGCGCCCACCGTGTTCGTCAAGAACGCCCGCTACGACAAGATGATCGAGGCCTTCGGCGGCATCGGCTACCACGCGACCACGCCGGAAGAACTGGCCAGTGCGCTGCGCGAAGCCATCGCGGCCGGCAAGCCCGCCCTGATCAATGCCGTCATCGACGAGACGGCCGGCACCGAGAGCGGCCGCCTGACCAACCTGAATCCGCAGAGCGCCAAGAAGTAATCCCGAGCACCCAGCGACAGCAAGTACAGCAAGTACAGCAGGCCAGCGCCGGCGCCACGCACGCCGGCGCGCAGACCCGTCACGTTTGCAGACATCGACAAGGAGACAGGCATCATGAGCAAACCGTTGGAAGGCATCAAGATCATCGACTTCACGCACGTGCAGGCAGGTCCGGCCTGCACCCAGCTGCTGGCCTGGTACGGCGCCGACGTGATCAAGGTCGAGCGCCCCGGCGCCGGCGACGTCACCCGTTCGCAGCTGCGCGACATCCCGGGCGTGGACGCCCTGTATTTCACCATGTTGAACAGCAATAAGCGCTCGCTGACGCTGGACACCAAGACGCCGGAAGGCAAGGAAATCCTGACGAAGCTGATCAAGGAATCCGACGTGCTGGTGGAAAACTTCGGCCCCGGCGCGCTGGACCGCATGGGCTTTACCTGGGAGCACATCAAGGAACTGAATCCCGGCATGATCGTCGCGTCCGTGAAGGGCTTCAGCGACGGCCACCACTACGAAGACCTGAAGGTGTACGAGAACGTGGCGCAGTGCGCGGGCGGCGCGGCATCGACCACCGGCTTCGACGACGGTCCGCCGACCGTGTCCGCCGCCGCGCTGGGCGACAGCAACACCGGCATGCATCTCGCCATCGGCATCCTGACGGCGCTGCGCGCGCGCGACACGACCGGCAAGGGGCAGAAGGTCGCGGTGTCGATGCAGGACAGCGTGCTGAACCTGTGCCGCGTGAAGTTGCGCGACCAGCAGCGCCTGGACCGCGTGGGTTACCTGGAAGAGTATCCGCAATATCCGCACGGCAGCTTCTCGGACGTGGTGCCGCGCGGCGGCAACGCGGGCGGCGGCGGCCAGCCGGGCTGGGTCCTGAAATGCAAGGGCTGGGAGACGGATCCGAATGCCTACATCTATTTCACGATCCAGGGCCACGCGTGGGCGCCGATCTGCCGCGCCATCGGCAAGGAGGAATGGATCGACGATCCGGCCTACATGACGGCGCAGGCGCGCCAGGACAAGATCTTCGACATCTTCGGCACCATCGAGGAATGGCTGAAGGACAAGACCAAGTTCGAGGCCGTCGACGTGCTGCGCAAGTTCGACATCCCGTGCGCGCCGGTGCTGACGATGAAGGAGCTGGCGAACGACCCGTCGCTGCGCGCCAGCGGCACGATCGTCGAGGTCGACCACAAGGAGCGCGGCACCTACCTGACGGTGGGCAGCCCGATCAAGTTCTCGGACATGAAGCCGGAAATCAAGGCGTCACCGCTGCTGGGCGAGCATACCGACGAGATCCTGGAGAGCATGGGCTACAGCCAGCAGCAGATCAAGGACTTCCACGAACGGCGCGTGGTCTGATGCCCGCCGCTTGAGGTAACCGATGCGCACCCGATGCGCGCCCGCGGATGCCGGCGCGCATCGTCTTTTGCAGGAGGAGCCATGCAGCAGCTCGACTTTCAGCAACTGGCCCAGGCGTTGGGCGACGGCATCGTCGTCTGCGATGCCGCCGGCACGATCGTGTTCTGGAATGCGGCGGCCACGCGCATCTTCGGATTCACGGAAGACGATGCCGTCGGCCAGTCGCTCGACCTGATCATTCCCGAGCGCCAGCAGGGGCGCCACTGGGACGGTTACCACAAGACCATGGCGACCGGAGAAACGCGCTACGGCAGCGACGTCCTGCGCGTGCCCGCGCTGCACAAGGAAGGCAAGCCCTTGTCGATCGCCTTCACCGTGGCGCTGCTGCATGCGCCGGACGGCAAGGTGGCCGCCATCGCGGCCGTCGTGCGCGACGATACCGCGCGCTGGACCGAGGAGCGCGCGTTGCGCTCGCGCCTGCGCGAACTGGAGGCGGTGCCGACGCGCTAGGCATGCCGCCGGTGGCGCGTGCCGGGCCCGGGGCGTATCCGTTATAGTGCTGCCAACGAGATATCATTGGCATCACATGACCCAACACCGCAGCGACAACGATTCCGATACCAACCTGGGCGACGACGACGCCTTCCTCGAGCACGACTTGAACCTTGCCGCGCGCGGCATCGAACTGGTCAAGATGGAAGGCCGCGTCTTCCTGCGCTTCGGCGGCGCCGTGCGCGTCGACGGCCTGCACGTCGAGTACCGTCTGGTGCCGTCGCGCGGCGTGCTGGCCAAGCCGAGCAAGTGGCGCAAGATGGAGTTGTCCGCACGCCGCGAACTGATCGAGGAGCGCGCCAGCCGCGACGCGGCCGACGACCTGAACCAGGAGGTCGAGGAATTCGTGCGCGAGGTCGCCGATGCCTGCGAGGAAGCGGGCTTCGATCCGATGCTGTTCCTGCACGTGCTGGAAGAGCTGGAAACGTCCGAACCGGCCGAGTACGTGTTCGACCGCATCCGCCAGCGCCTGGAGCACGCCGTCGAGCGCGAACAGGAAGAGCGCCATGCGGCGCGCACCAAGGAAAGCATCAACCTGGCCGAGTACCCGGCCTCGTTCGAGGTCGCCAGCAAGATGGCGCGCCGCTTCGTCGCGCTGCTGGGCCCGACCAACTCCGGCAAGACCCACCGGGCGATGGAAGCGCTGGCCCAGGCCGGCAGCGGCGTCTACCTGGCGCCGCTGCGCCTGCTGGCGCTGGAAAACTACGAACGCCTGCAGGCCGTCCGGCGCGACGACGGCGAGCCGCTGGCCGTGAGCCTCGTCACGGGAGAAGAGCGGCGCCTGGCCGAGAACGCGACCCACGTCGTCAGCACGGTCGAGATGCTCGATACCCGCACGCGGGTCGAGGTTGCCGTCATCGACGAGATCCAGATGCTGGCCGACCGCGACCGCGGCGCCGCCTGGACCGCGGCCGTGTGCGGCGCGCCGGCCTCGACCGTGTACCTGGTCGGCGCTCCGGAAGCGCGCCGCGCGATCGAGGCGCTGGCCGAACGCCTCGAGTGCCCCCTCGAGGTGCACGTGCTGAAACGCAAGGCGCCGCTGTCGATGGAACCGTCGGCCGTGCGCCGGATCCGCAACCTGCGCCGCGGCGATGCCGTCATCGCGTTCTCGCGCCGCAACGTGCTGATGTGGCGCGACATGATCACGGAGCTGGGGCTGACGGTCGCCACCGTCTACGGCAATCTGTCTCCGGAAGTGCGGCGCGCCCAGGCGGAACGCTTCCGCGAGGGGCAGGCCGACATCGTCGTCGGCACCGATGCGATCGCCATGGGCTTGAACATGCCGATCCAGCGCATCGTGATGACGACGGCCGTCAAGTACAACGGTGTCGAGGAAGAAGAGATCTCGGCGGCGCTGGCCAAGCAGATCGCGGGACGCGCCGGCCGCTACGGCGTGCACGAGGAAGGTTTTGTCGCCGGCTACGACGACGACACGCACGAGATCGTGCGCTCGCTGATGAAGGAAAAGATCCCGCCCGTCAAGGCGAGCGGCTTCGCGGTGGCGCCGTCGATCGAGCAATTGCACCGCATCTCGGCGGTGACGGGCGAGACCTCGCTCGTGAAACTGCTGAAGCGCTTCGTGCACAATATCGACGTGCCGGACGGCTTTTTCTATCCGAAGATCACGGAGGAGCAGAACGAGCGCGCCGAATGGCTCGATACGCTCGACCTGAGCGTGGCCGAGAAATTCACGATGTCGCTGGTGCCGATCTCGACCAGGGTGCCGACGCTGGAAAGCGCCTGGTCGCACTGGGCGCAATCGCTGGCCAAGCGCAAGGTCTGCAAGCTGCAGCCCCATCCGCAGGAGCTGTTCTGGCAAAACCTGCAGGAAGTCGAGGATACCTGCCGCATGTATTCGGCCTATGCCTGGCTCGGCTACCGCATGCCGGAGTTCTTCCCCAGCAGCGCGCAAGCGCCAGTCGAAGAAGGAACGCGGGCGCTGGTGAGCCCTAGGCGCCGCGCTGTTCCGGCTGGCCCTTGACGTCCAGCTTGAGCACGCCGGGGATGCGCTGCAGGCGCTCGAGCATCACATTGAATTCCTGGGCCGACATGCGCGTAAAGGCGATCAGCACGTCGTCGATGTCGGCCGCTTCCTCGTTGTGCTGGACGACGAAGGTGCTGATGCGGCCCGTCACGTGGCCCAGCTCGCGCTGCAGCACGGGCAGCGTCACGCGGCCGCGCTCGGCGGAAATCAGCAGTTCGCGGCGCTGGCGCGTGGAGAAATACCAGCGTTCCAGCGGCTTGATGCCGGCCAGGATGAACAGGATGATCACCGTGGCCGCGACCGCCGCCACGTACAGGCCCCCGCCGACGGCCAGGCCGATCGCCGCCACCGTCCACAGGCTGGCGGCCGTCGTCAGGCCGCGCACGATTTCGCCGCGCAGCAGGATCGAGCCGGCGCCCAGGAAACCGATGCCCGAGACCACCTGGGCCGCGACGCGCGAGGGGTCGAGCGAGATGTGCTCGTGGCCCAGGACTTCCATGAAGCCGTAGGCGGAGACGATCATGAACAGGCAGGCGCCGACGGACACGAGCATGTGCGTGCGCAATCCGGCCGCCCAGGACAGGCGTTCGCGCTCGAAGCCGATCGCGCCGCCGAGCAGGGCCGCGAGGCCGAGGCGTGCAATGAATTCCAGCTGGGGCAGGTTGCTCATCGGCCCATGGTATCACGCGCGCTTTTGTGCTCCGGGCGCAAGCGTGCATGTGTCATGATGGGTCACGGCAGGCAGTGCGAGGCGATCCCGGTCCCGCCCAGCCCGGCGATGGGAATGCTCGACGGCGGATAGTCGTTGCCCAGCACCAGGGTCTGGCCGCCTTCGTAGCGCAGCGGCAGTCGATCGCCGGAATAGTCCGGCAAGGCATGCGGAACGTAGAGGGCGACGCGGATGTCGAGGTCCGGGTGGAAGCCGTGGCGGAAGATCTGGCTCTGCGGCCCTTCGCCGATCTCGGCGGCGATGGCCGCGGCCAGCACCGGCGTGTCCCGGCGCGTGTTCAGGTCGGTCGTGTCGTCCAGGCGTACCGTGTAGGGGCGTAGCGGGCCGTAGCGCTGCTCGCCGTATTGCACGCGCAGGCGCTCGGCGTCGAAGTAAAAGCTGGGAATGCCGGCGCCCGTCGCATCCACGCTGCACACCACGAACACGGCCCAGAAGCCCTGCGATTCGAGCGGCTGCACGAAGTGCGCCGGCGCGCCGCGCCCGGGCAGCATCACGGGCGTGGAAAAATCGATCCGCTGGACATTGGCCACGTGCTGGTAGTGCAGCACGACGGTGTTGCGCAGCTGCGTATCGACGCTCGTGCATCCCGCCGTCAGCAGGCAGGGCAGCAGCAGGCAGGGCAGCCGCAGGGCCGGGATCCATGTACGCATTCGCCATCTCCTTTGCCAGGGCAATGTGGAACAGCGTCAGCAGGCGCGTCAAGCTTGGGCCAAAGGCATTGGCCCGATTTGCGGGATGTCAGGCGTGTGCAAGACAGAGCGCCTGACAAAGCCTCCATGGCGGCGTTGCATTGTCTCGCCGTACGCGCGTACTGTCTTCGACAACGCGCCTTGCCCTGGAGGCTTTCTCAGGCGCTCGCACACGGTGTGCGTCAGGTCGTGCTCAGCGACTTTTGCAGCAAGGTATGCAGTTGTCCGAAATCCGGCTCGCCCAGGTAGCGCTTGAGGATCTTGCCGTCCTTGTCGATGACGAAGGTGGTCGGGGTCATGTTGACGTCGCCGAACTGCTTGGCCAGGTCGCCGCCGGAATCGAGCGCCACCTTGAACGGCAGCTGCTTGGCCTGGGTGTAGTTCAGCACATAGTCGGGGCGGTCGTAGTTCATCGCCACCGCGACGAATTCCAGGCCCTGGCCCTTGAACTTGTTATAGGTCTCGATCATCTGCGGCATTTCCTTCACGCAGGTGGTGCAGGACGTGGCCCAGAAATTGACCATCACGACCTTGCCGCGCAAATCCTGCGAGCTGATCTTCTGGCCATCGATGCTGATGAAGGTGACGTCGGGGGCTTGCTGCTGCTTGCCGAAGGTGGCGAAGCCGATGCCGGCGATGGCCAGCACGGCCGCGCCGATGAAGGCGGGCTTGGCCCAGGAACGGGTAGTGGAAGAAGTTGCGGTCATGGTCTCGACACATCCTCTGTTGGCGACGAGCCATTATAGGCCCGTCGCCCATTCCCTGCTGAAGAGGCTGTCGCGAAAGGCGCATGGCGGCGTTGCGGCGCCTCGCCGTGCACTAGCACTGTCTTCGGCGCCGCGCCTTGCCCTGCACCTTTCGCGACAGCCTCCGAAGGCCGCCGCTTCAGGAATTGCCGCGCGGCTGGGATTGCGCCTGTTGCGGCTGCATCGAGCGCAGGTCTTCTTCGCTGATGTACTCGAAGATCTTGACCACGCGCATGACGCCGGACACGCCCTTGGCGACGTCGGCGGCGATATTGCCTTCGCGCTGAGTGACCAGGCCCATCAGGTAGACATTGCCGCGCTCGGTGACGACCTTGAACGAGGTCGCCGAGATGGTCTTCTTGTCCGCCAGGCTGAGCTTGACCTTGCTGGTGATCAGCGCATCGTTCGAGCGCGAGGTATAGCTGGCCGGGCCGGCGATCTCCAGTTCGTTGATGACGGACTCGACGTTGGACACGCCGCGCACGTGGTTCTCGACGGCGCGCTTCATCGCCTCGTCGCGGACCTCGCCGGTCAGCAGGACCTTGCGGTTGTAGCTGTTGACGTTGACGTGGCCGAGGTCGCCGGTGATCTCGCCCAGGCTCGTTTCGGCCTTCACCGCGATCGCCTTGTCCTCGGTCTGGGCGCCCAGCGTGCGGCGGTCGGCCGTCGCGACGGCGCCGCCGACGGCAGCGCCGGCCACGACCGCGACGCAGCCTTGCAGGGAAGCCAGCAGGGCCGCGCACAGCACGGCCTTGGACAGAGGGCGCAGCAGGGCGGCGGCGTTAATTTGCATCTTCTTCTCCGAACAGGGCGACGTCGAGGCCGTCGCAGATACTATGGATCACCACCAGGTGCACTTCCTGGATGCGTGCGGTGCGCGAATGCGGCACGTTGATGTGCACGTCGGCGTCGGTCAGCATCTGGCCCAGCTTGCCGCCATCCTTGCCGGTCAGCGCCACGACGCGCATCTCGCGCTCGAGCGCCGCTTCGACGGCCGCGACGACGTTGCCGGAATTGCCGGAGGTCGAGATCGCCAGCAGGATGTCGCCGGCCTGGCCGAACGCCTGCACCTGCTTGCTGAAGATCTCGTTGAAGCTGTAGTCGTTGCCGACGGCCGTGATGATCGACGTGTCGGTGGTCAGCGCGATCGCCGGCAGCGGAAAGCGCTCGCGCTCGAAGCGGCCGACGAGTTCGGCGGCGAAGTGCTGCGAATCGCCGGCCGAGCCGCCATTGCCGCAGGCGAGGATCTTGTTGCCGTTGGAAAGCGCATTGAACATCAGTTCGATGGCGTTGGAAATCGGTTGTGCCAGGATCGGGGCGGCCTTCAGTTTCAGTTCGGCGCTTTCCTGGAAGTGGGCGAGGATGCGTTGAGTATTCATGGTCGAAGATTATAGTGCAGTGCCCATGGCCAACGAGCAACTGGGGAAAAAAATGCTTACACTTCAATGGCGTTTCTTAACCATTGAATATCGTTTCCGTTAATGGCGATGACATCGATGCGGCAAGGCGGCATCTGGCGGAAGCGCTGCAGGTAGTACTGGGCGGCGCGCACGATGCGGCGGATCTTCGCCGGACCGATACTGGTGGCGGCATCGACCGGGGCGCCGGCGGCGCGCTGGCGCACTTCGACGAAGACGAGGGTAGCGCCGTCGCGCACGATCAAGTCGATCTCGCCCAGCTTGCACCGGAAATTCGCTTCGATCAAGACAAGACCGTGGCGCCGAAGATACGCCATGGCCGCTTCTTCCCATTTCCGACCCTGTTCCTGCTTCTGCGACAGGCGGGTCGGCCACATGTCAGCCGCCCGTTCTGGCCGGTGCGGCCGGCGGGTTCACCGGCATCGTGGCCGCCGGATCGACCGGCGGGGGCGCCGGTTGGAAGTCGCCGTTCTGGTAGATGGCTTCGGCTTCGCGCCGCTGCAGCCTGGGGAAGGCGGCATCGCCGCCGGTGGACAATTGTCCGGTCACGCCATCGATCGCGAGCGGCGTACCCGGCTGCAGCGCGACGTCGCGCGCCACGCGGAAGGCATCGATGCCGAGCGCGTACAGGCGGCTCATGTACAGCGGCTGGGCGTTGTCGTCGGGACGCGGATAGACCATCACGGCGCTGGCGTCGCGCCGCACCAGCCAGGGCACGTCGACGAGGCGCAGGCCGTTCAGCTCGGCCACGCCCGCGCCGGGCGCGCGGCCCGGATTGACGGACGAGCCGCCGTAGCAGGCGATCACGGCGCAGACCTGGCCGGTCTGGGCGACGACCTGGCGCAGTTCGGCCACGTCGAGCGCGGCGAACACGAGGTCGGGCGGATCGATGCCGATGCGGGTCTTGAGCGTATCGATGGCGGACAGTTCCACCCGGCCGCCGCTGGACGGCAGGTCGAAGCGCTGGCCGGTGCGGCCGAGCGCGCTCCAGCGCGCCTCGAAGGCGCCCGCCGCGCGCAACGCCCAGGCCGCGCTGCCGGTCAGGATCAGAACGCGTCCCTGGGGCCGCTCGCGCGCCGCCCATTCCGCCACCTGGGCCGCCTCGTCCTCGATCGAGAGGCCGGCCACCAGCATCCCGCGCGGCAGCACGCCGCGCTGTTCCGGATGGTTCAGGGCGATGGTCGGCTTGGCGACGGCGCCGCCGGACGCCAGCGCGCTCACCGCGGGACGGGCCAGCGGGCCGACGACGAGGTCGTGGCTGGCGGCCGCGCGCGCATAGGCGGCCAGCGTTTCGTCCGGCGCGTCGCCGGTCGGCACCAGCTCGACCTGCACGCCGCTGCCGTCGCGCTGGAAGCCGGCCATGAAGCCGGCGCGCACCGCTTCGGCGGCGCCGCCCAGGCTGGCCGAGTTCATCGGCAGCAGCAGGGCGATGCGCACGCCGGCGCCGACCGGGCCGGCATTGGCCGCCAGGGGAGCCGCGCCGGCGCGTGCCGCGCCCGCGCCCGCATCGGCCGCCGGACCGTCGAACAGCTGGATCGGCGCCGTCTGCACGGCGTCGGACGGATCCGGCTGCGGGGTGGCCGGGGCCGGGGCGGCCCGGACGGGCGCCGCCAGCGGCCGGGCCGAGCGCTCCTCCACGACGGGCGTCAAGCTTGTGTTTGTGCTGCCCGTGGGGCACACTCGCGGGTCGGGGTCGACGCAGATCGAGCTGCAACCGGCGACGAACAACAGCGGCATGAGTACCGACGCCATGCCGACGGCCCGTGCCTTGAAAGTTTTTATTTGCATCTATCCCACCATGACAGTTAAAGAGAACAGTCAGCAGACCACCCAGATCGTCCAACTGCCCGTGCTGGGCGAGGCCGCCCAGCAATCTTATCCTACTGGCACACTTTATGTAGTGGCAACGCCGATCGGCAACGTCACCGACATCACGCTGCGCGCCCTGCACCTGCTGGCGCTGGCCGACGTCGTGGCCTGCGAGGATACGCGCAAGACCGGGGCGCTGCTGGCCCGTTTCGGCCTGAACAAGCACATGGTGGCCGCGCACCAGCACAACGAGCGCGAGGCGGCGGAAAAACTGGTGCAGCGCCTGCAGGCGGGCGAACGGGTGGCGTTGGTGTCCGACGCCGGTACGCCGGCCGTGTCCGATCCGGGCGCGCGCATCGTCGACGCCGTGCGCGCCGCCGGCCTGAACGTGGTGCCGCTGCCGGGCGCGTCGGCGGCGGTGACGGCGTTGTCGGCCAGCGGCCTGGTCAACGACCGCTTCCATTTTGTCGGATTCCTGCCGGCCAAGACGAAGCAGCGCGAAGCGGAACTGGCGGCGCTCAAGCCGATGGCGGCGACCCTCGTCATCTATGAGGCACCGCATCGCATCGTCGATTGCGTCGAGGCCCTGGCGGCCGTGTTCGAGCCCACGCGGCAAGTCGTGTTCGCGCGCGAGCTGACCAAGCTGTTCGAGGAAATCCACCGCTGCCCGCTGGGCGAGGCGCTGGCCTGGGTGAAGGCCGACGCCAACCGCGAACGGGGCGAATTCGTCGTGCTGGTCGAGGGCGCGCCCCAGGCCGGCGAGGAAGGCGATGCCGAGGCGGAGCGCATCCTGAACATCCTGCTGGCGGAGTGCTCGGTGAAGCAGGCGGCCAGCCTGGCCGCGCAGATCACGGGGAAGAAGAAGAACGCGCTGTACGAGCGCGCCCTGCAGATCAAGGGCGAGTGAGCGCCACCTTTCTACGCGCCACGGTGACGGTCAGCCACACCGCCGACACGAGGAAATAGGCGGCGCCGACGCCCGCATAGCCGGCCACGTTGGCGATCGACGGCACCGCCGGCATCCGCGCCTGGGCAATGAAGAAGCCGCCCGCCAGCGCCGACTGGGCGCCGCTCAGCACCATCGCCCACTGCGCGCCGTGGGTCTTCCAGCGCCGCAGCGCCGTGCCCAGCTGCAGCAGGCCGGACAGGATCGCCCAGGCGCCGAACACGCCCAGCACCAGGTTCATGCTCGCCAGCGAGAACGCCACGGCAATGGCCGTCGCCAGGCTCACCGCGACGTTGACGGCCTGCGTCTTGTTGCGGCCCAGGCCGCCGCTTTTGGCCCCGTCGACGTAGTTGGCCAGCGCATCCCAGACGGGATAGGCGACCAGCAGGGCCGCGGCGGCGAGCCAGGATTGCCGTCCCGCCGTGAGGGCCGCGGCGACCCAGGCGAAGGAAAACGCGGCGCGGGTGAAATAGTAGCGGGTCAGCCAGCGTTCCTGGCCGGTGCTGTCGTGTGCTTGCATGATGGTTCCTTTCGAGTTTGCTACCTACTAGTTGGTAGGCGTGTTGGGCGCACAAAGACGACGACTACCCCCGCAGCGCGCCTGGGCCGCGCGGATACTGCTTATATTTACTTTCCTGCCGAGAAGCGCTCCAGTTGCGGCCACATGATGGCGCCGAAGGTCCGGGCATCGCCATAGGCGCGCGCCGACAGCATGGCGCCATGGACGATGGCCATGAACGCTTCCGCCTCCACGCGCGGCGGGTGCGCCAGCGTTAGAGCGCCTTCCTGCACGCCCCGTTCCAATACCGAGGCCAGCCAGCCTGACAGGAAGCGGAAATAAGCCCGCACTTCGAGCGCCACCGCTTCCGGCAGCAGCGGCAGTTCGCCGGCCAGCAGCGCGCAGATGCAGAACGGCGCGCTGGCATCCTCGATGCAGGTCTCCCAGTAGCGCAGGTAGGCGCGCAATTGCTCGAGCGGCTCGGGAATGCTGCGTGCCAGGTTGGCGATGCCTTCCTCGGCCGCTTCCCGGTAGCGGGCGACGAGCGTCGTCACCAGCTCCGCCTTGCTGGGGAAATGGTGGTGGATGCTGGCCTTGCGGATGCCGACCACGTCGGCGATGTCCGCATAGCTGAAGCCGTTGTAGCCGCCGGCGACGATCAGCTTGCGCGTGCAGGCCAGGATATCGTCGGCTGTGGTCGAAGATTTGTTCATGCGAATCATCCTACTAGAAGGTAGGATGATGGACAAGCGTTTTGTGACGGTCCGCCGCGCGGCTCACCACTTGCAGCCGCTGTCCTTCTTGTCCATGGCCAGGAACAGGGGCGCCAGCAAGCCGCCCGGCACGCCATCCTTGCAGTCGCGCCGCTTGGCCGACTTGATCGCGCGCTCGAACTTGTTCTCGGTTTGCAAGGGCGGCGGCGGCAGGCGCTCCAGCGCCGTGCCTTTCTTGGCGGGATCGGGTTCGCCCGCGACGAGGCGCGCCGTCTTGCGCGCGGCGTCCAGGTCGAAGCGCGGGGCGGCCGGCGTTTCCGGTGCCGCGGCCTGCGCGGGCGGCTCGGACGCCGCCTCGACGGGATAGCTTTCCTCGGCCGATTGGCGCACCTCGGGGTCGACGGCGATCACGCGGCGCGCCGGGCGTTCGGCGGATCGGCTGCGCGGCGCCGGTGCCGCCTTCGGCACGGCGGGCGTCTCGTCACGGGGAACGGAGGGCTGCACAGGTTCTGGGATCGGCACAGGGACAGGTGCAGGCACAGGTGCGGCGCGCAGGCGCACCGTCAGCGCTTCGCTGGCCGGCGGCGCGGGCGGGGCGGCCGGCGCGCGGTACAGCGCCAGCAGCACGACGTGCACGGCGATCGACAGGGCCATGCCCGCGACGATGCGCATGACCTGCCTGCGTTCGGGCGCGGGCAGGGCGGGGTTGGCGGCGTCGAAGTCGAAAGTCGCGTTCACGTCTCGATCCATCAGGTTTGTGCAGGAAAACCGCAGCCGCGCTCAATCAAGGGTGCTTTCCTTGACCCGGGTGTCCGCGACGGTTATGATGGCCGTCTTCGGAGTGTAGCGCAGCCCGGTAGCGCATCTGGTTTGGGACCAGAGGGTCCAAGGTTCGAATCCTTGTACTCCGACCAGTATAACGAAAAGGCCGACGAGCGATCGTCGGCCTTTTTTCATTTCCGCGCGGTCAGGCCGTGCGTTTGGCGAGCAAGGCATTCCCCGCGCGGCTCGCGCCCTTGCGTCCCAGCTGGCGCGAGATGAAGTCGCCCGCATCCACTACCTGGTCCAGGTCCACGCCCGTCTCGATCCCCAAGCCGTGCAGCATGTACAGCACGTCCTCGGTGGCGACGTTGCCCGTCGCGCCCTTGGCATACGGACAACCGCCCAGGCCCGATACGGACGAATGGAAGATCGCCACGCCCACTTCCATGCTGGCATAGATGTTCGCCAGCGCCTGGCCGTAGGTGTCGTGGAAGTGGCCGGCGATGCGCGCCAGGTCGAACGCGCGCGCCGCCGTCTCCATCACGGCCTGCGTCTTCCTCGGCGTGGAGACGCCGATGGTGTCGGCGATGTCGATCTCGTCGCAGCCCAGGTCGCGCATGCGGCCCACCACGTCGGCCACCGCGGACAAGGGGACCTCGCCCTGGTACGGGCAGCCGAACGAGCAGCTGACGCTGCCGCGCAGGCGCAGCCCGTGATCCTTGGCCGCGCGCGCCACCGGCTCGAAGCGCGCGATCGATTCCGCGATCGAGCAGTTGATGTTCCGCTGCGAGAACGCTTCCGATGCCGAGCCGAAGATCACGACTTCGTCGGCGCGGCTGGCCAGCGCCGCCTCGAAGCCCTGCATGTTCGGCGTCAGCGCGGAATAGATGGTGCCGGGCAGGCGGGCGATGCCGGCCAGGACCTCGGCGCTGGTCGCCATCTGCGGCACCCATTTCGGTGACACGAAGGACGCCGCCTCCACGTTCCGGAAGCCGGCGCGCGCGAGGCGGTCGACCAGCTCGATCTTCACGGCGGCGGACACCGCCTCCTTTTCGTTCTGCAGGCCGTCGCGCGGGCCCACTTCGACGATCTTGACCTTGTTCGGCAGGTTCATGGCATCTCCTCGATTTTCATTCAGTATCCCCGTTGCCGGTCGACGACGTCCGCGACCGTCTCGCCCTGTTCGAGCAGGCGTATCTTCGTCGCGATCTGGCGCACCGCTTCGCCGCGCAGCGTCAGCGCCGAGACGTGCGGCGTGATGGTGATGCGCGGCTCGTCCCAGAACGGATGCGGCGCGGGCAGCGGCTCGTTGCGGAACACGTCCAGTGTGGCCCCCGCGATATGGCCGGCGCGGATCAGCGCGAGCAGGTCCGGCTCCGCCACCAGTGCCCCGCGCGCGACGTTGACGAGGTAGGCGCCCTGCGGCAGCCGCGACAGGCGCGCGCGGTCGAGCAGGTTGTTCGTGTCGGGCGTCAGCGGCAGCATGCACACGAGCACGCGGGTATCGGCCAGGAAGGCGTCCAGCGTCTCCATGCCGGCGTAGCAGGCCATGTGGGGCAGGTCCTTCGGCGTGCGGCTCCAGCCGCGCACGGGAAAGCCCTGCCGGCGCAGCGCCTGCAGCACGGGCACGCCCAGCTTGCCGAGTCCCAGCACGCCGACGGAGAATTCGGCCTTGTCGCGCGCGGCCAGCGGGTTCCACAGGCCCTGGCGCGCCTGCTGCGCGTACTCGTCGAAGCGGCGGAAGTAGCGCAGCACGGCGTGCAGCACATAGTCCGCCATCTGCTCGCCCATGCCGGCATCGCCCAGGCGCACGATGGGCACGTCGGGCAGGGCGTCGCCGAATTTCAGGAGGCCGTCGACGCCGGCGCCCATCAGGAAGACCGCCTTCACCCGCGCCAGGTCGGCCAGCATGGCGGGCGGCGGCGCCCAGACGGCGGCGTAGTCGCACGGGGGCGTGGCCACCCCTTCCCGCCACGCGACGGTCTCGGCATGCGGCAGCGCCGCGGCGAAGTCCTCGGCCCAGGGACCCGTGTCGCCGTCGCTGCGGTACAGCAGTATCCGCATCGTTGTCTCCTTTGTTATTGTGCTTGTGGTTCGGTGGGCATGTGATGCCCACCCTACGGCATGCGTACGTAGGGTGGGCACCACGTGCCCACCATGAACGGCCCGCTACGCCGCCGCCTGGAACGCCAGCAGCGGCGCGCCGTCCGCCACCTGGTCGCCGACCTGGTACAGCACTTCCTCGACCAGGCCGTCGCTCGGCGCGGCGATCGTGTGCTCCATCTTCATGGCTTCCATGATCACGAGCGGCTCGCCCTTCTTGACCTGCTGGCCGCTGGAGGCGATCACGGCCACCACCTTGCCCGGCATCGGCGCCGTCAGGCGGCCGCCGGCCGTCTCGTGTTCGCCCGCGTGGGCCAGCGGATCGTTCCACGCCAGCACGTGGTGCAGGCCGCCGCTGAACACGTGCAGCGATTCGCCCTCGCGGCGCACGGTGCCCTGGACGGCGCGGCCGTCGACGCGGATCGCCAGCCTGCCGGCGTCGTTCGCAACGAGCGCGATGTCGTGCCTGGCGCCGTCGACATCCAGCGTCCAGCCCGCGCGCCCGTAGGTCACGCCGACGCGATAGGCCTTGTCGTCCAGCGTGGCGGCGTAGTCGTCCGCGAACGAGAGCACGCGGCGGTAGCTGCCGTTCATGCGCCAGCCATGTGCGCTGGCCCAGGGATTGTCCGCACTCGCAGGTGTATCTCCGGCCGCCAGCGAGACGGCGGCCAATGCCAGCGCATCCAGCGGCGCCGGTCCGTTGGGCGGGAACAGCGAGGCATTGGTACGCTCGATGAGGCCCGTGTCCAGGTCGGCGCCGGCGAACGCGTCTCCCTCGACCAGGCGTTTCAGGAAGGCGATATTGGTGGCCAGGCCGACGATGTGGAACTCGCCCAGCGCCTGCGCCATGCGTGCCAGCGCCTGTTGGCGGTCCGCGCCCCAGACGATCAGCTTGGCGATCATCGGGTCGTAGAACGGCGAGATGGCGTCGCCCGCGCGCACGCCGGAATCGATGCGCACGGCGGCCGGCGCGGCGGCCGTGCCGCCCAGTTCGAAGGCGACGTGGCCGGGCGTGTCCATGCAGCGCAGCGTGCCGGTCGACGGCAGGAAGCCCTTCTCGGGATTCTCGGCATACACGCGCGCCTCGATCGCGTGGCCATGGATGCCCAGTTCGTGCTGCTTCTTCGGCAGCGGCTGGCCGGCGGCCACGCGCAGCTGCCATTCGACCAGGTCGGTCCCCGTGATCATTTCCGTGACCGGGTGCTCGACCTGCAATCGCGTGTTCATCTCCATGAAGTAGAACGAGCCGTCCTGGTTGGCGATGAACTCCACGGTGCCGGCGCCGACGTAGCCGACGGCCCTTGCCGCCGCCACCGCCGCTTCGCCCATCGCGGCGCGGCGATCCGCCGGCATGCCGGGCGCCGGCGCTTCTTCCAGCACCTTCTGGTGGCGCCGCTGCACGGAACAGTCGCGCTCGTGCAGGTACACGCAGTTGCCGTGCGTGTCCGCGAACACCTGGATCTCGATGTGGCGCGGGCGGGTCAGGTATTTTTCGACGAGCACCTTGTCGTCGCCGAAGGAGGAGATGGCTTCGCGCTTGCACGAGGCCAGCGCGGCCTGCAGGTCCTCGCTGCGCTCCACCACGCGCATGCCCTTGCCGCCGCCGCCGGCGCTGGCCTTGAGCAGCACCGGATAGCCGATGCGGTCCGCCTCGCGCTGCAGCAGCTGCGGGTCCTGGTCGACGCCGTGGTAGCCCGGCACCAGCGGCACGCCGGCGCCTTCCATCAGCTGCTTGGCGGCCGACTTCGATCCCATCGCGCGCATCGCGCTGCCCGGCGGGCCGATGAACACGAGGCCGGCGGCGGCGCATGCCTCCGCGAACTCCGCGTTCTCCGACAGGAAACCGTAGCCGGGGTGGATCGCCTGCGCGCCCGTGGCCAGGGCGGCCTCGATGATGCGCTCGCCCTTCAGGTAGCTGTCGCGCGCGGCGGCAGGTCCGATCAGGATCGCTTCATCGCACACCGCCACGTGCTTGGCGCCGGCGTCGGCTTCCGAATAGACGGCAACGGTACGGATGCCCAGGCGGCGCGCGGTGGCGGCGACCCTGCAGGCGATTTCGCCACGGTTGGCGATGAGGATCTTGGTGAACATGTGGTGTCTCGTAATGTTTTAAATTTTATGAAAATCAACCACGTCGTCCCTGCGAAGGCAGGGACCCAATTTGCACGCGTTTCGGCAGCTCAAAATTGGGCCCCTGCCTCCGCAGGGGCGACGTTCAAGCGCAGCGTGCTTCATCAGCAGCCGCAACGCTCCTTCGGCGCCTCGTTCAGCGTCGTCGCGCGCGTCTTGAGGCCCAGCTTCTCCAGCAGCGCGCGGTCATCGTTCGCTTCCGGATTGTCGGTCGTCAGCAGCTTGTCGCCGTAGAAGATCGAGTTGGCGCCGGCCATGAAGCACATCGCCTGCACCGCTTCGCCCAGCTCGCGCCGGCCCGCCGACAGGCGCACGCGCGCCTTCGGCATCGTGATGCGGGCGACGGCGATGGTGCGCACGAATTCGATCGGGTCCAGCGGCGGCAGGCCGTGCAGCGGCGTGCCTTCGACCTGCACGAGGTGGTTGACGGGCACCGATTCCGGATACGGATTCATGTTCGCCAGCTGGGCGATCAGGCCGGCGCGCTGTTCGCGGGTCTCGCCCATGCCGACGATGCCGCCGCAGCAGACCTTCAGGCCCGCATTGCGCACGCGGCCCAGCGTGTCCAGGCGGTCCTGGTATTCGCGGGTCGAGATGACGTCGCCGTAGAAGTCCGGCGAGGTGTCGATGTTATGGTTGTAGAAGTCCAGGCCGGCGGCGGCCAGCTGTTCGGCCTGGCCTTCTTCCAGCATGCCCAGCGTGGCGCAGGTCTCCATGCCCAGCGCCTTCACGCCGCGCACCATGGCTTCGACCTTTTCCATGTCGCGTTCCTTCGGGCTGCGCCAGGCGGCGCCCATGCAGAAGCGGGTCGCGCCCTTGGCCTTGGCTTCGCTGGCGGCGGCCAGCACGATGTCCAGGTCGAGGATCTTCTTGGCTTCGACGCCGGTGTCGTAGCGCGCCGCCTGCGGGCAGTAGCCGCAGTCTTCCTCGCAGCCGCCGGTCTTGATCGACAGCAGCGTGGCCAGTTCGACGTCGCCGTCGGGGAAGTGGGTGCGGTGCGCCTGGGCGGCGCGGAACATCAGTTCCGGCAGCGGCAGCTCGAACAGCGCGAGCACGTCGGCCAGCGGCCAGGTGGCGTTCTTCGGCAGCGTGACGGGGGCGGCCGGCGGGTGGAGAGTGACGACTTGGGACATGGGATTCCTTGTTTTGAAAGATTACGCACGCGTGGCCGGCCATCCCGGCAGGCCCGCGAGTTCGATGTAGGCGGCCGCTTGCGCAGCCGTGGGTTCTTGCAGCCGGGGCACGCGGCCCAGCAGCGGCGCCGGCATGCGCTCCTGCAGCGCCACGATGTTCTCGTCGGCGAAGCGCATGTCCGGGTCGACCTGGTTGGCGACCCAGCCGGCCAGCACCAGGCCGCGCGCGACGATCGCCTCGGCCGTCAGCAGCGCATGGTTGATGCAGCCCAGGCGCAGGCCGACCACCAGCACCACCGGCAGGTTCAATTGCACGGCCAGGTCGGCGCTGTCGAAGTCGTTCGAGAACGGCACGCAGAAGCCGCCCACGCCTTCGACGACGGTGGCGTCGGACGCGCCCAGGATCTCGGCATACGCCGTCATGATGGGCACCGGTTCGATCGTCACGCCCTCCAATGCGGCCGCGATGTGCGGCGCGCACGGTTCGCGCAGCATGAAGGGCGTGGTGATGTGCTGCGGCAGGTTCACGTTGCCGGCGGCGCGCAGCATGGCGGCGTCGTCGTTGTGCAGCACGCCGTCGCGTTCCTCGGCGCCGGCCGCGATCGGCTTCATGCCGCAGGCGCGCTGGCCCTGCTGCACGAGCTTGTGCAGGATCGCGCTGGAGATCAGCGTCTTGCCGATCTCGGTGTCGGTGCCGGTGACGAAGCAGGCGAAGCGGGTCGGGATGCCTTCGGCGGCCAGCGCGGCCGGCACCTCGATGGTCTTCGGCTCCGTGGCCGTTGCGGGTTCGGCGAAGCCGACGTCCGGGTTGGCAGCCGTGCCGTTTCCGGTTTGTTCGGGATCGTTCAGGGTCATGCTCCGCTCCTTTCCAGGCGGTTGAGCGCAGCGGCGAGCTGCGCGACGTCGTCATGCGTGTGCGCCGCCGACAGGGTCACGCGCAGGCGTGCCGTGCCCGGCGCCACGGTCGGCGGGCGGATCGCCGGCACCCACAGGCCCTGCTCGTGCAGATGGGCGGAGACGGCCAGCGCCTCGTCGTTGGCGCCGATGACGATCGGCTGGATCGCCGTCGTCGAGGGCGGGCGCTGCCAGCGTTCCAGGCGCAGTTCCCCGTCCAGTCGGGCGATCAGCGTATTCAAGTGGACGCGGCGCGCGCGGCCTTCCTCGCCCTCGATGATGTCGAGGCTGGCCAGCAGCGCGTGCGCCAGCGCCGGTGCCGCGGCCGTCGTGTAGATGTAGGGTCGGGCGCGCTGGACCAGCAGCTCGACCACGGACGCATGCGCCGCCACGAAGGCGCCGCCCACGCCGGCGGCCTTGCCCAGCGTGCCGACGTAGACGAGGTTGGGCGAGCGCAGGCCGAAGTGCTCGAGCGCGCCGCGGCCGTTCTCTCCCAGCACGCCGAAGCCGTGGGCGTCGTCGACGACGAGCCAGGCGCCGTACCGTTCGCACAGGGCCAGCAGTTGCGGCAGCGGGGCCAGGTCGCCGTCCATGCTGAACACGCTGTCGGTGACGACGATCTTCGTGGCGGCGTTGCTTGCTGCCAGCTGCGCGTCCAGCGCCGCCGTGTCGCCGTGCGGGTAGACGGTGACACCGGCCCGGGCCAGGCGCGCACCGTCGATCAGCGACGCGTGGTTCAGCGCTTCCGAGAAGATCATGGCTTCCTTGTCGCCGCCCAGCGCCGTCAGCACGGCCAGGTTGGCCATGTAGCCGGTGCAGAAGTACAGCGCGCGCGCATCGACCAGGTGCGGCGCCTCGAACGCGGCCAGGCGTTCTTCCAGCTGCGCGTGCGCGCGGCCGTGGCCGGACACGAGGTGGGAGGCGCCGCTGCCGGCGCCGTACAGGGACGCGCCTTCGCGCAGCGCCTCGACCACGCGCGGGTGCGCGGCCAGGCCCAGGTAGTCGTTGCTGCAGAACGCGAGCAGTTCGCGGCCGTCGACGACCTGGCGCGGCGCGCACGGCGTCTCGGCCGTGCGGCGGCGCCGGGTCAGGCTGCGCGCGGCCAGCGCCTCGAGCTGGCTGTCGATGTGGGCGATCAGGTCCATCGTCACGCCGCGATCACCGTCTCGAATACCTTGCGCGTGCGCGCGGCCAGGCCCACGATCTCTTCCTCGTCCAGCACGTAGGGCGGCATCAGGTAGACCGTGCGGCCGATCGGGCGCAGCAGGAGCTCGTTCTCGACGGCGCTGGTAAAGAAGCGGCGCGCGAAGGTCGCGGCGCGCGCGCTGTCCGGCTCGACGGCGTCGAACGCGAGGATCATGCCGCGCTGGCGGAAGTTGGTCGCGCGCGGGTGGTCCAGCAGCGGCGCCAGTTCCGTCATCAGGCGGGTGGCCGTCGCGCGGTTCTTGTTCAGCACGTCGTCTTCCTCGAAGATCCGCAGCGTCGCGAGCGCCGCGCGGCAGGCCAGCGCATTGCCCGTGTACGAGTGCGAATGCAGGAAGCCGCGCGTGATGTCCTCGCTGTAGAACGCCTCGTAGACCTTCTCGGTGGTGAGCACCAGGGACAGCGGCAGGTAGCCGCCGCTGATGCCCTTCGACAGGCACATGAAGTCCGGCCAGATTGCCGCCTGTTCGCAGGCGAAGAAGGTGCCGGTGCGGCCGCAGCCGACCGCGATCTCGTCGGCGATCAGGTGCACGTGGTATTTGTCGCACAGCTCGCGCAGGCGCTGCAGGTACAGCGGGTCGTGCATCGCCATGCCGGTCGCGCACTGCACCAGCGGCTCGACGATGATGGCGGCGATATGGTCGGCCCGTTCGGCGAACAGTTCCTCCACGTCCTGCGCGGCGCGCAGCGCCACGTCCTGCGCCGACTCTCCCTCGCGCGCATTGCGCGCATCGGGCGAGGCCACCGTGCGCGCGGCGCGCAGCAGCGGGCCGTAGGCATCCTTGAACAGGGCGACGTCGGTCACGCCCAGCGCGCCGACCGTCTCGCCGTGGTAGGAGCCCTGCAGGCAGACGAATTCCTGCTTGTCCGCATGGCCGGCGTTGCGCCAGTAATGAAAGCTCATCTTCAGCGCGATCTCGACGGCGGAGGCGCCGTCCGATGCGTAGAAGGCATGGCCCAGGTTGTGGCCCGTCAGCGCGGCCAGGCGCTCGGACAGCTCGACCACCGGCTCGTGGGTGAAGCCGGCCAGCATCGCGTGTTCCAGCGTGTCGAGCTGCTCCTTCAGGGCGGCGTTGATGCGCGGGTTCGCGTGGCCGAACAGGTTGACCCACCACGAGCTGATGCCGTCCATGTAGCGCCGTCCTTCATGGTCGTACAGCCACGCCCCCTTGGCGCGGCTGACGGCGATCAGCGGCACCTCTTCGTGGTGCTGCATTTGCGTGCATGGATGCCAGACGCTGCGCAAGCTGCGCGCGATCCAGTCGGAGGAGGTATTCTGATTCAACGTTATTCCCGCTTCTATTGCTGATGACTTGCTAATCCAGCCACGAGGGCCGGCGTTTTTCGAGGAAGGACGCGACCCCTTCGCGTCCTTCGGTTGACGCGCGGATCGCGGCGATGCGTCCGGCGGTATCTTCCAGCAGGCCTTCCGTGACGGGCTGTCCGGCGATCTCGCGCACCAGTTTCTTGGCTTCCTTGACGGCGTTCGGGCTGTTGTTGGCCAGCGTCTCGGCCAGCGCCGCGGCGCGTGCGTCCAGCGCGTCGGCCGCGACGACCTCGTGCACGAAGCCGATGCGGTGGGCTTCGCGCGCGTCGAAGCGTTCCGCCGTCAGGAAGTAACGGCGCGCCGCGTTCTCGCCCATCGCCTTGATCACGTAGGGCGAGATCGTCGCCGGGATCAGGCCCAGCTTTACCTCGGACAGGCAGAAGTTGGCCGTGTCCACGCTGACGGCCATGTCGCAGGCCGCCACCAGGCCCATGCCGCCGGCGTAGCAGTCGCCCTGTACCTTGGCCACCACGGGCTTCGGGCACAGGTAGATCGTGCGCAGCATGTCGGCCAGCAGCATGGCGTCGGCGCGGTTCTCGCTGTCCGAGTAGCCGGCCATCTTCTTCATCCAGTTCAGGTCCGCGCCGGCGCAGAAGGCGGAACCGTTCGCCTGCAGCACGATGGCGCGCACCAGTTCGTGGCGTCCCAGTTCGTCGAAGGCGAGCGCCAGCTCGGCGATGCTCTGCTCGTTGAAGGCGTTGCGCAGTTCCGGGCGGTTCAGCGTGACGCGCGCGATGCGGCCGTCGACGGCGACGGTCAGGGTCTGATAGTCCATGTCGCCCCCTTACATGCGGAAGACGCCGAACTTCGTCTCTTCGATCGGCGCATTCAGCGCGGCCGAGAGGCCCAGGCCCAGCACCATGCGCGTGTCGGCCGGGTCGATGACGCCGTCGTCCCACAGGCGCGCGGTGGCGTAGTACGGGTGGCCCTGGCGCTCGTACTGTTCCTTGATCGGCTGCTTGAACGCGCTTTCCTCGTCGGCGCTCCATTGCCCGCCCTTGGCCTCGATGCCGTCGCGCTTGACGGTGGCCAGCACGGACGCGGCCTGGTCGCCGCCCATGACGGAGATGCGCGCGTTCGGCCACATCCACAGGAAGCGCGGCGAGAACGCGCGGCCGCACATGCCGTAGTTGCCGGCGCCGAAGGAGCCGCCGATGATCACCGTGAACTTGGGCACGGCGGCCGTGGCGACGGCCGTCACCATCTTGGCGCCGTTGCGGGCGATGCCTTCGTTCTCGTACTTGCGGCCGACCATGAAGCCGGTGATGTTCTGCAGGAAGACGAGCGGGATCTTGCGCTGGCAGCACAGCTCGATGAAGTGCGTGCCCTTGAGCGCCGATTCCGAGAACAGGATGCCGTTGTTGGCGATGATCCCGACCTTCATGCCGAAGATGTGGGCGAAGCCGCACACGAGCGTGGTGCCGTATCTCGCCTTGAATTCGTCGAACGCGCTGTCGTCGACGATGCGGGCGATGACCTCGCGCACATCGAAGGGCTTGCGGGTGTCGACGGGGATCACGCCGTACAGTTCTTCCGGCGCGTACTTCGGTTCCGCCGCCGCGCGCACGGAATCCTGCTGCGGCTTGCCGCGGTTCAGGTTCGAGACGATGGTGCGCGCCAGCGCCAGCGCGTGCGTGTCGTCCTGGGCCAGGTGATCGGCCACGCCGGACAGGCGCGTGTGCACGTCGCCGCCGCCCAGGTCCTCGGCACTGACCACTTCGCCCGTCGCGGCCTTCACCAGCGGCGGACCGCCCAGGAAGATCGTGCCTTGCTCCTTGACGATGATCGACTCGTCGCTCATCGCCGGCACGTAGGCGCCGCCGGCCGTGCACGAGCCCATCACGACGGCGACTTGCGGGATGCCCTGCGCCGACAGGTTGGCCTGGTTGTAGAAGATGCGGCCGAAGTGGTCGCGGTCGGGGAACACCTCGTCCTGGTTCGGCAGGTTGGCGCCGCCCGAGTCGACCAGGTAGATGCAGGGCAGCTTGTTCTGCTCGGCGATCTCCTGGGCGCGCAGGTGTTTTTTCACCGTCACCGGGTAGTAGGTGCCGCCCTTGACGGTGGCGTCGTTGCAGACGATGACGCATTCCTGGTCGCTGACCCTGCCGATGCCCGTGATGATGCCGGCGGCGGGCGCCGCATCGTCGTACATGCCGTAGGCGGCCAGTTGCGACAGTTCCAGGAACGGCGTGCCGGGATCGAGCAGCATCTGCACGCGTTCGCGCGGCAGCAGCTTGCCGCGGGCGACGTGCTTGGCGCAGGCCGCCGCGCCGCCCCCTTCGGCGACGGCGGCGACCTTCGCGCGCAGGTCGTCGACCAGGGCTTGCATGGCGGCGGCGTTGACCTTGAAGTCCTCGCCGCGCGGGTTGAGTTTGCTCTCGATGGATGGCATTGCGTCTCCTGGCGTTGTTCTATTCTGGATACTCGGGAAAACTGCCGTCCAGGTAGAACCACCGCGGTTTGCCGCCCAGGGCGGGATCCGGCTCGCGCACGAAACGACTGATTTCATGCAGGGTATAGGCGCGGCCATTGATCTTGTAGCGGGCGACGAATTCGACGGTGGCCTTGTCTGGATCTTCCGGCAGGTCTGCTTGACGTAAACGTAAACCAGATTTTATCTCAAGTCCAAGCCATTGGATCTTTTCGTCCTTGTTGACGATGGGCTCGGTGGGCCGCGTGCTCGGATGCCAGGTCGCGCGCAGGTACGCCTCGTCCTGCATCTTGAATGCCACGTAGCGCGAACGCATCAGCGCTTCCGCCGTCGGGGGCAGCTCGGCGCCGGCGATATAGGGACCGCAGCAGCGCATGATGCCCGGGCCGCCGCAGGGACAAGGAAGAGGGGTTTTCGAGGAGGTAGCCATGGCGGCAATTATCCGCCATTTCGCGAACGCGAGGCAGGCTGTGCGCGCGTTACGAATTTGCAAGATGCCGGCACGTTGGCCGCAGTTGCCTCATCTGCCGGCATTTTTTGCCGAAAATAAATTGAACCGGTTTGAACGGGCGCGAGAAAATTTTTGCGTTTTCTCAAACCGGGGTCAGAGCCGGGGTCAGAGCCCGGTTTTGGGAAATATCACTTGAACAATTAGTTCAGTGGCGATATGTCAAGCCGTCCAAAGGGAAGGGCATGGGCTTGCCCTGCATGAGGTCGGCCAGCAGGCTTGCCGTGCCGCAGGCGAAGGTGAAGCCCAACGGGCCGTGGCCCACGTTCAGCCACAGGTTGGCGTAGGGCGTGGCGCCGATGATGGGGGAACTGGTCGGCGTGGCCGGGCGCAGGCCGGCCCAGGGCACGATCTGGGTATAGTCGGCCGCGCGCGGCATGGTCTCGCGCACCTGGCGCGCCAGGCTGTCCAGGCGCTTCTCGTTCAGGCTGAGGTCTTCGCCGACCATGTCGACCATCGCCGCCACCCGCAATTTGTCGCCGATGCGGGCGTACAGCACCTTGCGCTCGAAATCGGTGACGCTGATCTCGGGCGCCACGTCGTCCAGGCGGATCGGCGCCGTCAGGCTGTAGCCCTTCAAGGGATACAGCGGCAGGTCGATGCCGGCCGTCAGCCCCAGCGCGCGGCTCTGCATGCCGGCCGCCAGCACGTAGGCGTCGGCGGCGATGGGGCCGGCGCTCGTCTCCAGGGCCGTCACGCGCCCCTTGTCCGCCAGGATGCGCGTCGCCTCCACCTGGATGAAACCGGCGAAGCGCGGGTGGGCGGCGAGGCGTTCGGCCAGCGCCACGCAGAAGGCGTAGCAGTCGGCCACCGCCTCGCCGCCGTTGTAGATGCCGCCGGCGAGACGGTCTTCCATCGCCGCCAGTGCCGGTTCGCGGGCCACGCATTCGGCCGCGCTCCACACCTGGCGGGTGCCGGCCGTGTCCGGCTTGGCGACGGCCGCGTCGAAGGCCTTTTGCGTGCGGTAGACGACCAGCTTGCCGGCGTCGCGCCACTGGAAGGCATCGAGCGGCACGGTCGGCGCCAGCTCGGCCATGGCGCGGCGCGACAGGTCGCCCAGTTCGAGGAGCTTGTTCGTCATGCGGCGGTTGACGTCGGCGCGGCAGTTGGCGAGGAAGGACGCCAGCCAGCGCCACTGGTGCAGGTCGAACTGCGGCTTGAAGCGCAGCGGACCGTGTTCCTGGAACAGCCATTGCACGGCCTTCAGCGGCACGCCGGCATCGGCCAGCGGCGCCACGTAGCGGTAGCTGAGCTGGCCGCCATTGCTGAAGCTGGTGCCCATGCCCGGTGCCGGTGCGCGCTCGAGCAGCGTGACGCGGTAGCCGGCTTCCACCAGCCACCAGGCCGAGGTGAGGCCGACGACACCGCCGCCGATGACGATTATTTCTTGCATCCGTGCACGCTATGGTTCATTGACATGGTCCGAAAGCTTAGGCGCTGGCTTGTCGTGCGGCTAATGAATGTAGCGCGGGCAGGCATAACCGGCAGTCATGTCATGCACCGTTTCGAGGCCTCTCAGTGATAATCTGCACCATCATCGCCCCGCGCGCTGCCCGCTGACCGTGCATTCGTTCGCCCAAGCATAACCAGGGTCTATGCATCCCGCGTGTCTGCATAACTTTTCGGAATGCCTGCGGCCGATCCTTTCATGGCAGCCGCGGCGGGATCGGTATTACACTGGCATGCGCACAATGATGCATCATCGATAACGGTAGCCGACGCCATGCTCAACACCGAAACGCCCGCCCAGCAACACGCGACCCTCGACCAATACCCGACCACGGAACTGGTGAACGCGCTGGTCGACGACCAGTTCAAGGCCGTCGAGGCCGTCCGCGCCGCCGCGCCGCGCATCGCCGCCGCCGTCACCGCCGCGCTGCCGCGCATGGAGGCGGGTGGGCGGCTCGTGTACGTGGGCGCCGGCACCTCGGGTCGCCTGGGCGTGCTGGACAGCGTCGAACTGTACCCGACCTTTTCCTGGCCGCACGGGCGCGCCGTGGCGCTGCTGGCCGGCGGCAACGACGCCATGTTCGTCGCCGTCGAGGGGGCCGAGGACGACCTGGAACAGGGCGCCGCCGACCTGGCCAGCGTGGACGTGGGCCCCAGCGACGTCGTGTTGCTGCTCGCTGCCTCGGGCGCCACGCCCTATGTGCTGGGCGCGCTGCGGGCCGCGCGGGCGGCGGGGGCCCTCACGGTGGGCTTCGCCAACAACCCGGGCGCGCCGGTCGCCGGGGAAGCGGAAATCGGCATCACGCTGGACACGGGCGCCGAGGCGATCTCGGGCAGCACGCGCCTGAAGGCCGGCACCTCGCAAAAGATCGCGCTGAACGCGTTTTCGAGCGCCTTGATGGTGCGTTTGAACAAGGTTTATGGCAACCTGATGGTAGACTTGAAAGCTACCAACGCCAAGCTGGTCCGGCGTGCCATCCGCCTCACGACGTTCGCCACCGGCGCCAGCGAGGAAGCAGCGCGCGCGGTGCTGGAACAGTGCAATTTCCATGTCAAGGTCGCGATCGTGGCCTTGTCCAAGAATATCCAGGTCGAGCAGGCGCGAGCGCTGCTGGAGTCGGCGCACGGCAGCGTGCGCCAAGCCCTGGCCGGCTGACGGCAAGGGCGCTCCGGCCGCATCCGCCCGCCGGCCACGAAAGAGCAATGCAGACTTCGCCAACCAGAAACCCATGGTCGTGGGTGCCCTCCCTGTACTTCGGCCAGGCCATTCCCTACGTCGTCGTGATGAGCCTGTCCGTCATCATGTACAAGGACATGGGGATCTCGAACACCGACATCGCCTTCTACACGAGCCTGCTGTACCTGCCGTGGGTGATCAAGCCCCTGTGGTCGCCGCTGGTCGACATGTTCGGCACCAAGCGCGGCTGGACCGTCACGCTGCAGCTGGTGCTGGCGGCCTCGCTGGGGGCCGTCGGCGCCACGCTGCACCTGCCCGCCTTCTTCATGGTGAGCCTGGCCGTCATGTGGGTCATGGCGTTCAGCTCGGCCACCCACGACATCTCCGCCGACGGCTTCTACATGCTGGGCCTGCGCCAGCAGCAGCAGGCCGCCTACGTGGGCGTGCGCAGCACCTTCTACCGCCTGGCCACGCTGGCCGCGCAGGGCCCGCTGGTGATCCTGGCCGGCTGGCTGGCGACGCGCCTGAACGACGCCAACCAGGCCTGGGCCATCGTGTTCTTCGTGCTGGCCGGCGTGTTCTTCGCGCTGTTCGCCTGGCACCATGCGGTGCTGCCGCATCCGGACGCCGACCACAAGGCGGCGCAAGGGCATGACCCGTTCGGCGAATTCGTCGCCACCTTCGCCAGCTTCTTCCGCAAGCGCGACATCTGGCTGATCCTCGGTTTCATCCTGACCTTCCGCCTGGGCGAATCGCAGCTGCTGAAGCTGGTCGCGCCTTTTCTGAAGGATCCGATCGCGAAGGGCGGCCTGGGCCTGTCCACCGCCGAATACGGCACCGCCTACGGCACCGTCGGCATCATCGCGCTGACCATCGGCGGCCTGTTCGGCGGCTGGCTGATCTCGCGCCTGGGCCTGAAGCGCTGCCTGTGGCTGATGGTGTTCGCCGTGCATTTGCCGGACCTCGTGTTCGTCTACCTGTCCGCGGCCCAGCCCACGCATTTCGCGACGATCTGCGCCTTCCTTGCGGTCGAGCAGTTCGGCTACGGCTTCGGCTTCACGGCGCTGTTGATGTACATGATCATGGTCTCGGACGGTCCGTATAAAACGGCGCATTACTCGATCTGCACGGGCCTGATGGCGCTGGGCATGATGGTGCCGGGCATGTGGAGCGGGGCGCTGCAGGAGATGCTGGGCTACCGGCACTTCTTCGTCTGGACCTGCCTGGCCACGATTCCCGCGTTCGCCATGGCGGCGCTGGTGAAGATCGACCCGGAATTTGGAAAGAAATAAGCGATCGCACCGGCCCGTCCGTATTTGCGTCATGAAATTGCCGAGCTGGGTACAATGCGGCGCATCCAATTTGAAAGCAGCGAAGTGGTTTTGCAACCTGATCAGAAACGACGCGCGTTCGCGCTTGCGGGGGTCGCCGGTGCGCTGGCGCTGGGAGGACTATTTACGGGATGTACGACGGCACCGACCGTCGTGACCGGACCGACCGGCGGCGACATGCCGCCGCCGGCGCCGCGCGAATTCCGCGCCGCCTGGGTGTCGACGGTGGCCAATATCGACTGGCCCAGCAAGCCGAACCTGAATGCGGCCAAGCAGCAGGCCGAGGCGATCGCCATCCTCGACCGCGCCAAGGCGCTGAACCTGAACGCCATCGTGCTGCAGGTACGGCCGGCCGCGGACGCCATCTATCCATCGAAGATCGAGCCCTGGTCGGAATACCTGACGGGCCTGCAGGGCGCCGCGCCGCAGCCGTACTACGATCCGCTCGAGTTCTGGGTGACGCAGGCGCATGCGCGCGGCCTGGAACTGCATGCCTGGTTCAATCCCTACCGCGCGCGCAACAACGGCGCCCGCTCGCCGTTCGCGCCGAACCACATCGCGCGCACCAATCCGGCGGCCGTCAAATCCTACGGCAAGTTCCTGTGGATGGACCCGGGCGAGGAGGCCGCCGTCAAGCAGACGCTGGACGTGGTGCTGGACGTCGTGCGCCGCTACGACATCGACGGCGTCCACATCGACGACTATTTCTATCCCTACCCGATCGAGACGCCCACCGCGTCCGGCGCGGAAGGCGCGGCGCTGGAAGGCCGCAGCGGCAAGACGGAGCTCGACTTCCCGGACCAGCCGTCGTGGCAGCGCTACGTCGCCGGCGGCGGCAGGCTGGACCGCGCGTCCTGGCGGCGCCAGAACGTCAACCGCCTGATCGAGGCGCTGTACGAGGGCATCCACCGCGAAAAGAGCTGGGTCCGTTTCGGCATCAGCCCGTTCGGCCTGGGCCGCCCGGACCGCCGTCCGCCCGGCATCAACGGTTTTTCGCAGTACGACAAGCTGTATGCCGACGCCGAGCTGTGGCTGCAGAACGGCTGGATCGACTATTTCACGCCGCAGCTGTACTGGGGCATCCGCCAGCCGGGCCAGGCCTACGGCGTGCTGCTCGACTACTGGATCGCGCAGAACACGCGGAACCGCCACGTGTGGCCGGGCCTGTACACGAGCCGCATCGGCGCGCCGACCAGGGATTATCCGCCGCAGGAAATCGTCGAGCAGATCGGCGTCACGCGCACGCGACCCGGTGCCAGCGGCCACGTGCACTTCAGCATGGTCGCGCTGATGCAGAACCGCAAGGGCATCGGCGACCAGTTGCGCAGCAGCGCCTATGTCGGCCCGGCCCTGGTGCCGGCCACGCCCTGGCTCGGCAACGATATCCCGGGCACCCCGGCCGTGACGGGCGCGCGCAAGGGCAACGGCGTGTATCTGAAACTGGCGGCGGCCAAGGCGAACGCGCTGTACGCCGTGTGGTCCCGCTACGGCGGCCAGTGGCGCTTCGCCGTGGTGCCGGCCTCGCGCGTGGACTGGACGG
This sequence comes from Massilia sp. YIM B02763, assembly GCF_030412015.1. Classification (GTDB taxonomy): domain Bacteria; phylum Pseudomonadota; class Gammaproteobacteria; order Burkholderiales; family Burkholderiaceae_D; genus Telluria. The sequence continues at coordinate 18,760 of NZ_JASNRD010000018.1, read as the reverse complement.
TGCCGGACGACGTCAAGCTGGGCCAGCCGGACCTGGTGGTGGTCAGCGCCGTCGACCGCCTCGGCAACGAAAGCGCGCGCGTGCAGGCGTGGGCAGGAAAACCGCTAAAGGCATAACATTGGCTCATGCGTTCAGCGCCAGCATTCATTCGCCGCATTCATTCACGCTCTGGCGGGCGCCCGCGTAGACTTTCCTACCATGACCGATTTGCAAGCTGATCACGCACGCCAGGCGGGCCTGGGCCTGGGCATCGATGCCGGCGGCACCCAGACGCGCTGGGCGCTGGCCGCACCCGGCGGCGCCATCGTGGCGGAAGGCGCCTGCGCCGGCCTGTCCGCGCTGCAGATGGCCACCGGCCACGGCCGGGAGGCCGTGCGCGCGACGTTTTCCGAACTGGCGGCCGCCGTGCTGGTGCACGGCCAGCCGGCGCGCGTACAGGCCGGCTTGACGGGCTTCGGCGGCGACGGCGAACTGCTGCAGCGCTGGCTGGCCGAGCTGCTGCACCTGGCGCCGGGCGCGATCCGCTTCTGCAGCGACATGGAGATCGCCTACCGCGCCAGCTTCGCGCCCGGCCAGGGCTACCTCGTGTATGCGGGCACGGGCTCGATCGGCGCCTATATCGACACGGACGGCGTGTTCCACCGTGCCGGCGGGCGCGGCGTCGTGCTGGACGACGGCGGCGGCGGCTTCTGGATCGCACGCGAGGCGCTGCGCCACATCTGGCGCGACGAGGACGAGCGTCCCGGCGCCTGGCGCGCTTCGCCCATGGCGCGCGCCGTGTTCGACTACGTCGGCGGCGCCGACTGGACGTATTCGCGCCAGTTCATCTATGGCCAGGAGCGCGGCGCCGTCGGCAAGCTGGCGCTGGCCGTGGCCGCGTCCGCGGACGCCGATCCCGCGGCGGCCGCGATCCTGCGCCGCGCCGGCGAGGAACTGGCACGCCTGGCGCACGCGCTGCTGGGACGGTTCGGCGCGCGTCCCGTGGCCGTGTCCGGCCGCGCGGCGGCACTGCACCCGTCCATCGTCGCGGCGATGCGCGCGGCGCTGCCGGACGACCTGCCCCTGACCCGGACCGCGGGCGGGGCCCATCACGCGGCGGCGCGCATGGCAGTCGATTCCGCGCTCGATGCCGAACCCGATCAACCACTCGACCAATGACCCCATGAAAGCTCTTGCCGCTACCCTGCTGATCGCCCTGCTGGCCGGCTGCGCCACGCCGCCGTCCGGACCGCAATACGACCATACCTATACCGCCAAGGGCCAGGCCAGCCGCGCGCGCTTCCTGGTGCTGCACTACACCGTCAGCGACCGCGCCAACTCGATCAAGATCCTGACCCAGCAGGAAGTCAGCGCCCACTACCTGGTGACGGACGATCCCGTGCCCGTCATCTACAACCTGGTCGACGAGAAGAACGCCGCCTGGCATGCGGGCAATTCGAGCTGGAAGAACTTCACGCAATTGAACAACAGCTCGATCGGCATCGAGATCGTCAACCCGGGCTGGAAGGACACGCCGAACGGCCGCGTCTACGCGCCGTTCGCGCAATCGCAGATCGACGCCATCATCCCGCTGGTGCGCGACATCGTCACGCGCCACCACATCGCGCCCGAGAACGTGCTGGGCCACTCCGACATCGCGCCGCTGCGCAAGCAGGATCCGGGCCCCATGTTCCCGTGGCGCCAGCTGGCCGACGCCGGCCTCGTCGCCTGGCCGAACGCCGCGCGCGTGGCCCAGGTCACGCCGATCTTCCAGACCCAGATTCCGGACACGGCCTGGTTCCAGAAGAAGCTGCACACCTGGGGCTATGGCATCGTCGAGTCCGGCGTGCTGGACGAGCAGACCCGCACCGTGCTGTCCGCCTTCCAGATGAAATACCGTCCGTCCAACATCGCCGGCGTGCCCGACGTCGAGACGGCCGCGCTGCTGGAAGCGCTGACCAACCCGAGCGGCCCGCTGCCGCCGGTGCCGCCGTCGATCTACCGTCCCGTGCAGCCGGAGACGGCGCCGCCGCCGCAGTTCCAACCTGTTCAGCCGGTCCAGCCGGCCCAGCCCGTCCAGCCGCCGCAGGCGCCGACACCGGGCCAGCCGGTCCCGCCAGTGCCGCCCGCGCCGCCGGCGGCGACCCAGCCGCTCGACCAGGCCGCCCCGCCGCTGCCGCCGGCCGGCAATCCCGCAACACCGCCGTCGCCCGTCCAGCAATGATGCTTTTATGCAGCAGGCGTTTTCCGCTATCCTGAGGCGCGACATCGTCCACGCATCCTAAGGAACCGATCCATGCGCCTGCGCCACATCGAAGTCTTCCACGCCATCATGCAAGTCGGCACCATCAGCGGTGCCGCGCAGGTGTTGCACATCTCGCAGCCGGCGGTGACCAAGGTGCTGCAGCACGCGGAACTGCAGCTGGGCATGCCGCTGTTCGAACGCGTGCGCGGCAAGCTGTACCCGAAGCCGGAAGCGCACCGCCTGTTCGCCGAGACGGAGAAGCTGAACCGCGACCTGCAGGGCATCCGCCGCCTGGCCGCCAGCCTGAAAAGCCGCGCCGGCGAGACCGTGCGCCTGGTGTCCACGCCCACCATCGCCGTCAGCGTGCTGCCGGCCGCGCTCACCGACTGGCGCCGCAGCTTTGCCCAGACCCGCTGCGAGCTGGCCACCTTCCACACGAGCGAGATCGTGAACGCGCTGCGCCTGGGAGAGGCCGACCTCGCGCTGTCGCTGCAGGACCCGCGCCACCCCGGCATCGAGGCCGAGCCGATCGCCCAGGGCGGCCTGGTGGTGATGGCGCCGGCCGGCACCTGGAGCGAGGAGGAATGCCGCCAGCCGATCGTGCCGGCGGCCCTGAGTGGCGAACTGATCGGCCTGGCCGACGGCGATCCGCTCGGCGAAATGGTCGTGGCCGCCTGCGAGGCCCAGGACGTGCATCCCGTGTTCCAGACCGTCGTGCAAACGTACCAGATCGCGCGCTCGCTGGTGGAGGCGGGCGCCGGCACCGCCGTGCTCGATCCGTTCACCGCCGCGTCGGCCGCGCCCGGCAAGGTCCAGTGCCGGCCGTGGGCGCCGGCGATCTCCGTCCAGCTGTACCTGCTGACGGCCAGCCACGCGCCGTTGTCGCATGGCGCCCGCGAGCTGGCCAACTGCATCGGCGCCACCGCCCGCGCGCTGCTGGACAAGGACCGGGCCGCCGCATGAACGCCGCCGTCCCGGGACTGACCATCGCCAGCGAAGACATCGCCCGCGACCCCCACTTCCGCCACCTGTCGACGATCGCCGGCATCGCCGTCGACCTGCGCTACGCAAGTCCGAACAACTTCGTCGGCCGCGACCTGTATTCCCCGTACGACTGCGCCTGGCTGCACGTCGACGCCGCCGCCGCGCTGGAACGGGTGGTGGCCTGGCTGAAGGAGCGCCGGCCCGACGTCGTGCCGCTGGTGCTGGACGCCGTGCGCCCCCAGCGCGTGCAGCAGGAACTGTGGGATGCGCTCGCCGGCACCGATCTGCGCATGTACCTGGCCGATCCGCAGCGCGGTTCGATCCACTCGTTCGGCATGGCGCTGGACATCACCTTGCTCGATGCCGCCGGCAGCGAACTCGACATGGGCACCGGTTTCGACGACATGACGGACCTGTCGCACCCGGCGCTGGAAGAAGGCTTCCTCATTGCCGGCAGGCTGAGCGAGGAACAGGTGGCCAACCGCCGGCTGCTGCGCGCGGCCATGCTGCAGGCGGGTTTTCACGGCATCAACAGCGAGTGGTGGCATTTCGATTGCGGCGACCGCAACCTGGTGCGCCAGACCTTCCGCCGCGTGCTCTGACCGCAGCCGGCGTTCCTGTCGCGCCGCGCAGACGGCGCGGCTGCACGCTTGCGCCATCTCATTTCCCATCCATTCCCCACCGTGAAAATCGGGCTGTCATGCGGGATGGGTCATCGTCCCGCATCCTCATCCATTCCACACAGAGGTGCACGATGAAGAACTCGATGATGGCCGGCACGTTCCTTGCCCTGTCGGCGACCCTGCTGACGGGGTGCCAGAGCACCGGCGACAATATGTTCGCGGCCCAGGACAAGACGGTCGAGTATTACCGCGTGTTCGACATCAAGACCAACGCGTCCCAGGCCACCGTGGCCCAGGCCGCCAGCGCCGGCATCCAGCGTAACGTGAAGGATGCCGTGGTGGCGATCCCGTCCGGGGCCCCGGTCGGCGACGTGCCGGGCCGCTTCCGCATGGCCGAACCGGCCGCATCCGGCAGCACGGCAGCGGGCAGTCCCGCGGCGGGCAGTTCGCCGGCGGCGCCCACCTGCGAAGGCGCATCGTGGACGGCCAAGGCCGCTCCCACCGTGCGCGGCGGCCAGAACCTGAACCTGGTCGCCTGCCTGTTCCCCTACCGCAATGGCTACCACCTCGACATGTACACCGTGTTCACCCGTCCCGAAGGGGGCCTGCTGGCATTGCCGCGGCGCGGCGTCGGCGCCCTGTTCGGCACGCCGGAGAAGTTCACGGAAAACACGATGATGGACCTGGTGCGCGCGATCCGCGAAGGCACGGGCGCGAACGTCTCGCTGGTGGAGGCGCGGCCGGAGCTGGCCGAGGCGCCGTGGATGGGATCGGGACCGGGCAATGCGCAGGCCGTGGCGGCCGTGGCGCCCGCAGCGGCGGCACCGGCGGCAACGACGGCAGCGCCTGCAGCGGTGGTGACAGCGCCCGCAGCGACGATCCCTGCAACGGCGGCGGCCCCGGCACCGGCCACGCCGGCAGCAGCCACCCCGGCAGCGGTTACTCCGGCAGCGGTTGCGCCTGCAGCAGCGACCACCTCTGTCACCGCGCCGGCGCCGACGTCCGCAACGGCGCCGGGCACGGCCTCCACCGCGATGCCGGACGGCTTGCGGTAGGGTGGACGGCTCGGCCAGGGCTGGTGGTGGCCGAGCCGCGCCGGTGATGCCGTCCACGCGGTGATACGTGGCGGTTGCGGATGGTTGCGCCTGGCTTAGCTGCCTTGACCCCGGCGCCGCTCGCGGCCTCGACGGATCGAGCGGCGCGTATCACCGCGTGGGCAGCGCACGCGTCGTCATCGTGCGGGCAGCATGGTGGAGCTGCCCACCCTACCGTCCGGCGCCGGTGCCGGCGCCGGCATCGTGGCCGGTGCGCCGTCCAGCCGCGCGACCCAGTCGACCAGCGCGTCGAGCACGGCGCGGCCGCGTCCGTTGCCGACCAGTTCGCTGCCCAGCATGGCCACCAGCACGCACTGGCGACCGGACGCATCCGGCACGTAGCCGGCCAGGGCGACCACGTTGCGCAGCGTGCCCGTCTTCATGCGCGCGCGTCCGGCGGCCGGGCTGCCGGCCAGGCGGCGGCGCATGGTGCCGTCGACGGCGACGATCGGCATGCTGGCCAAGAATTCCGGCGCCCAGTTGCTGCGCAAGCCCGCCTGCAGCACACCCGCCATCTGCACCGCGGTGACCTGCTCGGTGCGCGACAGGCCGGCGGCATTTTCGAGCACCAGGCCGGCATCGTCGATGCGGTGGCCGCGCAGCCAAGTGCGCACGACGGCTTCGCTGCGCGACAGGGTCGTGGCGGCGCCGCCCGCCTGCGGACGGCTGCCCAGCAGCGGGTCCGCTTCGAGCGCGCCCAGGCTCAGGTACAAGGTGCGGGCCAGGGCGTTGTCCGAGGGCTTGTTGATGTCGCGGACGAGTTCCGGCAGCGCGCGCGAGACGTGCTCGGCCAGCAGGCGCGCTTCCGGCGGCGTCGCGCCTTCGACGGTCGTCCCCGCGAGCTTGCCGCCCAGCTGCTTCCACGTCAGGCGCAGCAGGCGGTCGACGTATTCCTGGCGGTCGACGACGTTGATCGCGTAATGGGCGGCGCAGTTTTTCGGGAAGGTCCCGTGCAGCATGACCTTGATGCCGCCATCGGGCTGCGGGACGGCTTCCGGGGTCTTCCAGCCGTCTTCCCACGCGCTGCAATCGGCATCGACGAGCGTCATGTCGGAGGCGATCGTCACGCCCTCCAGGTCCGGCTGCATCGTCACCTTCACACGCTTGCCCGTGCCGATGCTGCGCATGTCGATCTGCAGCATGTTCTTGTTGATCAGCAGCGCGTCGGGCACGACGTTGTAGTACGCCTCGGGCGACTCGTCGAAGGGGGCGCGGCCCAGGTCGGCGCGGGCCGGATTGAACAGCTGGCGGTCGACGACGAGGCGGCCGTCGATGCGGTGGATGCCCTGTGTGCGCAGGCTGCGCAGCATCGCCGTCAAGGCCTCCGTGGACAGGTCCATGTCGGCGCCGCCGCGCAGGTACAGGTCGCCCTTCAGCGTGTCGCCTTCCACGGTCCCGGTCGTGCGCAATTCGGTACGGCCGCGAAACACGGGGCCGAGCTGCTCCAGGCCGGCCAGCGTCGTGATCAGTTTCATGGTCGACGCCGGCTGCATGGGACGGTCGGCCAGGTGCGCCAGCACGGTCTGGTCGCCGCGCAGCACCAGCACGGACAGGGCGCTCTCGGGGATCGCCGCCGCGCGCAGGGCGCTCGTCACCGGTTCCGGCAACTGCGCGCGGGCCGGCAGCCAGGCGGCCAGCAGGAATACGGTGGCGGCGGCGGCGGCAGTGCGGGCGAGGGCGGGAGCGAAGCGTCGAGACATGCTGGTCCTTGTCAGTGTTGATCGTTGTCGGGTCAGCCGAAGCGTCAGCCGAAGAAGACGTAGGCCACCGAGATGGCGGCGACGATGCCGGCCAGGTCGGCGATCAGCCCGCAGGAAATCGCATAGCGGGTCTTGCGCACGCCGACGGAGCCGAAGTACAGGGCGACGATGTAGAACGTGGTGTCGGCCGAGCCCTGGAAGATGCAGGCCAGGCGGCCCACGAAGGAGTCGACGCCGTAGGTCTTCATCGCGTCGATCATCAGCGCGCGCGAGCCGCTGCCGGACAGCGGTTTCATCAGCGCCGTCGGCAGCGCCGGCGTGAAGCTGGTGTCCAGGCCCAGCTGCCCGATGACCCAGGCGAGGCCGTTGACGACGTAGCCGAGCACGCCGGAGTTGCGGATCACGGAAATCGCCACCAGCATGCCGACCAGGTAGGGAATGATGGTGAGCGAGGTCTGGATGCCGCCCTTGGCGCCTTCGATGAAGGCCTCGTACACGTTGACGCCCTTGCGCATGGCGCCGACGATGAACACGACGATGATGGAAAACAGGATGAAGTTGCTGGCCACCTTGGAGACGGTCTCGATCTCGGTCTTGCTCAGGTAGCTGGTGAAATACCACATCATCAGCGCGATCGCCGCCGTCATGCCGCCCAGCCAGCTGAGCACCACGCCGTCGAACAGGTTGATGCGCTGGCGGATCGACACGGCGATGATGCCGGCGACGGTGGCGACGTAGGTCGCGACCATGCAGGGGATGAAGATGTCGGACGGATCGGCCGCGCCGAGGATGGCGCGCTGGGCCATGATCGCCAGCGGGATCAGCGTCAGGCCCGAGGTGTGCAGCACCAGGAACATGATCTGGGCATTGGTGGCCGTGTCCTTGTTCGGGTTCAGCGTCTGCAGGCTTTCCATCGCCTTCAGGCCGAACGGGGTGGCGGCATTGTCCAGGCCCAGCAGGTTGGCCGAGAAGTTCATCACCATGTGGCCCGTGGCCGGATGGTCCTTCGGCACTTCCGGGAAGATACGCGAGAAGAACGGCGAGATGAGCTTGGCCAGCCAGCCGATCGCGCCCGCCTTCTCGCCGATGTTCATGATGCCCAGCCACAGCGTCATGACGCCGGCCAGCGGCAGCGCGATGTCCATCACGCCCGTCTTGGCGGACTCGAAGGTGCCGTCGATGATGCGCTTGAAGATCTCGGTGTCGCCGAAGAAAACCAGTTGCGCGAGCGCCGCGACGAAGCCGACCAGGAAGAAGCCGATCCAGATGTAGTTCAGAGCCATGTGATGTGTGCGTTCGATGTGCAGGGGAGAGTATAGGCGCTGGGGAAGCTGCACTGATGAAAGAATGCGGCGGGGTTATGCAAAAAAGTTATGTGGAGTGGGGTGCTGTAGAGGGAATTGGATCCCTGCCTGCGCAGGGATGACGTTGTGTTGGGAGCGATGACGCGTGTTCCGTCGCTCCTGCGAAGGCAGGGGCCCAATTTCACTGGCATATTGCCTGCTCATAACCCTGGCCCTATGATACGCAACGCCCCCAGGACCTCCGCCATGCCGCCATTCCGCTCCCTCGCCACCGCCGTCCTCTTCGCCGCCCTCGCCACCGGCAGCGCCTGCGCCGCCCCGCCCAAGGTGCTGCACATGTTCCTGTCCACCAGCGAGACGGGCCTCGACCCCGCCGTCGCCTCCGACATCGCCACGCTGTCGCTGCTGGAAAACCTGTTCGATCCGCTGCTGCGCTACGACTACCTGGCGCGTCCCGTCAAATTGCAGGGCAATACGGCGACGGGCCTGCCGGAGATCTCGCAGGATGGGCTGACCTACACCTTCCACCTCCGCCCCGGCATCCATTTCACGCCGGACCCGGCGTTCAAGGGCGGCAAGCGCGAAGTGACGGCTGCCGACTACGTCTACAGCATCAAGCGCCTGTACGACCCGTCGCTGAAATCGCCCTGGTCCTTCATGTTCGACGGCAAGCTGCTGGGCGATGCCGCGTTGAAGGACCGGTTCAGCTACGCCACCGAGATTCCCGGCCTGCAGGCGCCGGACCGTTACACGCTGCGCATCCGCCTGTCCGCGCGGGACAACAACTTCCTGTTCTATCTCGCCACGCCCGCCAGCGGCGTCGTCGCGCGCGAGGTGATCGAAGCGTATCCGGGCCAGGCCGGCAACCACCCGGTCGGCACGGGGCCGTTCATGCTGGGCGACTGGAAGCGCAGCGACCGCATCGTGCTGGTCGCCAATCCCGATTCCACGGCCGTCTTCCACGGCACGCCGGGCGCCGATCCCGCGGACCAGGCCATCGCCAAGGCGCTCGAAGGCCAGCGCCTGCCGCGCGTGGACCGCGTCGAGGTCAAGATTGCCGAGGAATTCCAGGGCCGCATGCTGGGCTTCCTGAACGGCGAGTACGACTACCTGGAACAGGTGCCGGAATCGATGACGGACATGGTCATCGACAACGGCAAGCTGAAGCCGGACCTCGCCAGGCGCGGCATGCAGCTGTATCGCTTTCCCGTGCTGCAGACCTACTACATGTGGATGAACATGCAGGACCCGGTGCTGGGCGGCTATGGCAAGGAGCGAATCGCCCTGCGCCGCGCCATCTCGCTCAGCTACGACAGCGCCGAGGACATCGCCCTGCTGAAGAAGGGTTTCGCGATGAAGGCGGAGTCGCCGCTGCCGCCCGGCGTGCTGGGCTACGACCCCGCTTACCGCAGCCCCGTGCCGCACGACCCGGCGCTCGCGAACGCGCTGCTGGACCGGTACGGCTACGACAAGCGCGATCCGGACGGCTTTCGGCGCCAGCCCCGCCGCGGCGGCAAGCCGGGAGAGACGGAACCGTTGACGCTGGAAATGAGCAGCGAAGCGACAGTGGGCGGCCGCCTGCGCGACGAGCTGTGGCGCAAATGCCTGAACGCCGTCGGCCTGCGCGTCGTGTTCAAGTCGGACAAGAAGACGGAGATCATCAAGGCCTCGCGCCTCGGCAAGGTGCAGATGTTCGAGAGTAACTGGATCGCCGACTTCCCCGACGGCGACAATTTCTACCAGCTGCTGTACGGCCCGAACGCGGGCCGCGCCAATTATGCGCGCTTTGACCTGCCGGCCTACAACATCCGCTACGAGCAGGCGCGCCAGCTGACCAACGGTCCGGCGCGCCAGAAGCTGTACGCCGAGATGAACCAGCTGATCCACGCCTATAACCCCTGGGTGCCGTTGACCCATGTGCTGTCGGCCGATATCCGTCAACCGTGGCTTAAAAACTACAAGCGCCACCCGGTCGAGTTCACGCAGTGGCGTTACCTGGACGTGGATGTTGCGGAAAGAGAACGGAACAGCAGAGAGAAGTGAGGGCCGCGTTGGTTTTTCCCTAACTAAACATTCCCTCTAGTTATACTCAGCGCCGGATTATTCATTGGCTGGCGAAAAACTCTACGCTTACCTTTGAACGCACAAATATCGTAATGCAAAGACATTACTTGACTGTTACATCCCAAGCCGAGCCCTAGCAGAACCCGAAGGAGAAGACGCGTGAAGTTGAAGACTCTTGCCCACATGATTGCCCTGATCGGCGCGGCCGCCCCCGCCCTCGCCCAGCAGGCGCAATCGTCCGCCGCCATGCAGCGCGTCGAGATCACGGGTTCCAGCATCAAGCGCATGGCCGTCGAAGGCGCGCTCCCCGTGCAGACGATTTCGATCGACCAGATGGACAAGCAGGGCATCACGAATGCGGAACAGATGCTGCGCCTGATCTCGGCGAACGGCACCGGCGCGGACAACATGACCTCGGGGAACAACGTGTTCGGCGCCGACGCCGACCGCGTCAGCGGCGGCGGCTCCTTCGCCTCGCTGCGCGGCCTGGGCCCATCCGGCACCCTGGTGCTGATCAACGGCCGCCGCATCGCCGGCTATGGCCTGTCGGGCAAGGCGGTCGACCTGAACACGATTCCGCTGGCGGCCGTCGCCCGCGTCGAGGTCCTGAAGGACGGCGCCTCCGCGATCTACGGCACCGACGCCGTCGGCGGCGTGATCAACTTCATCCTCAAGACCGACTTCGAAGGCGTGCAGGCGAATGCCAGCGGCAACTTCACGGAACACGGCGGCGGCGCCACCCGCCGCCTGCAGCTGATCGCCGGCAAGGGCAACCTGGACACCGACCGCTTCAACGTGATGGCCGCCATCGGCTACGACAAGAACGACCGCCTCGATTCCAGCCAGCGCGGCTTCGCCAACGGCTTCCAGCCGGGCCGCGGCCTGGCCCCGGATACCACGGGCACCCCCGTCGCGAACCAGCTGACGGGCGCCGGCACGGCGCTGGGCACGGGCTTCCGCATGCCGGGCAGCAACAGCAACTACCTGCAGGCGGGCCTGCTCAGCCTGCAAGGCAAGTGCGACACGGTCGCCGGCATGCAGCAGTACGCGACCAATCTGTGGGCCAACGTGACGTCGCCGCTGCGCTCGACCTATTCCTGCTCGTACGACTACGGCGGCGACTACGTGATGCAGCTGCCGACCGAGCGCACCAACTTCGTCGGCCGCGGCACCTACCAGCTCACGCCGGAACACCGCCTGTACGCGGAAGTCGTGGGCGCGCACACCAGCACCTCGGCGATCCTGACGCCGGTGCAGATCTCGACCACGCTGGCGGCCGGCAACGCCTACCCGGTCGGCGGCCAGTACTACCAGGACTTGTCGGCCTACATCCCGAGCTACGACCCGACCAAGCCGATCATCTACAAGTGGCGCGCCTGGCCGCTGGGCGACCGCACCCAGAAATACGAGACGGACACCGCGCGCCTGCTGCTGGGCGCCGAGGGCACCATCGCCAGCAAGTGGGACTACCGCCTCGACCTGTCGCACAGCTTCAGCCGCACGACGACCGACCTGCTCGACGGCTACGCGAACACGGCCGCCCTGTACAAGGTGCTGGGCAGCGGCGTCGTGAACCCGTGGGCTTCGCCGGCCGAAGGCCAAAGCCAGCAGGCGATGGATGCGCTGGAATCGACCAAGTTCTATGGCCGCCTGCAGCACGGCAAGACCACGCTGACCCAGTTGAACGGCTCGATCTCCGGCGAACTGTTCAACCTGCCGGCCGGCGCCGTCTCGGGCGCGATCGGCACCGACCTGCGCCGCGAGAGCTACCAGTTCCGCCAGGACGTCGACGCCACCCAGATCCTGCTGGCGCCGGGCAACGGCAACCAGGACCGCGTGGCGCGCAACATCAAGGCGGTGTACGCCGAGCTGGCCGTCCCCGTCATCAAGGACCTGGAACTGCAGCTGGCGATCCGCCGCGACGACTACAGCCTGATCGGCGCGACGACGAATCCGAAGGTCGCCTTCAGCTACAAGCCGACGGGCTGGCTGATGCTGCGCGGTTCGGCCAACAAGGGCTTCCTGGCGCCGAGCTTCAACCAGCTGTACGCGGGCCGCCTGAGCCAGGAACTGCCGAGCGGCGTGTCCGACCCGGTCGGCTGCGCCACGCACCCGGGCGATCCGCGCTTCTGCGCGATCGAGCGCCTCGACTACTTCAGCGGCGGCAACCCGAACCTGAAGCCGGAAACCTCGAAGCAGGGCACGCTGGGCTTCATCGTCGAGCCGAACGCGAACTTCTCGGTGTCCGTCGACTACTGGGCGATCAACGTCAAGGACCGCATCCTGAACCGCACCCCGCAGGTCGTGCTGGCCAATTCGGCCTACCTGCAGGACTACATCCACCGCGGCGCCGACGGCGTCATCGAGTACATCGACGCCGGCTGGATCAACGCGGCGGGCCTCAAGACGCGCGGCGCCGACGTCGGCCTGCGCGGCCGCGGCACCCTGCCGGGCGGCTACAAGTGGAATGCCTCGCTGGACGGCACCTGGACCCAGAGCTACCAGTTCGCCGAGTTCGAAGGCCAGCCCTACGTCGAATACGTGGGCAACTTCTACACCCGCGACATCTACCTGCGCTGGAAGCACAACGCGACCTTCAACGTGAGCCGCGGCGACTGGAGCGTCCTGCTCAGCAACCTGTACCGCGACGGCTACAAGGACCAGCTGCCGGACGCCGGCAAGAGCACGCCGCCGGCCGGCTTCAACCCGCACGTGTCCAGCTACACGACGTGGGGCCTGTCGGGCACGTACACGGGCCTGAAGAACACGACCATCACCGTCGGCATCCAGAACCTGTTCGACCGCGACCCGCCGTTCACCGCGCACAACGTGGACGAAGTCGTGGGCGCCGGCTGGGATCCGCGCGTGGCCGACCCGCGCGGCCGCTCGCTGAGCTTCGACGTCAAGTACAAGTTCTTCTGATTGGCCGATCGACGCACCTTTCAGCGCGCGCTGGCGGCAGCCCTGCTGCTGCCGGCACTGCCGGCGCGCGCCATCCCCCGCATGCAAACGCTCATCAAACCTCCGCGCCTGCGCCGCGGCGACCTGGTCGGCCTCGTGGCCCCCAGCGGCTACACCAGCGACGCCGCCATCGAGAAGGCGGTCCGGCACATCGAATCGCTCGGCTTTCGCGTCAAGCAGGGCGCCTGGCTGCGCGAAGTCTGGGGCAACTACGGCGGCACCGTCGCCGCCCGCATCGCCGACCTGCACGGCATGTTCCGCGACCCGGAAGTGAAGGCCGTGTGGGCGATCCGCGGCGGTTCCGGCTGCATCTCGCTGCTGAAGCATCTCGACTACGCGCTGATCCGCGCCAATCCGAAAGTCCTGCTGGGCTACTCGGACATCACGGCGCTGCACCTGGCGATCCGCCGCCATGCCGGCCTCGTGACCTTCCACGGCCCGGTAGCATCGAGCACCCCGTCGGCGTACGCGGACGGCCACCTGCTGTCCGTGCTGATGGAGCCGCAGCCGGCGTACACGATCGCGATGGCGCCCGAGAACGCGCAGCGCGCGCGCGAGGAGCCGCACTACGCCGTGCGCACCGTGCACGGGGGCGTGGCCACCGGTCCCCTCGTGGGCGGCAACCTGTCGCTGGTGAGCGCGCTGGCCGGCACGCCGTATGCGGCCGACTGGAAGGACGCCATCCTGTTCATCGAAGAAGTCAACGAGGAACCGTACCGCATCGACCGCTGGATGACCCAGCTCGACCTGGCCGGCGGTTTCGACAAGGCGGCCGCGCTGATGATCGGCATCTGCGAGAACTGCGGGCCGCAGGGAGAAGGATCGTCGCTGACGCTGGACGAGACGCTCGACGTGCATTTGAAGCCGCTGCGGGTGCCCGCGGTAACGGGCTACTCGTTCGGGCATATCCGCCACCAGTTCACGATCCCGCTGGGGATCCGGGCACGGCTCGACACGCAGGTCCAAACGCTGACCTTGCTGGAGCCTGCGGTCACTTGAGGGGCATGGTGGGCACTTGGTGCCCACCCTACTTTGTTGCGGTCACATAGGGTGGGCACCAAGTGCCCACCATGCCGTCACCACCGCCACGCGTCCTGCAAGCGCTCGCGCAGGAACGCGACGAACGCCTCCACCTTCGGCGCCAGGTTGCGCCGGTGCGGATAGACAGCATGCAGTGGCGCCGCCGCGATCGCGTGGCCGGGCAGCACGCGCGCGAGGCGGCCGGCCAGCAGGTCGTCGCCGACGTCCCAGATCGACTTCAGGGCGATGCCCGCGCCTTCCAGCGCCAGCTGGTGGGCGGCGCCGCCGTCGTTGGTGAGGGCGCTGGCCTCCACGCGCACGACGGCCTTGTCCGCGCCGTCGAAGCGCCAGTCGGTGCGGCGCTGGTCGCCGATCACGATGCAGCGGTGCGCGGCCAGGTCCTCCGGCACGCGCGGCTCGCCGTGGCGTTCCAGGTAGGCGGGGGAGGCGCACAGCACGCGGTAGTTCGGCGCGAGCTCGCGCGCCACCAGCGAGGAATCGGCCAGCGCGCCGTAGCGCACCGCCATGTCGACGCCGTGGTCGATCAGGTCGACGACCTTGTCGCTCAAGTCCAGTTGCAGCGTCACCCGCGGATGCCGCTCCTGGAACGCCGCCGCGACGGGCACGATCCAGCGCCGCCCCAGTTCTCCCGGCGCCGTCACGCGCAGCAGCCCTTCGACGCCCTCGCGGCGCTGCTGCAGCACGGCCTCGGCCTGCGCCACCTCGTCGAGGATGCGCAGCACGCGGGCGTGGAACAGCGCGCCTTCCTCGGTCAGCACCTGGCGCCGCGTCGTGCGCTGCAGCAGGCGCGTGCCGAGGCTCGTTTCGAGCAGGGACAGGCGCTTGCTGACGACGGAGACGGGCACGTCCAGCTCGCGCGCGGCGGCCGACAGGCTGCCGCAGGAGACGATCTTGGCGAAGGCGAGGAGGGCGGGGAAATGGTGGGCGAGCGTGGTCATTTTGCGGTTTTTGGAAATAATCCTTTCCTTTCTACCCGCTATTTTTCCACATTCGGGAAATCTATGATGAGTCCATGGCCGAGCAGCACACGGCCCACGACAACAAGGAACCCACCATGAATACCGCATCCATCCACCGTACCGCTTCTTTCGGCGCCGGCCTGCTGCTGGCGCTGTCCGTCCATGGCGCCGCTTCCGCCGCTGCGCCCGTTGCCGATGCCGACCTGGTACAAGCCCGGACGGTCATCGTCGACAAGTCGCTGCCCAAGGCGCAGGCGCAGGCCGCCATGCTGGCCGCGCGCCGTTACGCCACGTTCTGGGATACCGGCGAGGACCGTTTCGCGCAGGCCGCGCTGGCCCCGCGCTTCACCGACCGCACGCTGCCTCCGGGCCGCGCCCAGGGCCCGCAGGGACCGCTGGCCGCCTCGAAGTTCGTGCGCACCGCGATCCCGGACCTGAAGGCGGACCTGCAGCAGATGATCGTCACGGGCGACCGCGTCACGGCGCACTACCGCTTCCACGGCCACTTCACGGGGCAATGGGCAGGCACGCAGGACAAGGTCAAGGGCCGGGGCCAGGACATCGACTTCATCGCCACCGACATCTACCGCATCGAGGGCGGCAGCATCGTCGACAACTGGCACATCGAGGACAACCTGACCCTGATGCAGCAACTGGGCCTGGTCGCCAAGTGACGCCCAGGCGCTCGCTGAGCTGATCAGGCGATCGCTTCGGCGATCTGCGCCTCCACCGCGTCGAAGGCGGCCTGGGCGCGTTCCGGACCCATGTTCACGCCTTCGGCGTAGATGAAGTCGACGTCGGTCATGCCCATCAGGCCCAGCACGCCCCGCAGGTAAGGCACCTGCGCATCGTTGGGCGTGTCGCGGTAGATGCCGCCGCGGGCCAGGCCCACGTAGACCTTCTTGCCGGTGACGAGGCCTTCGGGGCCGTTGGCCGTGTAGCGGAAGGTCTGGCCGGCGCGGGCGATGGCGTCGATCCAGGACTTGGTCTGCACCGAGACGCCGAAGTTATACATCGGCACGCCCAGCACGACGACGTCGGCGCGTTTGAGTTGCGCGATCAGGGCGTCGTCCAGGGCCACGCGCGCGGCCTGTTCCGGCGTGCGCTGGTCGGCCGGCGTGAACAGGGCGCCCAGCGCCGCTTCGTCCAGCATCGGATGCGGGTCGCGCGCCAGGTCGCGCAGCTCGACGGTCGCGTCCGGATGACGGGCCTTCAGGCGCGCCGTGATGGCGTCGGCGACGCGGGTGGAATTGGCGCCATTGGCGCGGGCGCTGCCGTTGATCTGCAGGATGTTCATGGTTTTCTCCACGGGTGTTCAAACGATGGAAGCATTCTATTCCGCATATTTCCGGGAATTAAGTGGGGATTGCGGGTATCATTGTTCCATTCCTGGAAAAATGAGGCGGTCCGATGGTCGATGCGAATGACTTGATCCTGTTCGTGCGCGTGGTCGACGCCGGCAGCTTCACGCAGGCGGCCGAGCGCATCGACCTGCCCAAGTCGACGCTGTCACGGCGCCTGGGCCTGCTCGAGGAGGCGCTGGGAGAAAAGCTGTTCGTGCGCAGCACGCGGCGCCTGGCGATCACGGAATTCGGCGAGCGCATCCTCGAGCATGCGCGCCGCCTGGTGGACGAGGCGGAGGAGGTGTCGGCGCTGGCGCTGCACCGCCAGGCCGCCCCGCGCGGCGAGCTGCGCGTCTCGATGCCGCCCGACTTCCTCGAGTTCGATTTCCCCCGCTTCTGCCTGGCCTTCCGCGAGCGCTATCCGGAGATCGCGCTGCGCCTGGACGTGTCGCCGCGCCGCGTCGACCTGCTGGGCGAGCGCTTCGACCTGGCGATCCGGGCCGCGCCGCGGCTGCCGGACGATGCCACGCTCGTCGCGCGCAAGCTGTTCGACATGCGCGAAGGCTTGTATGCCAGCTCGGACTACCTGGCGCGGCACGGATCCCCGCAACTGCCCGCCGAGCTGGCGGCGCACGCCTGCCTGCCGCTGGCGGGGAACGACGGCCTGCCCGTCGCGTGGCGGCTGGAGCGTGGTGGCGAGCGGTCCGAGTGGACGCCGCTGGGCGCCGTCCGCTGCAATTCGCCGCGCCTGCAGCGCGACCTGGCCCTGGCCGGCGCCGGCATCGCCCACCTGCCCGTCGACTACGTGGTGCAGTCGCTGATCGACCAGGGCAGGCTGGTACGCGTGCTGCCGGAATGGGGCTTGCCCAGCGTCGGCATTTGGTGCCTGCTGCCGGGGCGGCGGCTGGTGCCCGCCCGCACCCGGGTGTTCATCGACATGCTCAAGGCCCATATCGAAGACCTGCCGGGCCGCTGCCCGGATTGCTGAAGCCTCGTTTTTTCGCGGCCGCGAAAAAAGTGCTTGACATGTGTGTGCACACACTAGATACTGAGTCCATGGCTACTTCGGAACGACTCACTTACTGCAACTGCTTCGCTTCACGCAAGGCGGCGCGTCTCATCACCAAGCTGTACGAGGACCGCCTGTCGACCGTGGGTCTGACGAGCACGCAGTTTTCGATCCTGATCTACGTCGACGACGCCGGTGCGGCGTCGATGAAGGACCTGGTCGACGGGCTCGTGATGGAGCGCACCAGCGTCGTGCGTGCCTTGCAACCGCTGGAGCGCGACGGCTACCTGGCCATCGGACCGGACCAGGAAGACGCCCGCCGCAACGTGGTGCGCCTGAGCGATGCGGGGCGGCGCAAGCTGGCCGAGGCCTTGCCCGTGTGGCAGGCCGCGCAGGAAGAATTCGAGCGCAAGTTCGGCAGCGAGCTGGCGAGCCAGTTGCGCGAGTCGACGCACAAGCTGGGGACCTGAGTAGCAACAGCAGCAGCAAAATTTTTTAGACTAATGTGTGCGTACACACACAAAACATTCAACGACCACTTTCAAGGAGAATGATCATGAGCCAAACCGACAACACCAAGCTGGGCACCGCCGTCATCACCGGTGCATCGACCGGCATCGGCGCCATCTATGCCGACCGCCTCGCCAAGCGCGGCTACGACCTCGTGCTGGTGGCCCGCAGCGCCGACCGCCTGCAGGAGCTGGCCAACCGCCTGGAAGCCACCCACGGCCGCAGCGTGCGCACCGTCGCCGCCGACCTGACCCGGGCTGCCGACCTGGCCCGCGTCGAAGACCTGCTGCGCGGCGATGCGAGCATCACGCTGCTCGTGAACAATGCCGGCGTCGGCGGCACCGGCCCGCTGCTGCAATCGGACATCGGCAAGATGCAGGACATGATCGCGCTGAACGTCACCGCGCTGACCCGCCTGACCTATGCCGCGGCCCCGGGCTTCGTCGAGCGCAAGCACGGCGCCTTCATCAATATCGCCTCGATCGCCGCGATCGCGCCGGAAATCCTGAACGGCGTCTACGGCGGCAGCAAGGCCTTTGTCGTCGCCTTCAGCCAGTCGCTGCAGCACGAGCTGGCCGACAAGGGCGTGCGCGTGCAGGCCGTGCTGCCGGGCGCCACCGCCACCGACTTCTGGCGCATCGCCGGCGTGCCGGTCGAACACCTGCCGCAGGAAATCGTGATGCGTGCCGAGGACATGGTCGACGCCGCGCTGGCCGGCTTCGACCAGGGCGAGTTCGCCACCATCCCCGCCCTGCAGGACGGCGCCAAGTGGGATGCCTACGAAGCCGCGCGCCGCGCGATGCATCCGGAACTGTCGGGCACGCAGCCGGCCAGCCGCTACGGCGTGGCCAGCGCCAAGGCCGCGTGAACGCGATGGTGGGCACGTGGTGCCTACGCCGGCCGCGCCCACCCTTGTATCTTGATTGAGTTGGTGGTTAGCTACC
>NZ_JASNRD010000017.1 GCF_030412015.1 Massilia sp. YIM B02763 | reverse complement strand
TAGACGTAGAAGCTGTCGTCGCCGGCGCCGCCGTCGATCGCGGTCTGGGTTGCCGCTACGTTCAGTTCGAAGCGGTCGTCACCGTCGCCGCCATGCCATTCGTTGACGCCGCTGCTGTCGGACAGGTAGTCGTTGCCGGCGCCGCCAATCAGGACATCGTTGCCCTCGCTCCCGTACAAGTAGTCGTTGCCCTCGCCGCTTTCCAGCCGGTCGTTGCCGCCGTTGCCGTACAGCGTGTCGTCGCCCGCCAGTCCGTAGATGAGGTCGTCGAACGCCGTGCCATTCAACTGGTCCGCCTGCGGCGTACCGTAGATGGCCCCGGCCACGCTCAACACAAAGTTGTCGGAAACCACTGCGCCGGCGCCATCGGTGGCGGTGACGGTCAGCGCGAACGGCGTAATGTTGGTCGTCGCCGGCGCCGTTCCGCTGAAGGTCCCGGTGGCGACGTCGAACTGCAGCCAGGACGGCAGCGCGCCTCCGTCCTGCAGCGTGGCGCTGTATGCCAGCGTGGTGCCCGCATCGACGTCGTAGAAGGCCGAGGCGGGAATCGCGTAGCTGAACGCCTTGCCGCCTTCTACTACCCGGTCCGGCACGCCGGCGGCGACGACCGGCGCGTCGTTGGCTCCCGAGATCGTCCAGGACGCGGTTGCGACCGTCGCCGCGCTGCCGTCCGACACGTCGTAGTCGACCGAGACGACGAACGCCTGACGCGCGGCCAGCGATTGGTAGGCAGGGTGCGACGGATCGAGGGTAAAGGTGGCGGTGGCGGCGTCGAAGGTAACGCCGGACGGCAGGACGCCGCGCAGCGACACGGCCAGCGTGGTGCCGGCATCGGCGTCGCTGGCGTTGGCAAGCGCATCCAGCGTCACGCCGGCGCCATCCTCGACGGCCGTTGCCGTGACCGGGCCGCTGACGACGGGCGGCACGTTGACGGGGGTGTCGGCGCGGCCGGCGACGGTCCACGCCACCGAGGCCGCTGCGACGGCGCTGCCGTCGGAAACGCCGTAGACGACGCTGACGACCTGGGTCTGGCCCGGTTCCAGCGACTGGTAGGCGGCGTGCGATGGATCCAGTGTGAAGCTGTGCGTGGCGGCATCGTAGCTGACGCCCGCCGGCAGGTTCGCCGGCACGTCCACCACCGCGAGCAGCGCGCCCGCATCGACGTCGGACGCATGTGCGAGAGCGTCGAGCGTCACCGCCGGATCGTCCTCGAACACGCTGGCCGCGACGCTGCCGCTGACGACCGGGGCGTCGTTGGCGCCGGTCACGAACCAGGAGGCGCTGGCGCCCGTGGTCGCGCTGCCATCGGAGACGCCGTAGGCGACCGTGACCGTCATCGACTGGCCACTGGCCAGCGACTGGTAGGCGGCATGCGATGGGTCGAGCGTGAAACTGTGGGTGGCGGCGTCGTAGCTGACGCCGGCTGGCAGGCTGGCCGGGACGCCGACGACGGCCAGCGTGGTGCCGGCGTCGACGTCGGATGCGCGGGCCAGCGCGTCCAGCGTCACGGCGGCGCCGTCCTCGCCGGCGGCGCGGGTCACCGCGCCTGCGACGACCGGGGCATCATTGGCACCGGCGACGGTAATCGTCAGGGTACCGGCCGCGCTGGCGCTGCCGTCGCTTGCGCCGTACCCGAACACATCGGTCCGGGTCTCGCCCGCGCGCAGCGCCTGGACCGCGGCGCTGCCGTTGTCCAGCGTATAGGTGTAGCTGCCGTCGGCGGCCAGCACCAGCGTGCCATAGGCGCCGGCGTACGTGCCGGGTTGCGTGACCTTCAGCACGGTACCGGGATCGGCATCGCTGTCGTTGAGCAGCACGTTGCCGCTCAGCGCGGATGGTACTGCGTCCTCGGCGATCGTCGCCGTGTCCGGGCGGGCAATGGGGGGACTGTTCTCGAAAGCGGCCACGCCGAGGAAATCGGCATTTCCCACGGACGCGTTGACGGCCTTCAGTTCGATCTTGAGATCGGCCACGCCGTCGCCGTCGGTATCCGCATGCACCAGCACGTCGGAGCCCACGCGTTCCTGCCACACGCCGCGCGCGATCGGGCCGGCATCGCTCCAGCGCAGGCCGGCGAAGGCGCGCAGGTCGATCTTGTCCAGGCCGATCTGGAAGTCGGCGATGCTGTCCCACGTTGCGTTGCCGGAATCGCTCGCGGCCTGGTACACGAAGACATCGGCGCCGGCGCCACCGGCCAGCAGGTCGGCACCACCGCGTCCCGTCAGCGTGTCCGCGCCACTGCCGCCGCGCAAGACATTGGCGCCGTCAGCGCCGGCCAGCGTCACCGCCTCGGTTGACGCGCTCGCATCGACGTTCTCGAATCCGGACAACAGGGCAGGGCGCGCGCCCACGTCCTGGTTGGATTGTGCGAGGTCGATGCGCACGCCCTGCCTGGCGAGCAGGGTATCGATGCCGGTGCCGCCATCGAGCGTGCTGGCACGGTTCGAATCGTTCTGGTAGACGATCGTGTCGTTGCCTGCGCCACCTTTCAGTACATCGACGCCGCCGCCGCCATCGATGTAATCGTTCTCATCGGTCCCGTTGAAGGTATCCGTCCGTCTCGTGCCGGTGAAATTTGCCATTGTCATCCCTCATCGTTAAAGAAACATCCCTGGAAAAACGCCTTGTTGTTGACGCTGAACGGTTGACGCTTGGGTCGGCCGTGGCAATCCCATCCGCATGGAGGGCTGACGGCGATTTTTGGGAGGGGT
Source organism: Massilia sp. YIM B02763 (assembly GCF_030412015.1). GTDB lineage: Bacteria > Pseudomonadota > Gammaproteobacteria > Burkholderiales > Burkholderiaceae_D > Telluria. Next base: position 126,784 of record NZ_JASNRD010000017.1, on the reverse strand, counting down.
GCAATGCAAATCTCGTGCCTAATTTATAAGCAGTTGATTTTTATCAAACTTTTTGACTGGAGGAATTTAACCAAAAGGAGTGTGTAAATATTACCGACATTTACCATGGGTAAATAGGTAGCTGCTCACTCCGGCGCCCGGATATGATCGACGAGCCCGCTGCTCGCCGCCGGCGGCGCCTTGGTCAGCAAACTGACCACCACCAGGGTCGCCAGCCCCGCCGGCACCCCGAACACCCCCGCCGAGATCGGCGCGATGTGGAACCAGGCCGCATCCGCGCTGCCGCCCAGGATCGGGTTCGCGTGCAGCATGTAGTACAGGCAGACGAGGAAGCCGGCGGCCATGCCGGCGACCGCCCCGGCGTGGTTGGCGCGCTTCCAGAACACGCCGGCCACCAGCGCCGGGAACATCGTCGAGCCGGCCAGCGAGAACGCGGCGCCCACCAGCGACAGGATGTCGGCCGGCTTCTGCGAGGCGGCGTAGGCGGCGATGAAGGCCACGGCCAGCAGCAGCAGTTTCGAGATCGTCACGCGCTTCTGCGTGGACGCGCCCGGGTCGACGATCTTGAAGTAGATGTCGTGCGACAGCGCGTTCGAGATCGCCAGCAGCAGGCCGTCCGCCGTCGACAGCGCCGCCGCCAGACCGCCGGCCGCCACCAGGCCCGAGACCACGTAGGGCAGGCCGCCGATCTCCGGCGTGGCCAGCGTCAGCACGTCGCCGTCGATGGCGATTTCCGCCAGCTGCACGATGCCGTCGCCGTTGATGTCGACGATGCTGATGAGCGGATTGGCCTTGTCGACGTTGGCCCAGTACGAGACCCAGGTCGGCAGCGAGGAATACTCCGTCCCCACCACGGCCGTGTAGATGTCGTACTTGGCCAGCACGGCCAGCGCCGGCATCGTCAGGTAGATCAGCAGGATGAAGAACAGGGTCCAGAACACGGACACGCGCGTCTCGTGCACGGAGGGCGTGGTGTAGGCGCGCATCAGGATGTGGGGGAGGGCGGCGGTGCCGAACATCAGGCAGAACACGAGCGCCAGGAAGTTGTTGCGGCGGATGTCGGACTCTTCGCGGGTGTCGCCGGGGAAGGGCTCGGCGTGCGGTTCGGGCGGGCGGGCGCGCTCCAGGTTGGCGGCGCGCAGCTCGGCCCAGGTGCGCGCGGCGTCCTCGGCGCTGCGCGGATAGTCCATCAGCGCGCGCTCGGCATTGCGGATCTCGCCCAGCGAGGCGTTGCGGCCGCGTACCGCGTCCAGGCGGCGCTGGGCCTCGACCTTGCCCGCCTCCCAGGAATGCGGCAGCGCCGCCAGGCGGGCGCCGTAGTCGTCGGCAAGGGCGCGGAACCGGGCGCGCACCTCTTCCTCGCGCGGGTCGATCGCCAGCTGCGCCTCGCGCAGCGCCAGCTTGGGCAGCACGGAACCGTAGGCGACCTGCGGCACCGGGTTGCCGGCGAATTTCACCGACAGCCACATCGTCGGAATCAGGAAGGCCACGAGGATGATGATGTACTGCGCCACCTGGGTCCAGGTGATGGCGCGCATGCCGCCCAGGAAGGAGCAGACGAGGATGCTGGCCAGGCCGAGGAAGATGCCGACCGAGAAATCCACGCCCGTGAAGCGCGAGGCGATCAGGCCCACCGCATAGATCTGCGCCACCACGTAGGTGAACGACACGACGATGGTGGCGGCCACCGCCAGCGCGCGCACCTGGTTGCCGCGGCGCCCGTTGCCGTCCCCGCCGCCGTAGCGCACGGCGAGGAAGTCGGGAATCGTGTACTGGGCGAAGCGCCGCAGGTAGGGCGCGATCAGCAGCGCCACCAGGCAGTAGCCGCCGGTCCAGCCCATCACGTAGGCGAGCGCGTCGAAACCGTGCAGGTACAGCGTGCCGGCCAGGCTGATGAAGCTGGCCGCCGAGATCCAGTCGGCGGCCGTCGCCATGCCGTTGAACAGGGCGGGCACCCTTCGGCCCGCGACATAGTATTCGGACACGTTCGAGGTGCGGCTGACGACGCCGATGGTGGCGTACAGCACGATGGTGGCGAACATGTACAGGTAGCCGATCCACTGGCGCGGCATGCCTTCTTTCTCGAGGAGGCCCAGCGCCCCCAGGAACAGGCCGAAGCACAGCGTGAACCACAGGTAGTAGCGCGACAGGCGGCGGAAATAGCGCCGCGTGCCGTCCTTCGCCGTCGATTTGGGGGCGGGCGTTCCGGGCGCGTTCACGCGGCCTCCCCGAGCCGGCGCGCGAAATCGCGGTCGAGCATGCGCATGCGCCAGGCGTAGGCGCCGATGATCGCCAGGTAGATCAGCGACGCGCCCTGGGCCGCTAGGTAGAACGACAGCGGCCAGCCGAACACCGACAGGTGCGCCAGGTCGCGCGCGAAGAACACCGTGCAGAAGCTGGTGGCGAGCCACAGCGCCAGCAGCCAGGCGACCAGGCGGCGCGCGCGTTCCCAATGCAGGGCGCGGGCGGCGACGATGCGGGCGCGCTGCAGGTCGGGGTCGGGCGGATCGGCCGGAAGGTGGGCGGAATGGTCAGTCGACATCGGGGTCAGGCATGGCAAGTGGCGGGAAGGTCAGTCGGAACAGGCTGCCCGGGAATTTCTTGTGCGTGCTGCGCGGGTTGTTGAAGATCTCGATGTCGGCGCCGTGCTGGCGGGCGATCTCGCGCACGATCGCCAGGCCCAGGCCGGAGCCGGGCGCGCTGGAGCCGAGGATGCGGTAGAAGCGCTCGAACACGCGCCGCCGTTCGGACGGGGCGATGCCGGGGCCGGTGTCCTCGACTTCCAGCAGCGCCAGGTTGCCGCTGGCGCGCACGCGCACGGTGACGCTGCCGCCGGCCGGCGTGTAGCGCAGCGCATTGTCGATCAGGTTCGACAGCAGCTCGCGCAGCATCATGGCGCTGCCGTCGATCTCGACGGGCGCCTCCGGCTCCTCGTAGCCGAGGTCGATCTCGTGCGCGAACGAGGCCGGCACCCAGTCCCGCACGACGTCGCGCGCGAGCATGCCGAGGTCGAGCGGCTCCAGCGCCACGCCGGCCTGCGGCTGATTCTCGGCGCGCGCCAGCGCCAGCAACTGGTTCACGAGGCGCGTGGCCGATTCCGAACTCTTCGCCAGCTGCTCCAGCGAGCGGTGGATCTCGTCCGGGTCGACCTGGCGCAGCGCCAGTTCCGACTGCATGCGCATGCCGGCCAGCGGTGTCTTCATCTGGTGCGCGGCGTCGGCGATGAAGCGCTTCTGGGCATCGATGGTATGCGTCAGGCGCGCCAGCATGTCGTTCAGCGAGCCGACCAGCGGAGAGATTTCTTCCGGCACCTGGCGCGGATCGATGGGCGACAAGTCGTCCGACGGGCGCGCGCGGATCCGTTCCTGCAGCTGGGCCAGCGGCGACAGGCCGCGCGACAGGGCGAACCAGACCAGGGCCAGGATCACGGGCAGGATGATGAACTGGGGCAGGATCACGCCCTTGATGATCTCGTTGGCCAGCTGGGCGCGCTTGTCGAGCGTTTCCGCCACCTGCACGAGGGCCAGGCGCGGCTTTACCTTCGGGTCGGCCAGGGGCTGCAGGTTGACCCAGGCATAGGCCACGCGCACGGGCGTGCCGTGCAGGTTCTCGTTGCGGAAGTGCACGCGGCCGCTGCGTTCGGCGTCGTCCGGCGGCGGCTGCGGCAGGTCGCGGTCGCCATCGACGGCTTCGCCGCGCGGGCCCGTGATCTGGAAATAGACGCTGTCGACGTCATCGGCGCGCAGGAAGTCGCGCGCCGTGCCGGGCAGGCGCGCGGCCACCTTGCCGTCGACCTCCTTGACCTGCTGGGCGAGCACGGTGACGCTGTCTTCCAGCGCATGGTCGAACGGCTGGTTGGCGATCGACTTCGCCACCAGGTAGGTGATGGCGATGCTCATCGGCCACAGCAGCAGCAGCGGGGCCAGCATCCAGTCGAGGATCTCGCCGAACAGCGAATGCTGGATGCTTTCCTCGGGCTCGGGCTTGGGCGGGACGTAGAGCGGCTCGGGCGCCGCCGTGTCCCCGGCGATGGCGTTCGCGCCCCGTCTCACTGGTCGCCGGCCGCGGCGGCGGCCTTGCGTGCGCTGTCGGCGTAGCGTTCGAGGCAGTAGCCGAGGCCGCGCACGGTGGCGATGCGGATGCCGCCCGTCTCGATCTTCTTGCGCAGGCGGTGCACGTAGACCTCGATGGCGTTGTTCGACACTTCCTCGCCCCATTCGCACAGGTGGTCGACCAGCTGCTCCTTGGAGACCAGGCGGCCGGTGCGCGCCAGCAGGATTTCCAGCAGGCCCAGCTCGCGCGCCGACAGGTCCAGCATCTGGTCGTTGATGGTGGCGCTGCGCCCGACCTGGTCGTACACCAGCGGGCCGTGGCGCACGATGGTCGAGCCGCCGCCCTGGCCGCGCCGCGTGAGGGCGCGCACGCGCGCTTCCAGCTCGGACAGGGCGAAGGGCTTGGGCATGTAGTCGTCGGCGCCGGCGTCCAGCCCGCCCACGCGCTGCTCGATGGAGTCGGCGGCGGTGAGGATCAGCACCGGCAGCAGCGAGCCGCGCGCGCGCAGGCGGCGCAGTACGTCGAGGCCGGACAGCTTCGGCAGGCCGAGGTCGAGGATCAGCAGGTCGAACTCCTGGGTCGACAGCGCGGTGTCGGCGTCCTGGCCGTTCTTGACGCAATCGATGGCGTAGCCGGATTGGCGCAGCGAACGCGTCAGGCCGTCGGCCAGTACGCTATCATCTTCGGCGAGTAGAATACGCATCTTGCATCTCCTTCGTGGATCGTTTGACCTGGCTTGCGCGCATATTGTGTTTGATATTTCGCAACGTGTCGAATGTGTCGGGAGGCGTAAATAAGCCTTGCCAAAACCACTGGGATTTTATACAGTACTTCCTATTGAAATCGCGCGAGCGGCCCCTATCTTGGTTCACTCTAGGACTGAATGAATATCATGGACGACAAAAAAACTGCACTGAACGTAGCTGAGAAGGGCAAGGCGCTGGCGGCAGCCCTCGCGCAAATCGAGAAACAATTCGGCAAGGGCTCCGTCATGCGCATGGACGCCAATGCCCCCGTCGAGGAAGTACAAACCGTCTCCACCGGCTCGCTGGGCCTGGATATCGCCCTGGGCGTCGGCGGCCTGCCGCGCGGCCGTATCGTGGAAATCTACGGTCCGGAATCGTCGGGTAAAACCACGCTGACCCTGCAGACCATTGCCCAGATGCAGAAGCTGGGCGGTACCTGCGCCTTCATCGACGCCGAGCACGCGCTGGACGTCACCTATGCGCAAAAGCTGGGCATCAAGCTGGACGAACTGCTGATCTCGCAGCCGGACACCGGCGAGCAGGCACTGGAAATCACCGACGCACTGGTGCGTTCGGGTAGCGTCGACCTCGTGGTCATCGACTCGGTGGCGGCACTGACCCCGCGCGCCGAGATCGAAGGCGACATGGGCGATTCCCTGCCGGGCCTGCAAGCCCGCCTGATGTCGCAGGCGCTGCGCAAGCTGACCGCATCGATCAACCGTACGAACACCCTGGTCATCTTCATCAACCAGATCCGTATGAAGATCGGCGTCATGTTCGGCAGCCCGGAAACGACGACCGGCGGTAACGCGCTGAAGTTCTACGCCTCCGTGCGCATGGACATCCGCCGTACCGGTTCGATCAAGTCGGGCGACGAGGTGATCGGTAACGAAACCAAGGTCAAGGTCGTCAAGAACAAGATCGCGCCCCCGTTCAAGGAAGCGCACTTCGACATCCTGTACGGCGAAGGCACGTCGCGCGAAGGCGAGATCATCGACCTGGGCGTGGACAACAAGATCGTCGAGAAGTCGGGTTCGTGGTACAGCTATGGCGGCGAACGCATCGGCCAGGGCAAGGACAATGCACGTGTCTACCTGAAAGAGCGTCCGGCACTGGCACGCGAGATCGAGAACAAGGTCCGTGCCGCCCTGGGCGTGCGCGAACTGCCGCCGGCTCCGGCCGGTGACGCTGCTCCGCAGGCGGCGACCGTCGGCGACGACGAGTAATCTGACGGTGGTGGTTGAAAGGCTGTCGTCATGAGGCAGCCTACGCTCAGCCTGAAGGCGCGCGCGTTGAAGTACCTGTCGACGCGCGAGCACAGCCGTCTCGAACTGGGACGCAAACTGGCCCGTTACGCCGAGGAGGGCGACGACGTCGAAGCGCTGCTCGACTTCCTCGAACGGAACAACTGGCTGTCCCAGGAGCGGTTCGCCGAATCGCTGGTGCACCGGCGTGCCGGCCGCTACGGCAACAGCCGCGTCCTGGCCGAGCTGCAGCAGCACGGCGTGAAGGGCGACGACCTCGACGAATTGAAGGCGAACCTGAAGGACACCGAAGTCGCGCGCGCCAGGGAAGTCTGGCGCCGCAAGTTCGACCGCGTCCCCCAGGACGCCGCCGAGCGCAGCAAGCAGATGCGTTTTCTGCTGCAGCGTGGATTTTCCCAGGGCGCTGTGCGTGCGGCGCTCAAGGGCCATGTCGACGACGAAGATTTTCATGACTGATCTTCATCTCATGAATATCTGAGTGTTCGTCGAGCCGTGAATACCTGGCCTGTTGTTTTGTTTATGACAGGCAAGTAATGCTGTGACGTCGAAGCGCAAGCGTCCAGCGCCATCCGCCGATGTGCCGCTCGCCCGGGGCACACTCCTCAAACGGCGTCATGACGCTGCACGCTTGCGCTTCATGCCAGTTGCCGTGATCTGTCTCTTTTCTGGGGTAGACGGCAACATTCCTCCCTCCTTCCCTCCGTAAAAACCCTTATAGTGCCGCGGTGACGGTGCATCCGGCAACGTGCTGTGCTAAACTTTCATGGTTTAAGCAGCGCCGCAAGAGCGGTTGTTGCCGTAGAAGCTGCGGCAACGTGCATCAGGCACAACGGCTGCAATATTTTTCGCCGCATTCCGGCATTGGTGTTTATGCCCCTGTCTCCACCAGCTCCGCGTCAGCTCAGGCACACGCGCGCCATCACCGTCGAAGCGTTCCTGCGCGAAGACGGCATGTGGGACCTCGACGCGTGCATCCGCGACGTCAAGACGCATGACATCGAGCTGCCTTCCGGGCGCCGCCCGGCCAACGTGCCGGTACACGACCTCAAGCTGCGCGTGACCATCGATCGCGACATGGTCATCGTCGACGCAGAAGCTGCGTCCGATGCCGTTCCCTATCCCGGTTTCTGCGACGCCATCACGCCTGCCTACAAGCAGCTGATCGGCTTGTCGCTGCTGAAACATTTCCGTTTGCATCTGAAAGACCGCCTGTCCGGCGTCCTCGGCTGCACCCACCTGACCGAACTCGCGCAAATCCTGCCCACCGCGGCAATCCAGGCCTTTGCCGACGACGAGATGGCCAACCGTCCGGGCGAGACCGCGTCCGAACGGCCGTATGAACTGGACCGCTGCCATGCGCTGCGCCTCGACGGCCCCGTCGTCGAAAAGTATTATCCGCGCTGGGCTTTGAAGGCGGTACCGGGGTAGTATCGCGATTTCTCGCTTTTTATTTATTCAACCGTACTTAATCAGTAACGAAGAAGGGAAGCCAGCATGAAGATCCATGAGTATCAGGGCAAAGAAATCCTCCGGAAATTCGGAGTGACCGTTCCGCGCGGCATTCCGTGCATGTCGGTCGACGAAGCCGTCAAGGCAGCTGAAGAACTCGGTGGCCCGGTCTGGGTTGTCAAGGCACAGATCCATGCTGGCGGTCGCGGCAAGGGCGGCGGCGTCAAGGTCGCCAAGTCGATCGATCAAGTGCGCGAATACGCGAACCAGATCATGGGCATGCAGCTGGTCACCCACCAGACCGGTCCGGAAGGCCAGAAAGTCCGTCGCCTGCTGATCGAAGAAGGCGCCGACATCAAGAAAGAACTGTACGTGTCGCTGGTCACCGACCGCGTCACCCAGAAAGTCGTGCTGATGGCTTCGTCGGAAGGCGGCATGGACATCGAAGAAGTCGCGCACAGCAACCCGGAAAAAATCCACAGCATCGCGATCGACCCGAAAGCCGGCCTGCAGGATGCCGAGGCCGACGACATCGCCCGCAAGATCGGCGTGCCGGAAGGCTCGATCGAAGCCGCCCGCGCCAACCTGAAAGGCCTGTACCAGGCTTACTGGGAAACCGACGCGTCGCTGGCTGAAATCAACCCGCTGATCCTGACCGGCGACGGCAAGGTCATCGCCCTGGACGCCAAGTTCAACTTCGACTCGAACGCCCTGTTCCGTCACCCGGAAATCGTCGCCTACCGCGACCTGGACGAAGAAGATCCGGCCGAAGTCGAAGCCTCGAAATTCGACCTGGCCTACATCTCGCTGGACGGCAACATCGGCTGCCTGGTGAACGGCGCCGGCCTGGCCATGGCCACCATGGACACCATCAAGCTGTTCGGCGGCGAGCCGGCCAACTTCCTGGACGTGGGCGGCGGTGCGACCGCGGAGAAGGTCACCGAAGCCTTCAAGATCATGCTGAAGAACCCGGGCCTGAAAGCCATCCTGGTCAATATCTTCGGCGGCATCATGCGCTGCGACGTGATCGCCGAAGGCGTGATCACCGCCTCGAAGGCCGTCTCGCTGCAGGTGCCGCTGGTCGTCCGCATGAAGGGCACCAACGAAGACCTGGGCAAGAAGATGCTGGCCGATTCCGGCCTGCCGATCATCTCGGCCGATACGATGGAAGACGCAGCGAAGCAGGTCGTCGCCGCTGCTGCTGGACAAGCCTAATTCGCGAAGGAAAGAAAATGTCGATTCTGATCAACAAAGACACCAAAGTCATCACCCAAGGTATCACCGGCAAGACCGGCCAGTTCCACACCCGCATGTGCCGCGACTACGCGAACGGCCGCGAGGCGTTCGTCGCCGGCGTGAACCCGAAGAAAGCCGGTGAAGACTTCGAAGGCATCCCCATCTTCGCGAACGTCAAGGAAGCCAAGGCCGAAACCGGCGCCAACGTGTCGGTCATCTACGTCCCGCCGGCAGGCGCCGCCGCCGCCATCTGGGAAGCCGTGGAAGCCGAGCTGGACCTGGCAATCTGCATCACCGAAGGCATCCCCGTCCGCGACATGATGGAAGTCAAGGATCGCATGGCCAAGGCCGGTTCGAAGACCCTGCTGCTGGGCCCGAACTGCCCGGGCCTGATCACCCCGGACGAAATCAAGATCGGCATCATGCCGGGCCACATCCACAAGAAGGGCCGTATCGGCGTCGTGTCGCGCTCGGGCACCCTGACCTATGAAGCGGTCGGCCAGCTGACCGCGCTGGGCCTGGGCCAGTCGTCGGCAGTCGGCATCGGCGGCGACCCGATCAACGGCCTGAAGCACATCGACGTGATGAAGATGTTCAACGACGATCCGGATACCGACGCCGTCATCATGATCGGCGAGATCGGCGGCCCGGACGAGGCCAACGCTGCTTACTGGATCAAGGACAACATGAAGAAGCCGGTCGTCGGCTTCATCGCCGGTGTCACCGCTCCTCCGGGCAAGCGCATGGGCCACGCCGGCGCGCTGATCTCGGGCGGCGCCGACACCGCGCAAGCCAAGCTGGAAATCATGGAAGCCTGCGGCATCAAGGTCACCAAGAACCCGTCGGAAATGGCGCGCCTGCTGAAGGCCATGCTGTAATCCGCGGTCTGCGGACCGGCTACAAGCAGCAACGACACGTCGTCCCCGCGCAGGCGGGGATCCAATTTTTGCAAGCGTCTCGATGACGCAGGCAGAACTTGGATCCCCGCCTGCGCGGGGACGACGTTTTTACGTTAACGCAGAAGACGTTTCGCCGGCTGGGCGCTTCCCGGGCGCCGTAGCGTTCTTCTTGTTGTTGCGGCTGGCACGGGTGGCGGACTGAGGTGACAATTTTTGGCTGCGTAGCGACGGATTCCGGCAGGCCGACAAATTTTGCGCATGCAGGGTGACAAAAATTGTCACTGGCAAGCGCCAAACGGTCTCTTTTGTCCGATTTTTGTTATTGAACACTAAAAATTCTGCCTGGAAACTAGCTGGCATACCGCTTGCATATAGAAGAGCAGAAGCAAGCAGTAACCGGATACGCAGTACAACCTTTAACGCATCACCCAAACTGGAGAGATACCATGAAAGCACCGCACATCAACAAGAAGGCCGAAGGCGGCTTCACCCTGATCGAACTGATGATCGTCGTCGCGATCATCGGCATCCTGGCTGCTGTGGCGATTCCGCAGTACCAGAACTATGTGGCTAAGTCGAAGTTTGCTGCTGCACTGGCTGAAATCTCGGCAGGTAAAGTTGGCTTCGACACGAAGATGAACGAAACCAACAGCACGCCGAGCCTGACCGATCTTGGCCTGCAGGCATCGAGCAACAATTGCAGCACGCTGGCTGTCAGCTCGGAAGGCATCACGTGCACCATCACCGGCGGTCCGTCGGCTGTGAGCGGCAAACACGTCAGCTGGAACCGCAGCACCGACGGCGTGTGGACTTGCCATCAGGACGTCTCGACTGAGGGCACCACTATTATCGGCGCTACCGGTTGCACTGAAGCGAACCCGATTGTCGCCACTGGCACTGGCACTGGCACTGGCACTGGCGCCGGCGCCGGCGCTGGCACCGGTGGCAACGGTTAATCAGTCAAATGCATTAACGAACCCGGCCTCGGCCGGGTTTTTTTACGCCTACACAATCCGCTGCCGATCCGCCAGCACCACCTCGTACGTCAGATTCTGCAGCAGCGTAAAGTGCACCGGATCCAGGTCCACGAACTGCACCCCGTACGCGAATCCCGCCGACTGTTCCGTCCCCCCGTCCAGCACGTTCACGTTGCGGATCGCCGCGCGCGTCCGGATCGGCACGTCCTGCTCGTTCGCCGGCGATACCAGCTTGAACGCCAGCTCCAGTTCGCCGCTCTCGCGCGGCAAGGCCTCGCGCGTTTCCACCCGCGCGCCGTTCACGCTCAGGTTCGTCAGCAGGCAGTCCTGCACGCCGGCCCAATCGGCATTCAATTGCGCCGCGATGTCGACGCGCACCCGCATCGCCGTGCGCAGGCTCGTGCCTTGGATCGCGCGCGGGAAGGAGAGGTGGGCATAGAACAGCGGGCGGCCGAAGACGCGCTCGACGGTACAGGCGAACGAACACACGTTCACGCCGGAGAACACGCGGATGGTGACGCGTTCGCCTTCCGTCAGGGCGATCGGCGCATTCTTCTCGAGCGGGATCTTGACGATCAGGTACTCGTCCTTCAGCCAGCCGATGAGGGTGGAGAAATGCTGGACAGGTTTCAGGCGCCGGTGCGTCAGCAGTTGCAGGCGCACGCCGACCTGCAGGTTCATCGATTCGAATTCGAAGGTTTGCGGTAGGAATTCGCGCTCCGCCGGCGCGTCGTTCATCCTCATTGTTACTGTCAATTGATGAGATACCGACAGTATAAATGAGGAAATATTTTATTGCTGGCAATAATATGGTCCCGTTAATACAAGCGGGACCGTCCGTCGTCCCTGCGCAGGCAGGGACCCAAGTACATTACGCATCTCGACGGCGCGGAAAAATTGGGTCCCTGCCTGCGCAGGGACGACGGACCACTGAGCAGTAACTTACTGCTTCAAGTGCTGGTCCAGCCAGTTGATGACCGTGTGGTGCCACAGCAGCGAGTTGGCCGGCTTCAGCACCCAGTGGTTCTCGTCCGGGAAGACCAGCAGCTTGCTCTCGATGCCCTTGCGCTGCAGCGCCGTGAACGCCGACAGGCCTTGCGCGGTCGGGATGCGGAAGTCGAGGTCGCCCTGCACGACGAGCATCGGCGTCTTCCAGTTGTTCACGAACAGCACCGGATTGAACTTCTCGTGGTTCTGCGGGACGGTGAAGTAGGAGCCGCCGCTCTCCCAATCGGTGAACCACTGTTCCTCGGTCGAGAAGGCCATGCCGCGGGTGTCGAACACGCCGTCGTGGTTGACGATGCACTTGAAGCCGTCCGGCCAGTTCCCCTGGATCCAGTTCATCATGTAGCCGCCGTAGGAAGCGCCCAGCGCGCAGGCGCGCGAGCGGTCCAGCCACGGGTACTTGGCCACCGCCGCGGCCAGGCCCTTCTGCAGGTCTTCGAGCGGCTTGCCGCCCCAGTCGCCGCTGATGGCGTCGGTGAACTTCTGGCCGTAGCCGGTCGAGCCGTGGAAGTCGATGAATACGGCAGCATAACCGGCGCCGGCATAGGTCTGCGGATTCCAGCGGTAGCTCCAGCCGTTGCCGAAGCTGCCTTGCGGGCCGCCGTGGACGAGGAAGGCGATCGGGTACTGCTTGCCCGGTTCATAGTTCCACGGCTTCATCACATGGCCGTAGACGGTGTCGCCGTTCGCGCCCTTGAACGAGAACTGCTCGGACTCGCCCCAGCGCACGTCGGCCAGGCGTTCCTTGTTCAGCGTGGTCAGCTGGACGGGGTTCACGCTGCCCGCCTTGACGGCATACAGCTGGGCGCCGGAGGACAGGTTCGCCTGCGTGTAGGCGAGCGTGCCGCCGCGCAGGTCGTAGCCGCCGATGGCGCCCTTGCCCGTCAATGCGGTGACCTTGCCGGACGCGGCGTCGATCGAGAACAGGCGGTGCTGGCCCACGTCTTCCGCATCGACGACGAGCGACTTGCCGTCCGCGCTCCACTGCAGGCCGCCGGCCGAGCGGTCCCAGTCGGCGGCCAGCTTGCGCTTGGCGCCGCTGGCCACGTCCATCAGCATCACCTGGTAGCGGTCGGCCTCGAAGCCGGGACGGGCCATGGCCAAGTAGGCGAGGGTGCGGCCGTCCGGCGAGAACACGCCCTTGGCATCCCAGGCCGGATTGTCGGCGGTGAGGTTGCGCGGCGCCTGGCCGCCCGCAGCCGGCACCGTGTACAGGTCGAAGTTGGTCGACCACGCCTCGGTCTTGCCGGCGATGCGCACCGAGAACACGATCGTCTTGCCGTCCGGGCTGAAGCGGTATTCCTCGCGGTCGCCGAACGGCTTCGAGGGCACGTCGCCGTCCAGCGTGCCGGACAGGCTGACGGGCGTGCCGGCGGCCTTGCCCGACGCGTCCAGCGGCAGCGAATACAGCACGGCGTTGCGGCCGTCGGCCCAGGTGTCCCAGTGGCGCACGAACAGGCGGTCGTAGACCATGCCCGTGGCCTTGTCCTTGGCCTTCGCGTCCATGCGCGACTTGGTGCAGGCGAGGTCGGCGCAGTCGCGGAACACGGCCATGCTCAGGGCGATGCGGTCACCCGTGGGCGAGACGCGGAAGTTGTCGACGTCGAGGGGCAGGTCGGTCACGCGGACCGGCTCGCCCGCCTTGTCGCCCTTCAGGGGCAGGCGCCACACCTGCGACGAGCCCGAACGCGTGGACAGGAAATAGATGGCGTCGCCCTTGCCCGACCATTCCGGGTCGGTGCTGCTGGCGGCATGGGAGGTCAGGCGCTGCGGCGTCGGCCTGGCCGCCTTCAGGTCGACCAGGTACAGGTCGGTGTGGCCCTTGTTCTTGGCCACGTCGGTGCCGCGCACCGTATAGACGATGCGGCTGCCGTCCGGCGAGACCACCGGCGTGCCGACGCGGTCCATCGCGACCATGTCCTCGACCGTGAAACCGCGCGGCGCGGCCACCGCGACCGTCGATGCCATCGTGGCCGCCAGGAAGGCGGCCAGTGCCAGCGTACGTACTTTCATGCTGTCCTCGTGCAAAACAAAGGCAGCAATTTACCATGCGCCGGATCGGCCCGGCCAGGATCAGAACTCTTCCCAGTCCCCTTCGGCCGGTGCGGTGGCCTTGGCGGCCTTGGCGGTCTTGACGGCTTTCGCCGGACGCACGGTGCGCGCCGCGACCGATGGCGCCGCCAGCGCGGCCTGGGCCGGCTTCTTCGCGGCGGGCGCAGGTGCGCGTGCCGCCGCAGCCGAGGATGCGGACGCGGACGCCGGTGCGGCCTGGTGCGCCGCGACGCGGAACACGCTGACCAGTTCCGACAGCTTGCCGGCCTGCGCCTGCAGCGATTCCGATGCCGCCGCCGCTTCCTCGACCAGGCCCGCGTTCTGCTGCGTGACGTGGTCCATCTGGCTGACGGCTTCGTTGATCTGCTCGATGCCGGTGGTCTGCTCGCCGCTTGCCGCCGTGATCTCGGCCATGATGTCGGCCACGCGCTGGATGCTGTCGACCACTTCCTGCATCGTGCTGCCGGCCTCGCCCACGAGCCTGCTGCCGGCGCCGACCTTCTCGACCGAGTCGCCGATGAGTTCCTTGATCTCCTTGGCGGCGGTGGCGGAACGGTGCGCCAGCGTGCGCACCTCGCCCGCGACGACGGCGAAGCCGCGGCCCTGTTCGCCTGCCCTTNTTCTCGACCGAGTCGCCGATGAGTTCCTTGATCTCCTTGGCGGCGGTGGCGGAACGGTGCGCCAGCGTGCGCACCTCGCCCGCGACGACGGCGAAGCCGCGGCCCTGTTCGCCTGCCCTTGCCGCCTCGACGGCGGCGTTCAGCGCCAGGATATTGGTCTGGAAGGCGATGCCGTCGATGACGGAAATGATGTCCACGATCTTCTTCGACGAGGCGTCGATCGAGCCCATGGTCTCGACGACCTGCGCGACGACGGCGCCGCCCTGGGTTGCCACGCTCGAGGCCGTCATCGCCAGCGTGTTGGCCTGGCGCGCATTGTCGGCGTTCTGCTTGACGGTCGACGTCAGTTCTTCCATCGACGACGCCGTTTCTTCCAGCGAGCCGGCCTGCTCTTCGGTGCGCGAGGACAGGTCCATATTGCCGCTGGCGATCTGGCTCGATGCCGACGCGATCGCATCGGTGCCTGCGCGTACTTCGGTGACGATGGTGGCGAGGCGGTCGCGCATGCTCTTCATCGCGAACAGCAGGCTCGACGTGTCGCCGGCGCGCAGCTGCACGTCGCTGACCAGGTCGCCCGAAGCGATACGGCCGGCAACGTCGGCCGCATACGCCGGTTCGCCGCCGAGCTGGCGCGTCAGGCTGCGCGTGATCAGCACGCCCAGCGCGATGCCGGACAGCGCGCTGCACACGACCAGCATCATCATCATCGTGCGGCTGGCGCGGTAGGAGGCGAAGTTGGCGTCGTTGGTATCGCTGGCCAGCTTTTCCTTGCGCTTGGCAAGCTCCGTCATCTTGTCGTCGACCACCTGGGAACGGGGCATGAAGGTGCCGAACAGGTAGTCGATCGAGGCGCGCTGCTGCTGCAGGGCGTCGTCCTTGGCCAGCTTGAGGAGCTCGGCGATGTCCTTGTCATGACCGCTCAGCTGGGCATCGAGCTCGGCGAAGGTACGCTTGCCGTCGTCGGTGGAGAACAGGGGGCGGGCGCGGTCCAGGTTCTCGCGCATCATCTGCCTGTACTTGTCGAGATTCGCAATCGTCTTCTGGCGCTGCTCGTCGCTGGATGCCAGCATCACGCCGCGCAAGGCGCGCCCGATGTAGATGAGATCGATATTCGCTTCCTTGGTATAGGAAAGGCCGAGCAACTCGTTCTGGTACAGGCGCTTGGCGCGATCGTTCATCTGGTCCATGCTGACGATGCCGATGGCGGCCACGATGGTGCCGAGCAGGGCAATGGCAAGAAAACCCAGGATCAGCCGCGTGCCGACCTTCATTTGCTGAAACATGTCATTTCTCCGGAATGGATGGGGCCGGACAGGCGTTGATTCGGCGCAGTCGGCAAAGTATTTGGTTTCTGGAGAAATGTTAATTGATCCGAGGAAATTATCGGAGAATATGTGAAATAAATTGTCTGTACTGGCGTATTTTTTCCACGTTACTTTGACAATATTGCCCATGCGGCAGCAAAGCACTAGCGATGCATCGTGTCATTAAGTTACATTCCTCATGTAATCCTTACGCCTGACGCGGCACACGGTCCGGTACGATCAATGTGCGTGCCGGATCCGGAAGTAAGCTCGATGCGCGGTATCCACCGTTACCCATCAGGAGTCATCATGACGAGCATGAAACCGGAAGCAATCCTTTCCCTTGCACCCGTTCCGGCCCAGTGGGTCGATACCTGGTCCGGCGTCGCCTCCCTGTACCGGGACGCCATGCAGGCCAGCGTCCAGCAACTGGTGCTGAGCTCGGCAAGCATCATCCAGGAACAGACGATGCGTGCCTTCATGGCCGCATCGAACGCCTGCGCGGAGGCGCTGGCCAGGAATGCGATGTCGGTGCAGCAGCAATCGATGGTGCGTTTCGCCGACGCGCACCAGCAGGCGCTCGGCCTGATGGGACGGGCATGGACGGCGGGCTGGACGGGCAACGGCAAGAGCTAGCGCGTGCCCAGCTTGCGCGAGTTGGCATCGGTACGGAACAGGATCGGCTGTACGTCCTGAGGCAAGGCTTGCGCGCGTTGCGCATGCAGCACGATGGCGTGCACGTCGCCGTGGCTGGGCGATTTGGCGCAGACAGGATCGGCATTCTCCGCGTCCCCCGTCATCGCATAGGCCTGGCAGCGGCAACCGCCGAAGTCCCGCGCTTTCTCGCTGCAGTCGCGGCAGGGCGGCTTCATCCACGCGTCGCCACGGAAGCGGTTGAATGCGCCGCTGGCATACCAGATGTCCCGCAAGCTCGTGTCGCGCACATTGAGGAAGGCGATGCCCGGCAGCGAACGTGCCGCATGGCAGGGTAGGGCGGTGCCGTCCGGCGCAATGCCCAGGAAGACGGAGCCCCAGCCGTTCATGCAGGCCTTGGGACGCTCCTCGAAATAGTCGGGCACCACGAACAGGATGCGCATCCGGTTGCCGATGCGCGCGCGGCATGCAGCCACGGTGGCCTCGGCGCGCGCCAGCTGTTCGCGCGTCGGCATCAGCTGGGCCCGGTTGACGAGCGCCCAGCCGTAATACTGCGTATTGGCCAGCTCCAGGTATTCCACGCCCATGTCGAGCGCCATCTCGATGATGCGCTCCACGTGATCGAGATTGAAGCGGTGCAGCACGACGTTCAGGACCATCGGGTAGTCGTACTGCTTGATCAGGCGGGCGACGCGCGATTTCAGGTCGAAGGTCTTCGTGCTCGACAGGAAGTCGTTCATCTCCCGGGTCGAGTCCTGGAACGACAGCTGGATGTGGTCGAGGCCCAGTTCCTTCATGCGTGCCAGGCGCGCTTCGGTCAGGCCGATGCCGGACGTCAGCAGGTTCGTATAGAAGCCGAGCCGGCGCCCTTCGCCGATGAGCTCCTCGAGATCGTCGCGCATCAGGGGTTCGCCGCCCGAGAAACCGAGCTGGGCGGCGCCGAGCTGGCGCGCCTGGCGCATCACGTCGAACCATTGTGCCGTGTCCAGCTCGGCGCGCTCGTTCGCATAGCCGACGGGGTTGAAGCAGAACGGGCAGTGCAGCGGACAGCGGTAGGTCAGCTCGGCCAGCAGCCACAGCGGCGGCGCGATGGCCGGAGCGGCGGTCGAAGCGGCGGTCGGCGGCAGCGGTGCATTCATGGCCGCGGGCTCAGCGAATCCAGCCGCGCTCGCCGGCCGCGCGCAGGAATTCCTCGACGTCGCCCTGCAGGCCGCGCTGGTCGAACGCCTGTTCGAGCTCGGCGACCATGTCCGGCACGGAATGCTGGCCGTCGCAGCGCTTGAGGATCTCCGCCGCGCTCTGGTTCAGCTTCACCATGCCTTCGGGATACAGCAGCACGTAGCTGTTCTGCGCTTCTTCCCACTGCATGCGGAACAGGCGGGAAAGAGCGGGTTTGTCTGGGACGGTCATCATGGCATCTTCGGTCAGGGATAGGCGTTGTCGATGGCGTCGAGCATGGCCCACAGGATGTCGAGCTTGAACTGCAGGATCTCGAGTGCCCGCTCCTGCTGGGCGCGCGTGGTGAAATGGTCCAGCGTCACCTGCAGCCCATGTTCGACGTCGCGTTCGGCCAGCGAGATGCGGCTGCGGAAATACTGCAGGCCGGCAGGGTCGATCCAGCCGTAGTGGACGGGCCAGTTGGCCAGGCGGTCCTTGTGGATCTTGGGCGCGAACATTTCCGTCAGCGAGGAACACACGGCTTCCTGCCACGGCACCTGGCGCGCGAAATTCACATAGGCATCGACGGCGAAGCGTACGCCCGGCACCACGTGGCGCTGCGACCAGAGTTCGTCGCGGTCGAGCCCGACGGCCTCGCCGAGCCGCACCCAGGCTTCGATGCCGCCTTCGTCCTCGCCCATGCCGTCGTGGTCGAGGATGCGGCGCACCCACTTGCGCCGCGTCTCGCGGTCCGGGCAATTGGCGATGATGGCGCCATCCTTGCGCGGAATGTTGATCTGGTAATAGAAACGGTTGGCGACCCAGCCGCGAATCTGTTCGGGCCGCAACAGGCCCTCGTTCATCCTGACGTTGAACGGATGGTGGATGTGGTAGCCGGCGCCGCGGGCGCGCAATTGCGCTTCGAATTCCTCGCGGTTCCAGGGTGCTGCAAGCGTCATGGGACGATCTCCATGCCGTCGAACGCGACTTCGATGCCGTGGCGCGCCAGCAGCGCGCGTTCGGGCGAGTCGTTGTCCAGGATCGGATTGGTGTTGTTGATGTGGATAAGGATCTTGCGCCGGTCTCCGATGCGGTCGAGCACCTCGATCATGCCGCCGTCGCCCGACAGCGGCAGGTGGCCCATGTCGGCCGCCATTTTCTTCGACAGGCCCTGCGCGATCATCTCGTCCGCCGTCCACAGCGTGCCGTCGACCAGCACGCAGTCGGCGCGCCGCATCGCCGCTTCCACGTGCGGCTCGATGGCGCCGAGTCCCGGCGCATAGAAGACGGTGCGGCCGCTGTCGATATCCTCGATCAGCAGGCCGATATTGTCGCCCGGCTCGGGCCGCTCGCGGTGCTTCGAATAGGGTGGCGCCTTGCTGCGCAAGGCCAGCGGCGTGAAGCGGATGCCGTCGATGCCGGGCACCTGCGTCGCGGTGCTGCCGTCGATGGGCAAGGCGTGCCAATGCACGCCGCAGTAATGGGACAGGACGGAGGCCAGCGGCAGTCCGTTTTCGAGTTCTTGCCAGACCGGCGCGGTGCAATAGAGCGGCAAGGTTTTCCCCTCGCGCAGCATCAGGAGGCCGGTGACATGGTCGATCTGCGCATCCATCAGCATGACGGCGGCGATGCCGGAATCGCGCACGGCGCGTCCCGGCTGCAGGGCGGGCGTTGCGCGGATCTGGGTCAGGATGTCGGGCGAGGCATTGATCAGCACCCAGTCCTGCCCGTTGGACGACACGGCGATCGACGATTGCGTGCGCGCCGTGGCGCGGATGGTGCCGTTGCGCAGCCCGGCGCAATTACGACAGTTGCAATTCCACTGCGGGAAGCCGCCACCGGCGGCGGAGCCCAGGACGAGAATCTTCATCGGGCGCGCCAGCCGGTGTCGGACACGGCGTCATTGTTGCCGACACCGTGCATGTCAGCGATTCAGGATGTACATCGTGATTTCGAAACCGAAACGCAGGTCGATGAATTCAGGTTTGGCCCAGCTCATGATCGTTCTCCTTAAGCAGTTGATGAAGAATGCATCTACACGCAACTTTACTGGAAAGGCCCGAGCGATGCAGACGATGTGGAACATGCAATAACCATGCCACTTTGGAAGGGGCGTCCAAGGGCAGGGCAAGGCTTCACCTGTGGCAAAACTGAACAGGCAGTCAAGTGTAGTGCCACTTTTCTGGCACAGCTGAACGTGTTGAATGGTGAATTATGTACGCTTACAAACATTCGTGCAAATGTGTTTGATGTATCC
The DNA here is from genome assembly GCF_030412015.1 of Massilia sp. YIM B02763. Lineage (GTDB taxonomy): Bacteria > Pseudomonadota > Gammaproteobacteria > Burkholderiales > Burkholderiaceae_D > Telluria. The sequence goes on along the minus strand of NZ_JASNRD010000017.1, from coordinate 107,109 downwards.
TGCATGAAAGAAAAGCGAAAATATTTGCAAGATATGTAATAAATCGTGTTCCAGACGTGTTCCTGGGGCGAGGAGGAGGAGACCCGCTGTCTTGCGACAGTTCCGTCCACTAGCCAGAAGGATACGTATCGATGTCTACCACTACCACGTCGGCCGCCGTGACGGCGCCACCCGACAGCAAGGAAAACCGCTTCGTCTTCAAAGTCGCGATCGCCGCCACCATGGGCGCGCTCGCCTTCGGCTACGACACCGGCGTCATCTCGGGCGCGCTGCCCTTCATGAGCGCCCCCGTCTCCAATGGCGGCCTCGGCCTTACTCCCGTCACGGAAGGCATCGTGACCTCGGCCCTCGTGTTCGGCGCCGCGTTCGGCTCGCTGACGGCCGGCACGCTGTCCGACCGCTATGGCCGCCGCACGACGCTGCTGGGCCTGTCGCTCGTGTTCATGATCGGCGTGCTGGGCACGGCGCTGGCCCCCGTCGGTCGCCGTCATGGTCGCGATGCGCTTCGTGCTGGGCCTGGCCGTCGGCGGCGCCTCGTCGACGGTGCCCGTGTTCATCGGCGAGATGGCCGGCCCCAGCCACCGTGCCCGCCTCGTCAGCCAGAACGAATTGATGATCGTCAGCGGCCAATTGATCGCCTACATCCTCAATGCGCTACTGGCCTACCTGTCCGATTCCCCGCACGTGTGGCGTTACATGCTCGGCATCGCCGCGGTGCCGGCCGTCCTGCTGGGCGTGGGCATGCTGTTCGTGCCGGCGTCGCCGCGCTGGCTGGCCAGCAAGGGCCGCATGGAGGAAGCGCGCGCCGTGCTGGGACAGATCCGCGCGAGCGACAAGCAGATCGACAAGGAAATGGCCGACATGGTCAGGCTGAACGAAATCGAGCACGACCAGGCCGGCTGGTCGGCCGTGCTGGCCACGCCCTGGATCCGCAAGCTGCTGTGGATCGGCATCGGCCTGGGCTTCACGGCCCAGTTCACGGGAGTGAACGCCTTCATGTACTTCACGCCGATCATCCTGCAATCGACGGGCCTCGGCACGAACGCGGCGCTGACGGCCACCATCGGCAACGGTGTCGTGGCCGTGATCGCCACCTTCTTCGGCATCTGGCTGATCGGCAAGCACGGCCGCCGCCCGATGCTGCTGACCGGCCTCGGCTTCGTCGTCGCCTCCCAGGCCGCGCTGGGCGCCGTGCTGCTGTAGATGCCCGATGGCCTGGCGAAAAGCTACACGGCGCTGGCCTGCATCCTGTGCTTCCTGCTGTTCATGCAGATGCTGATCGCGCCCGTGTACTGGCTCTTGATGTCGGAACTGTTCCCGATGCACCTGCGCGGCGTGCTGACCGGCACCGCCGTCGCCTGCCAGTGGATCTTCAACGCCCTGGTGGCGCTGCTCTTCCCCATCGCCATGGCCCAGTTCGGCAGCGCCACGTTCTTTGTGTTCGCCGCCATCAACGTGGGATCGCTGATCTTCGTCGCGACCTGCCTGCCGGAGACCAAGGGGAAGTCGCTGGAGGGGCTGGAAAAATACCTGGAGAAGGAATTGACGGGCGCCTGACCTGCGTCTAGACGGCGGCGGTCCAGTCCCCCGACTTGCCGCCGTGCTTTTCCAGCACCCGCACATTGGTCATGACCATCCCGCGATCCACCGCCTTGCACATGTCGTAAATGGTCAGCAAGCCGACCTGCACGGCCGTCAGCGCTTCCATCTCCACGCCCGTCTTGCCGACCAGCTCGACCTGGGCGCGGCAGTGCACGCTGTCGTTCGCGTCGTCGATCTCGAAGTCGACCGCGACGCGGGTCAGCGCCAGCGGGTGGCACAGGGGGATCAGGTCGCTGGTGCGCTTGGCGGCCATGATGGCGGCGATGCGGGCGACGCCGAGGACGTCGCCCTTCTTGGCGCTGCCGCTCTTGACCAGTTCCAGGGTTGCCGGCTTCATGCGGATGGTGCCGGCGGCGACGGCGACGCGGTGGGTCTCGTTCTTGGCGCCGACATCCACCATATGGGCCTGGCCGGCGGCGTCGAAGTGCGTGAGATGGTCGGAGGCGGGCGTCGTCATGGTGTAGATGGTAGTGAGTGGAGTGTCGTATCAAAGTTTGGCCCGGCGGTAACACCGGCCGGGAAGCGGGTATCATAGCACCGTGAAACCGAACCCGATTCGAGCGATGTTGCAGCAATCACCATCCTGGCGGCGCCTGGCCACGGCCGCCTGCCTGGCCGCCGCCGCCGGCTTCGCCCTGGCCGCGCCCGCCACGTCTCCCACGCCGACGACCCCCGTCCTGCGCGGCGTCACCGATCTCAACAGCCTGCCGACGCTGGGCGATACGGCGCGCGCCGACCTGTCGCCGGTCTTCGAGCGCAAGATCGGCGAGGAGATCATGAACGACATCCGGCGCGACCGCGACTACCTCGACGACGACCCGACCCTCGAGTTCTTGAACAACTTCGGCGAGAACCTCGTGCAGGCGGCGCCCGGCGCGCGCGGCGAGACGAATGCGGATTTCTTCTTCTTCGCCGTGCGCGATCCGATGATCAATGCGTTCGCGCTGCCCGGCGGCTTCATCGGCGTGCACTCCCAGCTCCTGATCGCGGCCCAGAACGAATCCGAGCTCGCCTCCGTGCTGTCGCACGAGATCGGCCACGTGCAGCAGCGCCACATCGCGCGCATGATCGGCCAGCAGAAGCAGGATGCGCTGCTGCCGCTCGCCGCGCTGCTGCTGGCGGCGCTGGTCGGCAAGGCCGGCGGCGGGGCCGATGCGGCGATCGGCGTGGCGATGGGCGGGCAGGGCCTGGCGATCCAGCGCCAGCTCAATTTCAGCCGCGACGCCGAGCGCGAGGCCGACCGGGTCGGCTTCCAGACGATGCGCACGGCGGGCTACGACACGACCGGCATGGTCAATTTCTTCAAGCGCCTGCAGAGTACGACGCGGCTGTACGGCGAGGCGCCGGCCTGGCTGTCCAGCCACCCGCTGACGGGCGAGCGCATCGCCGACATCCAGGCGCGCATCCGCGACAATCCGAAACCGGGCCGCATCAAGCCCGACAGCATCGAATTCCACCTCGTGCGCGCCCGCGCCCGCGTGCTGCAGGACGAGAGCCAGAACGGGCGCGACGAGGCGCGTTCCACGTTCGAGGCCCAGATGGCCGAGCAGAACACCCAGCACCAGACGGCCGGCATGTACGGCATGGCCTTTCTATCGCTCAGGCAGGGCGACCTGAAGGCGGCCCAGTCCTGGCTCGACAAGGCCCGCGCCTCGACGAAGCCGAAGCCCGGCGTGCTGTCGGCGGAGCGTCCCGGGCCGAACGGCGAGGCGATGTTCGCCCAGCTCGACATCGACATCAAGATGGCGCCCGGCCAGCCGCCCGAGGTGGTGGCCCAGGCCGCCCAGGAAGCGGAACAGGTCTACCACCGTTATCCGCTGTCGCGCATGGCGGCGCGCCAGTATGCCGATGCGCTGATCGCGTCCGGCAAGCTGGAGCAGGCCGGCGCCTTCCTGCGCGAGCAGGTGCAGCAGTACCGCGAGGAGCCCAAGCTGTACGACAAGCTGGCCAAGACCTATGCGGCCCAGGGCAAGATCGCGCTGCAGCACATGGCGCTGGCCGAGTCCTACGTGCTGACGGGGGCGGTGCCGGCGGCGGTCGACCAGCTCGACCTGGCGCGCAAGGCGAAGGACGTGTCGTTCTACGACCAGTCGGTGATCGATGCGCGCGAGCGGGAGTTGAAGGAAAAGCAGAAGCAGGACAAGCAGGACAAGAAAGACGAATAGCGGAATAAACGTAATAAACGCGACGTCATCAGCACCGTCGTCCCTGCGCAGGCAGGGACCCAATTTGCGGGCGCAGCCGTAACACGAACAGAGCTTGGGTCCCTGCCTGCGCAGGGACGACGTGGTTTGTCGTTACGTGGTGCGGACAATGCTATTTCGGCGGGTTCAGCCGATCCGGCCTTTGCACGAACCCGAACCGCTGCGCCATCGCGTCCGCCCGGATCCGCTGCACGTTCACCAGCCCGCCCTTCCAGCGCAGCGCCAGTTCCCCGTCGCCGCCTTCCAGCCAGGCCAGCAATTCCTCGTCGCCCACCGTCTTGCCGTCGCGTTCCAGCGCATGCAGGAGGGTCGCCACGTCGCGGTCGTCGACCTGGGCGGTGATGTCTCCCGTGCGCAGCACGATCGCGCCCGTTTCGGTGATGAACACTTCTTCCGGCGCGGGCATGGCCTGGCCTGTCTGCAGCAGGAAGCCCTGGGCCGGGTCGGTGCGCGCGATGAAGGGCGTCGCCTCCAGGTTCACGTAGACCCGTTGCGGGCCGTTCTGGAAATACCAGCAGCCGCGTTCGTCGTGCAGGTAGTTGCGGTTGATAAAGCCGACCAGCGCCTCGTTGGTGAGCTTGTCGCCTGGACTGCCGGCTTGCTGGGCCGCTTCGTCGCGCATGCGCCAGGCGCCGCGTGCGTCGAGGGCCAGCCAGCCGTAACAGTGCGGCACGTTCGGCCACTTGGCCATTGCCTGTATTACGATGTCGTCCATGGGATCAAGCTTGGCATACCTTCGCCGGCACCGGCGCGCGCATCGGCGACCCCGCCAGCGTGTCGAAGAAATGCAGGATGCGTGTTGCCAGCCAGTCTAAGCGGCCGGGAAATGGTCCAGTGGAAAAGCCGACGTGGCCGCCTTGTTCCGGATACTCCAGCGTCACGGCGCGCGACGCCGCGGTCGGCAGGTGGCGGCCCGGCAGGAAGGGATCGTTGCGGGCGTTCAGCACCAGCGTGGGCACCGTGATGTCGGGCAGGACGTGCCTGGCGCTGGCGCGGTGCCAGTAGTCGTCGGTGTCGCGGTAGCCGTGCAGCGGCGCGGTGACGACATTGTCGAAGCTGTACAGGTCGTGCGCAGCCATCAGCCGGTCGCGGTCGAACAGGCCGGGATAGCGCTCCAGCTTGGCCAGCGCCTTGGGCTTCAGGGTTTCCAGGAACATGCACGTGTACAAGCGGTTGAAGCCGGTGGACAGCGCGGCGCCGCCGGCGGCCAGGTCGAGCGGGGCGGAGACGGCCACGGCGGCATCGACGATGGCCGCGCCGTGCCGCTGCTCGCCCAGCCAGCGCAGCAGGACATTGCCGCCCAGCGAGACGCCGGCCGCGTAGAACGGACCCGGATAGCGCGGCCGCAGGCGGCGGATGATCCAGTCGAGCTCCTCGGCGTCGCCGGAATGGTAGAAGCGCGGGGCCAGGTTCGCCTCGCCCGAGCAGCCGCGGAAATGCGGGATGACGCCGTGCCAGCCGCGCGCCTGGACGGCCGCCATGAGCGAGCGTGCGTAATGGCTGTCCGAAGAACCTTCGAGGCCATGGAACAGCAGCACGCAGGGGCTGCCGTCCTCGCCGTCGACATGGTCGACGTCGATGAAATCCTGGCCGCAGGGCGTGTCCCAGCGCTCGCGCCGGAACGCGACCGGCGGCTTGGCGATGCAGGTCGCCGGATAGATCGTCTGCAGGTGGCCGCCCGGCAGCCACCATGGCGCCCGGTATTCCTTCATGGCGCTACAGTAAAGGCCGGCAGGCGGCGGGGAGCTGGATCAGTGGTGGCCGACCGATACGCCTGCCGCCAGCTGGTACTGGGTGCCGCAGTACGGGCACTTGGCATGGCCGTGGTGATCGAAATCCAGGAAGACGCGCGGGTGGGACGACCACAGCGGCATGGCCGGGTTCGGGCAATAGGCCGGCAAATCCTTGGCTTGCAGTTCCACCACGGGGATGGTCTTCTCGTTCATCGACAACTCCATGAGTAATAAAAATCAACAAGGCCATGATTTTAACGGATTCAACCTCATTGGCGGCGGCCTTCGGTAGAATAGCGAGCCGATTACTGTCGAGTAGAGTTTCTATTTAGAAATTCACGCGAACTATCACAACGTTGTATGCCCGATCGCCTCTTGCTTGCCGCGCTGGATCATTGCTTTTGTTGCAGGAATGCGACATGAATTCGGCGCATCCGGACGCAGGCAAGCTCGACATCGCGGCATTCGACCGCCACGACCCCGTCGCCTGGCGCGACGGCTTCCAGACCGGCCTGCCGACGCTGTTCGGCATCGGCGCCTGGGGCCTCGTCATCGGCGTCGCCATGGTCAAGGGCGGCCTGACGGTCTGGCAGGCCACCGTCATGACGCTGACCGTGTTCGCCGGCTCGGCCCAGCTGGCCTCGCTGCCGCTGATCGTCGCCGGCGCGCCGCTGTGGGTGATCTTCGCGACGGCCCTCGTCGTGAACCTGCGCTTCGTGATCTTTTCCGTCCTGCTCGGCCCCCATTTCTCGCACTTGCCCTGGTTCCAGCGCTTTTATCTCGGCTATATCTCCGGCGACATTTCGATCGCCCTGTACCTGCAGCGTTACCCGAACCCGACGCCGGCGCCGGGCAAGCTGTCCTTCCTCAAGGGCCTGATGGTGCCGAACTGGGTGTCGTGGCAGATCGGTTCGCTGGCCGGCATCTTCCTGGGCAGCGCCGTGCCGAGCGAATGGCAGCTCGGCTTTGCCGGCACGCTGGCGATCCTGTGCGTGATGGTGCCCCTGACGGTGAACAGTGCCGCGCTGTGCGGGGTGGTGGTGTCCGGCATCGTCGCCGTGCTGGCCTGCGGCCTGCCGTACAAGCTGGGGCTGCTGCTGGCCGTGCTGGTCGGCATGGTGACCGCGATGGCGGTCGAGGAAAACATCCTGCGCAAGAGGGCAGGCCATGGCTGAGTGGGAAATCTGGCTCGTGATCCCCGTGCTGTGCGCGGCGACGGCGTGCACCCGCAGCGTGTTCTGGCTGGTCGGCCACCGCGTCAATATCCCCCCGCGCGTGCAGGAGATGCTGCGCTATGCGCCGGCCTGCGCGCTGGCGGCCATCGTCGGCCCCGACCTGGTACTCGGTACGCATGGCGAAGCGGAACTGACGCTGGCGAATCCGAAACTGCTGGCCGGCGTCGCATCGCTCCTGTATTACCTGTGGCGCCGTAGCATGCTGCAGACGATCGTGTTCGGCATGCTCGTGTTCACACTCTTGCGCATCTCTCATATTTTTGGCAACGTTAGCTAGAGTAGAATAGCGTTTTTTCACCAGACAAGACTGCTGACAATGGCCGTTCTCAATTTCACCCGCTTGCAAGACCTGATCGACCAAGGCGCGCTGAAAGGCAAGCGCGTCTTCATTCGCGCCGACCTGAACGTTCCGCAGGACGACGCCGGTAACATTACCGAAGACACGCGCGTGCGCGCTTCGGTTCCCGCGATCCGCGCCGCGCTTGATGCCGGTGCGGCCGTGATGGTCACGTCGCACCTGGGCCGTCCGACCGAAGGCGAGTTCAAGCCGGAAGACAGCCTGGCGCCCGTCGCCAAGCGCCTGTCCGAGCTGCTGGGCCAGGCGGTCGAACTGAAACAGGACTGGGTCGATGGCGTCGACGTCGCTCCGGGCCAGGTCGTGCTGCTGGAAAACTGCCGCGTCAACAAGGGTGAAAAGAAGAACGACGATGGCCTGGCCCAGAAGATGGCCAAGCTGTGCGACGTCTACGTGAACGACGCGTTCGGCACCGCCCACCGCGCCGAGGCGACCACCCACGGCATCGCGAAGTTCGCGCCGGTGGTGGCGGCCGGTCCGCTGCTGGCGGCAGAGCTCGACGCGCTGGGCAAGGCGCTGGGCGCGCCCCAGCGTCCGCTGCTGGCCATCGTCGCCGGCTCCAAGGTGTCGACCAAGCTGTCGATCCTGCAGAGCCTGGCCGACAAGGTCGACAACCTGATCGTCGGCGGCGGCATCGCCAATACCTTCATGAAGGCCGTGGGCCTGAACATCGGCAAGTCGCTGGCCGAGGCCGACCTGGTGAACGAAGCCAAGGCCATCATCGACAAGATGGCCGCGCGCGGCGCGCAGGTGCCGATTCCCGTCGACGTCGTGTGCGCCAAGGAATTCGCGCCGACGGCCGCCGCGACGGTCAAGGACGTCAAGGACGTGGCGGACGACGACATGATCCTGGACATCGGCCCGAAGACGGCCGCCCATCTGGCCGAGCAGATCGGCCAGGCCGGCACCATCGTGTGGAACGGCCCCGTCGGCGTGTTCGAGTTCGACCAGTTCGCCGAGGGCACCAAGACGCTGGCACACGCCATTGCGCGCTCCAAAGGATTCTCGATTGCAGGTGGAGGAGACACCCTGGCTGCGATCGCCAAATACCAAATTGCCGACCAGATCGGCTATATCTCGACCGGCGGTGGCGCCTTCCTCGAGTTCCTCGAAGGGAAGACGCTGCCGGCAGTGGAGATCCTGCTGCAGCGCAGTGCTGCAAAATAATATAAACGGTATCGGCGCAGCTTCGGGCTGCGCTTTTCTTTCAAGGATAGATCAATGTCTCGTGGTACCAAGATCGTCGCCACCATCGGCCCTGCTTCCCAGGATTTCGACACCCTCGTCCGCATGATTCGTGCCGGCGTCGACGTCGTGCGCTTGAACTTCTCGCACGGCAAGGCCCAGGACCATATCGACCGCGCCGCCCTCGTGCGCCGTGCCGCCGCCGAGTGCGGCCGCGAAGTCGCCATCATGGCCGACATGCAGGGGCCGAAGATCCGCGTCGGCAAGTTCGAGGAAGGCAAGATCTTCCTGAACAATGGCGACCAGTTCATCCTGGATGCGAAATGGGGCGATAACGGCGAGCTGGGCAACCAGGAACGCGTCGGCCTGGACTACAAGGCCTTGCCGCGCGACGTCAAGCCGGGCGACCGCCTGCTACTGAACGACGGCCTGATCGTGCTGGTCGTCGACCGTGTCGTGGGCCATGAGATCTATACCGTCGTCAAGGTCGGCGGCGAGCTGTCGAACAACAAGGGCATCAACCGCCAGGGCGGCGGCCTGACCGCGCCGGCGCTGACCTCGAAGGACATGGAAGACATCCGCACCGCGGTCAGCTTCCAGTGCGATTACCTGGCGATCTCGTTCCCGAAGAGCGCGACCGACATGGAAATGGCGCGCCAGCTGGCCAATATCGCGGGCGAGCCGTTCGGCCACAAGCCGATGATGATCGCCAAGATCGAGCGTGCCGAGGCGATTCCCGTGCTGCAGGAAATCCTGGACGCGTCGGACGGCATCATGGTCGCCCGCGGCGACCTGGCCGTCGAGGTGGGCAATGCGGCCGTGCCGGCACTGCAGAAGCGCATGATCCGCATGGCGCGCGAATCGAACAAGCTGGCCATTACCGCGACCCAGATGATGGAGTCGATGATCGTCAACGCCGTGCCGACCCGCGCCGAAGTCTCGGACGTGGCCAACGCCGTGCTGGACGGCACCGACGCCGTGATGACCTCGGCCGAGACCGCTTCGGGCAAGTATCCGGTCGAGACCGTCGAGATGATGTCGGCGATCTGCGTGGAAGCCGAGCGTTCCGAGTACAACAAGCTGGAAGCGGACTTCCTGAACGTGCAGTTCACCCGCATCGACCAGTCGATCGCCTACGGCACGCTGTTCACGGCGCACCACCTGCGCGTGAAGGCGATCGTGGCGCTGACCGAGTCGGGCTCGACCGCACTGTGGATGAGCCGCCACTCGATCGACACCCCGATCTACGCGCTGACCCCGTCCCAGACGACGCAGCGCAAGGCATCGCTGTATCGTAACGTGCAGGCTTTCCACCTGCTGCAGGAAGGCGGCAGCCACGCCGTGCTGCGCAAGGCCGAGGAACTGCTGATGCGCGAAGGCGTCGTACGCAAGGGCGACCTGATCGTCGTGACCTGGGGTTCCCCGATGGGCCAGGCCGGCGGTACCAATGCACTGAAGATCGTCCGTGTCGGCGATCTGGATCAAACGGGAGCTTGAACAAACCGTAGCGAGCACCGCATGCATCCTGGCTGAAGGTGCCAGGATGTGAGCGCAGCAGGTTTGATTGGCTCCCGTAAAAGTAGTACTCAAACAACGTCGTCCCTGCGAAGGCAGGGACCCAATTTTGCGAGCGCAGCCGTAACGCCGGCAAATTGGGCCCCTGCCTTCGCAGGGGCGACGGTGAGCATTGCTTTCGCACCGTTTTCTTTATTGTATGGAGCTTAAACCATGGCACTCGTATCAATGCGTCAACTGCTGGACCACGCCGCCGAATTCGGCTACGGCCTGCCGGCGTTCAACGTCAACAACCTGGAACAGGTCCAGGCCATCATGGCCGCGGCCGACGCCACCGGCAGCCCGGTGATCATGCAGGCCTCGGCCGGCGCCCGCAAGTATGCCGGCGAAGCCTTCCTGCGCCACCTGATCGATGCCGCCGTCGAGGCCTATCCGCACATCCCGGTCGTCATGCACCAGGACCACGGCCAGTCGCCGGCCGTCTGCATGGCCGCGATCCGCTCGGGCTTCACCTCGGTGATGATGGACGGCTCGCTGGAAGCGGACGGCAAGTCGGTCGCTTCGTACGAATACAACGTCGAAGTGTCGAAGGAAGTCGTGAAATTCGCGCACTCGATCGGCGTGACCGTCGAAGCCGAACTGGGCGTGCTCGGTTCGCTGGAGACGATGAAGGGCGACAAGGAAGACGGCCACGGCGCGGACCGCACCATGACCCGCGAAGAGCTGCTGACCGACGTGGCCCAGGCTGCCGACTTCGTCGCGAAAACCCAGTGCGACGCGCTGGCCATCGCCATCGGCACCTCGCACGGCGCCTATAAATTCACGCGCAAGCCGACCGGCGACATCCTGGCCATCGACCGCATCAAGGAAATCCACGCGCGCATCCCGAACACCCACCTGGTGATGCACGGTTCCTCGTCGGTGCCGCAGGAACTGCTGGCCATCATCCGCGAATTCGGCGGCGACATGAAGGAAACCTACGGCGTGCCCGTCGAGGAGATCCAGGAAGGCATCAAGCACGGCGTCCGCAAGATCAACATCGACACCGACATCCGCCTGGCGATGACGGCCGCGGTGCGCAAGTACCTGTTCGAGAACCCGTCCAAGTTCGACCCGCGCGACTACCTGAAGCCGGCCCGCGAAGCGGCGACGGAAGTCTGCAAGGCGCGCTACCTGGCCTTCGGCTGCGAAGGCATGGCGGCCAAGATCAAGCCGATCCCGCTGGACAAGATGGCCGAGCGCTACAAGAAGGGCGAGCTGGCGCAGATCGTTCAATAACAGCCGAACGGGCCGACATGTAGGGTGGGCACCACGTGCCCACCATGCGTCGCCATGACGCATGCATCTGGTGGGCACATGGTGCCCACCCTACATACCCCACGTTGTTTTGACGGTAGCGGTATGGAATGACGTAAAATATCGCTTTGGCACGGATCAAATCATCGTTCCGCCCCGTCCACCGGCACCCAACGCCGGTTTCGCTTTATCAAGACACCCCCTCTATGAAAAGCCTTTACCAGTCCACTATTTCCTCCCTGCCGCTGCTCGGCCACGGCAAGGTCCGCGACAACTATGCCGTCGGCGACGACAAGATCCTGATCGTCACCACCGACCGCCTGTCGGCCTTCGACGTCGTGATGAACGAGCCGATCCCCGGCAAGGGCATGGTGCTGAACCAGATGAGCGATTTCTGGTTCGAGAAGCTCGGCCATATCGTGCCGAACCACCTGACCGGCGTGGCGCCGGAATCCGTGGTCGCCCCGGAGGAAGTGGAGCAGGTGAAGGGCCGCGCCGTCGTGGCCAAGCGCCTCAAGCCGATCCTCGTCGAGGCGGTCGTGCGCGGTTACATCATCGGTTCGGGCTGGAAGGATTACCAGGCCACCGGGTCCATCTGCGGCATCGAACTGCCGGCCGGCCTGCGCCAGGCCGACAAGCTGCCGCAGCCGCTGTTCACCCCGGCCGCCAAGGCCGACCTGGGCGAGCACGACGAGAACATCAGCTTCGCCGAGATGGAACAGCGCATCGGTGCGGAACTCGCGAACAAGATCCGCGACGTGAGCATCCAGCTGTACACGGCCGCCGCCGACTACGCGGCTACCCGCGGCATCATCATCGCCGATACCAAGTTCGAATTCGGCCTGGACGAGAACGGCGTGCTGCACCTGATGGACGAAGTCCTGACCGCCGATTCCTCGCGCTTCTGGCCGGCCGACTCGTACGCGCCGGACATGTCGCCGCCGTCGTTCGACAAGCAGTTCGTGCGCGACTACCTGGAAACGCTGAAGGACTGGAACAAGGCCCCGCCGGCGCCGGCGCTGCCGCCGGAAGTCATCGAAAAGACCCAGGCCAAGTACTTCGAAGCCATCGAACGCCTGACCGGCGAGAAGCTGAAGGTATAAGCGATGGCGGAGCAGAACAAGCCGCTGGTCGGCGTGATCATGGGTTCGTCCTCGGACTGGGACGTGATGCAGCACGCCTGCGCCATGCTCGAACAGTTCGGCGTGCCGTTCGAGGCGCAGGTGATCTCGGCGCACCGCATGCCGGACGAGATGTTCGCGTATGCGGAAACCGCGCGTAGCCGCGGCCTGCGCGCCATCATCGCCGGGGCCGGCGGCGCCGCCCACCTGCCGGGCATGGTGGCGGCCAAGACCGTCGTGCCGGTGCTGGGCGTGCCCGTGCCGTCGAAATACCTGCGCGGCGAGGATTCGCTGCTGTCGATCGTGCAGATGCCGAAGGGCGTGCCGGTCTCGACCTTCGCCATCGGCGAGGCGGGCGCCGCGAACGCCGCGCTGACGGCGATCGCCATCATCGCCACCGTCGACGATGCGCTGGCCGGCAAGCTGGAAGCGTTCCGCGCGCAACAGACGGCGGCCGCCAAGGCCATGGTCCTGCCGGTGAACGAAAAGCGATGAGCGGCACGACCCTGACCCCGGCGCTGCCGGCAGCTGCCGAGCCGGCCTGGCTCGGCGTGATGGGCGGCGGCCAGCTGGGCCGCATGTTCGCGCACGCGGCGCAGTCCATGGGCTACCGCGTGGCCGTGCTGGAGCCGTCCGGCGATTGCCCGGCCGGGCAGGTCGCCGAGCGCCTCGTCGAGGCGGGCTACGAGGACGCGGCCGGCCTCGATGCGCTGGCGGCCCAATGCGTGGCCGTGACCACCGAATTCGAGAACGTGCCGGCCGCGAGCCTGTCGCGCCTGGCCGAACGCGTGTTCGTGGCGCCTGGCGCCCACGGCGTCTCGGTCGCCCAGGACCGCATCGCGGAAAAGGCCTTCTTCGTGTCGTGCGCGCCCAAGTCGGGCGTGCTGCCGGCGCCGCACAAGACGATCGCTTCGGAAGCGGACATCGACGCCATCGGCGACGACCTGCTGCCGGGCATCCTGAAGACCGTGCGCATGGGCTACGACGGCAAGGGCCAGGTGCGCGTGCAGTCGCGCGACGACGTGCGCGCCGCCTTCGCCTCGATGGGCGGCGTCACCTGCCTGCTCGAGAAGATGCTGCCGCTGGCGTATGAGGTGTCGGTGCTGACGGCGCGCGGCGCGGACGGCGAATCCGTCGTCTACCCGATCGCGGAAAACGTGCACCGCGACGGCATCCTGTTCACCACCACCGTGCCGGGACCGAACGTATCCGAGGAACGCGCGGTCAAGGCCCAGGAAGCGGCGCGCGCCATCGTCGCCGAACTGGGCTACGTCGGCGTGCTGTGCATCGAATTCTTCGTGCTGCAGGACGGTTCGCTGGTCGTCAACGAGATGGCCCCGCGTCCGCACAACAGCGGCCACTACACGATCGACGCCTGCGTCACGAGCCAGTTCGCCCAGCAGGTGCGCGCGATGGCGCGGCTGCCGTTGGGCGACGTGCGCCAGCATTCGCCGGCCGTCATGCTCAACATCCTGGGCGACGTCTGGTTCGAAGGCGACGGCAACGTCGCGCGCGAGCCGGCCTGGGACGAGGTGCTGGCGCTGCCCGGCGCCAACTTGCACCTGTACGGCAAGACCGACCCGCGCCGCGGCCGCAAGATGGGCCACGTGACCTTCGTCGCGCCCACGCTGGCGCAGGCCCAGGCCAGCTTCGAAGCCGCTTGCGCCATCCTGGGCATCGAGGTGTGAGCATGGTGTTTGCGCAGGAAGCCGGCCAGGCCGACATCGGCGCGGCGGCACGAGCGCTCGAAGCGGGTGCGCTGGTCGCTTTCCCCACCGAGACCGTGTACGGCCTCGGCGCCGATGCCGAGAATCCGGCGGCCGTCGCCGCCATTTACACGGCCAAGGGCCGTCCGCAGGACCATCCGGTGATCGTGCACGTGGCGTCCGCCGCCGCGCTCGACCATTGGACCACGGACATCCCCGAGGAAGCGCGCCTGCTGGCCGCCGCCTTCTGGCCCGGCCCGCTGACGATGATCCTCAAGCGCGCGCCGCAGATTCCGGACGCCGTCTCCGGCGGCCAGGACACGGTCGGCATCCGCTGCCCGTCGCATCCCGTCGCGCTGCGCCTGCTGCAGGCGTTCAAGGGCGGGCAGGGCGGCCTGGCGGCGCCGTCCGCCAACAAGTTCGGCCACGTCAGCCCGACCACCGCCGCCCACGTGCGCGCCGAGTTCGGCGACGAGCCCTTGCTGGCCGCCGTGCTGGAAGGCGGCCAGAGCGAGGTCGGCATCGAATCGACGATCGTCGACCTCTCGCGCCTGGCCACGCACGGCCCCGTGCTGCTGCGCCCGGGCCACGTCTCGGCCGGGCAGATCGCGGACGTGATCGGACGCCTGCCGGCGCAGCCCGACGTGGCGGCGCCGCGCGCGTCCGGCACGCTCGAATCGCATTACGCGCCGCGCACGCCGGTGGCGCTGCTGGATGGGATCGAACTCGCACACGCAGTGCAGCGCCTGCACGCTTCCGGCCACCGCGTCGCCGTCATCCATTACGGCGCGGTGCCGGTCGTGCACGCGGCCACGCAGCTGCCGTTCGACCCGGCCGGCTATGCCCACGGCCTGTACGCGGCCCTGCGCAGCATGGACGAGACGGGCGCGAGCCTGATCCTCGTCGAAGCGCCGCCGCAGGACGATGCCTGGCTCGGCGTCAATGACCGCCTGCGCCGCGCGGCCCATGGCTCCAGCGGCATCGTCGAACGTCTCGCCGGCGCCACGTCCCAGCCATAAAAGCTGCCGGGAAACTTCCCAAAAGCTTATGCGCGGTGCATCCTTGGCGGATGTGCCGGGCAGGGCGGTCATTCGTCCCCTTCGTATTGACGCTGTTCGCAGCACACATGTCGTCCCTGCGAAGGCAGGGACCCAATTTCCGTATGTGCAGCAGGAACGCGTGCAAATTGGGCCCCTGCCTTCGCAGGGGCGACGGTGCAGAGTCAATCGAAGGAAAACAATGCGTTCGTTCTCTACCTTGGGCCTGAGCATGGGCCTGGCCGCCCTGCTCGCCGCTTGCGGCGGCGGCGGCGGCACGACCACCGGCGGCACCCCGCAAGGTGTCGGCAATCCCGCCCCGCTGCCGGGCATCGTCCGCGGCAGCCTCGTCGGCCAGGCCAGCCCGGTTGCCCTTACCGTCGCGGGGTCCAGCGTGACCACGCTGTCGCCGTCCGTGCTGGCCGGCTTCCTGGAATCGGCCCAGAAGGGCACCACCGTCGTGGCCGGCGAGCCGCAATGCGCGGTCTCCGTCTACCGCGTGCGCTACAACACGGTCGGCGGCGCGGGCGAGAGCACCGAGGCCAGCGCGGCGATCTTCGTGCCCTCGGGCAGCGGCGCCTCGTGCGGCAATTCGCGTCCCGTGCTGCTGTACGCGCACGGCACCTCGCTGCAGAAGTCCTATGACATGGCCGACATCGCCGGCAACACGGAAGCGCGCCTGGCGGCGGCCGTGTTCGCCGCCCAGGGCTTCGTCGTGGTCGCGCCGAACTATGCGGGATATGCCGGATCGTCGCTCGGCTACCACGCCTACCTCGACCGCGTGCAGCAGGGCGCCGACATGGTCGATGCGCTGCGCGCCGCGCGCTCGTCGTTCACGGCAATCGGCGTGCGCGATTCCGGCAAGCTGCTGGTGTCCGGCTACTCGCAGGGCGGCTACGTCGCGCTGGCCGCGCAGCGCGCGATGCAGGAAGCGGGCAATGCGGAATTCACTGTAACGGCGGTGGCCGGCCTGTCCGGCCCGTATGCGCTGGCCCGCTTCGGCGACGAACTGTTCGGCGGCGCGCCGCGCAACGGCGCCACCGTGATCGTGCCGATGATCGTCAACGCCGGCCAGCACGCGAGCGCCGCGTTGTACACGAATCCCGCCGAGATCTACGAGGCGCCGTACGCCGCGACGATCGCGGACCTGGTGCCGGGCACGCTGGGCACGGGCGCGCTCGTCGACCAGGGCAAGCTGCCGGCGAGCGCGCTGTTCGCGGCCGATTCGATGCCGCAGACGGCCGGCTACACGCAGTACTTCGGCGCCGGCAACCTGATCAGGAGCGACTACCGCGCCGCCTACCTGGCCGACCTGGCGGCGCATCCGTGCGACACCAGCGCCACGGCGCCGCTGTCGTGCGCGCCGGCGCAGGCGCTGCGCAAATGGCTGGTGCGCAACGACCTGCGCAGCTACCAGCCTGCCGCGCCCACGCTGCTGTGCGCGGGCCACGACGATCCGGTCGTCCCTTACTTCAATACGAGCACGGCGGCGGCCTATTTCCGCGGACGCGGCGCCAACGTCACCGAGCTCGACATCGACGATACGCCCAGCCTGAACGACCCCTACCGGACGGCCAAGGCCGGCTTCGTGGCGGCACGCTCGATCCTGAAGGCGGCGGAAGGCGATGCTGCAGTGGCAACGAATTACCACGCCGGCTTGGTGGCGCCGTTTTGCATGATTGCGGCGCGCGATTATTTCCAGAAAACCCTCGCCTTTTGATAGGGGCAAGGACTATTGCATGGTTATAATCCGGTGCCGCCGGGCACTTTCTGGCCTTGCATTTTTGCTGTTGTTACGGGTGCACGGCCGGAAACGTTTTCGCTATACAACCGTTCTGAACGCTGGCATATTAATCAGGACACGAATAGCACGGCCGTTCGTTTCATACAAAAATTTTTATATCAGGAGACACAATGCGTAAGACCACTTATGCGCTCGCGCTGATGACCGCGGCCGTCCTGGCCGCGTGCGGCGGCAGCAGCACCAGCCCGCGCGCCGGCGACCAGACCCCGAAAACCCAGTTCAGCAACCAGGTGTCGTTCGGCGACAGCCTGTCCGACGTGGGCAGCTACAACGTCGGCGCGGTTGCGGCCCTCAAGGGCGGCAAGTTCACGATCAACGGCAACAACACGTCGATCAATGCCGAACTGACCGGCAAGAACTGGACCGAATACGTGGCAGCACAGCTCAACCTGCCGGCGCCGTGCTCGGCGCAGACCGGCCTGGAAGGCGACGCCAGCAAGGGCTTCAACGTCCCCGTCACCAGGAACGCCAACTGCTTCAACTACGCCCAGGGCGGCGCGCGCGTGACCAACCCGGTCGGCCCGAACAACAAGCTCCTGAACCCGACGCTGGGCCTGACCACCGTGCCGGTGGTGACCCAGATCGCCAACCACCTGGCCAAGACCGGCGGCAAGTTCAGCGGCACCGAACTGGTGACCGTGATGGCCGGCGGTAACGACATCCTGTTCCTGCTGGGCGACTTGTCGGCCAAGGCCACCGCCGCCGGTACCGCCGCCGGCAATACCGCCTTCGCCACCTCGCTGGTGAGCCAGCTGGCGGCCGGCGCGACCAACCCGCAAACCGCCGCCCAGACCATCGGCTTGGCCGTGTAGACCGAAGCCGCGCGCAGCGGCAGCACGCCGCAGACGATCGTCCAGGCCGGCGTCGCCGCCGCCGTCCAGGCCGGCAACACGGGCGCGCCGTCGCAGGCGGCAACGATCGCCGCCACGGCCCAGGCCGCTGCTACGGCCGCCGGTGCCAAGGCCGGCGCCGACTACGCCGCCGCCAACGGCCCGGCCATCGTGCAGGCCATGGGCACCGCCGGCGCCGAACTGGCCAACCTGGTCAAGACCCAGATCGTCGCCAAGGGCGCCAACTACGTCCTCGTGAACAACCTGCCGGACGTCGCCTCGACGCCGGCGGGCAAGTCGAAGAGCGAAGCGATCCAGGGCCTGATCAAGACCGCCGTCGATACCTTCAACACCCAGCTGAAGAACGGCGTCGCCAGCGAAGCCAAGGTGCTGTACGTCGACCTGTGGTCGGTCAGCCACGACCAGGTCATCAACCCGGGTCCCTACGGCCTCACCAATACCTCGACGCCGGCCTGCGGCGACAACGCCCTCGCCGCGTCCTCGCTGGTCTGCAACGCCAGCAACGTGATCGCCGGCGACGTCAGCCACTACATGTTCGCCGACGAAGTCCACCCGACCCCGTTCGAAAACGCCCTGGTGGCGCGCTACGTCCTGCTGCAGATGAGCGGCAAGGGCTGGCTGTGATTCACGACATATAAACATCAGGAGACCTCATGAAATTCAATCACAACGTCGTGAAACTGCTGGTCGCGGCCGGCGCGCTAGCCGCCGCCGGCGGCGCCGCCGCGCAATCGAAGGGCCAGTGGACCGTGTCGGCAGGCGCTACGCAGATCAGGCCGGACGTGACCAGCGGCGCGATCTCGGCACCGGCGCTGCCGAATTCCTTCGGTGACGTCGAGAAGGACACGCAGCCGATGGTGCTGATCAATTACGGCTTGACCGATAATATTTCGGTGGAAACTGCGATCGGCACGCCGTACAAGCACAAGATCTACGGCGCCGGCGCGATCGCCGCAGGCGGCGAACTGGGCAGCACCAAGTCGCTGCCGGCCATCGCGCTGCTGCAGTACCGCTTCTTCGAGCCGAATGCGCGCTTCCGTCCATACGTCGGCCTGGGCGTGACGTATGCGATGTTCCTGAAGGAGACCGGTTCGTTCAAGATGACGGCCCTGACCAATCCGGGCGGCTCTCCGACCACGTTCAGCATCGACAACAAGTGGACCGTGTCCGGCCAGGTCGGCACGACGTTCGCCTTGAACGAAAAGTGGTTCCTCAACGCCGCCTACGTCAAGACCCGCCTGCGCACCGACGTGCATTTCTCGACGGGCCAGAACCAGCGCATGAAGCTGGATCCGGATTCGTACATCTTCACGGTCGGCTATCGCTTCTGACGTCCATCCGCATGGCCATCGAAACCCGCTTCGGCGGGTTTTTTCATGTGGCCAGCGGCACCCGCCGTCCCAGCGTCAGGCAGCGCCACACCCATTCGAACGGTCCCGTGCCGAAGCGGGAAAACCACAGCGTCGACCAGCACAGCTGCAGCACCCAGACCGCGCCCACGATCGCGAACAGGGCGGGGCGGTCGACCTGTCCCATCAGCGCGCCGCGCCCGCCGTAGAAGATCGACGTCATGACGATCGACTGCGTCAGGTAGTTGGTGAAGGCCATGCGGCCCGCCGCGGCGAACGGCGCGAGCACCCGGCCCGCGCCGGCGCGCAGCAGCAGGATCAGGACCGAGGCATAGGCCAGCGACACGAGGGGCGCGAGCAGTTCCTCCGCGGTGTGGCCGCCCAGCACCGGCATGCCGATGACGTCCTTGCGCCAGCACAGCCAGGCGATGACGGCGGCCGCGCAGGCGCCGGCCGCGATCGTCGCGGCGTAGCGCCGCGTGCTGGACCGGCCCGTGAAGAAGCCGGACTTGAACAGCGACAGGCCGATCATCATGAGGCCCAGCGTCGACGGGATGATGGAAGGGTAGCCGGACAGCAGGCGCAGGTACTGGCGCGTGTTCACGCGCCACGCACCCGTCCACGATCCCCGGGCTTCTTCCAGCGTCGCGGCGGCGGCGGCCTTGCGTCGTTCGATGGCCCGCGGCGACGGCACCAGGTGGGCGCTCGCCTCGGCGCGCGCCTGCGGCGACGCGCCCGGCAGCGCGCCGACGGGCAGGCGGGCCAGCGGCAGGGCGACGAACAGCGCGATGCCGGCGACCAGCAGCGTCCTGGGCTTCCAGGAGCGGCAAAAGAACATGATGGCGCCGGCCGCCGCGTACAGCGACAGGATGTCGCCCCACCAGATGCCGAAGCCGTGCAGCATCCCGAACAGGAACAGGAAAACCAGGCGCCGCCGCAGGATCCGGCCGCGTTCCTTGTCCGTCCGCTCGCCTCCGACGAGGAACAGCGACATCCCGAACAGCATCGAAAACAGCGTGACGAATTTCTCGTGAAAGAAGGCATCCATCAGCCAGTACGACAGCGCGGTCCAGCCTTCGTTGGGAAACGGCCAGGTGAGCGGGTTCATCGCCGCCTCCATGGGCACGGCGAAGCCGTCCGCATTGACGGCGAGGATGCCGAGGATGGACACGCCGCGGATGACGTCGAGGGACTGGATGCGCGCCCTCCCGGTGGAGGCGGACAGGGTCGAACCGGTGTGCGGCGCTGGGGAAACGGCGGACGGCTGGTGCAATTGGCACTCCTTGGAAAATGCGTCGATGTCGTGTGTCGACTTGCACGAAGCATGCCACCCGCTTGCCAGCGCTGACGTGGGCAGGAGCGCTGCCACCCGTGTCCGAACTGTCCGCTGGCGCCTGTCCGCATGGACAACGGACAGTCTCCGGGTGCCTGTCGACGAGAAGGGCTGACGGGCTCGGCGGACAGGCGGGTTTCAATGACCGGCGGCAGCGCTGCGGGCAGCGGTGGAGGCAGCGCGGGGACCGGGACGGAATCCGTGCGCCCTCGCTGACCAGGCGATGGCGAACGCCAGGGCCAGCAGCACGAGCAGCGCCCAGGCAAACGACGGGGCGCCCCAACGGTCGAGCAGGATGCCGCCCAGCACGCCGCCGCCGGCAATGGCGCTGTTCCAGGCGACGACGTTGATCGACAGGGCGGTGTCGGCGCCATGTCCGGCTGCATCGGCGAGCGCCGTCTGGAGGAAGGTGGCCGCGCCGCCAAAGCTCAGTCCCCATAGTGCGACGCCGGCATGGACGACGACGGGAAGGTGGCCCAGCCAGGCGAACAGCAGCGCGACGCAGGCAAACAGGGCCAGGCTGGCAAGGACGGCCGCGCGCAAATGGCGGTCGACCAGGCGGCCGGCAAGCCAGATGCCGGCCAGCGCCGCCGCGCCGAAGACGAGCAGCACGGCATCCACGTGCGCACCCAGTCCCGCGCGGGCTGCGAACGGTGCGATATAGGTGTACAGGATGTTATGCGCGAGCATCCAGGCGACGACGGTACCGAGCACGGACGGTACGCCGGGTGTCATGAATACCTTGCGCAGTGCCATCCGTTCGCGGCCGTTGTCGCCGGGATAGTCGGGCACCTTCAGCACGACCCAGGCGATCAGCGCGATCGTCAATGCGGACATGATGCCGAACGCGCCGCGCCATCCCAGCGTGGTCCCGAACCATGTGCCGAGCGGCACCCCCAGCGAGAGGGCGATGGGCGTGCCCACCATGGCGATGGCCATCGCACGGCCTTGTTGATGCACGGCCACCATGCGGCGCGCGTAGCCCGCCAGCAGGCTCCATGCCAGGCCGGCCGACATGCCGGCAAGAAAGCGTGCCGCCAGCAGCGTCCACAGGTTCGGCGCCAGGGCGGTCATCGAATTGAAGGCCAGGAAACCGGCGATGGTCAGCAGCAGCACGGCACGGCGGCGCCAGTGCCGGGTGGCGATGGTCAAGGGGATGGCCGCCAGCAGCGAACCCGCGGCGTAGGCCGTCACGGCTTGCCCCGCCAGCGCGGGCGTGACGGCCAGGCTGCCCGCGATATGCGGCAGCAGGCCCGCCGGCAGGGTCTCCGTGACGATGCAGATGAAGCCGGTCATGGCCAGTGCCAGCAGGGCGGCGACGGGCAAGCGCTCCTGCGCGACGAGGTCTGGCGTGGTAGTGGATGAGCTCATGGGGTTCCTGGTTCGCGGCGGCGCATAGGGGATGGTTCGCCGACATATGTATTAATCGGTATATATGTGGGCGAGGCAGGACGAACCTGGCATCGCCTTCGGCATCTTCTGTACCGATCGATACAAATATAGCCGGGC
Source organism: Massilia sp. YIM B02763 (assembly GCF_030412015.1). GTDB lineage: Bacteria > Pseudomonadota > Gammaproteobacteria > Burkholderiales > Burkholderiaceae_D > Telluria. The sequence goes on along the minus strand of NZ_JASNRD010000017.1, from coordinate 85,274 downwards.
GTGCATCGGCTTGTCAATGACTTATGTACCAAGTAGTATTGAAGTCTTTCCGGGAGCGCACGATGGCACAGATGGGCAGGCCGCGCACGTTCGACCGCGATGCGGCGGTCGGGCAGGCATTGAATTTGTTTTGGGAACAGGGTTACGAGGCGACGTCCTTGAGCCAGCTGAAAGCAGCGATCGGCGGCGGCATCTCGGCGCCCAGTTTCTATGCGGCGTTCGGATCGAAGGAAGCGTTGTACCAGGAATGCGTGGAGCGCTACCTGGCCACGCATGCGCGCGTGACCGAATGTCTGTGGGATACGAGCCTGCCTCCGCGGCAGGCCGTCGAGCAGGCCTTGCGCGGCTCGGCCAGGATGCAATGCGAAGAGGGCCATCCCAAGGGCTGCATGGTGACCCTGGGCGTCATGAGTGCGCCTTCACCCGGGCACGCGGCCGTCGTCCAGCCGCTCGCGCGCTCGCGTGCGCGTACCAGGGCGGGCATCGTCGCCTGCGTCGAGCGCGCCGTGGCAAGCGGCGAGTTGCGCCGGGATGTCGACGCCCGGGCGCTTGCCACGGTCTTCGACAGCTTCCTGTCGGGCGTGTCCATCCTGGCCAGGGATGGCGTTTCGCTCGACATCGTCGAGAACGCCATCACCCAGGTCATGACGAATTGGGATGCCGCGGCCGCGACGGGCGGCTGACCCGGGCGGGGCGGCGCGTCAGAACGCCGCGATGCCCGTCTGCGCGCGTCCCAGGATCAGCGCGTGGATGTCGTGCGTCCCTTCGTAGGTATTGACCACTTCCAGGTTGACCATGTGGCGGATGATGCCGAACTCGTCCGAGATGCCGTTACCGCCGAGCATGTCGCGCGCCGTGCGGGCGATGTCCAGCGCCTTGCCGCAGGAATTGCGCTTCATGATCGAGGTGATCTCGACGGCGGCCGTGCCTTCGTCCTTCATGCGGCCCAGGCGCAGCACGCCCTGCAGGCCCAGCGTGATCTCGGTCTGCATGTCGGCCAGTTTCTTCTGCACGAGCTGGTTGGCGGCGAGCGGCTTGCCGAATTGCTGGCGGTCGAGCACGTACTGGCGCGCCGTGTGCCAGCAGGCTTCCGCCGCGCCCAGCGCGCCCCAGGCGATGCCGTAGCGGGCCGAGTTCAGGCAGGTGAACGGGCCCTTCAGGCCGCGCACGTCGGGGAAGGCGTTTTCTTCCGGGCAGAACACGTCGTCCATCACGATTTCGCCCGTGATCGAGGCGCGCAGGCCGAACTTGCCGTGGATGGCGGGCGCCGACAAGCCGGTCCAGCCCTTTTCCAGCACGAAGCCGCGGATCTCGCCTTCGTCGTCCTTGGCCCAGACGACGAACACGTCGGCGACGGGCGAGTTGGTGATCCACATCTTCGATCCGGTCAGGCGGTAGCCGCCGTCGACCTTGCGCGCGCGCGTGACCATCGAGCCGGGATCGGAACCGTGGTTTGGCTCGGTCAGGCCGAAGCAGCCGATCCATTCGCCGGTGGCCAGCCTGGGCAGGTATTTCTGCTTCGTTGCCTCGTTGCCGAACTCGTGGATCGGCACCATCACCAGCGAGGATTGCACGCTCATCATGGAGCGGTAGCCGGAATCGACGCGTTCCACCTCGCGCGCGATCAGGCCGTAGGCCACGTAGTTCAGGCCCGGGCCGCCGTACTGTTCGGGGATGGTCGGGCCCAGGAGGCCCAGCTCGCCCATCTCGCGGAACACGGACGTGTCCATGGTTTCGTGGCGGAAGGCTTCCAGGATGCGTGGCTGCAGCTTGTCCTGGCAATACGCGCTGGCGGCGTCGCGCACCATGCGCTCGTCGTCATGCAGCTGCTCGTTCAGCAGCAGCGGGTCGTCCCAGTGGAATTGGGCCTTGCGGGTGGCGGAACTGCTCATGGGAATTCTGTCTCCAAAGTGTTTTGGATCATTATAGAAATCCCGACCGGCCGCATCTTTTCAAACTGCGACAGGCATTTTCATTTTCGCCATCGGCGCCGGGTCAGCGCAAGCCCGTCGTCCCGAATTTGCCGCCGTGGAACAGCAACGCCGGCTGCGCATGCACGGCGCATTCCTCGACCTCGCCGACGAAGATCACGTGGTCGCCCTCCGGATAGCGGCTGCGGTTGTGGCATTCGAACCAGGCCACCGCGCCCTTCAGGATCGGCTGGCCCGTGCGCGACAGTTCGTACTCGGCCGTGAGGAACGGGTCTTCGCCGCGGCGCGAGAAACGTCGCGCCAGGTCTTCCTGGCCGGCCGCCAGCACATTGATCACGTAGTGGGAATTTCCCGTGAAGATGGGCAGGCTGTTGGCGCCGTTGGACAGGCTCCACAGCACCAACGGCGGCTCCAGCGAGACCGAATTGAAGGAACTGGCCGTCAGGCCGCGGAAGCTGCCGTCGGCCAGGCGCGTGGTGATCACGGTGACGCCGGTCGCGAATTGCGACAGGGCTTGCCGGAAATGGGCGGAATCGAAACCGCGTTCGGTGGCGCGGGGAGAGCGGGTGTTCATGAACGCATTATGCCATCAATACCCAAGCCGCCCGGCGCCCGCCGTGCGGCGGCGGTTTCTGCACAGGCGTGCGCTTTGCGTTAGAGTGAAGCCATCGACAACATTCCATTCCCAACGAAGGAGCTGTTATGAGCCAGCAATCCGCAACCGAAGTGGCAATCCTGGGCGGCGGGTGTTTCTGGTGCACTGAAGCCGTGTACCTCGAGGCCCGTGGCATCACCCGCGTCGAGTCCGGCTACATGGGCGGCGAGACCGTCAGCCCGACCTACGAACAGGTGTGTTCCGGCACGACCGGCCATGCCGAGGTGGTCCGCCTGGAGTTCGACCCGGCCGTGATCGCTTATCGCGACATCCTCGAGATCTTCTTCACGATCCACGACCCGACCACCCTGAACCGCCAGGGCAACGACGTCGGCACCCAATACCGGTCCGTGATCTTCACCACCTCGCCCGAACAGGACGCGACGGCGCGCCAGGTGATGGCCGAGATGGCCGCCGTGTGGGATGCCCCGATCGTGACCCAGGTGCTGCCGGCCGAGCAATGGTACAAGGCCGAGGATTACCACCAGAATTATTTCGCCCAGCATCCGCTGCAGGGCTATTGCGCCTTCGTGGTGGCGCCCAAGGTGGCGAAGTTCCGCAAGGTTTTTGCGGAACGTAGCCGGTAGGGTGGACGGCTCCGCCGTCCACGCGTTCACATAGCGTTCGCGTCGACGGGAGCGTGCCTTGGACGCGTCGACACGAGCGTGCCTTGGACGCGTGGACGCGACGTGCCTTGAACGCGTCGACGCGAGCGTGCCTTGAACGCGTGGACGGGGAACCCGTCCACCCTACGGGTACATATAGCCGCGCGACCACGGGATCTGCGCCGGATCCTGGCCGGCCTTGCCGCCCACGATCTGGTACAGGCTGATCCAGTCGTGCGTGAACGCGTACGCGCAGCCGGCCAGGTACACGTGCCAGATGCGGAAGGTCTTCGGATCGGCGGTCTGGCGGATGCGCTCGGCGTTGCGCTCGAAGTTCTCGGTCCAGAGCGCGCAGGTACGGGCATAGTGGCGGCGCAGGTTCTCCACGTCGCGTACTTCCAGGCCGCCTTCCTGCATCGTGCGGATCACGGTCGACAGGTGGGCGAGCTCGCCGTGCGGGAACACGTACTTGTCGATGAAGTTGCCGGCACCATAAGGGCTGCTACGCTCGCCGACGTCGGTCGTGGTGATGCCGTGGTTCATGACCACGCCGCCCGGCGCCAGCAGCCGGTTGATCTGGCCGAAATACTCCGGCAGGTGCTGCACGCCCACGTGCTCGAACATGCCCACGCTGGTGATGCGGTCGAACTGGCCGTCGATGTCGCGGTAGTCCTGGATGCGGATCTCGATCCGGTCTTCCAGTCCGGCACGCTTGACGCGCTCGCGCGCCAGCTCGTACTGGCGCTCGGACAGCGTGACGCCGACGCAGCGCGCGCCGAACTTCTGCGCGGCGCGGATGACGAGGGCGCCCCAGCCGCAGCCGATGTCGAGCAGCGTATGGCCCGGCTGGACGCCGATCTTGGTCAGGATGTGGTCGATCTTCTTGACCTGCGCCGTTTCCAGGTCTTCGTCGCCGTTCTCGAAATAGGCGCAGGAATACACCATGGCCGGATCGAGGAAGTTGCTGTAGAACTCGTTGGAGACGTCGTAGTGGTAGCGGATCGCTTCCGCATCCTTCTCGCGCGTGTGCGGCGAGAGCAGGCTCAATACCTTGGACACGCGTGCCGGCTTGCCGCTGTTCTCCGCGAGCGCGCTGCCGATCTGGATCATGTCGGCCGCGCGTCCCTCGATCTCGAGGTTGCCTTCGACGTAGGCCTCGCCCAGGCTGTCCAGCGTGGGCGAGAGCAGGTAGCGCAGATTGCCCGCGCTCGGCACCCGGATCTTGACGCGCGGCTGCTCGGCCGAGAGGTCGACGTGATCGCCATTCCACAATTCCACACGCAGCGGCAGGTTAAGTTTGTTACGGATGCCTGTGCTCCAGGCGGACAGCTTCAGTTGATCGAACACGTGTATTCCTCCGGCTTGTCTGGCCGGATGCTGCTTCCCGGCTCAGGGTTGCAAACGTTGCCGCGTCCAGCTGCCGTCCTCCGATCGCGTATAGACGATGCGGTCGTGGAAGCGCGAACGCCGCCCCTGCCAGAACTCGATCCGTTCCGGCACCAAGCGATAGCCGCCCCAGTGCGATGGCCGTGACGGCGACTCGCCGTATTGCCGCGCGACCTCCTCGTAGTTGCGTTCGAGGTCCGCACGGCCGGCGATCGGCGCACTCTGTTCCGACGCGATCGCCGACAGCCGGCTTTTCAGTGGCCGGCTGTTGAAATACTTGTCGCTTTCCTCCGCGGATGTACGCACGACCTTGCCTTCGATGCGCACCTGCCGTTCCAATTCACTCCAAAAGAATAGCAGAGCAGCAAAAGGTTTGCTGGCGAGCTGCTGGCCCTTCTGGCTGTCGTAATTCGTGTACCAGGTAAAGCCGCGCTCGTCGAACTGCTTGACCAGCACGATGCGCGAACTCGGCCGGCCATCCTCGCCGACCGTCGACACGCCCATCGCATTGGGCTCGTTGACCTCGGCCTTCAACGCTTCCTCGAACCAGCGCGTGAACTGGGCGATGGGGTCGTCGGCCACGTCGCCCTCGTCCAGGCTGGCCTGGCCATAGTCCTTGCGCAGGTCGGCCACGCGCTCGCCGATGCCGGCCGCGGCCGGCTCGCACGGGGACGCCGTCGCGGCGTTGCCTATGCTCACATCATTATTAACGGAAATACCGCGTCGCTGCCGCATCGCCTGGCCCAGCCTGGCCATCTGGCCTGTGTCGAAAATGCGAAGCGCCATCGGCGCCATCGTGCCTTCCTCGCGTTCCATATGCTGTCGGTAGCATTGCACGAAACGGCCTACCGTGCTGGCGGACAGGTGCGTGCCGCTGCCGTCGGCGATCAGGCTCAGCTGCTCGTGCAGGTCCTGCCACATCGCATCCATGTCCTTGTGCTCCTGCAGGATCTGCGGCGCCAGCGCGGCCAGCGTGGCCGCGTCCTCGCCGGTGGCGGTGGCGTGCAGCATCGGGATCAGGTCCTGTTCCTCGTCCTCGTGGTGCAGCTGGGCGCCCTTGTCGAAGTACTTCATGACGGCGGCCGCCGCCTGGCGGGCCTGCTCGTCGGCACCGTGCGCGGGCAGGTGGGCCAGCAGTTTTTCGAGGGTGTCGAGCTGCTTGCGGATGCGGCCGTGGCAATGCTTGAGGACGGCGATCGGCTGGTCGAAATCGGGAGCGGTATCGTGGAGGGGCTGGTTCATGATGGGCTGTTGTGGATGCGCAAAAAGACGGGCGAACTTTGATTATCTGAAAGTTATTTTAGAGCAAGGGAAGGGATTCCGTCCGGTAAAATGGGGGGCTATGACTACCACTCCCATTTCCATCACCGCGCTGGCCGGTACCGATGCCAGCATCGTCGACGCGGCCAGCGAGGTCGACTTCGAGCGCCGCTTCGGCGGCATCGCGCGACTCTACGGCGAGCGTGCGCTGGAACGCTTCCGCGCGGCGCACGTTTGCGTCGTGGGCGTCGGCGGCGTCGGTTCCTGGATCGTCGAGGCGCTGGCGCGCAGCGCCGTCGGCCGCCTCACGCTGATCGACCTGGACGACGTGGCCGAGTCGAACATCAACCGCCAGATCCAGGCGCTGTCGTCGACGGTCGGCATGGCCAAGATCGAGGCGCTCAAGCAGCGTATCGCCCTGATCAACCCGTATTGCGAGGTCGAGCTCGTCGAGGACTTCGTCGATCCGGACAATATCCCGCGACTGATCGGCACCGATCGCTACGACTACGTGGTCGACGCCATCGACAGCGTCAAGGACAAGGCCGCGCTGATCGCCTGGTGCAGCCAGCATGCGATCCCGCTGGTCGTGATCGGCGGCGCCGGCGGCCAGACTGACCCGACGCGGATCGAGGTGCGCGACCTGGCCCGCACGGAGCAGGAACCGCTGCTCAAGAAGGTGCGCAAGATCCTGCGCGCGCGCTACGGCTTCGCCAAGGGCGAGAAGAACAAGTACCACATCGACGCCGTGTTCTCGATGGAACCGCTGCGCTACCCGGACGCGGGCGACGCCTGCGCCATCGATGCGAACAGCATCACGGGCCTCAATTGCGCGGGCTTCGGTTCCAGCATGGTCGTCACCGCGACCTTCGGCATGGTGGCGGCCGGGCACATCCTGCGCAAGCTGGCCGATGCGGCCAATGTATCCGCGGCGGCCGATGCGGCCGCGGCGCCCGCCATGCCGCAGCGGATGACGGTTCCGGCAGAAACTGTGCAAGCCGAGGAGGCCTTGCTATCATAGATCGGTTAATCACTGATCCATGAAAGAGGTTCCATGATCCGTCGTATCGCCTTCGCAGGCCTGTTGCTGGCGGCCGCTGCCGCCAGCGCCCAGGATTCCACCCAGACCGCTCCCGCTCCCGCGGCCGACCAGGCCCAGCCCGCGGCTCAATCGGGCACCGCACTGACCGATCCGAAGGACCCCGCGAGCGCCACCGCCACCGCCGCGACTCCGTCGAATCCGACCAACCCGGTCGGCGACGCCCCGGCCCAGCAGGGTCCGCAGATCCAGATCATCGATCACGTGATCGGCAAGGGCGCCGAGGCGCAGGTGGGCAATTCCGTGCTGGTCAACTACACGGGCTGGCTGTACAAGCCGCTGGCGCTGAAGCAGCGCGGCAAGAAATTCGACTCCTCGCTCGACGCCGGCCGCGAGCCGCTCGAGTTCCGCCTCGGCGCGCGCCAGGTCATCAAGGGCTGGGACCAGGGCGTGGTCGGCATGAAGGTGGGCGGCAAGCGCACCCTGATCATCCCGAGCGAACTGGCCTATGGGTCGCGCGGCGCCCCGGGCGGCATGATTCCGCCGAACGCGGACCTGATCTTCGACGTCGAATTGGTCAAGGTCAAGTAGGGTGGACGGCTTCGCCGTCCACGCGTTCAACTCCGCTCGCATGGACGGTAATTCGCCGGCTACCTATCAATTCCGCTCGCATGGACGGTAATTCACCGGCTACCTATCAATTCCGCTCGCATGGACGGTAATTCACCGGCTACCTATCAATTCCGCTCGCATGGACGGTAATTCGCCGGCTACCTATCACCGCGTGGACGGCGGAGCCGTCCACCCTACGGCTTAATGGGCATGAGCGTGGCCATGATGAGCATGATCGTGCTCGTGCCCGTCATGCGCCTCCTGCAGGCAGCAGCTGCTGTGCTTGGTCGTGCCCTGCTCGACCTGCAGCGTGCAGTGGTGGATGGCGAAGTCCTCGCGCAGGTGGGTGACGACCTCGTCGATGAACGCGTCGCCCGGATAGCCGTCCGGGATCACCAGGTGGGCGGTGAGGGCCGTTTCCGTCGTGCTCATCGGCCAGATGTGCACGTCGTGCACCTCGGTCACGCCCGGCTGGGCCGCGAGGAAGCCGGTGACGGCCGTCGCATCGACGCCGGCCGGCACGCCCGCCAGCGCCATCTGGATCGATTCCTTCAGCAGCGACCAGGTGCCGGCCACGATGATCACGACGATCACGAGGCTCACGGCCGGGTCGAGCCAGCTCCAGCCCGTATACATCACCAGCAGGCCCGACACCACGACGCCCAGCGACAGCGCGGCATCGGCCGCCATGTGCTGGTAGGCGCCGCGCACGTTGATGTCGTTCTTGCTGCCGGCCATGAACAGCCAGGCCGAGAAGCCGTTGATGAGCACGCCGATCGCGGCCACGATCGATACCGTCGTGCCGGCCACCGGTTCCGGATGCGCGAAGCGCTGGCACGCTTCCCAGGCGATGGCGCCGCAGGCCACCATCAGCAGCAGGGCATTGCCCAGCGCCGCCAGGATCGAGGTGCCGCGCAGGCCGTAGGTGAAGCGCCGCGTCGGCGCGCTTTTCGCCAGCAGCGCCGCGCCCCAGGCCAGCACCAGGCCCAGCACGTCGGACAGGTTGTGGCCGGCGTCGGCCGTCAGCGCCGTCGAGTTGGCGATGAAGCCGTAGATGAATTCGATGGCGACGAAGGCCGTGTTCAGGCCGATCGCGAGCACGAAGGCGCGGCCGGCGTCGGCCGGCGGCGCGTGGTGGTGGTGTCCATGCCCGTGGCCATGGTCGTGGGAATGCGCGTGGCTCATGCGTCCAGTCCTGTCGTGTGTTCGGTGATGGGTTCGGCGATGTGTTCGAACATATTGGCGAGCAAGCCGCTGATGTGGGCGTCGGCGGCCGCATAGAACACCTGCTTGCCCTGGCGCTCGGCCTTGACGATGCGCGCGGCGCGCAGCAGGCGCAGGTGGTGGCTGACCAGCGAGCTGGACAGGTCGAGCGCGGCGGCGATGTCGCCCACGGCGGTCGGCTGCGCCAGGCAGGCGAGCACGATGCGCAGGCGCGTGGGGTCGCCCAGCAGGTGGAACAGGTCGGCGAGTTCGTCGACGGCGTGGTCGGTATCGTGCGGAATCATCAGCTCGGCAATTGCTTAACATGTGAAGAACTGTTCACATGTTAAGCGTACTGCGGGCCGGATGCAAGCGTCATCCCGCAGTACCGCGGATTATTCGAGGAAGCGCAGCATGCCGGACAGGGCGTGCGCCACGGTCCGCAGGCGCACCTCGTGGCGGTCGCCGGGGAACACGATGCGCTCGGTATGGGTGACCCCGTCCTTCGACCAGCCGAAGCACACGGTGCCGACCGGCTTGCCCGGCACGGCGCCCGTGGGGCCGGCGATGCCGGTCGTGGACACCGCGACATGGGCATTGCTGTTGGCGACGGCGCCTTCGGCCATCGCCGCCGCCACTTCCTCGCTGACGGCGCCGAATTGCGCGATGACGGCGGCGGGCACGTCCAGCATCTCGGTCTTGGCGGCGTTCGAATAGGTCACGAAGCCGCAGTCGAACCAGTCGCCCGAACCGGGGATCTCGGTGATGAAATAGGCAATGCCGCCGCCCGTGCAGGACTCGGCGGTGGCCATCAGGAGGCCCTTGGCTTCGAGGGCCTGGCCGACCCGGGTGGCAAGGTCAAGAATATCGTTCGTCACTGATGTCTCCTCTGTATGCGGCACGGGAATGGGGGCGGCCGCGGCGCGCCGGCGGGGCGGTCCCGGCTTCATTCTAGCGCGACGCGGGCGCGCACGGCACTGGATCGTTACCTGAAAGCCATGTTGCAAGACATGCCTCCAGCGTGCATACGCCGTAGCATATAGGTACCATCGTTGCCGGCCCGTGCCGTTCCGTGCGACATCGCGCGAAACCGTACTGCTATCCTGCTCGTCTGCGGGCTCGCTCGCAGCCATCCACCGATTGAACGATGTAGGACTGACATGCTGCTCGAACGTTTCACGCATGACCGCCATGACCCGGGGCCGGCATGCCGTTGACGGCGTTGGCACGCCTGCCGGCGGAGGCCCCGTGACGCCGCGCCGCTCGATCCGCCAGAAGCTCGTCATGATCGTGATGTCGACGACGCTCGCCGCGTCGGCCGTGTCGGTCGGCACCGTGGTGGCCTACGACCTGCGCGCCTACCAGCGTGCGCTGCGCAACGACCTCTCCACGCAGGCCGAGCTGGTGGGCCACATGACCTCCGCGGCGCTGTCCTTCGACGATGCGCGGCTGGCGCGCGAGAACCTGGAACTGCTGCGCACCCGGCCCTCGGTGCGCGCGGCCGCGCTGTACGACGAACGCGGCGCGCTGTTCGCCTGGTACATGGCGCCGGGCGAGGACGTGGCCTTTCCCGCGCGACCCGGCAAGGATGGCTACGTGAAAGACGGCGACGACCTGGTGCTGTACCAGCCCATCCGCGAGAACGGCGAGGCGCTCGGCACCATCTACATGCGTTCGCAGAACCAGCTGCTCGAGCGCGTGCGCGACTACCTGCTGATCGGCATGGGCGTGACGCTGCTGGCGTTGATGACGGCCTGGCTGCTGGTGCGGCGCCTGGGCCACACGATCACGACGCCGATCGACGCCATCACCAACATCGCGCGCGAAGTGGTCGAGAAGCGCGATTATTCGCGCCGCGCGCCGCGCATCAGCCAGGACGAGGCGGCCGACCTGGTCGATTCGTTCAACGCCATGCTGAGCGAGATCGAGCAGCGCACCCGCGCGCTGGAGGGATCGAACCGCGAGATCGCGCGCGAAGCCCAGGAACGGGCCCGGGCCCAGCAGGAAGTGATGCGCCTGAACGAGGAGCTCGAGCAGCGCGTGCACGAGCGCACCATGCAGCTGGAATTGGCCAATGCCGAGCTGGAGATGGCGATCGAGGAGGCGCGCGCGGCCAACCAGGCCAAGTCCGCCTTCCTGTCCTCGATGAGCCACGAACTGCGCACGCCGCTCAACGCCATCCTCGGCTTTGCCCAGATCCTGGCATCGAACGACATGCCCACCACGCCGGAGCAGAAGAAGGAGTTCTCCGGCCACATCCTGAAGTCGGGGCGCCACCTGCTCACGCTGATCAACGAAATCCTCGACCTGGCCAAGGTCGAGGCGGGCGCGCTGCAGCTGTCGATGGAGGCGGTGGCGCTGGACGAGATCCTGCTGGAGTGCCGCGGCATGATCGCGCCGCTGGCGGCCGCGCGCGGCGTGCAGGTGCGCTTCCCGGACCACGTGCGCGCCATCGTGCAGGCCGACCGCACGCGCCTGAAACAGGTGCTGCTGAACCTGTTGTCGAACGCCGTCAAGTACAACCGCGACGGCGGCGTCGTGATGGTCGACTGCGCGCCGGCCGCGCCCGCGCGGCTGCGCCTGACGGTGCAGGACACGGGCATGGGCATGACGCCGGACCAGCTGGCCGCGCTGTTCCAGCCGTTCAACCGCCTGGGCCAGGAAAACGGCCCGCATGAGGGAACGGGCATCGGCCTGGTGGTGACGCGCCGCCTCGTCGAAATGATGGGGGGCGAGATGGGCGTGACCAGCAGTCCCGGCGTGGGCAGTGTATTCTGGATCGAGCTGGCGGGTGCCGAAGGTCAGGCCGGGGCGGCGGCCGCCGCGGTCCAGGCCGGCCCGGCGCCGCAGGCGGCCGCCGACGGCGTCGTGCCGCATACGCTGCTGTACGTGGAAGACAATCCGGCCAACCTGCGCCTGGTGCAGGAGATCGTGCGCTTTCGCGCCGGCCTGCGCCTGTTGTCGGCGGCGGACGGTCCGGCCGGACTGGCGCTGGCGCGCGAGGAGTGTCCGGACGTGGTGCTGATGGACTTGAACCTGCCGGGCATGAGCGGTTTCGAGGTGCTGGCGCAGCTGCGGCGCGACCCGGCCACCGCGGGCATTCCCGTCGTCGCGCTGTCGGCCAACGCCATGCAGCAGGACATCGAGCGCGGCCTCGCGGCCGGGTTCGCGCGTTATCTCACCAAGCCGATCGACATCGACAGGTTCAATGAGGCCATCGACGGCGTGCTGGCCCAGCGCGCCAACGCAGAAAGGACAGCCCCATGATTTCGCCATCCGACATCCGCCGCGCGCGCATCCTGATCGTCGACGACGAACCCGTGAACGTGCAGCTGCTCGAATTCCTGCTCAAGACGAGCGGCTACGAGAACGTATCGAGCACCACCGATCCGCGCCAGGTGGCGGCGCTGCACCTGCAGCACCGCTACGACCTGATCATCCTCGACCTGCAGATGCCGCACATGGACGGCTTCCAGGTCATGGAGGCCTTGAAGCCGCTGGAGCGCGAGTCCTGGCTGCCGGTGCTGGTCGTGACGGCCGAGCCGGACAAGAAGCTGGCCGCCCTGGAGGCGGGCGCGCGCGACTTCATCGGCAAGCCCTTCGACACCGTCGAGGTGCTCACGCGTATCCGCAACCTGCTCGAGGTGCGCCTGTTCCACAAGGAGTCGCGCGACCATGGCGCGCGCATGGAGCGCAAGGTGCGCGAGCGCACCGCCGAGCTGCAGCGCTTCCGCGGCGCGATGGATGCCACCGCCGACGCCATCTTCCTGGTCGACGCGCACAATATGTCGATGATCGACGTCAGCGACGGCGCCTGCCGCATGCTGGGCTTTTCGCGCGAGGCGCTGCTGCGCATCGACCCGGTGGCGCTGGGCCTGGCCGAACGCGCCCAGCTGGAGCGCCATGCCGATCCGGTGGCCCACGGCCGCGAGCACGACATCGTCGAGACGGAATTGCTGCGCTCGGACGGCCAGGGCGCCGTGCCCGTCGAGATCAGCTGGCAGCTGCAGCAGCGCAGCGAAGAGGACGGGCAAACCCGCATGCTGATCGCGGTGGCGCGCGACATCAGCGAGCGCCTGCACGCGGCCGAGCGCCTGAAGCACGTCTCGAACTACGACAGCCTGACCGGCCTGCCGAACCGCAACCTGTTCTTCCAGACGCTGCGCGACGCCATCGAGCTGGCCCAGGACAAGAACTGGCGCATCGCCGTGCTGTTCATCACGCTGGACCGCTTCAAGATCGTCAACGATTCGCTCGGCCCCGCGCTGGGCGACGAATTGCTGCGCCAGTTCAGCACCCGCCTGGTGCGCTGCGTGCGCCTGCGCGACACCATCGGGCGCCTGGGCGGCGACGAGTTCGCGCTGATGCTGACCATGACGCGCGAGCAGGGCGAGGAGGATGCTGTCGCCGTCGCCAACGAGGTGCGCGAGGCGCTGCGCGCGCCGTTCGACCTGGGCGAACAGAAGGCCGTGCTGACGGCCAGCATCGGCATCGCCATGTACCCGGACGACGCGCGCGACCCCGGCACGCTGGTCAAGTACGCCGACGTGGCCATGGTGCGCGCCAAGGAAGCGGGGCGCGACGGCTACCGCTTCTTCACCTCGGGCATGAACGTGCAGGTGCTGGCGCGCCTCGACCTGGAACTGGCGCTGCGCGGCGCCATCGACGGCGGCCAGTTCGAGCTGCACTACCAGCCCAAGCTGGACCTGAACACGGGCCGCATCAGCGGCGTCGAGGCGCTGCTGCGCTGGCGCCGTCCTGGCTTCGGCCTCGTCTATCCGGCCGAATTCGTGCCCGTCATGGAAGAGACGGGCATGGTGGTCAGGGTCGGCGCCTGGATCATCGACGAGGCCTGCCGCCAGATCGCGGCGTGGAACGCGGACGGGGTGGAGGGCGTGCGCGTGGCCGTCAACGTGTCGAGCCGCCAGTTCGTCGAGGGCGACCTGGAGGGCGATATCCGCGCCGCCCTGGCGCGCCACCGCGTCGACCCGAGCCTGCTGGAGCTGGAGCTGACCGAGAGCGCGCTGATGTCGAACGCAGAGCACACCATCGAGGTGCTGGAAAGCCTGAAGCGCCTGGGCATCCGCATCGCCATCGACGACTTCGGCACCGGCTATTCCTCGCTGGCCTACCTGAAGCGCTTCCCGATCGACAAGCTGAAGATCGACATCGCCTTCGTGCGCGACATCACGACCAACCCGGACGACGCGGCCATCGCGCTGGCCATCATCAGCATGGCGCACAGCCTGCACATGCAGGTGATCGCGGAAGGGGTCGAATCGCGCGCCCAGATGGCGCTGCTGCGCCGCCACCGCTGCGACGAGATCCAGGGTTTCCACCTGTCGCGCGCGCTCGTGCCGGCCGACCTGGGCAAGCTGGTGCTGGAGAACCGCGCCCAGCCCTCGCGCCCGGCCGCAGACGACCGCAACGTGCAGACCCTGCTCATCGTCGACGACGACCCCAACGTGCTGGGCGCGCTGCACCGCCTGTTCCGGCGCGACACCTACCGCGTGCTGACCGCCGGCTCGCCGGCCGAGGGCTTCGAACTGCTGGCGCTGCACCGCGTGCAGGTGATCCTGTGCGACCAGCGCATGCCCGTCATGAACGGCACCGAATTCCTCAGCAAGGTCAAGGAGATGTACCCGGACACGATCCGCATCATCCTGTCCGGCTATACGGGCGTGGAATCGGTGCTCGACTCGATCAACCGCGGGGCGATCTACCGCTTCTACACCAAGCCCTGGAACGACGCGGAACTGCGCGACAACGTGCGGCTGGCGTTCCGCCAGTACTGGCTGACGCACGGGCCGTACGACGACCGCAAGACGCCGCGCGGGGAACAGGCCGCATAGCGGTCCACGCCATGGTGGGCATGTGATGCCCACCCTGCGCGTCACCCGTTCGTGAAATGGTCCCAACCCTGCAACGCGAGGTCGAGCGGGGCCCCGTCCGCATCGACCCAGCGCAAGCCCGGCTCCGCCGTGATGGCCCCGACCCGCGTCACCGGCACGCCGCATTGCGCGCCCGCCGCCACGATCGCAGCGCGCCGCGCCGCCGGCGCCGTGAAGCACAATTCGTAGTCGTCGCCGCCGGCCGCCGCGAAGCGCCGCCGCAGCGCCTGCGGCTGCCGGGCCAGCACCGGCCCGGCCGGCAGCGCATCGACGTCGAGCACGGCGCCGACGCGGGACGCCGCCAGGATGTGCCCGATGTCGCCCGCCAGTCCGTCCGAGATGTCGAGCGCCGCGTGCGCCAGGCCCCCGTCCGCCAGCAGGCGGCCCAGCGCCACGCGCGGGGTCGGCGCATGCATGCGCGGCGCGGCCAGCGCCAGGGCCGGCGCATCGAGCCGGACTTCATCGAGATAATGGGCCAGCGCCAGGCGCGCATCGCCCAGCGTGCCGGAAATCCAGACGTCGTCGCCAGCGCGCGCCGCGTCGCGCCGCAGCGCGCGGCCCGGCGCGACGTCGCCGAAGATCGTGATGCAGACGTTGAGCGGGCCCTTGGTCGTGTCGCCGCCCACCAGCTCGCAGCCGTGCGCGTCGGCCAGCGCGAACAGGCCGCGCGAGAAACCGGCGAGCCAGTCCGGGTCGGCCGCCGGCAGTGCCAGCGCCAGCGTGAAGCCGAGCGGCGCCGCGCCCATCGCGGCCAGGTCGGACAGGTTCACGGCCAGGCATTTGTGGCCGAGCGTGAACGGGTCGGCGCCGGCGAAGAAGTGGCGGCCCTCGACCAGCATGTCGGACGAGACGGCGAGCTGGCGGCCGGGCGCGGGCGCCAGCAGCGCGCAGTCGTCGCCGATGCCGAGGACGGCGCGGCCCGGCGGCGAGTTTGGCGGCAAGTTCGGCGGGCGCCGCACGAAGTACTGCTTGATGAGGTCGAATTCGGAGAGCATCCCGGAATTGTAATCCGGGCTGGCCTCAAGCGACGGCGACCGCCCGGTCGAGCTGGGCCATCAGCGCGCGGCGCAGGGCCGGCGCGGGGCGCGTGAGGGCGAAGCCGCGCAGCACGCCGCCATCGTCGACGAAGCGGGCGATGCTGCGCTGGTCTTCGTGCGCGAGCTGCCATTCGCCGTGGGTGCCGGGCGCCGGCGCGCAGACGGCGATCGGGCACAGCGGGCTTTTCAGCGTCAGCACGGGTTCGTCCTCGATCGGCGTGAGCGTGCCGCACAAGGTCGCCGCGAGCGCGCGCGCCGCCGCCTGCAGGGCGGCCACGCCGGGGCGCAGCAGCGTGCCCGCGCCGCTCTCGTATTCCGCGCAGTCGCCCAGCGCATACACGCCCGGCGCGCTGGCGCGGCCGTAGCCGTCGACGAGGATGCCGCGCGCGGTGGCGAGGCCCGCCTCGCGCGCCAGCGCCGCGTTGGGGCGGCTGCCGATGGCGGCCAGTACCAGGTCGGCGTCGAGCATGCTGCCGTCGTCCAGTTGCAGGCGCAGCAGGTCGCCTGCGCGCTGCACGGCCTGCGCATGGCCCTGGCGCACGGCGATCGGCAGCGCGCGCCAGGCGCGCAGCAGCGCGAGCGACAGCGGCGGCGGCACCAGCTGCGCCAGCAGCCGTCGTGCCGGGTCGACCAGCGTCACGCGGTGGCCGGCGGCGGCGAAGTCCTCGGCGAATTCGCAGCCGGCCAGGCCGGCGCCCAGGATGGCGATGTGCGCCGGACGCCCCAGGGCGTCGAGACGCCGGCGCAGCAGGGCATAGTCGTCCAGGTGGCCGACGGCGATGACGTCGTGCGCCGCATCGCCTTGCAGTTGCGGACGGCGCGCGCCGGCGCCCAGGGCCAGCACCAGGCGGCCGTAGCCGATGCGTCCCTGCGTGGTGTCGATGGCGCACGCGGCGGTGTCGATGCCGGTGACGCGGGTATGGGACAGGATCGTGATGTCCAGCACGGCGGCCATCTCGGCGGCGCCGGCGCTGGCCAGCTGCCCGGCGTCGCGGCCCGCCGCCAGCGCGTTCGACAGCAGAGGCTTCGCATACACGGTGCCGGCATCGGCCGTCACCAGCAGCAGCGGGGTGTCGCGGTCGCGCTTGCGCAGTTCGCGCGCCAGCGCATAGGCGGCCATGCCGGCGCCCACGATCACGATGGGGAAGTCGCGCGCCGATGGGCGTGCCGGGCTGTGCTGGATGGTCATCATGATTCCTCGTGGTCGCGATCGCCCGTATGGCGCATCGAATCAGAAAAAATGATACCTAAGTCTAGCCCAGCAGTAAAATTATTTGTTTAAAAGAAACCGATAGATTCCGTCTTTTACAACAGTGATCGCGTGCATTGTTGATGCAAGCGTTGTTGAACGCGTGGACGACGAAGCCGGTTACCCTACGCCGCTTCGGGCTGGGCCTGGCCGCGCTGGGCGCGGCGGTACCCGCCCGGGCCCATGCCGTAGTGGCGCTTGAACACGCGGTTGAACGCGGCCTCCGACTGGTAGCCGACGGCCAGCGCGACGTCGCCCACGGCCCGTTCGCCGTGCGCCAATGCGGTCGCCGCCCGCGCCATGCGCAGCTGGGTCAGCACGTCGGCCGGGGTCATGCCGGACAGCTGGGCGAACAGGCGCGCGAAGGTGGCGCGCGACATGAAGCAGGCCGCCGCCAGGTCGGCCACGGTCCAGGGAAGTTCGGGCGACTCCAGCATCTTCTGCATCGCATTGCCCAGGCGCCGGTCGGCCAGCACGGCGAACAGGCCGGGCCGGGTGGCGTTCTGGGCCAGCCAGGCGCGCATCAGCAGGGCGAACAGGGCGCCGGACAGCTGGGTCACGACGACGCCGCTGCCCGGGCGGGTGTCGGCGGTCTCCTGCTGCAACAGGCGCACCAGCGCGTGCAGGCCAGGGAAGTCGGCCTCGCGGCTGGCGTGCACGATCATGACCTCGGGCAGGGCGCCGAGCATGGCGCGGCGCGCGCTCTCGTCGAACACGAAGCTGCCGCACAGGATGCCGGTGGCGGGACCGTCTCCTTCGTTGGCCTTGCGCTGCAGCGGGCCGTCGGACGCCTGTGTCGAGACCGGCGTGGCCTGCTGCGCGGGCCCCGCGTGCAGGCGGTGCGCGCCGCCGCCGGGGAAGACGACGATGTCGCCGGCCTGCAGCGCGATCTCTCCCAGTGCCGCCGTATCGAGGAGCGCGCTGCCCTCGACGACCACGTGGAACGGCGCGGTGCCGGGCGTGGTGACGGCCGGTTCGTCGAGGACCCAGGGCGAGGCCAGTTCGCAGCGGGTGTCGAGCGAGGTCGTGACGGTGAACAGGGAAAGCAGGCGGCTGAGAGTATCCATGTGGTTCGAAAGACGGGGCAACGGGATGAGACGAACGGACAAATTATCGCAGCAAACCGGCATTCATTGTCCACCTCATTCGGCCTAGACTTCTTTCCATGCCACACGGCATTTGATACCGACAACAACACTGAAAGGAAAGACCATGAGCCGCTTGTCCACCCAGGGCGCCAACGCCACCGGCCGTACCGCCGAACTGTTCGCCGCCATCAAATCGAAACTGGGCAAAGTCCCCAACGCCTACGACACCATCGGCAGCAACAGCCCGGTCGCCCTCGAGGCCCTGCTGAACTTCGATGCCGCGCTCGCCAACACGAGCCTGTCGAAACAGGAGATCGAAGTCGTCAAGCTGGCCGTCAGCGAAGTCGCCGGCTGCGACTACTGCCTGGCCGCCCACACGCTGATGGGCAAGATGGCCGGCCTGTCGCCGGAAGCGATCCTGGCGGCGCGCCGCGGCACCGCCACCGGCAACGCCAAGCTGGATGCGCTGTCGACCTTCGTGCGCACCGTGGTCGGCACCACCGGCACCGTGCCGCAACCGGTGGTCGATGCCGTCAAGGCCGCCGGCTATACGGATGCGCAGGTGGTGGACACGATCTATGCGATCTCCAGCATCACGTTCACGAACCTGGTCAACCGCATCAACGACACCGCGGTCGACTTCCCGAAAGCGCCTGCATGAGCAGTTGAGCATATAGGCTCTTTACCTGCGGGGATATGCAGGAGGATGGCCGGGCGTGTGGAGCGTCGCGGCCAATTCACGTTGTTTATGGCGTTTTGCTCTTCCATTCGTGGGGGCGATTAATGCTGCCGTCGGTAAAAATACCTAGTTTGCCGGGCGTGTCACTCTGCTAGAATCGTAAGCCTCTTGTCAGTTCAGGAAGGCAGCAAAGCATGGAATCGTCAATCGACAAAAAAGAAGAACTCCGCCAACAACTGCGTGCTGCAGCGCTCGAATACCATCAGTATCCCACCCCCGGCAAGATCAGCGTCACCCCGACCAAGTCGGTGCTGAACCAGCGCGACCTGGCCCTGGCCTACTCCCCCGGCGTGGCGGCGCCCTGCGAAGAAATCGTCAAGGATCCGGCTGCTTCCTTCAAGTACACGGCGCGCGGCAACCTGGTCGCCGTCATCTCGAACGGCACCGCCGTGCTCGGCCTGGGCAATATCGGCCCGCTGGCCTCCAAGCCCGTCATGGAAGGCAAGGGCGTCCTGTTCAAGAAATTCGCGGGCATCGACGTGTTCGACATCGAGATCGCCGAGACCGATCCCGACAAGCTGATCGACGTGATCGCCGCGCTCGAGCCGACCTTCGGCGGCGTCAACCTGGAAGACATCAAGGCGCCGGAATGCTTCTACATCGAGCGCAAGCTGCGCGAGCGCATGAAGATCCCCGTCTTCCACGACGACCAGCACGGCACCGCGATCATCGTCGGCGCCGCCATCCTCAACGGCCTGAAGGTCGTCAATAAAGACCTGAAGAACTGCAAGCTGGTCGTGTCGGGCGCGGGCGCCGCGGCGCTGGCCTGCCTGGACCTGATCGTCGACCTCGGCTTCCCGATCGAGAACATCTTCGTCACCGACCTGGCCGGCGTGGTCTACAAGGGCCGCACCGAGCTGATGGACCCTGACAAGGAACGCTTCGCGCAGGACACGCCGCACCGCACGCTGGCCGAGGTGATCCCGGGCGCCGACATCTTCCTGGGCCTGTCGGCCGGCGGCGTCCTGAAGCCGGAGATGGTGTCGGCCATGGCCGCCAACCCGCTGATCCTGGCGCTGGCCAACCCGAACCCGGAAATCCTGCCGGAAGACGCCAAGGCCGTGCGCGGCGACGTCATCATCGCGACGGGCCGTTCGGACTACCCGAACCAGGTCAACAACGTGCTGTGCTTCCCGTACATGTTCCGCGGCGCGCTGGACTGCGGCGCGACCACGATCACGCGCGAGATGGAAATCGCCGTCGTGCACGCGATCGCCGACCTGGCCCACGCCGAGCAGTCCGACATCGTCGCCTCGGCCTACGGCATCTCGAACCTGTCGTTCGGTCCGGAATACCTGATCCCGATGCCGTTCGACCCGCGCCTCCTGACCCACATCGCGCCGGCCGTGGCCAAGGCCGCGATGGACGGCGGCGTCGCCACCCGCCCGATCGCCGACCTGGCCGCCTACGCCGAGAGCCTGCAGCAGTTCGTGTACCGCAGCGGCAGCTTCATGAAGCCGCTGTTCCAGGTCGCCAAGGACGCGCCGCCGGAACTCAAGCGCATCGTCTACGCCGAGGGCGAGGAAGAGCGCGTGCTGCGCGCCGTGCAGGTCGTGGTCGACGAGCGCCTGGCCCGTCCGATCCTGGTGGGCCGTCCGGCCGTGCTGCAGCAGCGCATCGAAAAGTTCGGCCTGCGCCTGAAGCTGGGCCAGCACTTCGACGTGATCAACCCGGACTTCGACGAGCGCTATCGCGACTACTGGCACACCTACTACCAGATGGTCATGCGCAAGGGCATCACCGAAGACCTGGCCAAGCTGGCCATGCGCCGCCGCCACACCCTGATCGGCGCGATGATGATCCACAAGGGCGACGCCGACGGCATGATCTGCGGCACCTACGGCACCACCCAGATGCACCTGGAGTACATCGACCAGGTGCTGGGCAAGCGCGCCGGCGCCAACGTGTATGCGGCGATGAACTTCATCATCACCCAGGAACGCCAGCTGGCGATGGTCGACACCCACGTCAACGAGAACCCGACGGCGGAAGAACTGGCCGACATCACCATCATGGCGTCGGAAGAGCTGGAGCGCTTCGGCATCACCCCGCGCGTGGCCCTGCTGTCGCACTCGAACTTCGGCACCTCGAACAGCGAGTCGGCCCGCAAGATGCGCGCCACGCTGGCGCTGGTGCAGCAGAAGGCCCCCGGCCTGGAAGTCGACGGCGAGATGCACGGCGACGCGGCGCTCGACTCGAAGATCCGCAACAAGATCATGCCGCAGTCGACCCTCAAGGGCGACGCCAACCTGGTCGTCATGCCGAACATCGAGTCGGCCAACATCGCCTACAACCTGGTCAAGACGGCGGCCGGCAACGGCATCGCCATCGGCCCGGTGCTGCTGGGCTGCGCGCGTCCGGTCCACATCCTGACCCCGTCGGCGACGGTGCGCCGCATCGTCAACATGACGGCGCTGTGCGTGGTGGACGCGGTCTCGCAACGCTGAGGCATTCAGGCGTGGCGGAAGGGGCCCTTGCGGGCCCCTTTTTGCGTTTCGCCATAAAAGTCGTCATTGTGTCGTGAACCTGTAATGAAGCTTGATGGAGTCGTAACATTGCGTAATCCCGCGCGGTCGTTTTGCGGTTTCAGGCGATAATAGACGAGCAGGCATTGCAAATTCTGCATGATTTCTTTCATGCAACGATTAAGCAGCTCGCTCTGGTACAATGCGAGGTTGTCGAAAATTTATCTGGTCCGTTCCCTCCCGACACGCCCGGCGTCGTCGCGGCGGCCTACCTTAGACCATCACCTGGAATCACCAAGAACATGCAAGCAACGAAAAAAGCCCTGATCACCGGCATTACCGGCCAGGATGGCGCCTACCTCGCGCAACTGCTCCTGGAAAAGGGTTATCACGTCACCGGTACTTTCCGCCGCTCCAGTTCGGTCAACTTCTGGCGTATCGCCGAACTGGGCATCGACAAACACCCGAACCTGTCGCTGGTCGAGTACGACCTGACCGACCTGTCGTCGAGCATCCGCCTGGTCGAGACCACCCGCCCGGACGAGGTGTACAACCTGGCGGCGCAGAGCTTCGTCGGCGTGTCGTTCGAGCAGCCCGTCACGACCGCGTCGATCACCGGCATCGGCGCCGTCAACCTGCTCGAGGCCATCCGCATCGTGCATCCGAAGGCGCGCTTCTACCAGGCGTCGACCTCGGAAATGTTCGGCAAGGTACAGGCCGTGCCCCAGATCGAGAGCACGCCGTTCTACCCGCGCAGCCCGTACGGTGTCGCCAAGCTGTATGCGCACTGGATGACCGTCAATTACCGCGAGTCCTACGACATCTTCGGCAGCTCGGGCATCCTGTTCAACCACGAGTCGCCGCTGCGCGGCCGCGAGTTCGTCACCCGCAAGATCACGGACTCCGTCGCCAAGATCGTGTTGAACAAGCTCGACGTGCTGGAACTGGGCAACCTGGACGCCAAGCGCGACTGGGGCTTCGCCAAGGAATACGTCGAAGGCATGTGGCGCATCCTGCAGGCCGACAAGCCGGAAACCTATGTGCTGGCGACCAACCGCACCGAGACCGTGCGCGACTTCGTCACCATGGCGTTCAAGGGCGCCGGCATGGACATCGAGTTCAAGGGCCAGGGCGAGCAGGAAACCGGCCATTGCGCCCGTACCGGCAAGCTGCTGGTGCGCATCTCGCCGAAGTTCTACCGTCCGGCCGAAGTCGACCTGCTGATCGGCGACGCGTCCAAGGCGCAGCGCGAGCTGGGCTGGAAGCCGCAGACCACGCTCGAACAGCTGTGCCAGATGATGGTCGATGCCGACCTGCGCCGCAACGAACAGGGATTCTCGTTCTGACATGAGTCGTTCGGTCACGGAAGGCCGCGCCCGCGCGGCAAGCCCGCGCGAAGGCGAAGGCAAGCGGGCCCTCATCACGGGCCTGCGCGGCTTTACCGGCCACTACATGGCGCAGGAGCTGACCGCGGCCGGCTACGAGGTCTACGGCACCGTCCTGCCGGGCCACGCACCGGGACCGAACATCTTCACCGTCGACCTGCTCGATCGCGCCGGCCTCGCCGCCGTGATCGAGGAAGTGCGGCCCGACGTGGTGGCCCACCTGGCCGCCATCGCCTTCGTGGCCCACACGGACACCGACCAGATCTACCGCGTCAACGTGACCGGCACCCGCAACCTGCTGGAAACGCTGTCGAAGGCCACGCACAAGCCGTCCTGCGTGCTGCTGGCCTCGTCGGCCAATATCTACGGCAATGCCGACGTGGACGTGATCGACGAAAGCATACCGCCATCGCCGGCCAACGACTACGCGGTCAGCAAGCTGGCCATGGAATACATGGCGCGCCTGTGGATGGACAAGCTGCCGATCGTGATCGCGCGTCCGTTCAACTACACGGGCGTGGGGCAGGGCGAGAACTTCCTGCTGCCCAAGATCGTGTCCCACTTCCGCAAGGGCGCGCGCCACATCGAGCTGGGCAACCTGGCCATCGCGCGCGACTTTTCCGACGTGCGCATGGTCGCCAACTGCTACCGCCGCCTGCTGGCCGCGGCGCCCGCCGGCGAAGCCTTCAATGTCTGCTCGGGCCGTTCGACCTCGCTCGAGAGCCTGATCGACATGATGAGCGATATCGCCGGCTACCGCATCGAAGTGCACGTCAACCCGGCCTTCGTGCGCGCCAACGACGTGCTCACGCTCACCGGCAGCAACGCCAAGCTGGCAGGCGTGATCGGACCCATCGCGCCGCCGCCGCTGGTCGAGACGCTGCGCTGGATGTACCAGGCTTGACGCGATGGCAGCCATTCTCGACACGACCATGAATGCCCAGGATGCGACCACGCCGGTGCGCGTCGGCATCGGCACGAGCATGATCGAGCCGGCGCTGACGGGCGGCCACCTGGACGGCATCGGCGTCTACACCCAGGCCTTGCTGCGCCACCTGCCGCAGGCCGGCTGCGCGATCTCCACGTATTCCTGGCCGCGCGGCGGGGCGCCGCTGACGATGGGGCAGGCCATGCCGCAATCCTTCGAGCGCGCCTCGCTGCTCGACCTCGTCACGCCCGGCGCGCACCGCGTGCACATGCCCGTCGACGTGTTCCACGTGACCGACTACCGCGTCGTGCGCATGGATTGCCCGGTGGTGGCGAGCCTGCACGATGCGCTGCCGATCAAGCATCCCGAGTGGTGCAATCCGCGCCTGCGGGGCCTCAAGAACTGGCTGCAGCGCAAGGCCGCGCAAAAGGCCGACCGCGTGATCGCGCTGTCGCACTATGCGATCGACGAGCTGGTCGAATGCTTCGGCGTCGACGAGCGCCGCATCACCGTGGTGCCGTGCGGCGTCGACGACGACTGGTTCGATCCGCCCGCTGCCGGCGACGTGGCCGCCACGCTGGCCGCCAACGGCCTGCATCCCGGCTACTTCCTGTTCGTCGGCACGCTGCAGCCGCGCAAGAACGTGGGACGCCTGCTGGATGCCTACCTGGCGCTGCCGGCGGCCGTGCGCGCCGAGCGCCAGCTCGTGATCGTCGGCCATGCCGGCGCCCGCTCCGAGGACGTGCTGCGCCGTATCGCCGCGGCGAAGCAGGACGGCGCCAACGTGGTCTGGCTGAACAAGCTCACCGACAACGGCGCGCTGCGCCACATCTATGCCGGCGCCGGTGTGTTCGTGTTCGCCTCGCTGTACGAAGGCTTCGGCATCCCCGTCGTGGAAGCCTTCGCCTCCGGCGTGCCGGTGGTGTCGGCGAACACGACCTCGCTGCCGGAGGTGTCGCAGGGCGCCGCGCTCGAGGTCGACCCGCTCGACAGCGGCGCGATCGCCGACGCCATGCTGGCCCTGGCGCGCGAGCCGCTGCTGCGCGCGCGCTGCATCACGGCCGGGCGCGCCCGCGCCGCCCAGCTGACCTGGGACGCCACGGCCCGCATGACGGCCGCCGTCTACCGCTCGCTCCTCTGATTCCCAACCGCCGTACCGAGTCAAGCACGATGTCCAAGCCCATGCGCGTCCTCCACTTCTACAAGACCTATTTCCCCGATTCCGTCGGCGGTGTGGAACAGGTCATCCGCCAGATGTGCGTGGGGACGGGGCGGCTGGGCGTGACGAACCAGGTGCTGTCGCTGTCGCGCGATGCCGACCTGGCCCCGTTCGCCTTCGAAGGCCACGAGGTGCACCGGGCGCCGCTGAACTTCGAGGTGGCGTCGAACGCCGTGTCGATCCAGTCGATCGGCATGCTGGCGCGCATGGCGCGCGCGGCGGACGTCGTGCACTACCACTTCCCGTGGCCGTTCATGGACCTGGCCCACTTCATGGCGCGCGTCGACAAGCCGACGGTGGTCACCTACCACTCCGACATCGTGCGCCAGAAAGCGCTG
Source organism: Massilia sp. YIM B02763 (assembly GCF_030412015.1). GTDB lineage: Bacteria > Pseudomonadota > Gammaproteobacteria > Burkholderiales > Burkholderiaceae_D > Telluria. Next base: position 60,244 of record NZ_JASNRD010000017.1, on the reverse strand, counting down.
CTGCGCCTGTACCAGCCGCTGAAGCACCGCTTCCTGGCCGACGTCGACACCATCGTCGCGACCTCGCCGAACTACCTGGCCTCGTCGGCCGTCCTGGACCGCTACCGCGACAAGACGCGCGTGATCACCTTCGGCCTGGACAAGGAAAGCTATCCCGAGCCGGACCAGGCGCGCCTGGAAGCATGGCGCGCGCGCGTAGGCCCGAAATTCTTCCTGTTCGTCGGCGTGCTGCGCTACTACAAGGGCCTGCACATCCTGCTGGACGCCGTCGCCGGTACCGGCTACCCGGTCGTGATCGTGGGCGCCGGCCCGATCGAGGACGAACTGAAGGCCCATGCGCAGCGCCTGGGCCTGAAGAACGTGATGTTCGTCGGCGCCGTCGACGACCTGGACAAGGCCGCGCTGCTCAAGCTCAGCTACGCCGCCGCCTTCCCCTCGCACCTGCGCTCGGAAGCCTTCGGCATCTCGCTGCTGGAAGGGGCGATGTACGGCAAGCCGATGATCTCGAGCGAGATCGGCACCGGCACCACCTACATCAACGTGCACGGCGAGACGGGCCTGGTGGTGCCGCCCTCGGACCACGAGGCGCTGCGCGCCGCGATGAAGACGCTGTGGGACAACCCGGAGATGGCGGCCGCGATGGGACGCCGGGCGGAAGAGCGCTACTGGCGCCTGTTCACGTCGGCGCAGATGGCGCAGAGCTATGCGGATCTATACGAGGAACTGGTGGCGCGCCGGTCGGCCGTCAAGTTGTCGGCCACGCCGCGTCTCGGTTGAATCGACGTGCGTCGAACGCGTGGACGGCAGAGCCGTCCACCCTACGTTGGAACATCGGCAAACGCATGCGATATCGTAGGGTGGGCACCACGTGCCCACCGTGCATGCGGACCGGCTACGCGGCCGCCAGCTCCGGCACCACTTCCTCCGCCCAGCGCTGCCGGATCGCGCGAATGGCCGGCAGCTGCGTGATGAACAGGTCCACCAGCGCCGGGTCGAAATGCTTGCCCTTCTGGCGCACCATGAAGTCCACCGCTTCCTCTTCCGTCCACGCTTTCTTGTACGGCCGCACCGAGGTCAGCGCGTCGAACACGTCGGCGATCGCGCAGATGCGCCCGGCCAGCGGGATCCGTTCGCCGGCCAGGCCGTTGGGGTAGCCGCTGCCGTCCCATTTCTCGTGGTGGGTGAGGGCGATCTGGCGCGCCAGCGCCAGCACGCCGCGCTCGTGCTCGCCGATGATCTCGGCGCCGATCGTGGCGTGGCTCTGCATGATCTTCCATTCGTCCGGATCGAGCGGACCCGGTTTCTGCAGGATGGAGTCGGGGATGCCGATCTTGCCGACGTCGTGCATCGGCGCGGCATGCAGCAGGTCGTCGGCTTCTGCTTCCGTCATGCCGGCGGCCAGGCCCAGGATGCGCGAGAAGTGGCTCATGCGGATCACGTGCAGGCCGGTCTCGTTGTCCTTGTATTCGGCCGCCAGGCCCAGGCGCTGGACGATCTCCAGGCGCGACGCGCGCAGCTCTTCCATGCGCACCAGCGACAGGTGGGTGCGCACGCGCGCACGCACGATCGGCGGGCTGACCGGCTTGGTGATGTAGTCGACGGCGCCGGCCTCGAAGCCTTCCAGCTCGTCGTCGGTCTCGGTCAGCGCGGTCACGAAGATCACGGGGATCGAAGCCAGGTCCGGATCGGCCTTGAGGGCGGCGCAGACTTCGTAGCCGCTCATGCCCGGCATCATGACGTCCAGCAGGATCAGGTTGGGGCGTTCCTCGCGCGCCAGCTCGAGGGCGCGCTGGCCGTCCTTGGCGAAGCGCAGGCGGTAGTGGTCCTGCAGGATCTGGCGCAGCAGCTGCAGGTTGCTGGCCTCGTCGTCGACCGCGAGGATCAGCGGCTGGTGGACGTTGCTCATGAAAGGATCTCCTGGGTCATGTCGTCGATGGCGCCGAGCGCCGCGTCGAGCTGCTGCAGGGCCAGTTCAAAGTCGAAATCGGAAAGGGCGGCATGGACTTGCGCCACGCGGCTGGCCAGCGCATGGCCGGTCAGCGCGGCGGCCAGCGCGGCCAGCGCGGCGTCGTCGAGGGCGCCGCGGCGCAGCGCCGTGCGCAGTGTCTCGCCGGCCTCGCGCGCCCGCGCGAGGTCGACGCCGGGACGCCGGGGTGGCGCCTGAAGCGGTGCCTGGGCGGTCTGGACGGACGCCGGCTGGGCCGCGCGGATCGCCGCCAGCGTACCGGACAGGAGCGGCGCCAGGGCCGCGAGGGTGTCGCGCAGCGTGTCCTCGGCGCCGGGGAACAGGCGGCCGCTGTCGCCGTCGACCAGGCCCTCGACGGCGCCGAGCGAACCGGCCAGCTGTTCCAGGCCGAGGTTGGCGGCCACGCCGCGCACCTTGTGCGCCAGCATGCGCAGCGCGCGGTAGTCGGCGGCGGTGGCCTGCGCCGCCAGCGTCGCGGCCAGGCCCGCATGCTGCACCTCGAACAGGGCCAGCGCCTCGCGGTAGGCATCTTCCCTGCCGCTCCAGCGGCGCAGGCCGGCGTGGCGGTTCCACAGCTGGCGTTCCTGCGCCGGCAGCTCGGCCGCCAGCTGGCCCGGCCCCAGGCCCAGCACGCGCGCGATCTCGTGCGACAGCGTGAACCAGTCGACCGGCTTGGTGGCGAAGCCGTCCATGCCGGCGGCGACGCTGGCGCGGCGGTGCTCGTCCAGCACGCTGGCGGTCATGGCGATGATCGGCACGCGCGTGCGCCCCGTGGCCTCCTCCTGCTGGCGGATCAGGCGCGTGGCCGACAGGCCGTCGATGGTCGGCATCTGGAAGTCCATCAGGATCACGTCGTAGTGCTCGCGCGCGGCCAGGTCGACCACCGCGGCGCCGTCGCCGACGGCCGTCATGGTGTGGCCGCGGCGCGCCATCAGCAGCTGCAGCAGTTCCAGGTTCTGCGGCACGTCGTCGGCCACCAGCACGTTCAGGGGCGGCAGGGCGGCGGCGGTGCGCACGCGCGGCTGCTGCGGCGCGAAACGCGCCAGCATCAGCGGCAGCAGCACGTGGAAGGTGGTGCCCTGGCCCGGCGTGCTCTCGGCCCAGATGCTGCCGCCCATCAGTTCCACCAGCTGCTTGCAGATGGTGGTGCCCAGGCCCGTGCCGCCGAAGCGGCGCGTCATCGAGGCGTCGGCCTGGGTGAACGGTTCGAAGATCGCGGCCAGGCGTTCCGGCGCGATGCCGATGCCGGTGTCGCTGACCGTCACGTGCATCTGCTCGCCCTGCAGTTCGGCGCGCAGCGTGACGCTGCCGCGCTCGGTGAACTTTATCGCGTTGTCGAGCAGGTTGGTCAGCACCTGGCGCACGCGCAGCTCGTCGCCGCGCAGGCAGGTCGGCAGGGCCGGATCGTACTGGATGTCCACGTGCAGGCCCTTGGCGCGCGCGTTCGCCGCCAGCGTCGAGGACAGCTCGTCGATCAGCGACAGCAGGTTGTAGTCGTTCTGTTCGAGTTCGACGGCGCCCTTTTCGAGCTTGGCCGTGTCGAGGATCTCGTTGAGCAGGCGCAGCAGGGCGCGGCCGGCGCTGCGGATCGTGTCCAGGTGGCGCCGCTGGTCGGTATTCAGTTCGCCGTCCAGCAGCACGTCGGTGAAGCCGAGGATCGAATTCATCGGCGTGCGGATCTCGTGGCTCATGTTGGCCACGAAGCTGGCGCGCGCGGCGGCGGCCTGCTCGGCCTTTTCCTTGGCGTCGCGCAGCGCTTCTTCCATCTCGCGGCGCTCGGTGATGTCGACGATGACGCCGTCCAGCCACTCCAGCTGGCCGGCGTCGTTGCGCACCCCGGTGCCGTTTTCCCACAGCCAGCGGGTGCTTCCGTCGGCATGCAGCAGGCGGTACTCGACCAGGTAGGGACGCTCGTCGCGCAGCGCCTGGGCGATGGTCTCGGACACGCGCACGCGGTCGGCCGCGTGGATCAGCGTGCCGAAGTTGCGCTTCGGCGCGGCGCCCAGGAAGTCGGCGCAGGGATAGCCGGTGACGCGTTCGACGGCGTCGCTGATGAACACCATCGGCTGTTCGCCCTCGACCAGGCTGCGGTAGGAAATGCCGGGGATATTGCCGATCAGGGAACGGAACTGCTGTTCGCTGGCGCGCAGCGCCTGTTCCATCGCGCGCCGTTCGCTGATGTCGGTGATGAAGCAGACGAACAGCTCCTCGCCGTCCAGCTGCGCGTGGCCGATGGCGCGGCGCAGCGGCACGATGCTGCCGTCCTTGTGGCGCCCGGCCACGTCGGCCGCGCCGGCCGTCGCCCCGATCTCGCCGGTCGCCAGCACGCGCAGCAGGCCGGCGCGCTCGGACAGCTCCTCGTTGCACATCAGGAGACGGATGCTCTGGCCGATGATCTCGTCGCGCTTCCAGCCGTAGATGCGTTCGGCCGAGGCATTGAATTCGACGATGATGCCGTTGCGGTTGATGGTGATGACGCCGTCCACCGTGGTGGTGAGCAGGGCGCGCATCCACGCCTCGCTGCGCGACAGGTCGCGGAACAGCTGGCGGTAGCGCAGCAGGCCGTTCGCGCCCAGCACCACCATCGTGAAGACCACCGTGATCATCGTGATGACCAGCGCCAGGAAGGTGCTGCTGCCGCTCTGCGGATCGGCGGCCGCCGGATGGCCGATGAAGCGCGCCGCAGCCATGCCCGTATAGTGCATGCCGGCGATCGCGCAGCCCATCACGATGCCCGCCAGCAGCAATCGCCAGTGGTGGCCCAGCCGGCGCAGGTTCGACAGCCCGAAGCGCACCCACAGCGCCAGCGTCGCGAGCACCACGGCCACGACGATCGACAGACCGAACATCAGCGGGTCGTAGCGCAATTCCAGGTCCATGCGCATGCCTTCCATGCCGGCGTAGTGCATGGCGCCGATGCCGGCGCCGACCAGCGTCCCGCCGAGCAGCATGGTCCACGCGCCCAGGCGCTCGCGCGCGATCAGGTTCAGCGCGACGAACGAGGCGGCGATGCTGGGCACGCCTGACAGGATCGTGATGGCGGGGTCGTAGTCGACGTCGGTGCACAGGTCGAAGGCGAGCATGCCGATGAAATGCATGGCCCATACGCCGGTGCCGAGCGCCAGGCTGCCGGTGCCGAGCACGATCCAGCGCTGGCCGCGGTTGGCGACGGCCTGGCCGGCGACCAGCAACCCCATCCAGGAAGCGAAGATGGCCACCAGTACCGACAGCACGACCAGCGCCGGCGTATAGACGCCATAACTGAGCAGCGAAGGGTCGGACGGCAAAGTGAACAGGGACGGCATATTAAATCGGAAAAATCAGTAATTTCTACAGTGAATCGAGAACGCGCAAGTATGTCACTTTCGCTGTGGAAAGTCTTGTTGCACAGCGCGCGCTCGGCTTCAGGAACGTGAAATTGTCGCGCGCATGCCACCAATATCATCAAAAAGTTTCCAGACCGTTATGCCCTCCCAGGGGGAGAAATGTCAAGTGCAGGCAAAATCGGCGCTCAGATTCGGCGTATGGATGCGCATGAAATGTTGAACGGCCGGGTCGATAAAACCGAATCGATGAGGGCATCATAAAACGAAAAAATCAGTAATGCCAAGAGGAAACTTTTTCAGCTAATACGATTGTGTTGCCTTTCGGCATCATCAATGTCGAGGCGCCGCCCGATGCAGGCCATTGTCGCCGGCTCGGCCTTGCTGGTATGCTGCATCCAGGCAAGCCCACCGATAGCTGCCCTCAAGACAAGGACGCCGTACATGCGATCGACGATTCTTGCTGCGTGCCTGGCCGCGGCCTGCATGCAGGTGCAGGCCCAGATGCCGTCGCGCCTCTACCTGACCACGGAGGCGCGGCCGACGTATGGCGGTCAGGCGGCCGCGCCACCGGCCGGCGTCGCCACCGACACCATCCGCGCGGTAATGGCGCGCGCGGGCATCGTCTATTCCCTCGATCCGCTACCGTGGAAGCGCGCCTACAACACGGCGCTGGAGCGCCCCGACGCCTGCGTCTACGCGACCAGCCGCATCCCCGAACGCGAACGGCAGTTCAAATGGGTCGGCCCGATCAGCCAGATCGACTGGGTGCTGATGGCGCGCGCCGACCGCGGCCTGCAGCTGCGCAGCCTGGACGACGCGCGCGCCCTGCGCATCGGCACCTACAACGGCGACGTCCGCGACCAGTACCTGCGCGTGCGCGGCTTCGACGTCGACCCGGTCACGGACGACCCGGCCAATCCGCGCAAGCTGATGCTGAACCGCATCGACCTGTGGGCCACCAGTATCCAGCGCGGCGCGGCGACGGTGAAACGCCTGGGCTATGCCGGCAAGATCGTGCCCGTCCTCACCTTCAACCGCACCAGCCTCTACCTCGCCTGCAACCGCGCCGTGCCCGACGCCCTGGTGGCGCGCATGAACGAGGCGCTGGCGTCGATGGAGCGCGACGGCAGCCGGCGGGCGATCCTGGACAAGCATGCGCAGGCGCGGCTGGAGGAAGGACAGGCCGGCGTTGCCGGTCGTTGATTCTTTTGCAAAACCGGCATATCGTCGAGCTCCTTCCTTCGCAAAGGCTGCCATGACGACCCGATTCCTCGGCGTATCGCCCTTGATCCCCGCACGCGACGTGGAGAAGGCGATCGCCTTCTACCGCGACAGCATCGGCTTCGAGCTGGACTACCGCGACGCCGACCCGGCGCAATTCGCGATCGTCGCGCGCGATGCCGCCCGCCTGCACCTGTTCGCCAGCCAGGACAAGCACCTGGCCGACTGGACCAGCCTGCGCATCACGGTCGACGGCATCGACGCCTTATACGAACGTTGCCGGCAGGCGCGATGCGTGCATCCGAACGGCGAGCTGGGCGAGCGGCCCTGGGGCACGCGGGAGTTTTCGATCGTCGATCCGTCGGGGGTGTGCGTCGCGTTCGTGCAGGGGGCGTGACGGCGGCGAGGATGGGAATACGGCAGGGTGGGGATGAGCGGCTTGCGAATGGTGCCTCCGGCCGGAATCGAACCGGCACGCCTTTCGGCGCTTGATTTTGAGTCAAGTGCGTCTACCAATTCCGCCACAGAGGCGCAAGCGCAGGCGCGCATCTTAGCATACGTCATGCCAAACTGACCAGTGTACGCACGGATGTTCTGCGCCGTGCGGAAGGCGGGCGTATGATCGGGCTACTCCGACAAGGCCGCCTCCGCAGCGGCAGGCATGATGAAGAATAAGAAAATTCGCGAAATCATCCTCGGCAAGCCCCTTGATCCCATGCAGAGCGACACGCGCCATTCGATGGCGCTGGTGGCCTTCCTCGCCTGGGTCGGGCTCGGTGCGGACGGCTTGTCCTCGTCTGCCTACGGTCCGGAAGAGACCTTCCGCGCGCTGGGCACGCATACCCACCTCGGCCTGTACATGGCCATCGCCACCGCGGTGACGGTGTTCGTCATCGCGCTCGCCTACAACCAGGTGATCGAACTGTTCCCGACCGGGGGCGGGGGCTACCGCGTGGCGAGCCGGCTAGTCGGGCCCTATCTCGGGCTGGTGTCCGGCTGCGCGCTGATCCTCGACTACGTGCTGACCATCGCGATCTCGATCGCGTCCGGCGTGGACGCCCTCGCGTCCTTCCTGCCGCTCGGCTTCCAGCCCTATAAATTGTGGGCCGAGGCGTTCTTCATCGGCCTGTTGATCGTGATGAACCTGCGCGGGCTGAAGGAGGCGATCCAGATCCTGCTGCCGATCTTCCTCGGCTTCGTCGCCACCCACCTGGTGCTGATCGTGTACGGCATCGTCGCGCATGCGTCGCACCTGCCGCAGCTGGTGCCGCAGACCGTCGGCGAGACGCGCGAGCTGGCCGGCAGCATCGGCTGGGCCGGCGTGGCGGGCATGCTGATGCTGGCGTATTCGCAGGGCGGGGGCACCTATACGGGCCTCGAGGCGGTGTCGAACAACGTCAACCTGCTGGCCGAGCCGCGCGTCCGCACGGGCAAGATGACGATGTTCTACATGGCGCTGTCGCTGGCGATCACGGCCGGCGGCATCATCCTGCTGTACCTGCTGTGGGAGGTGCAGCCGGTCGACGGCGAAACGCTGAATGCCTCGACCTTCCGCCGCATCATCGCCAGCATGGGACTCGGCGGCGACGTAGTGAACCACGTGCTGCTGGCCACGGTGCTGGCGTTCGAGGCCGGGCTGCTGTTCGTGGCAGCGAACACGGGGTTCCTGGGCGGGCCGTCGGTGCTGTCGAACATGGCGGCCGATTCCTGGGTGCCGCACCAGTTCCGCTACCTGTCGACGCGCCTGGTCACGCAGAACGGCATCCTCGTGATGGGCGTCGCCGCGCTGGCGATCCTGTTCTGGACCGGCGGGCAGGTGACGCTGCTGGTCGTGCTGTATTCGATCTCGGTCTTCCTCACCTTCGCCATCTCGCTGTTCGGCCTGTGCCTGTACTGGTGGCGCCACAGGAAAGAGTCGGACAACGTGCGCTGGGTGCGGCGCTTCCTGCTGTCGCTGGCCGGCTTCGTGATCTGCGCGGCGATCCTGGCCGTGCTGCTGGTCGAGCGCTTCACGCACGGCGGCTGGGCGGCCGCCGCCATCATCGCGGCCATCGCGGCTTTGTGCATCTATATCCGCAACCATTACCGCGAGACCCGGCGCGCCATCGCCGCCGTCGACGCAGTGTTCGCTCACCAACCTTTCGGACCGGTGAAGGAGGCGGCCGAGCCGGATCCGAATGCCCAGACCGCCGTCTTTATCGTCGGTAATTCGCGCGGTGGGGGCCTGCATGCGTTGCTGTGGGTGCTGCGCATGTTCCCTGGTCACTTCAAGAATTTCCTGTTCGTGAATGCGCGCACCGTGGATGCCCATGCCTACGGCGGCGAGGGCACGATGGAGCGCATGCGCGCGGACGCGGCCGAGACGCTGGAGTACTTCGTGGATTTCTGCCAGAGCCACGGCATGGCGTCGGCCTCGTATATCGGCTTCGGGACGGATGCGGTGGAAGAGGTGACGCGGATGTGCGAGCAGATCAGCAGCGAGTACGCGAATGCGATCTTCTTCACCAGCAAGCTCATCTTCGTGTCCGACAACTGGTTCACGAGCCTGCTGCACAACCAGGCGGCGCTGGCGATACAGCGGCGGCTGCACCTGGAAGGACTGCAGATGGTGATCCTGCCGATGAAAGTCTGAGGGCCGCGCTCAGCAGGCCAGGCGCTTGCGCAGTGCCCGCAGGACCGGCACGGGGCCGGTGACTTCCAGCGCATGGTCGAGGACGGTCACGGCGACTTCCCGTTGCGGCAAGCGGGCCCAGCGGCGCGCGCGGCTGCGGTAGCGCACGGAGCCCGGGCTGCGCTCGGCCGGCACGTAGCCCAGCTTCTCCATCGTCTCGTCCAGCGTGACGACCAGGTGGCAGGCATGAAAGCGCGTGCTCACTTCCAGCCGCCCCGGCAGTTCTTCCAGCAGCGGCAGCACGCCGCCGGCCAGCACCGGCAGCACGATATAGCCGAGCGGCGTGGCCGGTTCGACGAGGTGGAACACGATGGCCAGCCCCGACAGGCCCAGCGCCAGCACCAGGGCCAGCGGCGCCAGGCGCTGGGCGCGGACGGAAGGGCGCGCGGGACGTTGACGGACCGGTTCGATGTCGGAAAACGTGACGCTTTTCATGCTGGCTCCTCGGCTGGACGGCCCTGGCACGGACCGCATATGCCATTGTGAAGAGGCGGGCCCGGCAGCATTTGATTTTCCTCAAGCGGCATTTTTCCAAAATGAACTGTTTTTAATTGGAAAAGTTTTAGCAAGAAAATTCTTGTTGCTGAGGAATTGGATGAGATTTGTGCGCAATCTAACAGTTGACTAGATGTGCGGAACTTAAGCTTTCATTAAGAATCGGTAAAAGAGTTCAGACACCGGTTCCCGACAGCGAGTCCCGATCCCTTATCTACGGAACTATCATGAAACTGAAAACTCTCGTCCTGAGCGCCATGCTGGCAGGCGCAGCCTTCGTGACGCAAGCCGCGTCCGCGCAGCAAATCCAACCGACCGGCCCGCTGGCAACCGTCAGCGATGGCGCCGGCGGCTTCAATGCCTTTTTCGGCGACACCTTCACCGCCGCGCAAGCGGGCAGCACCTTTACCGACATCTTCACCTTCAACGTCGCCACGCCGTTCGACGCGGCCGGTTCCGTCACCTCGTCCTACCTGAACACGCCGCTGACCAAGGACCTCCTGATCACGGGCCTGAACCTGTACCGCTACGATCCGGCCACCAACGCGATCATCGGCAGCGCCATTTCCGGCATCAACAACACGGGCTTCGGCGACAACCCGACCGATTCCTGGTCGCTGGAAGCGTTCGGCCTGCAGAGCGGTTCCTATGCGCTGCGCATCGACGGCCAGGTGGTGGGCGCCGGCGGCGGCACGTTCGCGGGCGACTTCAATATCTCCCCGGTGCCGGAACCGGCGACCTGGGGCATGCTGCTGGCCGGCCTGGGCATCGTCGGCGCCACGATGGCACGCCGCGCGCCCGCCATGCGCAAGTCGCAGGCCAAGGCCTGACACGCCGCGCGCAGGCATGAAAAAAGCCGCCAGCAGGCGGCTTCCTGTTCTTGCGTTCAGCGTACGCGGCGGTACAGGCGGAAGCGTTCGTCGCGGTCGGACGGTCGGCGGCCTTCCCACAGCAGCGTCCAGTCGCGCGCCCGGAACGGCACGACCGCCCCGCCACGCACCGGCGCGCCGTTCTGGATCGGCGCGTGCTGCGTCGGGTTCTTGATGCTGTCCTGCAGCAGCATGTAGCTGCAGCTGGCCGTGGCGACCGGCGCGAAGGGCAGGTGGCCGAAGTAGGCGAAGGAGGCGCGCTGGGCCGAGCCGACATTGGTGTCGATGCAGTCGGCATCGGCCGGCAGGCGCGCCGCGATCTGCTGGGCCACGCTGGCATAGCTGCGCGCATAGTTCAGGTCCGGCAGGAACAGCGTCATCAGCAGTACCCATAGCAAAATCAGGCCGCCCGAGGACAGCACGACGGCGCGCCACAGTACCGAGGGCTGGCGCGACAGGCGCCAGTGCACGAGGAAGATCCAGCCGGCGGTGGCGATGGCGGCGACGGTGACGGCCACGATGCCGACTTCCGGCTTGAAGCCCGGCACCAGCTTGAGGGCATTCTTGGCGAGTTGGGCCGGCCAGCCGGTCAGCTTGGCGATCCAGAACAGCCAGATCAGGCCGCCCAGCAGGGTCAGCACCATCACCGAGAACCAGTCGATCGCATTGATCGCGCCGCGTTTCATCGTCGGCAGGCCGAACGCGGCCATCAGCGCCATCGGCGGCAACAGCTTGAGCAGGTCGCCGCTTTCCGGCACCGGGTCGCACAGGATCAAGAGGGCCAGCACGCCGACGAAGCAGGTCGGCAGGATGATGTGCAGCAGGCCGCGCTGGCGGCGCCAGGCCCAGGCGGCCCAGGCGGCGAACGGCCAGGCCGGCCAGAAATACCAGATGCCGACGCGGAAGAAGGCCTTCAGCGACAGCCAGCCCGGGATGCTCAGCTGGCTCGCGTTCCAGGCCAGCCAATCGGCCACCGGGTCCATGCCGTAGGGCCGGACGATGGCCGCGGGCACCACCCAGATCATCGGCACCAGCACGCCCACGCAAGCGGTCTGGCCGAGGTGGCGCAGCGTCGGCGCCGAGGCCATTTTCAACATGCGCGTGCACAGGTACAGCGCCGCGATCAGCACCAGCGGCGGCGCGAAGCCGCGCGTGATTGCCAGCGCGCCGAGCGCCAGGCCGACCAGCAGCGCGTTACGGGTGTTCATTTCCTCGATCAGGCGCACCGAGCGGAACAGGAACCACGACAGCAGCGCGCCCTGCAGGGTCACGGCCAGCGTCTCGTGGCTGTGCAGCAGCAGGCCCAGGCTGCCCAGGTAGATCAGGACGGCCGTATCGGCCAGCGTGCGGCCGTAGTCGGCCGGTTCGGGCTGGCCGCCGAACGCCAGGCGCAGCGGCTGCGCTTCGGCGCGCCGGCCCAGGTGGAAGGCGGTATGCCACAGCGACACGGTGCCGAGCACGAAGATGCCGATGGTCGACATGCGCGCCCCCATCACGTCGCCGACCAGCCAGCCGAACAGCTTGATGCACAGCGCGCCCAGCCAGAACGCCAGCGGGCCTTCGTCCGTAATCGGCAGTCCCGCCACGTTCGGCAGCAGCCAGTCCTGGAAGCCGCCGTGGGCCATGGTCCACATGATCCCGAAACTGGCGGCGTCGTCCTTCCAGGGGTCGCGCCCGATCAGGCCCGGCAAAATATAGAGCAGGCCCAATGCGTACAAGGCCCAGCGGGGCAAGGCGAGGGTGGCGGCGGCAGGAAGGCGGACTGGTTTCATCGATAACTGATCCAGTAGTTAGTGTTGCTGAGTACTCAGGAATGAGTCGCGTAGTATAGCGGCAAAAAAAAAGGAAGCCCGGTGGGCTTCCTTGGCGATCGCGGAGCGCGAATTAGCCGTTGGCGACGGAGGTCTTCGAACCAACCGAGCCGAATTTCTGGCGGAACTTCTCGACGCGACCGGCGGTGTCGACGATCTTGTGCTTGCCGGTGAAGAACGGGTGCGATTCAGCCGAGACTTCGATCTTGACCAGCGGGTATTCTTTACCTTCGTAGTTGATGGTCTCGCGCGTAGCGATGGTCGAGCGGGTGATGAACTTGAAGTCGCACGACAGGTCGTGGAAGACGACTTCGCGGTAATCCGGATGGGTATCAGCTTTCATGATTTGCCTTGAGTTGGTTTGGTAGCCAAACGGCACTTCGTCGGTCGACCTGCTTCTTGACCCGATTGCCGATCACTTGCCAGGGGTGGATACGGAACCGGAGATTATAAGCCAGCCAGGGCCGGGTGGCAACTACAGCAGCCGGCACGGCCCTTCTGGTAGGGCGCATCCCTGGCCTTGACGGCTTTGCCGGCCGTTCCAGGCGATTCAGGCGGGGTGCAGGCGGGCCAGCATGGTCAGGATCATGCCGCCGAAGCCGATGACCATCGTGATGGCCGTGGCTGCCATCCACTTGCTCAGGCGCGCGGATTCGCCGTGGATATCGGTCTTGAGCTCTGCCTTCAGTTCCGCCAGGTCGGCTTTGTCGGGCAACATGGTGAGCAGGGTGTCGAAGCGGGTTTCGAGGACCGTCAGGCGCCGGTCGAGCTGCAGGCTGCCGTTGCGTTGGGCTGGCGTGTCGTGCACGTCGTCGCTGGTCATCGTCGTCTCCTTGGTTGTCTGGCACCCGATTGTCCGGGCCGGTCTTCCCCAAGGCTTGATCTGAACGAATCGTAGCGCATAAAAAAGAAAAGGGCGAGGTCGACTCGCCCTTTCCATTCGATGCCAACGGCTGGGATCAGCCGCCGCGACGCATCAGGTCGAAGAATTCGACGTTGTTCTTGGTCGCGCGCATCTTGTCGAGGATGAACTCCATCGCCTCGATCTCGTCCATCGAGTACAGCAGCTTGCGCAGGATCCAGATCTTCTGCAGCTGGTCCGGCTTGATCAGCAGTTCCTCGCGGCGGGTACCCGACTTGTTCAGGTTGATCGCCGGGTAGACGCGCTTCTCGGCCAGGCGGCGCTCCAGGTGCACTTCCATATTGCCGGTGCCCTTGAATTCCTCGTAGATCACGTCGTCCATGCGCGAGCCGGTCTCGATCAGGGCGGTGGCGACGATAGTCAGCGAGCCGCCTTCCTCGACGTTACGGGCGGCGCCGAAGAAACGCTTCGGACGCTGCAGCGCGTTGGCGTCGACACCGCCGGTCAGCACCTTGCCCGAGGCCGGGATCACGGTGTTGTAGGCGCGTGCCAGGCGGGTGATCGAGTCCAGCAGGATCACGACGTCCTTCTTCATCTCGACCAGGCGCTTGGCCTTTTCCAGCACCATCTCGGCGACCTGCACGTGGCGGGTGGCCGGTTCGTCGAAGGTCGAGGCGACCACTTCGCCGCGTACCGAGCGCTGCATCTCGGTCACTTCCTCGGGACGTTCGTCGATCAGCAGGACGATCAGGGTGACGTCCGGGTGATTCGCGGTGATCGCGTGGGCGATGTGCTGCAGCATGACCGACTTGCCGGACTTCGGCGAGGCCACCAGCAGGCCGCGCTGGCCCTTGCCGATCGGCGAGATCAGGTCGACGATGCGGCCGGTGATGTTTTCCGCGCCGTTCATGTCGCGCTCCAGGCGCAGCGGGACCGAGGGATGCAACGGCGTCAGGTTTTCGAACAGGATGCGGTGCTTCGAGGCTTCCGGCGATTCGCCGTTCACCTTGTCTACCTTGACCAGCGCGAAATAGCGTTCGCCATCCTTGGGCGTACGCACTTCGCCTTCGATCGAGTCACCCGTATGCAGGTTGAAGCGGCGGATCTGGGACGGCGAGATATAGATGTCGTCCGTCGAGGCCATGTAGCTCGCATCCGGCGAACGCAGGAAACCGAACCCGTCCGGCAACACCTCGAGCGCGCCGTCGCCGAAAATCTGTTCGCCTTGTTTCGCGCGCTTCTTGAGGATCGCGAACATCAGTTCTTGTTTGCGCAGGCGGGCTGCGTTGTCGATATCCAGGCTGATCGCCATCTCCAGAAGGGCGGAGACGTGCATTGCCTTCAGTTCAGATAAGTGCATGTGTCGGGTGTCCCGTGACGGGAAAGTAAAGGTAGGGGAGGGAACTGCGTGGGTTAATCAAAGGATGGGATCGGGTCGATCGCCGCTCCGTTCCGTAAACAGGCGGCAGTGCGGGCGCGCTGCCGCCACCTTGGGACTAGTGTATCAGATGTTGCTATCGATGAAAGCCGTCAGCTGGCCTTTTGCCAGGGCGCCGACTTTCTGTGCCGCTGCCTGGCCGTTCTTGAACAGGATCAGGGTCGGGATGCCGCGGATGCCGAACTGGGCCGGAACCGCCTGGTTCGCGTCCACGTCCATCTTGGCGATCTGGATCTTGCCGCCGTATTCCTTTGCAACTTCTTCCAGGATCGGGGCGATCATCTTGCAGGGGCCGCACCACTCGGCCCAGAAGTCGACCAGCACGGGCAAGTCGGACTTCAGAACGTCGGTTTCGAAAGATGCATCGCTGATGTGTTTGATGTTTTCGCTCATGTTTTCCTCAATGTGAGGTAGGTCAATTAACGCCTGAGAGGATATCGGAATCTTGAAAACCTATCAGCCGATCCCGTACTTGTCAGACTGGTCTGCACCACAATGGTGGAGGCACTGTGTGCGACATTCAATAGTGGAAGAGCTGCAAGAGGATGTCAGGCGGGGATTAATCGGAATAATAACCGATTTTTTCGCAACGTGTTCGTGAGCTTTGTACAAAAGCTAAACCTGATTGCAGCCTTTGTAAAAGTGCCGGGCGGCGCATTGACCATGCTCATTATCCGGCAAATCCATGTCGTATGGACGGTCCACGGCGAATTTATTTCGCGCCGTGGTCCGAACGACATTCATACGCTGCCGGTGAACTTGTACAGGTGGCCGGGATGCCACATCGTCACCACCGACGCCACCCGCCCCTGCGACGTGGTGCGGCGCTTGAGCACCAGGCACGAGGTGCCGGCGCCGATGCCCAGCATCTCGGCGACGTCGCGCGGGGCCGGCAGCGCCTCGATGCTGTAGGTGGCGCCCTGCAGCGGCGCGGCGACCATCAGGTGCTCGTTCGGGGTGGTGCGGGAAAAATCCTGCTCCAGGTAGGCCGGGGCGCAGGCCGGGTTGACCCAGCGGTCCTCGACCTGGATCGGCTCGCCGTTCTCGGCATGCACGATCAGCGAATGGAACAGGACCGTGCCGGGATCGAGCGCGAACTGCTGCGCCAGCGCCTCGCTCGCCGGACTGCTTTCAAGCAGCAGCGGCCGGCTCGCATGCACATGGCCGCGGGCGCGCACCTCGTCGGCGATGTTGCGGATCTCCAGCGTGGCCTGGTATTTTTGCGGCGCCACATAGGTGCCCGATCCCTGGCGCCGCGTCAGCACCTGTTCCGCCGTCAGCTCGCGCACGGCGCGGTTGACCGTCATGCGCGACACCCCGAACTGGCGTACCAGGGCCTGCTCGGACGGCACCAGGTCGCCTTCCTTCCAGCGGCCGGCGGCGATCTCGCCGACCAGGTAATCCTTGATGCGCTGGAAAATGGGCGTGCCATCCTGCGCGCTGTACTGTTCCAACCTGCTCTCCAATCCGGTTCGTGCCCGGTCCATGCCCGGTTCGTGCCCGCTTCATACTCGTTTCATGCGCCGCCGCGGCGCCGTATCCGGAACGGATTGTCCGGCAGCGCCAATTCGAAAGCAAGAGCCGGGATGACGCACCCCATGAAGATCGCTACGATGGCGCCACGGATTCGCAACCGATCTATGCATACACATACATATACGCTCGAGAGGGATGCCATGGACCAGCCAGACTACGCCAGCGACGACGCCCGCTGGGACGCCGTGCAGCGGCGCGAACCGGCGGCCGACGGCCGGTTCTATTATTCGGTGCGCAGCACCGGCGTGTACTGCCGTCCCTCGTGCGCCTCGCGCGGCGCACGGCGCGCCAACGTCGCCTTCCACGCCAGCTGCGCGGAAGCGGAGGCGGCCGGCTTCCGTCCCTGCCTGCGCTGCAAGCCGGACCAGCCGCCGCTGGCCCAGCGCCAGGCCGCCGCGGTGGCGCAGGCCTGCCGCCTGATCGAGGCCGCCGCCGACGTCGCCGACAAACTGCCGGACCTCGATACGCTGGCGCGCGCCTGCGGCATGAGCCGCTTCCACTTCCACCGCGTATTCAAGGCCCATACCGGCATCACGCCGAAAGCCTATGCCGCCGCGCGCCGCGCCGAACGCGTGCGCCAGGCGCTGGCGCAGGGCGCGCCCGTCACCGACGCGTTCTATGCGGCAGGCTGGCAGTCCAGCGCGCCGTTCTATGCGGCGGCGGGACAGCAGCTGGGCATGGCGCCGGGGCGCTATCGCAAGGGCGGGGAAGGCGAGACCATCGCCTATGCGCTGGGCGCCTGTTCGCTGGGGACCGTGCTGGTGGCGTCGACCGCGACAGGCATTTGCGCAATCCTGATCGGCGACGATGAAGCGGCGCTGGTCGAGGATGTGCGCGGACGTTTCCCGAACGCCGCGTTGGCGCCCGCCTCGCCCGATTTCGCGCACACGCTGGCCCGGGTCATCGCCTTCGTCGACGCGCCGCGCGCCGTGTTCGACCTGCCGCTGGATGTGCGCGGCACCGTGTTCCAGCAGCGCGTGTGGGACGCGCTGCGCCGCATCCCGCCCGGCGAGACGATCAGCTATACCGAGCTGGCCGCGCGCGTGGGACAGCCGTCCGCCGTCCGCGCCGTCGCCGGCGCCTGCGCCGCCAATCCCGCGGCAATCGCCATCCCCTGCCACCGCGTGCTGCGCAACGACGGCGCGATCTCGGGCTACCGGTGGGGCGTGGAACGCAAGCGGGCATTGCTGGACCGCGAGCTTGAGAAAAGCTAAACCGGGGTCAGAGCCGGGGTCAGAGCCCGATTTTTGGAAATAGCATCTGACTAATTTTTTCTGTCTGCAGGCAGTGCAGTTGCAAGTTGCACTTTGTCCGACTCAGTATTTTCTGCAGCTGCTACGCCCAGTGGCCGACTACTGTTGCTGGCGTAGCGAATTTCTTCCAGCATATCCTGGGAAAGATCAATTCCGAAAAAACTTCGGTAGGCAGCTTGGCGGGTGGATTGATCGCTTCCCAAATTGGTGTAAAGCGTATGCGGCTTAAGGAGCAGGCTGTCGGTACCCAGTGCATTTGTTCGATAGCTCGACCAGTTATAGTCCGCAGGACAGTTAGTCATTCCAGCGCGTACGGGATTAAGTTCAATATACCGATGGCACGCCATCAGATAGCGCGTATCCAGTATCAAGCAGGAGCGAAAGCGCCCCTCCCACAATGTTCCGGTGCGACGATGGCGACGATTGAAGTACTGCACGTACCGCTGACCAAGACGCTGCATCAGATTGCTGGGGCCTTCCCCGTCTCCAGGCGTCAGCAGTAGATGGACGTGATTGGTCATCAGCACATATGCATGAATGGCACAGTCGCTGTCATGTGCGCATTCGCGCAATATGTCGAGATAAACCAAATAGTCAGACGTGTGTGCAAAGCACGGTACTCGGTTATTGCCGCGCTGGATGATATGCAAGGGTACATCGGGGATGATAGTGCGAATCGGGCGTGGCATGGCATGTTGATGGCGAATAGGCAGAGTCAGCAACCTATAGCGTTTCGCCATTTCCTCATCGATGAAGCTCAATCTCATGGGCTATTTTCAAAAATCGGGCTCTGACCCCGGCTCTGACCCCGGTTTGATGTGGATTGACCGGCGTGTAAATTTCGCTACACTCGTCGTTTGCCCTCATTAACGGAGACCCCGATGCGCTTGCGCCAGCTTTCCCTGCACTGTTCCCTGTTCGTCCTCGCGTCCTGCGGCGCGATCGCGGCGGCGAATGCCGATACCGTGATCGACAATGCCAACGGCTACACGCTCAATGCGAAGGGCGACGTCGTCCAGTTCGCGTCGCTGGCGTTCGACGACAAGGGCCGCATCGTCGCGGTCGGGACGGCGCGGGCGGTGGCGGCGAAGGCGCCCAAGGCGAAGCACGTCGACATGCAGGGACGCACCGTGCTGCCGGGCCTCATCGATGCGCACGGCCACGTGTTCGGCCTGGGCGAGATGCTGACCCGGCTCGACCTCTCCGCCACCACCTCGCTGCCGCAAGCGCTGAAGGCGATCGGCGACTACGACAAGGCGAATGCGCGCGGCGATGCGAAGGCCTGGCTGCGCGGGCGCGGCTGGAACCAGGAAAACTGGAAGCTGGGCCGCTTCCCGACGGCCAAGGAACTCGACGGTGTCGTGAGCAATCGCCCCGTGTGGCTCGAGCGCGTCGACGGCCACGCCGGCTGGGCCAACAGCCGCGCGCTGGCGCTGGCCGGCATCACGGACAAGACGCCGGATCCGGTCGGCGGCAAGATCGTGCGCGATGCGAACGGCGTCGCCACCGGCGTGCTGGTCGACGCGGCCCAGGACCTCATGAAGAAAGTGCTGCCGCAGCCGACCGAGCAGGATGGCCGCGCCATGCTCGACAAGGCGTTGCAGAAGATGGCCAGCGTGGGCCTCACGAGCGCCCACGACGCCGGCATCACCGTCGCCCAGGACAAGCTGTACCGCGACTACGCCGACCACGGCAAGCTCACCGCCCGCATCTACGCGATGATCGGCGGCACCGGCCCCGATTTCGACCAGCTGTCGAAGAACGGCCCGCTCGAGACCTACGGCCACGACATGTACGCGCTGCGCGCCGTGAAGCTGTATTCGGACGGCGCGCTGGGCAGCCGCGGCGCCGCGCTGCTGGCGCCGTACAGCGACGATCCGCACTCGCACGGCCTGCTGTTCAACACCAACGAGCAGATCGACGCGATGATCGGCAAGGCGATGAAGAAGGGCTACCAGGTCAACGTGCACGCGATCGGCGATGCCGGCAACCGCCAGATCCTGGATACCTTCGCCAAGGAGATCCCGGCCAACCATGGCGCGAATCATGGTGAAGATCTGCGCCACCGCATCGAGCACGCCCAGATCGTGACCTTGGACGACATCCCGCGCTTCAAGACGATCGGCATCGTGCCCTCGATGCAGCCGACCCACGCGACCTCGGACAAGAACATGGCCGAGCAGCGCGTCGGATCCGAGCGCATCAAGGGCGCCTACGCCTGGCGCACCTTCCTGGCCCAGGGCTCGCGCATCGCCTGCGGTTCCGATTTCCCGGTCGAGGCGCCGAACCCGTTCTTCGGCATCCACGCCGCCGTCACGCGCCAGGACGCGGGCGGACAGCCGATCGCGGGCTGGTATCCGGAACAGGAGATGTCGCTGAAGGAAGCGTTCCGCTGCTTCACGCTGGACGCCGCCTGGGCCGGCCACCAGGAAAAGAACCTGGGCACGCTGGAAGCGGGCAAGTACGCCGACTTCATCGTCATCGACCGCGACCTCTTCAAGATGTCGCCCTACGATATCTACAAGACCGGCGTGCTGGAAACCTGGGTCGCCGGCCGCCAGGTGTATAAAAAATAAGCGCAAACAAGACGTCAAAATGGATTGACGTGGTTGTATAGACAACCTAGACTGCTCTTCGACCGTCAACCGTCGAGGAGCAGACCATGGTCCAGTCCACCCCGCATCCGCACGAAGCCGATCCGCGCTTCGATCCCGCCCGCGTCATCACCGCCCCGCGCGGCAGCCAGCTCGCCTGCAAGAGCTGGCTGACCGAGGCGGCCTACCGCATGTTGCAGAACAACCTGGATGCCGAGGTGGCGGAAAACCCGCAGCGCCTCGTCGTCTACGGCGGCATCGGCCGCGCCGCGCGCGACTGGGCCAGCTTCGACCAGATCCTGGCCTCGTTGAAGGAACTGAACGACGACCAGACCCTGCTGATCCAGTCCGGCAAGCCGGTCGGCGTGTTCCAGACGCACCCGGACGCGCCGCGCGTGCTGCTGGCGAACTCGAACCTCGTGCCCAAGTGGGCGAACTGGGAACACTTCAACGAGCTCGATCGCAAGGGCTTGTTCATGTACGGCCAGATGACGGCCGGCAGCTGGATCTATATCGGCACCCAGGGCATCGTGCAGGGCACCTACGAGACCTTCGCCGAGGCGGGGCGCCAGCACTTCGGCGGCGACATGGCGGGACGCTGGATCCTCACGGCGGGCCTGGGCGGCATGGGCGGCGCGCAGCCGCTGGCGGCCAGCTTCGCCGGCGCCGTCTCGCTCACCGTCGAGTGCCGCCAGGCCAGCATCGACTTCCGCCTGCGCACGCGCTACCTCGACAAGCAGGCACGGGACATCGACGAGGCGCTGGCCATGATCGCGCAGCACAAGGAACGCCGGGAAGCCGTCTCCATCGGCCTGCTGGGCAACGCGGCCGACGTGCTGCCGGAACTGGTGCGCCGGGCAAAGCAGGGCGGGCTGGTGCCGGACCTCGTCACCGACCAGACCTCGGCCCACGACCTGATCCACGGCTACCTGCCGCGCGGCTGGGCGCTCGAACGATGGGAAGACGCCCAGCGCGACCCGGCCCTCCACGCGGAACTGAAGGAGGCCGCGGCGGCATCGTGCGCCGCGCACGTGCAGGCGATCCTCGACTTCAAGGCGATGGGCGCGCAGGCGGTCGACTACGGCAACAATATCCGCCAGGTGGCGCTGGACGCGGGCGTGCAGGATGCCTTCGCCTTCCCCGGCTTCGTGCCGGCCTATATCCGCCCGCAGTTCTGCGAGGGCAGGGGGCCGTTCCGCTGGGTGGCGCTGTCCGGCGACCCCGAGGACATCTACAAGACCGACGCCAAGATCAAGGAGCTGTTTCCCCAGCATGCGCGGGTGCACCGCTGGCTCGACATGGCGCGCGAGCGCATCGCCTTCCAGGGCCTGCCGGCGCGCATCTGCTGGCTGGGCCTGGGCGAGCGCCACGTGGCGGGCCTCGCGTTCAACGAGATGGTGCGCAGCGGAGAACTGAAGGCACCCATCGTGATCGGCCGCGACCACCTCGACACGGGCTCCGTCGCCAGCCCCAACCGCGAGACCGAGGCGATGCGCGACGGTACCGACGCCGTGTCCGACTGGCCCCTGCTGAACGCCATGCTGAACACGGCCGGGGGCGCCACCTGGGTGTCGCTGCACCACGGCGGCGGCGTCGGCATGGGATACTCGCAGCATGCGGGCGTCGTCATCGTCGCCGACGGCAGCGAGGCGGCGGATAAACGCCTGGCGCGCGTGCTCGTCAACGACTGCGCATCCGGCGTGATGCGCCATGCCGATGCCGGCTATGAATTGGCGATCGAGACGGCCAAGCGCTTCGGCCTCACCCTCCCCATGATCAAGTAATCCAAGCAATCCAAGTCATCCAAGCAATAGCGCCCAGCCAGACGAGAAGCACATGAACCACCCAGAACACCACCTGACCCTCGACCCCGGCGCACTGGCGCTGGCCGACCTGCGCGCCGCCTGGACGGCGCACGGCAAGCTCGCGCTGGCGTCCCATGCGCGGGCCGCCATCGAGGCGTCCGCCGCGGCCGTGCAGGCCATCGTCGCCAAGGGCGACCCGGCCTACGGCATCAACACGGGCTTCGGCCTGCTGGCCAAGCGCCACATCCCGCCCGAGCAGCTGGAGCAGCTGCAGCAGAACCTGATCCTGTCGCACGCCGTCGGCACGGGCGAGCTGCTGGCGGACGAGGTCGTGCGCCTGGTCCTGCTCACCAAGATCGGCAGCCTGGCGCGCGGCTATTCCGGCGTGCGTCCCGTGATCGTCGATACGCTGGTGGCGCTGTACAACGCGGGCATCATGCCGGCGATCCCGTCCCAGGGTTCGGTCGGCGCCTCGGGCGACCTGGCGCCGCTGGCGCACATGACGCTGGCGATCCTGGGCGTGGGCCAGGTGCGCATGCGCGGCACGCTGATGGATGCGCGCGCGGCGCTGGCGGCGGCCGGCATCGAACCGGTGACGCTGGCGGCCAAGGAGGGCCTGGCGCTGATCAACGGCACGCAAGTGTCGACGGCGCTGGCGTTGCACGGCCTGTTCCTGGCCGAGCGCCTGCTGGAGGCGGCCATGGTGTCGGGCGCCCTGTCGCTGGACGCGGCGCGCGGCAGCGACGCCCCGTTCGATGCGCGCGTGCACGCCGTGCGCGGCCAGCCGGGCCAGATCGCGGCGGCGCGGATCTACCGCGAACTGGTGGCGGGCAGCGCGATCCGCGCCTCGCACCTGGTCGGCGACGAACGCGTGCAGGACCCCTACAGCCTGCGCTGCCAGCCGCAGGTGATGGGCGCCGTGATGGACTTGATCAGCCAGGCCGGACGCACGCTGCTGGTGGAATCGAACGCCGTCACCGACAATCCCCTCATCTTCGTGGGCGACGACGGCCAGGCGCGCGCCGAGGTGGTCTCGGGCGGCAACTTCCACGCCGAGCCGGTGGCGTTCGCCGCGGACACGCTGGCGCTGGCCATCGCCGAGATCGGCGCGCTGGCCGAGCGCCGCATCGCCCTGCTGATCGACGCGACCCTGTCCGGCCTGCCGCCCTTCCTGGTGCGCGAGCCGGGCGTGAATTCCGGCTTCATGATCGCCCACGTGACGGCGGCGGCGCTGGCCTCGGAGAACAAGTCGCTGGCGCATCCGGCCAGCGTCGACAGCCTGCCGACGTCCGCGAACCAGGAAGACCACGTCAGCATGGCGACCTTCGCGGCGCGCCGTCTCGGCCAGATGGCGCACAATACCGGCGTCATCGTCGGCATCGAGCTGCTGGCCGCGGCCCAGGGGATCGAATTCCACCGTCCGCTCACCAGCTCCGCGCACCTGGAGCACGTGCACGCGCGGCTGCGCGCGCGCGTGCCGGCCTTCGATGCCGACCGTTTCTTTGCGCCGGACATCGAGGCGGCGCGCGCGATGGTGATGGACGGCGAATTGTCGGCCGCCTGCAAGGATTTGTTCGCCGTCCTGCATCCCTGACGCCACGAGATCCACCAATAGATCCACCAACAGGAGGACCCGCGATGGATTACAGCTTCAAGGCGGGCAAGGTCCCGCTGCTCGTGTCGATGCCGCACGTGGGCACCGACATCCCGGACGACGTCGCGGCGCGCCTGGCCCCGTGCGCCCTGGCGCGCGCCGACACGGACTGGCACCTGGCCGCGCTGTACGCCTTTGCCGAGGAGATGGGCGCGTCGATGCTGGCGGCGCGCTGGTCGCGCTACCTGATCGACCTGAACCGCCCGCCGGAAAACACCAACCTGTATCCGGGCCAGGACACGACGGGCCTGTGCCCCGTTGACACGTTCGGCAAGGAACGCCTGTACCGCGCGGGGATGGAGCCGGACGACGCGGAGGTGGCGCAGCGCCTGGCGCGCTACTGGCGCCCCTACCACGAACAGCTGCGCGCCGAACTGGACCGCCTGCTGGCGCTGCACGGCAGGGTGATCCTGTGGGATGCGCATTCGATCGCGTCCCGGGTGCCGCGCTTCTTCGAGGGCCGCCTGCCCGACCTGAACTTCGGCACCGCGGACGGCAAGTCCTGCTCGCTGCAGCTGGAAGGCGCGATGATCCAGGCCGCGAACGCCCAGGACCGTTTCTCCTTCGTCTTCAACGGCCGCTTCAAGGGGGGCCACATCACGCGCCGCTACGGCGATCCGGCCGCCGGCGTGCACGCGATCCAGCTCGAGATGTGCCAGTGCCTGTACATGGACGAGGCACCCCCGTTCGACTACCGGCCCGAGGTCGCGGCGCAGGTGCAGCCGCTGCTGCGGCAATTGCTGGGCACGGCGCTGGAGTGGGTGCGGCGATGACGGTGCCCACGAGCGCACTGTTCGCCCGCCATGCGCTGCTGCCCGAGGGCTGGCGGCGCGACGTGCTGCTGGCATGGGATGCCGGCGGCGACCTGGTGCGGGTGGCGCCGGATGCGCAGGCGCCCGCCGGCGTGCCGCAGGCGGCGTATGTCGTGCCGGGCATGGTCAACCTGCATTCGCACGCCTTCCAGCGCGCGCTGGGCGGGCTGACGGAGCGGGCCGCGCAGGGCACGGTGGAGGGGCCGGATAGTTTCTGGACCTGGCGCGAGCTGATGTACCGCTTCGCCGGCCGTATCAGGCCCGAGCAGGCCGAGGCGATCGCCGCGCAGCTGCACGTCGAGTGCCTGCGCCACGGCTATACGGCGATCTGCGAATTCCACTACCTGCACCGCGATGCCGGCGGGGCCCCCTATGCCCAGGCGGCGGAGATGGCGCTGCGCATCGCGCGGGCCGCCCAGGCTTCCGGCATCGGCCTGACGCTGCTGCCCGTGCTGTACGCGCATGCGGGCTTCGGCGACGCGCCCTTGAAGCCGGAACAGCGGCGCTTTCGCAGCGACCCGGAGCACGTGCTGCGCATCGTGGAGGCGCTGGAACCGTTGCGCGGTCCGCAGCTCGAGGTGGGCGCCGCGCCCCATTCGCTGCGCGCCGCGTCCATTGCCCAGATCCGCGCGCTGGTACAGGGACTGCCGCCGGATCGCCCCCTGCACATCCACGTGGCCGAGCAGCAGGCCGAAGTGGCGCAGTGCCTGGATGCGACGGGGCGGCGCCCCGTCGACTACCTGATGGAGCAAGTAGACGTCGATGCGCGCTGGTGCCTCGTGCATGCGACGCACATGACGGCGGATGAAACGGCCGGCCTCGCGGCCAGCGGCGCCGTTGCCGGCGTGTGTCCGACCACGGAAGCCAACCTGGGTGACGGGCTGTTTCCGCTGGAAGCCTACCTGTCCGCCGGCGGACGGTTCGGCATCGGCAGCGACAGCCACGTGTCGCAGAGCCCGGTCGAGGAATTGCGCTGGCTCGAATACGGCCAGCGCCTGCAGCGGCAGCGCCGCAACATCGCCGTCGGCGCCGAGCAGCGCGACGTCGCCGCCTTCCTGTGGCAGGGCGCGCTGGCCGGCGGCGCCCGGGCGGCGGGACGGCCCGTCGGCAGTCTCGTCCCCGGCCGGCGCGCCGACCTGCTGGTGCTGGACGAGGACCACGTCGACCTGGCGGGTGCCGGGGCGGACGACGTGCTGGGCCGCTTCCTGTTCTGCGGCAACGACAACCTCGTGCGCGATGTGCTCGCCGGCGGCCGCTGGGTGGTGCGCGGCGGCCGCCACGCGGACCAGGACGGCATCGCGCGGCGCTATATTGCTGCCGTACGTGAACTGCGCGGCGCCTGAACAGGTTATGCTTACGACAGCTTTGACCTGAGCGGGGAGGAAACGACCATGACGATGCTGATTCCGTTCGCCGGCCTGGCGCCGGTCTCGTGGAAGAACGGCGGCGGCAGCACGACCGAAATCGCCGTGTTCCCGCAGGATGCCGGTTTCGACGCCTTCGACTGGCGCGTGAGCCTGGCCACGGTCGCCGCCGACGGACCGTTCTCCGCCTTTCCCGGCGTCGAGCGCACGCTGGTGCTGGTCGACGGCCACGGCATGACGCTGGACATCGACGGCGAGCCGACCATGCTGTCGAAGGCCGACCCGGTCGCCGCGTTCGACGGCGAGTCGCGCGTCGAGGCCAAGCTCAGCCGCGGCCCCAGCACGGACTTCAACGTGATGACGCGCCTGGACCGCTGCTGGCACCGCTTCGGCCGGCGCGTGCTGGACGGCGATTCCACCTTCGTCGCGCGCGCCGACGTCACCGTGCTGTTCCTGGCCGAGGGGGAGGGCCTGGAGCTGTGCAGCGACGACCAGCGCATCAATCTGGTGCGCTACGACGCCGTGCTACTGGACCAGGACACCACCTGGAAGCTGCAGGCCGACCAGGGCACGATCTTCATCGCGGACATCCATTACTACGACGACGAGGACGATCTCGCCGAGGACGACGGCCTGTATGACTGAGACGGCCGACCTGCTGTTCGCGAACGCCCGCCTGGCCACGATGGCGGACGGCGGCTACGGCATCGTCGAGGACGGCGCGCTGGCCGTGCGCGATGGGCGCATCGCCTGGCTGGGGCCGCGCGCGCAGGCGCCGCGGGCGGAGCGCGTGCACGATTGCGGCGGCATGTGGATCACGCCGGGCCTGGTCGACTGCCATACCCACATCGTCCATGCCGGCAACCGCAGCGGCGAGTGGGAGGCGCGCCTGAACGGCGCCAGCTACGAGGACATCGCGCGCCAGGGCGGCGGCATCATGTCCACCGTGCGCGCCACGCGTGCCGCCTCCGAAGAGGAGCTGCTGCGCCAGAGCGCGCTGCGCATCGCGGCCCTGCTGGCCGAGGGCGTGACGACGCTGGAGATCAAGTCCGGCTATGGCCTGGACCTGGCGTCGGAAGCGGCGATGCTGCGCACGGCGCGGCGCGTGGCCGCCACCATGCCGGTACAGGTGCACACGACCTTCCTCGGCGCCCATGCGCTGCCGCCGGAGCATGCAGGCCGCGCCGACGACTACATCGACGACCTGTGTGCGCACATGCTGCCGGCGCTGGCGGGGGAAGGGCTGGTCGACGCCGTCGACGCCTTCTGCGAACGCATCGGCTTCACGCAGGCCCAGACGGCGCGCGTGTTCGACGCGGCGCGGCGCCTGGGCCTGCCCGTGAAGCTGCATGCGGAGCAGTTGTCGGACCAGGGCGGGGCGGCGCTGGTGGCGCGTTACGGCGGCCTGTCGGCAGACCACCTGGAATGGCTGTCCCCGGACGGCATCGCCGCGATGGCGCAGGCCGGCACCGTAGCCGTGCTGCTGCCCGGCGCCTACTACTTCCTGCGCGAGACGCGCATGCCGCCGCTGGACGCCTTGCGCGCCGCCGGGGTGCCGCTCGCCGTCGCCACCGACTGCAATCCGGGCACCTCGCCCCTGACGTCCTTGCTGCTCGCCATGAACATGGCCTGCACGCTGTGGCGCCTGACGCCGCTGGAGGCGCTGCGCGGGGCGACCGTCAACGGCGCCCGCGCGCTGGGACGGGGCGACGTCGGCACGCTGGACATCGGCAAGCGCGCCGACCTGGCCATCTGGGACATCGCGCGTCCGGCCGACCTGGCGTATGCGCTGGGCGCGAATCCGTGCCGGGCCGTCGTCAACGCGGGCGTGCCGCGGGCACCGCGGGTCGAGCTGCCGTAACAGGAACGCCGGCCCGCGTCCCGATACGTCGTCCCCGCGCAGGCGCACTGGTGTCCGGAATATTATTCGTGACAAAAGCATCGTCATTCCCGCGAAGGCGGGAATCCATGCTGAGCAACCGAATTCCGTATGTTGAAGACGAGGGGGCTTATTAAGTGAACGACTTCGGGACCTCAGCATGGGTTCCCGCCTTCGCGGGAACGACGGGTTTATCTATGGCGCATCTTATTGCAGAGCGTAGCGATTATCCCGGACAGCAGTGCGCGCAGGCGGGGACGCAATTCCGTCGCGCAGCCACGACGCCCAATCGGTTATCCTCCAGCTCATCCGCTTATCGTTCGACGACACCCCATGCCGAGGATCTTCCTGCTGCTGCTCGCCTGCGCCCATCTCCTGTTGCCCGCCCTTGCGCACGCCGAAGAACCCCTGCGCGTCGGCTCCAAGCGCTTCACCGAGTCCTACATCCTCGGCGAGATCCTGACCCAGGCGGCGGCGAAGGCCGGTCCGGCCGAGCACAAGCAGGGCCTGGGCAACACGGCCATCGTGCTGAGCGCGCTGCGCTCCGGCGCCATCGACGTCTATCCGGAATACCTGGGGACCATCGGCCTGGAAATCCTCAAGGATCCGCAAGCGGGCACGCTGGAGCAGATGCGCGCCGGACTGCGTGCGCTGGGCCTGGGCGTGGCGGTGCCGCTCGGTTTCTCCAACGGCTATGCGCTGGCGACGCGCGGCGACGCCGGCATCGAGCGCCTGTCGCAGCTGGCGGCGCGGCCGGACTGGAAGATCGGCCTGTCGCACGAGTTCCTCGGCCGCGGCGACGGCTGGCCCGGCCTCGCGCGGCGCTACGGCCTGCCGCAGCAGCCGCGCGGCCTGGACCACGGCATCGCCTACGAGGCGCTGCTGCGGCATCAGGTCGACGCCATCGACATCTATTCGACCGACGCCAAGATCCATCAATACGGCCTGCGCGTGCTGGCCGACGACAAGGATTACTTCCCGCGCTACGACGCGGTGCTGCTGTACCGCCTCGACCTGCCGCAGCGCCTGCCGAAGGCCTGGCAGGCGTTGACAGCCCTCGAGGGCACGATCGCGGCGGACGACATGATCGCCATGAATGCCGAGGCCGAACTGGACAAGAAGCATTTCGCGGCGATCGCCCGCGCATGGCTAAGTTGTAGGGTGGACGGCTCCGCCGTCCACGCGTCCGGCGCACGCGTGCATTGCGCCACGAACGCCGCCACGGCCATGCCGACGTTGCCCGGACGCGTTGACGGCACGGCCGTCCACCCTGCCGTTGATGGCCTGTGGACCAAAACCTTCGGCAACGGCTTCGGTCCGCTCGCGCGCCAGCACCTGCTGCTGGTGGCGCTGGCCGTGCTGCTCGGCTGCGCCGCCGGCATCCCGCTGGGCATCGTGGCGGCCCTGGTGCCGCGCCTGCGCCAGGCGGTGCTGGCCCTGGCCGGCGTGCTGCAGACCGTTCCCTCGCTGGCCTTGCTGGCGATGCTGATCCCGCTGCTGGGCCGCATCGGCACCGTGCCCGCGCTGGTGGCCCTGTGCGCCTATGCGCTGCTGCCTATCGTGCGCAATACCTGCACGGGCCTGTTGCAGGTGCCGAAAGGGTTGCGCACGGCGGCGCTGGCGCTGGGCATGACGCGCGCCCAGGCGCTGCGGCACGTGGAGCTGCCGCTGGCCGCGCCGGTGATCCTGGCCGGCATCAAGACGGCGGCCGTGATGAGCGTCGGCACGGCCACCATCGCCGCCTTCATCGGCGCCGGCGGCTTCGGCGAACGCATCACCACGGGCCTGGCGCTGAACGACAACGACATGATGCTGGCGGGGGCGATTCCGGCGGCATTGCTGGCATTGCTGACCCAGGCGGGCTTCGAAGCCGTCGAACGCCTGCTGGCGCGCCGCCGCGGCGCCTGAAGCGCCTGCCGCACCCGAAACGCCTTCGGCACCTTCGGCACCTTCAGCACCCGAGGCGCCGCCGGGCGCCTACAGCGACTGCAGCTTGGAACGCGTCGTGGAGATTGCCCGGTGCAGCAGGCGCTCCGCATGGAAGTCGTTTTCGCGCTGGACGGCGATGGCCTGCAGGCCGCGTGTGTAGGTGTCGATGCGCGAGCGCAGCCAGCTGCGGTAAGCCCATAGGTAGGCCCATCGGAAGATCGGTCCGGCGAATGGAATGGCGCTGGGTTTCATGGTTTCCTCCCTTGAGCCAATATTGTCTTTCACGCAAATTCCTTGCATTTGTGTTCACGCAATCGGGCGGGGGCCCCAAGATCGCAGCTTTCTGTTACCGAAGTAAGCATTTGTAAGGAATCCGCACGGCACGGAAACGGAGGCATATATTGAACCCCGTTGGATTCAAGTCTCCCCTCCCCATTCGACAATGGGTTCACCCACGGTGCTATTGCTAGCCCGTGGGTTTTTTCTTTCTGGACAGGTGTATATGCGTGCCTGTTATGCGCTTAGTTACGCGCTTATTGTCCGGCCAGTGCTTCGAGCGGTGCGCCGGTGACGCGGCAGATGCGCCAGTCCGGCAGGATCTCGGCACCCATCGACTTGTAGAACTCGATGGCCGGGGTATTCCAGTCGAGCACCGACCATTCGAAGCGGCCGCACTGGCGCTCCACGGCCAGGCGCGCCAGGTGGCGCAGCATGCGGCTGCCGTAGCCCTTGCCGCGGTGCGCCTGGCGCACGTACAGGTCTTCCAGGTACAGTCCCTTCTTCGTCAGGAAGGTCGAGAAGTTGTGGAAGAACAGGGCGAAGCACACGACCTCGCCGTCGGCCTCGCCGATGATGGCTTCGCAGGCCGGACGCGCGCCGAACAGGCCCTCGTGCAGCAGGGCTTCGGTGGCCACGACCATGTGCTCGAGCTTTTCGAACACGGCCAGCTCGACGATCATCGCATGGATGTGCGCGACGTCGGCAGGGGTGGCGGGGCGGATGGCGAAGGTCGTTTCTACGGTCATGGCGTTTCGATGGGATTGTTCAGTTGGATGGATGGCGCGGGCTTGGCGGCCGGGCCGCGCATGGCCCAGGCGACGCTGCCCAGGCACACGGCCATGCCCAGCCATTCGACGAGGCCGGGACGATAGCCTTCGAGCTTGATCGACAGCAGGACCGACAGCACGGGCGTGATCACGCCGATGTACACGGCCTTGCTCGAACCGATGCGGTTGATCAGCGTGAAATAGCAGATGAAGGCGACGACCGAGCCGAAGATCGACAGGTGCAGCAGGCCGAACACATAGCTGGGCGCGCGCGGGATGATGAATTCCTGGCCTGTCGCCAGGCACCAGATGGCCACCATGCTGGCGCCCCAGA
Source organism: Massilia sp. YIM B02763 (assembly GCF_030412015.1). GTDB lineage: Bacteria > Pseudomonadota > Gammaproteobacteria > Burkholderiales > Burkholderiaceae_D > Telluria. Next base: position 29,379 of record NZ_JASNRD010000017.1, on the reverse strand, counting down.
ACATCGACCAGCCCGTCGTCAGCAACAGGTTGCTCGACTGCTCGCGCACCTTGGCGACGACGACGGAACCGGCCGAGCTGGCGACCGAGGCGCCGATGCCCAGCATCAGCCCCAGCAGGAAGTGGCCCTGGCCGCCGCCCTTGATATCGTGCAGCGCATTGCCGATCGCATGCCAGAACAGCAGCAGCACGCCGGCCATCGCGGCCACGCCGGCGCCCCAGGTGCGCAGCGGAATCGGGGTGCCGAAGGCGATGCGCGCGCAGATCGGCGTCCAGAACACCATCAGGGCGAACAGCACGGCCACCAGGGCCGAGACCACGTACTGTTCGGCGTTGTAGGTGCAGACGTAGGACAGGCCGAAGGTGAAGAAACCCTGCAGCAGCGTCCAGCGCTGCACGCGCCAGGGCAGCCGCAGCTTGTCGCCGCGCAGCAGGCACCAGGCGAACAGCGTCATCGACGCCAGCGCAAACCGATAGACGACCGATACCGCGGGCGGGACTTCGCCCAGTTGCAAGGTAATGGCCCAGAAGGTGGAGCCCCAGATGAGCGAGGCGATGGTGAACAGGACGTAGGAGGGCATCGCGGAAGTATAGTGCTTTCGCGATATTGCCGGAACATTAGCTATATGAAAGTGTCCATCTTACGACGCGGTCCCGTCAGTGCGTGACCCTGGTCGTGTAGCCATTGCTCAGCAGGCGTACCCGTTCCCCCGGCCGGAACATCTCGTCGGCCAGCTGCGTCACCGAGCGCAATTCGCCGCTGTCGAGCCGCACCGTGATCTCGAAGCCGGGCTTGTTGTTGGCCTGGTTTTCGATCCGGTTGCCGATGAGGCCGCCGGCCACGGCGCCGATGATGCCCATCGCCGCCTCGCCGCGGCCGCTGCCGGCCATCGAGCCGCCCAGCCCGCCCAGCGCAGCGCCGGACATGGTCCCGACGCCCGTCTCCGGGTTGGCGATGGTGACGTTGCGCACCGATTCGACGGTACCCGTGCGTACCGTCTGCTCGTTCATGGTCTGGCCGCTGGTGTACACATTGCCCGACGTGGGCGGGCCGGCGCAGGCGCCCAGCAGGGCGCAGGCGGCGAGCGTGGCGGGAATGGCGAGATTGGGGTTCATGACCGTCTCCAGCGTAGGGCAGTGGCGATGCGCCCAGCATACGCTTCCAGTGCGCGCATGGCGCACATCAGGATGCCTCAATAGGCCAGCCTCAGTAGGCCAGATTGAAGCGGCGGTACAGGAAGCCGAGCACGAACAGCGGCCCGATCAGCAGGAAGCGCAGGTCGTCCAGGAACGACGGTTTCTTGCCCTCGATCTGGTGGCCGATGAACTGGCCGATCCAGGCCACGACGAAGACGGCGATCGACAGGGGCAGCACGGCCAGCGGCGGTAGCAGGGCCAGTACGCCCAGCATGGCCAGCGCCAGCGCCAGCATGCCCAGTGCGAACGGGCGCGACAGCCGCAGGTAATACCACAGCGCCGCCGCGCAGGCGGCGACGGCCGCGAGCGGATGGATGCTCCACAGGATGCCCAGCAGCGTGAACACGATCACGGGCACGCACACGAAGTGGATGCGTTCGTTGGTCGGGTTGCGGTGGCTGTCGGCATAGCGCTCGAGCAGCACGTCGATGGTGCGCGGCGGGGTCATGCTCGTCTCCTGGTTGTGCGGGCTGCGATGCGGGCTCTGGCGGCCCATGCGGTCGATTCTACCGGCCTTCAGGCCACGGCCGCAACGGGCAGCGGCGGCCGCTGCGCGGTGCCGCCGTTCATGTAGGGATTGGCGGCGAACAGCTCGGCGATCCATTCGACGAACACGCGCACCTTGGCCGACAGGTGGCGGTTCTGCGGATACACGACGTGGACCGGCAGCGAGTCGCTCAGCCAGTCCGGCAGCACCTGCACCATGCGTCCGTTTTCCACGTGGCGCTTGACCAGGTAGTCCGTCATCTGGATGACGCCCAGGCCCGCCAGCCCCGCTTCCACGTAGGCATTCGACTCGTTGAGCGCGATCACGCCGCGCATCGGCACCACGATGCGCTCGTCGCCGCGGTTGAAATCCCAGTCGAACGTCTTGCCCGTCTTGGACGAAAAGTAATTCACGCAGCGGTGCCGTTCGAGGTCGCGCGGATGCTGGGGCACGCCGTAGCGCGCCAGGTAGGACGGCGCCGCCGCCGTGAAGAAATTGATGGCGCCGACGCGGCGCGCGATCAGGCTCTCGTCGGCGAGCGTGCCGCCGCGCACGGCACAATCGACGCCTTCCTCGACCAGGTCGATGATGCGGTCGGAGCTGCCCAGTTCCAGCATGATGTCCGGATAGCGTTCGAAGAAGGCGGGCAGGGCCGGCACGATGATCTCGCTCGACAGCCCGGTCGGCACGTCCACGCGCAGGCGGCCGCTGGGCGAGAGCCGGGTGCGCGACAGCGATTCCTCGGCGTCGCGCACGTCGGACAGGATGCGCAGGCAGCGCTCGTAATAGGCGGCGCCGTCGGTGGTCACCGTCACCGAGCGCGTAGTCCGGTGCAGCAGCTTGGCCGACAGCGATGCTTCCAGCGACTGCACGAGCGTCGAGACGGTGGCCTTGGGCATCTGCAGCATTTCGGCGGCGCGGGTAAAACTGCCGGCGTCGACCACCTGCACGAAGACTTCCATGGCTTGTAGCTTGTTCATGAGCAACCTTTCGGCCTCATGCGGGGCGCATAAAGCCTGGAAATACATTGATTGTTCAGAACTCTGAACAATCAATTCGAAATTGAGCTATTTATTAGATTGTAGATGAAGTCTATAGTGTCGGAACTGTAGTGACAAAATTTGATAGCACGACAGCCAACAGCAGATGTGAAGGAACACGGGAGAACGTCATGAAACGTCAATGGAATGCAGTCGCAGCAACGCTCGGGCTCGTGCTCGGTGTCGCGGCCATGGCTGGCATGCTGCTGACCGACGAGTTCGCGCATGCGGCCGGCGCCGAGGCGCGCGGCTATGACGCCCTGTTCCACGTGGTGGCATCGGAACCGCGCGTGGTGGGAGACTTGCCCACCACGGCGGGCCCGGCCAGGCTGCTGGCTGCAAACGACGCATGCGAGGTGAAGCGATGAGCGCCGTCCGCAAGGATGCCGGCCAGGACGCCGGCCATGTGCTGGCCGTACGCGACCTCGACGTCGCCGGTGCCGAAAGCGCGCTGGCTGCGCGCCTGTACAAGGCCAGCAGCGACGGCAAGCGCGACATCCTGATCGTGTTCTTCCACGGCGGCGGCTTCGTCGACGGCGACCTGGAATGTTCCGACGAGTTCCTGCGCCATTTGACAGGGGCGAGCGGCTATCCGGTGGTGTTATCCTCCACCTATACCCTGGCGACGGTGAAACCCTTCCCGGCAGCGGTGGAGGATGCGCATGCCGTGCTGCTGTGGGCGAAGAAGAACAAGACCAAGCTGGGCTGGACCGGCAAGCGCATGCTGGTGGCCGGCATCGAGGCCGGCGCCAACCTCGCCGCCGTGTGCGCGCTGATGGCGCGCGACCGCGGCGCCCCCAAGCTGGCCGGCCAGATCCTCATCATGCCGATGCTCGATCCCGGCCTGTCGACCGGCTCGATGCGCGAGATGCCGACCTGCGTGGACCAGGCCAAGGCGGTCGACGAATGCGCCGCCGCCTACCGCGGCTACCTGCCGCATGCCGCGGACCGCAGCCATCCGTATGCGTCGCCGCTGCAATCGAGCCGTTTGAAGAACCTGCCCCCGGCCCTGATCCTGTCGGCCGAGGACGACCCGCTGCGCGACGAAGCCGAGGCCTACGGCAACAAGTTGATGCAGTCCGGCGTGACCGTCACGATGCGACGCATGGGACCGGCACGCCTGCGCGACCCGGATGGGCGTACCCAATGTGCCTGCAAGGTGCCTGCGCTCGAAGCGATCGCGAGCTTCGTTGCCGGCCTCGAGCAGGAAGAGCAGGCGTTTGCCGCCGGCGGCTGTTGAGCCGGCTGCCAAACCCGTAGTACTTCGCTTCATCGCAATCCTCAACCCCCAGTAGCACGTGCCCACAGAGGCACGGGAGACCCGTCTTTTCCGAACAAAAGCCAGGAAAGGACGGCGCTCGTCTCAATATTAATAAATTATTAACATTCGTCACATCGGAGGGCAACACCATGAAAACCATCCACCAACTGCAGACCGCGGCACGCCCGCTGGTCCTGGCACTTGGCGCCGCCGGCATCGCGGCCCTGATTGCCGGCTGCTCGGACGCGACCGGCAAGGCCGAAGCCGCCGCCGCCGCTCCCGCCGGTCCGCCGGTCTCGGCCGCCGTCGTGCTGGAAAAGCCCGTCGCCGACACCCAGGAATTCTCGGGCCGCCTGGAAGCCATCGACCGCGTCGAGATCCGTCCGCGCGTTTCCGGCTTCATCACGGCCGTCAACTTCAAGCCGGGCGCCGAGGTGAAAAAGGGCGACGTGCTGTTCGTGATCGACCAGCGTCCCTACCAGGCCGAGTACGACCGCGCCGAAGCGGCCGCCAAGTCGGCCCGCGCCAAGGCCGAACTGGCCAAGATCGAACTGAACCGCGCCGAGCGCCTGCTGGGCGACAAGGCGATCGCCCAGCGCGAGTACGACGAGCGCGCCGCCGGCCTGAAGGAACTGGACGCCACCGCCCGCGCCGCCGAGGCGCAGGCCGATGCCGCGCGACTGAACCTGACCTACACCCGCGTGACCTCGCCGATCGACGGCCGCGTGTCGAAGGCCGAGATCACCCTGGGCAACCTGGTCGACGCGTCGGCCGTGCTGACCTCCGTCGTGTCGCTGGACCGCATCTACGCCAGCTTCGACGGCGACGAGGAAACCTATCTGCGCGTGAGCGGCGAAGCGCATGCGGGCAAGCCGGTCGGCGTGCAGGTGGGCCTGGTCAACGAGGAAGGCTTCCCGCACGAGGGCAAGCTGGAATTCGTCGACAACCAGCTCGATTCGCGTACCGGCAGCGTGCGCATGCGCGCCACCTTCGACAACAAGGACCGCAGCATGGCGCCCGGCCTGTTCGCCCGCGTGCAGATCGGCGGCGGCGTCCAGAAGAACACCCTCCTGATCAGCGACCGCGCCGTCGGTACCGACCAGAGCCGCAAGTTCGTGTTCGTCGTCGACAAGGAAGGCAAGGCCGAGTACCGCGCCGTCACCCTCGGTCCCGTCGTCGATGGCCTGCGCGTCGTGCGCACGGGCCTGAAGCCGGGCGAGAAGATCGTCGTCAACGGCCTGCAGCGCGTGCGTCCGGGTGCGCCGATCACCGCCAACGTGGTACCGATGGTGGCCAGCACTTCCGGCAATCCTGCGCCCGCCAAGGACAGCGCCAAGGACGGCGCCAAGCTGGCCATGGCCGAGTCCAAGTAAGTCCGACCAGGACGTGCAGGGAACCAAGCTTCGTAAGGAACAAGAACAATGAATATCTCACGCTTTTTCGTCGACAAGCCGATCTTCGCGGCCGTGCTGTCGGTCATCGTCTTCGTGGCGGGCCTGATCTCGATCTTCGCGCTGCCGATCTCGGAATACCCCGAGGTCGTGCCGCCGTCGGTTGTCGTGCGCGCCCAGTACCCCGGCGCCAACCCGAAGGTCATCGCGGAGACGGTGGCGACGCCGATCGAACAGGAGATCATCGGCGTCGAGGGCATGCTGTACATGACCTCGCAGAACACCTCCGACGGCGCGCTGCAGCTGACCGTGACCTTCAAGATCGGCACCGACGTCGACAAGGCCGAGACGCAGGTGCAGAACCGCGTCCAGCGCGCCTTGCCGCGCCTGCCGGACGAGGTGCGCCAGATCGGCGTCACCACCGTCAAGAGCTCGCCGAACATCACGATGGTGGTGCACTTGAATTCGCCGGACGGCCGCTATGACGACCTCTACCTGCGCAACTACGCGACGCTGAACGTCAAGGACCAGCTGGCGCGCATCGACGGCATGGGCGACGTCCAGGTCTTCGGTTCGGGCGACTACTCCATGCGCGTCTGGCTCGATCCGCAGAAGGTCGCCGCGCGCAACCTGACCGCGAGCGACGTCGTCAACGCCATCCGCGAGCAGAACGTGCAGGTCGCTGCCGGCGTCGTCGGCCAGGGCCCGTCCAAGAACGCGGACTTCCAGCTGACCGTGAACACGCAGGGCCGCCTGGCCAGCGTCGAGGAATTCGGCAACATCGTCGTCAAGACCAATGCCGACGGCGCCACCACGCTGCTGAAGGACGTCGCGCGCCTCGAAATGGGCTCGAACTCCTATGCGCTGCGTTCGCTGCTGGACAACAAGTCCGCCGTCGCGCTGCCGCTGTTCCAGTCGCCGACCGCCAATGCGCTGCAGCTGTCGACCGACGTGCGCGCCAAGATGGAAGAACTGTCGAAGGACTTCCCGCAGGGCATGACCTACAGCATCGTGTATGACCCGACCCAGTTCGTGCGCGAGTCGATCAACTCCGTCATCCACACGCTGTTCGAAGCCATCGTGCTGGTCGCGATCGTCGTGATCGTGTTCCTGCAGACCTGGCGCGCCTCCGTCATCCCGCTGCTGGCCGTGCCGGTTTCCGTGGTGGGTACCTTCGCCGTGATGCTCGCCTTCGGCTTCTCGATCAACACGCTGTCGCTGTTCGGCCTCGTGCTGGCCATCGGCATCGTGGTCGACGACGCCATCGTGGTCGTCGAGAACGTCGAGCGCAACATCGAGAACGGCCTGAACTCGCACGATGCGACCGTGCAGGCGATGAAGGAAGTGTCCGGCCCGATCATCGCGATCGCCCTGGTGCTGTGCGCCGTGTTCGTGCCCATCGCCTTCGTGTCCGGCCTGACGGGCCAGTTCTACCGCCAGTTCGCGCTGACCATCGCCATCTCGACCGTGATCTCGGCATTCAGCTCGCTGACGCTGGCCCCGGCCCTGTCGGCCGTGCTGCTGCAACCGCACGGCGCCAAGAAGGATGCGCTGACCCGTGGCATGGACTTCGTGTTTGGCCGCTTCTTCAAGGCGTTCAACCGCTTCTTCAACCGCTCCGCGCACAAGTACGAAGGCGGCGTGCAGGGCGTCCTGAAGCGCAAGAGCGCATCGCTCGCCGTGTACGTGCTGCTGGGTATCGCCGGCGTGTTCATGTTCAAGGCGGTGCCGCCGGGCTTCGTGCCGGCGCAGGACAAGGCCTACCTGATCGGCTTCGCCCAGCTGCCGGATGCGGCCTCGCTGGACCGTACCGATGAAGTGATCCGCAAGATGTCCGACGTCGCCAAGCAGATCCCTGGCGTGGAATCGTCGGTCGCGTTCCCGGGCCTGTCGATCAACGGCTTCACCAATGCGCCGAACGCCGGCATCGTGTTCACCACCCTGAAGCCATTCGACGAGCGCACCGGCAAGGACCAGAGCGCCGACGCCATCGCCGCCGAGATCAACAAGCGCATGGGCGCCATCGAGGATGCGTTCGTGATGGTGCTGCCGCCCCCGCCAGTCAACGGCCTGGGCACCACCGGCGGCTTCAAGATGATGATCGAGGACCGCGGCAACCTGGGCTACGATGAACTGAACAAGGCGGTGCAGGCCTTCATGGCCAAGGCCTCCACCGACAAGCGCCTGCAGGGCGTGTTCTCGGGCTACCAGATCAACGTGCCGCAGCTGTTCGCCGATGTCGACCGCGTGAAGGCCAAGCAGCTGGGCGTGCCGCTGTCCGAGATCAACCAGACCTTGCAGATCAACCTCGGCTCGCTGTACGTGAACGACTTCAACCAGTTCGGCCGTACCTACCAGGTGCGCGTGCAGGCCGATGCGCCGTTCCGTTCGCAGCGCGAACAGATCGCCCAGCTGAAGGTCCGCAACGACAAGGGCGAGATGATCCCGCTGTCCTCGCTCATGAAGATCAAGGACACCTATGGCCCGGACCGCGTCCAGCGCTACAACAACTACGTCGCCGCCGAGATGAACGGCGGCCCGGCCCCGGGCGTCTCGTCGGGCCAGGCCCAGGCCGCGATGGAAGAGATCGCGCGTGAAGTGCTGCCGAAGGGTATCGCCTACGAGTGGACCGACCTGACGTACCAGGACATCCTGGCCGGCAACACGATGATCTACGTGTTCCCGCTGTGCGTGCTGCTCGTGTTCCTGGTGCTGGCTGCCCAGTACGAAAGCTGGACCCTGCCGCTGGCCGTGATCCTGATCGTGCCGATGTCGATCCTGTGCGCGCTGATCGGCGTGAAGGTGACCGGCGGCGACAACAACGTGTTCACCCAGATCGCGCTGTTCGTGCTGGTGGGCCTGGCGTCGAAGAACGCGATCCTGATCGTCGAATTCGCCGTCGAGCTGGAACACCATGGCCGCACCATCGTGCAGGCCGCGCTGGAAGCCTGCCGCCTGCGTCTGCGTCCGATCCTGATGACGTCGATCGCGTTCATCATGGGCGTCGTGCCCTTGGTGTTCTCGCACGGCGCCGGCGCCGAGATGCGCCACGCCATGGGCGTCGCCGTGTTCGCCGGCATGCTGGGCGTGACCTTCTTCGGCCTGTTCCTGACGCCGGTGTTCTACGTCCTGCTGCGCACGCTGGCCAAGCGATTCGAAAAACCGAAGCATGCTCCCGCCCATGCGACGACCCCGGCCGCGGCCGGCATCCCGGGCGACGACATGCCGGCACTGGAAGGACACTGATATGAAGACGATGATTGCAAGAGGCGTGACCCCGCTGTTGGCAGCACTGCTGCTGACGGCGTGCGCAGCGCCCAAGTTCGAACAGCCGCAGGTGGCGACACCGGCGGCCTTCAAGGAAAGCCCGGCCGTCGCTACGGAGGCCGTCGCCACGGCGGCCGACGGCACCACCTGGAAGGTCGGCCAGCCGGCCGAAAGCCAGCCGCGCGGCGAATGGTGGCGCGCCTTCCATGACGCGTCGCTCGATGCGCTGGTCGCCGAAGCCACGGCCAACAACCAGAGCCTGACGGTGGCCGCCGCCCGCGTGAAGCAGGCCCGCGCCATCGCCGGCATCGCCGAAGCGGACCGCATCCCCCAAGTGGGCGTGAACGTCGGCGCCCAGCGCGAACGCCTGTCGCCGCTGGAAGCACAGCTGCCGCGCGGCACCGCAATCGCGCCGGACAATGTGTACGCGGCCCGCCTGTCGGCCAGCTACGAAGTCGATCTGTTCGGCCGCGTCTCGTCCAACGTGGCGGCCGCGCGCGGCGACGCCGGCGCGGTGGAAGCGACCTACCGCTCCGTGCTGCTGTCGCTGCAGGCAGACGTCGCGCAGACCTATTTCCGCCTGCGCGAGCTGGATGCGGAAATCGCGACCGTGAACCAGACGGTGAAGCTGCGCGAGGAAAGCGTGCGCATCACGAGCCGCCGCTTCGAGCTGGGCGACATCGGCGAATTCGACCTGTCGCGCGCCAAGACCGAACTGTCGACGGCACGCGCCGAGGCGATCGGCCTGCAGCGCGACCGCGCCAACGCCGAGCACGCGCTGGCCGTCCTGCTGGGCAAGCCGGCGGCCGCGTTCAGCGCGCCGACCGCACCGCTGGAAGACGCGGCCGCGCTGCCGACGATTCCGGCCGGCCTGCCGTCCGCGCTGCTGGAGCGCCGTCCCGACATCGCCAGCGCCCAGCGCACGATGGAAGCGGCCAACGCCCGCATCGGCGTCGCCCGTTCCGCCATGTTCCCGGCGCTGAACATCAGCGCCGCGGGCGGCGGCGTCGGCACCAGCATGGCCGAGGTGTTCAAGTGGAGCAGCCGCTCCTGGCTGCTGGGCGCCGCCCTGTCGATGCCCCTGATCGACGGCGGCCGCAACCGCAACAACGTCGTGCGCAGCGAGGCGGCGCTGGAAGAAGCGGTCGGCTCCTACCGCCAGAGCGTGCTGACGGCGTTCGCCGAAGTCGAGGACAACCTGGCCGGCCTGCGCATCCTGGCAGGGCAGAGCGCCGAGATCGAGGCGGCGGTCGTCTCGGCACGCCGCTCGGCCGACCTGGCGCAGAAGCTGTACGACGCGGGCCGCGGCAGCTACCTGGAACTGCTGGACGCCCAGCGCAACCAGGCGACCGTGGAACGCAATGCGGTCCAGCTGCGCGGCGAGCGCGCCATCACGACGGTGGCGCTGATCCGCGCGCTGGGCGGCGGCTGGGATGCCGCGTCCAGGGCCGACGACACGGCCCAGGCGCGCAACTGAATGGGATGACCTGGACGAAGTCCCTGGCCTTACTGATCTAACCGGTAATGCCCTTTGCGGCGGTATGCGAGAGCGTACCGCCGCTTTTTTTGTCGCAGACGCGTGATATAGCCGCTCACCTGAAGCCGTCGTTCCTGCGAAGGCAGGAACCCAAGTTAGCGTGCAGGCCCACACCAAGGCTACAATCGCGACATGGAATCGCCTCTCCTTACCGGCCTCGCCCCCGTCATCGCCTCCGACACCCGCATCCTGATCTTGGGCAGCTTCCCCGGCGCCGCCTCACTGGCCGCCCAGCAGTACTACGCGCATCCGCGCAACCAGTTCTGGAAGCTCGTCGGCGCCCTGGTCGGCGAAGACCTGTACGCGCTACCCTACGACGAACGCCTGCCGCGCCTGCTTGCGCACCGCTTCGGCCTGTGGGACGTGCTGGCCGCCTGCGAGCGCGAAGGCAGCCTCGATTCCGCCATCAGGAAGCCCGCCGCCAACGATTTCGAGCGGCTGCACCGGCTTTGCCCGGAATTGGAGACGGTCGGATTCAATGGCCAGGCATCGGGAAAATTCGCGCCGCAGTTCGCGGAGCACGGCTACCGCACGGTGGTGCTGCCGTCGAGTTCTCCGGCGCACATGGCGATGACGTTCGAGCAGAAGCTCGGCGTCTGGCGGCGCCTTGTCGAAGGGGACTGAGCATCTACAAAGATCGGTTCATTGGCCGGGTGCATTGAAGAGATGCTTGCATATCAGTTCAATGTCGCTAAGCTCATTGATGGCTCGGCAGAACACTGAGAAAGTCATGGCTACTCGAGACGAGTTTTCTTCTAATGTGATGATTGTGCTACGCGAACGCGTAGGCGGATTTTGTTCGAATCCGAATTGCAGATGTACTACAACAGGTCCGAATGACGCAGTGTTGAAGTCTACTCGTGTGGGAGTGTGCGCTCATATTTGCGCAGCATCTCCTCGTGGCCCGCGTTACGACGCAACGATGACGCAAGCCGAGCGTACTTCGCCATCCAATGGAATTTGGCTCTGCGCAACTTGCGCCAGGCGCATTGATGTTGATAGTCATAAATTCCCTCAAGAATTACTATATGAGTGGAAGAGACAGGCAGAAGAAGAGGCTGATCGGAATTTGGGCAAGCCAAGATCAATGTGCTCGGACAATTGTGCAGAGGAGCCGGCACTTCCATTTGTTTGTCCGCATTGTCATACCGGTTTTGCGTTGGAACAAACCATCTGCCGAGGCTGCCACGGACAAATCGTGGCGGGAGCGACGCAAGACGAGCGAAAAGCGGCTGCAATGACCGGCGCCATGCTCGTCATATTGCCGCTGCTTTTCATCTATGGAAAATTCGATGTCAAGTTATTCCATATGGACGGGGATTTCTTGAATAACATACCTTTGTATTTTCTTGCGATCTCAGGTTTTTTTTCAGCATACCAAGCGGTAGCGTTCATGGAAAAATATAGACGAAAGAATAATCCGCGCGTGTTTGTTCGCACCTTTGTCTAACTGACGTTGAGGCAATGAGTCTTGCTGGGGCTATCCGTGGAAACCTGCTTCACGTTGGTGGCGCAAGGCGAGAACAAGAACGGCATCGCTGGCGATTTCGTAACTATAGAGCGCGACGTAACCGGTTCTTCCCTGTGAGATGACGAGCTCTCGCATGTCATGCTCGGCCAGGCGGCCGATCAGCGGATGCCGGTCGAGTATGGATATTGCCTCGTCGATGAGGTCGAGCGCTTCGCGTTGTGCATCAAGGCCTTCGGCCGAAAGAAAATCACTGATCCGTTCCAGGTCGGCCAGGGCTCGGCTCGAGTAACTTATTCGCGCCATGGCTTTTTGGCGGGCCTGCTGGCTTGGCCATCTTGCAGCCGCTGCCGCAAATAGGCACGCACATCATCGGCGTCATGGCCCAGCCCCTCCTGCAGCATCTCGGCTTTGGCCTCACGTGCCTGCGCAACGAAGCTCGAACGCTGTTCGACCGCATGGGCCGCCTGCCGGATTGCGTCGACCATGAATGCGTGAGGACTAACGCCCAGCTCCTGGGCAGCAGAGGCGGCACGCTGTTTCAGGTCATCGGGAAGTTTGAGTGAGGTAGTCGTCATCATCGGCTCGCATTGTCGGGTGCTACCAAGGTAGCACCTTTGTGTGTGGACTTCAAGCGATGAGGCATTGGCCGTGCTGTTGTCGATACGCTATCGACGGAAGGTTGCTGGTCCGCCATACGGGGAAGCGTGTTACACTGCACGGTCGCCCAGGCTGCCGCAGCCCGGCGAACTCCTGCGCGGTGCAGTGCGCGTCACGTGACGGCCCCTGCCGGCCAACCGGCGCACAGCGCCATCCGACACGCCCATCGCAATCCGGCGTCCCATTGAAACGAAGCCCGCGGCAAGCGCGCTTTTTCCGACCTTGTCCCGTCCTCCGAGCGAGGGGATGCGGCCATCACTACCGTCCCACGCGGCGTCGCGGATCCATGATTCGCGGCCGGTCCGCATTCGCAGGCACCGCGGTTGCCTGCCCATGTCTCATACGGAGTCCAGATGTCAAAAGAAGAACTGATCGAAATGAACGGCGTCGTTGCCGAAGTGCTGCCGGATTCGCGTTTTCGCGTCGATTGCGAGAACGGCCACAAGCTGATCGCCTACACGTCCGGCAAGATGCGCAAGAACCACATCCGCATCCTGGCCGGCGACCAGGTCAGCCTGGAACTGTCGCCCTATGACCTGAGCAAGGGCCGCATCACCTTCCGCCATATCGAAAAGCGCGGCGCGTCGGCGCCGCGTACCGGCTTCCGCCGCCGTTAATCCTGAAGGGCGGCCAGCGCGCCCGCGGTATCGACCACGCGGGCATATTCGCCGTCGAGGTTCGCCAGCGCCATCAGGTGCACGTCCTGTGCGCTGCGCAGCGTGCCGCCGTAGTCGTGCTTGTCGAACGCGAACGTCGCGTCGCTGACCACCTGCACGGCAAAGCCCAGCTGTCCCGCCGTGCGCGCGCTGGCTTCCACCGAATTGTTGGTGCTGACGCCGACGAGCACGAGGCGCGCGATGCCGCGCACGCGCAGCCAGCGCTCCAGGCCCGACTGGACGAAGCAGTCCGGCACGTTCTTCTCGACGACGTGCGCATCGCCTGAAGGCTTGAAGCGTTCCTGGAATTCGACGCCTTGCTGGCCCGGCCAGAACGGCGAGCCGGGCGTGCGCGAGATGTGGCGCACGTGGACCACGAGCGCGCCGGCCTGGCGCCAGGCGGCCAGCAGCGCGGCGATGCGTTCCTCGGCATCCGGATTGTTGCGCGGGAGGAGGGGATCGGCCATCCCTTTTTGCATGTCGATGACGATGAGGGCCGGCGGGAGCGAAGACATGATGGCGAAAGCACTGTAGAAACGTCAAGAATAGCGCGCTTTGCGCAGGTAGTGGCAGAAAGTGGCCGGAAATTCCGATTCCCCCCTTTTTTTCTGCGGCAACGTCCCCATATCGGATGCATCCCCAAGTTCACGGCCCCTGCCATCACCGGTGTGCCGTCCTCTTTCCCCGACCTTCGACGATAGCCCGGCACGGCGCCAGGCCCTGGCCGCGGCATTCGCATCGGCATCGGCATCGGTACTGCGGAAAGGCTTGGTCCGTCACGCACATGAAAGGACACGCACCATGAAAGAAGAGCTGATCGAAATGACCGGCAAGGTCACCGAAGTACTGCCGGAAATGCGCTTCCGTGTCGACCTCGAGAATGGCCATCAACTGATCGCCTACACGTCCGGCCGCATGAAGAAGAACCATATCCGCATCATCGCGGGCGACCGCGTCAAGCTGGAGATGTCGCCGTACGACCTCAACAAGGGACGCATCGTGTTCCGCCACCTCGAGACGCGCGGCGCACCGTCGCCGTCCGCACGTCCGCGCCGCCGCTGATCACCCGTCACGGCATCCGAACGGCCGCGCCCTTCGCAGCATGTCTGCGAGCGGCGCGGCCGTTTTGTTGTCGGCTCAGTGGAGGTTCAATCCGTTCGCACCCTGGCGCCGCAGGTGCGCCAGCTTGGCCGAGTAGACGTCGCGCATGTCGCCGCGGGCGCTGTGCTCGACGGCCAGCACCAGATGCTCGCGCGCCTGCCTGGCATCACCCAGGCGTAGCAGCGCCACGGCCAGCCAGAAGTGGAACTCGTCCGAATACGGCGCCCGCTTCAGCTCGCGTTCGAAGAGCTGGCGCGCCTTGTCGTTGTCGCCTTCCTTCAGCGCGGCCAGGCCCTGGTCGAAGTAGTGGAACGGCGGCACCGGCTCGATGCGCGCCACGCGCCGTTCGATGTCGCGCGCTTCCGCCATGCGGCCTTGCTGCGCCAGCAGGGGCGCCAGGTTCTGCAGCAGGGCCAGGTTTTCGGGCGCGCGGGCCAGGGCGGCGCGCCAGGCGCGTTCCGCCATCGCGAGGTCGCCGTGGCGCTGGTAGACCACGCCCAGCGTGTTGTAGGCGGTGATGTCGCGCGGGTTGGCCGCCACCGCCGCGCGCGCCCACCAGTAGGCGTCGTCGATGCGGTCCTGTACCAGCGTCTCCACGGCGCGGTTGTTGAGGAACAGGGCGGCGATCTCGCCTTCGTCCAGTTCGCGCACGCGCAGGTGGGCGGCCTGCGGCGGCGGCAGGAAATCGACCACCAGCTGGTGCAGCGCGTCGGCGTCGTAGCGGCCCGGGACGGCGCGCCGGCCGAGCGCGATGTTGACGTGGGACGAGAGCAGGTACAGGCCGCCCTCGCGGGTCCAGGTGCCTTCCGCCGTCACGCTGCGGAACTGCACGTCCATGCCGAGCTCCCGGGCAAACGCCGCCGTCATGATCACCAGCGACAGGCAGTTGCCGGCGCGCGCCGCATAGGTGCCGGCCGCGGTGCGCGTGGTGCGCGCATCGTATTCCAGTTTCAGGTCGCTCTTGCTGTACAGGGCGTCGAGCAGTCCCTGTTTCGGTCCCTTCTCGCGCAGGTGGGCGGCGAAGGCGGGGCTGTGCAGGTAGGCGCGCATCGCGGGGCTCAGTGCGAACAGGTCGGCGGTGCCCACGGGCTCGGAAGGCGGCGCGAAGGCGGCGTCGGCGAACAGCGGGGCGGGGGAGGGCGGCGGGGCGACGCTGGCGCAAGCGGCCAGCAGCAGGCACAAGGCCAGGGACAGCAGGCGTTTCATGTCTCCCCCGTAGGCGGATACTTGTTATGGAATCAGTATCTGCCGGTCGGAAGGGAGAGTAAATACTTATTCGTCGTGGAAGGCTTCGAGCAGCTCGTCGAGCAATTCGGCGGTTTCCTCGTCGGACAGGCCGAGGTAGGCGCAGGCGCGGGCGCCGCCCTTGTTCCATTCGAGCGATTCGGTATGGCCCTGGTACTTGCAGATGGCATTTTCGGCCAGCAGCGACAGCGCCACCATCGAGCGCACCACGGGCGCGCTGCTGGCGTCGTCCAGCACCGTGTAGTCGTGATGGTGCAGGATGGCCCAGGCGACGTCGCCGGACAGGCCCCAGTTGCGCGCCAGCAGGGTGCCGATCGCCGCGTGGCTGGTGCTGTGGCGCTCCTCTTCCAGCGCCGTGAACGGGCGCTCCGCTTCGAGCGAGGCGGCGGCGTAGGTCGCGCCGTAGTCGGCGAAGCGGTCCATCAGCAGCGGCACGCCGGTGTCGCAGAACAGGCCGAAGGTATGGGCCACGTCCGGCTCGCCGATGCGCAGGCGGCGTGACAGGAACACCATCGCCTCGGCGCGGCGGCTCGACAGGTCCCAGAAGCTGGCCAGCGCCGCGCTGTTGGCGGGAATCGCCTGGCGCGCCAGCAGGCCCGTCATCATGGCGGCGACCTGGTTAATGCCGAGGAACAGGATCGCCTGCTCGATCGACTTGGCCCTGCGGCCGCCGAAGACGGCCGAGTTGGCGAGCTTGAGCAGGGCGCCGGACATGCCGACGTCGCTGGCGACGATGCGGCCGATGGCTTCCGGGCTCGGGTCGGACGAGGCGAGTTCGCGCTGCAGGTCGGCCAGCAGGCTGGGACGCGGCGGAATGCGGATCGACTTGATCAGGGCGTCGACGGGATCCTCGGCGGCGCTCGGACGCGCCAGTGCGGCTGCTGTAGTCATGGCTGGAGGGGTGTTGCGATGATGCCGCAAAGAAATATCTACAAGGTCGACACTCTACACCAGGTGCGCGGAAGTTGCAGCAAGGTATTGCCTTTATGTAGCAAATTCGACAGTGCGACCGTTCGTTTTTTGCCGTTATAAAATCGATACATGTCATTATCTACACTCATCGGTATCGATTTTTCCGCGCCTTCCCACGTGGTGGCGCGCCAGTTGATCGGCGTGACGGTGCTGGTCGACGGTGTCGGCGGCAGGATCGTGGAAACGGAAGCGTATGACGGCGAGGATCCGGCGTCGCACAGCTACACGGGGCGGACCGACCGGAATTTCGCGATGTTCGGTCCGCCGGCGCACGCCTATGTGTACCGCTCCTACGGCATCCACTGGTGCCTGAATTTCGTCTGCCGCGAAGAGGGGCATGGCGCCGGCGTCCTGATCCGCGCGCTGGAGCCCGTGGCGGGACTGGACGCGATGCGCGCGCGGCGCGGCACCGTGGACGAATGGCTGCTGTGCTCGGGGCCGGGAAAACTGTGCCAGGCGCTGGGCGTGACGCGCGCGCTCAACGGCCATGCGCTGGACAGCGCGCCGTTCGCGCTGGCGCCGGCCGAAGGGGACATCGAGGTGGTGGCCGGACCGCGCATCGGCATCTCGAAGGCGGTCGACGTGCCGTGGCGCTTCGGCCTGGCCGGCTCGCGCTGGGTGAGCAAGCCGTTCCGTTGATGCCGTCGTTCCCGCGAAGGCGGGAATCCATGCTGAATGTCCGAAGTCTCGGCCTCTACAAAGACCGAGGCATTTTTAATATACGGAATCCGGTTGCTCGGTATGGGTTCCCGCCTGCGCGGGAACGACGGCGCTCTTTTCGCGAATCTAGCCGTTGACGACCCGGCGTGGACGCTCGGCCTTGCGCGGCTGGTGTTCCAGCGCCGGCCGCGCGCGCATCGGGCTGCCGGCGGCGCGGCGGTCCGTGGCGACGGTGGGGGCGGATGCGGATGCGTCCTCTTCCCGTACGATGGCTTCCACGCCCTCGATCTGGAACACCGAGACGGCGTGGGCGAGGTTGAGCGTCTGCTCGTGCAGGCTGGTCGCCGCCGCCGCGGCCTGCTCGACCAGGGCCGCGTTCTGCTGCGTCATGTCGTCCATGTGGCCGACGGCGAGGTTCACCTCGGCGATGCCCTGGGCCTGTTCGTCGCTGGCCGCGCTGATGCGCTTGATGATGTCGTTCACCTGCTGCACCGAGGCGACCACGCTGCCCATGCTGGCGCCGGCCTCGTCGACCGAGGCGCTGCCGTTGTCGATGATGGCGACCGAATCGGCGATCAGTGCCTTGATCTCCCTGGCCGCCGAGGCCGAGCGCTGGGCCAGCGTGCGCACCTCGCTGGCGACGACGGCGAAACCGCGCCCCTGTTCCCCGGCGCGTGCTGCTTCCACCGCCGCGTTCAGGGCCAGCAGGTTGGTCTGGAACGAGATGCCGTCGATGACGCCGATGATCTCGACGATCTTGCGCGAGCTGGCGCGGATCGATTCCATCGTCGCCACCGCGCGGTCGACGGCCTGGCCGCCGCTGCCGGCCAGGCGCGCCGCCTCGGCCGACAGTTCGGTGGCCAGGCGCGCATTGTCCGCATTGCCCTTCACGGCGTGGGTCAGCGTCTCCATCGCGCTGGCGGTCTGCTGCAGCGAGCCGGCCTGCATCTCGGTGCGCGTGGACAGGTCCAGGTTGCCGCTGGCGATTTCCTTCGACGCCGTGTCGATCGAGCGCACCGCATCGAGCACGCTGCGCAGCGTGCGGTTCAGGTTCGAGATGGTCTGGTCGAGGGCGCGCGAGGTGTCCGCGATCTCGTCGCTGCCGGCATTGTTGGCGCTCGTACCGAGCCGTCCCTCGGCCAGCTCGCGCACGACGCCGGAGATCGCGCCGATGTCGCGCAGCATGGCGCGCCGCACCAGCATCGTCACGGCCAGCGACAATCCGATCGACAGGACCACGAGGCCGGCCATCGTCGTGCCCAGCGTGTGGAACTCGGCGCGCGCAGCGGCATAGGCCTGCTCGCTGAGGGTCTTTTCCAGCGCGGCCAGGTGGGCCAGCTGGCCGTTCAGGACGCCGAATTCCTTCTCCGCCTTCTGCATCGAGTTGGTCGCGATCGACTGGTCGACCTGGGCCATCTCGATGGTTTCCCGCACGCCCTTGCGGTAGGCGGCCAGCGCCGCCAGCGATGCCTCGACCGGCGCGCGCTCGGCGCCTTCGGCGACGCGCCCCAGGTCGTCGAGCCTGGCCTTGATGGCGGCGTGGCGCGCGCCGATGTCGGCGGCCAGGGCATCCAGCCGGTTCTTGGCGAAGCTGCCGCTGACCCAGGCCAGCAGCTGGTAGGCGTTGGCGTGGACATACTTGGCGTCGCCGGCCACGTCGGCCACGTCCTTCAGGCGCGCGGCGCGCACCTGCACCATGTTTTCCAGCGATGCGTTCTGGCGCACCATCCCGTAGTAGGCGGCGCCGGACAGCATCAACAGCAGCGCCAGCACCAGGCTCGGGGCCAGCAGCAGCTTCGGACCGATTCGCAGTTTGTTCAGCATTCTTTGCTCCCGCTAGAAAAATGGCGCGGCCGTTCCCGCATCGCTGCGCATCACTTCTTGTACAAGCCCGCTTCCAGCACGACGCCGTCGACGAGCAGGATGTAGGTGGTCTTCGGTTCGATCTTGCCGGTGGTCGGGTTCTTGTACTGGTAGTCGACCCAGCCCTTGCCCTTGGCCGCGGCCAGCTCGATGATCTCGCGACGGTACTTCTTGCCGTTCGCATCGGGCACGTCGGTCAGGTCCTTGCCGACGATCGAGGGGTTGTAGGGGTGGGCCAGCACGATGCCGGTCTTGACGTCGCGCATGTCGACATACAGCGAGCCTTGGACGAAATCCGGATCCTTGGCATTGATGCGTTTCATCATCTCATCCTTGCCTTTGGCCTTGATCAGGCTGGCGCCGCGTTCGGCCATCGCGATCGCGTCCTTCTCGGTCGGTTCGTTTGCCAGCGCCGGGGCGCAGAGCAGGCACAGAGCGGCAGTGGTGGCGAGCAGTTTCATGGGAATTCCTTTCGTGGGCTGGGATGTTTCCTAATTGCATTTCGTACTCTACGTCGCGCTGTCCAGCCCGCTGTTGCGATCGCGCAATTACCCCAAGATGTGCGCGCGCAAGGACAAGGCTGATCTTGCGCATGACGTTCGCTGACGTGCAAACGCGATTGATTAGTGGCAACTCCTCATGGAAACCTGCTGACTACTATTAGTTCCCGCAGGAAATAGATTCTTTATGTCAATCCACCTTCCACGCAACCTAACCGTCTGGAGACTCCCGTGAGTACCGAAGCGACGCCAGCGAAGTTCAAGCCCTACACCCGCCAGTCGATCGTGAATGCCCGCCAATGGCAGTGGATGAGCCCCGAGTTGCAGGAAGCCGTACAAGTGGTGTCCCATGTGCTGCCGTTCCGTACCAATGAATATGTGATGGAACAGCTGATCGACTGGAGCAGGATCCCGGACGATCCGATCTACCGCCTGACCTTCCCGCACCGCGACATGCTGCAGGCGCGCGAGTACGAGCAGCTGCGCGACCTGGTGCTGTTCAAGAAGGACGAGGCCGCGACCGCGAAGCTGGTGCGCGACATCCGCATGCGCATGAACCCGCATCCGGCCGGCCAGATGACGCACAACGTCCCGCGCGTGAACGACGCGCCGCTCAAGGGCCTGCAGCACAAGTACAAGGAAACCGTGCTGTTCTTCCCGAGCTCGGGCCAGACCTGCCATGCCTACTGCACCTTCTGCTTCCGCTGGCCGCAGTTCGTCGGCATGGACGAGATGAAGTTCGATGCGCGCGAATGCACGGAACTGGTGTCCTACCTGGCCGCGCATCCGGACGTGACCGACGTCCTGATCACGGGCGGCGATCCGCTGATCATGAATACGCGCTCGCTGGCCGAATTCATCGAGCCGCTGCTGGGTCCCGGGCTGGCGCACATCCAGAACATCCGCATCGGCACCAAGTCGGTCGCGTATTGGCCGCAGCGCTTCGTGTCCGACAAGGATGCGGACGATCTGCTGCGCCTGTTCGAAAAGGTCGTCGCGTCCGGCAAGAACCTGGCGCTGATGGGGCACTACAACCATGCCGTCGAGCTGCGCCATCCGGTGGCCCAGCAGGCGGTCAAGCGCATCGTCGGCACCGGCGCCACGCTGCGCATGCAGGGTCCCCTGATCCGCCACATCAACGAGGATCCCGCCAGCTGGGCCGAGCTGTGGACGACGGGGGTGCGGCTGGGCGCGATCCCGTACTACATGTTCGTCGAGCGCGACACCGGCCCGCGCGACTATTTCGCGCTGCCGCTGGCGCGCGCCCACGAGATCTTCCAGTCCGCCTACAGCATGGTCTCGGGCCTGTCGCGCACCGTGCGCGGACCGTCGATGAGCGCCTTCCCCGGCAAGGTCGTGATCGACGGCGTCGTCACCATCAACGGCGAGAAGCTGTTCGCGCTGCAGTTCCTGCAGGCCCGCAATCCCGCCTGGGTGCGCAAGCCGTTCTTCGCCAAGTACGACCCGGATGCCACCTGGCTCGACCACCTGGTGCCGGCGTTCGGACGCAAGGAGTTCTTCTTCGAAGGCGACGATGCCGGCCATGGCCCGGCCGGACGCGTGGTGCCGATCCTGCCGGCGCCGCGCCATCACGACCGCCGCGCCAGCGACAGCCAGCCCGATGCCGCCTGAGCCGAGCGTCCCCATGGACGGCGACCGCGCCCAGGCGCGCATGAAAGGCGCGACGGTATTCTTCTACGTGTTCCTGCCGTTCGCGCTGGGCCACTACCTGTCCTCGCTGCTGCGCAACGTGAATGCGGTGCTGGCCCCGCATCTCATGGGCGAGCTGGCGCTGGGTCCGGGCGAACTGGGGGTGCTCACCAGCGCCTTCTTCTTCGCCTTCGCACTGGCCCAGCTGCCGGTGGGGATCGCGCTGGACCGCTACGGGCCGCGCCGCGTGCAACTCGTGCTGATGCTGCTGGCGGCATCGGGCGCGCTGCTGTTCGCGCGCGGCACCAGCTACGGCCAGCTGGTGCTGGCGCGCGCCGTGATCGGCGCCGGCCTGGGCGGCTGCTTCATGTCGGCCGTGAAGGCGATCTCCACGTGGATCCCGCCCGCGCGCCTGCCGACGGTCCAGGGCTACCTGATCGCGGCGGGCGGCCTGGGCGCCGCGTCGGCCACCGTGCCAGTGCGCATGCTGCTCGAGCATACGGACTGGCGCAGCATGTTCGTGCTGATGGCGCTGCTGACGGCCGGCTCGGGCATGCTGATCTGGCTCGTCACGCCGCGCGCCGCGCCGCCGGGCGTGACCTCGCCGGCGGTACCGGCGCTGGACTCGCTGCTCGACGTGGTGCGCGCGCCGGCCTTCCGCACCACGATCGCGCTGGTGCTCGTGCCGCATGCGGTGTTCTTCGGCATCCAGGGCCTGTGGATCGGGCGCTGGCTGTCCGACGTGGCGCGCTTTCCGGACGGCGCCGTCGCCTACCTGCTGTACATGGGCATGGCCTCCGTGATCTTCGGCGCGATCGCGGTGGGCATGATCACCGAGTGGGCGGCGAAGCGCGGCATCGCGGCGCTGGACGTGGCGGCCGCCGGCATCGTCCTGTTCGTGCTGGTGCAGGCGGCGATCGTGTGCAACTGGGCGCCCAGCCTGCAGGTGCTGTCGGTGCTGTTCACGCTGGTGGGCACCATCACCGGCATCGAGTATGCGATCGTCGCGCAAAGCCTGCCGCGCGAGCTGACCGGAAGGGCGGCCACCTGCCTGAACATGTTGATCTTCGTCGGTGCGTTCCTGGCGCAGGCGGGCTTCGGCCAGGTGGTCGGCCTGTGGCCGGCCAGCGCCGCCGGCCACTATCCGGCGCTGGCATACCGCGTCGCGTTCGGCGCGCTGGTGGCGGTGCAGCTGCCCGGGCTGGTCTGGTACTTCCTTCGGCGGCGTCCGGTAAAATGCGGGATCGCTATGCTCACCCAGAAGGAAGACTATGAGATTGGTTCGCTACGGTCGCCCCGGTAAGGAAAAACCGGGCCTGTTCGACGAGGAAGGCCGCTTGCGCGACCTGTCCGGCATCATCGACGACATCGGCGGCGAGGTGCTGTCGGAAAAATCGCTGCGCAAGCTGGCCAAGGTCGACTGGAAGACGCTGCCGCTGGTCCGCGGCAATCCGCGCTTCGGCGTGCCGGTCAAGGGCGTCGGCAAGTTCATCGGCATCGGCATGAACTACGCCGACCACGCCGCCGAGACGGGCGCGCCGATTCCCAAGGAACCGATCCTGTTCATGAAGGCGACCAGCAGCCTGTCCGGCCCCGACGATCCGATCCAGCTGCCCAAGGGTTCGAAGAAGACCGACTGGGAAGTCGAGCTGGGCGTCGTCATCGGCACCCGCGCGCAATACGTGAGCGAAGCCGATGCGCTGAAATACGTGGCCGGCTACTGCGTGGTGAACGACGTGTCCGAGCGCGCCTTCCAGTTCGAGATGGGCTCGCAGTGGGACAAGGGCAAAGGCTGTGACACCTTCGGCCCGGTCGGCCCGTTCCTGGTGACCAAGGACGAGATCTTCGACGTCCAGGACCTCGACCTGTACTTGGAACTGAACGGCAAGCGCATGCAGACCGGGAACACGTCGAACATGATCTTCTCGGTCGCGCAGATCGTCAGCTACCTGTCGCGCTTCATGACGCTGGAGCCGGGCGACATCATCACCACCGGCACGCCGCCGGGCGTGGGCCTGGGCCGCAGCCCGCAGCGCTTCCTCAAGAAGGGCGACACGCTGCGTCTCGGTATCGCGGGCCTGGGCGAGCAGCAGCAGGAAGTGGTGGCGTTTCCGAAGGCGTAATTCCGACACGCCGCTTCAAGACCGTCGTCCCCGCGCAGGCGGGGACCCAATTTGCAGGCATACTCGCAACGCTTCGAACTTGGATCCCCGCCTTCGCGGGGACGACGTCGTTCAGCGCGAGCGTCTTTATAGCGCGACCGATTTCAACGCACTATCCACCGACTCCCTCAACCTCCCCACGATCTCCGCCAGCTCCGCCTCGCTCGCGATGAACGGCGGCGCCAGCAGCACGTGATCGCCGCGCCTGCCGTCGATCGTCCCGCCCATCGGATAGACCAGCAGCCCGTTCTGCATCGCCTGGTCCTTGATCGCCGCGTGCAGCCGGACGGCCGGATCGAACGGCTCCTTGCTCGCGCGATCGCGCACCAGCTCCAGCGCCAGGAACAGCCCGCGCCCGCGGATGTCGCCCACGTACGGATGCTCCTCGAACGCTTCGTCCAGCATGCGCCGCAGGGAGGCGCCGCGCTTGCGCACCTGGGCCAGCAGGTCGTCGCGTTCGATCACCTGCTGCACGGCCAGCGCCGCGGCGGCGGCCACCGGATGGCCGACATAGGTATGCCCGTGCAGGAAGGCGCCGCTGCCGGCGCGCAGGCATTCGACGATGGCGCCATTGACCAGCACCGCGCCGATCGGCTGGTAGCCCGCGCCGAGGCCCTTGGCGATGGTGACGAGGTCGGGCGCCACGCCGTCCTGCTCGATCGCGTACATGGTGCCGGTGCGGCCCATGCCGCACATGACTTCGTCGGCGATGAACAGGATGCCGTACTTGTCGCACAGTGCGCGCACGCCGCGGAAGTAGCCGGGCGTGGGCGGGATCGCGCCGCCGGTCGCGCCCACCACGGGTTCGGCGACGAAGCCGATCACGCGTTGCGGGCCGGCCTGCAGGATCGCCGCTTCCAGTTCGTCCAGCAGCATGGCCGTGTAGCCGTCGAGCGTCTGGCCGTGTTCCCGCCCGCGGTAGGCATAGCAGGCCGACACGCGCGCCACGTCGGCCAGCAGCGGCGCGAACGGCGCGCGGCGCCATTCGTTGCCGCCGACGGCCAGCGCGCCCAGCGTGTTGCCGTGGTAGCTCTGGCGCCGCGCGATGAACAGCGAGCGCTGGCCCTGTCCGGATTCGACGAAGTACTGGCGCGCCAGCTTCAGCGCCGTCTCCACGGCTTCCGAACCGCCCGAGACGAGGTAGACGCCGCCGATGCCCGCAGGCGCGTTCGCGACGAGGCGCTCGGCCAGCTCCTCGGCGACGTCGGTGGTGAAGAAGGCCGTGTGCGCATAGGCGCAGCGGTCGATCTGGCGGTGCAGGGCGGCGATCACGTCCGGATGGCCGTGCCCCAGCGAGGACACGGCCGCGCCGCCGCTGGCATCGAGGTAGCTGCGGCCGTGCGTATCGCGCAAGACGATGCCTTCGCCGCCGGCCGCACGGGGCGGCGTGTGGCGCAGGCTGCGGTGGAGGATGCGGCTCATGGCGGTCTCCCGATCAAAGTGGACGTTTGAGTTGACGCTTGACAATAAGCTCGAACCGTCCGGTTTCCTTTGATTTTTGCCGCAGGGCATGCGAGTATTTTTCGCCCCGACAACATTTAGACAGCCATCTACCTTGCCATGAGCGACCGCCTCCGCCCGATCCCGCCGGAAGACTGGACCGACGACCAGCGCGCCGCCGCCCAGGAGATCGTCAACGGGCCGCGCGGCGGCCTGTACGGTCCCTTCGTCCCGCTGCTGCGCAGTCCCGAGCTGATGGGCCATGCCCAGCGGCTGGGCGAGTACCTGCGCTACCGCAGCGCCATCGGCGTGCGCCTGTCCGAACTGGCGATCCTCGTCACGGCGCGCGAATGGAACCAGCAGGTCGAATGGGCGATCCACGCGCCGATCGCGCGCCAGGTCGGCATTCCCCAGGACGTCATCGACGCCATCGCGCGGCGCGAGCGGCCGCAGGCGATGCTGGTGGACGAGGCAGTCGTGGTCGACTTCTGCACGGAGCTGCACCGCACCAGGCAAGTGTCGGACCGCGTCTATGCCGATGCGCTGGCGCTGTTCGGCGAGCAGGGCGTGGTCGACCTGATGGGCGTGAACGGCTACTACACCTTCCTGGCGATGGTGATGAACACGGCGCGCACGGAGACGCCGCAGACCGGGGTGGCGCCGCTGCCGGACTAGCTCGTCGGCGCCGCGCCGCGCTCGTCGGCGTCCGGCCGGCGTTCGTCGCGTGGCGCCCAGGACGGCGTCCCGGCGCGCGATAGTACGGGTACCGCAACCCGATGAATGGAGACGATATGAAACCGCAGTACGTCCTGGCCGCCGCCATCGCGGCAACGTCCGTGATGGCCCTGGCCGCGGCACCGGAACCGCTGCCGGCGCAATGGGGCATTACGGGCAAGAACCCGGAGAAATTCATTGCCGGCATCGACCAGTCCGACGGCTTCCGCGGCGCCAAGTTCTTGCGCAACAAGACGGACGACGCCAAGGCCTGGGCCGCGCTGTACCAGCAGATCTCGGCGCAGGACTACCTCGGCCAGCGCATCCGCTTCCGGGCCCGCGTGCGTACCGCGGACATCGGCAACTGGGCCGGCCTGTGGATGCGCGTCGACGGCGCCACCCGCGGCAGCCTGGCGTTCTACAACAGCCATGACAAGCCGATCAAGGGAACGACCGACTGGCAGGAACGCAGCGTCGTGCTGGACGTGCCGACGGACGCGGCGTCGATCATCTTCGGCGTCATCGGCGACGGCACGGGCAGCGTGTGGATCGACCAGCTGTCGTTCGAGAAGGTCGGCCAGGACGTGCCGGTCGACAGCCTCGGCCCGCGCCGTCCGTTGCCGAGCGCGCCGACCCTGTGAACGCGTCGGCGGCATTCGGCATGCCTCCCGGCGCCGGCCCGGCCGTGCGCCGGCTGTACGGCTGCTCCCCGCGCCAGGCAGTGGCGAGCCTGGCGCTGCTGCTGCTGTTCGTCGCCGGCGCCGTCTTCCTGCACCGTCTTGCGCTGATCGCCTTGTTCGCGGCGATCCTGCTGCCGGCGTTGACAGCTTGCCTGGCACTGCTCGCGTTGGCGCGCCTGGCCGGGCCGAAGCTCGGCTGGCTGCACGCCTGGATCGCGCTGGCCGCCGCGACGGCGGCGGGGACGGCCGCGGCGCTGCCCCTGTACCGGACCTGGACGGCAGCGCTCGACCTGCAGCAGCTTCCCGACCTGCAGCTCGTCGCCTGCGCCTTCGGCATCGGCACGGCGATGCTCGGCCTGCCGCTGTGGCACAGCCATACGCAGGCGCGCGCCGCCCAGATCGCGGACCTGCGCCAGGCCGCCCAGGCGGCGGAACTGAAGGCGCTGCAGGCGCAGATCGAGCCGCACTTCCTGTACAACACGCTGGCCAACACGCGCTACCTCGCGCGCACCGAACCGGAACGCGCCGTGCAGATGCTCGAGCACCTGATCGCCTGGCTGCACGGCGCGCTGCCCGACATGCGCAGCCAGGCGTCGACGCTGGGCCGCGAGTTCGAGCTGGCCGGCCACTACCTGGCCCTGATGGCGATCCGCTTCGGTGCGCGCCTGAGCTACCGCCTCGATTGCCCGCCCGCGCTGGCCGGCTGCGCGATGCCGCCGCTGCTGCTCATGACGCTGGTGGAGAACGCCGTGCGCCATGGACTGGAGCCGACGCCGGGGCCGGTGCGCATCGCGCTCGACGCGCGCCGACAGGACGGCATGCTGCGCATCGCCGTCGCCGACGACGGCGCCGGATTGACGGGCGCGCCGCCGGCGCCGGGCGGCGGCGTCGGCCTGCATAACCTGCGCCAGCGCCTGCAGGCGCTGTACGGACCGGACGCGCGCTTCAGCCTCGCGCGCACCGATGCGGGCATGACCGAGGCGGTGCTCGTGCTGCCGCTGGACCGGGAGATGGAGATGGCGGCATGAGCGCGGCGCGCATCCTCGTCGCCGACGACGAACCGCTGCTGCGCGCCGAACTGGTCGACGCGCTGGCGCGCCTGTGGCCGGAAGCGGCCATCACCGAGGCCGGCGACGGCATCGAGGCGCTGCGCCTGGCGCGCGCGACGGCATTCGACGTGGCCTTCCTGGACATCCGCATGCCGGGCCTGGACGGCCTGGAGCTGGCGCGCGTGTTCGGTGCGCGCACCCATGTGGTGTTCGTGACGGCGTACGGCGAACATGCGCTGGCCGCCTTCGACGAAGGCGCCGTCGACTACGTGTTGAAACCGATCGGCATGGAACGCCTGGCGCGGGCGCTGGAGCGGGCGCGCAACCGCCTGGCGGCGCGCGACATGGCGGCCGATGTGCCGCCGCTGTCCGTGCCGGCGACGGTGAAGCCGGCGCCGGCATGGCTGCAGGCGACGGTCGGCACGACCATCCACTTCATCGACCTGGCCGACGTCGTCTACTTCTGCGCGGACGCCAAGTACACGCGCGTGGTGACGGACAAGCTGGAGGCGCACATCCGCCTGAGCCTGAAGGAGCTGGGCGAGACGCTCGACCCGAACGCGTTCTGGCAGGTCCACCGCGGCTACACGGTGGCCGTGCGACGCATCGCCAGCGCTGCGCGCGCCGAGGACGGCGCGCTTTGGCTGCACCTGCGCGGCCATCCGGCGCGGCTGCCGGTCAGCCAGCGCTTCCAGCACCTGTTCCGCGGGATGTAGCGAGGAGCGGACTCAGTCCAACGTCGCCATCGCGCTCGCCTCGAACGGCTTCAGCCCGTCGCGGTCGCCGGCCTTGATCTTGCTGGCCCACTGGGCATCGGACAGCAGGGCGCGGCCGACGGCGATCAGGTCGAATTCGTCGCGCTCCATGCGCGCCAGCAGCTTGTCCAGGCTGGCCGGGGCCGCGCCCTTGCCGCCGAAGCTGGCCAGGAACTCGCCGTCCAGGCCGACGGAGCCCACGCTGATGGTGGCGGCGCCGGTCAGCTTCTTGGCCCAGCCGGCGAAGTTCAGGCCATCCTCGCCGTCGATCTCCGGGAACTCGGCTTCCCAGAAGCGGCGCTGCGAGCAGTGCAGCACGTCGGCGCCCGCCTCGACCAGCGGCAGCAGCCATTGCGTCATCTCGTCCGGCGTCGCGGCCAGGCGCGCCTTGTAGTCCTGCTGCTTCCACTGGCTCACGCGCAAGATGATCGGGTAGTCGGGGCCCACGGCGGCGCGCATCGCCTTCAGCACCTCGGCGGCAAAGCGGCTGCGCTCGCCGATGGTGGCGCCGCCCCAGCGGTCGTTGCGTTCGTTGGTGCCGCGCCAGAAGAACTGGTCGATCAGGTAGCCGTGGGCGCCGTGGATCTCGAAGGTGTCGAAGCCGAGCTTTTTCGCATCCGCGGCGGCGCCGGCGAACGCGGCGATGGTGTCGGCGATGTCCTCGTCGCTCATCGCCTTGCCGCGCGGCGTGCCGGGGGCCGCCAGGCCGGACGGGCCTTCCGGCGTGGCGTCCGGCGTCCAGTCGGACACGCCGCTGGCGACTGCGCCCACGTGCCAGAGCTGCGGGCCCATCTTGCCGCCGGCGCCGTGCACGGCGTCGATCACGCGTTTCCAGCCGTCCAGGGCGGCGCCGTGGAAGTCGGGGATGCGCGGCAGGTTCTTCGATGCCGGGCGGGCGATGGTGGTGCCTTCCGAGAGGATCAGGCCGACGTCGGCGGCGGCGCGGCGGCGGTAGTACTCGGCGATGGCGGCATCGGGCACGCCGTTCGGCGCGAAGTTGCGCGTCATCGGGGCCATCACGATGCGGTTCTTCAGTTCCAGATTCTTGATGCGGCGCGGCTGGAACAGCACGTCGGTGGGGGAAGTCGTCATGGGCAGGCTCCTGTTGAGATGTCCTGGTATGGTATCTCGGATATACTTGGTGTCAAGAAGGCACTTTGCGGCGACCAGGTAGGATCGCGGAAACCTAGGAGGGAACGGGATGGACAGGGACGTGGGGGACGTGGGCAGCTGCAGCGAAGGACGCGCGCTGCTGGACCAGCTGCTCGACAAGTGGACGATGCTGGT
The DNA here is from genome assembly GCF_030412015.1 of Massilia sp. YIM B02763. Classification (GTDB taxonomy): domain Bacteria; phylum Pseudomonadota; class Gammaproteobacteria; order Burkholderiales; family Burkholderiaceae_D; genus Telluria. The sequence goes on along the minus strand of NZ_JASNRD010000017.1, from coordinate 338 downwards.
ATTGAAGGCGCTGTGGGACGGGCCGCTGCGCTTCAACGCGCTCAAGCACCGCCTGGACGGCGTGACGCAGAAGACGCTGACGCAATGCCTGCGCCGGCTGGAGCGCAACGGCATGGTGGAGCGCCGCGTGATTCCCGTGTCGCCGGTGGCGGTCGAGTACGAGATCACGGCGCTGGGACGCAGCCTGGGCAAGCTGTTCGTGTCGGTGTATATGTGGACGCAGGCGCACCGCGCCGATATCGTCGAGGCGCGGGCGGCGTATGACGAGCGCAATGCGCAGCAGGAAGCCGCGTAATGCGTCGCCCCTGCGCAGGTGAACTGACCCAGGTTTGTTAGAC
>NZ_JASNRD010000016.1 GCF_030412015.1 Massilia sp. YIM B02763 | reverse complement strand
ACCTCACACTAAACCGTCTAACAAACCTGGGTCAGTTCACCCGCCCCTGGCCGTTGCCGGAACAAGCGCATCCCCGGATACCACGGCGTATCCTCCCTCCCCTCCAGCCAGCGCCAGTCCGGCAGGTAGTCCGCCAGCAGCACCCAGCACGGCCTGCCCAGCGCCCCCGCCAGGTGCGCGACCGCCGTGTCGACGGCGATCACCAGGTCCAGGCCCGCCACCAGCGCGGCCGTATCGGCGAAATCGTGGATCGCCGGGGCCAGGTCCACCGGGGCGAAACCCTCCACGGCCTCTCCTTCCCCGGCGCCCTTCTGCAGGCTGAACCAGCGCACATTCCCGACGGCGGCGAGCGGCGCCAGCACGGACAAGGAAGGCAGCGAGCGCGCCACGTCGTTCTCGTGGCGCGGATTGCCTTTCCACGCCAGGCCGACTTTCAGCGCGCCCGGCGCGGCCGGCAGCAACGGCGCCAGGCGCGCCGCGCGGGCGGCGTCCGGAACGATGTAGGGCAGCGCCGCCGGCACGTCGTCGACGCGGGTGCCGAACAGCAGCGGCAAGCTCAATGGCGCGACCCAGCAGTCCCAGTCGCCGTCAGCAAGAGGCCGGTCCAGCGCAATGGCCTCGTCCGCACCGCTCAAGCCGGCGAACAGCGCGACGAGGCCCGGCTGGCACAACATGCCCACCCGCGCGGCACCGGCTTCCTTCAGCAGCGCGCAATATCGGCCGAACTGGATCATGTCGCCATGGCCGCCTTCGACGCCGACCACGATGCGCCTTCCCGCCAGCGGCTCCCCCTGCCAGCGCGGCATGGCCAGGTGCCGCTGCAGCGTGTCGATCCATGCGCGCGCGTCCAGGCGCCGCCAGCCTTCCTCCCAGCGGCCCTGGCGCAGCAGCAGGTAGGCGAGGTTGAAGGCGGCCTTGCGGTGGCCGGGGTCGCGCGCCAGCGCAAGGCGGTGATGCTCCTCCGCCTCGCGTTCGCGGCCCGCGCAGGCGAGCGTCATGCCCAGGTTCGCGTGCAGGGCGGGCGTGTCCAGGCCCGCGTCAATGGCGGCCGCATACAGGGCCAGCGCGTCGTCCAGGCGCCGCAGCCCGGTCAGCAGCGCGCCCAGGTTCAGGACATTCTGCGGCTCGTGCGGGTCGAGCGCGATGGCGCGGCGGTAGGCGTCCTCGGCATCGGCCTTGCGGCCGGCGGCGTCGAGCGCGTAGCCGAGGTTGCCCCAGGCCGCGGCGAAGCCGGGGTCGATGTCGAGGGCGGCGCGCAGCAGCGTGGCGGCGCCGTCCATGTCGCGGGCGTCGATCAGGGAGCGGGCCCGCAGGAACAGGAATTCGGTGGATGGCATGGCCAGGCGATTCTAGCCGAACGGGCTGCAACGCTGGACGGCCTGCATTACAATGCTGGATTGCGCGCGGTCCGCTCACGATGTGCGCACGCCTTTCCATTGTCTTCTTCACATTCTTCCAGCATCCCATGATTGTCCTCGGCGTCGAATCCTCCTGCGATGAAACCGGCCTGGCTCTGTACGACACGGAGCAGGGCCTGCTCTCCCACGCGCTGCACTCGCAGGTCGCGATGCACGAGGAGTACGGCGGCGTGGTGCCGGAGCTGGCCTCGCGCGACCACATCCGCCGCGCGCTGCCGCTGCTGGAACAGGTGCTGGCCAAGGCCGACCTGCCGATGGAGCGCATCGACGCCATCGCCTACACCCAGGGCCCGGGCCTGGCCGGCGCGCTGCTGGTGGGTTCCTCGGTCGCCAACAGCCTGGCGCTGGCGCTGGACAAGCCGGTGCTGGGGGTGCACCACCTGGAAGGCCACCTGCTGTCGCCACTGCTGGCCAGCGAGCGCCCGGAATTTCCCTTCATCGCCCTGCTCGTCTCGGGCGGCCACACGCAGCTGATGCGCGTGGACGGCGTGGGCCGCTACACGCTGCTGGGCGAGACGCTCGACGACGCTGCCGGCGAAGCCTTCGACAAGTCGGCCAAGCTGCTGGGCCTCGGCTATCCTGGCGGCCCGGCGATCTCGCGCCTGGCGGAATTCGGCGATCCGGAAGCCTATAAGCTCCCCCGCCCGATGCTGCACTCGAAGGACTTCAATTTCAGCTTCTCGGGCCTGAAGACGGCCGTGCTGACCGTGGCGAAGAACCACGAGGCGGGCATCGCCAATATCTGCGAGCAGGACAAGGCGAACATCGCGCGCGGCTTCGTCGACGCCATCGTCGACGTGCTGACGGCGAAATGCGTGTCCGCGCTGAAGCACACGGGCCTGAAACGCCTCGTGATCGCGGGCGGCGTGGGCGCCAACAAGCAGCTGCGCGCATCGCTGAACGCGGCGGCCGCGAAGAAGAAATTCAAGGTCTATTATCCGGAGCTGGAATTCTGCACCGACAACGGCGCGATGATCGCCTTCGCCGGCGCGCTGCGCCTGGAGCGCAATCCTGGCCTGGCGCAGCGCGACTACGGCTTCAACGTGCGGCCGCGCTGGCCGCTGGACGAGATCGAGCCGGCGTAACGGCTCTCCTGAATGGCCGTTCCTACGCAGGTTGAACGCGTGGACGGGCAACCCGTCCACCCTACCCTGGCGTCGGTATGATCGGTAGGGTGGACGGCTCGCCGTCCACGCGTCCAGGCGGCATGTGCCTATCGTCCGCCTGTCACATCGTTGTCACGGCAACAAGATAAAGTGCGCCCCGTTTTCCTTACCGATCACGGGACCATCTTGAAACGCAACCACGTACTGCTCGCGGCCCTGGCCGCCGCCGGCCTGGCCGGCTGTGGCGAACCCTCCACCCCGGCAGGCGCCATCCCCGAAGGCACCACCGTCACCCTCGCCCTGCTGGAAACCACGGACATCCACTCGAACGTCCTGGGCTACAACTATTATTCGCTGGCCGACGACGCGACGCTGGGCCTGGACCGCGCCTCCACGCTGGTGCAGGGGGCACGTGCCGAAAACCCGAACAACCTGCTGCTCGACGACGGCGACGTCATCCAGGGCACGCTGCTGGGCGACCTGCAGGCCGTGACGAATCCCGTCAAGTGCGCGGACACGCTGGCCGTGCACAAGGCGATGAACGCCATGAAGTACGACGCGGGCGGCCTGGGCAACCACGAATTCAACTACGGCCTGCCGTTCCTGAGCCAGGTCACGAACACGGACTTCGGCATCCCCGGCGTATCGAAACCGGCCGGCAACTGCGGCGCGCCGGCGTTCCCGCTGGTGCTGGCCAACGTCACCGCCGTCGCCACCGGCAAGACGCTGTACGAGCCGTACAAGATCCTCGCGCGCGACTTCACGGCCACGCGCCCGGACGGCAAGCCCATGACCGTCAAGATCGACATCGGCGTGATGAGCTTCGTACCGCCGCAGATCCTGGACTGGGACCAGAAGAACCTGGCCGGCAAGGTCGCCGTCGGCGGCGCCGTCGAAGCGGCCAGGCAGTACGTGCCGGAGATGCGCGGCAAGGGCGCGGATCTGGTGGTGGCGCTGTCGCACGGCGGCCTGGACACCAGCGCCTACAGCCCGAAGATGGAAAACCAGAGCTACCACCTGAGCACCACGGGCATCGACGCCCTGTTGATCGGCCACTCGCACCTGATCTTCCCGAAGGGGAAAGAGACTGGAGCGGCCGCGCTGGATCCGTCGTTCGCGAGCCTGCCCGCCTCGGCCAAGGTCGACGGCATCAACGGCTTCGTCAACGGCGTGCCGACCGTGATGGCGCAGAGCTGGGGACGGCGCCTGGGCATCGTCAAGATGACCCTCGCCTACACCAACGGCCAATGGGTGGTCCAGAAGGACAAGACCACGGTCGAATCGCGCGGCTACAAGTACAAGGACGGCGCCACCAGCGTGGCCGCCGACCCGGCCATCGCCGCCGCCGTGCAGGCCGAGCACCAGGCCACCATCGCCTACGCCAAGCAGCCGCTGGGCGTGTCGACGGACTTCGAGATGTCCTCCTACTTCTCGCTGGTGGGCGACGTGACGGCGATCCAGCTCGTCAACCAGGCGCAGCTCGACTACGTGAAGACCATGATCGCGACCAGCACCGACGCGACGCTGGCGAGCTACAGGAACATCCCCGTGATCTCGTGCAGCGCGCCGTTCAAGGCCGGCCGCAACGGTCCTTCGGACTTTACCGACGTGGCGCCGGGCGCCAGCGGCGCCAATCCGGTCGGCCTGCAGGTGCGCAACCCGGGCGACATCTACCTGTACAGCAACAACAACCTGCAGGCCGTGAAGATCAAGGGGTCCGACCTGAAGGCCTGGCTGGAGACGGCCGCCGGCCAGTACGCCCAGATCGACCCGGCCAGGACCGCCGAGCAGGACCTGGTCCCGTCCTACGGCACCATCTACAACTACGACGTGTTCTACGCCGAGGACAACGCGCTGCAGTACCAGATCGACGTGACCAAGCCGGTCGGCAGCCGCATCGTCAACCTCAGCTACCAGGGCAAGCCGGTGGCGGCCACGGACGACTTCATCGTCGCCACCAACGACTACCGCGCGGGCGGCGGCGGCAACTTCCCGGGCATCGACGGCAGCAAGACCATCATCAAGTCGCCGGACGCGAACCAGGCCGTGGTCAGCAACTACCTGCAGAAGATCGGCGCCACGAGCGGCAAGGTCTCGCTGGCCGCCAACGGCAGCGCGCGCAGCTGGAGCTTCGTCAAGACCGCGACCGCCGGTCCCGTCGTGCTGCGCTCGGCGCCGGGCCACCTGACCCTGGCCAAGGCCAACGGCATCGCCGTCGTCACGGCCGAGGGCGGCCTGGACGCCAGCGGCTTCGCCAAGTACGCGGTCGACCTGTCCAAGTGACGCCGCGCCATGCCTCGATAAGGGCGCCGCTGCTGGCCGCGCTGCTGGCAGCGTTGCTGGCCGCGCTGCTGGCAGGCTGCGGTCGCGCGCCCTCCCCGGCCGAGATCGAGACCGTCTCGATGGCGGCGCTGCAGCGCGGCGACGAAGGGGCCGAGCGGCGCCTGTCCGGCTGGGCCAGGGAGGGCCTGCCCGTCGCCGAGCGCGAACTGGCCCTGCTGTACCGCAAGCGCGGCCAGCAGGAAAGCGCGCGCGGCCTGTTCGAACGGGCCGCGCGCCAGGGCGACGCGCAAGCGGCCTGGGAGCTGGGCGAACTCGCGCGCGAGCGCATGCCCGGCCAGGCCGCCGCCTGGTACCGCCAGGCGGCCGAGCGGGGCCATGCGGGCGCCGCGCTGGCCCTCGCGCTGCAGCTCAAGAACGGCAACGGGGTGCGGCAGGACAAGGCCGCCGCCGCCCACTGGCTGGACGTGGCTGCCACGGCAGGCAACGCCCATGCGATGTTTTTGTTGTCGAATGCCTATGCCGCCGGCGACGGCGTGGCGGTCGACGGGGCCCGCGCACGCGCCTTGCTCGAGCGCGCCGCCGACCGCGAATACCCGGCCGCGCTGCAGCAGCTGGCGCTGGTCATGCAGGCCGGCGATGCCTGGACGGCGCGCGATCCGCACGAGGCCCAGCAACTGTTGAAGGAGGCCGAAGAGCACCGCCGCAGCAACGCGCGGCGCTTCTGATCGCGCCCGCGGGTCCCGTTTGCCGCACCCGCGCGCGGCGGACGGGCCCGATCCTGTTGAACTTGTTAGCTTGACATCGATCCTACCGTGTGACCGTTGTTGCCGAATAGATGGCAAACTCTGACGGTTTTAGTTTTACGGAGGTGATACATGCGCGTGGTTAGCTGGAATATTCACTGGGGCTGTGGCAGGGACGGGCGCATCCGGATCCACGCGATCATCGATGTCCTGCGCAAGCTGAATCCCGACGTCATCTGCCTGCAGGAAGTGGCTGCGAATCATCCTGAACTCGAAGGCAGTGCCAGCGCCAGCCAGTTCAAGCAGCTTGCCGGCGCCTTCGGCGGCTATCACATGATCGACCAGGCCCCGAGCGAAATTTACCGCAACAACCTGCCCCGCCAGTTCGGCAATATCCTGCTGTCCAAGTACCGCATCACCCAGGCCCAGCGCCACATGCTGCCCTGGCCCGTCGATCCCGAGAGCCCGGCCGGCATGCCGCGCGGGATGATCGAAACGGTGCTGGAAGCGCCGGGCGGCAAGATCCGCGTGCTGACCACGCACCTCGAATACTATTCGCCGCTACAGCGGCGCGCCCAGGTGCGCCGCATCCGCGAACTGCACGGGGAAGCCTGCGCCCGCGCCGCCGTCTACCAGCCGGAGCCGGCCCTCGATCCGCCGTTCCAGCTGGGCTTCCGCCCGGGCAGCGCGATCTACTGCGGCGACTTCAATTTTGCCCCGGACTCCGAGGACTACCGGGCCTTGCTGGCCCCGCCGGAAGGAGGCGCCTCGCAACTGCTGGACGCCTGGCGCCTGCGCCACGGCGACATGGCGCGCGCGCCGACGGCCGGCCTGCACGGCTTCAAGTGGCCGGACAAGCCGGACTGCTACGATTATTTCTTCGTCACGGACGACCTGGCGCCGCGCGTCACGGACATGAGCGTGCAGTCGGAGACGTCGGCCTCGGACCACCAGCCGATCGTGCTCGACCTGGCCTGAGCCACCGCCCCCTGAGTGGACAGGGGGCCATGCCGACGACTACGCCGCCGGTTCCTCGTCCTGCTCCAGCACTTCCTCCTGCTGGGCGATCTGGCGCAGCGCCTGCTCGAACACCTCGGGCGGCTGGCCGCCGGAGATCAGGTGGCGCTGGTTGATGACGATGGCCGGCACCGAACGGATGCCGGCGCGCTGCCAGTAGTATTCGAGCTGGCGCACCTCGTCCGCATAGGCGGTCGATTCCAGCACCTGGCGCGCCGCCTCGACGTCCAGTCCCACCTCTCCGGCGACGCGCAGCAGCACCTCGTGCGATGCGGGGCTTTCGCCCTTGGTGAAATAGGCTTCGAACAGCTTTTCCTTGAGGGCGCGCTGGTGGCCCTGTCCTTCGGCCCAGTGCAGCAGGCGGTGCGCGTCGAAGGTGTTGTAGATGCGGCCGCGCTTGGCCATGTCGAAGGTGAAGCCGACCGCCTCGCCGCGCTGGCGGATCATCTCGCGCGACTGCTCCTGCTGGGCAGGCGTGGAACCGTATTTCTCGGCGATGTGCTCGAAGATGTCCTGGCCTTCCGGGGCCATGGTGGGATTGAGCTCGAAGGGCTGGAAATGCATATCGACCGTGATCTCGTCACGCACCTTCTCCAGCGCCTTGTCGAGCGACTTGAGGCCGATCGCGCACCACGGGCACGACACGTCCGACACGAAATCGATTCTCATCTGCTTGTTCACGATTCACCGCCTTCCTGTTCTTTGATTGATGCCACTACCAGATGTTGCGGCAGACGGGCATATGGTGACACATCGCGCAGAAGCCGGCAGCGCGCCAGGCAAATTCGGCAAATCGGCTTGTCCGATGGTGCGTGACGCGCGGACATTGCCCAAAACCGGGCTCTGACCCCGGCTCTGACCCCGGCTCTGACCCCGGCTTGGGGCGACGCAAAGACTAGTTCTTCTTGGCGGTGTCCTTGGCCTTGCTGCCGATGCGCGATTCCTTGCCGGCGATGAGGTTGCCGATGTTGCCGGCGTGGCGGTACAGCAGGAGCAGGCTCATGGCGACGACGGCGAACAGGATCGCGTCCACGCCGAACAGGAGGCCGTAGTAGAACGGCGCGAACACGGCGGCGACCAGCGCGGCCAGCGAGGAGTAGCGGAAGGCGTAGGCGACGATCAGCCAGGTGGCCAGCGTGGCCAGGCCCAGCCAGGGGTTCAGGCCCAGCAGCACGCCCAGCGCCGTGGCCACGCCCTTGCCGCCGACAAAGCGGAAGAAGACCGGCCACAGGTGGCCCAGGAACACGGCGATCGCCACCAGCGCGATGCCGCCGTCGCCCAGGTCGAAGCGCTGGTCGTAGTGCACGGCCAGCCAGACCGCCAGCCAGCCCTTGGCGCAATCGCCGACCAGAGTCGCGATCGCCGCCTTCTTGCTGCCCGAGCGCAGCACGTTGGTCGCACCCGGGTTCTTCGAGCCGTAAGTGCGCGGGTCGGACAGGCCGAAGGCGCGGCTCGCGACGACGGCGAAGGAAATCGAGCCGATCAGGTAGGCTGCGATCGTGAAGATGATGGTGTACATGGGCCTCTTTCTAATATTCCATACGCGCAATGGCGCGCGAGGAATATACACCAGCCCCCGATCCGGCGATAGTTGCCGGTTGTTTTTCAGTCAACGATGGCGCAGTGCACGGGCCGCGCCTGCAGCACGTCGGCCAGCACCTTCGGGGCGATGCCGACGAGAAAGCCGCGGCGGCCGCCGTTGATATAGATCTTGTCCAGCGCCAGGATGCTTTCCTCGACATAGATGGGCATGGCCTTGCGGATGCCGAAGGGCGAGGTGCCGCCGACCAGGTAGCCGGAATGGCGCTGCGCGACGTCCGGCTTGCATGGTTCGACCGACTTGCAGGGAATGGCGCGGGCCAGGTTCTTGGTCGATACCTTGCGGTCGCCGTGCATCAGCACGATGAGCGGGCGGGCCGCCTCGTCCTGCATCACGAGGGTCTTGACGACGGCGTGCTCGTCCACGCCCAGCGCGCGCGAGGAGACCGCGGTGCCGCCGTGTTCCTCGTAGTCGTAGGGGTGCTCCGAAAATGCGACGCCGTGCTTGCGCAGGAACTGTGTCGCCGGGGTTTCGGAGATATGCTCTTTCTTGGCCATCGTGGTACGCTGAATGCAAACGGAGGAGTTGCTTATTATGCAGCAAGAGATTCGCTTTGCCACCTTCAACGTGTGCAACCTGGCCCCGCCCGGGGTCAAGGTCTACGACAACCTGGACCCCAGCACGCCCGAGGAATACGAAGCGAAGATCGCCTGGATCGCGCACCAGGTCGACATGCTGGCCGCCGACGTGATCGGCTTCCAGGAAGTGTTTTCCCAGGCCGCGCTGGCCGAGGCGCTGTCGCGCACGCGGCGCTTCCGCGAGGCGGCGCACGTCGGCTTCGATCCCGATCCCGGCGCCGACAAGCTCACGCCCAGCGTGGCCCTCGTCTCGCGCCTGCCGCTGGCCGACGCGCCCCGTCCTCTTCCCTATTTCCCGTCCGGGATCGCCATGCCGCCCGGAAACCGCGACCCCGAACGCTTCACGCGCGCGCCCCTGCACGCGGCGATCCAGCTGGCGCCCGGCCTCGTCGCCGACGTGCTGGTGGTGCACCTGAAGTCCCGCCGTCCGGACTACCGCGCGGCCGACACGGGCGACGACCCGCAGCTGTTCGCGCTGGCCTCGCTGCGCTCCCTGATCCGGCGCGGCACCGAGGCCGCGGCCCTGCGCGTGCTGATCACGGAGCTGGGACGCGCCAACCGCCGCCCGCGCATCGTGCTGGGGGACTTCAACGACGTCGCCGACGCCGTCACCACCGGCATCGTGCTGGGCATCGGCGCGCCCAGCGGCGACCGCCTGTACGACGCCGTCCAGCTGCAGCGCCGCCAGGACCGCCTGCGCCACGTGGGCTTCTCCAACGTCCACGACGGCCACCACACGACCATCGACCACATCATGGTGTCCGGGGAATTCAATCCCGAGGTGCCGGGGGCGCTGGGCGAGGTGGCGGAAGTGGTGTACCTGAACGACCATCTGGAACTGGGCTTGCCGGAGGCCTCGGACCACGGGCAGGTGCTGGCCAGGCTGCGGCTGTTCGAGCAAGCGGGGACGCCGGCGGGCGACGGCTGAGTCATTCGCCCGTCATTTGCGACCGATATCGTATGCCCGTCGCCCTGCGAAGGCAGGGGCCCAATTGTATGCGAGCGACTACGCGAGTGACATTGGGTCGCTGCCTTCGCAGGGACGACGTGGTGGCTGATCATCATCCGCCCCGGCCTTTTTGCAGTTCATCGCGCCGTTTGCACCGCCCGTCGCATTCCGGTGGCCGCCTGTCTTGACGTTTCTTATCATGCCGTCATGCGCCTGGAGCTCCACTCTGCCCTGCAGAACGGAGCACGCGCGCTTCCCTCAGCGCATCACCCGCAGTACCACCCGCAGCACAACCCGATTTACGAAGAACAACGCCATGAAGATCGAGTCCCTGCCCGTCTCGCCCGATGCCATCCCGACCGCCACACGCCGCCCCGCCCGGAAAGTCGCCCTGGCCCTGCTCGCGCTGGCCCTCGCGGGCGCGGGCGGCTATGCCTACCTGCGCCACGACGCGCCGCCGGCCGCGCCGGCGGCGGCCAGCACGCCGAAGGATCCCGTGTTCGAACTGGCCCCGCGCGACGTCGCGCTGGTCGCCGCGCGTCCGCTGGCCCTCACGCTGCCGCTGTCCGGGTCCCTGACGCCGCTGGCCCAGGCCACGGTGAAATCGAAGGTCTCGGGCGTGGTGCTGGCCACCACCGTGCAGGAAGGCATGCAGGTGAACGCGGGCGACGTGATCGCGCGCCTGGACGACGCCGAGGCCCGTGCCCGCGTCGCCCAGCAGCAAGCGCAGCTGGCCGATGCCGACGCGCGCCTGGCGCTGGCGAAGAAGAACCAGGCCAATAGTGCGGCCCTGCTCAAGCAGAACTACATCGCCCAGCATGCCTACGACACCAGCGCCAACGCCGTCGACCTGGCCCAGGCGGCCGTGGACGCGGCGCGCGCCCAGCTGCAGCTGGCCCGCATCGCCCTGGCCGATACCGTGATCCGCGCCCCGCTGGCGGGCACGGTCAGCAAGCGCCATGCGCAGGCCGGCGAAAAGCTGTCGCCCGACAGCCCCGTGTTTTCCATCGTCGACCTGAAGCACCTGACGCTGGACGCCCAGGTACCCGCCTCGGATATCCCGCGCGTCAAGGTCGGCCAGGAAGTGACGTTCCGCGTCGACGGCTTCGGCGAGCGCGCATTCGCCGGCAAGGTCGTGCGCATCAACCCCGCCACGGAGCCGGGTTCGCGCGCCATGCTCGTGTACATCGGCGTCGACAACGGGGACGGCCTGCTGCGCGCCGGCATGTTCGCCAAGGGCAGCGTGGTCACCCAGAAAACCGAAGCGCGGCCTTTGCTGCCGCTCGGCGCCGTGCGCCAGGACGGGGGCCGCGACGTCGTCTACCGCGTCGACAACGGCAAGGTCGTGGCGCAGCCCGTCACGCTGGGCCTGAGGAACGCCGACGAAGGCCTGGTCGAGGCGCTCGACGGCATCGATGCCGGCGCCGCCGTGCTGGCGCTGCCGCTGGACGGCGTCAAGCCGGGCAGCCTGGTCAAGATGGCCGCCGCGGCCACCGCAGCCAACGAAGCGCCGGCGCAAAAGAAGGGCTGATCCATGTTCATGACCCGCGTCAGCATCAAGCACCCCGTGTTCGCGACCATGGTGATGGTCGGCCTGATGGTGCTGGGCCTGTTCTCCTACCGCGGCCTGGGCGTGGAGAGCATGCCGAACATCGAGATCCCGGCCGTCTTCATCGAGACCCAGTATCCGGGCGCCTCGCCCGAGCAGGTCGAGAACGACGTCACCCGCCCCCTCGAGGAAGCGGCGAACACGGTCGGCGGCATCAAGACCATCCGCAGCAGCTCCTGGGAAGGCCGCTCGGGCGTGGGCATCGAATTCCAGCTCACCACCGACATGGACCGCGCCGTGCAGGACCTGCGCGACCGCATCAGCACCGTGCGCGGCGGCTTCCCGCGCGAGGTCAAGGAGCCGCTCGTGCTGCGGGAGGAAGGCGAGAACCGGCAGCCCGTGATCCTGCTGTCGCTGACCTCGCACGAACGCAGCCTGCGCGACCTGTCCATGCTCACGGACCAGGTGATCGTCAAGCGCCTGCAGTCCGTGGCCGGCGTCGGCCAGATCCGCGTCAACGGCCGCCAGAACCGGCAGGTGCTGGTCGACATCCGCCCGGACCAGCTGCGCAGCCTGAACGTCGGCATCGACGAGGTGATGAACGCGATCACGGCCACCAACGCCAACCTGCCGGCCGGCCGCATCAGCCGCGGCGAGCGCGAGAACCTGGTGCGCATCGAAGGCAAGATGAAGCAGGCGGCCGACTTCAACCGCATCATCGTCGCCAACCGCGCCAACGGCCCCGTCTACCTGCACCAGGTGGCGCAGGTCTCGGACGGCGCCGCCGAGGAAGACTCGATCTCGCGCGTCAACGGCGAGCGCGCCATCTCGCTGGAAATCGCCAAGATCCAGGACGCCAACACGGTCGCGGTGGGCAACGGCGTCAAGGCCGCCATCGAGGCGATGAAGGCCACGCTGCCGAAGGACGTGCGCTTCACCATCCTCGACGACAAGGCGAAGAACGTGCAGGGCCAGCTCGACAACGTCAAGCGCACCATCGTCGAAGGCGCCGTGCTGACCATGGTGATCGTGTTCCTGTTCCTGCACTCGTGGCGCAGCACCGTCATCACGGGCCTGACGCTGCCGATCTCCGTGCTGGCCAGCTTCATCGCCATGAAGTACTTCGGCTTCACGCTGAACTTCCTCACGCTGATGGCGCTGTCGCTGTGCATCGGCCTGCTGATCGACGACGCCATCGTCGTGCGCGAGAACATCGTGCGCCATCTCGGCATGGGCAAGAGCCACGTGCGCGCAGCGGAAGACGGCACCAACGAGATCGGCCTGGCCGTCATGGCCACCACCTTCGCCATCGTCGCCGTGTTCGTGCCGATCGCCTTCATGCAGGGCATCATCGGCCGCTTCTTCCTGCAGTTCGGGATCACCGTGGCGGTGGCCGTGATGGTGTCGCTGTTCGTCAGCTTCACGCTCGATCCCATGCTGTCCTCGGTCTGGCCCGACCCGGCCAAGGACCGTTTCAAGTATGCGCCCTGGCTGGGCCGCTTCATGGCCTGGCTGGACCGCGGCATCGACCGCGTGCACGGCTGGTATGCGCGCGGCCTGTCGTTCGCGCTGGCCTGGCGCAAGTCGACGCTGCTGGCGGCCGTGCTGCTGTTCGCCGCCAGCCTGCTGCTGGTGCCGAAGATCGGCGGCGAATTCGTGCCCCAGGTCGACGACGGTTTCATCCACCTGCGCTTCAAGACCCCGGTCGGCTCCAGCCTCGACTACTCGGATGCGAAGCTGCGCCAGATCGAGGCGGCGCTGGCCGAGTTCAAGGAAATCGAGAGCGTCTCGACCATCGTCGGCGCCTGGGAAGGCCGCAACTACTCGGAAGTGAACCTGAAGCTGACCGACGTGCACAAGACCCACCGCCGCTCGCAGCAGGAGATGGAAAAGGTGATCCGCGACCGCCTGCAATCGATTCCCGGCGTGACGCTCACCGTGGGCAACCGCCCCATCTTCATCGCCATCCTCGGCAACGACGACGAAAAGCTGGACGCCGTCGCCCACCGCCTGATGGACAAGATGCGCGCGATCCGCGGCGTGGCCGACATCGAGTACAGCCAGGAAGGCGCGAACCCGGCCACCATCGTCAAGATCGACCACGAGATGGCCAGCGACATGGGCCTGTCCGTGCAGCAGATCGGCACGGCGCTGCGCCCCTTCGTCGCCGGCGACCAGACCAACCGCTGGCTGGCCCCGGACGGCCAGAACTACGAGGTCAACGTGCAGCTGCCGAAGTCCGGCCGCGAGAAGGTCGCCGACCTGGCCGACCTCTCCGTCGCCTCGAGCCGGCGCGATGCGGCCGGCAACCCGGTCATGGTGCCGCTGCGCCAGGTCGTCGACTTCGTGCCCTCGACCAGTCCGCAGGTATTGAAACGCCAGGCCCTGCAGCGGCGCGTGGCCATCTACGCGGGCCTGGAAGGCCGCCCGCTGGGCGACGTCATGACGGAGGTGAACAAGGCGATGAAGTCGATCGAGCTGCCGGACGGCATCCGCTTCGACGTCGGCGGCGACGCCCAGCAGATGGACGAGACCATGTCCGGCTTCATGGTCGCGCTGGGCATCGCCATCGTCTTCATCTACCTGGTGCTGGCGTCGCAGTTCGGCAGCTTCCTGCAGCCGATCGCGATCATGGTGTCGCTGCCGCTGTCGATGATCGGCGTGCTGGTGGCCCTCTTGATCACGAAGACGACGCTGAACATCTTCTCCGTGATCGGCATCGTCATGCTGATGGGCTTGGTGACGAAGAACGCGATCCTGCTGGTGGACTTCGCCAACCAGCGCCAGCGCGAAGGCAGGCCGCAGTTCGACGCGCTGATGGAAGCGGGCCAGGTGCGCCTGCGCCCGATCCTGATGACGACGCTGGCGATGATCTTCGGCATGCTGCCGATGGCGATCGGCATGGGCGAAGGCGGGGAAACGCAGGCGCCGATGGGCCGCGCCGTGATCGGCGGGGTGATCACGTCGACGCTGCTGACGCTGGTGGTGGTGCCGGTGGCCTATACTTACCTGGACAGTTTCGGCAAGCGGGCGGCGCGCTGGTTCAAGCGCGGGCATGAGGAGGAAGCGGCCGACGCCGCGCCGCTGAAGGAACAGACAACGTAAGCACCGTCGCCCCTGCGCAGGCAGGGGCCCAATTTTTTGACGCAGGCGCGAACTTGGGCCCCTGCCTTCGCAGGGGCGACGGGTTCGGCGATCAAGCCGGATCCTGCTCCTTCTCCGCATCCTCCCCGGACTCTTCCGCCGGCGTCGCGTCGCCCTCGGTGCCCTTGCCCTGCTTGGCCTCCGCCTTGCGCTTGGCCTTCTCTTCCGCCTTGCGCTTCTTTTCCAACTCCCGCTGTCGCTTCTCGTACTGGAAATTCGTCTTGGCCATTGCTTACCTCGCGTGTGTCGTTGGGAAAAATCCTACTGGGCCATTATGGACCAGGTCGGGCCACAAGGTTTGATCGTCAGCCACGCGGATGGTGGTTGGCGTGCAGGTGCTTCAGGCGTTCGCGGGCGACGTGGGTATAGATCTGGGTCGTGGAAATGTCGGAATGGCCCAGCAATAGTTGTACGACGCGCAAGTCGGCGCCGTGGTTCAGCAAATGTGTCGCGAAGGCGTGCCGCAGCGTGTGCGGCGACAACGGCGCCGTGATGCCCGCCCTGGCCGCATGCTTCTTGATGACGACCCAGAACATCTGGCGCGTCATCGGGCCGCCGCGGCCGGTGACGAACAGGGCGTCGTCGACCTGGCCATTGAGGATCACGCCACGCGCCTCCTTCATGTAGCGCTCCAGCCAGTGGCGCGCCTGCTCGCCGAAGGGCACCAGGCGGGTCTTGCTGCCCTTGCCCGTGATGCGCAGCACGCCGTCGTTCAGGCTCAGTTCCACCAGCTTCAGGGCGACCAGTTCCGACACCCGCAGCCCGCTCGCATACATCAGTTCCAGCATTGTGCGCTCGCGCAGGCCCAGCGGCGTCGACACGTCGGGCGCGGCCAAGAGCGCCTCGACCTGGGCTTCGCTCAGCGTGTGCACGAAGCGCAGCGGCTGCTTGGCCGAGGCCATCTTGAGGCAGGGATCGGCGGCGACGTGCTTGTCGCGCAGCGCCAGCTGGTAGAAGCGTTTCAGTACCGACAGGCGACGGTTGGCCGTGCTGGGCTTCGATTCCGGATGGCGGTCGGCGAAATAGGCGGCGATGTCGTGCGGCTCGACGTGGTACAGGCTGGCGCGCTCGGGGCGCTTGACCTCGAGCCAGCGCGCGAACAGGCGCAGGTCGCGCCGGTACGCATCCAGCGAATTCTTCGCCAGCCCGTGTTCCAGCCAGAGCGCGTCGCAGAACGCGTCGATCAGGGGAAAATCGACTGTTGCTGCCATGGCATGTCGGTGGCGAGCGCGCCTTCGTGGCGCAGCAGCCAGCGCTTGACGCCCAGGTGGAAGCCGTTCTCGTCGTCGTGGTTGGCGAAGCCGCCCAGGCCGCCGGCGGCCGTCACGCGGTGGCAGGGAATCACGAGCGGGAACCAGTTGGCGCCGCAGGCCTGGCCGATGGCGCGCGGATGCGATTCCAGCAGCTTGGCCAGCTGGCCATAGGTGCGCACGCTGCCGCGCGGGATCGACGCGATCATGTCCCACACGCGGCGCTGGAAGGGGCTGCCCAGCTCCGCCAGCGGCAGGTCGAAGCGGAAATCGGCATCGGCGAAATAGCGCGCCAGCTGGACGGCGGTGCGTTCGGCCGCGGCGTCGGCGGGCGCCTTCTCGGCATAGTGGGACGGCAGGTAGACCAGCTCGCGCAGCCGCTCGCCCTCGGTACGGATGCCCATCGCGCCGAACGGCGCCGCGATGATCGCGCTGAAGATCTCGCTGCCTTGTTGTGTGCTCATCGACGCAGTGTAAAACCCGGCGCGCATGGCCGCAAGTCCCCTGCTTGCCGACGCGGACAGGTAAAAAAAAAGCGCACCGGGTTGGGTGCGCTTTCAATTTGGTCACATTCCCGGTCGCTCGGTCGTGCCGGCGGCATCTTTAAGAACGTGTGTCTCCTCCAAACTTTTTTCCGGTAATTCGATTACCGCTCTTCTGTACCTCTCCCCAAATTCGTATTCGGTTCTTCTACATGCACCATCGTGGTGCTGAAGATGCTCCATCATAACGCATTCGCATAAACGCAGCGTAGTTTTTTATATACATTCACGAAATATATCTCAGCTATACATGAGGCCGAATACGTATAAAGCGGCCCAGATTGCGTAATTTATTAACAACAGGAAATTCTTATGCGGGTTGCGCCAACAAATTGATTCTTTTAGGAAAATTTTTTGCGACAGCCCTGTTCCAGGATCGTGTCGCATGTCCGCTGCGGCCGGCAGGGATCGTTACCTTACCGAGCCACTGCAGTGTCCGTAATGATGTTAATCAAACGTAAGACATCACGTCGCGCGGATGCTTCCTCACGGGGCTCAGCGCACTTGGGCCGTCACGCGGTTGATCGACTCGATCAGGTCGCGCCCGATGCGGTCGGCCATCTGCCGCTGCACGGGCAGCAGCGCGCGCCGCCACTCGGCCTGCTGCTGGGGCGTCAGCGTATAGATGGTGGTCCGGCCGGTCTTGCGGATGGCGGCCAGGGCGGCATCGTTGTCGCGCTGGGCGATCTGCTTCTCGAATCCGGTCGCCTCGCGCATCGCCTGCTCGAGCTGGCCGCGCACGTCGGACGGCAAGCCCTCCCAGAACTTCTTGTTGACGATGACGGCATAGCCCAGGTAGCCGTGGTTCGACACGGTCAGGTATTTCTGCACTTCGTGCATGCGCTGCGTGTACATGTTCGAGGGCGGATTCTCGGTGCCGTCCACCAGGCCGCTCTGCAGGGCCGGATAGGCGTCCGAGAACGCCAGCGGCATCGGATACGCGCCCAGCGCGCGCATCTGCGCGTCGAGCACCTTGGAGCCCTGGATGCGCATGCGCAGCCCGTGGAAGTCGCCCGGCGCATGCAGGGGGCGGTTGGCCGACATGACCTTGAAGCCGTTGTCCCAGTAGGCCAGGCCGACGATGCCCTTCGGCTCCAGCTTCTTCAGGAGGCTCCTGCCGATCGGCCCTTCGGTGACGGCGTACAGCGCGGCCTTGGTCGGGAAGATGTACGGCAGGTCGAACGCCTCGAATTCCTTCACGCCCAGCGGGCCGAACTTGGCCAGCGAGGGCGCCAGCATCTGCACGGCGCCCAGCTGCAGCGCCTCCAGCTCCTCTTTGTCCTTGTACAGCTGGCTGTTCGGGTAGACTTCGACCCTGACCCGCCCGCGCGTCAGCTGTTCCGCCCTTTCCTTGAACCGTTCGGCGGCCTGCCCCTTGGGCGTGCCGGTGGCGACCACGTGGCTGAACTTGATGATGATGGGTTCCTGGGCAGCGGCCGTCGCCGCGCTGCCCCAACCCAGGGCGAACGCCAGTACGCAGGCCGTGGCGCGGTTGCTCATATGTCGTCTCGTCTCGTTTCGGTGTATGTTGTAGCGGGAAGTCTGCGGAGCTTCCCTGCTGCTCGCCATTGTGGATAACCACAGTCATCAGCTCTCCGTACGGTAACACGCCAGCCCATCAATACAGCGCATGAAGAACGCATTCTCGATTCCCCGTCCCGTCCCCGAAGGCCCCTGGCGCTGGCTGGTGCCCGTGCTGCTGGTGCTGCTGTTCCTGCTCGTGCTGATGTGGCTGCCCTGGCAGGCGCGCCAGATGGAGAGCAACGAGCGCCAGGAACAGCTGATCGCCGACACCCTGTGGGTCGAGCAGACGCTGCGCTTCGAACTGGCGCGCAGCGAGGAAGCGCTGGCCACGCTGGGCAACGACCTGGCCGTCAGCAGCCCGCCGCACGATGCGCTGCAGGCGCGCCTGGCGCAGATGCTCAAGACGGGCCACGAAGTGCTGCGCGTGGTCTGGTTCGACGCCGACGGCAAGGTGCGCGCGATGCGCGGCATGGAATTGCCGGCCGCCGGCCTGACGGAATCCTCGCGCGAGGCCGCCGCCATGTCGCGCACCACGCGCACGGGCCGCTACAGCGACCCCTACGGTGCCACCGGCCTGATGCACGGCCTGGTCGACTTCCACCTGCCCCTGTACCACGGCCGCACCTATGTCGGCAGCCTGGTCGCCACCTACAACCTGCAGATCCTGCTCGACGAGAACGTGCCCTGGTGGTTCGCCCAGGACAACGCCCTGTCCCTGCTCGACCGCGACGACCGCGTGGTGGCGCGCCGCGCCGCCGGCGGCCCCGGGCGCGGCGTCTACACGCACAAGCGCGCGCTCGACCTGCCCGGCGCCTCGATCGTGCTGGCCACCGACAGCGTCAAGGGCGCGCCGCGCCTGCTGCCGAATTTGCTGGTCGGCTCCGTGATCGTGCTCGCGCTGGGCCTGGTGCTGTCGCTGGCCGCGCTGTGGCGCCACATCGCGCGCACCGTGGCCGCGGAAAATGCGCTGCGCCAGCAGATGGCCTTCCGCACGGCCATGGAAAACTCGCTGCTGACGGGCCTGCGCGCGCGCGACCTCGAGGGCCGCGTCACCTACGTCAACCCGGCGTTCTGCCGCATGGTCGGCCTGCCGGCCGAGGAATTGATCGGCAAGCGCCCGCCCATGCCCTACTGGGCGCCGGAAGCGATGGCCGACTACGAATACCGCCTCCGGAAGGTGCTCGAGGGCGACGCCGTGCCCCAGTTCGAGACCGTGTTCCAGCGCCCCGACGGCGAGCGCGTGCCGGTGCTGGTGTTCGAGGCGCCGCTCGTCGACAGCCACGGCCGCCACACGGGCTGGATGAGTTCCATGCTCGACATCACCGACCGCAAGCATGCCGAGGAACTGGCGCGCCAGCAGCAGGAAAAGCTGGAAGCGAGCGCGCGCCTGGCCACCATGGGCGAGATCTCGTCGATGCTGGCGCACGAACTGAACCAGCCGCTGGCCGCCATTTCCAGCTACACGGCCGGCGCGCTGAACGTGCTGGCGCGTGCCGACGAGGGCACCGGGGCCCCGCTCGACACGGGCATGCTGCGGCGCGCGCTGGAACAGGCCAACACCCAGGCGCGCCGCGCCGGCCAGATCATCCGCAGCGTGCACGAATTCGTGAAAAAGCGCGAACCGCGCCGCGAGCGCGTGTCGATCCCCCAGGTGATCGACGGCATCCGCGCCCTCGTCGAGCTGCAGGCGCGCCAGAGCTACGTGACGCTGCAGTTCGCGGTACCCGCCGGCCTGCCGCCCGTGCTGGCCGACCGCCTGCTGCTCGAACAGGTGCTGCTGAACCTCACGCGCAACGGCATCGAGGCGATGCAGGGCAGCGATCCGGAGGGCCGCCTGCTGCGCATCTCGGCGGCGGCGGCCGACGGGCACGTGTCCGTGTCGGTCAGCGACCATGGCCACGGCATCGCCCCCGAGGTGGCCGAACGCCTGTTCTCGCCGTTCTTCTCGACCAAGGCCGAAGGCATGGGCATGGGACTGTCGATCTGCCGCACGGCGATCGAATTCCATGGCGGTACGCTGACCCATGCCGACAATCCCGGCGGCGGCACCGTCTTCACCTTCACGCTGCAGCAAGCCCAGGCCGAACACGCGGCCCTGGGCTAAAATACGGCCGGAAAAACCAAGGAGCCTCCGTTTATGCTGCACATCGTCGACGACGAAGACGTGATCCGCGACGCCCTCGCATGGCTTGCGCAATCGCGCGGCCTGCCGGCGCGCGGCCATGCGGGCGGCCAGGCCTTCCTCGACGCCATCGCCGCCCAGGAGGGAGCGGCGGACGCCGGCGGCACGCAGGGTGGCGCGGAGAGTGGCGCTCATGAGGGCGACTGTGTCCTGCTCGACGTGCGCATGCCCGGCATGAACGGCATCGCCGTGTTCGACCAGCTGGTCGCGCGCGGCCTGCTGGCGCGCCTGCCCGTGATCTTCCTGACGGGCCACGGCGACGTGCCGATGGCCGTCGATTCCCTCAAGCGCGGCGCCTTCGACTTCTTCGAGAAACCGTTCAACGACAACCAGCTGATGGACCGCGTCGAGGAAGCCCTCGCCGCCTCGCGCCAGGCCGCCGCCTCGGGGGCCGTGCGCGCGCGCCTGGCCACGCTGTCGGCGCGCGAGCGCGAAGTGCTCGACCTGATCCTGGCCGGCAACATGAACAAGGTCGTGGCGGACAAGCTGGGCATCAGCATGCGCACGGTCGAAGTGCACCGCGCCCACATCTTCGACAAGATGCAGGTCAAGACGGCCGTCGAGCTGGCGGGCCTGCTGAAATAAGCCTTCATCCTGGCGAACATGGCGGATGCATCCGTGCCCTGCCTTTTCCACGTTCGACGGTAGAATCGTCCCCATCCGCCCATGGCCGGACGGGCCGCATCAAAATTTCTTTAGGGAAGCCAGATGAGCGAAAAGACGATTGCAGACAAGATGTTCCTGAGGACCGCGAAATCGATGCTGATCTTGAACGGGGGCGTCCATCCCGGCATGGTGTCCCAGATGCCCGCGCAGATCGTGAAGAACGAGCAGGACAGGAACGACGTCGTGCTGATGTTCGCGCTGAACCGCAAGGAACTCGAACAATACTTCCCGACGGCCAAGGAACGCATGGGCGACAAGGGCTCGCTGTGGGTGGCCTACCTGAAGCAGACGGCCTCCAAGGCCACCGACATCAACCGCGATTCGATCCGCGCCTATGCGGAGGAAAACGGGATCACGACGGTCGCCATGATTTCCGTCGATGGCGACTGGTCGGCCCTGCGCATGAAGCGCATCGAGGTTTAAGCGCCATGGCGTGACAGCGCCCATATCACATGTTCGCGCACCAGCGCCGATGGATGATCGGCGCGGGCGCGCAGCGCAGCCACGATGGCGGCATCTCCGGGCGCGCGCTCGGCCGCATTGCCCAGGCCGACGGCCAGGTTGCGCAGCCAGCGCTCATGGCCGATGCGGCGGATCGGACTGCCTTCCATGCGCCGGTTGAATTCCTCTTCTTCCCAGCCGAACAATGCCACCAGGCTGGACGTCCCCAGGCCGTTGCGTTCGTCGAAGTCCGTCAGCCGTCCCCGCTGGGCGAACTTGTTCCACGGGCAGGCCAGCTGGCAATCGTCGCAGCCGTAGATACGGTTGCCCATGAGCGGCCGGAATTCTTCCGGGATGCTGCCCTTCAGTTCGATCGTCAGGTAGGAGATGCAGCGCCGCGCATCCAGCCGGCCCGGCCCCAGGATCGCGCCCGTCGGGCAGGCCGGGATGCAGGCGCTGCACTGGCCGCAATGGGCGCCCGTGGCCTCGTCCACCGGGAGCGGCAGGTCGACGAGGATCTCGCCGATGAAGAAGGTCGACCCCGCTTCGCGGCTGAGCAGCAGCGTGTGCTTGCCGCGCCAGCCCAGGCCCGCTTTTTCCGCCAGCGGCAATTCCATCACGGGAGCCGAATCCGTGAATACCCGGTAGCCGTAGTCGCCGACGGCCCCGCGCACGCGCTCGGCCAGCTGCTGCAGGCGGTTCCTGAGCACCTTGTGGTAGTCGCGGCCGCGCGCATAGACGGAGACGACGGCCGCTTGCGGATCGTCCTGGCGCAGGCGTTCGCGCGCGCGCCAGTCGTCCGGCGTGGCCAGCGGCAGGTAATCCATGCGCGCCGTGATGACGCGCACCGTGCCCGGGACCAGTTCGGCCGGCCGGGCGCGCTTCATGCCGTGGCTTGCCATATAATCCATCTCGCCATGGTGGCCGGCGTCCAGCCAGGCCTGCAAGCCTTCCTCGTGGCGCGTGAGGTCGACGTCGGCGATGCGCACGTCGGCGAAGCCCAGCTCGCGGCCCCAGTCCTTGATGGAGCGGGCCAGCGCGGCGAGATCGGCGAGGGACGTGAAAGCGGACGTGGAAGCGGGCGCGGACATGGCAGGAAACAAGAATCGCATCGGCGACAGCGATGCGCAACACGACATTTTATTCGAAGCAGTCCTTCCCATGCAGCCAATCCGTGCCTTTCTTCCCGACGAATCCGCCACCCAGGCCCTGGGCGCCGCCCTGGCCAAGGTGCTCGCGCCGGGCCTCGTCATCTACCTGCACGGCGACCTGGGCGCCGGCAAGACGGCACTGACCCGCGCCCTGCTGCAGGCGGCCGGCCACCGGGGCGCCGTGAAAAGCCCGACCTATACGCTGTCCGAGCCCTACCGCGTCGAGCTGGACGGGCGCCCGCTCAGCCTGATCCACTACGACCTCTACCGCATGTCCAGCCCCGAGGAATTCCTCGACGCGGGCTTCCGCGAGGACTTCGACGGCCGCAACGTGTGCATCGTCGAATGGCCGGAAAAGGGCGAGCCGGTGTTGCCGCCACCCGACGTCCGGATATTGCTGGAAGTCAGCGGTCTCGGGCGTGAGGTAGAATTGCAGGCGTTGTCCGAATTAGGCCTGCTATGCCTCGAACGCCTGCACTTCCCCCCGACTCCCTGATTCCCGGTTCACCCAAGCGCCGCGCGGTGCTGAAAGCCGGCGGCACGCTGCTGCTGTCCGTCCTGTCTCCTCTGCCCGCGAGCGCCGCCCAGATCATGGCCGTGCGCGTCTGGCCCGCCGACGAGTACACCCGCGTCACGCTGGAAAACGACGGCGACCTGAAAGCCAGCCACTTCATGGTGCCCGACCCGCCCCGCCTCGTCGTCGACATCGAGGGGCTGGCGCTGAACGAGACGCTGAAGAGCCTCGTTGCCAAGGTGGAATCGAACGACCCGTACATCAAGCAGGTGCGCGTGGGCCAGAACCGGCCCAACGTCGTGCGCCTCGTGTTCGACCTGAAGGAAGAGGTCAAGCCGCAGGTGTTCAACCTGGCGCCGGTGGCCGGCTACCGCCACCGCCTGATCTTCGACCTGTATCCGACCCGCCCCGTCGACCCGCTGGCGGCGATGATCGCCAAGGAAAACTGGAGCGCCACGCCCGTTCCCGCCGCCCCCGCCACGCCGGCGCCGCCGGCGCAGCCGGGCGAACCGACGGTCGGCCAGGCCGGTCCGGACGCCATCGCCAAGCTGGAAGCGGACGCCGCGCGCGCCGGCCCGACGCCGGCCGCGCCGCAGCCGACCACGCCCCAGCCGCCGGCGGCGAGCAAGCCCGCGCCCGGCCCGAAGGTCGCGCGCATGGTCACCATCGCCCTCGACCCCGGCCATGGCGGCGAGGATCCGGGCGCGACCGGCGCCACCGGCACGCACGAGAAGGACATCGTGCTGGAGATCGCCAAGCGCCTGAAGGTCAAGCTGGAAGCGCTGCCGAACACGCGCGTGATGCTCACGCGCGACGCCGACTTCTTCGTCCCGCTGGGCAAGCGCGTGGAAAAGGCGCGCAACGTGCAGGCCGACCTGTTCGTGTCGATCCACGCGGACGCCTTCGTGCAGCCGACGGCGCGCGGCTCCTCGGTGTTCGTGCTGTCGGAAAAAGGCGCGAGCTCGAGCGCGGCGCGCTGGCTGGCGGACGACCAGAACAAGGCCGACCTGATCGGCGGCGTCAACCTGGGCAGCCACGACAAGCAGCTGGCCAGCGTGCTGTTCGACTTGTCGACGACGGCCCAGATCAACGACAGCATGAAGCTGGGCAAGGCCGTGCTGTCCGAGATCGGCGGCATCAACCGCCTGCACAAGGGCGCCGTCGAACAGGCGGGCTTCGCCGTGCTGAAGGCGCCGGACATCCCCTCGATCCTGGTCGAGACGGCGTTCATCTCGAACCCCGAGGAAGAAGCCAAGCTGAAGGACAGCGGCTACAAGGACCAGCTCGCCGATGCGATCACCAAGGGCATCAAGCGCTACTTCGCGTACAATCCGCCGCTGGCGAAGAGCCGCATGACTTGATGCAAGTCCGGTAGCCCTCCCATGCGCGTCGAACGAATGGCGTGGGCAAAGGTCTACCGGGCATCCTGATGAGGAGCCATTCGTGAGCGCAACGACCATCCAATTCGGGCAACTGCCCGCCCTGCAACTGCGTGCGCCCGACGGCGCCGAAGCCACCATTACCCTGTACGGCGCCCACCTGGTGTCGTGGAAGCCGACTGCCGGCAGCGGCGCGGCGGGACAGGAACGCCTGTTCCTGAGCAGCCTCTCGTCGCTGGACGGCCAGCGCGCGATCCGCGGCGGCGTCCCCGTGATCTTTCCCCAGTTCGCCGAACGCGGCGACGGCCCGCGCCACGGCTTCGCCCGCACCAGCACCTGGCGCGTTGTCGACAGCGGCGAGCAGGACGGCGCCGCCTTCGCCGTGCTCGCCTTGGGTCCGGCCGACCTGGCGCCGCCGATGGCGGCCGCCTGGCCCCATCCGTTCGAACTGCAGCTGCGCGTGTCCATCCAGAAATGCGACCTGGCCATGACGCTGGACGTGCGCAACACGGGCACGCAGCCCTTCCCGTTCGCCGCCGCGCTGCATACCTACCATCTGGTGGAAGACGTCGAGGCCGTGCGCATCGACGGCGTGCAGGGCGAGACGCTGGCCATCACGGACAAGCTGGACCAGGTGTTCGAACGCATCCCCGGCCGGATCGCCTTCGACAACGGCGTCGACCAGCTGGTACTGGAGCAGCAGGGTTTTACGGATGCCGTCGTGTGGAACCCGGGCGCCGCCGACACGGCCGCGCTGGCCGACATGGAAGACGAGGAATACCGCCGCTTCGTGTGCATCGAACCGGCGCTGCTGGGGCCGCAGGTACTGGAGCCGGGCGGCGCCTGGCGCGGGGAGTACCGGATCCGGCCGGCGGTCGCTTGATCCGATGAACGACACCTTCCGATAGCACGTCGTCCCTGCGCAGGCGGGACCCGATTTCGCTTGCGTCGTCGAAACGCTTGCACATTGGGTCCCTGCCTGCGCAGGGACGGCATTCTCACGCCAACGAAGCAGGTGGGCGTCTCAGTTCGACTCCTTGATCAAGCGCCCCGACGTCGGCTGCACGGGCCGCGCATTCAGCGGATACAGGCGCGCGAACAGCGCCATCTGCGCCGGCGACGCCTGGCGCGGCTGCTTGAACACGATCCACAGCACGTTTTCCGTGCACGGCGGCTCGGTCAGCGAGCCCATGTAGGTGAAATAGCCGCGCTGTTCCGGCAGGGCGTCGAGCGGATTGAGCACGACGGCCGGCGACACCACCATGTTCTTTTCCAGCGGCAGGTTGTCCCACACGGTCTGGATCAGGCCGTGCGCCTGGCCGCGCTCGAGCAGCACGGCGACGACCGCGATCTTGCCGTCGTAGCTCTTGTGCACCATGTGCATGACCATTTCCGTGCCCTTGCCGTTGATGCGCTCTTCCGACGGGCGGTGGAAGTGGAATTCCTGCAGTTCGTAGGTCTGGTTGCCCACCGTGATGAAATTGCCGCCGCCGACCGTCACCGAGATCGTATGGCCGTTGTTGATCTCGTTGAACGAGGACGGGTGGTAATCGAAGGCGATCTGCTCCAGGTTGACCTTGAGGCCGTCGCGCAGGTCGATCGGCGACTGGCGGCTGCCGCGGCTGCAGGCGGCCCAGTTGTCGTTGATCTTCGACCAGTTGGCCGGACCGAGTTCGCCCTCGTACGACCAC
The DNA here is from genome assembly GCF_030412015.1 of Massilia sp. YIM B02763. Taxonomy (GTDB): domain Bacteria; phylum Pseudomonadota; class Gammaproteobacteria; order Burkholderiales; family Burkholderiaceae_D; genus Telluria. The sequence goes on along the minus strand of NZ_JASNRD010000016.1, from coordinate 121,742 downwards.
TCGGTGCCGCGCCTGGGCGCGTTGGCGGCAGCCACTGCGGCGGCCGCCGCCGCGGCAGCGGCGCGTTCCTCGTTCCTGCGGCGTGTCTCGGCGGTCTTCTTCGCGCGTTCGGCGGCACTGGCGCGCGCCACCTGGCGCTCGCGCAGCTCGGCCAGGCGCTTGGCGATCTTTTCCGACAGGGCGACTTCGTCCTCTTCTTCGCTGCGGGCACCGGCGGCAGGAGCGGATGCAGCGGCGGCGGAGGCGGCGGAGGCGGCGGACGCAGTGGGCGGCACGCCCAGCTTCTTCGGCGGCACGATGTTGACCGCCGATGCGGGCTTCGCAAGGCTGGCGGCGGGCGACTCGGGCTTCTTTGCCGCCTGCGGCATCGATGCGGAAGCCGGGCGCGACACGGAAGCCGCCAGCTTGGCGGCGGCTTCCGTGGCGCTGGGCTCGTTCGCGCTCGCATCCGCGCCGGTAGTCGCGATGAAGCAGCAGGCGAACAGGGCAATGAGGTTACGCATGGGAATCAGGTTAGTGTGAACTGTCCCTCCATTAACGGCGTGACCGGCAGTAAACTTGAGCGTGGGAACTAAAAATCGATGCTCTTGAGCAACGAGCAATAATGAAAAACGCGCCGGCAAGCGGCGCGTTCATTCGACAGGACGATGCGGCAGCGCGCTTAGCGGCTCAGCACGCGGCGTCCGACCTTGTACAAGCCGCCCAGCGCCAGCGGCACGACGGCGGCGCCGACGCCGACCAGCACGATCGTCGTCAGGTGGTCGCGCACGACCGGGATATTGCCGAAGAAGTAGCCGCCCGTAACCAGGCTCGCCACCCACAGCACGGCGCCCGTCACGTTGTACATCTGGAAGCGCGCATGGGTCATTTCCGAGATGCCAGCCACGAACGGGGCGAAGGTGCGCACCACCGGCACGAAGCGCGCCAGGATGATGGTCTTGCCGCCATGCTTTTCGAAGAACTCGTGGGTACGCCGCAGCGCATCCTTGTTCAGCCAGCGGTAGTCGTGGGTGAACACGCGGTGGCCGATCGCTCCGCCGATATAGTAATTCAGGGTATTGCCGGTGACCGCCGCGATGATCAGGAGGGCCGTCAGCAAGGGATAGCTCATCTCGCCCGTGGCGCAGAAGGCGCCCGCGATGAAGAGCAGCGTATCGCCCGGGAAAAAGAACAGCACCACGAGGCCGGTCTCGCAGAACACGATCGCAAACAACACGATGTAGACATAGACCCCGTATTGGGCGAGCAGTGCGCCCAAGGTTTTATCGACATGCAGGATCATGTCGAAAAATTGCATCAGATCCATAATTATCCTAAACGGTAGCGCAGCATGATACCACCGCTCCAAGCCGGATATGGCAAAACGCGCAACGACAACCGCAGAGAATTTACGGCGCACCCGATGGCCGGACTGGCAGCTTTCCGGATTACAATCTTCGCCACATTAACCACGATGGGTTCGCCGTGCGCGGGCCGGGGAGCATCAATGACGCCTTACCGAACGATCCACCGCATCCTGCTGCTGGGCGCCTGCGCGCTGCTGGCGTCCACGGCCACGGCGGCGGCCAGCGCCGCCGGCAAGGAACTGCCGCCGAAGCCGAGCGTGTCCGACATCGTCAAGGCATCCAAGCCGGCCGACTGGCGTGCGCTCGACCCGGACAACACGCTGTACATGGAGATGCCCTGGGGCCGCGTGGTGATCGAGCTGTCGCCTGTGTTTGCGCCGAATCACGTCAAGAACATCAAGGCCCTGGTGCGCAACCACTATTTCGACGGCCTGGCCATCGTGCGCGTGCAGGACAACTGGGTCGTGCAATGGGGCGACCCGAACGACGAGAACGACAAGGCGCGCCCCGTGAAAGGCGCGCACAAGACCTTGAAAGCCGAATTCACCGTGCCGCTGGCCAACGACAAGCACTTCGTGCGCCTGCCGGACGTCGACGGCTATGCGCCCCAGGTCGGCCATTCGGACGGCTTTCCCGTCGGACGCGACCCGAAGACGGGCGAGACCTGGATCGCGCACTGCTACGGCAGCGTCGCCGTGGCGCGCGACAACGATGCCGACAGCGGCGGCGGCACCGGCCTGTACGCCGTCATCGGCCCGGCGCGCCACCTGGACCGCAACCTGACCGTGGTCGGCCGCGTGATCTCCGGCATGCCCGAGCTGGCGGCACTGCCGCGCGGCCCGATGCCGATGGGCTTCTACGAGAAACCGGAGCAGCAGGTGCCGATCAAGTCGGTGAAGGTCGCCGCCGACGTGCCTGCCGCGGAGCGCAGCAAGTTCGAGGTAATGCGCACCGAAACCGCCACCTTCCAGGCCGTGGTCGACGCCCAGCGCAACCGCGGCGGCCCGTTCACGAAATTCTCGGCCGGCCACATCGACCTGTGCGCCGTGCCGATTCCCGTCCGCGAGCAACCCTGACTTTCCTCAAACCGGGGTCAGAGCCAGGGTCAGAGCCCCGATTTTGGCAACTACCCCGGATTAACTACCCCAGATTAATTTCCGAAAACCGGGCTCTGACCCCGGCTCTGACCCCGGTTTGGGAAAAATCAAACGGGGGCGTTGAGCCTGCGGGGCGTCAAGCTATAATGGCTTGATGAACGCCCCGGTCTCCACCCATCGCCCCATCCAGCAGCTTCCCGATCAGCTCATCTCGCAAATCGCCGCCGGCGAGGTCGTCGAGCGGCCTTCCGCGGTCGTCAAGGAGCTGCTCGAGAACGCCCTCGACGCGGGAGCGACCCAGGTCACGGTCCGCCTCGAGGAAGGCGGCGTCAAGCGCATCGCCATCACCGACAACGGCAAGGGCATCCCGCCCGAGGAATTGCCGCTGGCCCTGGCCCGCCACGCGACCTCGAAGATCGCCTCGCTGACCGAGCTGGAAAACGTGAGCACGCTGGGCTTCCGCGGCGAGGCGCTGGCCTCGATCGCCTCCGTCGCCGCCGTGAAGATCACCTCGCGCACGCGCGACGCCGCCCACGCCTGGGAGATCGTCGGTTCGCACCAGGGCACGGTGACGCCCTCGTCCGGTCCGCACGGCACCACCATCGACGTGCAGGACCTGTACTTCAATACGCCGGCACGGCGCAAGTTCCTGAAATCCGAACAGACCGAATACGGCCACTGCGCCGAGGTCGTGCGGCGCATCGCGCTGGCGCGGCCGGACGTGTCGTTCAGCCTGACGCACAACGGCCGCACGATCGACCACTGGAACGTCAGCGAAGCGGCCAAGCGCAGCGCCCAGATCCTCGGCAACGATTTCGGCGAGGCGCGCCTGCACCTGGACGAGTCGGCCGGCCCGCTGCGCCTGCACGGCTATGTCGGCCTGCCGACGGCATCCAAGTCGCGCGCCGACAGCCAGTATTTCTACGTGAACGGGCGCTTCGTGCGCGACAAGCTGCTCGTGCACGCCGTCAAGGCCGCCTACGAGGACGTGCTGCACGGCGACCGTTTTCCGTCCTACGTGCTGGCGCTGGAGCTCGACCCGGCCATGGTCGACGTCAACGTGCACCCGTCCAAGATCGAAGTGCGCTTCCGCGACAGCCGCGCAGTGCACCAGTTCGTGTTCCACGCCGTGCAGCGCGCGCTGGCGCAGACCTCGGCCACGGCGCACGGCAACGCGCCGGCGCCCGTGAGCGCGGCCGAGATCGCGCCGTCGAGCACCTCGCTGGACCGCTTCGGCGGCCTCGGTAACCTCGGTGGCACCGGCGGCTTCGGCGCCGCCCGCAGCGGTGGCGGCGGTGGCGGTGGCGCTGGAGGTGCCAGCCCGGCCTGGCGCCGCCCGCACGAACAGACCTCGTTCGGCGCGCAATTGTCGCCGACGTTCTCGCCGTCGCCCTTCCCGCCCGGCAGCCGCTGGGATGCGCCGGCCGGCGCCGGCGTGCCGCAGCGCACGGAGAGTTATGGCGCCCTGTTCGCCGATGCCAAGGCCGCCGATGGCGCGAATCCATCCCGTTCGGTGCAGGACATCGCGCTGGCGCCGGCCGTCGCGCCGGCATCGGACGACGACTTCCCGCTCGGCTTCGCCCTGGCCCAGCTGCACGGCATCTATATCCTGGCCCAGAACCGCAAGGGCCTGGTGCTGGTCGACATGCACGCTGCCCACGAACGCATCCTGTACGAAAACCTGAAGAACGCGCTCGACGCCCAGGCCGAGGGCGAGCAGATGCAGGTGCAGCAGATGCTGATCCCCGTGACCTTTTATGCGGACGCGATCGAGGTCGGCACCGCCCAGGAAGAACAGGAAACGCTGAAGGCGCTCGGCTTCGACATCGCCGCCGTCTCGCCGACGACCCTCGCCGTGCGCGCCGTGCCGATCCTGCTGAAGAACGCGGACGCCCAGACGCTGGCGCGCGACGTGCTGCGCGACGTGCGCGAATACGGCGGCTCGCGCGTGCTGATCGAGCGCCGCAACGAACTGCTGGGCACCCTCGCCTGCCACACGGCCGTGCGCGCCAACCGCATCCTGACGACGCCCGAGATGAACGCCCTGCTGCGCCAGATGGAAGCGACGGAACGCGCCGACCAGTGCAACCACGGCCGCCCGACCTGGGTGCAGCTGGAAATCGCCGCCCTCGACAAACTGTTCCTGCGCGGCCAGTAAGACACACGATGACGATGCAAGACAAACCGCTGGCCGTGGCCATCATGGGCCCCACCGCGTCCGGCAAGACGGCCGCTGCCCTGGCGATCGCCAGGGAAATCCCGGCCGAGATCATCTCGGTCGATTCCGCCCTGGTGTACCGCGAGATGGACATCGGCACGGCGAAACCCACGGCCGAGGAACTCGCGAGCGTGCCGCACCACCTGATCGACATCATCGATCCGCTGGAAAGCTATTCGGTGGCCCAGTTCCGCGAGGATGCGATCCGCCTCGTCGGCGAGATCGCCGCGCGCGGCCGGCTGCCGCTGCTGGTGGGCGGCACGATGATGTACTTCAAGGGCCTCGTCGACGGCCTGGACGACCTGCCGACCGCCGACGCGGCCGTCCGCGCCCGCATCGACGCCGACGCAGCCCGCCTGGGCTGGCCGGCCCTGCACGAACGCCTGCGCGCGCTGGACCCCGTCACCGCGGAGCGGCTGGCGCCGAACGACGCCCAGCGCATCAACCGGGCGCTGGAAATCATCGAACTGTCGGGCAAGCCGATGTCCGAATTGCTGGCCCGGCGCGAACGGCCCGAGCTGCCGTTCGACCTCGTCTCGTTCGCGCTCGAACCATCCGACCGCGCCGTGCTGCACCGGCGCATCGCGCTGCGCTTCGACCAGATGCTGGGCACGCGCGACGACACCGGCATCGTGGCCGAGACGGCCCGTCTGCGCGCGCGCGGCGACTTGTCGCCGAACCTGCCGTCGATGCGCTGCGTGGGCTACCGCCAGTCGTGGGAATACCTGGACGGCACGATCGACCGCGCCGGCCTGCGCGAGACAGGCATCGTCGCCACGCGCCAGCTGGCCAAGCGCCAGCTGACCTGGCTGCGTTCGATGCCGGACCGGATCGCGCTCGACTGCCTGGACCCGGATCCAGCCCGCGCCATGCTGGACCGTTTGGCGACGTTGCGCACCCGACACGGGTAGACAGAAACATCCAGACGGGGTAGCCTTGACACTTTCGGGGGCCGGCGGCATAATGCACCCCGCTTTNGCCATGCTGGACCGTTTGGCGACGTTGCGCACCCGACACGGGTAGACAGAAACATCCAGACGGGGTAGCCTTGACACTTTCGGGGGCCGGCGGCATAATGCACCCCGCTTTGGTGATATAGCTCAGCTGGTTAGAGCACAGCACTCATAATGCTGGGGTCGGTGGTTCAAGTCCACCTATCACCACCAGGATTTCTAAAAAAATGGCCTGGCTTTTCAGAGCTGGCCATTTTTTTTTGACAAGTTGTTTGCAGATTAGCGGTGATATAGCTCAGCTGGTTAGAGCACAGCACTCATAATGCTGGGGTCGGTGGTTCAAGTCCACCTATCACCACCAGGATTTCTAAAAAAATGGCCTGGCTTTTCAGAGCTGGCCATTTTTTTTTGACAAGTTGTTTGCAGATTAGCGGTGATATAGCTCAGCTGGTTAGAGCACAGCACTCATAATGCTGGGGTCGGTGGTTCAAGTCCACCTATCACCACCAACAGCGTGAAACGGCTCGCTTCGCAAGAAGCGGGCCGTTTTCATTTCAGCCCCGTCCCGCCTTCTGCAAATCCTTCGGCAACTGGTACACCGGACAATAACGGTACGTCGCGCGCTCGCCCTTGATGACTTGGGTGAAGGTCAGCGCATCCTGCACGACGATCTGCTGGCGCTGCGTGAAGCGCGGCGCGGGACCGGCGCCGGCATCGATGCAGCTCTGGTCGACCGTATAGGTCTTGCCGCGGCGCGAGCGCACGGTGGCCTTGCAGGCGCGGGTGTGGGCCGTGCTGATCCCCTTGCCGTCGTACTGGCGGATGGCGGCATTCGACGGCGAGCCGCAGTCCGTGTTCTGTTCGACGAAGATGCCCGGCTTGAGCTTGTAGACGCCGCCCGGCTTGGGCGAGGTGTCGACGCTGGCGTGGGCGGATGCTGCCGCCGCGAGGACGGCGATGGTGGCGATGTAAAGTTTCCTCAAGATCATTACCTCATGCTTATCATATGACCCGAGTCTAGCCGATCCCGCGCCGCCGCCGCGTTCGCCTGGTTCAGGCGGGACCGACGTCCGCGTCCTCGCCCAGCGCGAATTCGCCGCGCTCGAAGGCGGCCAGCACGGCCTGCGCCTGGTCCAGGTAGTCGCGCGGCGCCAGGATGCGCACGCCGCCCAGCGCAGGCGCCAGCAGCAGGTCGGTCTGCATCAGGTGGGCGTCGGCCAGCACGGCCGGGATGCCCGACGCGACCAGGCAGCCCTGCACCAGGCTGGCCTGCATCGGGATCAGGTAGCGCGCCACCTCGAACAGGTCGCGGCCAGGGATGGCCTCCAGTTCGGGCACGCCGGCAAGCGGCGCAGCGGCTGCTTTGTGCATCGTGGTCTCCTCGTATCGCCAATGGTTCATCTTACCCCGGCCATCGCAGCCAGGCCGGCACGGTCGACAATAAATACAGCACCACGCCGATCATGCCGCCGACGATGGTGCCGTTGATGCGGATGTACTGCAGGTCCTTGCCGATATTGAGCTCCACCTGGTGCGACAGCGCGGCGCTGTCCCAGTGCTTGACGGTGTCGGCGATGTGGCGCGTCAGGAAGCCGGCGAATTCGGGCGCCGCGCCGCGCGCCGCCAGGTCCAGGCTCTCGTTGAGCGAGGCGCGCACCTGCGGGTCGTCGGCCAGCATGCGGCCGACCCAGGCGCCGCTGGCGACGAGGCGGCGGTGCAGGGTCGAATCCTCCTTGTCCAGGTCGGCCTTGATCCAGGCCTTCAGGTCGCCCCACAGCGCGCCGATGTAGCCGTTCAGCGTCTCGTCGCCGACCAGGTAGCGCTTGATCTCTTCCCCCTTTTGCGCGAACGCCGGGTCGGCCTGCAGGCGCGCGATGAAGTCCTCGATAAACGCGTCGAAGCGCTGGCGCAGCGGGTGCGCGGGGTCCTCGTCGACGCGCTTCAGGATGCCGGCGGCCAGGCGCACCGTGATGTCGGCGCCCTTGCGGCCGATGAGTTCGGACGGCAGCATCTTTTCCATGAACGCGTATTCCTCGCGCAGCCAGTCGACGATGCCCTGGGCGATGGCGGCCTGCGTGTCCTCGTTGTCCAGCAGGCGGGCGAGCTGGCGGATGCCTTCGTCGAGGATTTCCTGGTGGCGCCGCTCGCGCGTCAGGCTCTCCAGGATGGTGCCGGCCGTCTTCGACAAATCGACGCCCTCGATCATGCCGTGCACGGCGCGGCGCACGAATTGCTGCACGGGCGCGTCCTCGATGAAGTCCAGGGCCCAGCTGCCCATGCGCACCAGGTAGCTGCCCAGGCGCTCCGTATTGGCGGGCGCCACCAGCCAGTCGGCCACCTTCTGCGCCGGGTCGTGGCGCCGGATCAGGCCCACGATGGATTCCGTGTCGAGGAATTTCTCTTCGACGAAGGCGGCCAGGTTGTCGGCGATGCGCTCCTGGTTGGCGGGGATGATCTCCGTGTGGCGCGACACGAAGGGAATCGGGATGCGCTTGAACAGCGCCGTCACGGCGAACCAGTCGGCCAGCGCGCCCACCATCGCGGCCTCCGCGAAGGCCTCCAGCAGGCCGCTCCACCACGACGCGGGGAGCGCCAGCGCGACGGCGAACAGCACGGTCGCGGCGACGAAGAAGGCAAGCGCGAGGCGCTTGCTGCTGCGCAGTTCCAGTTCCTTGTCCCTCATCCCCTCCACGCGTGTCTCCACTTGGCAACTCTTCCAGTCTCCATCCTAGCCCAGCGCCCGGACGGGAGGCGCACCGGCTTGCTTCATCCACAACAAAGGCACGCAATTCTCGGTCATCCGCGTGTATTTCACGTCGATTTCACGGCAATTTTCAGTTTTTTGGTCGATTTCCGCCCATCCGCAAAGTTCGTCCCTTATACTGAAAAAGTTTATTGACAAGGAGACCACCACGGATGGAACACAACATCAGTTTGATCACCACGATCGCCGCCGCCCTCGGGCTCGGCCTGCTGCTCGGCATGCTGGCCGTGAAGCTGCGCCTGCCGGCGCTGGTCGGCTATCTCGCCGCCGGCGTCATCATCGGTCCGGCCACGCCGGGCTTCGTGGCCGACGTGCAGCTGGCTTCCCAGCTGGCCGAGATCGGCGTGATGCTGCTGATGTTCGGCGTGGGCCTGCACTTCTCGCTCGACGACCTGATGGAAGTCAAGGGCATCGCCCTGCCCGGCGCCATCCTGCAGATCGCCGTCGCGACCCTGCTCGGCATGGGCCTGGCCCATTGGTGGGGCTGGAGCATGGGCGCGGGGCTCGTGTTCGGCCTGGCGCTGTCGGTGGCGAGCACGGTGGTGCTGCTGCGGGCGCTGGAAGACCGCGGCGAGCTCGATTCCTTCAACGGCCGCATCGCGGTCGGCTGGCTGGTGGTCGAGGACCTCGTCACCGTGCTGGTGCTGGTGCTGCTGCCGGCGCTGGCCGGCGTCCTGGGCGGCAAGAGCGAAGGCGGCGGCGGTTCGCTGTGGATGGCGCTGGGCACCACGCTGCTGCAGGTCGGCGCCTTCGTGGCGCTGATGCTGATCGTCGGCCGCAAGCTGTTCCCGTGGTTCCTGTGGCGCGTCGCCAAGACCGGGTCGCGCGAGCTGTTCACGCTGGCCGTGATCGCGGCGGCCGTCGGCATCGCCTACGGCTCGTCGCACCTGTTCGGCGTGTCGTTCGCGCTGGGCGCCTTCTTCGCCGGCATGGTGCTGCGCGAGTCGGAGCTGAGCCACCGCGCCGCCGAGGAGACGCTGCCGCTGCGCGACGCGTTCTCCGTGCTCTTTTTCGTCTCGGTGGGCATGCTGTTCGACCCGCGCGTGCTGGTCGAGAGCCCGCTGCAGGTGCTGGGCGTGCTGGCAATCATCCTGTTCGGCAAGTCGCTGGCCGCCTTCGCCCTCGTGCTGGCGCTGCGCTATCCGCTGAACACGGCGATCACCGTCTCGGCCAGCCTGGCGCAGATCGGCGAGTTCTCCTTCATCCTGGCCGCGCTGGGCATGTCGCTGGGCCTGCTGCCGGAAATGGGCCAGAACCTGATCCTGGCCGGCGCCATCATCTCGATTGCCGTCAATCCACTGATGTTCAAGACGGTGGGCCCGCTGCAGGACTGGCTGCGCAAGCGCTCGCCGCTGGCGCGCCAGCTGGAACGCTCGACCGACCCGCTGGCCGAGCTGCCGATGTCGGTCGAACACGACCGCCTGACGGGCCAGGTCGTGCTGGTCGGCTACGGCCGCGTGGGGCGGCGCATCGCCGACGAGCTCACCCGCGAGGGCGTGCACTTCGTCGTGGCCGAGCAGAACCGCGACATCGTGGAAGAGCTGCGCAAGCGCGACCAGCCGGCCGTCGCCGGCAACGCGGGCGAGCCGGCGGTGCTGATCCAGGCGCACATCGCGCGCGCCTCGATGCTCGTCATCGCCACCCCGGACACTTTCCATGTGCGCGCGATGATCGAGACGGCGAAGGCGCTGAACCCGGCGATCCGCTGCGTGGTACGCACCCACAACGAGGAAGAGGCGCGCCTGCTGCGCGAGGACACGGGGGGCACCGTGTTCATCGGCGAGCACGAACTGGCCAAGAGCATGACCCGGCACGTGATCGAGACGCTGGAGAATGCGCCGGTGGTAGGCGCGCATTGAAATTGCAGAGCGCGTTGGACGCGTGGACGGCAAGCCGTCCACGCGTCAAGCGGCGTAAAAAAAACGGCGGACATCGCTGTCCGCCGCCGCAACCCGGGCGCGGCACGCCCGGGAACCATCAACCATTCGTTCGGCCTTACGCCACCGCCTCCTCGGCGCACAGCGTGAGGTTCACGGCGCGCGGCGCATCCAGGCCGGCGCGCAGCGTGTCTTCGTGTTCCGCCAGCAGCGCGAACACGGCATCCTTCGACAGCACGTACTGGTCCAGCAGCGTGTCCTTGAGCGCCACGATCACCTTCTCGTAGTCGCGGATCGCGTCCAGCGTGTAGCTGTACAGCTCGTCCGACTTTTCCTCGACCTGGCGCAGCGTGTGCTCGCCGCTGGCGTCGTTCTGCAGCTGGCTGTAGTCGATCTTGGCGCGCGAGTACATCGACAGGCGGCCCACCATCAGGTTCAGCATCTTGGTGATCTTCTCGATGTCGTTCTGGCTGCCCACCGAGATGCCGCGCGCGCCGTAGAACAGCTCTTCGGCCGCCACGCCGCCGTACAGGCCGATCACGTCGCGCTCCAGCTCTTCCAGCGTGCGCAGCGACATGTCGTCGCCCGACTGCAGCACGTAGCCCAGCGCGCCGATCTTCGACACCGCTTCCGTGCTGATCTTGAGCAGGTGCGATTTTTCCTTCACTTCGGCCAGGCTCAGGCCCTGGCGCAGGAACGGGTCGATCTGCATGAAGAAGTGGCCCAGTTCGTGCACGGCGATGCGCTCGCGCTGCTTGTGCTTCTCGGCCGTGGTGGCGCGGTCGGTCAGGCCGATGGTGGCGCGCTCGTAGGCACGGAACAGCAGGTCGGTATTGATGATCGCCTTTTCCTGGATCGACAGCATCGACGCGCGCTCGACCACGGTTTCCAGCAGCGCCGGGCTGAGGTTCTGGGTGATTTCGGCGACCTGGTCCAGGTCGAGGTCGTTCCAATCGACGAGGCCATCCTTCTTGCGCGCCAGGAAGCTGCGCAGCAGTTCACGGCGCTCGGCCTTGTTCGGCAGGCGGAAGTTGATCTTCACCGAGAAGCGGCGCAGCATCGCTTCGTCCATCTCGGTCGAGGCATCGTCGAAGTTCGAGGCGACGACCCAGATCACGCCCTGGCCCTTGTCGCTCTTCACGCCGTCCAGCAGGCCCAGCAGGGTATTGGCGGTGTCGTCTTCCCATTTCTTTTCGCTGCGGCCGCGCGGCATGAACAGGCTCTGCGCCTCGTCCAGGAAGATGATGCAGCGGCCCTTGCTCGATGCCTTGCGGTACAGCGCGTTCAGCGCCTTCGAGCCGCCGCCCACGTAGCCCGATTCCAGCGCCGAGCCGGACGCCTGGATCAGCGGGATGTCGAGGCGCTTGGCCAGGTAGCCGACCAGCTTGGTCTTGCCGGTACCCGCGGGACCGGTCAGCATCACGTTGAACGGCTTGTCGATATTGTGTTCCTGGTAGATCTCGCGGTTGCGGATCATGTCTTCCAGGTGCAGCACTTCCTGCTTGATGTCTTCCATGCCGATCAGGTCGTCCAGGCTGCCCTTGAGCTTGTCCGGCGAAATCATCTGGGCACTCGCGCCCATGCCCGGGATGCCGAACTTGATCGCGTACAGGATCACCAGCAGTACGGTGATGTCGAGTGCATGGCGCTTCATGAAGTCGACGGCGTCGGTGCCGAAGTTCTCGCCCTCCTCCTCCAGCACGGCCTTGTGGCTGGCCAGGAAGTCGTCCTTGGCGATCGAGTACGGAATCGCGTTCTTGAGCAGCACTTCGCGCTCGAGCGACAGGTGCGAGGTGCTCGGCACCTTCACCACGTGCAGTTGCGGCGCATCCTTGAACTTGTAGACGTAGCGCGGCGAATCCGACAGCGGCTTGGCGATGAGCAGGTAGTCCAGGCGCTCCTTGCTGGCGGCCAGCTCCGTGATCTCGGCGATGTTCTGCGAATGGACGACCGGCGCCGTGTCCTGGGGCACGTTGGCCTTGTAGATGAACCAGCCGGTCAACATGCCCAGCACGATGGCGGTCAAGATCCGAACATAAACATTCTTGAAGGCAATTTGAAGTTGGGCAAATTTCGGCATATCGATACTCTGCAAAAAACGAAGGGTGTGATGCTCGTGGTCTTGCTTGCCTTCCAAAGTGCCGGATGGACGAGAAAGGCGGGCGGTGCGGAACCGCTTGGGGTATTCAAACGTGTACGTTTGATATTGTTTTGATGCCCTAAGGCAATAGGAATATGGAGACTATACCCGCAAAGAAAAGGAAGGTGTATACCGTGCGGAGAAAAAAACGTACGGCGCAACATCCATGATCAGACTGCCAATGAAAACCTTTGCACTTCAGGTATTTCCGATAAGCGATGGGCAAGAAACGATGCAAATTTTGCTTAATCATCAATCACTTGATGCATCATTGCTTACTTTTGTTTTCTTTCAAAAACATAAAAATTTCCATGGAATTATTAAGCTGTAACAACACGTAACGGGCGCAATGCGGAGCGCATCTTTGCTATGCTGAATATCGGCCGACGCATTCGTAATCGATCTATAAAGCAATTAGTTTCTTTGTTTTATTGGAACCCGATTGCGATGCAATATTCTCGTGCCGAAGCCACGTCACCAGGTTCCGCCAGCTTTGTCGAAGGAATGACCGTGAAACGATATGCACTTGCTTTAACGCTCAGCTTGTTGTTTGGCGGCGCCGCACAGGCGGCCGCCATCGACCTCGACACGACCCATGCGGGCGTTCGCGCCTACCGTGTGGCCGACCTGTCGACGGTGCACCGCACCGAGGTGGTGGCACCACCGCCATCCTCGATGTCCGAACTTCCCGAACCGGAAGTCTTTGCCATGATGCTGGTCGGCCTGATCCTGATCGGCTACCGGGCCAGCCGCGTCAGCAGCGAGAAGTTCAAATAAGGGTGTGAGCAGCAGACAGCTTCCGCCGACCGGCGCTTTCGCATGACGCGCAAGCGGGCCGCAAGGCCGGGTCGATGGAACGGAGAAACGACGGCGCCACTGGCGCCGTCGTCATTTTCGGAAGCTGCCTCAGACAGGGGCCTCGTTGCACAGCGCGTACAGCTTGCTGAGCGTGGCCCAGTTGCGCGAGGTGGTGGCGTCGCCCAGCTCCTTGCCCAGCGTGGCCGCGGCGGCGCTGTCGAGGATGCCGTCCGGGCACCAGACGTAGATCGCGCGTTCGCCCAACGCCACCGCGCCGGGATGCCAGTCGCGCCGGCACAGCGCCTCGATCGCCGCGTGCGCATGGTTGTGGCCGAGGATGAAGATCAGCAGGCGCGCATCGTCGCACGCCATCTCCAGCAGCGGATTGGCGGCCACGATCGCGGCCAGCTCCTCGCTGTCCAGCACCAGCGTGCGCGCCGCCACGCCCAGCTTGAGCACCAGCGCTTCCTCGATCTCCGTCGCGACCGCCTCCTGCGGTTTCGCGGGACCGCTGAAGACCACGTTGCCGCTGTTGAGCACGCTGCGCACCTCGGTATAGCCGAGGTCGCCGATCAGCTTGCGCAGGTCGGCCATCGCCACGCGTTTCGCGCGTCCCACGTTGACGCCCCTGAGCAGGGCAATGTAGCGTTTGCTGGTCATGTGCCATGGTACCGTGCCGGCACGCGGGATGGCGCACCGGGCCGCGGCTTTCTCCTTATTTGACGAGGCCTTCCTCGCGCAGCGCCTGCTGCACGGCCGGGCGCTCCGCGACGCGCTGCATATAGGTCGACAGGCGCGGCCACGGGGACAGGTCGAAGTGCACGAGGCCGGCCCAGGTCAGCACCGTAAACAAATAGGCGTCGGCCACCGAGAACTGCGTGCCGAGCAGATAGTCGCGTCCGTCCAGCTGGCCGGCAACCCATTCCAGGCGCTGGCGCAGCGCGGCGCGTGCGGCTTCCTTCGCTTCCGGCGTCGCGGCCGCGCGGAACAGCGGGGTGAAGCTCTTGTGCAGTTCGGCCGAGATGAAGTTCAGCCATTCGATCAGGCGGTAGCGTTCGAGGGTGCCGTGGGCGGGGGCCAGCTGGCGGTCCGGCGCCAGGTCGGCGACGAACTGGACGATGGCCGGGCCTTCGGTCAGCACGGTGCCGTCCTTCAGCTCCAGCGCCGGCACATAGCCCTTGGGATTGATCGCCAGGAAGTCGGCGCCGGCGGCGGTGCGCTTGCTGCCCAGGTCGACGCGTTCCAACGTGTAGTCGAGGCCGGCTTCGGCGAGGGCGATGTGGGAGGCAAGCGGGCAGGCGCCGGGCGCGAAATACAGTTTCATGTCTTTCCTATCTAATCGTGGCTGATGTCGTGCGATGCCGACGGCAAGGCCCTGGCGAGCATACAATAGAACCATCGGGCAGCGCACGGCCCTGCCGATCGATCATAGCCGAATGGTATGATCCGCCAGATTACAAAAAGGAAAGAAATCGCATGACTGCCACCTTGCCGCCCACCGATCCGGCCGCCGTGCAGGCACGGCTCGACGATCTGTTCCGTAGCATCGACCCCGACGCTCCCGCCGACCGCGCCAGCGCGCTGCTGCGCCGCTACGTCGAGGACTACCGCCTGCAGCGCGACGCCGTCCCGGCGGCCGGCGCCACGCCGGAGGTACCGTGATGAAGCGCATTACCGTGGAGGAACTGGCGGGCGGCGTGCAGGACCTGCCCTCGCTGCCGGCCATCGTCATGGAGCTGCTGGCCAGCATCGAGCAGGAAGACGTCGACATCTCCGTGCTGGCGAAAAAGGTCTCGTACGACCAGGCCTTGACGGCCAATACGCTGCGACTGGCCAATTCCTCGGCCTATGGCCTGCAGGTAAAGGTGACCACGATCCAGCAGGCGATCACCTACCTGGGCTTCCAGAGGATGCGCAACCTGATCACGGTGGCCGCCGTCGGCGGCTGCTTCCCGAGCGGACGCTGCCCCGGTTTCGACGACAAGGCGTTCTGGCGCCATTCGATCGCCACCGCCGCCTGCGCGCGGGCGCTGGCGCGGCGCATGCGCTTCAACCAGGACATCGCCTTCACGGCCGGGTTGCTGCACGACATCGGCCGCCTGGTGCTGGTGACGGGCCATCCGGAAGCCTACGGCGACGTGCTGGCCTGGCGCGCGGCCCACCCGGCCGAGTGGCGCGAGGCGGAATCCGCCGTGCTGGGCGTGGACCACGTCGACGCCGGCCTGGCGCTGGCCGCGCATTGGAATTTCTCTGGCACCATGTGCCAGGCAATCGGTTTCCACCATGCGCCGGACACCCCTGGTGCCGGCTTCCTGGCCACGATCGTGCACGTGGCCGATGCGATCGTCCACGCCCTCGACCTGTCGGGCGAGAAGGATGACGTGGTGCCGCGCCTGTCGAACGTGGCCTGGGATGCGATGGGATTGAATGAAGAAGCCTATCTGCACCTGTTCCGGGAAACCGAAACGCAGCTAGGCGAGATGTCGGCCATCCTCATGGTCTGAGGCTGGCCCGGGTGACGGCGACGGAAACGGTCCGCAAGGACCTTCCGCCGCCGGGTCGCGCCGAAGGCATGACAGGACCGGCTGTCATGCCCACGGCATCAGTGCGCATAGTTGCCGGATTTGCTGCTTGCCTCGTCGGCCTGGGCGCCCTGCTGGGCTTGCGGCTGAGCTGCCTGTTGCGCGGCCTGCTGGGCTGCCTGCTGGGCTGCCTTCTCTTCGGGCTTCGGGCGGCCCTGGGCATCCGACAGGCGGTACTTGGTACGGCGGTCGCCCATCAGGTCGCGCAGGTCGCGGATGCTCATGCCGGTCACTTCGTGCATGCGGATCAGCAGCGAAGCGCCGACCGGCAGGCGGTGGTGACGGATCTTGCTGATCACCGGAGGAGCGACTTCCAGCATGCGCGACAGCGCAGCGTCATTCTTCAGCTGCATCTTGCCCAGCAGGATGTCCAGCAGATGGTTCGGGTTGTAGCTTTCCTGTGATGACAGAGCATGGTGTGCCATGATTTCCTCGTGAGTGGTTAAAATAGTTCTTTTACGAACTGTGTTAATGACTAACTTTCGTCAACATAAGTTCCCGGTACCGTTACCGAACGTTCAAGCAGACTGGTCTGTCTGAACCGCACGGCACGCGCACCGGACCGCGTGCGCTCCCTTGTCGGAAACCCCACCGGACGCTGTGTCCGCCGAAGCTTCCACTTCCCAAGCACACTTGTTTTTCGAACAAATTATCAAACTCATATGTCCGGTCCAACCACGACCTGGACACAGAATTCATTAGCCGAAATCAAGCTATCGCTGGGAAAGCTTGTCACATAGTCATTTCAGCACATGGTGACAGATTGTGGCGCACGCAAGAGTTTTTTTGCGCTAAGTTTGCAATTGCCGGTCAGCAGGAACTATTTGATTTGCTTGAGGAAATTAATGTTGAGCCCTCCTGACAAGGTTAAACATAACATCTGGAAATGAATTTTCAAGAAGACACAATGTAACCAATCGTATCAAAAGATCAGTTTTTATAAATAGCATTGCCATAAGGTATGGAAACCGGTGCCGCGCGCCTCGCTGGGGGGGCGTTTCCGATTTACGGTAAACTGGCCTTCCATTGTCAAAGCATCAGCACCAGCACAGACACCAGAAGCATTCCATGCAGAAAAAAGTATTCATCAAGACCTTCGGCTGCCAGATGAACGAGTACGACTCGGACAAGATGGCGGACGTGCTCGGCGCCGCCGAAGGACTCGTACGCACCGACACCCCGGACGATGCCGACGTCATCCTGTTCAATACCTGCTCGGTGCGCGAAAAGGCGCAGGAAAAGGTGTTCTCCGACCTGGGCCGCCTGAAGGAGCTCAAGCGCAACAAGCCCGGCCTGGTGATCGGCGTGGGCGGCTGCGTGGCGTCGCAGGAAGGCGAAGCCATCGTCAAGCGCGCGCCCCACGTGGACGTCGTGTTCGGACCGCAGACCCTGCACCGCCTGCCGCAGATGATCGAGATGCGCCGCCACACGGGCGCGGCCCAGGTCGACATCAGCTTCCCGGAAATCGAGAAGTTCGACCACCTGCCGCCGGCCAAGGTCGAGGGTCCGGTCGCCTACGTGTCGATCATGGAAGGCTGCAGCAAGTACTGCAGCTACTGCGTGGTGCCCTATACCCGCGGCGAGGAAGTCTCGCGCCGCTTCGAGGACGTGCTGACCGAGGTCGCCGGCCTGGCCGCCCAGGGCGTCAAGGAAATCATGCTGCTGGGGCAGAACGTGAACGCCTACCGGGGCGTCATGGAAAGCGGCGAAGTCGCGGATTTCGCGCTGCTGCTGGAATACGTGGCCGAGATCCCCGGCATCGAGCGCCTGCGCTTCGTCACCAGCCACCCGAAGGAATTCACCCAGCGCCTGATCGACGCGTACGCGAAGATCCCGCAGCTGGTCAACCACCTGTACCTGCCCGTGCAGCATGGCGCCGACCGCATCCTGCAGGCCATGAAGCGCGGCTATACGGGCCTGGAATACAAGTCGATCATCCGCCGCATCAAGGCGGTCCGCCCCGACATCGCGATTTCCTCCGACTTCATCGTCGGCTTCCCGGGCGAGACGGATGCCGATTTCGAGGCCATGATGAAGCTGGTGGAAGACGTCGGCTTCGACAACAGCTTCAGTTTCATCTTCAGCAAGCGCCCCGGCACGCCGGCCGCCAACCTGGACGACGACACCCCGCACGAGGTCAAGCTGGCGCGCCTGCAGCGCCTGCAGGCCCTGATCGACGCCAACACGCGCAAGACCAGCGCCGCCATGGTCGGCACCGTGCAGCGCGTGCTGGTCGAGGGTCCGTCGAAAAAAGGCGGCGGCGAACTGCAGGGCCGCAGCGAGAACAACCGCGTCGTCAACTTCTTCCCGGGCGACCTCGGCGAAGCACTGGTCGGCCAGCTGGTCGACGTGCGCATCACCGAGAGCCTGGATTACTCCCTGCGCGGCGACCTGGTCGCCAGCATTGATACGATTGCCAAAGCCAGTTGAAAACCCAAACGCCCACCCAGCCCTCGTACTTCATCCCCGAGCCGCTCGACAACACGCGGCTTGCCCACCTGTGCGGTCCGCTCGATGAAAACCTGCGCCAGATCTCGGCCGCGCTGGACGTGACCATCTTCCGCCGCGGCGAGAAATTCATCGTCAGCGGAAGCAACGCCGAGCGCGCGGTCGAACTGCTGGAACGCTTCTACGGCGTGGCCGACAAGGTCGTGCCGCTCGAGGAAGTGCAGCTCGCGCTGGTCGAACAGCGCTCCGGCATCAAGCCCAAGGCGGCCGAGCCGGCGCCTTCCGCCAAGGAACCGGGCGAAACGCTCACCGAGGAGGAAGAGCGTGCCGAAGCCGGCGTCGACGACGATCCGGCCGACCTGGTCAGCCCGGTGCTGAAGACGCGCCGCACCGACCTGCGCGGCCGCACCGCGCACCAGATCCGCTACCTGAAGGCCGTGCTCGAACACGACATCAGCTTCGGCATCGGCCCGGCCGGCACCGGCAAGACCTACCTGGCCGTGGCCTGCGCCGTCGACGCGCTCGAGCGCGACGCCGTCAAGCGCATCATCCTGACCCGTCCCGCCGTCGAGGCGGGCGAGCGCCTGGGCTTCCTGCCGGGCGACTTCTCGCAGAAGGTCGATCCCTACCTGCGCCCCCTGTACGACGCGCTGCACGACCTGCTCGGCTTCGACCGCACCCAGAAGCTGTTCGAGAAGGGCGTGATCGAGATCGCCCCGCTGGCCTTCATGCGCGGGCGCACGCTCAACCACGCCTTCGTGATCCTGGACGAGGCCCAGAACACGACGGTCGAGCAGATGAAGATGTTCCTGACCCGGATCGGCTTCGGCAGCAAGGCCGTCGTCACCGGCGACGTCACCCAGGTCGACCTGCACAAGACGCAGAAGAGCGGCCTGGTCGATGCGATGCATGTGCTGAAGGACGTGCGCGGCATCGCCTTTACCCAGTTCTCCAGCGCCGACGTGGTGCGCCACCCGATGGTGGCGCGCATCGTCGACGCCTACGAGAAAGCGGCCGCCATCCAGGAGATCGGCGACCTGTCCAAACCTGCGAGCCCCCGCCATGCAAGAAAAAAACCATAAGCTGGAACTCGACGTCCAGTACGCCGACACCCGCCTCGAAGCCGAGATCACCCCGGAAATGATCGAGCGCTGGGTGCGCGCCGCCCTGCTCGGCCCGGCCGAACTGGCGATCCGCTTCGTCGACGCCGCCGAAGGGCAGCTTCTCAACCGCGACTACCGCGGCAAGGACTACGCCACCAACGTCCTCACCTTCGCCTACAACGAAGGCGCCCAGATCGACGACGACGAGCCGACGCAGGCCGACATCGTCCTGTGCACCGACGTGCTGCAGCGCGAGGCCGAGGAACAGAAGAAGACGGTCGAGGAACACACGGCGCACCTGGTGGTGCACGGCGTGCTGCACGCCCAGGGCTTCGACCACGAGACGGACGAGGAAGCGGAAGAGATGGAGCAGCTCGAGCGCGACATCATGGAAGCGCTCGAGTATCCGGATCCGTACGCGGACAACGAATGATCGGCGGTTCGGTGGGCACGTGGTGCCCACCCTACGATGCCGTTTCGGTACCTGTAACGTTAATGATGCCGTAGGGTGGGCACCACGTGCCCACCATCGCACGCCGCATTACGCTTTCTTCAACTGCTCCCCGATCGGCAGCTTGCGGATGCGCGTCCCCGTCGCCGCGAACACCGCATTCGACAGCGCCGGCGCGATCCCCGCCGTCCCCGGCTCGCCGATCCCGCCCGGCTCGTCGCCGCTCTTGACCAGGTGCACCTCGATGGTCGGCGACTCGTTCATGCGCATCACGCGGTAGTCGGAAAAGTTCGTCTGCTGCACCCTTCCCTTGTCCAGCGTGATCTGGTCCCACAATGCGGCGCTGGCGCCGAACACGATGCCGCCCTCCATCTGCGCGACGATGGTGTCCGGGTTGATGTTCTGGCCGCAGTCGACCGCGCACACGACGCGGTGCAGCTGCACGTCGCCGTCGGGGCCCACCGACACTTCCGCCACCTGCGCCATGTAGCTGCCGAAGGCGAACTGGGTCGAGACCCCGCGCCCGACCTTGCGCCCGGCGATGGGTTTGAGGGGCTTGCCCCAGCCGGCCTTCTCGGCCGCCACGTTCAGCACCGCCAGCGTACGCGGCGACTTCTGCAGCAGGGCGCGGCGGAACGCCACCGGGTCGGTCTTGCTCGCGAACGCCAGTTCGTCGATGAAGCTTTCCACGACGAACACATTGTGGGTCGGCCCCACGCCGCGCCAGAAGGCGGTGGCCAGGCCCGGCGGCTCGTGGCGCACGTATTCGACGCGCATGGCGGGAATCGTGTACTGCAGGTCGGCCGCCGCCTCCACCGCGTCCGGATCGACGCCGTTCTTGACCAGCGGCGGAGCGAAGCGCGCCATGATCGAGGAACCCGTCACGCGGTGGAACCAGGCCGACGGTATGCCCTTCTCGTCCAGCTTGGCCGACATGCGGTCCACGTAATACGGGCGGTACATATCGTGCTGGATGTCTTCCTCGCGCGTCCACACGATCTTCAGCGGGCCCTTGTGCAGCTTGGCGAAGGCCACCGCCTGGATCACGTTGTCGACCTCGAGCCGGCGTCCGAAGCCGCCGCCGAGATAGAAATTGTGGACCTTCACCTTCTCGATCGGCAGGCCGGTCAGCTTGGCCGCCGCGCCCTGGGCCAGCGCCGGCACCTGCGTGCCGACCCACAGGTCGCAGCCGTCCTGGCGCAGGTCGACCGTGCAGTTCATCGGCTCCATCGTCGCGTGGGCCAGGAAGGGCACCTCGTAGATGGCGTCGATGCGCCTGCCGCCGGACGCGTCCAGCACCTTGAGCGCGTCGCCCTCGTTCCTGGCCACGGCGCCCGTGCCCTGCGAGACCTTCATCATGTCGGCCACGATGGATTGCGTGCTGACGGCGGCGTTGGCGCCGTCGTCGAAGCGCGGCGCGGCGGCGGCCAGGCCCTGCTTGGCGGACCAGAAATTGTCGGCCACGACGGCCACCGCGCCCTCGATGCGCAGCACCTGGCGCACGCCCTTGACCGCCATGGCCTTCTGCTCGTCCACGGCCGTGACCTTGCCGCCCATGACGGGCGAGGCGGCCACCGCCGCGATCCCCATGTTCGGCAGGCGCGCGTCGATCCCGAACAGCGCCGAGCCGTTCACCTTGGCGGGGCTGTCCAGGCGCTTGAGCGACTTGCCGATCAAGGTGAAGTCGGCCGCGTCCTTCAGCTTGACGGTGGCCGGGAAGTTCAGCTTGGAAGCGGCGTCGACGACCTCGCCGAAGTGCATGGAGCGGTTCGAGCCGTCGTGGCGGATCGTGCCGGCCACCACCTTCAGTTCGCCCACCGGCACCTTCCACTGGTCGGACGCGGCCTGCACGAGCACCGTGCGCACCTTGGCGCCGGCCTCGCGCAGCGGCTTCCACGCCGCCCGCACCGAGGTCGAGCCGCCCGTCACCTGGCCGCCCAGCATGGGGTCCGCATACAGCGTGTTGTCGGCAGGCGCCTGTTCCAGCTTGACCTTGGTGAGGTCGGCGCCCAGCTCCTCGGCCAGCAGCATCGGCATCGAGGTGAACGTGCCCTGCCCCATCTCGACCTTGTGGATGATCAGCGTGACGATGCCTTCGCGGTCGATGCGGATGAAGGCGTCGTGGGCAAGGCCCGGCGGCTGGTTCGACACGGCCGTCGCGGCCTGGCCGACCGCCTGTTCCGGCGGCGGTTCCTTGCGGTCGCCTTCCGGCTTCTTGCTGCAGCCGAACAGCGAAAAGCCGAACAGCAGCGCGCCGCCACCGGCCGCGCCGGCCTTCAGCAACTGGCGCCGACCCTGCGACTTCGGCGGCTGGGCGTCCTGGGTATCCTGGGTATCCTGGGGTTCCTGGGTCATCTGGTCCATGTCCGGTCTCCTCAGGCAGCCGCGATCTTGATCGCGCGGCGGATGCGGTTATAGGTGCCGCAGCGGCAGATATTGCCCGCCATGGCGCCGTCGATGTCGGCATCGGACGGTTTCGGGGTCGCGTGCAGCAGCGCGGTGGCGGACATGATCTGGCCCGACTGGCAGTAGCCGCACTGCACCACGTCGAGCTGGCGCCAGGCATCCTGCACCTTGGCGCCGACCGGATCGTTGCCGATCGCCTCGATGGTGGTGATCTTCTTGCCGGCGGCGGCCGACACGGGCGTGACGCAGGAGCGGATCGCCTGGCCGTCCAGGTGCACGGTGCACGCGCCGCACAGGGCGACGCCGCAGCCGAATTTGGTGCCGGTGAGTCCCATCACGTCGCGCAGTGCCCACAGCAGGGGCATGTCGTCGGGGACATCGAGGTTGGTGGTGGTACCGTTCACGTTCAGCGCGGGCATGAGGCACTCCTTGTCATGGGGAATTGCCAATATAGACAAAAAAATGTGTGAAGTGGCGCACACATCATGCCATCCCTGTCAAAAGTCCGGCATCGCACGCGGGCTGCATAAAAAACAGGCATGGCGGCTTTTGGTGTATCCTATGGCCCATCGCAACAACGGCTTCATGCCAACTATGCCTGAGCACCCTGCTGACGTCCGAACGGACGCCAAAACCCACCGGTCGCTGTTCGAACGGCTGACCGCGCTGATCTCCCCTGAGCCAGAAAACCGCGCCGAGCTGCTGGAAGTGCTGCACGACGCCCACGAACGCAACCTCATCGACGCCGACGCCCTCTCCATGATCGAGGGCGTGTTCCAGGTCTCCGACCTGTCGGTGCGCGACATCATGGTCCCGCGTTCGCAAATGGACGTCATCGACATCTCCAAGCCGATCGAGGAGTGGCTGCCGATCATGCTGGAAACGGCCCACTCGCGCTTCCCCGCCATCGAAGGAGAGCGCGACAAGGTGGTCGGCATCCTGCTGGCCAAGGACCTGCTGCGCTACTACGCCGAGGAATCCTTCGACGTGCGCAAGATGCTGCGCCCGGCGATCTTCATCCCCGAGTCGAAGCGCCTGAACGTGCTGCTGCGCGACTTCCGCGCGAACCACAACCACATGGCCATCGTCGTCGACGAATACAGCGGCGTGGCCGGCCTCATCACCATCGAGGACGTGCTGGAACAGATCGTCGGCGACATCGAGGACGAATACGACTTCGACGAGGAAGAGGACAACATCCTGTCGATCAAGGAAGGCCAGCACGGCCCGCGCTGGCGCGTGAAGGCGCTGACCGAGATCGAGCAGTTCAACGAGGAACTCGGCGTCGACCTGCCGGACGACGAAGCGGATACCATCGGCGGCCTGGTGGCCAACCACCTGGGACGCATGCCGCACAAGGGCGAGGTGTTCGACCTGGAAGGCCTGCGCTTCGAGGTGCTGCGCGCCGACGCGCGCCAGATCCACGTGCTGCTGGTCGAGAAGCTGCCCGACGTCGACGAGGAACAGGACTGACCCGCAGTACCGCCCCGCCATGCGCCCCTTCCCGGGGCGTTTTCATTGGAACGCCACGCCAGACACGATACGGAATACCGCTTGATCCTCCGCCGCTCCGCCTCAACCCGCGCTCCCGCCCAGGCCCCCGACCCGGCCCTGCGCGGCACCCGCCCCAGCCTCCTTGCCCTGCTCGCCGCCGCGCTGGCCGGCGCGTCCAGCCTGCTGTCGTTCGAACCGTTCGGCTGGTGGCCCGTACAGTTCCTGGCGCTGGCCTGGCTGTTCTACCAGGTCGGCATGGGTAGCTCGGTGCGCCGCGCGACCCTGCTGGGCTGGGCGTTCGGCTTCGGCTGGTCGGTGGCGGGCATGCACTGGCTGTCGATCGCGCTGACGCGCTACGGCCACCTGCCGGCCGTGCTGTCGGCCATCGCGATCTGCCTGCTGGGCCTGTACATGGGCCTGTTCGGCGCCTTCGCCGCGGCGGCGTCGACCTGGCTGAGGAAGCGCTGGGCGCTGCCGGTGCCGGCCTTCCTGCTGCTGGTGTTCCCCACCTGCTGGGGCGTGTCCGAATGGCTGCGCGGCTGGGTGTTCACGGGCTTTCCCTGGGCAGCTTCCGGCTATGCGCACAACACGGCGCCGCTGGGCGGCTTCGCCCCCATCGTCGGCGTGTACGGCATCGGCGTGCTGGCCGCCGTGTGCGCGGCCTGCCTGGTGATGCTGACCCAGCGCCAGCGCATGGGGGCGCTGGCGCTGTTCGGCGTGCTGCTGGTGGCCGGCTCGCTGCTGCGCCAGGTCGAATGGACGCACGCCGTCGGCAAGCCGATCACGGTGCGCCTGCTGCAGGGCGACATCCCGCAGGACGAGAAATTCGACGCCAACCACCTCACCGGCATCCTGGTGCGCTACCGCGACATGATGACGGCCGCGCCGGCCGACCTGACGGCGGCGCCGGAGACGGCGATCCCCATCTTCCCGCAGCAGCTCCCGGCCGGCTACCTGGACATCTTCAAGGACTACGCGGCGCGCACCGGCACGTCCTTCCTGTACGGGATCCCGCTGGCCGACAGCCAGACCGCCTACGCCAACAGCGTGGCCGGCATCGGTCCGCAGGGGCAGGCCTACCGCTTCGACAAGCACCACCTGGTGCCGTTCGGCGAATTCATCCCGACGGGCTTCCGCTGGTTCACGAACATGATGCAGATCCCGCTGGGCGACTTCACGCGCGGCCCGGCCGTGCAGGCGCCGTTCCCCGTCAAGGACCAGCTGGTGCTGCCCAACGTCTGCTACGAGGACGTGTTCGGCGAAGAGATCGCGAAGAACCTGCGCGCAGCGCCACGCCCGGCCACGCTGCTGCTGAACGTGTCGAACCTCGCCTGGTACGGCGAATCGACGGCGATCCCGCAGCACCTGCAGATCTCGCGCATGCGCTCCCTCGAAACGGGACGCCCGATGCTGCGCGCAACCAATAACGGCGCCACCGCCATCATCGACGGCCGCGGCAACGTCGTGCAGCAGATCCCGTTCTACCGGCAGGGCGTGCTGGCGGCCAGCGTGCAGGGCATGGGCGGCGCCACGCCGTACATCCGCTTCGGCAACCTGCTGTTCCTGGGCCTGGGTGCGCTGCTGCTGGCCGGCGCCTGGTTCGCCGGCCGCCGGCGCCGCGGGGGGCCGGGGAGCAGCGCCGATAAAACCGCCTGAGCCCTTCCCTTCGGCGCTGTTCATGAGTAAAGTCTGCCGAAGAAAACTCGTCCAAAAACCGGGCGCTGCGAGATTCGTTTCGAAGCACCCGGCAAAAACCGCTAAAATTGGTGTTTTAGCAAACTCACCGTGTTCGCGCGCCGCGCGCGCGCAGCCACCAGCTCCAAGCCGATAAGATGCTTACTTTCCAACAAATCATCCTGACCCTGCAGACCTACTGGGACAAGCAGGGTTGCGCCCTGCTCCAGCCCTACGACATGGAAGTCGGCGCGGGTACCTTCCACACCGGCACCTTCCTGCGCGCGATCGGCCCGGAGCCGTGGCGCGCCGCCTACGTGCAGCCGTCGCGCCGCCCCAAGGACGGCCGCTACGGCGAGAACCCGAACCGCCTGCAGCACTACTACCAGTACCAGGTCGTCCTGAAACCGGCGCCGGAAAACATCCTCGACCTCTACCTCGGCTCCCTGGAGGCGCTGGGCCTGGACCTGAAGAAGAACGACGTGCGCTTCGTCGAGGACGACTGGGAAAGCCCGACGCTGGGCGCCTGGGGCCTGGGCTGGGAAGTCTGGCTGAACGGCATGGAAGTCACCCAGTTCACCTACTTCCAGCAGGTCGGCGGCCTCGATTGCAAGCCCGTGCTGGGCGAGATCACCTACGGCATCGAACGCCTGGCGATGTACCTGCAGGGCGTGGAAAACGTCTACGACCTGGTGTGGACGGAGTGGGAAGAGAACGGCGTGAAGAAGTCCCTCAGCTACGGCGACGTGTTCCACCAGAACGAGGTCGAGCAGTCGACCTACAACTTCGAGCACTCGAACACGGAGCTGCTGTTCCAGGCCTTCAACAACCACGAGAGCGAAGCCAAGCGCCTGATCGAGCTGGCCCTGACGCTGCCGGCCTACGAGCAGATCATGAAGGCCTCGCACAGCTTTAACCTGCTCGATGCGCGCGGCGCCATCTCCGTCACCGAGCGCGCCGCCTACATCGGCCGCGTGCGCACGCTGTCGCGCCTGGTCGCCCAGGCCTATTACGACTCGCGCGAGAAGCTCGGCTTCCCGATGCTGCCCGCATCGGAACAACCTTCCGCACAAGCCGCCTGAGCCCAGAACAGAAAATAGAACAACCATGAATCAGACTTTACTCGTCGAGCTGCAGACCGAAGAGCTGCCGCCGAAAGCCCTCGTGAAACTGGGCGCCGCCTTCGCGGGCGGCATCGCCAACGGCCTGAAGGCGCGCGACTTCCTCGACGCCGACAGCGTCGTCACCACCTATGCGACCCCGCGCCGCCTGGCCGTGTCGATCACCAGGGTACGCGCCACCTCGCCGGACAAATCGATCCGCGAAAAAGTGCTGCCGGTGACCGTCGCCCTGGACAAGGACGGCAACCCGACCGCGCCGCTGGCCAAGAAGCTGGCCGCGCTGGGCTTCCCGGATCTCCAGGTCGCGGACCTCGAACGCGCCCAGGACGGCAAGGCCGAGAGCTTCTTCCACACCTATACCGCCCCCGGTTCGCAGCTGGCCGCCGGCCTGCAGCCCGTGCTCGAAGAGGCGGTCGCCAAGCTGCCGATCCCGAAGGTGATGAGCTACCAGCGCCCGGACGGCGCCACCGTGCAGTTCGTGCGCCCCGTGCACTCGCTGCTGGCGCTGCACGGCGACGCCGTCGTGCCGCTGACGCTGCTGGGCCTGTCGTCCGGCCGCGGCACGCTGGGCCACCGCTTCCTGTCGAACGGCCAGCCCTTCGACATCCCCCATGCGGACGACTATGCCGCGCTGCTGAAGGACACGGGCAAGGTCGTCGCCAATGCCGAGGAGCGCAAGGAATCGATCCGCACCCAGTTGCTGGCCAAGGCCGGCGCGGACCAGGTGCTGATGCCGGAATCGCTGCTGGACGAAGTGGCGGCCCTGGTCGAATGGCCGGTGGTGTACGAGTGCCGGTTCGAGGAGACTTTCCTCTCCGTGCCGCAGGAATGCCTGATCCTGACCATGCAGACCAACCAGAAATACTTCGCCCTGACGGATAGCGCCGGCAAGCTGCGCTCGCGCTTCCTGATCGTCTCGAACCTGCAGACCGACGATCCGTCCGCCATCGTCGGCGGCAACGAGCGCGTCGTGCGCCCGCGCCTGTCGGACGCCAAGTTCTTCTTCGAGCAGGACAAGAAGAAGTCGCTGGAGTCGCGCGTTCCCCAGCTGGCCAACGTGGTCTACCACAACAAGCTGGGCACCCAGCTCGAACGCACGCAGCGCGTGACGCGCCTGGCCGGCGCCATCGCCAGGCGCCTCGGCTACGACGTGCTGCTGGCCGAGCGCGGCGCCCAGCTGGCCAAGGCCGACCTGCTGACCGACATGGTCGGCGAGTTCCCCGAGCTGCAGGGCATCATGGGCACCTATTACGCCCGCAACGACGGCGAGCACGAGGAAGTCGCGCTGGCCGCCTCCGAACACTACCAGCCGCGCTTCTCGGGCGACGCGCTGCCGTCGACGAACACCGGCCTGGCCGTGGCGCTGGCGGACAAGCTGGAAACCCTGGTCGGCATCTGGTCGATCGGCCTGCAGCCGACCGGCGAGAAGGACCCGTTCGCGCTGCGCCGCCACGCGCTGGGCGTGATGCGCATGCTGGTGGAAAAGCGCCTGCCGCTGGGCATCGACGAATTGCTGGCCGACGCCGCCGCGACGTTCGACACCGTGCCCGCCTTCAAGGATCCGGGCGCGGAAGTGAAGGCCTTCATGCTGGACCGCGTGCGCGGCCTGCTGCGCGACCGCGGCTTCTCGCCGAACGAAGTGGAAGCCGTGCTGGCCCAGGATCCGGACCGCGTCGACGACGTGGTGCAGCGCCTGGAAGCCGTGCAGGCCTTCGCCGCGCTGCCGGAATCCAGCTCGCTGGCCGCCGCCAACAAGCGCATCTCGAACATCCTCAAGAAGAACGAGGAAGCCCTGGCCCAAGCTGGTTCGGTCGATGCCGCCCTGCTGCAGGACGAGGCCGAGAAGAAGCTGCATGCGAGCGTGCTGCGCGTGCAGCCCGAGGTCGATGCCGCCTTCGCGCGCGGCGACTTCACCGGCACCCTGAAGACGCTGGCCCAGCTGCGCGACGACGTCGACGCCTTCTTCAACGACGTGATGGTGATGGCCGAAGACGTCAGGCTGCGCAACAACCGCCTGGCCCTGCTGGCCATCCTGCACCGCATGATGAACCGCGTGGCCGACATCTCCAAGCTGGCGGCATGAGGCAGGCGCGATGAAGCTGATCATCCTCGACCGCGACGGCGTCATCAACCACGACTCGCCCGAGTTCATCAAGTCGCCCGCCGAGTGGATCCCGATCCCGGGGTCGCTCGAGGCGATCGCGCGCCTGAACCAGGCGGGCTACCGCGTGGTCATCGCATCGAACCAGTCGGGCATCGCGCGCGAACTGTTCGACATGACCACGCTGAACGCCATCCACCAGAAGATGCACGGCGCCGCCCAGCTGGTCGGCGCGGACATCGACGCGATCTTCTTCTGCCCGCACGCGGCCATCGACAACTGCGACTGCAGGAAGCCGAAGGCCGGGATGTTCGAGGAGATCAGCAAGCGCTTCAAGCTCAGCCTGAAGGGCGTGCCGACCGTGGGCGACTCGCTGCGCGACCTGCAGGCCGGCTTCATCAGCGGCTGCCTGCCCTACCTGGTCCTGACCGGCAAGGGCCAGAAGACCTTCGAGACCGGCGGCCTGCCGCCCGGCACCCAGGTCTTCCCCGACCTCGCCGCAATGGTCGACGCCTTCCTGAAAACCGCCCCCAGCCCCGCCCCGGCCAACGCATGACCGCTACCACCCATACCGCCGTACCGGAGACTTCGTCCTTGCAAAACGCCTTACTGTTCCTGCGCTCCCTGCTGTTTACCGTCGTCATGGCGGTTGCCACCGTCGTCTGGGCCTGCGTCTGCTTCCTGGCGGCGCCCTTCCCGTACAACACGCGCTTCTGGGTCACGTCGCGCTGGAACGTGTTCGTGATCTGGTGCGCACGCGTCATCTGCGGCATCCGCTACGAGGTCCGCGGCTACGACAACCTCCCCGCGCAGCCGGCGATCCTGCTGTCGAAGCACCAGTCGGCCTGGGAAACCATCTTCATGCTGCCGAACATGCGCCGGCCGCTGGTGTACGTCTTCAAGAAGGAAATCCTGTACATCCCCTTCTTCGGCTGGGGCATGGCCCTGCTGCGCATGATCCCGATCGACCGCAGCAAGGGCAAGCGCGCCTTCGCCCACGTGGTCAGGATCGGCAAGAGCCGCCTTGCGGACGGCCAGTCGATCATCATGTTCCCGGAAGGGACGCGCATCCCTGTTGGCGAAAAAGGACAGTACAAGAGCGGCGGTTCGCGCCTGGCGATCGAAACGGGTGCCAGCGTCGTGCCGATCGCGCATAATTCGGGAGAG
Source organism: Massilia sp. YIM B02763 (assembly GCF_030412015.1). Classification (GTDB taxonomy): domain Bacteria; phylum Pseudomonadota; class Gammaproteobacteria; order Burkholderiales; family Burkholderiaceae_D; genus Telluria. Next base: position 92,002 of record NZ_JASNRD010000016.1, on the reverse strand, counting down.
TGCTGGCCGAAGAATTCCTTCATCAAGCGCCCGGGCTTGATCACCGTCTCGATCGGCAAGCCGATATCGCCGGAACACCATACCGCCGACACCCTGATGCAAGAGGTCGAAAATTGGATAGAATCGGAAATGCGCGTCATTTCGCCCCACGCCTACAAAGGTATCTGAACGAATTGGGCGCGCTCGCCAAAGCATCTCCGACGCCGCCCACCATGACCTCCCCCAAGACCGACGCGCAACAGCTGGAGCTGTTCGCCCAGTTCGCGGCGCTCGCGCCCTCCGCCGCCGACGCCCCGCAAGCCCCCGCGGCCGCACCGAAATCCGTGCCGCCGGCGCCCCTGTTCAAGGCGCCGCCGGTGCCCACCCGCACCCTGCCCGTGCCGCCGGTCGGTCCGAACGATCCGCCGCTGCGCACGATCCAGCTCGGATCGCACACGGTGCACTACGTGCTGCGCCGCTCCTCGCGCCGTTCCTACGGCTTCATGATCGACGACGACGGCCTGCGCGTGACGGTTCCCAACCGCGCCGTGCTGGCCGACATCGACAGCGCCATCCGCGCCAAGCAGCGCTGGATCCTGACCAAGCTGTTCGAGCGCAGCGAGCGCCACGTGCAGCGCGAAGGCCGCGCGCCCGTCGAATGGGTCGACGGCGCCAAGCTGCCCTACCTGGGCCAGGACATCGTGCTGCGCCTCGCGCCGGCCGAGCGCAGCCGCTGCGTCTACGACGCGGACAGCCGCACGCTGGAACTGGGCGTGACGCCCGGTCTCACGGAGTGGCAGATCCGCGAGCGCGTCAAGCGCTGGTTCCAGGACGAGGCCCGGCGCCTGTTCGGCGAACGCCTGGACCTGTATGCGCCGCAAGTCGGCGTGCAGTACAACAGCTATGCGATTTCCTCGGCCGGCACGCGCTGGGGCTCGTGCACGGTGGCCGGCAACATCCGCCTGAACTGGAAGCTGGTGCACTACCCGCTGGCGCTGCTGGACTACGTGGTCGTGCACGAACTGGCGCACCTGCGCGAGATGAACCACAGCCCGCGCTTCTGGGCCGTGGTGGAATCGGTGTTCCCGGACTACGACGGGGCCAAGGCGGCCCTGCGCAAGCGGTCGATCGAGATGCCGGTGCTGTTCCCGGAGTAGGGTGGACGGCGTCGCCGTCCACGCGTTCAACGCACGTTTGAACACCGCGGTGCCGATTGCGGGTGCGGCGAATCAGGTGGCGGGTATCACCGCGTGGACGGGAGACCCGTCCACCCTGCCTGCAATGCGCGTGCTACGAAGCGCGGAATTGCAGCTCGCCCGCCGCGCGCGCATCCGCGATCCCGCGCATCGCGCTGACCTCGTCCTTGCTCAGGCAGCGGAACGGGATCGGCAGCGTGCCGCGCTTCAGGACCATCATGAAACCCTTCGAATAGGTGCGGATGCGCTGCACGTCGTCCCAGCCGATCAGGCTCACGCCCGTGTCGCTGGTGCGCACGATGCCGTGCTGGTCGATCTGGAATTCGTAGGTGCGGCGCCCGCGCCGCAGCAGCACGAAGTGCATGGCCGCCGACAGCGTGGTCTTCAGGCGCAGGTACAGGCTCATCGGCCAGCGGATGTGGCGGCGCCGGATCAGGTAGCCGCCGTGCTCCCACATGAAACCCGTGTATTCGCCGAGCGTGTAGCGCACCCAGAAATGCAGGTTGTACAAGGCGGCGGGGGGATGCACGACGGGGATCGAGGCCGCCGGCATGGCGTCGGCGCCGAGATCGCTCGTATCGGGCTGGTCCATGAGGGCCGTCCCGCCATCCGCGTTGCCGCCCGCTCGCGTGCGATTAGACCACAACATGCGCATCCCCTTTCGTTTCTTAAGCTAAAGGGAATGGTAACAAAACCTAGTCGATAATCCGTTGCAAGAGTTCAACAGTGCGCACGGTCGCGCCGCGGTGGTGGGCGGCGAAAGCGAGCGCCCGCTCTCCCATCGCGGCGCGCGCGCCGCCGTCCTCCAGCAAGCGCGCCGCCTCCCGCATCAGGGCCGGCGCATCCTGCACGCGCAACGCGCCGCCGGCGGCGATCGCTTCCTCGGTCGCCTGCAGGAAGTTGAACGTGTGTTCGCCCACCAGCACCGGCTTGCCGACGGCGGCCGCCTCGATCAGGTTCTGGCCGCCCAGCGGCATCAGGCTGCCGCCGATGAAGGCGCAGTCGCAGGCCGCATAGTAGGCGAACATCTCGCCCATCGAGTCGCCCAGCAGCACGTCGGCCGTCACCGCGCTCGTTTCTTCCAGGTTCAGCGCGGAACGGCGCGCCAGGCTCAGGCCCCGCTCCTCCACCATGCGCGCGACCTCGTCGAAGCGCTGCGGATGGCGCGGCACCAGCAGCAGGAGCATGCCCGCGGGGCGGTCCGGCAATGCCGTGAAGGCGTTCAGGATCAGCGCTTCTTCGCCCTCGCGCGTCGAGGCGCACAGGAACACGGGACGGCCCGCGCAGCGCGCGCGCAGCAAGGCGCCCGTTTGCAGCGCCGCCTCGGGCGGCACCACGTCGAACTTGATGCTGCCGGTGACCGTCACGTTCGGCGCGCCCAGCGAGGCGATGCGCCGGGCATCCGCGTCGGTCTGGGCGGCGACCAGCGCAATCGCGCGCGCCGCTTCCATCATGATGCCGCCGAAGCGCTGGCCGCGCCGCAGCGAGCGCTCGGACAGGCGCGCGTTCACCAGCGCCACCGGCACCCGATGGCGCGCGCAGGCGCGGATCAGGTTCGGCCACACTTCCGTCTCCATCAGGATGCAGGCGCGCGGCGCGAAATGGCGCAGGAACCTGCCGACCATGAAGCCCGTGTCGTAAGGCAGGTAGGATTGCACGATGCGTTCGCCATGCCTGGCGAACAAGGCCTTGCCGGTGGCGCGGCCCGTCGGCGTCATGTGGGTCAGCAGGATGCGGTGGCCCGGATAGGCGGCCAGCAGCGCGTCGACCAGCGGTTCGGCCGCGCGCGTCTCGCCCACCGACACGGCGTGCAGCATGATGAAGGGACCGCCCGCTGCGACACGGCCATGCAGGCCGAGGCGTTCGCCGACGTGCATGCGGTAGCCCGGTTCGGCCCGCCCGCGCCACCACAGGCGGCCCAGCACCAGCGGCAGCGCCAGCCACCACATCAGGGAATACAGCAAACGCATCAAGCGGTCTCCAGCAGGCGCCGGGCGGCGGCCAGCACGGCAGCGGTATCCGGCGCGGCGCCCGTGTCGCCCAGGTTGACGATGCGCGGCGACCAGTTGCCCTCGGTCTTCCAGCGCGGCGAATCGACGTAGATCTCGACCGTCGGCGTCAGGAAGGCGGCGGCGATGTGGGTCAGGCCCGTGTCGACGCCGACGGCCAGCGCCGCATGGCGCGCCAGTTCCACGGCGTCCATCATCGACAGCTTCGGCAGCACGGCCGCATTCGGCAGCGCGGCGGCCAGGAAGGCGGCATCCTCTTTTTCGCGCAGCGAGCCCCAGGGCAGCAGCACGGGCAGCGGCGCCAGTGCCCGGCCCAGGGCGATCCAGTCGGCCGGCGGCCATTTCTTGGCGTCGCGCGCCGTCCCGTGGAAGAACACGGCATACGGGCCTGCGGGCATCCAGGGCTTGCGCCCGGAGGCATCGGGCGCCGGCAGGCCGAAGTCCGGCGCCGTGTCGACCGTGTAGCCCAGCGCCGCGGCCACCACCTGGCGCCCGCGCGCCACCGCATGGGTGCGCGGTGCGACGGGGATGCTGCGGCTATGGAAGACGCGCGAAATGCCCTCGTAGCCCGAATCCTCGGTGCCGTTGGCCAGGCCGATCTTCTGGCCGCCCGGCTTGACGCGCGCGCAGGCCATCACGATGCCGGTCTTGATCAGGCCCTGGGTGTCGAACACGTAGTCGTAGCGTTCGGCGCGCAGGTCGCGGAAGAAGCCGCGCAGCTCGGCGCGCACGTCCGCCTTGCCCAGGCCCTTCCTCCAGCGGCGCAGCGCGATCGGGATCACCTTGCGCACGTGGGGATTGAGCTTCACGAGGCTGACATAGGCCTCCTCCACCACCCAGTCGACCTGGGCCTGCGGGTGGTGGCGCAGGATGTCTGCCACGATCGGCAGGTTGTGCAGCACGTCGCCCAGGGACGACAGCCGCACCAGCAGGATCTTCAACGGCGGACCTCAGAACGGCAGTTCGGCATCCGGCTTGGCGGCGCGGATCACGCGGGCAAACTCACCCTGGATGCGCGCGAGGGCTTCCGGAGTCTCGCCTTCGAAGCGCAGCACGACGACCGGGGTCGTGTTCGAGCCGCGCGCCAGGCCGAAGCCGTCCGGGTACTCGACGCGCAGGCCGTCGATGTCGTTGATGCGCTCGGAACCGGGGAAGGTCGCTTCGCGGCGCAGCTTGTCGATCAGCGCGAAGTTCTCGCCTTCCTGCAGGTGCAGGTGCAGCTCCGGGGTGCTCGAGGCGATCGGCAGGGAGTTCAGCAGCGCCGACGGGTCGGCCACCTTCGTCAGGATCTCCAGCAGGCGCGCGCCCGTGTACAGGCCGTCGTCGAAGCCGAACCAGCGGTCCTTCCAGAAGATGTGGCCGCTCATTTCGCCGCCCAGCGGGGCGCCGGTTTCCTTCAGCTTGGCCTTGACCAGCGAATGGCCCGTCTTCCACATCAGCGGACGGCCGCCATGCTGCTCGATCCAGGGACCGAGGTGGCGCGTGCACTTGACGTCGTACAGGATCTCGGCGCCCGGGTTGCGCGACAGGACGTCGGCGGCAAACAGCATCATCTGGCGGTCCGGGAAGATGATCTGGCCATCCTTGGTGACGACACCCAGGCGGTCGCCGTCGCCGTCGAAGGCCAGGCCGATCTCGGCGTCGCTGGTGCGCACGGCTTCGATCAGGTCCTGCAGGTTTTCCGGGTGGGCCGGATCCGGGTGGTGGTTCGGGAAGTGGCCGTCCACCTCGCAGAACAGTTCGATGACGTCGCAGCCCATCGCGCGGAACAGGTCGCCCGCAAAGGCGCCGGCCACGCCGTTGCCGGCATCGACGGCGATCTTGATCGGACGGGCGATCTTGACGTCCGCGGCGATGCGTTCGATGTAGGCGTCCTTGATGTCATGGGTCGAATACTTGCCCGCGGCGGCGGCCGGCTGGAAGTCGCCGCGCTCGATGGCCGCGTGCAGGCCCAGGATGGCGTCGCCGTAGATCGCGTCGCCCGCCAGCACCATCTTGAAGCCGTTGTAGTCCGGCGGATTATGGCTGCCGGTGACCATGATGCCCGAACGCGCTTCCAGCACATTGGTGGCGAAGTACACCATCGGGGTCGCGACCATGCCCAGGTCGATCACGTCGACACCCGCTTCCTGCAGGCCGGCGGCCAGGGCCTCGGCCAGGCCCGGGCCGGACAGGCGGCCGTCGCGGCCGATGACGACGGTGCGCTCGCCCTTGGCCAGCGCGGCGGCGCCGAAGGCCTGGCCGATCTTGCGCGCGATGCCGGCGTCCAGCGTCTTGTCGATCACACCGCGGATGTCATAAGCCTTGAAAATCGTTTTCGAGAGAGGGACCATGGAATTTACCTTGATGGCTGCACGGACGGCGCTCACGCGGCGTCGCGGGCGTGATGGAAAGGATGATAAAAAGGCTATTGTAGCGGCAAGCCGGAGCGATGGGAATTTCATGCGTGCATTAGTGCATCTGCATGAGATTCGCATTGGACGGAAATCGAAACAAGGGAAAAACGGTCGGGAACGGCGAACGCATTCCACGAAAATGGCGCAAACCAGACGCGGACATCAGAAGCGGCGCATCGCGTCAATGCAGCCGGGCGGCCGGAGCCGCCCGCCGGAAGCAGCGCGCGCTTCCGGACGAATCGGCTGGAATCGAATCAGACGCGCAGCTGGTCGATCGATTTACCGCCTTCGACCCATTCCTTGACCCATTTCGGCTGGCGGCCGCGGCCGGTCCACTGCTGCGATGCATCGTCCGGGTGGCGATAACGGACGGCGACCGAACCGGTGCCGCCTGCCGCCGCCTTGGCGCCGCGGCCGGAAGCGATCAAGTCTTTCAGCGGAACGCCGACGCTTTGCGCGATAGCCAGGATCTGCTCGCGTGCCTTTTGCACTTCCTGATGCTCACGCTTCTTCATTTCCTGCTTGATCTGCTCCTGCAGGTTACGCAAATCGCCCAAGGACATATTCGACAGATCCATCTCGATTCCTTATAAGTAGTTTAAAAACGAATTTTATCCAATTCTCACCAATTGTCGCAATATACACCATCCAGGATTTTTTGTTAGTCTTTCTTGTGCCAAATGAGCCAGCGTGGCGACTTGAATCGAACAATACGCGCGTAAAGCCACACGTAACTGATAATGAACAACAAACAGAAGAATATCAAGACTTCCGTATTCCGCCAGAACACGGTTGCAGGAATAACCGCGGTAAGCGAAAACAGCCACAAGTAAGGCGAGGTGCGCGCATTCCGTTTCATCAGTGCGCGCGCCTCCTTGCGCCCTACCGTCCATTGTGCGATCCGGCGGAAAATCAGGCTGTGCAGGTGAATTCCGTCGGGCATGGTCGGCGATTTCCCGCGCACGAACATTCGACGGTAAACGGAAAATATGGTTTCGAATGCCGGATAAATCAGCAGCAATGCCGCATACCAGGTCGATACCTGGGGATTGCGCATCACCAGCAGCAGCGCCAGTTCGCCCAGCATGAAGCCGATGAAATAGGCGCCGCCGTCGCCGAGGAAAATCAGGCCCGCCGGGTAATTCCAGATCAGGAAACCGGCGGTCGCGCCCGCCACCGTCAGGGCCGACACCAGCACGAACATGTCGCCCACCTGCCAGCCGACATAGGCCAGCGACAGCAGCATGAAGATCGTGACCACGCTGGCCAGGCCATTGAAGCCGTCGATGATATTCACGGCATTCGCGATGCCGGCCACCGCCAGCACCGTCAGCGGCAATACCAGCCAGAGCGAATCGAGGTGCCAGCTGACAAACGGCATGTCCAGGCGTGCGATTTTCGCATCCAGCACCAGATAACCGAGCACGGCCGCAGCCATCGTCAGCACCAGGCGCCGCGACGGCCTGACGGTGCCCGTATAGTCTTCCACGATACCGCCGCCAAAAGCGATCGACGAACATGCGAGCAGCGCCGCCAGCCAATAACCAAGGCTGGGCTCGCGCAACACCGATATACAGGCGGTCAGCGTCACGGCCAGGAAAATCGGTAATCCGCCGATACGCGCGACTGCGTGCTGATGCACCTTTTGAACGCCGCCGAAATTACTGTCGAGGGCGGGTCCATGTAATTTCGCATGCTTGATGACCAGCAGGGTCAGCAATGCAGACGCCACGAAGCTCACGAGGAAAGAAAACATTTATTATTCTTTGAATGCAATAGCCGTGTGGCTGGATGGGCCATGCCGGTGAATAGGCAAAGCACTTTTCGATTCGATTGGCGCGCAGCTCGGCCATTGTACCGGCGCATTGTACTAGATGACGTGCCGGGCCCGAAGCCAGGCCGTTTACCTGGCTCACACCGATCCGATTGACAAACCGGGAATTGTCCGCGCGGCGATCGTGAACAGCGAGACAATTTACATTTAGAAATGAACGTTCAGGCCGGCGAATCCTTCGCCACGGCCGGCGCGGTATCATTCCCCGAAAGGCGCATTCGCGCGCAATGGAAAATAGACGATGAAAACCTATGTGATTGGCGACCTGCAGGGTTGCGCCCATGAAGCGGGCCTGCTGCTCGACCGTATCGATGCCGACGCCCGCGGCGACGCCCGCATCCTGTTCGTCGGCGACCTGATCAATCGCGGCCCGGAATCGCTGGAAGCGCTGCGGCGCATGAAGACGCTGTCCGACACGAGCGGCGGCCGCGTCGACGCCCTGCTCGGCAACCACGACCTGCACCTGCTGGCGGTGGCCGCCGGCGTCCAGAAGGCGAGCCGCTCGGACACGCTGGACGAGATCCTGGCCGCCCCCGACCGCGCCGCCCTGATCGAATGGCTGCGCCGGCGGCCGCTGGCCATGTTCGTGGATGCCCATTTGCTCGTGCATGCGGGCGTGGCGCCGCAGTGGGATGCGGCCCGGACGATGGCGCTGGCCGCCGAGGTCGAGACGGAGCTGCGCAGCGAGCGCTGGGTCGATTTCCTGGGCCAGATGTACGGCAACGAGCCGGACCGCTGGGACGACGGCTTGACCGGCATCGCGCGCCTGCGCTGCATCGTCAACGCCCTCACCCGCATGCGCCTGTGCTGGCCGGACGGCAGGATGGACTTCGCGCACAAGGAAAGCGACAAGGGACCGGAAGGCAGCGGCCTGGCGCCCTGGTTCGACCTGCCGGACCGGAAGACGAACGACGTGACCGTCGTGTTCGGGCACTGGTCGGCGCTGGGCCTGGTGCTGCGGCCCAACCTGGTGGGACTGGACAGCGGCTGCGTGTGGGGCGGCAAGCTCACGGCCGTGTGCCTGGACGACCGCTCGCTGCTGCAGGTGGATTGTCCGGAGTATCGGGAGCACGGCGGGAAGAAATAAGCTGTCCGTCACGGTGGAACGTCGTCCCTGCGAAGGCAGGGACCCAATTTCTTCCAGCGTCGTCGATACGCATGCAACATTGGACCCCTGCCTTCGCAGGGGCGACGGTTTATCGCAGCGGAGTCTCCACGGCCCCCAGCGCCACCCTGATCGCCTCCTGCGCCCGCTGCGCCAGTTCCCTGCGGTGCGTCCCCGGCCCGGCCGGGATCGGCGCCAGGCTCGCCAGCCGCGCCGTCACGGGTTCGCCGCCCAGGATGCGCAGGATGCTCTGCACGAACGTGGTATCGCCCGTGTAGTCGACCGCCGCATGCCAGCCGCCGCGCGCGTCGAGGTAGGCCAGCGCGTACGGCTGCACCGGCACCCCGGCGTCGATCGCGGCCTCGAACAGGTTGGCGTGGAACGGCAATAGCTGGCCCTGGGCCGCCACCGTCCCCTCGGGGAAGAAAGCGACGCGCTGGCGCTGGCCGAGGGCGTCGACGATGCCCTTGAAGATATGGCGCAGCTCGCGCCGGTTGCCGCGCGCGATGAAGACCGTGCCCGCCTGCGCCACCAGCCAGCCGACCACGGGCCAGGCGCGGATCTCGGCCTTGGCGACGAAGCGGCTGGGCAGCAGCGCATTGATGACGAAGATGTCGAGCCAGGAGATGTGGTTCGAGACGATCAGCGCGTGTTCCAGCGCAGGGCTGGCGTCAAGGCGCTCGACGCGCACCCGGCAGATGCCGAGCAGGCGTGCCGACCAGCGCCGCACCAGGCGCTCGCGCAAGGGCGCGCCGGCCCATGGAAAGACCAGCGCGCAGGTGGCGAGGCCCTGGACCAGGTGAATGATGACGCGCGCCAGGCGCCACGCGAGCCGAATGTTCACGAGACGGTTCCGTCGAAGGCGCCGCAAGCGCGGCGCCGTCCGGGATCAGCGTTCGAATGCGACGTGGCCGGACACGATGGTGGCCTTGACCTGCCCCGCCAGCTCGTAGCCCAGGAAAGGCGTGTGCTTGCCCTGGCTGGCCAGGTTCGAGGCCTGCACGGTCCAGCGCGCGGCGGGGTCGAACAGGACCACGTCCGCCTGCGCGCCCGGCGCCAGCGTGCCGGCGGCCAGGCCGGCCGTGCGCGCCGCGTCGATCGTGATGCGGGACAGGGCCCGTGCCAGCGCATCCTTGCCGCCATGCTGCTCGTCGGCGAACTTGAGCATCAGCGCCAGCAGCAGCTCCAGGCCGGTGGCGCCGGGAGACGCCTCGGCGAACGGCAGCAGCTTTTCGTCGTCGTCGACCGGCGTGTGGTCCGAGCAGACGGCATCGACGGTGCCGTCGAGGACGGCGGCGCGGATCGCCTCGCGGTCGCGCTGGCTGCGCAGCGGCGGGGTCAGGCGCGCGTTCGGGTCGAAGAAGCCGATGTCGGCATCCGTCATGTGCAGGTGGTGCACGCCGACGTCGCAGGTGACCGGCAGGCCTTCCTTCTTGGCGGCGCGGATCAGGTCCAGCGCGGCGGCCGACGAGATGCGGCACAGGTGCACGCGCGCGCCCGATGCGCGCATCAGTTCGAAGATCGTGTGCAGGGCGATGGTCTCGGACATCACCGGCACACCCGACAGGCCCAGGCGCGAGGCCAGCGGGCCGCTCGCGGCCACGCCGCCGCGGCCGATGTGCGGATCCTGCGGGCGCAGCCAGACCGTGTAGCCGAAGGTTTTCGCGTACTGCATGGCGCGCAGCAGCACGGTGGTGTCCTCGATCGGCTCCTCGGCGTGCGAGAAGCCGATGCAACCGGCCTCGGTCAGTTCGGCCATCTCGGTCAGCGCCTTGCCCTTCAGGCCCGTGGTCAGCGCGCCCAGCGGGTGCACGTTGGCCTGGTTCAGCAGGCGCGCGCGGTGCTTGAGCATCTCGACCAGGCCCGGCTCGTCCAGCACAGGGTCGGTATCCGGCGGGCACACCAGCGTGGTCACGCCGCCCTGCACGGCCGCCTGCATCTCGGATTCCAGCGTGGCCTTGTATTCGTAGCCCGGCTCGCGCAGGCGCGCCGACAGGTCCACCAGGCCCGGCGCCACCACCAGGCCGCTCGCGTCGATGGTGCGCGCGGCCGTGAAGCCGGCCGGCGCGCTGCCCACTGCGGCGACCTTGCCGTCGGCGATGAAGAGGTCTTGCACGGCGTCGATGCCGTTGGCCGGGTCGATCACGCGGCCGTTCTTGATATGCAGATTCATGTTATGCGTGGGTCCCTGCCAGAATGCTCATTACCGCCATGCGGACTGCGATGCCGAAGGTCACCTGCGGCAGGATCACGGCCTGCTTGCCGTCCGCGACCTTGGAGTCGATCTCGACGCCGCGGTTGATCGGCCCCGGGTGCATCACGATGGCATCCGGCTTGGCCAGCGCCAGGCGTTCCGGCGTCAGGCCGTAGCTCTTGAAGTACTCGCCGGCAGAGGGCAGCAGCGCGCCCGTCATGCGCTCGTTCTGCAGGCGCAGCATGATGATCACGTCGACGTCCTTCAGGCCTTCTTCCATGTTCGTGAACACGCGCACGCCCATCTGCTCCAGGCCGCCCGGCAGCAGCGTGTGCGGGCCGATCGCCCGCACTTCCGGCACGCCCAGCGTGGTCAGCGCGTGGATGTCCGAGCGCGCCACGCGGCTGTGCAGGATGTCGCCCACGATGGCCACGCGCAGGTTGGTGAAGTCCTTCTTGTAGTGGCGGATCGTGTACATGTCGAGCAGGCCCTGGGTCGGGTGCGCGTGGCGGCCGTCGCCCGCGTTCACCACGTGCACGTGGTTCTGCTGCGTGTCGTTCAGGTGCTTGGCGATCAGGTAGGGCGCGCCCGACTGCGAGTGGCGCACGACGAACATGTCGGCGTGCATGGCCGACAGGTTGTCGATCGTGTCCAGCAGCGATTCGCCCTTGGTCGTCGAGGAGGCCGCGATGTTCAGGTTGATCACGTCGGCCGACAGTCGCTTGGAGGCGATCTCGAAGGTGGTGCGGGTGCGCGTCGAGTTCTCGAAGAACAGGTTGAACACGCTCTTGCCGCGCATGAGCGGCACCTTCTTGACTTCGCGGTCGGAGATGCCGACGAAGCTCGACGCCGTGTCCAGGATGTGGTTGATGATGGACTTGGGCAGCCCCTCGATGGTGATGAGGTGCTGCAGCTCGCCGTTTTTGTTCAGTTGCGGGTTATGCATTGTCGTCTTCGATCGTGAGCGAGAGTTGGCCGCCGGCGCGGCCCAGGGACAGCGACTGGCCGGGCGCCAGCGCGGCGCGGGCGCCGACGAAATCGGCGGCCACCGGCAGTTCGCGTCCGCCGCGGTCGGCCAGGGCCGCCAGCATGATGCGCTGGGGACGGCCGAAGTCGAACAGCACGTTGATCGCCGCGCGCACCGTGCGTCCGGTGTACAGCACGTCGTCGACCAGCAGGATGGTCGCGCCGTCGACGTTGAATTCGATGCGGGTCGGCTTCACGTCCGGGTGCAGGCCCTTCTTCGCATAGTCGTCGCGGTAGAACGAGACGTCGATGAAGCCCAGGCGTTGCGGCAGGCCGAGGTCGGCGGCGAGCCGCTCGGCCAGCCAGGCGCCGCCCGAGTGGATGCCCACGATGGCGGCATCGTTCACGCCGGACAGGCCGGCGCGCACCTGCTCGAGCAGGTCGCGGTACAGCGCCTCGGCGTCGAAGGCGTCGTTATCAGGAGTTGGCATGGTCGTCAAAATATTGTTGCAAAATGATGGCGGCGGCCTTGGCGTCGATGATCTCGCCGCGCTTGGCCGGGATGACGGCGGAGGAATAGCGCTCGTCGACCAGCTCGACGGGCAGGTTGAAGCGGCCGTGCAGCTGGTTGGCGAAACGGCGCGCGCGCAGCGTCATGTCGTGCTCGGCGCCGTCCGGATGGCGCGGCTCGCCGACGACGAGGCGCGCGGGACGCCATTGTTCGATCAGTTCGCCGATGGCGGAAAAGCGCGTCGCATTGTCGACGGCCTTGATGACGGACAGGGGCTGCGCCTGTCCCGTCAGGGTGTTTCCCATGGCGATGCCGATACGCTTGATGCCGAAGTCGAAGCCTAGAACGATGTCGACCATTACCTGCCTGGTCTCCGCAGGAATCCACGCATCTCACGCATGACCGGCCTCGCTCGCGAGCATCAAGGGATCGATGCCCAGCAGCTTGATGGCGGCGTTGTAGCGTTCCTCGATCGGCAGGTCGAACAGCACGTGGGCGTCGGCGCCCACCGTCAGCCAGCCGTTGCGGGCGATCTCTTCCTCGAGCTGGCCCGGGCTCCAGCCGGCATAGCCGATCGACACCAGCATGCGCTGGGGACCGGTGCCGCTGGCGACGGCCTCCAGCACGTCGATCGACGTGGTGAAGGCGACGTCGTCGGTGACGCTCAGCGACGAGGAATAGCGTCCGCCCGGCGAATGCAGCACGAAGCCGCGGTCGTCCTGGACGGGGCCGCCGAACATGATCGGCTCGTTCACGACGCTGGCGCGCAGGCCTTCGGCCACCTTCAGGTCGATGCGGTCGAACAGCACGTCCATGGTCATGTCGGTGGGCTTGTTGATGACGACGCCGAGCACGCCCTTGTCGTTGTGTTCGCAGATATAGACCACGGTGCCGCCGAAGATCGGATCGTTCATCGATGGCATGGCGATCAGGAAATGGTTGGCCAGGTTCAGCTGCGGCTGAACGGCGCCGATCTGGCCCAGGGGCGACACGTCTTCCTGCGGCATCCCGGGCATGGGTAGAGGCTTGCCGACCTTACTTTTTTTCATGCTCATACTCTCTGTTGGCTCACTCTCTTCATTACCGCGGTATCAACTTGAAAAGCTTGGGCTTTTCGCTAGTTTACACCCATTTGCTCACGCGGCCATGGAAGCGGCGTTGTTGACCGATCGCAAAACGTGGATCGGCGGCAAATCAGAGGAATGGTAGACAGTAAAATGCGTCCTGCTTTTGACTCCGCACACAGAAGATGACATTGAGAAACTCTTTAGTCTGGTTCCGGCGCGACCTGCGGACGGACGACCATGCGGCGCTGCACCATGCCCTGCTTTCCTCGCACAGGGTATTTGGCGTCTTCGTCTTCGATACCGACATCCTGGCCGGCCTGCCACCGGACGACCGGCGCGTGCAGTTCATCCACGCCAGCCTGGCGGAACTCGACGCGCGGCTGCGTTCAATGGGAGGTTACCTCATCGTGCGCCATGGGCGCGCCGCGGACGACATCCCCCGCCTCGCCGCCGAGCTCGACGCCGAATCCGTGTTCGCCAACCACGACTACGAACCGCAGGCGATCCGGCGCGACCGCGCCGTGCTGGACGCGCTGCGCCGCGCCGGCCGCAGCCTGCAGACCTTCAAGGACCAGGTCGTGTTCGAGCGCGACGAGGTATTGACGAAGACCGGCGGCCCGTTCTCCGTGTTCACGCCCTACAAGAACGCCTGGCTCAAGCGCCTGGCGGCCGAGCCGCACGCGGTCGATGCCTGGGAGACGGCGGCGCATGCCGGCGCGCTGGCCCCGGCCCCGGCCGGCCACGCGCTGCCCACGCTGGAAGATCTCGGCTTCTGCGCGCCGGCCACCCCGCTGCCCGCGGCGGGCATGGCGGGCGCCGAGCAGCTGCTCGACGCCTTCCTGGAGCGCATGGCGCGCTACGACCACGAGCGCGACTACCCGGCGCTGGACGCCACCTCGCGCCTGTCGCTGCACCTGCGCTTCGGCACGCTGAGCGTGCGCCGCCTGGTGCGCCTGGTGCGCGCGCGCATCGATGCCGGCCAGGGTGGTCCCGGGGCCCCCGTCTGGCTGTCCGAACTGATCTGGCGCGAGTTCTACATGATGATCCTGGCGCGCCATCCGCGCGTGGTGACGGACAACTTCAAGCCCGCGTTCGACGCGCTGGCCTGGGACGAAGGGGAAAACGCCGACGCCCTGTTCGCGGCCTGGTGCGAAGGCCGCACCGGCTACCCGCTGGTGGACGCCGCCATGCTGCAGCTGAACCGCACGGGCTTCATGCACAACCGCCTGCGCATGGTGACGGCGAGCTTCCTCACCAAGGACCTGGGGATCGACTGGCGCCGCGGCGAAGCGTATTTCGCGCGCAAGCTGGACGACTACGAGCTGTCGTCGAACAATGGGGGCTGGCAATGGGCGGCGTCCACCGGCTGCGATGCGCAGCCGTGGTTCCGCATCTTCAATCCGGTGACGCAATCGAAGCGCTTCGATCCGGACGGGACCTTCATCCGGGAATGGCTGCCGGCACTGGAGAAGCTGGACAAGGCGGCGATCCATGCGCCGTGGCTGGCCAAGGGGGCGGCGCTGGACAAGGCGGGGGTCGTGCTGGGGCGGGATTATCCCTTGCCGGTGGTGGACCATGAACAGGCGCGGGCGAGGACGCTGGCGCGGTTCAAGAGGTTGAAGGCAGACTAGCCCGTCGTCCCTGCGCAGGCAGGGACCCAATTTTGCATGCGTTGCGACAACGCGAGCAGAAATTGGGTCCCCGCCTTCGCGGGGACGACGGTATTCACAATAGCGGTTCCTTACCCAACAACCGCGCAATCTCCGCCAGCAACGCATCCTCCTGGAACGGCTTGCCGAAATACGCATCCACGCCCAGGTCGCGCGCATAGTTGCGGTGCTTGTCCGCCGTGCGCGACGTGACCATGACGATGGGCAGCGAGCGCGTGGCGTCGTTGCCGCGCACGTTGCGCGCCAGGTCGAAGCCGTCCATGCGCGGCATCTCGATATCGACCAGCATCAGGTCCGGCCGCGTCTCCTGCATCTGTTCCAGCGCGTCGACGCCGTCCTTGGCCAGCAGCACGCGGTAGCCTTCGCGCTCGAGCAGGCGCTGCGAGACCTTGCGCACGGTGAGCGAATCGTCGACGACCATGATCGTGGCCACGCGCGCCGGCACGGCCGGCTGCGCGGCGGCGAGCGCGTCGCCGTCGGGCAGGCGCACGCCCGGCCCCGACAGCAGCACCGGATCGAGGATCAGCACGATCTCGCCCGAGCCGAGCACGGTGGCGCCGGCGATGCCGGGCATGCGCGCCAGCTGCGGGCCGATGTTCTTGACGACGACCTCGCGGTTGCCTTGCACCTCGTCGACCTGCAGCGCGATGCGCAGGGCGCCGTTCCTGAGCACCAGCACCGGGTAGGAGCGCTGGGCGCCCAACCGGGCGCCGCTGCCGCCCGGCTCGCGCAGCAGCGCCGGCAGGTAGTGCAGCGGCAGCGGCTCGCCCTGCACCGTCAGCGTGCCCTGCGCGCGCGCCGCATCCAGGTCGGCCTCGCGCACCTGCAGCACCTGCTCGACCAGGGTCGCCGGCAGCGCGTGGGTGCGGGCCCCGGCCGCCACCAGCACCACCTGGGTGACGGCCAGCGTCAGCGGCAGGTGGATGGTGAAGGCGGCGCCCTGGCCCGCCGTGGTCTCGACGTCCACGCGGCCACCCAGCGCGCGCGCTTCGGAGCGCACGACATCCATGCCCACGCCGCGGCCGGCCAGCTCCGTCAGGGTGTCGGCCGTCGACAGGCCCGGCTCGAACACCAGCTCGGCCGCATCCTGGTCGGCGATCTCCTCGTCCGCCGACGCCAGGCCCGATGCGCGCGCCCGTGCGCGGATGCGTTCCAGGTCCAGGCCCGCGCCGTCGTCGGCGAAGCGCAGCGCGACCTCGTTGCCCTGCTGGCTGACCTGCACCAGCAACTCTCCCGTCTCCGGCTTGCCGGCGGCGGCGCGCGCCGCGCGGTCCTCGATGCCGTGCACGATGGCGTTGCGCAGCAGGTGCTCGAACGGCGCGGCCATGCGTTCCAGCACGCTGCGGTCGATTTCCACGGCGCCGCCGCGGATGTCGAGGTTGACGCGCTTGTCGGTTTCCTTGGCCGTCTGGCGCGCCACGCGGAACAGGCGCTCCGACAGGCTGGCGAACGGCACCATGCGCACCCGCATCAGGTCGCGCTGCAGGTCGCGCGTCAGGCGCGCCTGCGCGGCCAGGTCGGCGCCGGCGGCATCCACGGCGCGTGTCATGCCGTCCTGGAACGAGGCCACGTCGTCGACGCTCTCGGCCAGCATGCGCGTCAGTTCCTGCAATCGCGTGAAGCGGTCGAACTCGAGGGGATCGAATTCGCGCTCGCCGGCGATCGACAGGCGCGAGGCGATCTGCGACTCGGCCTGCATCTCGATCTCGCGCAGCTGGCGGCGCAGCCGCGCCACGTTGTCCGAGAAATCGGACAGCGCGCCCTTGAGCGAGCCGACCTGGGTCTCCAGCTTGGAGCGCGTGATCGACACTTCGCCGGCCTGGTTGACGAGGCGGTCGAGGATGTCGGCGCGCACCCGCACCAGGGGCGCCGGCGCGGCCTGCGGACGCTCGGCCGCAGCCGCAGGAGCGGCGGGAGCGGCGGGAACGCCATCCGGCGCGGCGCCGGCTGCGCCATCCGGCAAGGCCGCGCCGGCAACGGCGGCGGGCTGCTGCAGCTGCTCGAACAGCAGCTGTGCCTGGTCGTAGTTGGCCAGCAGTTCGTCGAAGGCCGCCGGATTCGTGGTCCCGGCGTGCAGCATGTTCTCGACCTGGGTTTCCAGCGCGTGCACGTGCTGGCCCAGGCGCATCGCGCCGGCCATGCGCGCGCTGCCCTTGACCGTGTGCAGGGCGCGCAGCAGGCCGTGGGCGACGCCGGCGTCGTGCGGGTCCTGCTGCCACTGGCGCAGGTCCTGGCCGATCCGCGGCAGCAGGTCGGCCGCTTCCTCGATGAACACGGGCAGCAGGTCCGGATCGAGCTCGTCGACGAACACGGGTTCCGTGGCCAGCGCGGGCGCTTCCTCCTCGGCTTCCGCTTCTTCTTCCGCTTCTTCTTCCGCTTCTTCTTCGACCTCCTGCGCCGGCACACCGAGCGGCGGCGCGGGTTCGTCGACCGCCGCAGCCGGCTCAGGCTCGGGCTCGGGCTCAGGCTCGGGCGCAGGCTCCGGTGCGGGCGCCGGCGCGAACAGCGCATCGACGTCGATCTCGTCTTCCGCCGGCCCCGCCGTGTCGGCCTCGTGGGCCGGTTGCGGTTCCGGCTGCGCCTGTTCCAGCGCCGGTGCCGGCGTGGCGAACGGGTCGTCGAAATAGGTGTCGAACAGGTCGTCGACCTCGGCCACGGCCGGGTCGGGCGGGCGCGCCTCCACCGCGCGCGGCGCGAGTTCGGTGGCGGCCGGCAGCGGCAGCGCGCCGGTCAGCGGCGGCTCGGCCAGGATGCTCGCGTAGGTGGCGGCGAACAGCGCGTCGAGGCGCGCGGCGAGTTCCGGTTCCGCGCCGCCCATGACGGCGTCGGCGCGCCGGCTTCCCAGCTCGTCGCGCAGCGCTTCCAGGCGCGCCAGCAGCTCCGGCTGGGCCGGCGCCGGCTCGCCCAGCGCGAACACCTGGCGCATGATGCGGATGCGCTCGAGCGCCTCGTCCAGCAGGTCGAACTGGACGGCGTCCAGCGGCGGCAAGGCCACCTGCAGCACGTCTTCCAGCACATTGGCCAGCGCGCGCAGCGCGTGGAAGCCGACCGTGGCCGAGGTACCGCCCAGCGTATGGGCCGCCTTGAGGGCGGCGGGCGAGACGGCGCGCTCCGGCTCCTGGCGCCAGGCGGCGACGTCCTCGCCCAGCACGCGTACCAGCTCCGCGCTTTCCCCGAGGTAGATCTCGTACAGCGGCAGCGGGATCTCGAGGTCGCCGATGCGCTTGACGGCGGTTTCCTGCGCTTCGGGCTCGGGCTCGGGTTCGGGTTGTGGCTCGGGTTCGGGTTGTGGCTCGGCCTCCGGCTGCGCCGCAGTATCCGTATCCGGCGCGAATGTCCCGCCTTCCTGCACGCGCGCGGCGGCGGCGGCCAGAGACTCGCCGTCGCGCGCCGTGCCGCCCTGCGCCGCCAGCTCCTCGACCCAGGCCGACAGCTCGGCATGGGCCGCGTCCAGCAGCGCCAGCAGGTCCGGCGTGGCGGCGCGCTCCTCGGCCAGCCACATATTCATCGTCTTCTCGACGGCGGCGGCGGCGAGCGCGAACTGCTCCAGGCCCACCATGCGGCCGCTGCCCTTGAGCGTGTGGAAGGAACGGCGCAGGCGCGCCAGCCCGTCCTGGTCGGCCGGGGCCGCGCGCGCGGCCGGCAGCGCCGCACCCACCGACTCCAGCACCTCGCGCGCCTCGCCGATGAAGATCTCCAGCAGCTCCGCCTCGACGGCGCCGTCATCCTGCGGCACGAGGGGCGCCTGCTCGGGCTCGCGCTCGCGCTCCATCTGCGGCTGCGGCTGGGCCGCGGCGGCCGGCTCCTCCGGCGGCAGCGCCACCGGCACGGCATCCTGCAGCGCCTCGAACGGCAGCTCGCGGAACAGGCGCTCCTCGCGGTCGAAGCGGAAGCGGCGGCGCGCGTTGTCGACATTCTGGGCCAACGCGTCGACGAAGAAGCCGAGCGCGCCGATATTGCGCGCCAGGTTGTCCAGCGTGGCGGCGCGCGACTCCGCGCCGGCGTCGCCGGCGGCCAGGCCGCGCAGCGCCGCGCGCACGTGATCGACGGTGCTCGTGGCCTCGTGCTGGTCCAGGATGGCCAGCGCGCCCTGCAGCTGGTGCAGCAGCGGATCGGCGCGGTCCAGGGCCTCGGTATGCTCCGGGTGCTGGTGGTAGTCCTCGACCAGCTTCTCGACCTGGCGCAGCGCCGTGCGGATCTCGCCCGCCAGCACGGCCACCGTCTGGCCCTGCTGCAGCTCGCGCGCCAGTTCGCCCTGCCACTCGGGCGCCTCGGGCGGCGTCTCGCCCTGCGCCAGCGCCAGCAGGCGCTGGCCGACCGCCTCGGCGTGCTGGCCGAAGTCGTCCGGCAGCTGGCGCACCTGGTCCAGGCCATGCTCGACGAACAGCATGGCCTGCGCCATCTCCATGCCGAACCGGTCGCTGGCGCTGCCCGCCACCGACTTGCCGGCCGCCTCCCCCAGCTCGCGCAGCAGCTGCGCCAGCGCCGGCGCGCCCAGTTTCTCGCTGGCCCCGGCCAGCTTGGCCAGCGCGGCGTCGAAATCGCTTTCCGGGAGATCGCCGCCCTCGCTGGCGATGCGATCCCAGCCTTCCTTGGTTTCCTGCAGCGCTTCCTTGGCATCCTTCAGCGCGCCCGGGTCGATGCGCCCGTAGCGGCGTTCCAGGTAATCCGGCGGCACCTGGCCGTCCAGGCGCCAGGCGGCGCGCAGCGCGCGCGCGGCGGGCGTGGGTTCCGGCGCCTGCGCCACCAGGAACAGGGCGTCGCGCAGGAGCGTCTCGGACAAGCCTTCCTGGCCCTGCGCCAGGCGGCGCAGCTGCAAATTGACCTGGCCGAACAGCTGCTTCAGGTGCAGGTCGTTCTCCAGCTGACCCTGCGCCGCGAGGTCGGCCACCGCCTGCAGCGCCAGCCAGAAGGCGTGCAGCTGCGGATCGCGCTGCGCCGCCGCGACGGGAGCCAGCGCATCGCGCATCGCTTCGGCGTGGGTGCGGCGCGCTGCATCGTCGGCGGCGCGCATGAACGGCAGCAGCGCCTTCTCGAAGCGCGCGCGGCAGGCGGCATAGTCCGGCACCTCATCGCTTTCGCGGGGCGCGGGCGGCAGCAGTTCCGGCGCCAATTCGAGGTCCAGCAGCGCGCCCGGATGCGCGCGCTCGGCGCCGAGCAGCTCCTGCAGGCTGCGGTAATAGGGGAACAGCCGCAGCGGCTGGGGTTGGGACCGGGTGCCGTCCAACAGTTCTTCCAGGTAGTCGACCAGCGCCCGGTAGGCCTCGTCCACGACCGCGATGGCGTCGTCGCCCAGCGCCAGCGTGCCGTCCTTGAAGCGGTCGATCGCGTGTTCCGCGCCCTGCGTCAGCGGGCCCACGCCCTTGACGTCCACCATCTGCAGGGCGCCGTGGGCCTGGTGCAGGTGCGACTTGGCGTGCAGCAGCAGGGTCGGGCGCGCGTCCGGGGTGCGCGCGGCAGCGTCGCGCAGGGCATCGGCCGAACGCGCGAGGGCATCGCGGATTTCCCCGATCACCCAGGACAGGGGACCGGCGTCGAAGTGCGGCGCAACCGCCGGCGAAAACTGGGTCATTGAATGCCTTAAAGAGTCCTCAAGCAGCAGACACGCGGAAGCGCGACACCGAGTCCTTCAGCTCCTGCGCCAGCGCGGCGAGCTGGCGGATCGACTGGGCGGTGTGCTGCGTGCCGCCCTGGGTCTGCTCGGTGATCGCCAGGATGTGCTGCATATTATGCGCCACGCCGTTGGCCGCCGTCGCCTGCTGGCCGGCCGCCGTCGCCATGCCCTGGATCAGTTCGGCCAGGCGGTTCGACACGCCCGAGATGTCGGCCAGCGCGGCGCCGGCCGCGTCGGACAGGCGCGCGCCCTCGACCACGCCCTGGGTCGATTTTTCCATGGCCGCCACGGCATCGTGGGTATCGGTCTGGATGGTGCGCACCAGGGCGCCGATCTGCTTGGCCGCCTCGGCCGAGCGTTCCGCCAGGCGCTGCACCTCTTCCGCCACCACCGAGAAGCCGCGTCCGGCCTCGCCGGCCGATGCCGCCTGGATCGCCGCGTTCAGCGCCAGCACGTTGGTCTGCTCCGTGATGTCCGAGATCAGCTCGGTGATCTCGCCGATCTCCTGCGAGGATTCGCCCAGGCGCTTGATGCGCTTGGAGGTTTCCTGGATCTGCTCGCGGATCTCGCCCATGCCCTTGATGGCGTTCTGCACGGCGGTGGCGCCCTGCTCGGCCGCCGCCACCGACTGGCGCGCCACCTCGGCCGATTCCTTCGCCGAGCTCGACACCTCGGTGATCTCGCCGGCCATGCGCAGCACGGTGGCCGAGACGTCCTGGATCTCGCGCGACTGCTGGCCGGCCGCGACCAGCAGTTCGCTGGAGACGTCCTGGGCCTGGCTGGACGCGCCGCCCACCTGCTCGGCCGTGTCGATCACGCGCACCACCAGGCCGCGCAATTCCTCGACCGTGTAGTTGACCGAGTCGGCGATGGCGCCGGTGATGTCCTCGGACACGGTGGCGGCCACGGTCAGGTCGCCGTCCGCCACTTCCTGCAGTTCGTTCATCAGGCGCAGGATCGCGGCCTGGTTCTGGTCGTTGGTGGCCTTGGCCTCCTCTTCCTTGGCCTGGGCCAGCAGGCGCATCGCTTCCGCTTCCTGGCGGCGCGCATCGGCGCCGCGGGTGCGGTTGCGCGAATCCTGCAGCATCACGCGCGAGATGCAGCCGGCCGTGGCCAGCGTGAACACGGAGGACGCGACCAGCAGCCAGAACCAGGGGCTGGCGCCCTCGCCGGCGCGCAGCGCGGACTGCAGGCTGCCCAGCTGGGCGCGCAGGTCTTCGTTGTCGTGGAAGATCGCCTGCTCGGCGGCCTTGGCGGCCGTCAGGTCGGACAGGTGGCCGAGGAAGCCGGCGATCAGTCCCTGGCACACGTCGAACTTCGCCTGCACCTCGCCCAGCTTGATGCGCAGGTCGGGCTCGCGCACGGCGGACAGGCCCAGCTGGGTGCTGCCGGCCAGCAGGCCGTCGACGGTGGCGCGGAAAGTGGTGGTGTCGCGGCCCATCTGGAACGCGGTTTCGGGGGTGATGCCGCCCGAGGTGAGGAATTCGTTGGCGCTGCGCGACAGGCGCTGGGTCAGCATCATCATGCGGCCGAGGGCGGCCAGTTCGCGCGGGCTGCCGCCGCGCGCGCTGCGCTCGGTCAGGATGCTCTCGGTCAGCGCCAGCATCTCCGGCGCGAGGATGTCGAGCTGCTTGAGGTTCTTGTCGAAGCCGACCAGCTCGCGCTTCATCTTGAGGATGCTGAACGCGCCGGCGTCGGACGCCGCCCATTTCTTGCGCACGGCGGCCAGCTGGGCCGCCAGGTCGCCCGTCGCGGCCGGGATGTCCCGGCCGTTGTAGATGCCGCCCCGCGCCAGCAGGTCGAGGTCGCGGCCCAGTTCGCGGCGGCTGTCCTCGAGCTGGGCGAAGGCGGCCGGCACGCCCTGCATGGCGTTCGGCGCCGCCTTGCCGACGCGCTGGGAATGCATCAGCGCCTCGCTGGCGATCTGGGTCTGGCTGGCGGCGACGGCGCCGCTGCCGGCATTCTTCCACATTGCCAGGATGGTGAGCAGGATGCCGGCCGCGCAGGCCAGCATCAGGATGCGCAGCTGGCGCGGCAGCGACAGGTGGCCGATCAGGGGCAGGCGCAGGTCGTCGTCCGCCGGCACGGCGTCGGCCGCCATGGCGGACGCGGACGCGTGCGCCGCATCGCCGCGGCGGCGCCGGCGCAGCAGGCTGCCCAGGCGCAGCGCGGCGGCGCTGGCCGATCCCGCCGGCGCGCCCGCGGCGGCCGGAGCGGGGCCGGAAGCGGCAGCGGCAGCGGCGCCTCCGAGGTTGAACTGGGTGTCCGGGGACGCCAGCACGGTCGCGCCATCGGCGTCGTCGGCGCG
This sequence comes from Massilia sp. YIM B02763, assembly GCF_030412015.1. Classification (GTDB taxonomy): domain Bacteria; phylum Pseudomonadota; class Gammaproteobacteria; order Burkholderiales; family Burkholderiaceae_D; genus Telluria. Next base: position 69,153 of record NZ_JASNRD010000016.1, on the reverse strand, counting down.
CTCGCCCTTGTCCTTGGCGAGAAAATTCAGCGGCAGTTTGGATGCGAATCCCATTCCAGCTCCAGTACAGACTTGGTTGTGATTGTCCGGCTCACGCGCCGGAGTGCGGCTTGCCGCTCGGGTCGTCTTGCAGGCCCTCATGCAGGCCCTCATGCAGGCCAATCTGCAGGAAGCGTTCCTCGCGCACCAGGCCGGCCAGGGACAGCGGGATCCACTCCCGGCCGTCCGCATCGCGCAGGCCGCTGCCCTCGGGCGTCATGGCGGCAGGCGTCATGTCGGCAGCCTGGCGCAGGCCGACCACGCGGTCCACCAGCAGCGCGCACGGAAAGCCCAGGCCTGCGGCGAAGGTCACCAGGCGCGGATTGCCGATGGGCGGCGCGCCTTTCTGCTCCAGGTAGCGCGCCAGGTCGATCACGCCGACCAGGTTGCCGCGCACGTTGGCCAGTCCCAGGTACCACTCCTGCGTCAGCGGCACCGGGGCGACCGCGGGCAGCGGCACGATTTCTCCCGCCTCGAGCAGGTCGAGCAGGTAGCGCTTGCCGCCGATCTCGATGCCCAGCTGGTGCGCGTGCGCGCCGCTGCTGGTGCGCGCGGCGAGCATGCGTTCGAGCAGCTGCTCCTGGTACTGGCGCAGGCGCGTGCGGCGCGCGGCGTTGGCAGCGGCGGCGCTGCCGCCCGTGCCCGCGAGGTCGTCGGTGCCCGCCATCTCAGGCGCCGAGCGCGGCGATGCGCGCCAGCAGCTGGCCTTCGTCGACCGGCTTGACGAAATAATCCTTGGCGCCCTGGCGCATGCCCCAGATGCGGTCGGTTTCCTGGTTCTTGCTGCTGCAGATGATCACCGGCACGGCCGCCAGCTCGGGATCGCGCGCGATCGCGCGCGTGACCTGGAAGCCGTTCGCGCCGGGCATCACGACGTCCATCAGGATCAGCTGGGGGCGCTCGGCGCGGATCTTGGCCAGCGCATCCTCGCCGTTGTCGGCGGTGGCCACGGAAAAGCCGTTGCGCACCAGGATGTCGGTCAGGTAGTAGCGTTCGGTCGGGGAGTCGTCGACGATCAGGATTTTTTGTATGGTCATGGCGGGCTGCGCATGTGCATCGGGCGTGCCGATAGGTGTACTTACGGGCGTGTGGGTTCGTCGGCCGGGGCGGTGTGCTCGCGCACCACGGCCAGCAGGCTGTCCTTGGAAAACGGTTTGGTCAGATAGGCGCTGGAACCGACCATCGCGCCGCGCGCGCGGTCGAACAGGCCGTCCTTGGACGACAGCATCACGACCGGGGTCGCATGGAATTTCGCGCTCTTCTTGATCAGCGCGCAGGTCTGGTAGCCGTCCAGGCGCGGCATCAGGATGTCGCAAAACACCAGCGCCGGATGGTGGTCGTTGATCTTGGCCAGGGCGTCGAAGCCGTCGTCGGCGAGCACCACCTGGTAGCCGGCCTGGTGCAGGAAGATCTCGGCCGATCGACGGATGGTATTGCTGTCGTCGATCACCATGATCGTCAGGCCTGTCGCTTGCATCGTCATATTCGTTTCACTTCAGCATGAAAACGCACGATAGCATAGGCAACCGTCGCTGTGCGCGATGCGTTGCTATGGAGCAACCAGCCAGGCCGGAAAGGGTTGACGGGGTGTCAACACCCTTATTGGACAGGCAAGAATCAGATGGCGGTCATCTCGAAATCGTCCTTGCGCGCGCCGCACTCGGGGCACGTCCAGTTCATCGGCACGTCGGCCCAGCGGGTGCCGGGAGCGATGCCGTCGTCGGGCGCGCCGGCGGCCTCGTCGTAGACCCATCCGCAGATCAGGCACATCCAGGTCTGGTAAGGCTGCGTATCATTACTCACGTTGTCGTTCCTTATGGTTTGATGGAACCTCGAAGGGCCGTAGCGAGCGGCGGCAATGGTGGCCGAGAAGCGCAGCTGTACGAGGAGTACAGCGAGCATCGCAGGCCGCCAGTGCAACGCGCAGTAGGCCATTCGTGGTTCACTCTAGTAGAATGCGATTGAAAGTCAGGATCTTAATCTACGCGCTGTGCAAAACCAACCGTCTCCACTCATTCTCACGTTCGGCCCCGCCGATCCGGTCGGCGCCCTGGGTGTCCATGCGGACCTGAACGTCTTCGCCATGCACGGTTGCCATGGCCTGTCCGTGGTCACCGGCCTGCTGGTGGCGGATTCCGCGCGCGTCGACGACTTCCAGCCGGTCGACCACAGCCTGGTCGTGCACCAGGCCCGCATGCTGCTCGAGGACATGCCGATCGCCGCCATCAAGGTCGGCACGATGGCGACGCTGGAGCAGGTGGCGGCGGTCGCCGAAATCGTGTCCGACTATGCCGACGTGCCCCTCGTACTGGATCCGTTCACCAGCAGCCTGCCCGACTGGGGCGTGCGCGACGACGACCTGCTGACGCTCCTGCACCAGCTGCTGGTGCCGCAAGCCAGCGTGCTGATGCTGTCGCAGCCGGAACTGGCGCGCTTCGCCGACTGCTGGCGCGACCCCGCCAGCGAAGCCCCGCTGCAGGACGACGTCGACGAACTGACGGCGCTCGGCTGCGGCCACGTGCTCGTCACCGGCATCGGCGGCGGCGACGGCGTGCGCGCCAACCACCTGTACGACCGCGACGGCCTGGCCGCCGGCCTGTCCTGGAGCCAGCATTTGTCGGGCCCGTTCGTCGGCGCCGGCAATACGCTGTCGGCCGCGCTGGCCGCCGGCATGGCGCGCGGCGCGACGGCCGCCGACGCCCTCGCCGCGGCCCAGGACTACACCAACGGCGCCCTGCAGCATGCCTGCCGCTTCGGCATGGGCCGCCTGATTCCCAATAAACTTTATCGCGCCCCCGGCGGCGCCTGCTGATAGCTCTCCATGAACGATTCCACTTCGAAAAACGACATCCTGTTCGCCCGCGCCCAGAAGACCACGCCGGGCGGCGTGAACTCGCCGGTCCGCGCCTTCCGTTCGGTCGGCGGCACGCCGCGCTTCATCACCCGCGCCGAGGGTCCCTACTTCTGGGACGCGGACGGCAAGCGCTACATCGACTACATCGGTTCCTGGGGCCCGGCCATCGTCGGCCACGCGCATCCGCAGGTGATCAAGGCCGTGCAGGATGCGGCCGCGCGCGGCCTGTCGTTCGGCGCCCCGACCGAGGGCGAGATCGAGATCGCCGAGGAACTGTGCCGCCTGGTGCCGTCGATCGAGCAGGTGCGCCTGGTCTCGTCCGGCACCGAGGCGACCATGAGCGCGCTGCGCCTGGCGCGCGGCGCCACCGGCCGCGACAAGATCGTCAAGTTCGAGGGCTGCTACCACGGCCACGCCGATTCGCTGCTGGTGAAGGCCGGCTCGGGCCTGCTGACCTTCGGCAACCCGACCTCGGCCGGCGTGCCGGAAGACTTCGTCAAGCACACGCTGGTACTGGACTACAACAACATCCCGCAGCTGGAAGACGCCTTCCAGTCGATGGGCGACACCATCGCCTGCGTGATCGTGGAAGCCGTGGCCGGCAACATGAACCTGATCCGCGCCACCCCGGAATTCCTGCGCCGCATGCGCGAGCTGTGCACCGAATACGGCGCCGTGCTGATCTTCGACGAAGTGATGTCGGGCTTCCGCGTGGGCATGGGTGGCGCCCAGGCGCTGTACGGCATCACCCCGGACCTGACCGCGCTGGGCAAGGTCATCGGCGGCGGCATGCCGGTGGCGGCCTTCGGCGGCCGCGCCGACCTGATGGAAAAGATGGCGCCGGTCGGCCCCGTGTACCAGGCCGGCACGTTGTCCGGCAACCCGGTCGCCGTGGCGGCCGGCATGACCACGCTGAAGCTGGTGCAGCAGCCGGGCTTCTACGAGAAGCTGTCGGCCCAGACGGCCAAGCTGGTCGACGGCCTGACGGCGGCCGCGAAGGAAGCGGGCATCGATTTCTGCGCCGACGCCGTGGGCGGCATGTTCGGCATGTACTTCTCGGCCACCGTCCCGTCCAGCTACGGCCAGATGATGGCGGGCGACAAGAACCGCTTCAACAGCTTCTTCCACGGCATGCTGGAAGAAGGCGTGTATTTCGCGCCGGCCATGTTCGAGGCGGGCTTCGTGTCGGCGGCGCATGACGATGCGGTGATTGCCGAGACGGTGGAAGCGGCGCGCCGGGTCTTCGCGCGCCTGGTCTAAGTAGTAGCTCCCAAAAAAACCGTCGCTCCCGGCATTGCCGGAAACGACTCCCTGCGAAGGCAGGGACCCAAGTTGCACGCGCTGCGATAGCGCCAGCATTAATTGGGTCCCTGCCTGCGCAGGGACGACGTCGTTGTATGTTGCCTATGCCTGATGCACCGCCGCGTGCCGCTGCGCCACCGCCACCCGGCGCGAGGCGCGCTTGCGCCACCAGATGATCACGCCCGTCACGCTCAGCATGGCGACGACGACGCCCATCGCCGAGATCAGGATCCGTCCCGGCAGGCCCAGGATGCGGCCCGAATGCAGGGGGAACTGGGCCTGCACGAAAATGTCGGCGGCCGTGCCCTTCCACGGCTGGCGGTCGCCCAGCAGGCGGCCGTCGGTGCCGTCGTAGTACAGGAGCGCGGGACCGACGCCGCCCGTGCCGTGGTCGTCGCCCGGCTTGTACAGGCTGACCATGTAGATGCCGAATTCCTGGGAATAATAGATGCTGCCGACCGGCTCGCTCCAGCCGCGCGACTTCGCTTCCCGGCCGGCGCGTTCGATCACGTCGGCGAAGGGCTGGCGCGGCACGACGTAGTGCTGCTTGTCGGCCATCGGGCGGGTGTCGAACGGGGTCGGCGTCACCTGCGACACCTTGCGCATCACCGGATAGAAGACTTCGTTGTACAGGTTCAGCGAGAACGCCGTGAACGCGAGGATGAACAGCAGGATCCAGGTCCACAGGCTGAAGGCGCGGTGCAGGTCGAAGTTCAGCTTGCTGCTGCCACCGTTCCAGCGCACCTTCCACGCCGGCTTCCAGCGCTGCCACCACGACTTGCCGGTCGCCGGCGCGCGCGCTTCCAGCGCGTTCTTCCTGCGGCGCACGGGCAGCGTCAGGTAGAAGCCGACGAAGCTGTCGACCATCCAGATCATCGCGATGCCACCCATCAGCCACAGGCCCCAGCGGTCGATGCCCCACATCTCCGGGATGTGCAGCGTGTAGTGCAGGCGGTACAGGAAGGAGACGAAGGTTTCCTGCGTGATCGGCCACACGGCGCCCCACTCGCGCTTGCCCAGCTCGACGCCGCTGACCGGGTCGACGAAGACCTGGTTGAAGCCCGGCTTGGTCAGGTCCTGGGTGACGGGATCGAAGCGTGGCGACACGCCCAGCGCCAGCGATTCGCCCGGTTCCACGCTCAGGGGGATGTAGGACACGCGGATCTCGGGATAGCGCGCCTCGACCTGGCGCGCCAGCTCCAGCGGGGACTGCGGCTTGCCGGGCGTGTTCGCTTCCATCAGGTGGGGATTGAGCACGTCGTCCAGCTCGTGGTCCCAGGAGATGATGGCGCCGGTGACGCCGCTGACGAACAGGAAGGCTGCCGTGAGCAGGCCGAGGTAACGGTGGATCAGTGTCCAGAAGGCACGCATGTCGACCTGTAAGGGGATTGATTGGAAACGCAAATAATAACAATTCTCATTTACATGTCAACAGGTGACGAGACTATTTGCGTATCCAGGCGCGACGGCGGGCGAATTGTGGAGAAAACGCATCGCCGGCCACGGGCCGGCGACGGGATGCTTACTTGAGCCAGCCGCGATGGCGGAAGTACAGGAAGGGCGCGATGGCGCTGACGACCATCAGCGACAGCGACCAGCCGTAGCCGAACTTCCAGTGCAGCTCGGGCAGGAATTCGAAGTTCATGCCGTAGATGCTGGCGATGAGGGTCGGCGGCAGGAAGGCGACCGAGGCCACCGAGAAGATCTTGATGATCTTGTTCTGGTTGATGTTGATGAAGCCGACCGTGGCGTCCATCAGGAAGTTCACCTTGTCGAACAGGAAGGACGTGTGGTTGTCCAGCGATTCGATGTCGCGCAGGATCTGGCGCGCCTCGTCGAACTGTTCCGAGTTCAGCAAGCGGCCGCGCATCAGGAAGCTGACGGCGCGCCGCGTATCCATCATGTTGCGGCGGATGCGGCCGTTCAAGTCTTCCTCGTGGGCGATGGCGTTCAGCGCGGCGGCCGCGTCCTGGTCGGTGAATTCCTTCTGCAGCACGCGCTGGCTGACCGCTTCCAGGCTCTCGTAGATGCCCTCGAGCGCATCGGCCGAGTATTCGGCGTCGGTCGCGTACAGGTCGAGCAGCACGTCCATGTAGTCCTCGATCGAGCCGGGACGGGAGCGCGCGCGCAGGCGCACGAGGCGGAACACGGGCAGGTCCTCGACGTGGACCGAAAACAGCACCTTCTTCGACAGGATGAAGGCGACGGTCAGGATGCGCGACGGCCCGTCCTCTTCCTCGCGCAGGAAGTCGGTGCGCAGGTGCAGGTCGCCGTTCTCGCCTTCGTAGTAGCGCGCGGATGCCTCGATGTCCGAGACCTCGTCCTCGCCGGGCAGGACGACGTCGTACTTGGCCTTGACCCAGGCGCGTTCTTCGTCGGTGGGATCGTTCAGGTCGACCCAGACTGCCTCTACATTCTCCAGATCGGCGCGCGAAGCGATCGGTACCTGGTTCAGTCGGCCATTTTGTAGGACAAATACGTTGATCATGCGCTCTTTCTGGGCCGGATTCGGAAACAGCGCAAGTGTACTAGCAAGGACCGGACGCGGCCACCCCAAAACGACATTTCGCGAGGCGGCACGCGGGCTTGCCGACGTTTATTCGCCAAAACCCGTTCAGGCGGGCGGGATCAGGTGGCGGAACGTGGGTTCGATGTGCTTCGCATGCAGGAAGCGGACGATGTCTTCCAGCGTGGCGTCCTTGAGCAGCAGGTCGTCCGGGAAGGCGCCGGGCTGCCTGGACACGGGGGCCGGCGCCGGGGCGGGTGCCGCTGCCGGGGCAGTCGCCGGCACGGCCGCATGCATCTGGCGCAGGGCCGCCAGCGCCGCCTGGAACTGCGCCGGCGCGATGCGTTCCAGGCCATCGACGAAGCCCAGCTGGCCGGCCGCGGGCGGCTGCATGTCCAGGCCCGATTCGTCGGCGAAGGAGGCGCCCATGCCCGGGTGGATGAAGGCGGACCAGGTGCCGGTGGACGCATCCAGGTGCGGCGGCAGGTCGACCGGCATGCCGACCTCGTCGGCCGGCAGCGCCATGTCCGGATGGGCGAGTCCCAGCAACCGCACGAACTCGCGCGCCTGATCGACCGGCACGGCCTCCTCCAGCGACAGCCACAGCACGTAGCCGCCGCGGGCGGCCACGCTCACGGCCGGCGCCGGGAAGCCGTAGTCGGCCTGCAGCGCATTGGCGATCGCGCACAAGTCGTCCCAATGCCGCGCTTCGGCGCCCGCCGCCTTGCGGAACGGGATGGTGATGCCGCGCACCTGTTCGCCGTGCAGCGGCAGATACAGCCTGGTCAACTCCGCATCCAATCTATCCATCTATTTCCTCACTTCGGGGTCAGGTCCCGATTTTTTCAATATTCGGGGTCAGAGCACTTTTTGTGGCAATGGCCTGTCCGAACTCTTTCTGCCTTTACGCCACGGTTTCGCGACGAAGCCGGAGAACCGGCGGCGACATGGCGCACAGATACGGGATTCCAATATGTGCTCTGACCCCGAATTCCCCCAATAATGTGCTCTGACCCCGAATTCCTGCCCCCGAATTTGGGGGGCGGATTCAGGGCAGTTCGGCGGCGTTCATGCGGCGCTGGATGATCGCCGTGCGGCGCGCCAGGTAGTTGGTGTCGCGGTGGCGGTCGTAGTAGCGCGGGTTCGGCAGCATCACGGCCAGGCGCGCGGCCTGGGACGGGGTCAGGTTGGCGGCCGCCGTGCGGTAGTAGTGGCGCGCGGCCGCCTCGGCGCCGAACACGCCGCGGCCGAATTCCACCACGTTCAGGTAGATCTCGAGGATGCGCTGCTTGCTCATCACCGCTTCCAGCATGTAGGCGATGACCAGTTCCTGGCCCTTGCGCAGGTAGTTGCGCGAGCCGGACAGGAACAGGTTCTTGGCCAGCTGCTGGGTGATCGTCGATCCGCCGCCGACGACCTTGTGGCGCTTGTTGTTACGCTCGTAGGCGCGCTCCAGCGCATCCCAGTCGACGCCGTCGTGCTCGAGGAAGTTGCCGTCCTCGGAGGCGATCACGGCGCGCTTCAGGTGGTTCGAGATGCGGTTGTAGGGCACCCAGGCCTGTTCCAGCTTCGCGTTCGGGTTCTGTTCGCGCAGCGCGGACAGCTGCTGGCGCATCATGCTGGTCGACGAGGGATTGAACTGCGTCCACCAGCAGACCATCAGGAAGAAGTACAGCTGCACCAGCAGCACGGCCAGCAGCGGGCCGAGGACGAGCCATTTGAGCCAGCGCCGGCCGCCGGGCTTCGCCTTGGATTTGGGTTTGGGCTTCGCGGTGGCCGCGGCCTTGAGCGCATCGAGCATAAGTCGTTATCAGGTGGAGCGCATCCGTTCGAGGACGGCCGTGGTATCCGGCCGCACGCCGCGCCAGCCGGCGAAGGCTTCGGCGGCCTGCTCGACCAGCATGCCCAGGCCGTCGCGGGTCGCCGCGCCATGCGCGGCGGCGAATGCCATGAACGGACTCGGCGCTTTTCCGTACATCATATCCAATGCCAGCGTGCCTTGGCAAAAGGCGGCGGCCGGCACCGGCGGCATGGCGGCGGCCAGGCTCGCCGACGTCGCGTTGACGACCACGTCGAACGGGCCGGCGACGCCCTTGCCAACGTCGTCGAAGCCGCAGGCGGTCACCTGTCCCGGCGCCGCGTGGCCCGCGAAGTGGGCCACCAGCGCGTCGACCGTGGCGCGCGTGCGGTTGGCGATGACGATCGCGGCGGGCCCCTGCTGCAGGAACGGCAGGATGACGCCGCGCGCGGCCCCGCCCGCCCCCAGCAGCAGCACGCGCTTGCCCACCAGCGGCACGCCGGCATTGCGCACGATGTCCGCGACCAGGCCCGGGCCGTCCGTGTTGTCGCCGACGATCTCGCCGCCCTCGAAGCGCAGCGTGTTCACGGCGCCGGCCAGGCGCGCGCGCTCTTCCAGCCGGGTGGCGACGGCCGCCGCTTCCAGCTTGAACGGCACGGTGACGTTGGCGCCCTTGTAGCCGGCCGCCACGAGTTCGCGCACGGTCGCCGCGAAGCCGTCCAGCGGCGCGAAGCGGCGTTCGTAGGCGATGTCCTGGGCCGTCTGCGCCGCGAAAGCGGCGTGGATCTCGGGCGATTTGCTGTGGGCGATCGGGTTCCCGATCACGCAGTATTTGTCTGTCATGGTGTCGAATGCATCAAACCGGGGTCAGAGCCGGGGTCAGAGCCCGGTTTTTGGAAATTGAACTTGGGCACGCGCCTGCGCGGGTGCGACGCATGCTCCCATGGACCTATCCACGCAGTTCCGCCTGCAGCGTTTCCTCGCGCGTGAACCGGAAGCGCGTGATCACGATCCACAAGTCGTCCTTGTCCGTCGAGCGCATATTCGCCGGGAACTTGCCGAACGGCGCCGCGCGGCGCACGATGGCCAGTGCCGCGCGGTCCAGGGCCGGGTTGCCGGAACTGCGCTCGATGCGCGGGCCGCCTTCCTTGTCGTAGATGCTGCCGTCCTGGAAGATCGGGATGTACACGACCAGCTCGCCGTACAGCTTCTTGCCGTCCTGCTGGGGGAAGTTCAGCGTGCCCGTCTCTTCGACGCGCTTCTGCATCTCCTTGTAGTACATGGCGTAGCCCACTTCGCGCGTGCTGGGGCTGATGAAGGTCTTGCGCGGGCGCTTGTTCTCGTCGTTGATGCGCTGGGTGATCTCGGCCGTCATGCGCGCGATGGCCTTGGCCGAATCGACGTCGTCGGCGCCCGTGCGGCGCGGGTCGGGCCTGGCCTGCTCGGCGGTCGGCGCCGTGTTGAAGCTCGAGGCGCGCGTGCGCGTCAGCATGTTCTTCTGCTGCTGTTCCAGTTCGGCGATGCGGCGCTGCAGCGCCTTGATGCTGTCGCCATCCTCGACCTTGCGCAGGTCCGGCAGCGGCGACTGGGCCCGTCCCGCATCGGCCTTGCCGCCGCCATCCAGGTTGGCCTGGGCCAGCGCCTCGGCCTTCAGCGGGGCGCGCTGGTGCTTGGCGTTGACGAGGATGACTTCCAGTCCCGGGTCGGCCGGCTGCAGCCGGAACGTGTCCGGGGCGGCGAAGCGGATCGCCAGCAGGCAGGCATGCGCCAGCACCGAACAGGCGATGGCGATCATCAGGGGACGGTTGTGGCGAAGGCTGTTCACGCGCTGCGGGGTGGGACGGTTGGGGTCATGAAACTCCCCATTCTACCGTGCTGCGCGCGGACTTTGCGAGGTTCGCGGGAAAGTATCGGTCTTGCATGCAACATGGGATTGTCGCGCATTCAAGAGCCGTTGATGAGGTGGCAACGGTCAGGTGGGCATGTGATGCCCACCCTACCGTGAGGCGGTGCGCACGGGCGCGTGGACGGCGGAGCCGTCCACCCTACGGTCAAGCCGCCGGCTCCGCCGGCACATCCGTCTGCGTTTCCGGATCGACCACGGTGACGCTGCCCTCCGCTTCCGCGCTTTCCGTCGCTGCCGCTTCTCCCGTATCGGCGCCCTCTTCCTCTTCTTCCAGCTCGAGTTCCGCCCCTTCCGGCGCCACGGCCGCCACTTCGAGCAGGCGCGCTTCCAGCGCCAGGTCGACCTCGTCCCAGCGCACGATGTCCAGGCGCACCTGGGCGCCGCGCGCCACCTGGGGCATGCCCGGCAGGCGGATCACCAGCGGGATCTCGACCAGGCGCAGCACCTCGTCCTTCAGCACCACGGCATCGACCTGCTTGGCGTGTTCCTGGCCCAGCCAGCGCAGGCACCAGTAGCGTTCCATGTTCTGCTGGAAGTCGTTATAGGCCGCATAGGCGGCGTCGAAGGCCGAGACGATCGAGAACAGGGTCGCGTCGCGGTGCTTGAACGGCGCGACCAGCGGCGCCGTCACGCCATTCGTGGCGCAGGCGATGATCTGCCACTGGTTGACGAGGTCCGTGTAGCGGCGCAGCGGCGACGTGCTCCAGGCGTACTGGTCGACGCCCAGGCCCTGGTGCGGCGCCGCGTGGGTGACCATGCGCACCTGCATCTTGGCGGCCCAGCCGCCCGCGCCCGGTCCTTGCGAGCGGTAGATGCCCGGCACGCCGCAGTCGTGCAGCAGCTTGCCCCAGGTGCTGTTGGCGAAGATCATCAGTTCGGCCACGATCTTGTCCAGCGGCGCCCCGCGCTTGCGGCGCACGATGGTGACGACGTCGTCCTCGACATAGAAATTGAAGTCGACGCGATTCGCCTGCTCGGGCTTCAGGCCGAAGGCTTCGCGCTTCTGCATGCGGCCCGCCTCGAGCTTGAGCGCCCATTTCCACAGCAGGCCCAGCTCGGCCTTGTGCGGATACTCGCCTTCTCCGCTGGCCAGCGTCTCTTCGTTGACCAGCTCGTCCAGGTCGTTGTGGCGCAGGTTGTTCTTGACCGGCACGCGCTCGGCGCGGGTCTCGGTCGAGACGACGGACCAGTCGTCCGGATTCAACACGGCGTACAGCGACAGCGCCGGGCAATCGTTGCCCTCGGCCAGCGTGAACGCATTGACGACCTCGTCCGGCAGCATCGTGATCTTGTCGCCCGGCATGTAGACCGTCGACATGCGCGCGCGCGCGATCTTGTCGATGGCATCGTCCGGACGGATGCCCAGGCCCGGCGCCGCGATGTGGATGCCCACGCGCACGGTGCCGTCGTCCAGTTCCTGGACGGAAAACGCATCGTCGATCTCGGTGGTCGTCACGTCGTCGATCGAGAACGCGGCCACATCCGCCAGCGGCAGGTCGGCCGGGGCCGACGGGACCGCCACGGGCGGGAAGCCGGCGCCGCGCGGGAAGTGCTCGAACAGGAAGCGGGACATGTGCAGGTCCTTGGCCGAGGCGATGCCCTTGGTGGCCAGCATCAGCCGCTGCGGCGTGGTCTGCAGTTCGCTGGCGGCCGTGTCCAGCGCCTTGAATTCGATGCTGTTCTTGTCCGGCTTGAACAGCAGTTGCTGCACCAGCGGCTGCATCGACGCGGGCAGCCTGCCCGCCTTCAATTCCTCGACATAGGATGCCTGGACGATGGCTTGCTGCTTCTTCTTTTCGATGCCGGCCAGCGCCGCGCGCAGCGACTGTTCCGGCGCCGCCTTGTAGCGCCCGCGCCCTTTTTTATAGAAATAGATCGGCGCGCCATGCAAGGCCAGCACCAGGCCGGCCGCTTCCGCCGGCAGGGGCGCGTGGCCGAAGTATTCGGCGCCCAGTTCCGCGAAACCGAACTCGTCCTCGCCCGCGACTTCCCACAGGAATTCGAGATCGACGTCGCCGGCGATCGCCTTGGCCTGGTCCAGCAGCGTGGCCGCGTCCGGCTTGTCGAACTGCAGCATCACGTCCTTGGACTTGACCTTGGTACGCTTCCCGCTCGGCATTTCGACCTGGTAAGCCTCTCCCGCTTGCGACAGCACGGTGCCGACCTTGAAATCGCCGGACTCTTCGAAAAATACGTTCATCTTATTTGGACTTGGTTGATGTACAGGCCAGCTTCAGCACCGCGGGCAAGAATACCTCGGTGACCAGCAGCAGGCCTTGACGGCGGCGATAGACGCAGCGCCGGGCAAAATAATCGGCATCCGCGGCGAACGGCACGTCGTTCTCCAGCAAGGCGGCGCGCACGCGCGCGCGCAGCGGATGGCCCGGACGGATCCGGGCGTATGCAAGCTGGCCACGCTCCACCAGCGGATCGTAAAACAGCGTCGTGCCGAGCGAACGCTCGCCCAGCGCGGAAAACAGCGGCCAGTCGCTGGCCGTGGCGGTCAGCGGCACCACCGTGTGGCCGTACACGACGGGACGGCCGTCGCAGCGCAGCAGCACTTCGCGCTCCCACACGCGCAGCGGGCGCGGCAGGCCGATGGCCCCCGCCTCGTCGGCCAGGCAGACGTTGCCGGCCTGGCGCAGCTTCTGCACGCGGAAACTGTCGCTGCTCGCCACCAGGCGCGCCGTCAGCGAACCTTCCGTCGTCAGCCAGTCGCGCATCGGCGCCGGCGCATGCACGCCGTCCGGATGCGCGAGCCAGCGGGCCCGGCGCAGCGATGCCGGCCTCAACTTGCCTGTTCCGATCCGGCCGTGCCTTCGTTCCGTTCCTTCTGTTCGATACCGCAGAATGCCAGCACTTCGTCGACATGGCGCTCGAATTCGGAAATCGCATGGTCGCCGCCGTCGATGACGTGCTGATGGGCGCCCGCGTAGTGCGCGACCATGTCGCGGTAATCGAGCACCTCGTCACCGGTAGCGGCCAACAGGAAATAGCGCTGAGGATCGGTAATGTGCGCGATTTTCAGCGCCGCCAGTTCTTCGATGTATTCCTGCTTGAACTCGAACGGCTCGTCCGAATGCCAGGCCGTCGTCGTGCCCACGTGCTGTTCCAGCCGCGACAGCGGGTCGACGGCCGGGTTCAGCAGCGCCGCGCGGCAATGAAACCGTTCGGCCAGCCAGGTCGCATAGAAGCCGCCCAGCGAGGAGCCGATGATCGCCAGGTTGTCCCGGTGGCGTTCGACCAGGCCCAGCACGAGGTCCATCGCCGCCTTCGGCGACGCCGGCAATTGCGGACAGGTCAGGTCGTGGGCGCGGCCGGCGCGTTCCATGCGCTGCTGCACGACGCGCGCCTTGTAGGAACGCGGCGACGAGCGGAAGCCGTGCAGATACAGGACATGCCCGTCCGGGATGTGCGGATTCGAATTCATGCCTTCGCAGCCAGCGCGTCCAGCAGCTTCTGGTGCACGCCGCCGAAGCCGCCATTGCTCATCACGAGGATGTGGTCGCCCGGCTGGGCCGCCTGGACGACGGCCTGCACCAGGTAGTCGAGCTGGTCGAAGCTGTGGGCGATGGCGCCCAGCGGCTTGAGGGCGTCGCCCAGCGACCAGCCCAGCGCCTGCTGGCTGCCGAAGCCGAACACGAGGTCGGCATCCTTCAGGCTGCCCGGCAGCGCATCCTTCATCGCGCCCAGCTTCATGGTGTTCGAGCGCGGTTCCAGCACGGCCAGGATGCGGCCCGTGGTACCGATCTTCTGGCGCAATCCGCCGACCGTGGTGGCGATCGCCGTCGGATGATGGGCGAAGTCGTCGTAGACGGTGACGTTGTCGACCGTACCGCGCACTTCCATGCGCCGCTTGACGCTCTGGAAGCGCGCCAGCGAGTCGATCGCCTGCGCGGGCGGCACGCCCACGTGGCGGGCGGCGGCGATGGCGGCCAGCGCATTGCTGCGGTTGTGCTTGCCGGTCAGGTCCCAGTGCACGGTGCCCTGCTTGTCGCCCTTGAACAGCACCTCGAAGCTGGCGCCGCCCGGATGCTCGACCAGGCTCCAGTCGGTGCCGTCGGACGCGCCGAAGGTTTCCTTGTCGCTCCAGCAGCCGCGCTTGAGCACGCGGCCCAGCGAGGCTTCGTCGCCGTTCACGACCAGGCGGCCCACGCCCGGCACGGTGCGCACCAGGTGGTGGAATTGGGTCTCGATGGCGCCGATATCGGGGAAGATGTCGGCGTGATCGTATTCCAGGTTGTTCAGTACGGCGGTCTTGGCGTGGTAGTGCACGAACTTCGAACGCTTGTCGAAGAAGGCCGTGTCGTACTCGTCGGCCTCGATGACGAAGAAGTCGCTGTCCTTGTCGCCCTGCAGCCTGGCCGAGACGCCGAAGTTCATCGGCACGCCGCCGATCAGGAAGCCGGGCGCGTAACCCGCGTCTTCCAGGATCCAGGCCAGCATCGACGTGGTCGTCGTCTTGCCGTGCGTGCCGGCCACGGCCAATACCCATTTGTCGCGCAGGATATGATCGCCGATCCATTGTGGGCCCGACACGTAGCGCAGGCCGCGGTTCAGGATCTCCTCGACCAGCGGATTACCGCGCGTCATCACATTGCCGATCACGTACAAATCGGGATTCAGGCTCACCTGTTCCGGCCCATAGCCCTGGATCAGCTCGATGCCCTGGGCTTCGAGCTGGGTGCTCATCGGGGGATAGACGTTGGCGTCGCAACCGGTGACACGGTGGCCGGCCTCCTTCGCCAGGACAGCGAGTCCGCCCATGAAGGTGCCGCAGATGCCGAGGATATGGATGTGCATTGTTCTGGAATCGCTCAGTGAGTAGCGCTGTAAAGCAAATGAATACGCGATTCTACCCGACGCGATGCCATTTTCCGTTCAAGAGTATGATCTCGGACATGATGCCTAATCCAAATGATGACCTCCAGACTTTGCGCTCACGCATAGCCGCAACGGCGGCCCGCATGATCGCCCAGGATGGGGCCGACTATCACACCGCCAAGGCCAAGGCGGCGCGCCAGGTGCTCGGCGTGGATCGGCCTTCCCCGAATTGTCTACCAGACAACATCCAGGTCGAGGACGAGGTGCGCCGCTACCAGGCGCTGTTCGACAATCCGGCCCGCACCGCGCGCCTGCGGCGCCTGCGCCAGGCCGCGCTCGAGGTCATGGAACAGCTGGCCGAGTTCCGGCCTTACCTGACGGGAGCGGTACTGAACGGCACGGCCGGCGAGCACGACGACATCCACCTGCAACTGTTCGCGGACAGCGCCAAGGAAGTCGAGATCTACCTGCTCAACCGCAACGTCGACCTCGACATCTCGGAAGTCCCCCACTTCAAGGGCGGACGCCACGATCCGGTGGAGGTGGTCAGCTTTACCTGGCAGAAGGAAACCGTGCACGCCGAGCTGTACGAGATGAACGACTTGCGCGGCGCCCTGAAGCCGCGCGCCGACGGACGCGCGCAACGGGTCGATGCGGCCGGCTTGCGCACCCTGATGAACAACGAAGAAAAACAGGCTTGAACCCATGAACAAGAAAAAACTGGCGGGCTACGCGATCCTCGCCGCCGCCTTCACCGTGCTGGGCGCCATCGCCGGCGTCAAGCAGGACGCCAAGGGGCCGGTGACGACCACCTATGCGCCGACCGACGGCCGCGCCCACACGGCGGTGACGAACCTGTATGCGCAATCGCTGAACGACCTGTCCGGCAAGCCGCAGGCCTTGTCCCAGTGGAAGGGCAAGCCGCTGCTGGTGAACTTCTGGGCCTCGTGGTGCGCGCCGTGCGTGTCCGAGATGCCGGAACTGTCCGAGCTGGCCGCCAAGGATGGCGGCAAGCGCTTCAACGTCATCGGCATCGGCATCGATTCGCCGACGAACCTCGCCGAATTCGCGAAGAAGATCAAGATTTCCTATCCGCTGTACGTGGGCGGCATGGGCGCCACCGACCTGGCGCGCGGCCTGGGCAACGCCAACGGCGGCCTGCCTTATACGGTGCTGATCGGCGCGGATGGGCAGGTGAAGAAGACCTACCTGGGCAGGTTGAAATTCGATCAACTGCGCGCCGACCTCGCCAAGCTGTGAGGTTGACGAACGGTCGTTCACTTCCCTTTACACTGCTTTTTATCGCTTGCCAACCCGTAATGTTGGCGGCAAAATGCCTGTCTTTCGGGCAAAACAGACGGTTACAACATGGCGAACAAGCTCCTGCTGCTCAACGGCCCCAACCTGAATTTATTGGGGACGCGCGAGCCTGCAGTGTATGGCTCGACGACGCTGGCCGACATCGAGCAGGCAGCCCAGGCCCAGGCCGCCGCCGCAGGCGCCAGCCTCGCCTGCTTCCAGAGCAACCATGAAGGCGCCTTGATCGACCGTATCCACGCAGCAAAGACGGAGGGTGTGGATGCGATCGTGATCAACCCGGGTGGGCTGGCCCATACGAGCGTGTCGCTGCGCGATGCGTTCTCGAGCGTGGACATTCCGTTCGTGGAAGTCCACATCTCTAATATACATAAGCGTGAGGAGTTCCGGCACCACTCGTTTTTGTCCGACAAGGCGCAAGGCGTGATCTGCGGACTGGGAGCTGATGGATATCGCTTTGCCATCGACTTTGCGCTGAAACAGCGTTAATCTACGTCAACTTCACGCATCCTTGCGGATTGTGCATCACCTCACGCCGCATACTCACAAACAAATAATTCCAAGGGGTTTCACATGGATCTAAGAAAACTCAAGACATTGATCGACCTCGTCGCCGAATCGGACATCGCTGAACTCGAAGTCACCGAAGGCGAAAGCAAGGTACGTATCGTCAAGTCCTCGGCAATCCCGCAAAACCAGGTGATGATGGTGCCGCAGCAAGGCGTGCAGCAATTCTCGGCACCGGCCGTGACCGCCGCCGCGCCGGCACCGGCCGCAGCCGCCGCCCCGGCGGCACCGGCCGAACCGACCGGCCACGTCGTCAAGTCGCCGATGGTCGGCACCTTCTACCGCTCGTCGGCCCCGGGCGCCCCGGCCTTCATCGAAGTCGGCTCCACCGTCAAGGAAGGCGACACCCTGTGCATCATCGAAGCGATGAAGCTCCTGAACGAAATCGATGCCGACATCTCCGGCACCGTCACCAAGATCCTGGTGGAAAACGGCCAGCCTGTCGAATTCGGCCAGCCGCTGTTCGTGATCGGTTAATTCACTCCTCGCTACGGACAGAAGTCCGGAGACTTCCGGATGGATGTCTCCGGACTTCTGTCCTTCGGCTCCACCGATCCATGTCGTTCCCCGGCCGACCCGGCCGGGCACTCACAGAAACACCGAACTTACCATGTTTGAAAAAATCCTCATCGCCAACCGTGGTGAAATCGCGTTGCGTATCCAGCGCGCATGCCGCGAAATGGGCATCAAGACGGTCGTCGTGCACTCCGAAGCCGACAAGGACGCCAAGTACGTGAAACTGGCCGACGAATCCGTCTGCATCGGCCCGGCGCAATCGGCGCAAAGCTACCTGAGCATGCCGGCGATCATCAGCGCCGCCGAAGTGACCGACGCCGAAGCGATCCACCCGGGCTACGGCTTCCTGTCGGAAAACGCCGACTTCGCCGAGCGTGTCGAGAAATCGGGATTCGTGTTCATCGGCCCGCGCCCGGATTCGATCCGCATGATGGGCGACAAGGTCTCGGCCAAGCAGGCCATGATCCGTGCCGGCGTGCCCTGCGTGCCGGGTTCGGACGGCGCCCTGTCCGACGATCCGAAGGAAATCATCCAGACCGCCCGCAAGATCGGCTATCCGGTCATCATCAAGGCGGCCGGCGGCGGCGGCGGTCGCGGCATGCGCGTCGTGCACACCGAGGCCGCGCTGCTCAACGCCGTGGCCATGACCAAGACGGAAGCCGGCACCGCGTTCGGCAATCCGGAAGTCTATATGGAGAAGTACCTGGAGAATCCGCGCCACGTGGAAATCCAGGTGCTGGCCGACGAGCACAAGCAGGCCGTCTGGCTGGGCGAGCGCGACTGCTCGATGCAGCGCCGCCACCAGAAAGTGATCGAGGAAGCGCCGGCGCCGGGCATCCCGCGCAAGCTGATCGAGAAGATCGGCGACCGCTGCGCCGAAGCCTGCCGCAAGATCGGCTACCGCGGCGCCGGCACCTTCGAATTCCTGTACGAGAACGGCGAGTTCTACTTCATCGAGATGAACACCCGCGTGCAGGTCGAACACCCGGTCACCGAAATGATCACCGGCATCGACATCGTGCAGGAACAGATCCGCATCGCCTGCGGCGAGAAGCTGCGCTTCCGCCAGCGCGACATCATGCTGTCGGGCCACGCGATCGAGTGCCGCATCAACGCCGAGGATCCGTTCAAGTTCACCCCGTCGCCGGGCCGCATCACCGGCTGGCACCCGCCGGGCGGCCCCGGCATCCGCGTCGATTCGCACGCCTACGCCGGCTACTACGTGCCGCCGCACTACGACTCGATGGTCGGCAAGGTCATCGCCTACGGCGCCACCCGCGAGCAGGCGATCCGCCGCATGCAGATCGCGTTGTCGGAAATGGTGGTCGAGGGTATCCTCACCAATATCCCGCTGCACCGCGAACTGATGGTCGACGCCCGCTTCATCGAAGGCGGCACCAACATCCACTACCTGGAGCAGAAGCTGGCCCACAAGCCGGACCTGCCGAAGGACGGCGCGCTGGGCGCCAAATCCGACACCAAGTCGGCAGACGCAAAGGCAGATCAATGAGCTGGACCGAAGTCGTCATCGAGATCGCACGCGAGCACGCCGAGGCGCTGTCGGACGCCCTGATGGAAGCGGGCGCGCTGTCGGTCTCGGTGGAAGACGCGGACGAAGGCACGGCCGACGAGAAGCCCCTGTTCGGCGAGCCGGGCATGGTGCCCGAGCAGGCCGCCTGGGACCATAGCCGCGTCGTCGCCCTGACCGACGAAGGCGACGACCAGGCCGCCATCGTGGCCCAGGCCGCCGCCATCGCCGGCCTCGCGCAGACCCCGAAGTTCGCCACCCGCGCCGTCGCGGATGCCGACTGGGTGCGCCTGACGCAATCGCAGTTCGAGCCCATCCACATCGGCAAGAACATCTGGGTCGTGCCGAGCTGGCACGAGGCGCCGGATCCGGACGCCCTGATCCTCGAAGTCGATCCCGGCCTGGCCTTCGGCACCGGCAGCCACCCGACCACGCGCCTGTGCATGGAATGGCTGGAAGCCCATCCGAAGCCGGGCAAGACGGTGCTGGACTACGGCTGCGGCTCGGGCATCCTGGCCATGGTCGCCAAGAAGCTGGACGCCGGCAGCGTCGTCGGCGTGGACATCGACGAGCAGGCGATCGAATCGGCCAAGCTGAACGCCGAGCGCAACGGTTGCGAGATCGACTTCTACGTGCCGGACGACTTCGTCGCCTCGCCGCACGGCGGCGTGCAGTTCGACACGGTGGTGGCCAACATCCTGTCCAGCCCCCTGAAGCTGATGGCGCCGATGCTCTCGGGCCGCGTGGCCGAAGGCGGCTCCCTGATCCTGTCGGGCGTGCTGGCGCGCCAGGCCGAGGAAGTGGCGGCCGCCTACGCGCCGTTCATCAAGCTGGGCGTCTGGGCCGAACACGACGGCTGGGTTGCCCTGCACGGCCAGCGCGGCGCCGCCAGCGCCCCGCCGGCACGCGACGGCAACGGTAGCAACAGCGGCAGCAAATAAGGCATGGCGCTCGCCACCCGGTGCCCCCATTGCCACACCACGTTCCGGGTCGCCTCGGACCAGTTGAAGCTCCGCGGCGGCATCGTCCGCTGCGGCGCCTGCCAGCGCATCTTCGACGGCAGCGCCCACCTGGTCGACCTGCAGGCGCAGGCCCCCGCGCCGGCGCCTGCAGCTCCCCCGCCCGCAGCTCCCCCGCCCGCTGAAGACCCCGTCCATACGGTCGACCTCAGCCACACCTTCGATCCGCTCGGCATCCTGCCCGAGCCGGAACCATCGCCCGCACCTCCCGCTCCGTCCGAGCACGAGACCGCACCCGACAGCCATCCCGTCAGCTCCCAGCCGATGCAGGCCCCGGCCGCGCCGTTCGCGCCCGGCCGGCCGCAGGTATGGCGCACCGCGTCCCGCCCGCAGACTGAGGACGAGCGCGAGGACGAGCGCGAGAACGAGCCCGACCCTGCCGCCGCCGCGGTCGCCGAAGCGCCGCCGCCGACCGCATCGCTGGCGCCGGAACAGACTCCCCCTGCCGCCGTTGCCGCCGGCACCGACGCCGACGCCGCTGCGCCGACGTATGCGCCGGCCGACCGCGTCGAGCCGCACCTGGAACCGCTCTACGAGCCGCTGCAGGACGTGGTGACGCAGCCCGCGGCGGCACCCGATTCGGCAATTGAGCCGGCACTTGAGCCGGAATCCGCGCAAGTGCCCGAACAAGGGCTGGAGGACGAGCCGCAAGCCCCGCCGGCACCGGCCCCGGGATCCGCGCCGGTGCACGGCTACGCGCCCATGAACCGCATCGAACCGAGCTTTGGGCTGCCGGTGGACGAAGAGATCGTCGCGCAGGCGCTGCCGGACGACGACGAGCACGCGCCGGAAGCGGACGCCGAAGCGGAGCCGGAAGCTGAGCCGGAAGCGGGCGCCAAACCCGCATCCGCGCCGCTGCCGCCCCCGCTCCCCGGCATCCCCCCGGCCGCCCTGCCGCTGCGCGCCTCGGCCGTCGACGACGCGCCCGCCGCCGCCGTCGCCACGCCGGCCGCGCCGCGCTCGGCCCGCGGCAAGGCCGTGGAAGCGCGCACGCGCCGCTCCAGGCTGACGCCCACGAAGATCGAGCCGCCGCGCCTGCGCGTGCCGCACGACGACGTGGACGAACCCGAATTCGTCAAGCGCAGCCGGCGCCAGGAACGCACCGGCAAGCTGCGCCGCATGCTGCTGGGCGCGGGCAGCGCCGTGCTGCTGCTCGCGCTGCTGGCCCAGGCCGTGACGACCTGGCGCAACGTGCTGGCGGCGCGCAGCCCCGCGCTCAAGCCGGCGCTGGAAACGGCCTGCGCGCTGCTCGGCTGCCGTGTCGCGCTGCCGGCCCAGGTCGACAACCTGGCCATCGAGACGGGGGAACTGGCCACGCTGGGCCCGGGCACCTATTCGCTCCACACCCTGCTGCGCAACCAGGGCAACCTGGTGCAGGCCTGGCCCAGCATCGAGCTGGAACTGACCGACGACGACAACAAGCCCGTGCTGCGCCGCGTGTTCGCCCCGGCCGACTATCTACCGCGCGGCACGGCCGCGGAGGCAGGCTTCGCCGCGCGTTCGGAACAGCCGGTGCGCCTGCATTTCGCCCTGAGCGACGTGACGCCATCCGATTACCACCTCTTCGTTTTCTATCCCTGAGGCTTCAACCATGAACAAGACTTCGCTGATCTGCGGCTCGATCGCCTTCGACAAGATCATGCAATACCACGGCCGCTTCGGCGAAACCCTGCTGGCCGACCAGCTGCACCGCGTGAACGTATCGTTCCTGGTGCCGACGCTGCGCACCGAATATGGCGGCTGCGCCGTCAACATCGCCTACAACCTCGAGATGCTGGGCGGCGATCCGCTGATCATGGGCACCATCGGCCAGGACGGCGGCGACTACCTCGAGCGCATGGAAAAGCAGGGCCTGGCCACCAATGCCATCCGCACCATCGACAGCGCCTACACGGCCCAGTGCTTCGTCACGGCCGACCTGGACAACAACCAGATCAACGCCTTCCACCCGGGCGCGATGCAGCATTCGCACGAGAACAGCCTGGCCGACTACCTGCCGCTGCGCGTCGCGATCATCTCGCCGGACGGCCGCGACGGCATGATCAAGCACGCGCGCGACTGCGCCGAGCGCGGCGTGCCCTTCATCTTCGACCCGGGCCAGCAGCTGCCGATGTTCAACGGCGAAGAACTGCTGACCTTCATCGAGCAAGCCACCTACCTGGCCTGCAACGACTACGAATTCGAGATGGTGATGGACCGCACCGGCCTGTCGCTGCAGGACATCGCGGCGCGCCTGGACGCGCTGATCGTCACGCGCGGCGAGCACGGCTCGGACATCTACGCCAAGGGCGAGCACCACAAGATCCCGGCGGTGCAGGCCGAGCAGGTCGTCGACCCGACCGGCTGCGGCGACGCCTACCGCGCCGGCCTGCTGTACGGCATCGCGAACGACCTGGACTGGCCGACCACGGGCCGCCTGGCCAGCGTCATCGGCGCCATCAAGATCGCCCACCAGGGCGCGCAGAACCACGTCTTCACGGCGCAGGAGATCGTGCAGCGCTTCGAGGCGGCGTTCGGCTACAAGTTCTGACCGGGGTACAAAAAAAAGGCCCGCATGCAATGTGCGGGCCGGTCCACGCCTGGGGTGGGCACCAGGTGCCCCCCGACGGCATCAGTGGAACGCGAACAGCTGGCGCAGCACGTACTGCGCGATCTGCAGCAGGATGAAGGCCACCAGCACCGTGATGTCCAGGCCGCCCAGCGGCGGGATCACGCGGCGCAGGGGACGCAGCAGCGGCTCGTTGAGGGCGCGCACGAACGGCGCCAGCGGCGCGTGCGGATTGATCCAGCTGAAGATGACCTCGACGATCAGCAGGCCCATGAAGCCGTACAGGATCCAGTTCAGGAAGCGGAAGACCGCGAACAGCACGACGCCCTGCCCGCTCGCGCCGCCCAGCAGCAGGACCGAGCTGGCCACCAGCACCACCAGGAAAGCGCCGATCAGGCTGGCCCAGTCGTAACCGCCCATGCCCGGCACGATGCGGCGCAGCGGGCGCACCAGCCAGTCGGACAAGGTGAAGGTGAATTGCGCGATCGATGCGGGCGGGCGCACGCGGATCACCTGCATCCAGAAGCGCAGCAGCAAGACGCCGCCCAGCACACTGGCCACGGTATCGACGATCAACTGAAGAATGGGCAGCACAAGGACTCCTTAAAAAAAAACCGCCGTGCGGCGCCTCGAGACAGGCCCCACACAGCGGTATTTTGCCTCACCCAGAAGAAACGTGAGGCAAAAAACGCAGCGAAATACGGCTTACGGACGGCTGCTGGTCGGGAACGGCCATGCGGCCGGCGCGATCACGGACTTGGCGGCCGGCGTGGCGGCCGGCTGGGCGGCGCTGTCCTTGCCGTCCGCCTTGCTGTCGGCTTTCGCGTCGGCCTTGGTGTCCGGCTTGGCGTCCGACTTCACTTCCGGCTTGGTCTCGGCTTTCGCGTCGGCCTTCGGCGCGGCGGCTTTCTTGGCAGCCGGCTTGGCGGCGGTCTTGGCGGCCGGGGTAGCAGCCTTGGCGGCTACGGTCTTGGTGGCCGGGGCCTTGGCGGCAGCGGTCTTGGTCGCGGCCGGCTTGGCTGCGGTCGACTTGCTTGCAGCGGTCTTGGTCGCGGTCGACTTGGCGGCGGTCTTGGCCGGGGCCTTGGCGGCGGTCTTGGTCGCGGTGGACTTCTTGGCGGCCGGCTTGGCGGCGGTCTTGGTCGCTGCAGTCTTGGTCGCTGTCGACTTGGCGGCGGTCTTGGCCGGCGCCTTGGCAGCGGTCTTGGTCGCGGTGGTCTACGTGGCGGCCGGCGTGGCGGCGGTCTTGGTCGCGGTGGACTTCTTGGCGGCCGGCTAGGCGGAGGACTTGGTCGCTGCAGTCTTGGTCGCGGTCGACTTGGCGGCGGTCTTGGCCGGGGCCTTGGCGGCGGTCTTGGGCGCGGTGGACTTCTTGGCGGCCGGCTAGGCGGAGGACTTGGTCGCTGCAGTCTTGGTCGCGGTCGACTTGGCGGCGGTCTTGGCCGGCGCCTTGGCAGCGGTCTTGGTCGCAGTGGTCTTCTTCGCTGCGGTCGACTTGGCGGCGGTCGACTTGGTCGCGGCTTTCTTCGCTACCGGCTTGGCGGCCGACTTGCTTGCGGTCGACTTGGTGGTCGACTTGGCGGCGGTCTTGGTCGCTGTGGTCTTCTTCGCTGCGGTCGATTTTGCTGCGGTCGACTTTGTCGCGGCTTTCGTCGCTACCGGCTTGGCGGCCGACTTGCTTGCGGTCGACTTGGTGGCGGTCGACTTCTTGGCTGCCGGCTTGGCGGCGGCCTTGCTTGCGGTCGACTTGGTCGCGGTCGATTTCTTGGCTGCCGGCTTGGCGGCCGACTTGCTTGCGGTCGACTTGGTGGTCGACTTGGCGGCGGTCTTGGTCGCGGTGGTCTTCTTCGCTGCGGTCGATTTTGCTGCGGTCGACTTGGTCGCGGCTTTCTTCGCTACCCGCTTGGCGGCCGACTTGCTTGCGGTCGACTTGGCGGGCGACTTGGCGGCGGTCTTGGTCGCGGTGGTCTTCTTCGCCGCGGTCGATTTCGCTGCGGTCGATTTTGCTGCGGTCGTCGTGGTCGCGGCTTTCTTCGCTACCGGCTTGGCGGCCGACTTGCTGGCGGTCGACTTGGTGGTCGACTTGGCGGCGGTCGACTTCTTGGCTGCCGGCTTGGCGGCGGTCTTGGTCGCGGTGGTCTTCTTCGCCGCGGTCGATTTCGCTGCGGTCGATTTTGCTGCGGTCGACTTGGTCGCGGCTTTCTTCGCTACCGGCTTGGCGGCCGACTTGCTTGCGGTCGACTTGGCTGCGGTCGATTTGCTTGCAGTCGATTTGGCGGCGGTCTTGGTGGCGGCCGATTTGGTCGTGGCGGCTTTCTTCGCTACCGGCTTGGCGGCGGTTTTGGTCGCGGTCGACTTGGCGGCGGTCTTGGTGGCGGCGGCTTTCTTTGCTGCCGGCTTGGCTGCAGGTTTTGCTGCCGGTTTTGCCGCGGCCTTGGCGGCCGGCTTGGCGGCTACCGCTTTTTTCGCGACGGGTTTTTCAGCGGCTGCTTTTGCTGCCGGTTTGGCGGCTGCTTTTGCGGCCGGCTTTGCTGCTGGTTTCTTTGCGGCTGTTGCCATTTTAAATTCTCCTTCTCTGCGATGAGAAAATACGCTACAAGGTTTGAACCCGTCCAACCCGGTCTGCTTGGTCGGGCGAATTATTCATCGGCGCAAACGCGGTGTTTGCGTCAATGAATCCGGCACCAGCTGAACTGCTGCAACTCCTCAAGTCTGCAGCACTTCAGCCATCGTCGTCGCCGATGACCGAACGACTGGAGTTCGGTGGTTCGCTGCACTGTTCACATCGCTGCATCCGGTGAGATGCGAAAAGAAAAAGCCGCCATGCCCGACATTTATTCAGGCAATGCGGCTTGTTCTTTTCGCGAAGCTCACATGCATACTCAATGAATCAGCGCCCCATTTTTGATCGGATTTGCTTCCCGTTCGGACCGTGAATCCGGCTGAAAAACATTGCAGGATTCGCACTCTTCACGTTTTGACAAATTCAATCACGTAAAGTACACGAAAACCTTGTCAGTGCGCAACCCGCACACGGTATTTTTCGTGCCCTTTTCGCGAGGGATAACCAACGGCTTCTCGACTTCGTACGATCGCCGCGATCGCGATTGATTCTTTATGCGTTCGGCTCGGTCTCCAAAAACAAGCGCGCACATCGATGCGCATTCCACACTACGTCCATTTCGCGTCCGGTAAAAATCCTTTTATCGGCGCCGTGTTTATCTGCATTTCTTCGAATACGGCCTTTATTTAAAGGCTTTCTTCGTTTTCCGCTCCCGCCGCGCGGATCCGCAGCAAGTCCATTTTCGCGAGCCACGCCAGGCCGCGCAGCAACGCCGGGCGGTCGCAAGGACCGAGCGCGTCGAGCAGTTCGTCGACCTGCATCGGACGCGATCCGATCGAACCGAAGATCTGCCCGAATTCTTCCAGCGTCGGCAAGGACGCAACAGTAAAGCGGTTCAATGCGAGCTCGCGGTACTGGCGCACCAGCGCCAGCGATGCGTCGTTCGCCAGTTCGACCAGCGACAAGGGCGTGATCTGCATGCTCGGATACGTCGCGAACAAGGCGAACGGATCGAGCCGGTCCGGCACCAGTGCGGGCAGCGGCGGCGCGAGGACGGCATCGGCGCGGCGGCGCTCATCGAGCTCGCTCCACAGCATGCGGTAGCGCGCGAGCACGACGCCCCAGTCGAACTCCCGCTGCGCGCGCAGGCGCGCATTGGCGCCGAGTTCGCGGCGCAGGTTCGCATCCGCGATCAGGCGCGCGTAGGCCTGCTCCAGCAACGCGCCGTCGAGCGCCACCGCCTGGCTGGTATGACCGCAATACATGTCGTAGCTGTCCACGCCATCGTCGTAACGCTGCGCGAGATCAAGTCCCGCGCCTGCTCCCGGCATCAATGTCGGAATGCGATAGCCGTCCACGCCGTCGCGCACCGTGTCGCGGTAACCGTTCCAGTCGCTGACGACGCACGGCAGGCCGGCCGCCATCGCTTCGATCGGGGCCAGGCCGAAGGTCTCCTGCACGTTGTCGGCGAGCGCGGTGAACACGTCGGCGGCAGCCCAGGCGTCGCGTTGCTGCTCGGGCACGCGGCCGTCCAGCACCGTCAGCCGCACCGACGGGCACAGCGCCGCGGCGCCCTCGCGGAAGGCTCTCTCGATCCCTTCGTTGGCGAACCAGCCGCACAGGACCAGGTGCACCTGGCGCCTGCCAGTGGCGGTTTGCGCGAGGGCCGCCCGCTCGAGGGCCGCGAACATCTGTTGCGGATGCGCCTTGGCGTGGAAGGACAGGCGGCCGAGGAACAGGAAGGCGACGTCGTCGGCACCGATGCCCAGGCGCCGGCGCACGTCCGCGCGCCGCTCTTCGTCCGGCGCGAAATCGCGGCAATGCACGCCGAGCGGGATCAGCGGCAGTTGCGGCAGCTCGAAACGCTGGGCGCCGAGGCGCGCGCGCAGGTAGTCGGCCTGGCGCTCCAGGACTTCGCGCACGCTGTCGCGCACGACGCGCGACGTGCACACCAGCGCGTCCCAGCTGCGCAGCGGCGCCACCAGCAGGCCCGCGATCGCCGTCATCACGGCGTGGCTGGCCGTGGTGTGCGTGACGCCGCACAGGCTGTAGCTGCGCTCGCCCACGCCGAGGCGGCGCCAGGCCAGGCGGTCGAGCGCGGGCGCCGGCTGGTACAGCGTGCCGAACGGCGCGATGTCCTGCGGACGGCCCTGGGCGATGTGCACGACCTCGGCGCGGCAACCGTGGCTGCGCAGCATGCGCTCGCATTCCTGCGCGTGGGCGCCGCCCGCGGCAAAGCAGCCGATCGCCTGCACGTCCGCCGCCTCGGCGATCGCGCGCATCAGGCCGGCGCCCGCGGCCTGTCGTCCCAGCAGGCGCGGACCGTCGACCGCGTAACCATCGGGGACGAAGTGCAGCGCGAAGCGATCGGCCATCGCCCAGCTCATACGGATTCCTTCGGAGCCGGCGGATGCCGGTGGATGAAGAGGACTCGGGTCATGGCGCGCATCGCTCGTGTCACGGCGAATGGATCGTGTTCGGAATGAGCGCATGATAGCCCCACTATCATGCGCGTGGCGCGAGGCACGCGCGAAATCGTGCGATCGCTTGCGCGGCGTCGCCATCGAAGCGCCTCGAATGTGCGGTCGCCGCGTCGTTTCGCCCGTGGATTCAGGCTGTCTCGATCGCGATCGCGATCGCCGACCAATGCACGTCGACGACGGGCGTGCGCGTCTCGCGGTCGCGGCGGTAGCTGTGGAAGGTGAAGCGTCCATCGGCGCGCGTGTGGCACATCGTGCATTCGGTCCGGCCTGCCACCGCGTGCACGCCGACGCGGCGCAACTGGTGCAGGACGATGGCCGGCAGGTCGAGATGGCGCAGGCCGTCCGCCAGGCGCGGCGCGACGAGATGCGGATCGAGCCCCCAGCGCCCGACGAAGCCGTCGATCACCTCCTGCCCCACCTCGTAGCAGCAGGGGTGCGCGGCCGGCCCGATCGCCGCGACCCACTCGGCGGGGTCGCCGCCGCGTGCGCGCACCAGGTCGGCGAAAGCCTCCACGATGCCGCCATGGGCGCCGCGCCATCCGGCATGCAGCGCCGCCACTTCGCGCCCGTCGCGGCGCGCCAGCAGGATGGGCACGCAGTCGGCGGTGGCGATCGCCAGCAGCAGGCCGGGCCGGTCGGTGAGCATGCCGTCGGCTTCGCCGCAGTCTTCGCCCGCCCGCGTCGCGACGGCGATGCGGGTACCGTGGCGTTCGTGCTGGACGGGCCGGCGCGGCCAGTACTCCGGCCACAGCGCGGCCATGTCGTCATGGCGGGTGCCGAAGCCGTGCACGACGGCGGGAAGCTGGAGAAGCGGGCTGGCGAGCATGACGAGGGACGTTCGGAAGATGCGGGCGAGGATAGCATGCCGGTCATATCGGGAACGTGACAAGGGCGCGCAGGCTGGCGGACGGATGCTGTCCGTCCGCGTGCGCTCTATATGAGTATCCCTGCCCGGCCCCGATGCCGATGCCGATGAAGGCGCCAGGGAGGATCCCGGGCGGGTTCCGGAGCAGCGTAAACGCCGTCGCCCCTGTGCAGGCGGGAGCCCAATATTGCAAGCGCTTCGTTAACGCCGGCAAGATTTGGGCCCCTGCCTGCGCAGGGGCGACGAGGTAGTGCTTGAATCAGTCCCAGCTCAGCGCGCCGCCGGTCTGGTACTCGGTGACGCGGGTCTCGAAGAAGTTGCGTTCCTTCTTCAGGTCGATCATCTCGCTCATCCACGGGAACGGGTTTTCCTCGTTCGGGAACAGCGCGTCCAGGCCGATCTGCACGGCGCGGCGGTTGGCGATGAAGCGCAGGTAGCCCTTGAACATGGCCGCGTTCAGGCCCAGCACGCCGCGCGGCATGGTGTCTTCGGCGTAGCGGTATTCCAGGTCGACGGCCTGCAGGAACAGGGCCTTCAGCTCTTCGCGGAACTCGGCCGTCCACAGCTGCGGGTTTTCCATCTTGATCGTGTTGATCAGGTCGATGCCGAAGTTGCAGTGCATCGATTCGTCGCGCAGGATGTACTGGTACTGCTCGGCGGCGCCCGTCATCTTGTTCTGGCGGCCCAGCGCCAGGATCTGGGTGAAGCCGACGTAGAAGAACAGGCCTTCCATCAGGCAGGCGAACACGATGATCGACTTCAGCAGCTTCTGGTCGTTTTCCAGCGTGCCGGTCTTGAATTCCGGATCGTTGATGACGTCGATGAACGGGATCAGGAACTGGTCCTTGTCGCGGATCGACGGGATCTCGTTGTAGGCGTTGAAGATTTCCTTCTCGTCCAGGCCCAGCGATTCCACGATGTACTGGTAGGCGTGGGTGTGGATCGCTTCCTCGAAGGCCTGGCGCAGCAGGTACTGGCGGCATTCCGGCGCCGTGATGTGGCGGTAGGTGCCCAGCACGATGTTGTTGGCGGCCAGCGAGTCGGCGGTCACGAAGAAGCCCAGGTTGCGCTTGACGATGCGGCGCTCGTCCTCGGTCAGGCCGTTCGGGTTCTTCCACAGCTCGATGTCGCGCTGCATGTTCACTTCCTGCGGCATCCAGTGGTTGGCGCAGCCGGCCAGGTATTTGTCCCAGGCCCATTTGTACTTGAACGGGACCAGCTGGTTGACGTCGGTCTGGCCGTTGATGATGCGCTTGTCGTCCGCGTTCACGCGCTTGGCGACGTCGGCGGCGGAGGCTTCGGCGGTGGCTGCGGGTGCCGGCGCGGCGGCCGGTTCATCGTCCCAGGAGAGAGCCATGATGTGTTCCTTGTTTATCTAGTTCGCTTCACCGTCGTTCCCGCGGAGGCGGGAACCCAAGTTCTGCGAGCGCCGTCGAAACGCGTGCAGCTTGGGTCCCCGCCTTCGCGGGGACGACGTGCTTAAATTATTGGCAGGCTTCGCACTCGTCGAAACCGGCGTCGCCAGGACGCAGGTAGCAGGCGGCGCCTTCCGCGATCTCCGCGGCCGGTGCTGCCGGGGCCGGGGCCGACATGGCCGCGCTGGCGGCAGCTGCCGCCGCCGAGGTCGAGCCAACCGCGGCGGCCAGGCCGCCGTCGACCGGCACGGCGTTCAGGGCGCCGGTACGGGTGGTCGACTTCTCCATGTGCGTCGCCGCGATGGTGCGCAAATAGTAGGTCGTCTTCAGGCCGCGCAGCCAGGCCAGTTTATAGGTCTCGTCCAGCTTCTTGCCCGAGGCGCCGGCCATGTAGATGTTCAGCGACTGGGCCTGGTCGATCCACTTCTGGCGGCGCGATGCGGCTTCCACCAGCCACTTCGGCTCGACTTCGAAGGCCGTCGCGTAGATGTCGCGCAGGTCCTGCGGGACACGGTCGATGCGCGACAGCGAGCCGTCGAAGTATTTCAGGTCGTTGATCATGACCTCGTCCCACAGGCCGCGCGCCTTCAGGTCGCGCACCAGGTACGAGTTGATCTCGGTAAATTCACCCGACAGGTTCGACTTCACGTACAGGTTCTGGAACGTCGGTTCGATGCAGGCCGACACGCCGATGATGTTCGAGATGGTCGCGGTCGGGGCGATCGCCACGCAGTTCGAGTTGCGCATGCCGAACTGCTTGATGCGGTTGCGCACGACGGACCAGTCCATGGTTTCCGACAGGTCCTGCTCGAGGTAGCCGCCGCGTTCCTCGGCCAGCAGCTTGATCGAGTCCTGCGGCAGGATGCCGCGGTCCCACAGCGAACCTTCGTAGGAACCGTAGCGGCCGCGTTCCTCGGCCAGCTCGGTCGAGGCCAGGTAGGCGTAGTAGCAGACGGCTTCCATCGAGCGGTCGGCGAATTCCACGGCCTTGTCCGACGCGAACGGCACGCGCATCATGTGCAGGCAGTCCTGGAAGCCCATGATGCCCAGGCCGACCGGGCGGTGGCGCAGGTTCGAGTTCTTGGCCTTGTCGACGGCGTAGTAGTTGATGTCGATGACGTTGTCGAGCATGCGCATCGCGGTGCGGATGGTCTTCTGCAGCTTGACGATGTCCAGGCCGTCGCCCTTCATGTGGGCCGGCATGTTGACCGAACCCAGGTTGCAGACGGCGATCTCTTCGTCGTTCGTGTTCAGCGTGATCTCGGTGCACAGGTTCGACGAGTGCACGACGCCCACGTGCTGCTGCGGCGAGCGGATGTTGCACGGATCCTTGAAGGTGATCCACGGATGGCCGGTCTCGAACAGCATCGACAGCATCTTGCGCCACAGGTCCAGCGCCGGGATCTTCTTGTACACGGTCATTTCGCCGCGCGCCGCACGGGCTTCGTAGCCCAGGTAGGCTTCCTCGAAGGCGCGGCCGACCTTGTCGTGCAGGTCCGGCACTTCGGACGGCGAGAACAGGCTCCAGTCGCCCTTTTCCATCACGCGTTTCATGAACAGGTCGGGAATCCAGTTCGCCGTGTTCATGTCGTGGGTGCGGCGGCGGTCGTCGCCCGTGTTCTTGCGCAGGTCGAGGAATTCCTCGA
Source organism: Massilia sp. YIM B02763 (assembly GCF_030412015.1). Lineage (GTDB taxonomy): Bacteria > Pseudomonadota > Gammaproteobacteria > Burkholderiales > Burkholderiaceae_D > Telluria. The sequence goes on along the minus strand of NZ_JASNRD010000016.1, from coordinate 37,457 downwards.
TGTCCAGGTGCCAGGTTTCCAGGTAGGCGCAGACGGCGCCCTTGCGCTTGCCGCCCTGGTTCACGGCGACGGCGGTGTCGTTGGCGACCTTCAGGAACGGCACGACGCCCTGCGACTTGCCGTTGGTGCCCTTGATGCGCGAACCCAGCGCGCGGACCGGGGTCCAGTCGTTGCCCAGGCCGCCGGCGAATTTCGACAGCAGCGCGTTTTCCTTGATGGCGTCGTAGATGCCTTCCAGGTCGTCGGCGACGGTGGTCAGGTAGCAGGACGACAGTTGCGAGCGGCGGGTACCCGAGTTGAACAGGGTCGGGGTCGAGCTCATGAAGTCGAAGCTCGACAGCAGGTTGTAGAACTCGATCGCGCGCGCTTCGCGGTTTTCCTCGCGCAGCGCCAGGCCCATCGCGACGCGCATGTAGAACGCCTGCGGCATCTCGATGCGGGTGTCGCGGATGTGCAGGAAGTAGCGGTCGTACAGGGTCTGCAGGCCGATGTAGCCGAACTGCAGGTCGCGGTCGGCGACGATGGCCTTGGCCAGCTTCTGCAGGTCGAACTTGCCCAGCTCCTCGTCGAGCAGCTCGGCGTCGATGCCCTTGGCGATGTACTGCGGGAAGTAGGTGATGTATTCCGCGGCGGCGCCGGCTTGCGGGGTTTCCTTGCCGAAGACTTCCTTGCGGATCGTGTGCAGCAGGATGCGCGCGGTGACCTGGCTGTAGGCCGGATCCTTTTCCATCAGCGCGCGCGCGGCCAGGATCGCGGACTTGTGCAGTTCCTCGACCGGCACGCCGTCGTACAGGTTCTTGACGGTTTCGGCCAGGATGGCGTCGGCATCGACGTGCTTTTCCAGGCCGGCGCAGGCGGCGTTGATCAGCGCGGCGACTTCGTTCATGTCCAGCGGACGGCGCACGCCGCCGTCGACGACATTGAACTGCGGCGCGGCGACCTGGGTGCCGCCGGCGGCTTCCTTGGCGGCGCGGCGCTCGTCCATGCGCTTGGCGCGGTACAGCACGTATTCGCGCGCGACGTCATGCTCGCCCGAACGCATCAGGGACAGTTCCACCTGGTCCTGCACATCCTCGATGTGGAAGGTGCCGCCGTTCGGCTGGCGGCGCACCAGCGCCGCGACCACGTTGCTGGTCAGTTCGGCGACCAGTTCGCGGATGCGCGCCGACTCGCGGGCGCCTTCGCCGTTCACCGCCAGGAACGCCTTGGTCATCGCGACCTCGATCTTGGTCGGCGCGAACGGCACCACGGCGCCGTTGCGGCGGATGATGCGGTAGTCGCCGTTCGCGACCAGCGCGTTCGCCGATCCCGGTGCCGCGTTCGAGTTGATGGAAATGTCCGAAGATGTTTGCATTGAGCCTCCAGGATGGCGTTCGTCGGCCACCGACGTGTGCGGGACCGCGGTGCGGCCCCATCGAGAGTGACAAAAGGGTGCTGCCAACTGGTCAAAATTGGCAGCCTATTAACTTTCTGCGAATAATAAAGAGGGGAGCCATGTTCCGGAAACCACTGCCATGGGGCCCCTCTGTTACCGATTCGTTGGTGTTGCTTTACTGTTGAGTTCCTTGTGGCAGACCACTACATCTAGTGGCGGACTGCGTTATGAACCTAATTGTAGTCGATATTCGGCAGGATCAAAGGGCCTCAGCCGATGATTTTTTTTATGCGTCCAGCTTGACTTTTGTTAAAGCGAGCACAGCCCAGCCATCGCCCGATAGTGAGCACTAACATGCCGTTTCAGGGGCGCGACGGTGGTGCATGCCTGTCACGGGCGCGTCATAAAAATTGCGTAAGAGAAAGTATTTATGGGGTGGAAAATCACGGTTCCGGCGCGTGGATGCCCAGCTTCTGCATCTGGTAGCGCAGCTGGCGCACGCTGATGCCGAGCAGGCCGGCGGCCTGGGTGCGGTTGAACTGGGTCTGCGTCAGCGCGCGCAGGATGATGTCGCGCTCGACCTGGCTCAGGTAGTCCGGCAGGTTGCTGGGCAGCGCGCCGTCGTCCGCCGGCGACGCGGCGACAGGCGGGGATTCGGACGCCGGTTCGGGCGGCGGTTCGGGCGGCGCTGAGGCGGACGCGGACGCGGGTGCCGGCGCGGATGCGGCCCCCTCCCCCGTGCGCGCGCCCTTGAGCAGCAGATCGCCGGCCTGGATCACGCCGCCGTCGGCAAACGCGAGCGCGCGTTCCAGCACGTTTTCCAGTTCGCGCACGTTGCCGGGGAAGGAATAGGCGCGCAGCAGGTCCAGCACGCCCGGCCCCAGGCGCGCGTTGTCCGGCCCGGCCAGGCGCGCCAGGATCGCGTCGACCAGCAGCGGCAGGTCGTCGAGGCGCTCGCGCAGCGGCGGCAGCGTCAGCTCGATCACGTTCAGGCGGTAGAACAGGTCCTGGCGGAACTGGCCCGCTTCGACGCACCGGGCCAGGTCCTTGTGGGTGGCGCTGACGATGCGCACGTCGACCGGCTCCTCGGCGGTGGCGCCGATCTTGCGCACGCGCCGCTCCTGGATCGCGCGCAGCAGCTTGACCTGCATCGCCAGCGGCAGGTCGGCGACCTCGTCGAGCATCAGCGTGCCGCCGTCGGCGGCCTGGAAGAAGCCGTCGCGCTCGTCGGACGCGCCCGTGAACGCGCCCTTGCGGTAGCCGAAGAATTCGGCCTCCATCAGCGCTTCGGGGATCGCGCCGCAGTTCACGGCGACGAAGGGCCCGGCGGCGCGGGCGCTGCGGGCGTGGATCTCGCGCGCGGCCAGCTCCTTGCCGCTGCCGGACTCGCCGTTGATGGCGATCGGCGCCTGCGAGCGCGCCAGCCGGTCGATCTGGGCGCGCAGCGCCTGCATGGCCGGCGAGGTGCCGACCAGGCGCGAATTCCCTTCCTGCCTGGCCGGCGCGGCCGCGGGCGCAGCGGCCGCCGGGGTGGCCGGCAGGTCGGACAGCTTGAGCGCCGAGCGCACCATGGTGCGCAGGTCGTCCAGCACCACCGGTTTCGAGACGTAGTCGAAGGCGCCCGCCTTCAAGGCCACCACCGCGTTCTCGGCGCTGCCGTAGGCGGTGATCACGGCGATGGGCGTGTCGCGGTGGCTGGCGGCGACTTCGCGCACCAGTTCCAGCCCGAGGCCGTCGGGCAGGCGCATGTCGGTCAGCACCAGCGCGTAGCGGGCGCGGTCGAGGAACTGGCGCGCCTCGCGCACGGTGGCGGCGCTGTCCACGTCCAGGCCCATCTTGAGCAGGGTGATCTCGAGCAGCTCGCGCAGGTCGGCTTCGTCGTCGACCACGAGGATGCGGGGGGAACTCATGCGGTTGCTGGCCTTCTTCGTCTGTCTCTCTATATATAGTAGCGCTCGCGCGCTCAGCCCGACGCGCCGAACGTGATCACGAACCGGCCGCTGGTGCCGCCGTCGTCGTCGGCGCGCACTTCGTAGTCGAGCATCGCGCCGTTGTTCAGGCACAGCTCGCGCGCCAGGTACAGGCCCAGGCCCGTGCCCTTGCTCGACGTCGTGTAGAACGGCTCGAACAGGTGGGCGCGCACTTCCGGCGTGATGGCGCGGCCGTCGTCCTGCACGTGCAGCTCGACCCGCGCCGTGGCGTCGAGCACGGGGAACACGCGGATGCTGGCAGGCTTGCCGCTGGCGTAGCGCACCGCGTTGCCGAGCAGGTTCACCAGCACTTCGCGCAGGTGCAGGCCGTCGAAGCGCACGGCCAGGCCGCCGGCGTCGCCGATGGCTACTATATCACCGCGCATGCCGTGGGTTTCCGTGAATTCCGCCCGCAGCTCGGCCAGGAACGGGGCCAGCGCGACCGGCTCGCCGTTCGGCTGCACCTTGCGCGACAGCTTCAGGATGTCCTCGACCATGCGGTTCACGCGGCCCACGTTGTCGTTCACGATGCGCAGCAGGCGCTGCTCGGCGGGACCGTGCAGGTCCTCGGCCAGCAGCGAGGTCGCGTGGCCGATCGCCGACAGGGGATTGCGCACCTCGTGCGCGATGCTGGCCGTCAGGCGGCCCATCGAGGCCAGCTTCAGTTGCTGCGCCTGGTTTTCGATGGCGCTCACGTCCTGCATGAAGATCACGCTGCGCTCGTCCTCGCCATGCGGCGTCTCCACGCGCGCGAAACGCAGCTTCAAATGCACCGGCTGGTCCAGCCGGCCGCGCGCGGCGCCCTCGTCCTCGTGCCAGCGCTTGATCGTCACGTAGTCGGCCGGCCCATCGTGTGCTCCGTGGGCCGCCCCGGCGCCGCCGATCCAGGCGGCGAAGCTGTGCGCCACCGGCTCGAACGCGGGCACGTCGGCCAGGCGGAAGCCGGCGCCCGCGTCGGCGCTCTTCTCCCCGCCGGCGTCCTCGGCCAGGCGCGCTTCCAGGCCGAGCATATGGCGCGCCGCCGGGTTGGCGCCGAACACCTGGCCGTCGCGGTCCAGCACCAGGATGCCGTCGCCGACGTCCTCGACGACGATACGGTACACGGCTTGCTGGATGCGCAGGTCGGTGCCGCGCCGCGCCGCCAGTTCCTCCTGGGAGATCAGGCGTTCGGCCAGGCGGTTCACCACCAGCACCAGGGCGAAGAAGGCGGCGCCGGTGAGGCCGGCCTGCATCAGCGGCGGGTCCTCGAAGCGCACGACGATCTGCCACATGGTCTCGGCCAGCACGAACAGCGTCGCCAGCGCGGCCGAGAACAGCGCCAGCAGCAGCGGCGCCAGCATGGCGGCGCCGGCCAGCGGGAACAGGTACAGCAGCGCCAGGCCGCTGCGCACGCCGCCGCCGGCCAGGTACAGCAGCGAGATCGCGGCGAGGTCCGTCATGACCTGGCCGGCCAGCTGCAGCAGGAAGCGCCGGCGCCAGCGATAGCAGGCGGCGGCGAACCCCAGCGCCAGCGCCATGTAGGCGATGCAGATCTCGGTATAGGTGGCGCCCGGCAGGTGGCCGCGGCGCGCATCGATGCTCAGGTACAGCAGCAGCACCAGCGCGATCACGATGCGGCTGACGGTGAACGTCTGCAGCGAGCGCCAGAAGGTCGAGCGCGACGCGGCAGTCAGGGTAGGCCAGGACGCCATGCAGCGCTGAGGGATCAGGCGGGGATCATCGAGGAACTGAGCGCGGAACTGAGCGCGGAACTCAGCGCGGGGCCGGCTGGTGCGCGTGCGCCGTGCTGCAGAAGTCGCGTCCGCCCACCCGCACCGCTTCGGACGCCGGGAAATACATGCCGCACTGGGCGCAGCAGGCCATCGGTTCGGAGCGGTCCTCGACGCGCTGCCAGGCTCCCGCGCCGCCGGCGCTACCGGCACCGGCGGACTGCGCCGGTCCCCTGCCCTGGGGCGCCTGGCCCTGGGCGCGCGCCATCGCGGCGCGCAGTTTGCTGCGCACGGCCATCACCACCAGGATGACGAGCGCAATCCAGAAAAGCAGTCGCGTCATACGAACCCCCGGTGCAGAACGACTTCAAACACGAAACGGCTGCCGACATAGGCCAGCGCCAGCGTAGCGAATCCCGCCAGCGTGAAGCGCAGCGCGGTCTTGCCGCGCCAGCCGCGCCAGCGGCGTCCGGCCAGCAGCGCGGCGAACAACAGCCACGACAGCAGCGCGAACACATTCTTGTGGTCCCAGCGCAAGGCCTTGCCGAACAGCTGTTCGGAGAACACGAGGCCCGACAGCACGGTCAGGCTGAGCAGGACGAAGCCGATCCAGATCATGCGGAACAACAGCTTTTCCATGGTCAGCAGCGCCGGCAGCTGGTCGATCGCGGCGCCCAGCCAGCCTTTCCTGGCGCTTTTCGTATGCAGGCGCGCCTCCTGCAGCGCCATCAGCACGGCGTGGAAGGCGGCGATGGTCAGCGTGCTGTAGGCCATGACGGCCACGGCGACGTGCCAACCGAATGCCGGCGACTGCGCCTGCACGGGCATCAGGTTCCCGGGGAACAGGGACGGCAGGATGGCCGCGACGGCCGCGAACGGCATCACCATGCGGCGCATGCCATCCAGCGCGAAATTGCGGTTCTCGATCCAGTAGGCGGCCACCGAGATCCACAGCGCCGCCGACAGCATGAAGGCGAAGCCGACGCGCAGCGTGCCGTTGGCGAGCATGTCCGGCCACAGCGCGGCCCCATGCAGCACCCAGGCCGCGGCCGTCGTGCCGGAAATGAGCGCGCCCCGCTTCGACGGCAGCAGGGCGCATACCGCGTACAGGATCGCCGCGGCAATGAAGAAGGTGGTTTGCATACCGGCGAGTCTACACCATCCCGGTCTACCGGGGTTGGCTTGCCAGAAGGTCAAGCCATGCAGGACGGCCCTTCTTACCGCTCAGTTCGGGGCCTGCGCGGCGAGCATCCGCCGTGGCGCCGGGGCCGCGTCCCCGCCCAGCGCCAGCACCACCTCGACGCCGCCGCCGGGACGGTTATGCAGCGCCAGTGTCGCGCCGATGGCCGCAGCCCGTTCGCGCATGCCGGCCAGCCCCCAGTGCCCCGGCAGGCCGGAGGCGATCAGTTCCTCGGCCATGCCGACGCCGTCGTCGGCCACGCGCACCACCAGGCCAGGTCCGCTCCAGTCCAGCGTGACCTCGATCCGCCGCGCACGGGCATGGCGCAAGGCATTGGCGACCGCCTCGCAGGCGATGCGATGGACCTCGGCCTGCGTGTCCGGATCGAGCGTGCGCGGCTGGCCCGTTTCGCGCCACGCCACGTCGACGTCGTCGCCGGTACGCAATAGCGCGACACTGGCGGCCAGCGCCGACGCCAGGTCCGGGGCGCCGGTCCCGGAACGCAGGCCGAGCACCTGGCTGCGCCCTTCCTCGGTGACCTTGCGCGCGACGTCCAGCAGATCCTCGATCTGGGTGCGTTCGCCGGATCCCGGCAGCAGGCGGGCGGCGAAGGCGTCCAGACGCAGGATGAGCGCATGCAATCCTTGCAGGAAGGTGTCGTGCAGGGTGCGCGCGATGCGCTCGCGTTCCGCGATGCGCTCCTCGGTGCGCGCCTGCCAGGTCCGCTTGAGCTGCGCCAGGCGCAGCGCGTACAGCAGCCAGGCCGCGGCGCCGGCCAGCAGGACGCACAGGACGAGGAACCAGCGGGTCTGGACGAAGGTCGGCGCGATCCGGAAAGGCGGCGTGGTTGCGGCCGGCCCCGCCACGCCGTCCTCGTTGGTGGCCTGGACCTCGAAGCGGTAGGTGCCGGGCCCCAGGTTGGTGTAATACGCGGAACGCTGGCCCCCCGCTTCCTGCCAGGCGGCGTCGACGCCGTCCAGGCGGTAGCGGAAGCGCACCCGCTCCGGCATCGTCATGCTGGGCGCCGCGAAGTCGAAGCGCAAGCGGGTGGTGCCGGCGCGCAGCGTACCGGCCGCGCCGCCCTCGTAGCGCTGCTCGTTGGCGACCAGCGCCTGCACGCGGGCCTGCGGCGCCGTCGTGTTGCGGCGCAGGCGCGTGCGGTCGTACACGGCAACGCCGTCCAGGCCGGCCACCCATAACCTGCCGTCGGGCGCCAGGCGCAGTGTCGGCGACGGCGAGCTGCCGTAGCCGCTGCCGGGAAAGCCATGCAGTTCGTCCCAGAGTTCGCCGCGCAGCGGCTGGCCGCGATCCGCCATGCTGCGCCGCCACGCCGCGGCGGGCACGCGGAACAGGCCGCGCGCCGTGCCCAGCCAGCGGTTACCGTCCGGCGTCGCCACCAGGCCGGACACGTTGGCCAGGTCGACGCCCTCCGCGCGCAAGGGACGGAAGCGGCCATGCTGCAGGACGGCCATGCCGCCCTCGCCGCTGATGACCGGATCGGCCTGCGCGTCGACGAAGGTGACCGCGCCCAGCGCGATGCCGTCGCCGGGGCCGTATTCCGTATGCCGGTCGCCGTCGACCAGCACCACCCCATTGTTGCGCGTGCCGAACCACGTGCGGCCGGCGCCGTCGACGAAGGCATAGATGACGCCGGCCAGCCAGGGATGCGCCGACGGCGGCTCCCAGGCGCCGCCGCGCAGGCGGAACAGGCCGCGGCCGTTGCCCAGGTACAGCCAGATGCCTTCGCGGTCTTCCGCCAGCAGCAGCACCGCATCGCGCGCGACGGCGCGCCGGCCGCGCGGCGGCATCGCATGGCGCGCGACGATGCGGTCGCCCAGGCGGCGCTCGATCGTGTTCCTGCCGGCGACGAGGACCGTGCCGTCGCGGCCCATGGCGACGATCCCGCTGCGCTGGTCGCTCCGCTGCGCCGCGACGTCGTCTCCCTGCGCGCGCCACAGGCGGCCATGCAAGCCTGCGTCGCTGGTCGCGATCCAGACCGCGCCCGTCCGGTCCAGGGCCAGTCCCGGCCAGTTCGAGTCCGGCAGGACCAGCGGCACCAGGCGCGTGTCGCGCAAGCGTTCCAGTCCGGCCGCGGTACTGGTCCACAGGTTCCCCTCGCGGTCTTCCATCATGGCATTGATGCTGGCCGAGCCGATTTTGCCGTCGCGGACATCCGGCCTGCCGCTGTCCAGGTCGGGAAACACGTCGCGGCCCGCGATGCGCGCCGGGCGCCGCATGCACAAGGCCTTCGGACAGCCCCCGGTCCAGTAATTGCCGTCGCGGTCGAACAGGGTCACCATGGTGCTGTTTCGCACCGGCGATGGCGGCGGCGCTCGCCAGCCGCCCGGCGGCGCCGGCAGCAGCCGCACCGTCACGCCGTCGGCCACCCAGACCCGGCCGTCCGGCGCATCCACGATCGTCGCGCCGGCCGCGAGCTCGACGACCGGCGCGAAACGGCCGGCACCGCGGTCCAGCAGGTAGACATGGCGGTCATCCGCCGCCCACACCCGTCCATAGGGGTCGCGGTGGACATCACCGCACCAGCCGTCCGGGAAGCCGCGATCCGCACCGAAGCGCTCCCAGCCGCCGGCACGATAGCGCCACAGTCCCGTGGTCGATGCGACCCAGGTATCGGCGCCGTCGGGGGCGAAGGCGCTCACCGAACCGATCGGCTTTCCCGGCACCCCGGCCAGGTGGCGCAGGTGGCCGTCGCGCAGGACGCTGACGCCGCCGTACAGGTAGCTGATCCACAGTTCGCCGTTCGGATGCGCCCGCAATGCGCCGATGTATTGCCCCAGCAGGCGTTCGCCCGGTCTCGGCCGGAACAGCTCGAACTTCATGCCGTCGTAGCGATACAGCCCCGAGGGCGTGCCGAACCACATCCAGCCGTCGGCTTGCTGCGCGATCGACATGGCATGGCGCGGCGCACCGGCGCGCACGCCGAAGGTGTCGAGACGATAGGAGGCAAGCGGCGTGCGCGGATCGAGCGCGTGTGCCGGCGCGCCGTGCAGGAAAACGGCGAGTGCAAGGGCGAGGGAGCGCGACGGGAGCGTCATCGCGCCAGCGTATCCAAAAAGGAATGGCCGCGCAATACGCGGCGGCCGCGGACGCCGGAATGCTAGTCGACGGCGGCGGCGCGCATCTCGGCGTGGTGGTGGCGCTGCTGCTCTTCCATGACCAGCATGCCCAGCTCGCGCTTGAGGGCATTGAATTCCGGCGCGGCCGGGTCGCGCAGGCGCGGCAGCTCGACGATGAGGTCGCTCTTGATCGTGCCGGGCCGGTAGGTCATCACGACGATGCGGTCGGCCAGGTAGATCGCTTCCTCGATGCTGTGGGTGACGAAGACGATCGTCTTGTCGAGCTCCGCCCAGATGCGCAGCAATTCGTCCTGCAGGTTGCGCCGCGTGAGCGCGTCGAGGGCGCCGAACGGTTCGTCCATCAGGAGGATCGGCGAATCGAGCGCCAGCACCCGCGCGATCGCCACGCGCTGGCGCATGCCGCCGGACAGGTCCCTCGGATAGCGGCCGGCGAAGTCCGCCAGCGCCAGCATCTCGAGCAGCGCGGCCACGCGCGCGGCGATCTCGGGACGGCGCTGGCCCTTGATCTGCAGGCCGAACCCGATGTTCTGCTCCACCGTCATCCAGGGGAACAGCGCATATTCCTGGAACACCATGCCGCGCTGCGGCCCCGGTCCCATGACGGGCATGCCGTCGGAGACGATGGTGCCGGAGGTCGGCGGGGCGAAGCCGGCGATGGCATTGAGCAGGGTCGACTTGCCGCAGCCGGAAGGCCCGAGCAGGCAGACGAACTGGCCGTGCGGGATGGCGAGGCTGATGTCCTGCAGCACCGGCGTGCTGCGGCGGTCGCCGGCGAAGGCCTTGGTGACGCGGTCGATGACGATGGATGCGTGCATTCAGTGCTCCAGGCCGCGGTGCCAGCGCAGCAGATGGTTGTTCAGGCGGTTCATGCCGGCGTCGATCGCCAGCCCCAGCAGGCCGATGGTGGCCATGCCGGCGATGATCTTGTCGGACCAGAAGTACTCGCGCGCCTCGATGATGCGGAAACCGAGGCCGTTGTTCACGGCGATCATCTCGGACACGATGACGACGATGAAGGCGGTGCCGATGCCGATCCGCATGCCGGTCAGGATGTAGGGCACGGCCGCCGGCAGGATCACGCGCACGAACATGGTCGGGCCGTCGGCGCCGAGGTTGCGCGCGGCGCGCAGGTAGATGCCGTCGACCTGGCGCACGCCGGCCACGGTATTCATCAGGACGGGGAAGAAGGCGCCCAGCGCGATCAGGAACACGGCCGGCGCATTGCCCAGGCCGAACCACAGGATCGCCAGCGGGATGTAGGCGATGGGCGGGATCGGCCGCAGCAGCTGTACGAGGGGATTCAGCCAGGCGTACACGACGCGGCTCGTGCCCATCGCCAGGCCCAGCGGCAGCGCCAGCGCGGTGCCGACCGCGAAACCGGCCCCCACCCGGTACAGGCTGCCGAGCGCGTCGTGCAGCAGTTCGCCGGACACCAGCCAGGCCAGCCACCCGCCCGCGCCGCTTTCCCGGAAGCCGGCGTAGTCCTGCAGCGGCAGCAGGTAGTCGAGCCACTTGTGCCAGACCTGCAGCGGCGCCGGCAGCACGTTGCGGTCGGCCCAGCCCAGCGCCGCCACGGTCTGCCAGGCCAGTAGTGCCACGAGCGGCACCACCAGGCCCACTGCGAGTTCCTTGGCCTTGTACTTGCTCATGCTCTCTCCTAGCGGATGTTCAGGCCGGCCTTGGCCGCGTCCAGCAGGTCCGTCTTGACCCACTCCTTCGCCAGCGGCGGCCGGGCCATGCGGCCGACGCCGGTCCTGGCCATGATGTCGGTGGTGACCTGGATGTGTTCGGGGGTGATGTCGTAGCTGTACGGCGAATTCTCGACGGCGTCGCGGAAGTCCTCGGCGCTGATCTGGCCCTTGAACACGGTGTTGCGCACGTATTTCTCGGCGAGCTGGCGGTCGCCGATGAAGGCGCTGGTGGCCTGCACGAAGCAGCGCATGAATTTTTCCGCGACCGGACGGCGGTTCTTGTAGAAGCTTTCCGTCATCACCAGCGTGCGTACCGGTTCGCCGATCGGGGTGTCGTAGGGCTTGATGACCTCGACGCCGAAGCCCTTGTTGATCGCCTGCGAGGATTGCGGCTCCGACTGCATCATGGCGTCGACGTGCCTGCCCATCAGCGCCTGGTTCAGGTCCGGATAGGCGAGATAGATGATCTGCACGTCCTTGCCCGGCCCCGGCGCCGACGACAGGCCTGCCTTCTGCAGCTCCGCCATCAGGAGCACTTCCTGGATCGAGCCGCGCGTCACTCCGACCCGCTTGCCTTTCAGGTCTGCCACGGCGCGGATGGTCTGGTCCGGCCGGCGCACCAGGCGCGCGCCGCCACGCGCGAAGCCGGCCACCACATAGACGGGCACGCCGCCGGCGCGCCCCGCGATGGCGGCCTCCGACGCCGTGCCGCCGACGTCGAGCTCTCCGGCGATCATCGCCTGCATCACGTCCAGGCCCTTGGCGAACACCCGCTCCTCGACCCGGATCCCGCAGCGCGGCGCGATCTCCTTGATGTACGAGACGGCGCCGAAGTGGGCCAGCTTGAGGTTGCCGAGCCTGACCACTTCCTCGGCGTGCGCCGCGCCGCCCAGCGCCAGCCCGATGGCCAGCGCGATCGATGTCCATGTCATCCCATCCTCGCTCATGAAGGCGGGCAATATTGCCCATCAGCACCAAGGTTGGACGATGCGGTACTCGCACGGACTCGTCGTTGATAAAAGACAAACCTTTCCGGGAAAACCCAAGAATGTCACGTCCCTTCAAGAGAAACGTTACATTTCATGACTTTTCGCAAGGAATATTTCTGGATAATCGGCAGGTCAATTTTCCATACCGATGACCATCATGCGCCTTACTTCTTCCCTGATCCTGTGCGCCACCCTGGCCGCCTGCGGCGGCGGCAACGACTCCGGTGCGCCGGCGCCCGCCGCCCCCGTGTCGCCCGCTCCGTCCGCGTCGCCGGCCCAGCCGGCGCCCACGCCCACGCCCACGCTGACGCTGTCCAGCCCGACCCTGCGCACCATCGCCGGCGGCAGTGCCATTCCCCTGAGCGCCACGCTGTCGAGCGGCGGCGCCGTGCGCTGGCGGCTGGCCGAGGGCGCGCCGGGCACGCTCGACGCCGACAGTGGCGCCACGGTCCGCTATGTGCCGCCCGCCGGCGCGCTGACGGCGCCGGCGACGGTCACCGTCACGGCCAGCGGCGACGGTGCCAGCGCCACGCTGACGCTGGCCGTGACGCCGGAGCCGGGCGCGGCCGGGCTCTACAAGGTGTCGTGGCGCCCGCCCGAGACGGAAAACGAGCCGACGCTGCTACGCCCGGTGGACCTGGCCGCGGACCTTGCCGGGAATGCCTACGTGCTGCTGCAGAACGACGCCAGCCCCAGCCGGCGCGGGCCGCCGCAGCTGGTAAAGATCGCCCCCGACGGCACCCTCGCGACGCTGATCGGCGCCAATACCTGGTTCGGCCAGCCGGACACCGCCGGCAACGCCCAGCGCCTCTACTGGACGTCGGGCTTCACGGTGGACCGCGCGGGCAACCTCTACTTCGCCACCTCGGTGTTCGGCTCCGGCATCGCGGCAGGACAGCAGTCCAGCAACGGTCCGCTGATCCTGAAGATCACGCCGGCCGGCGCCGTGTCCGTACTGGCGGGCTACCAGGGCGCGCAGGTCGGGGCGATGGTCGACGGCCCCGCCGGGAAGGCGCAGTTCCTCTACCCGCGCATTGCCGGCATCGACATCGACGGCAACCTCTACCTGCTCGACGGCGACGCCTTCCCGCTCGACGCCCCCGTCACGCCGCGCAAGGTGACGCCGGACGGGGTCGTGACCACGCTGGCGGCCCTGCCCGCCGGCCTGAAGGCGGACATGAAGGGCAATACCTACCGCTACGACAGCGCCGCGAAGAAGCTGATGCGCATCGCGCCCGACGGCAGCGCCAGCGTGGAGACGAGCGCGCCGTACTGCAGCAGCTTCGTGCCCGAACCGCCGCGCGCCTGCATCGACGACCTGGGCGTGTATGCCATCACCCCGGCCGGCGGCACGAGCTTCCTCATGCTGGAGGTGACGGGGCTGCACGCCGTCCGGCGCCTGGTCCTGCCGCATTGAGCGTGGCGCCAGCCGGGGCGGCACACTGTGTCGGGCGCTGGTGCCGGGCGTTACATTTGATGACTTTCGAACGTTGCATAACAGGGATAATCCTGACAACACCACTTCGACGTCACATCATGCGCCTCTGTTCTACCCTGTTCCTGTGCGTATCCCTGGCTGCCTGCGGCGGCGGCGGCAACGGCCCGGCCGCCGAGGCACCGGTCGCCGGCGCGCCGGCGACTCCCGTGCAACCCGCACCCGCGCCCGAACCCGCACCGGCGCTCGCTCCGACGCCGGCGCCGACGCCGGAACCGGTCCCCGCGCCTGCCGCCACGCTGCCCCTGTCCAGCGCGACCCTGCGCACGATCGCCGGCGGCACCCCGGTGGCGCTGAGCGCCGCGTCGCCCACGGGCGGCACCGTGCGCTGGCAACTGTCGGATGGCGCGCCCGGCCTGCTCAGCGCAAGCCTCGGCGCCACCGTGCGCTACCTGCCGCCGGCATCGCTCGCCGCCGCGACCACCGTCACCCTCACGGCCAGCGACGGCGACGCCAGCGCCGCCATGACGCTGGCCGTCACGCCCGATCCGGGCGCGCCCGGCATCACGCTGGTGGCGGGCAGCGGCAAGAACCTGACGGCGGACGGCGTCGGCGCCGCCGCGTCGTTCCGCAATCCCAGCATGCTGGCGGCGGACGGCGCGGGAAATCTGTATGTCATGGAGTACTACTACATTCCTGGCTTCGCCTGGCCATCGCCGCGCTTGCGCAAGATCGCGCCCGACGGCACCGTCACGACGCTCGTCGACAGTGTCGACGGCACCGCCACCTGGTTCGGCCGGCCGGACACGGCTGGAAATGGCCAGCGCCTCGACCAGGCGAGCGGCTTCGCTGCGGACCGCGCGGGCAACCTGTACGTCTCCAAAACAGGCGGCATCGGCCACAGTGGCGAGGTGTACGGCCTGATGTCGGCCATCTTGAAGATCTCGCCGTCCGGCACGCTGTCGCTGCTGGCCGGCACCGAAGACCGCGACAACACCGGGGCGGTTACCGACGGCACCGGCGCCAACGCGCGCTTCCTGCACCCGGTCATTGCCGGCATCGACTACGACGGCAACCTGTATGTCCGCGACACGGACCAGGTCTATCCGTCCACATCGACCCTGGAGCGCCGGCTCGTGCCGCGCAAGGTGACGCCCGCCGGCGTCGTCACGACGCTGTCCGCCCTCCCGGCAAGCCTGAACGCGGACATGAACGGCAACACCTACGGCTACGACAATACGACGAAGACGGTGGTGCGCACGACGCCCGACGGCGTGAAGAGCGTCGAGGTGGATGCCCCCTTCTGCGATGACGAGATCAGCAGCACCGCCTACTGTGTCAGAGCAATCGTGCCGACCGGCGGCGCTTCGTATGCAATGATCAGCGGAGCGCGCGTCGTGCGCCTGGTCGTGCGCCATTGATGCGCCCCGCGCCGGTCCGGCGCCGCCGCACTGAGGTAAAATGACGCATTCCGCGCGCAGCCCGGGCGCCGCCGGCCCCGGGCTGCCGTCATTGCACCCACTTTCCCCAAGACGCAGACATGCTAGACAATCTGACTCAACGCCTCGCCAAGGTCGTCAAGACCATGCGCGGCGAGGCCCGCCTGACCGAGGCCAACACCGCCGACATGCTGCGCGAAGTGCGCCTGGCCCTGCTCGAGGCCGACGTGGCCCTGCCGGCCGTGCGCGAATTCATCGCCAAGGTGAAGGAAAAAGCGCTGGGCGAGGAAGTCATCGGTTCGCTCTCCCCCGGCCAGGCCCTGGTCGGCGTCGTGCAGAAGGAGCTGGCGGCGCTGATGGGCGCCGACCTCGGCCCGGAAGCCAGCCAGCTCTCGTTCGCCCAGCAGCCGCCGGCGATCATCCTGATGGCGGGCCTGCAGGGTGTCGGTAAAACGACCACCACCGGCAAGCTGGCCAAGTACCTGAAGGAACAGAAGAAGAAAGTGCTGACCGTGTCGGCCGACGTGTATCGCCCCGCCGCGATCGCGCAGCTGGAGTCCGTCACCAAGCAGGTCGGCGCCGACTTCTTCCCGTCCACCGCCAACGACAAGCCGGTCGACATCGCCCTGGCGGCGCTGGACTGGGCCAAGAAGCACTACCACGACGTCCTGATCATCGACACCGCCGGCCGCCTGGCCATCGACGAGGCGATGATGCAGGAAATCGCCGCCGTCCACGCGGCCGTCAAACCGATCGAGACCCTGTTCGTCGTCGACGCCATGGTCGGCCAGGATGCGATCAACACGGCCAAGGCCTTCAACGACGCGCTGCCGCTTACCGGCGTGATCCTGACCAAGCTCGATGGCGATTCGCGCGGCGGCGCGGCGCTGTCCGTGCGCCACGTGACGGGCAAGCCGATCAAGTTCGCCGGCGTCTCGGAAAAGCTGGACGGCCTGGAAGCCTTCGATCCGGCCCGCATGGCCAACCGCGTGCTGGGCATGGGCGACATCCTGGCGCTGGTCGAGGAAGCGCGCAAGGGCGTGGACATGCAGGCCGCGGCCGACATGGCCAACAAGATCAAATCGGGCGGCAAGTTCGACATGAACGACTTCAAGGCCCAGCTCACGCAGATGAAGAAGATGGGCGGCATGGCCGGCCTGCTCGACAAGCTGCCGGCGCAGTTCCAGCAGGCCGCCGCCGGCGCCAACATGGACCAGGCCGAGAAGCAGGTGCGCCGCATGTGCGGCATCATCGACTCGATGACGCCGCAGGAACGCGCCAAGCCGGAACTGATCAAGGCCAACCGCAAGCGCCGCATCGCGGCCGGCGCCGGCGTGCAGGTGCAGGAAGTGAACCGCATGCTGAACCAGTACGAGCAGATGAACACCATGATGAAGAAGCTCAAGGGCGGCGGCCTGATGAAGATGATGCGCGGGATGAAGGGCATGATGCCGGGCCTGCGCTGACCCGCTGCCCCGCCCCGCACGCCGCGCGAGCCCTGCTCCCGCGGCTTTTTTTTGCCTGTTTTCCCATCCCGCCCCCGCGCAAAAGGCTTGTTTTCCCCCGTTAGGAGGCCCGGCTAACACAATCGGCGGATTCAGGGCATATCAGAGTGAAAAAGTTTCGAAAAAGACTTGCACGAACACTAAATCCCTACCAATATTAGCTGTGCGATTCATAGCGCAATTTTCCATGTGTTCCGTTTAGGAGGCTCGAATATGGCAACAGCAAAAAAAACCACCGCAGCGCCGGCAAAGAAGGCCGCCGCAGCCAAGCCGGCCGCCGCGGCGAAGCCGGCAGCTAAAAAGGCAGCAGCTCCTGCCAAAGCAGCAGCACCGAAAGCAGCACCCGCGGCAAAGAAACCGGCCGCAGCCCGCAAGCCCAACGCCGCGTTCATGAAAGAGATGACCCCGTCGGCAACGCTGGCCGAAGTCGTCGGCGCAAAACCGCTGCCGCGCACCGAAGTGACCAAGAAAGTCTGGGAATACATCAAGAAGCAGAACCTGCAGGACGCCGCCAACAAGCGCATGATCAATGCCGACGACAAGCTCAAAGCCGTCTTCGGTGGCAAGGCCCAGGTATCGATGTTCGAGATGACCAAACTGATCTCCGATCACCTCAAATAATAAGCAAAAAGACCGGCTGCCCCGCTGGCCAAATACGACAAAGCCCCGCCAAGACGGGGCTTTTGTTTTTTGCGCGTGTAACGGCGGCATCGTTAGGGTGGGCGGCTATGCCGTCCACGCGTCCAGCCGGCCCTGATGTATCGATGTGCATGCGGTAGTGGAACGTGTGGACGGCCAAGCCGTCTACCCTACCGGGCGGCGACGGCGCCGCTGCTACCTTCGAGCGCCTTGAATTCCCAGTTCTTCCACGCCGCCAGCACCGCGTTCGGATACTGCGGCTTGCCGCGGCTGCCGTTGTAGCGGCCCAGCGCCAGGTACAGGTTGCCGCCTTCCATGTCGATGTACATGCGCAGGATCGAGCAGCCGTAGCGCAGGTTGGTCTGCATGTCGAACAGCGCGCGGCGGTTGGAGTCGCCGATCACGCCGGTCCAGAACGGCATCACCTGCATGTAGCCGCGCGCGCCGGCGATCGACACGGCGTACTTGCGGTAGGCCGATTCGACCTGGATCAGGCCCAGCACCAGGCCCGGATCGAGGCCGGCGCGGGTCGCCTCGTACCATGCGGCCTCGAGGAACTCGGTGCGCGTCTGCTCGTCCGGCAGGCGGCGCTGGAGGCGCGCGGACATCGTGTCGAACCACTGCCGGTAGCGGGCCCGCGCGGCGTCGTCGCGGAATACGGGTTTCGGCGGCCGGCCGTCGCGGATCGCGTGCTCCAGCGCGAGGCGGACCGAATCGGCCAGCGCCTCTTCCTTCTGGTTGCCCGCATGGGCGGCGCCGCTGCCCATCAGGCAGGCGGCGACCAGCACGGGACCGAGCCGGGCGAACGTCCGGCGGATCGACTGCGTGAACATTATTTGTCCAGCTTGCCCTTGACGAACGACACCATGTCGGCGGCGGGAACGGCGGTGGCCTCGGCATCGCGGCGGCCCTGGTATTCCAGGTTGCCTTCCTTGAGGCCGCGCTCGCCGATCACGACGCGGTGCGGCACGCCCACCAGTTCCCAGTCGGCGAACATGGCGCCCGGACGCAGGCCGCGGTCGTCGACGATGACGTCGACGCCGGCCGCCTGCAGTTCGGCGTACAGGCGGTCGGTCTCGTTCTTGACCAGTTCGCTGCGGTCGTAGCCCATCGGGCACAGCACCAGTTCGAACGGCGCGATCGCGTCCGGCCAGACGATGCCCTTGTCGTCGAAGTTCTGCTCGATGGCGGCGCCCAGGATGCGGGTCACGCCGATGCCGTAGCAGCCCATCTGCATCGGGGCCGGCTGGCCCTTCTCGTCCAGGTAGACGGCGTTCATCGCTTGCGAGTAGGCGGTGCCGAGCTGGAACACGTGGCCCACTTCGATGCCGCGCTCGATCGCCAGCACGCCCTTGCCGTCCGGCGAAGCATCGCCTTCGACGACGTTGCGCAGGTCGGCGACGAGCGGTTCGGCCACGTCGCGGCCCCAGTTGGCGCCCGTGAAGTGGTATTCGGCCTCGTTGGCGCCGCACACGAAATCGGCCATGTTGGCGACGGTGCGGTCGGCCACGATCTTGACCGGCTGCTTCGTGTTGATCGGGCCCAGGTAGCCCGGCACGCTGCCGTAGGCTTCCAGGATCTCGGCTTCGCTGGCGAAGCGGAACGCGCCCAGGCCCGGGATCTTCGAGACCTTGACTTCGTTCAGCTCGTGGTCGCCGCGCAGCAGCAGCAGCCAGTTTTCCTTGACCTGCTTGCCGTCGACTTCCTTGTCGGCCGTGAGCGCGATCGACTTGACGGTCTTGTCCAGGCCGATGCCCAGCAGCTTGGCCACGGCCTCGCACTTGGTGGTGTTCGGGGTCGAGACCTTGGCCAGTTCCTGGCTCGCGGCCGCACGCGTGCCGCCCAGTGCCGGCGCTTCGGCCGCTTCCATGTTCGCCGCGTAGTCCGAGGTCGGGCAGTACACCAGCGCGTCCTCGCCGGTGCTGGCGATCACGTGGAACTCGTGCGAGCCGGTGCCGCCGATCGCGCCGTTGTCGGCGGCCACTGCGCGGAACTTCAGGCCGAAGCGGTTGAAGATGCTGACGTAGGCATCGAACATGGTCTTGTACGACGCCTGCATGCCTTCGACGTCGCGGTCGAACGAATAGGCATCCTTCATCGTGAATTCGCGGCCGCGCATCAGGCCGAAGCGCGGACGGCGCTCGTCGCGGAACTTGGTCTGGATGTGGTAGAAGTTCACGGGCAGCTGGCGGTAGGACTTGATCTCGCTGCGCACGACGTCGGTGACGACTTCTTCCGAGGTCGGCTGCAGCGCGAAGTCGCGGCCGTGGCGGTCCTTGAGGCGCAGCAGTTCGGGCCCCATCTTGTCCCAGCGGCCCGTTTCCTGCCACAGTTCGGCCGGCTGCACCATCGGCATCAGCAGCTCGATCGCGCCCGCCTTGTTCATTTCTTCGCGGATGATGCCTTCGACCTTACGGATGACGCGCAGGCCCAGTGGCATATACGTATAGATGCCGGAACCGAGGCGCTTGATCATCCCGGCGCGCATCATCAGCTTGTGGCTGACGATCTCGGCGTCGGAAGGGGCTTCTTTGAGCGTTGAAATAAAAAATCGCGAGGCACGCATATCGATGAATTCTTTTTAAAAAGAGAGGGTTATAATCGACCTAATTTTAAAGGATTAGCCGGCCGATGCATCCAATCTTTATACAAATGGGTCCGAAACAAGTGGTGCACGTCGTTGTTCCCGTACGATCAGACGGCTGAAGCGCCCTAGTTTGCTTGGATACGTAGGTAAAAAATTAAGGGCAAGACCGGCAGAAAGTTTCGAGGTGAATCATGCTCGATCGTGAAGGGTTCCGCCCCAACGTCGGCATCATCCTGCTGAACGCCAACAACGAAGTTTGGTGGGGCAAGCGGGTGCGCGAGCACTCATGGCAATTTCCGCAAGGGGGTATCAAGTACGGCGAGACGCCGGAGCAGGCGATGTACCGCGAGCTGGAGGAAGAAATCGGCCTGCGCCAGGAGCACGTCAAGATCGTGGGCCGCACCCGCGACTGGCTGCGCTACGAAGTGCCGGACCACTTCATCAAGCGCGAGGTGCGCGGCCACTACCGCGGCCAGAAGCAGATCTGGTTCCTGCTTCGCATGGTGGCACGCGATAACGACGTCAACCTGCGCCTGACCGACCACCCCGAGTTCGACGCCTGGCGCTGGCACGACTACTGGGTGCCGCTGGACGTGGTCATCGAGTTCAAGCGCGAGGTCTACCAGCGCGCGCTGCAGGAGCTGTCGCGCTTCCTGACCTGGCCCGCCAACGGCCAGGACCGCCGCCACGGCTCGCGCTACCTGCGCCAGCCGCACGAGCGGCGCGGCCAGGGTGGCAATGGCGGGAACGGCAACAATGCCAGGACGGCAGCCAATGCCAGCAGCAAGGCGGTGGCGGCGGCCAGCAAGGCCATCGCGGACGCGGCCGGCAGCTCCAAGCTCGTCGTGGCGCGTCAGGGTATCGACAAGCAGTAGCGCGAAAGCAACACTGCAAGAGGCAAGGCCACTGCGGCAGCGGTGGTGCTTGCCTTTTTTATTTTCAAAATGTCAACATTGCGGCGTGTTGCGCTGTGACATTTGATGAGTTTCTCGCGCCGGGCAATCAGTAGAATCGCCCGGATGACTCCCGCTTCCACACGCCTGTTCGCCTGCCTGCACGCCGCCCTTGCGCTGCTGGCCCTCCCCGCCCACGGCGCCGATGCGCCACGCTGCACCTACTACGAAATCGCCACGCTGCCGATCCGCTATGCCGGCCCGAGCCTGACGCCCGCCGTCGACGGCAGCATCGACGAGATGCCGGCCACGATGCTGGTCGATACGGGCGCCTTCGACACCATCCTGACCATGACGGGCGTCGTCAAGCGCAACCTGCCCTTGCACATGACGGGCCGCTACGTGAACGGCATCAGCGGCTTTTCGCGGCTGTACGTCACGCGGATCAAGGAATTCGGCATTGGACCGACGCGCACCACGCGCCGGCTCGACCTGCCCGTCGTGTACGAGACCGCGTTCACGCCGGCCTTCGACGCGATCCTCGGCTCGCCCTTCCTGCTGCAGCGCGACCTCGAATTCGACCTGGGCGCCAAGAAAATCCGCTTCTTCCAGCCCGAGAACTGCAAGGACGTGCCCCTGCGGATCTGGCAGGAGCAGGCCGTGTCGGTACCTTTCGAGCGCAGCTGGGACAGCAGCCCGAACCCGCACTTCACCGCCATCGTCAACGGCAAGGAAGTCGATGCGATGATCGACACGGGCGCCCACCGCAGTTTCCTGCAGCGCGGCGCCGCGAAGAAGGTCGGCATCGACGTGACGGCGCCGGGCGTGACGCGCATGGGCGACGCCGGCGGCATCGGCGCGGACCGGGCGCCGCACTGGATCGCGCCCGTCAAGAGCATCCAGATCGGCGACGAGACCATCAAGGACGCCGAGATCGGCGTCATCGAAACGCAGGGGAGCAACGGCGCCGACCTGTACCTGGGCCAGGACTTCCTGCGCAGCCACCGCGTGCTGTTCGCCATGAGCCAGCGCAAGCTGTACTTCACGTATACGGGCGGCGAGGTGTTCACGCGCGGCACCGGCCTGGAGCCGTGGATGCGCACGGAAGCCGACGGCGGCAATGCCGACGCCCAGTACGTGCTGTCGACGATGTATGCGGCCGGCCGCGGCGGCGTGACGCGCGATCCGCTGGTGGCGCAGGTCTGGCTCGACATGGCCGTCACGTCCGGCCAGCCGCACGCCAACCTGATCGCGGGACGGCGCGCGCTGCTGGCCGGCCACGCGGACCAGGCGATTCCCTTGCTGCGCAAGGCGCTCGACCAGTTGCCGGCCGAACGCTACGGCGCCCTGTGGCTGTACACGGCGCGCGTCAAGAACGGCGAGGCGGAACTGGCGCGCAGCGAGCTGGCCGACAGCATGGACAAGCAGCACGACGAAGCCTGGCCGGAACCCGTTGGCCGCTTCTACCTCGGCAAGATCGACGCCGCGCGCCTGCTCGACGAGGCCGGCCGCGACAAGGACAGCGCTGCGCGCCGCCGCTGCCAGGCCGAAGGCTATATGGCCGAATGGTACCGGGCCCAGGGCGATACGGCGAAGGCCGACGCGCTGGCCGCGGAAGCCCGCACGCGCTGCGCTCCGGCGGCGCCGGCTGCAAAGACCGCTGCACAGGCCGCCCCGCCGGCCGCGAAGACGCCGGCGGACGACGACGCGCCATGAAGCTGATCGCGACGCGCGGCGCCCGCACCGACAAGGTCGACCAGTTGCGCTGCCTGCGCGATGACGGCAGCGCCACCGCGACCCCGATGCCGCGCCAGGGCATCCTGCCGCACGACCTGGTCCACTACGTGGTCGAGTCGACGCTCGGCTGGCGCGCCGCCTTCTACGGCATCGTGGCGGGCGGCGCCGACATCGGCTGGACGATGGAGCGCACCCACGATGCGTTCCGCCGCGACGTGGCCGACCAGGCCATCCATGCGGAAGCGGTGGTCGAAAGCCTGCAAGCGCAGCTGTGGAGCGGCGCCTTCGACGAGGCCATGTTCTCCGACGGCGTGCGTGCGGCCTGCGCGGCGCGCGGGCGTGGCATGCCGCCGCTGCCCGATGGCGCCGGCCAGGCGCTGTTCGCCGCCGTGCTGGCGCTGGACGCGCGCTGGCAGCAGGTGCCGTGGCACGGCACGCTGGAGCTGGACCTGCCGGACTGGTAACCCTTTTTTTCCATCATCCCATCGCCATGCCAACGATCTCGCGCACCCTCGTCACGCTCGCCCTCCTCCTGCCGCTCCTGTCGCATGCCGGCGGCGATGCCGGGACCTGTCACTACGTTCCGGTGGCGAAGCTGGACATCGATTTTTCCGAGCGGACGCTCCGGCCCATCGTCGGCGGCAGCGTGAACGGCATGCCGGTGCGGATGCTGGTCGATACCGGCGCCTACGAGACCAAGCTGCTCAAGGCCAGCGCCGAGCGCCTCGGCCTGACGCCGCGCTCCACGGGCCGCTATTCGGAGGGGGTCGGCGGCTCGGCCATCAACTACGTCGCCAACGTCGACGACTTCTCGCTGGGCGGCATCCATACCGGCCGGACCCGCATGCCCGTGCTCGGCGCCCGCGACGGCGGGGACCGGGACCTCATCGTCGGCGCCAACTACCTGCTGCAGACGGACATGGAGCTGGCCCTGGCGGAGCGCTACCTGCGCTTCTTCCGCGCCAGCGGCTGCGACGACACCTACCTGGCCTACTGGTCGTCCGATGCGATGGAAATTCCCTTCGCCGGCCGGGTCGGGCGCACCAACCAGCCGCTGGTGAACATCGAACTGAACGGCGTGAGGCTGAAGGCGCTGCTCGATACGGGCGCCACGCAGACGGTGGTCACCCGCCGCGGCGCTGAGCTGGCCGGCGTGCGCGTCGACGGGCCGGGCGCCGTCAAGGCTTCCCGGGTGGGCGGCATCGGCGATGCGCTGCTGGACAGCTGGAGTGCCGACTTCAAGCGTTTCCGCATCGGCGACGAAACCGTCAACAATCCGCGGCTGCGCATCGTCGACGACTTCCCGCAGGGCCGCACGACGGAATTCGACGTCGTGCTCGGCGTCGACTTCCTGCGCGCGCACCGCATCCTGTTCGCGATGAGCCAGGACCGCCTGTACATGAGCTACCTGGGCGGCGAACTGTTCGGCGCCCACCAGCGCGCCCCGGCACCCTGAATCGGCACCCGGGGAGCGCGCCGGGCCGCCAGCAGGCCCGGCGCCGGCGCGCTACAATGACGCCCTTCCCTCGCGACCGAATGCCCCCGCCATGTTCACCCCATCTTCCCACGACGTCCGCCACTTCTTCTGCGAAGCCCTGCGCAAGCGCCGCGCCGGCGAGATCCTGACCCCGATGGATGCGCTCGCGGCCGACTGGATCGACGAACATCCCGAATACCATGACGAACTGAACGATGCAGAGGAGGCCGTGGCGCGCGACTATTCCGTCGAGGGCGGCAAGCCGAACCCGTTCCTGCACTTGTCGATGCACCTGTCGATCACGGAGCAGGTCTCGATCGACCAGCCGCGCGGCATCCGCGCCGCCGTCGAAGCCTTGTCGGCACGCATCGGCGCCCACGAGGCGCACCACCAGGTGATGGAATGCCTGGGCGAGATGATCTGGTCGGCGCAGCGCCACGGCACCCAGCCGGACACGGACGCCTACGTCGAGTGCGTCCGCAAGAAGGTCAAGTAAGCAAGATCAACGCATCCGGCGTCAGCGCCGGACCACCAGCGGTCCCGGAAGGCTGTGCAGGTAGGCGGCGATGTCGGCCATGTCCTGGTCCGACAGCGGCTGGGCCATGCCGGCCATGATCGCGTTGTTGCGGCCGTTGATCGCCTTGCCGCCGCGCTTGTACGTCACCAGCGCATGGGCCAGGTAGTCGGCGTGCTGGCCGGCCAGCTTCGGGTAGCTGGGGTCGATCGGGGTCTTGTAGTCGGCGCCGTGGCAGGACGCGCAATTGTATTTCTTGGCCAGTGCGGCGCCGTTGGCGACGTCGCCGGAAGCGGCCAGGGCATCCAGGGACAGCGCGCCGGCGGCCAGCGCCAGGATCAATCGTTTCATGGTCTCCTCCGCGTCTTCTTATTTGGGGCTGGCGGCCGTCTGCTGCGCGTAGTACGCGGCGATGTCGGCGATGTCCTGGTCCGACAGGCTGGCGGCGATGCCCTGCATGGACGGATGCCGGCGGTCGCCTTTTTTATAGGCATTGAGCGCGGCTTCGATGTACTTGGCGGACTGGCCGCCGATCATGGGGACCTGGTAGACCTCGGGGAAGGTGGCCTTGTAGCCGGGGATGCCGTGGCAGCCGATGCACTGCTCGATCTTGTTCGGCGCCGCCTTCGGGTTGGCGACGATGTCCGCCGCGCCCGCTGGCAGGGCAATGGCCAGCACGAGTACTGCTAACGATATTTTCATGGTTGGCAATCGTGAGGTTGTTCGAATACCGCAAAACACAAAAAACTTAGCATTTGTACTACGACTGGCCGATTCTATATGAGAAATAGAGCTCAGTCTACAAACCATGGCCCCCTGCTTTCGGCTGTCGTTCTGGCATATACTCGATGACATTTTCATACCGGACAACGCGCCCATGAATGCCCCACGACGCTTCGAAGGCAGCGACAACTATGTCGCCACCGATGACCTGAAACTGGCGGTCAACGCCGCCCTCACCCTCGCCAGGCCGTTGCTGATCAAGGGCGAGCCCGGCACCGGCAAGACCATGCTGGCCGAAGAGGTCGCCGCCGCGCTCGACATGCCGCTGCTGCAATGGCACGTCAAGTCGACCACCAAGGCCCAGCAGGGCCTGTACGAATACGACGCCGTCTCGCGCCTGCGCGATTCGCAACTCGGCGACGAGCGCGTGCGCGACATCCACAACTACATCGTCAAAGGCGTGCTGTGGCAGGCGTTCACGGCGCCCGAGCCCGTCGTCCTGCTGATCGACGAGATCGACAAGGCCGACATCGAATTCCCCAACGACCTGCTGCGCGAACTCGATCGCATGGAGTTCTACGTCTACGAGACGCGCGAGCTGGTCGTGGCCAAGCACCGCCCGCTGGTCATCATCACGTCCAACAACGAGAAGGACTTGCCCGACGCCTTCCTGCGCCGCTGCTTCTTCCACTACATCCAGTTCCCGGACAAGGAGACGATGGCCGACATCGTGCGCGTCCACTTCCCGCACCTGAAGCAGGACCTGCTCGCCAGCGCCCTGCAGAGCTTCTACGAGCTGCGCGACGTGCCGGGGCTGAAGAAGAAGCCGTCGACCTCGGAATTCCTCGACTGGCTGAAACTCCTGCTGGCCGAGGACATCCCGCCCGAAGCCCTGCGCAGCCAGGATGCGAAGACCATCGTGCCGCCGCTGCACGGCGCCCTGCTGAAGAACGAGCAGGACGTCGGCCTGTTCGAACGCCTGGTGGCGATGGCGAGGCACAACCGATGATACGGGTCGAGCCGGTCACGCTGGAGTTCAACGGCATCCGCCTGGAACCGCTGGCGCCGCACCACGCGGACGGCCTGCGCGCCGCCGCCTGCGACGGCCAGCTGTGGAAGCTGCGCGTGACCTCGGTGCCCGAGCCGGACGACGTCGCCGCCTATATCGGCCGCGCGCTCGAGATGCCGGACCGCCTGGCCTTCGCCGTCGTCGACGTGTCCAGCGATGCCGTCATCGGCACCACCAGCTACCACGACATCCTGCCCCAGGTGGACCGCGTCGAGATCGGCTGGACCTGGTATGCCAAAAGCCGCCAGCGCAGCCACGTCAACACGAGCTGCAAGCTCCTGCTGCTGTCGCATGCGTTCGACACGCTGGGCTGCGGCGTGGTCGGCCTGCGCACGGACATCTTCAACCACGCCTCGCAGGCGGCGATCGAGCGCCTGGGCGCGAAGAAGGACGGCGTCATCCGCCACAACGCGCTGCGCCGCGACGGCACGGTGCGCGACACCGTCATGTACAGCATCCTGCGCGGCGAGTGGCCCGCGATCAAGGCGCAGCTGCACTACCGGCTGAGCCTTCACGCGGCAGAGCGGGACTGACATGCTGATCGACTTCTTCTTCGCCCTGCGCACGGCGAAAGTGCCCGTCACCATCCGCGAATTCCTGACGTTGCTGGAAGCGCTGGAAAAGCAGGTGATCGCGCCCTCGCTCGACGCGTTCTACTATCTCGCGCGCCTGACGCTGGTGAAGGACGAAGCCCATTTCGACAAGTTCGACCGTGCCTTCGGCGCCTACTTCAAGGGCATCGAGGCCGTGTTCGACGACAAGGCGGCGATTCCGCTGGACTGGCTGGTCAAGCGCCTGGAACGCGAGCTGACGCCGGAGCAAAAGGCGGCCCTGCAGAAGTTCGGCTACGACAAGCTGATGGACCGCCTGCGCCAGCTGCTGCAAGAGCAGAAGGAGCGCCACGAAGGCGGCAATAAATGGATCGGCACGGGCGGCACCTCGCCGTTCGGCCACGGCGGCACGAATCCCGAGGGCATCCGCATCGGCGGACAGGGAGGAAACCGCTCGGCGGTAAAAGTGTGGGACCAGCGCAGCTACCGCGACTACGACGGCGACCGCGAGCTGGGCATCCGCAACGTCAAGGTCGCGCTACGCCGCCTGCGCCGCTTCGCCCGCCACGGCGCCGCCGACGAACTGGCGCTGGACGACACGATCCGCTCCACCGCCAACAATGCCGGCTGGCTCGACATCCGCATGCAGCCGGAGCGCAAGAACCGCATCAAGGTGCTGATGCTGCTGGACGTGGGCGGCAGCATGGACGACCACGTCGAACGCACGGAGGAACTGTTCTCGGCCGCGAAGAGCGAGTTCAAGCACATGGACTTCTTCTACTTCCACAACTGCGTCTACGACTACCTGTGGAAGAACAACCGCCGCCGCCACGCCGAGCGCTTCCCGACCTGGGACGTGCTGCGCACCTATCCGCCCGACACGCGCCTGATCTTCGTCGGCGACGCCACCATGAGCCCCTACGAGATCGTGGCCCCGCACGGCTCGGTCGAGTACGACAACGCCGAGCCGGGCGGCGAATGGCTGGCGCGCTTCTGCGCGGCGTTCCCGAAATGCGCGTGGCTCAATCCGGAGCCGGAACACCTGTGGCAGTACCGCCAGTCGATCGCCATCGTGCGCCAGATCGTGGGCGAGCGCATGTTTCCGGTGACGATGGATGGGCTCGAAAGGGCGATGCGTTTATTGAGCAAATGAATACACCGTCGCCCCTGCGAAGGCAGGTGCCCAATTTCTGCTGGCGTTTTCACACCGCCGGCAAAATTGGGTCCCTGCCTTCGCAGGGACGACGGTCTTGACGCTCGACTCACTTACCCCGCGCCGCGATCACCCCGCGCACGACGACGAGGCCGACCACGTCGATCCACAAGTGCACCAGCACCGCCGCCAGCAAGCCCACATGATCGAACACGAGGCCCAGCAGCACGCTGCAGCCGAAGATGCCGGCCACCTGCGACAGCGTGGCGCCGTCCAGCTTGCGGAAGCGGTAGACGGGAATGTGGGTGACGAGGAACAGCAGCGACACGATCCACACGCCCAGCCAGGGCTGCAGCGCCGCGCGGAACAGCATTTCCTCGCCGACGGCGGCGGCGATGCTGATCCATAAAGGATTCAAGCCGCGCAGGTCCAGGCGGGAATAGCTCTCGACCGTGCGCGCCGTCGAGGCCGACTTCGCCGTCAGGCGATACAGCAGGTAGGAGGCGACGGCGGCGACCAGCGCCAGCCCCTGCCCCACGAGGACCTGCCACAGCAGCGGCATCCTGCCGGCGATGGCGGCGCGCGGATCGGCCTGCATCATGATGATCGGCGCCGCGACCAGGCACAATCCAAGGCAGGTCAGCAGCTGTGCGCCCAGGCGGATCTGCGGATGCGTGCCGGCGGCGGCGGGAGGGGTCGATGCGGGTGTGCTCATGTCGATGGGTTGGCATTTCTGAATTGAAATTTATACCATGCCAGCGCCGAGAATGGCAGTACTTCCTGGACAGCACTTCCTCTCTTCCTACACGCAATCGTGCGATAAATATCCTCTTGTAGGATTTGCACGACTGCACCGCGGCGTCCCCTGCGTGTCTTATTGGAGATCCCATGACGGAATACCTGGCCATCCTGAGCAGCCTCGCCTGGCCCTTCTCGATCACGGTGGCCTGGCTGGTCGGCGAATTCGGACAACGCTGGACCGGCCTGCCGCGCATCAGCTTCTATGGCCTGGCGGGCTTCCTGCTGGCCGCGCCCCAGATCGGCGTGCTGCCGCGGCCCGATGCGGGCGCCGCGCTGCTGCTCGCCGACGTCGCCTTCGGCCTCGTCCTGTTCGAGCTCGGCTACCGCATCAACCTGCGCTGGCTGCGCACCAATCCGTGGATCGGCGCGGCCGGGCTCACGGAATCGCTGCTGACCTTCGGCGCCGTGCTGTTCGTCGCGCGCGCGTTCGGCGCCCCCGACATCAATGCGCTGATGCTGGCCTCGCTGTCGATGGCGACCTCGCCCGCCACGCTGGTGCGCGTGATCAACGAGCAGCGCAGCTCGGGCCAGGTGACGGAGCGGGCGCTGCACCTGTGCGCGCTCAATTGCGTGCTGGCCGTGTTCGCCTTCAACGCCAGCGTCGGCCTGTGGATCTTCCGCACCTTCGAGGACGTCGGCGACGCATTGTGGAACAGCCTCGTCGTGCTGGCGGTGTCCGCGTTCACGGGCGCCGTGTTCGGCCTGGTCGTGCCGGCCCTGCTGCGCGCGCTCGGCAAGATGGCCCAGGATGGCACGGCCGCGTTCGCGCTGGCCGTCATCCTGCTGGTGTCGATCACGTTCACGCTGGGGCTGTCCCCCGTGGTCGCGGCGCTCGCCTTCGGCCTGACGGCACGCCACCGCCGCGTCGCCTTCAGCCAGACGCAGCGCAACTTCGGGGCGCTGGGCGAGCTGCTGACCGTCGTGCTGTTCGTGTTCGCCGCCTCCACCCTCGACTGGCAGAAGGTCTGGGCCGGCGGCGCGCTGGCCATCGCGCTGGTGGCCGCACGCCTGGCGGCCAAGACGCTGGGCGTGATGGCGTTCGCCCACCTGTCCGGCATCTCGTGGCGCAAGGGCGCGCTGACGGGCGTGTCGCTGGTGCCCCTGTCGGTGTTCGTGATCCTCCTGATCGAGCATGCGCGCCTGGCCGGCGTGCAGGTGGTCGAGGAATTGCGCGCCGTCGCCGCCGTCACCATGCTGCTCGAGGTGTTCGGCCCCATCCTCCTGCAACGCGCGCTCGTGTGGGCGCGCGAAGCGCCCGCCAATCCGGAGCAGGAACATGCCGCTTGACGCCTTCCGCACCTCGCAGCCGCTGACCTTCGGGGTCGAGCTGGAACTGCAACTGGTCGGCCTGTCCGACTTCGACCTGACGCCGGCCAGCGTCGATTTGCTGCACCTGCTGCGGCGCAAGCCCTTCCCCGGCAACGTCACGCCCGAGATCACGGAGAGCATGATCGAGATTAATTCGAGCGTGCACACGGCCTACCGGCCCCTGCTGGCCGAACTGCTCGACATCCGCGACACGCTGGTGGCGGCCAGCGACGTGCTCAATATCGGCATCGCCGGCGGCGGCACGCATCCGTTCCAGCACTGGTCCGAGCAGCGCATCTCGTCCAAGCAGCGCTACCAGGAACTATCGGCGCTGTACGGCTACCTGGCCAAGCAGTTCACCGTGTTCGGCCAGCACGTGCACATCGGCTGCGCCGACGGCGACGACGCGCTGTACCTGCTGCACGCGCTGTCGCGCTACATCCCGCACTTCATCGCGCTGTCGGCCTCGTCGCCGTTCGTGCAGGGCCACGACAGCGGCTTCGATTCGGCGCGCCTGAATTCCGTGTTCGCCTTCCCGATGAGCGGACGGGCGCCGTTCACGCTGCGCTGGGACGAGTTCGCGAACGTCTACTTCGCCAAGATGGAGCGCACCAACATCATCCACAGCATGAAGGATTTCTACTGGGACCTGCGCCCCAAGCCGGAATTCGGCACCATCGAACTGCGCGTGTGCGACACGCCGCTGACGGTGGAACGGGCGGCGGCGCTGGCCGCCTACCTGCAGGCGCTGTGCCGCCACCTGCTGGCACGCAAGGGCGACGTGGCCGAGGCGCCCGTCGAGGACGACTACCTCGTCTACAACTACAACCGCTTCCAGGCCAGCCGCTTCGGCCTGGACGGCGTCGTGACCCACCCCAAGACCTACGAGGCGATCCTGCTGCGCGACGACATCCTCGCCACGCTCGACCTGATGGAGCCGCACGCCCAGGCGCTGGGCAGCATCGACGCGCTGCTGCACCTGGCGTCGGCCGCCTCGGACGGCAACGACGCGGCGTTCCTGCGCGGCCAGTACGAGCGCCAGGGCAGCAGCGAAGGCATGGTCAACGCGGCGATCCGGCGCTTCCGCGGGGAGCGGCGCAAGGTCTGAATGAACTCAGGTCGCCAGTGCCGCCGGCTCCGTCTTGCGCGGCACGGGCCGCAGGATCCGCGCCAGCAGCGGGCGCCTGGGCACGGGCGCCGGCATGCCGCTGTCGACCAGGGCCGCCCACTTGGCGCTGAGCTGCTCGCAGGTGGCGCGCAGCACGGGGTCGGCGTCCGGCAGGCGCGCCAGCGCGTTCAGGTGGCGCTCGATGACGGACGCCAGCTTCACGCAAGGACCGTCGCCGCGGGCGCGTCCGCCGGCGCTGTTGACCGTATAGTGCGACATCAGGTGCAGCAGCGACGCCACCATCAGCATGTGCTGCGAGCCGCCCGCCGCCGGCGCGCGTAGTTGTTCGTCGAGGAAATCGTCGTCCATGGCACCTCCAAGTTCGTCCAGTGAGAATGATTCTCATTTAGATTATGAGACGGGTCGAACCGGAAGGCAAGCGGAATTCGGCAATGTTTTACCAGGATTCGTCGTCCCGGCGCAGGCGGGAACCCATACTGACTTTTCGAAGCTGGACCATCAATCATGGCGCAGCACTGTCGACAGACGGGTTCCTGAAGCTCGGCATGGGTCCCCGCCTGCGCGGGGGCGACGGATGCAAGCCGTACCGTTTGAACCTACAGCCGCGTCTCGCGCGCCGCGCGCAGGAATTCGTCGAGGATCGGCGTGCAGTCGAGCAGGTCGCCGCCGGTGGCACGGTGGAATTCCGGATGCCACTGCAGGCCCATCACGAACGGCGCGCGCTGGTAGCGGATCGCCTCGACGACGCCGTCCGGCTCCGACATGGCTTCGACATGGATGTCACGGCCGAGTTCCTTGACCGCCTGGTGGTGGATCGAATTCACGATGGCGCGGGGCGACTGCGGGAACATCTTGCCCAGGGTCGAGCCTTGCGGGAACACGATCGCATGGCGATGCGCGTCATAGATGTCGTGCACGTGCGGCTGCGAATCCGGCAGGTTGGTGGCGACGTCCTGGTACAGCGTGCCGCCGAAGGCGACGTTGATCAGCTGGCAGCCGCGGCAGATGCCCAGCACCGGCTTGCCGGCCTCGACGAACTCGTGCAGCAGCTCGAGCTCGTAGACGTCGCGCGCGCGGTCGCCGCTCCATTCGGGACGGGTCGGCGTTTCCGAATACGTCATCGGCGAGACGTCGGCGCCGCCCTGCAGCACGAGGCCGTCGAGGTGGCGCGCGTAGTGGCGCATCGTGATATTGCTCGGGTGAAGCAGGCCGTTGGTATTGACCGTCGGGACCATGAAGACGAGCACGTCGCGCGACATGACCCATTGCGCGATCGATTCTTCCAGGTATTGCAGGTTCTTGCTGCGCAGGCCGGTCGAGCCGGCTTCCGGGTGAAAAATGCGTGCCGAGACGCCGATGCGCAGCGTGCGCCGCATGAAGTCGCGGTGGAAGCGGTCGGTCAGCGCGCGCCAGCGCGAGCGCAGCACGCGTCCGGCCAGGTTCAGCGGGGTGTCGCCGCTGCGCAGGTAGCGCGAAGCATTGCCGCCGGCGCGGCGGTCGGGTATGCGCGGCGAACCCGACGGTCCTTCGAACGGAGGGCCCGCTTCGGTACCGGCCGGTTCGCGCTTATCATTGTCCTCTGTCATGATACGAATATATCTCCGGCATCGCCGCGCACGATTCGGATTTGTAAAAAATGTCGTTTTGGCACGATGAACGTGTGGCAAGTGTCGCTTTCCGGCTTGCGGCAGGCTGCCCCGCCCTCATATGCCGCATGATGCCAAGATGTTGAACATTAGCAATCTTCGCATCATTTCCCTTGCAATGTTGGGCCCAGCGAGCAAAAATACTGTATTTCCATACAGTTGTTCGCGCCCGGCTGCCGTGCCGGGGCGACCCTGGCGTCGCCTCGCGCCGTATTTGCAATCGCTTATTTGCCGCGCGACAAGATAGAATGCGCAGGCATTCGAATCGAATTACCTACAACACCAGCATGGCCACCAAGAAAAACGCAACCGACTACAGCGAATCATCCATCCGCGTCCTGAAAGGATTGGAACCCGTCAAGCAGCGTCCGGGCATGTACACCCGCACCGAGAATCCGCTGCACATCATCCAGGAAGTGATCGACAACGCCTCGGACGAGGCGCTGGGCGGCCATTGCAAGAACATCGCGGTGACGATGAACGGCGACGGTTCGATCACGGTCGAGGACGACGGCCGCGGCATCCCGGTGGGCATCCACCCGGAAGAAGGCGTGTCCACGGTCGAGATCGTGTTCACCCGCCTGCACGCCGGCGGCAAGTTCGACAAGGGTTCGGGCGGCGCCTACGCCTTCTCGGGCGGCCTGCACGGCGTGGGCGTGTCGGTCACCAATGCGCTGTCGAAGCGCCTGGAAATCACCGTCTGGCGCAAGGACGAGCAGGGCAACGGCGTCCACAACCTGGTCTTCGCCGACGGCGACGTGATCGAACCGCTGACCTCCGCACCGGCGGAACGCGGCGGCAAGAAGAATGGTACCCGCGTCACCGCCTGGCCGGACGGCAAGTACTTCGATTCCCCGAACATCCCGATGGCCGAGCTGCAGCGCCTGCTGCGCTCGAAGGCCGTGCTGCTGCCGGGCGTCACCGTCACCCTGACCAACGGCAAGACCGGCGACGTCCAGACCTGGCGCTATGACGAAGGCCTGCGCGGCTACCTGACCGAGGCGCTGGCGCAGACGAGCAATAACGGCCAGACCCTGATTCCCCTGTTCGAAGGCGCGCAGTACGCCGCGGCCGGCGACGAGGGCTTTGCCGAAGGCGAAGGCGCGGCCTGGGTCGTGGCCTGGACGGAAGAAGGCGCCGTCGTGCGCGAATCCTACGTCAACCTGATCCCGACCCCGAGCGGCGGCACCCACGAATCGGGCCTGCGCGACGGCCTGTTCGGCGCCGTCAAGAACTTCGTCGAGATGCACTCGCTGCTCCCCAAGGGCGTCAAGCTGCTGCCCGAGGACGTGTTCGCGCGCGTCTCGTTCGTGCTGTCGGCCAAGGTGCTGGACCCGCAGTTCCAGGGCCAGACCAAGGAGCGCCTGAACTCGCGCGATGCCGTGAAACTGGTGTCGACCTTCACCAAGCCGCCGCTCGAACTGTGGCTGAACCAGCACGTCGACTACGGCCGCAAGCTGGCCGAGCTCGTCATCAAGCAGGCGCAATCCCGCCTGCGCTCGCTGCAGAAGGTGGAGAAGAAGAAATCCTCGGGCGTAGCCGTGCTGCCGGGTAAATTGACCGATTGCGAATCGTCGGACATCACCCGCAACGAACTGTTCCTGGTGGAGGGCGATTCGGCGGGCGGTTCCGCCAAGATGGGCCGAGACAAGGAATTCCAGGCGATCCTGCCGCTGCGCGGCAAGGTGCTGAACACCTGGGAAACCGACCGCGACCGCCTGTTCGCCAACAACGAGATCCACGACATCGCCGTGGCGATCGGCGTCGACCCGCACGGCCAGGACGACAACCCGGACCTCTCCAATCTGCGCTACGGCAAGATCTGCATCCTGTCCGATGCGGACGTGGACGGCTCGCACATCCAGGTCCTGCTGCTGACCCTGTTCTTCAAGCACTTCCCTGCCCTGTTCAAGAACGGCCACATCTGCGTGGCGCGTCCGCCGCTGTACCGCGTCGACGTGCCTGCGCGCGGCAAGAAGCCGATCCAGAAGCTGTACGCGCTGGACGACGGCGAACTGATCGCCATCGAGGACAAGCTCAAGAAGGAAGGCCTGAAGGAAGGCAGCTGGAGCATCTCGCGCTTCAAGGGCCTGGGCGAGATGAACGCCGAGCAGCTGTGGGAAACCACGATGAACCCGGACACCCGCCGCCTGCTGCCGGTCGCCTTCGGCGACTACGGCCTGGCCGAATCGTCGGCGCGCTTCAACATGCTGATGGGCAAGGGCGAAGCGGCGGCACGCCGCGCGTGGCTGGAAGAGCACGGGAACGAGACGGAAGCGGATATCTAAGGAAATTGGGTCCCTGCCTTCGCAGGGACGACGGTCTTACGGCCAACTCATCAAGCACGTCGCCCCTGCGCAGGCAGGGGCCTAATGTCGTGTGAGCAGCCAAGGCACCCAGGAACGAACGAATAACATGACCCAAGCAAGCCTTTTCGAACAACAAAATCCCCCCTCAGGCGGCGATGGCGACGGCGGCGACATGCTGACCCTGTCCACCTTCGCCGAGCGCGCCTACCTGGACTACGCCGTCTCGGTCGTGAAGGGCCGCGCGCTGCCGGACGTCTCGGACGGCCAGAAGCCGGTGCAGCGCCGCATCCTGTACTCGATGAACGAACTGGGCCTGGGCCCGACCGCGAAGCCGCGCAAGTCCGCGACCGTGGTCGGCGACGTGCTCGGTAAACTCCACCCGCACGGCGACCAGTCGGTGTACGACGCGCTGGTGCGCATGGCCCAGGACTTCTCGCTGCGCTATCCGCTGATCGACGGCCAGGGCAACTTCGGCTCGCGCGACGGCGACGGCGCGGCGGCCATGCGTTACACGGAAGCGCGCCTGACACCCGTGTCGCGCCTGCTGCTGGACGAGATCGACATGGGCACCGTCGACTTCCAGCCGAACTACGACGGTTCCAGCGAAGAGCCGCGCA
The DNA here is from genome assembly GCF_030412015.1 of Massilia sp. YIM B02763. Classification (GTDB taxonomy): domain Bacteria; phylum Pseudomonadota; class Gammaproteobacteria; order Burkholderiales; family Burkholderiaceae_D; genus Telluria. The sequence continues at coordinate 1,913 of NZ_JASNRD010000016.1, read as the reverse complement.
TGCTGCCGGCGCGCCTGCCGATGCTGCTGCTGAACGGCGCTTCCGGCATCGCGGTCGGCATGGCCACCGAGATCCCGTCGCACAACCTGCGCGAAGTGGCCCAGGCGGCCGTCGCGATGATCCGCAATCCGAAGATCACCCACGCCGAGCTGATGACCCTGATCACGGGTCCGGACTATCCGGGCGGCGCGCAGATCATCACCCCGGCCTCGAACATCGCCGACATCTACGAATCGGGCCGCGGCTCGCTGAAGGTGCGCGCGCGCTGGACCATCGAGGAACTGGCGCGCGGCCAGTGGCAGCTGGTCGTGACCGAGCTGCCGCCGGGCACCTCGAGCCAGCGCGTGCAGGAAGAGATCGAGGAGATCACCAATCCGAAGATCAAGGTCGGCAAGAAGACCCTGCTGCCCGAGCAGCTGTCGCTGAAGCAGAACTTCCTGCTGGCGCTGGACACCATGCGCGACGAATCGGGCCGCGACGCGCCCGTGCGCCTCGTGTTCGAGCCGAAGTCGAAGAACCAGGACAAGACGGAATTCGCGCTGATGCTGCTGGCGCACACCTCGCTCGAAACCTCGGCGCCGATCAACCTGGTGATGATCGGCGGCGACGGCCGTCCGCGCCAGAAGGGGCTGTCCGAGATCCTGCAGGAATGGATCGACTTCCGCTTCGTCACCGTCCGCCGCCGCACCGAATTCAGGCTGGGCAAGGTCAACGACCGCATCCACATCCTGGAAGGCCGCGAGACCGTCCTGCTGAACATCGACGAAGTCATCGCCATCATCCGCAATTCGGACGATCCGAAGGCGGCGCTGATCGAGCGCTTCCGCCTGTCCGAGCGCCAGGCCGAGGACATCCTGGAAATCCGCCTGCGCCAGTTGGCGCGCCTGGAAGCGATCAAGATCCAGCAGGAGCTGTCCGAGCTGCGCAATGAAAAGGAAAAGCTCGAGGACATCCTCGAGAACCCGAATTCGATGAAGCGCCTGATCGTGCGCGAGATCGAGGCGGACGCCAAGCAGTACGGCGACGATCGCCGCACGCTGATCGAGGAAGCGCAGAAGGCCGTGGCCGAGCAGAAGGTCATCGACGAGCCGGTCACCGTCATCGTCTCGGAAAAAGGCTGGGTGCGCGCGCGCACCGGCATCGGCCACGACCCGGCCCAGTTCACCTTCAAGGCCGGCGACTCGCTGGGCCATGTCTTCGAGTGCCGGACCGTCGACACGCTGCTGTGCATCGGCGACAACGGCAAGGCCTATTCCGTCCCCGTCAACGCCCTGCCCGGCGCGCGCGGCGACGGCGTGCCCATCACGACGCTGGTCGACCTGTCGGGCGGCGGACGCATCCTGTACTACTACGCCGGCCCGGCCGACACGCGCCTGCTGCTGGCCACCACCGCCGGCTTCGGCTTCATCGCCAAGGCGGGCGACATGGCCACGCGCCTGAAGGGCGGCAAGTCCTTCATCACGCTGGACGACGGCGCCGTGCCGCTGGCCCCGCGCGTCGTCCCGGACAATGCCGGCGCGATCGCCTGCCTGTCCGAGAAGGGCCGCGTGCTGGTGTTCGGCATCGATGAAATGAAAGTGCTGACCAACGGCGGCCGTGGCGTCACGCTGATGGAGCTGGAGCCGAAGGAAACGCTGCTGGCGGCCCAGCCGATCAGCCCGAAGGGCGTGAACGTCATCGGCACCTGGGCCGGCGACAAGCCGCGTACCGTGGAGCTGTTCGCCTCCGGCCTGGAGCCGCACTTCGGCAAGCGCGCCAAGAAGGGCAAGCCGCTGTCGGCCAAGCTGAAGGCGAAGGATCTGGCGATGCGGCAGACCGACGCGGGCTGATCCGCGTGCATGGTGGGCACATGGTGCCCACCCTACGGTGCCGACGTAGATACCGTCTTGCCTGTCAAGCTGCGAAAGCGTAAT
>NZ_JASNRD010000015.1 GCF_030412015.1 Massilia sp. YIM B02763 | reverse complement strand
AGTTATGTCTAACTTCTCTGGGTCAGTTCACAGGCAGGGGCCCAATGTCGTTCGCGGCATGCAAACTTGGGTCGGTTCAGACCGTTGCGCTTGGCAAACTTGGGCTTGCCGACGCTCCAGCTCATAGTTACATAAGGACAACATCCCGGTAGGAGCCCGTGTTCGACCCACCTATAATCATGCAATGAAGAAATTTTTCCTCTTGCTTGCTTGCCTCAGTAGTGCGATCCATGCCGCCGAGTGGTCAGATCCCTACCTTGCCCGCGTTCATGACCTGGACAACGCGACACTCGAGAAAATGCATGCGCAGCGTGATCTCGCGGCGACGGTGCAATTGGCACGTAATCTGATGGAAGACGGCCGGTCCCAGCGCGCCTATGAACTGATGGGCGTTGCGGCGGACGCGAAGGTCCCGAGTGCCGAGTATCTCCTCGGCACGTGGCTCTGGTACTGCACCGGGGGCTGCCAGCCGCGTGATCTCGCAGCGAACCGGGCGCGTGCCCTCGGCTTGTTCGAAGCGGCCGTGCAGGCAGGCCATCCCATCGCCCACGCGCGACTGGCGGATGTCTACAAGAGGGATTCGGCGTACGCGAGAAAAGACGCGGCAAGAGCGTATGCGCTCGACCTCGTGGCTGCCCAGCATGGCTTGGCCTCGGCCCAGGCCGACGTGGCGATCATGTTGTGCGCCGGTGACGGCGTCGACAAAGACCTCGACGCCGGCCGCAAGTGGGCCGACCTGTCGCAGGAAAACCAGGAAGCCAAACTCCCGTACGAGGAATTTGGCTGCGATTGACCGACCCGGCGTATTGCCATCCGCGTCAGGCTGCCACCACCACGTATCATGTTCACCTTCCTGAAAAAGCTGCTGGAAAAGGATATCCGTCGACCCGACGTCCATGTCGAAGCGGACGAGAGCCTGTCGGACACGCAGATCCTCCAGGAGCACTTTTCCGTATCCAGAAAATCAAGACGAGCCTTGAAGCAATTCGTCCTATTGATATCCCAACATCTAGGGGCCGATGAAAGCCAGCGTCTTGCCAGCCGAGTCATGTCATGCCTTCAACCCGGCGAGATGGCTGGCGACGCCTTGCTCAACGGTTTGGTCGGGGAACGCGGACAACAACTCGGCAAATGGCTACTGATCCATCTTGACTATCGCGCGAGCGAAGAAATCGAATGGCGGGCAAACGAAGCTTTGCGTTCTCATTGCCAGCCTGCCCCGTGGCACTCAAGCGGAACCGAAGAAGCAACTGCCGCCGACATTCTGCTGTCGTTTTCCATCTGGGTCAGGCAGCACGGCATGGAACTCCTGCACATCAGAACGGGTGGCAGCGATTGGTCCCCTTTGTTGGCAAAGCATGCCGACTTGCCACGCATCTTGGCGCTGGCGGAGGAAGCGGGCCTGACGATACAGCGCGAGGACGAATTCTTGCGTGACAACTTTGCAGACGCCGGCGCCGATCGGCCTTGACCGGATGGCCTGTCGCCGCCCCCTTGCTTGTTCCGATACGTGAGCGCCACTCTTTTTATTGGCTCCCGACGCATCGTGCTACAAGATCTTTTTAGAAAGAATTACCTGGTGCGTCAGGTATCTGCGAGAACCACATGAGCGAAAAACGTCTGAAACGTATTGGTGTAATGAGTGCCACACTGCACGGCCTCTTGGTTGCTTTCTTTCTCTCTTATCCCACCGTCGCGCTGATGCGCTTTTTCAAAAGCTTCGATCCGGAACGTCACGGCTACCCGGACCGCACCGAATGGTGGATGTACTTGATTGTGATGCCGCTGTTGTTTGCGCTCTCCGGCGCCGTCGCGACGGCCCTGTCCTGCCTTGCCTATAATCTGTCGGCCCGGCTGCTTGGCGGCGTTCTTTACGAGGATCAAACATAAAACGCGCGTGCGCAGTTGCCACTGCGTGCATCAGCCGTTTTTATTGACCGGCTGCGACGAGCTCCGGTAACGCAACAGCGCCGTCGATCGCCTGGCGTCGGTTCAAGCAGCCCTGTCGGATCCCCCGCCACTCCGGTATCATGCGGGGATGAATGAGATTCCCACCCCTCCGTTTGTCATCGGTGTCGCCGGCGGAAGCGGCAGCGGCAAGTCGACGGTGACCCAGCAGGTCCTGGCGTCGTTCGGCGCCGAGATGGTCTCGGTCGTGATGCAGGACGATTACTACCGCGACCAGTCCGACCTGTCCCCCGAAGTGCGCCGCAAGCAGAACTACGACCATCCGCAGGCCTTCGACTGGCCCTTGCTGGTGCAGCACGTGCGCGCCCTGCGCAACGGCGAAACGATCGCCATGCCCGAGTACGACTTCACGATCGACAACCGCTCCGACAAGACGATTCCCGTCAAGCCGGCCCCCGTCATCGTCATCGAGGGCCTGTTCGCCCTGTACGACGCGGACTTGCGCAGCATGATGTCGCTGAAGATCTTCGTCGACACCGCGCCCGACGTGCGCTTCATCCGCCGCATGCAGCGCGACATCGCCGAGCGCGGCCGCACGATGGAGAGCATCGTCGCCCAGTACATGGAAACGGTACGCCCGATGCACAAGCAGTTCATCGAACCGACCAAGCGCCATGCCGACGTCATCCTGCCGCACGGCGCCAACGGCCCGGCGGTCGACGTCATCACCACCAAGGTGGCGAGCGTCATCGGGCAGTTGAAGCGCCCCTGATCCAGCTGCGCGCAAGCCGTCGCCACAGGGGCGGCGCCCCGTATTGACGCCTCGATCCTGTAAAATTTGATAACTGGGAATTCGCAATCCCGTTTTCGATGTCGAGGAACAGATGGACGACCTGAAGGAACCCGTGGCCCGGGCGGCGCAACCCGGCGCCCGGCCGCGCCGCTCGCGCCTGCGGGTGCTGCTCTACGTGCTCGCGGGGGCCGTCCTGCTGGCGCTGGTCGTCGTCGGCACGGCTGCCTACCGCGGCACGCCGCGCGTCGCCATCGACGAGGCGACGGTGATCGACAGCGTCATGGCCGCGACCTACGGCAGCTATTCGACGGAGAAGAAGGGCTGGCTGTACACGGGCGACGACAACGTCACCTACCTGATGCGCGTAGTGCAGCAGGAGAAGATCACGGACGGCGCCGACGGCGACGAGCTGTACTTCGTCGCCAGCGGTGCGGCCGTGGACGGCAGCGAGCACGCCGTCTACGGCGCCTTCCACCTCCACCCCGCCCGCCCCTGGGACGGCAACCTGGCGCAGGCGAGCCTGCAGGTCAAGTACGAATCGACGCTGGCCGTGCGGCCGGAACAGGTGCGTTTCCTGGCGCTGGGCGCCAACCTGCGCGGCTGGATCGTGCGGGCGCAGAGCGGCACCGACCCCGCGCAGGCGCCCGTGACGACCACCAATACCGTGCTCGCGCCGCACGGCGGCGAGATCGCCGTGCTGGGCGAGTTCCTGGCCGCGCGCACGGCGCGCCCCGCCGTGTCGTGCGAGGCGGCGAAGGCCGCGTGGGAGACCTGGAACCGGGACACGACGCCGGATGCCGACAATGCGGCGGACAATGCCGCGGCAAATGACGCGGCAAACCACGCGGCCCCGGACGACACGGAAGAGGAGGAGGAAGAGGAACCGTTGCGCTGCGAGCAGCGCAGCTGGTCCTACCGCCTCGCCGCCAGCGACGGCATGCTGCCGGCGCCGATCACCGTGACCGCGGGCGGCACGCTGGACGGCCGGCCCGTCGAGGCGCATACCTGGGCACTGACGTTCGACCCGAAGCGCTTCGGCTACGCGATCCCGCGCGAACTGCGCGACGAATAGGAGGGCACGATGACGATCGGACCGTTTTCCTTTGCTCCCGGCGTGCTGACGGCCCTGCTCGCGCTGTTCGCCGCGCTGGGCGTCGGCAATGCCGTGGCCAGGCGCGGCGGCGTGCGCGTCGAGGGCCTGCTGTGGATGTGCGCCGCCGCAGCCCTGGTCGCGGGCCGCGCCAGCTTCGTCGCGCGCTGGTGGTCCGGCTACGGGGCGGATCCCCTGCGCGTGCTGGACCTGCGCGACGGCGGTTTCGACGCGAGCGTCGCCGCAGTCGCCGCCGTGCTGTGCGGCGCGGCGCTGGCGTGGCGGCGGCGCCCTGCCCGCCGCGCCGTCGCGGCCGGCCTCGCGGCCGCCCTCGTCGCCTGGGGCGCCAGCCACTTGTGGTGGACGGCACGCGAACCGGCCGGCGCGCTGCCGGCGCTGACGCTGGAAGGACCGGACGGCAAGCGCGTCGACCTGCGCACGCTGGCGGGCCAGCCCGTCGTGCTCAACCTGTGGGCCACCTGGTGTCCGCCCTGCCGGCGCGAAATGCCCTTGCTGGCCCGCGCCCAGCGCGCGCACGCGGGCGTGCGCTTCGTGTTCGTGAACCAGGGCGAGGATGCCGCGGCCGTCGCCACCTACCTGCGCGAGGCCGGCGTGCAGCTCGACCGCCTGCTGCTGGACCGCAGCGGCGCGCTGGGCCGGGCAACCGGGTCGCCGGGCCTGCCGACCACGCTGTTCTTCGACGCCAGGGGACGCCTGGTCGGCCGCCGCATCGGCGAGCTCTCGGAGGCGACGCTGGCGTCGCACCTGCAGGCCGCCGGCGCGCCGGCAGCGCGCCGTCCTATCGCGAGCGGTCCTGCGGCAAGCGGTCCTGCAGCGCGATGACCAGGTCCGGCCGGAACGCTTCCTGCTCGCCCTTGCCCGCATAGCCGAGCGGATTCGCGATGACGTGGCAGGTGCGCCGGCGGCCGTCCGTCTCCGTCTCGACGAGGTAGTCGTTGGCGCAGTGCAGGTGGCCGTGCATCCACACGTCGGCGAGCGCGAACATGTCGTCCATGGCATTGCAGAAGCCCGCCGTGCCAGGCGTCAGCCCATAGCGGGGATCGGCGCTTTGCAAGCTGGGCGCGTAGTGGGTGACGGCGACGGTGGTGCCGTCGAACGGCGCCGACATTGCGGCGCGCAGCCAGGCCTGGCAATCGAGCGACATCTCGCGCTGCTGCTCGGCCAGCACCGGCTGCCCATCCTTGAGCGTCGTGTTCCTGGCGAGATAGTAGTTCGCGGCGCGAAAGGCCTTCTCGCGCGCCTTGAGGCGCTTGCCGGCGTCCGGCTCGCGGCTCGCCAGTGCGTCGAAGTCGGCCCACAGCGTGGTGCCGACGAAGCGCACGCCTTCGATCGTCACCGTCTCGCGGTCGAGCCATTCGATGCCCAGCCGTTCGCAGCTTGCGCGCAGGCGCGCATACGCCGTGTCGTACTCCAGCGAATCGAATTCGTGGTTGCCCGGGATGTACAGCACGCGCGCCTTCGGCGCATCGGCACGACGCGGCGAAAAACGCGCCAGGCCGAAGTCCTCGTCCGTGAGGCGCGAATTGGACTGGTAGGACCCGATGTCGCCGGCCAGCACGACGACGTCCGTGTCGGGTGCGATGAAGGGGACGAAACCGGAATTGCGTTCGAGGTGGAGGTCGGAAAAAAGCTGGATGCGCATGCGGCCAGTATAGCGCCTTCGCGCCGGCTTCGCGGACGGCGCCGCGGGCGTGACAATGCGCGCATTTTCTTGCGTCACGGTTTGTTACGCTTCAGGCATCCCAACCCTGCCCGCCCATCCATGCCCTCCTCGTCCCGCCTGCGCGGCGCCACGCTCGCGCTCTCGCTGCTGTGCGCCGCCGCCGGCGCCGCCTCCCCGGAAACCGACTGGACCGCGGCCGCGCGCCAGGACATCCGCTTCGCCATCGACACGGTCGCGGCCCGCCATGCCGGCATCGTCGGCGGCCTGCCCAGCGTCTCCGCGCCGCTGGCCGCAGGGAGCGCGCTTGCGCTGGCCCAGGTGGACGAGGTGCATACGGAACAGGACTACCTGCGGCTGATGCGGCGCTTCATCGCCGGCTTCGGCGATCCCCATACCGGCATCGACCTGCGCCAGAAGACGCGCGGCTGGACCGGCCTCGTGCTCGACCTGGTCGACGGCCGCTACCGCGTGGTGTGGACGGAGCCGGGCTGGCCGAATCCGCTGCCGCCCGCCGGCGCCATCGCGCAGAGCTGCGACGGCGCCTGGATCGGCACCTGGCTCAAGGAAGAGGCCGCGCCGTTCAACAGCGCCAGCATCGAATACGCGGGCACGTTCTCGACCCTGGCCCAGCAGGTGATGTTCGATGCGGGCCTGGGGTGGACGCCCAAGGCCTGCGTGTTCGACCTGCCCGACGGCGGCCGCCGGCGCTATGCCCTGCCGCTGCAGGTGGCGGGCGATGCCGCCGCCGTCGCGCGCTTCGACGCGCGGCGCCGCGCCAGCGCCGCGCGTGCGAAGCCGGTCGGCATGACGGCGCTGGGCAAGGGCCGCTACTGGGTCGGCATGCCCGACTTTAACGGCGCCGCGTCGGGAACCGCCTACGAAGCGCTGTACAAGCAGCTCGCCACCGTCAAGGATGCCGACTGGATCGTGTTCGACCTGCGCGGCAACGGCGGCGGCGATTCGAGCTGGGGCCGGCGGGCGCTGGGCGTGCTGTACGGACAAGCGTACAGCCTGCAACTGGCGGAAGCGGGAGGGATGCGGAAATACCTGATCGCCGACGGGGCCACCGTCGCCCTGCTCCAGCACTACGCGGCAAAGCCGGAATTCGCCGCCTCGAAGGACGAATTCGCGGCCGACCTGGCGAAGGTGCGCGAGGCCATGCGCGCAGGCCGCAGGATGGCCCAGGTCAGCGGTGCGCCTCCCGCGTCGGATGCGCCGCCAGCGCCCTTCGTCGTCAAGCGTCCGCGCGGTCCGCGCCTGGCCGCCGTCATCGACCGCAACTGCTTCAGCTCGTGCATGAACTTCGTCCAGCAACTGCAGGCGACGGGCGACGCCGTGCTGCTGGGCGAGGCGACGATCGGCTACTCGCCGCTGGGCGAGATCGCGCGCACCGACCTGCCCAGCGGGCGCGGCGCGCTGTACATTCCGTCGGCCCTGTACGTGACGGCACAGGCGACGCGCGAGCCCTTCATGCCGGACTACCCGTATGCGGGCCGCATGGGCGACGACGACGCGCTGGCCGCGTGGGTCGGCCGCACGCTGGACGGCGTGCGGTCGGCCCCCCGGCAGTAAGGCCGCCGGCCGCGCGCCTGCGGCATTCAAGCCGTGGGCGCCGGGTGCTCAGCGCCGGCGCGTGATCTCGATGCCGAGCCGCTCGGCCATGCGCACCAGCTCGGCCAGCGTGCGGGTCTGCATCTTCTGCATCAGGTTACGCTTGTGCACCTTGGCCATGATCTCGCTGATGCCCATCTCGTCGGCGATCTGCTTGTTGAGCAGGCCGCCGATGGCCAGCGCGAACACCTCCCGTTCGCGCGGGGTCAGCTGGGCGTGCAGCTCGGCCAGCCGGTCCGTTTCGCGGCGCTCGGCGATGCGCGCGCAGTCGGCCGCCAGCGCTTCGCCCACGGCCGCCAGCAGCGCGTCCGGATCGACCGGCTTGGTCAGGAATTCGTTGGCGCCCGCCTTCATCGCGGCGACGGACAGCGGGATCGAGCCATGCCCCGTCAGGAAGATGACGGGCAAGGCCAGGCGGCGCCGCGCCATGTGCTGGAGCACGGTCATGCCGTCGAACTGGGGCATCTGCATGTCCAGGATCACGCACGAGGGAATGGCGGGCGCCGGGGTCTCGAGGAAGTCCGCGGCGGAGGCGAACGCGGCGACGCGGTATCCTTCCGCCTCGAGCAGATCCGAGACGGCGCTGCGGATGGTCGGATCGTCGTCGAGCACCATGACGAGGCGCTCGCTCATCCCTGTCTCCAGTTCATTCATGGGGGCAAGAATAGCGGAAAATGCTGGGTCGCGCCAAATCGGATAGCTGGAATGTGCGTTCATCGGGGCGTCCTCGCGGGCGGTATCGCGTCGATCAGCGCCAGCAGGCAGTCGGTGTCGACCGGCTTGCGCATCAGGGCCAGGGCGCCGGCGCGGCCGGCGCGTTCGTCCAGGCGCGGGTCCTCGTCGCCCGTGATGAAGATGAGCGGCAGGTTGGGCGCGCCGGCGCGCAGGCGTTCGGCCAGCGTGAAGCCATCGGCGTCGCCCAGGTGGATGTCGAGCACCGCGCAGTGGGCCAGGTGCGCCTGCGCCGTCGCCAGCAGCGCGGCGCCGTCGCCGAAGCCCTCGGCGGCATAACCGGCCGCCGTCAGGAGGTTAAGCATGGCTTCGCGCACGGCGTCGTCGTCGACGACGACGAGGACGCGGTATGGCGCGTCGGGCGCGCAGCTCATGCCGCGGGGTCTTGCGGCGCCTGGCGCGGGGGCTCGACCCCGCTGATGCGGCTGACGCACTCGGCGCGGAACCAGGAGACGGTGACCGGCTCGCCGGAGATCAGGCGCTTGGCGATCGGCACCGCCTGTTCGCCGACCAGCATGCCGAACAGGCCGATCAGCGCGATGGCCGGCGGGGCCGGCGAGCGCACCTGCAGCAAGGCGTAGATGCAGCCGACCAGGAGGCCGACCGCGAGGGAAACCAGGTAGAACTTCATGGGGCGCTCCGTGCGAAAAGTGGCGCCGGGCCGGCGCACGCGGCGCGGCCCGGCGAGGATGGCTTGCTCAGCGCACCGGTGCGGCGACAGGGGCCAGCGTCTCGTGGCCCGGCTTGGCGCGCTCCGGCGCCTTGTGCACCATCGTGTACGCGTAGTCGATGCCCATGCCGTAGGCGCCCGAATGCTCCTTGACGATGGCGCCGACGGCGTCATAGGTCTCGCGGCGGGCCCAGTCGCGCTGCCACTCGAGCAGCACCTGCTGCCAGGTCACGGGCACGGCGCCGGCCTGCACCATGCGCTGCATCGCCCAGTCGTGCGCTTCCTTCGAGGTGCCGCCCGAGGCGTCGGCGACCATGTAGATCTCGTAGTCGCCTTCCAGCATGGCGCACAGCGCGAAGGTGGTGTTGCAGACCTCGGTCCAGAGGCCGGCCACGACGACCTTCTTGCGGCCGTTGGCGGCCAGCGCGTCGCGCACCTTCTGGTCGTCCCAGGAGTTCATCGAGGTGCGTTCGAGGATGGGCTTGCCCGGGAACACGTCCAGGATTTCCGGGAAGGTGTGGCCGGAGAAGCTTTCGGTCTCGACGGTGGTGATGGTGGTCGGGATGTTGAAGACGGACGCCGCCTTGGCCAGGCCCACCACGTTGTTCTTCAGCGTCTGGCGGTCGATCGACTGCACGGCGAACGCCATCTGCGGCTGGTGGTCGATGATGATCAGCTGGCTGTTCTGCGGCGTCAGCACTTCGAGTTTCGGATTGTTCATTGGTGTGTCCTCGTCAGGGTTATCGGACGGCGCTGGCGCGGCACCGTAGTCTTGGAGCCGGATATCACCGGCAGGCCATGGTAGTTCGACCATGCGGGCGTCACCAGTATCCGTTCGTATACAGATGCAGTCGGGATGCAGGCGGCGGGCCGGCGCAAGGCAACGGCGTTCCATTACAATGCCGGCCATGCTGCCATCCAATTTCTTCCGCGCATTCCTGTTCGCGACGCTGTGCGGCGCCGCCGCCGCTGCCCGCGCGCTGGACCCGCGTATCCCGCTCGACCACCTGCACCACGACATGTGGACCAGCAAGGACGGCATGCCCGGCGACGTCTGGGACATGGCACAGGGGGCAGGCGGGACCATGTGGTTCGCCGCCACGTCCGGCCTGTACCGCTTCGACGGCGTGCGCTTCGAGCACGTGCGCAGCCTCGGCGGCACGGCGCTGCAGTCGAACGTGCTGTCGGCCCTGCGCGCCCATGCCGACGGCGCGCTGTGGATCGGCTACCGCTTCGGCGGCGCCGATGTCTGGCACGGCGGCGTGCTGCGCCATTACGGCACGGCCGACGGCCTGCCGGCGGGCGGCGTGCGCGGGTTCGAACGCGACCGCGCGGGGCGCGACTGGGTGCTGACCACGAAGGGGTTGCTGCGCCTGGACGGTGGCCGCTGGGTACGTGCCGAGGATGGCTTGCCGGGTCCTGCGCAAGACCTGTGGCGCGCGCCCGACGGCGCCCTGCTGGCGGCCGGGGACGGCGCCGTCTTCCGCCTGGACGACGCGACCCAGCGCTTCGTCGCTACCGGCATCGCGGCAACCGGCTACGGCCTGCTGCTGTCTCCGGACGGGCAGTTGTGGAACGATGCCAACGACCGCATCCGGCGGGTGCCGGCGGCGCTCGCCGCGTATCCGGCCGGGCGGCCCCATGCGGGCCTGCCCACCGCGTTCTCCCACATCTTCGACCGCGACGGCAACCTGTGGGCGGCCCTGGCCGGCGGCGTGGCACGCACCACCCCGGCCGGGCTCGCGGACAAGGAGACCGTCATGGTCGCGGACGGCGAACGCCTGGCCCGGCCGGACAGCCTCAGCAGCACAACCGTCAAGACCATCCTCGAAGACGGCGAAGGCAATATCTGGCTCGGCACGCGCCGCGGCGTCGACCGCTTGCGCCACAACCGCCTCATGCCGCTCCCCCTGGCGCCCGACAGCGGCTACATCACGCTCGCGCACGACGGTGCCGGCACGCTGTGGGCCACGGCCAAGGTCGGGCCCCTGTGGCAATTCTGGCGCCTCGATGCCGGCGGTCCAGTGCTGCAGCCCGACCAGCGTGTCACCGCGCTGGCGACCGGCAACGATGGCAGCCTGCTGGTCGGCACCGGCACCCACATCGAGCGCCGTGCAAACGGCAAGACCGAACGCATTCCCTTCCCCGCCAACCTGCAACACCGCGGCGACCGCTACGAGGGCGCGCGCCTGATGGTCGACGACGGCGCGGCACTGTGGGCAAGCTTCGTCAACGACAGGCTGTATCGCTATGCGGATGGCGCCTGGCGCCCGGCCACCGACTTCGGCCTGCCGGAGCGCCCGCCGAACGGCGTGGGCCGAGCCCGCGACGGCACGCTGTGGATCGGCTACGACAGCGACATCCACGCGCTGCGCGACGGCAAGCTACGGCGCTACGGCCGCCCGGACGGGCTCGACATCGGACTGGTCGCCACGCTGGCCGACGTCGGCGGTACGCTGGTGGCTGGCGGCGACCGGGGTCTGGCGCTACTGTCCGGCACACGCTTTCGCCAGGTCGAGGCTGCCGATCCAGGCGCCTTCGCGGGAGTGACCGGCATCGTGCAGACGCCCGACGGCGACCTCTGGCTCAACGGCAGCCGCGGCCTGGTGCACGTGCGCGGCGCCGACTGGAGCGCCCTGCTGGCCGCCCCGGCGCGCACCCGGCTGCCGTGCGAAGTGTTCGACACGCTGGATGGCTACCCCGGCATCGCCCATTTCCGTACCGCCCAGCCCAGCCTGCTGCAGGACCGTCAGGGCCGGCTGCTGCTGGCGGCCACGGACGGCGCCGCGTGGCTCGATCCGCGCCGCCTGTACCGCAATCTGGTGGCGCCGCCGCTGCGCATCGGCGCCGTGGGCGCGCACGGGCAAGCGTTCGCGCCGCGCGACGGCATGCTGCTGCCCGCCGGCACGCGCGCGCTGCAGATCGATTACGACGCCGCCAGTTTCACGATGCCCGAACGGGTGCGCTTCCGCTACCGCCTGGAAGGCGTCGACGCCGACTGGCAGGACGCGGGCACGCGCCGCAGCGCCTACTACAGCCGGCTGGCGCCGGGCGACTACCGCTTCCGCGTGCAGGCGGTGAACGAAGACGGCGTGTGGAGCGAACGCGGCGCCGCGCTGTCCTTCGGCATTGCCCCGACCTTCGTGCAAAGCACGGCCTTCAAGGTGCTATGCGCGGCCGCCGCGGCGTTCGCCGCGTGGCTGCTCTACCGGCTGCGCCTGCGCGCCGCCACGCGCCAGCTACGCCGCCTGCTGCGCGAACGCGCGGGCGAGCGCGAACGCATCGCGCGCACGCTGCACGACACGCTGATGCAGTCGGTGCAGGCCCTGCTGATGCTGTTCGAGACGGCGCGCGACCGCCTGCCGGCCGACAACCCTTCCCGGCCCCTGCTCGATCGCACGCTGGAACAGGCGCGGCGCACGCTCGCCGAGGGCCGCGACGAGCTGTATGCGCTGCGCGGCGCGGGCGCGCCGGGGCAGGACCTGGCCGCGGCGCTGGCGCCGCTCGGGCACATGCTGGGGGAACAGTACGGCGTCGGCTTCGACATCGCCGTCGACGGCGCACAGCGCGCCTTGCGTCCCGAGGTGGCGCAGGAGGCCTGCTTCATCGCGCGCGAGGCGCTGCAGAACGCGTTCCGCCATACCCATGCCGCGCACGTGACCCTGCGGCTGCGCTACGACGACACGGAGTTCGCGCTGGAAGTGCGCGACGACGGCCGCGGCCTGGCGCCGGGCCCGGTGCGCCCCGGGCACTGGGGCCTGGCCGGCATGCGCGAACGCGCCGCCGCCATCGGGGCAGGCATCGCGATCGGCGCCGCCGGCCCGCCCGGCAGCGGGACACTGGTCGCGCTGCGCCTGGACGCGCGCCTGGCGTATGCCGCGCCGCCACGGCGTCGGCGCCCGCCCGGCTTTTCCCTGTTCCGCGGCGCCCGCTGAACGCGGCGCAGCGGCGCACCAGGCTGACAGGAGCGCTTGTCAAAGATGGGGGGTGCGTGGCGCGCGCGCGTCCATTACAATGGGTGTATGCACAGCGCTTTTCCCGCTTCGACGCCGCGCCCGATGGCGCCGCCGGCCGTCCACCCGGCAGCCGGTTTCTCCCGACACGTCCCGACGCCATGATGACCCTCGACGACCTCACCCGCCTCGCCCTGCGCCATGCCGGCACCGGTCCGGATTGCGTCGTTCCCGGCCTGCGCGTGCGCACCCTCACCGCGCCCAGCGAACCGGTCAGCGGCATCGAGGAACCCGCCTTCGCCCTGATCCTGCAGGGACGCAAGCGCACCACCGTGGGCGGCCACACCTTCGACTACGGCCCGGGAGACTGCCTGATCGTCTCGCTGGCCATGCCCGCGGTGGGCCAGGTGATCCAGGCCAGCGCGGAAGAACCCTATGTCGGCATCGCGCTGACGCTGCGCCCGGCCGACATCGGCGGCCTGCTGCTGGAAGCCGGGGCGGGCGTCGCCGACGGCGACGCCGCCGCGATGGCCGTGCACGCGGCCTCGCCGCAGCTGCTCGACGCGCTCGGACGCCTCGTGAGCCTGCTGGACCAGCCCGACGACGTGCGCATCCTGCGCCCGCTGCTGGAACGCGAGATCCTGTGGCGCCTCCTGTGCGGCCCGCACGGTCCGCTGCTGCGCGAAGTGGGCATGGTCGACAGTCGCTCCTCGCGCATCGGCCGCGCCATCCGCTGGCTGCAGCAGCACTACGCGGAGCCGGTCTCGACGCAGCAACTGGAAACGGTGAGCGGCATGAGCGCCTCGACGCTGTTCCGCCACTTCAAGGAAATCACGTCGCTGAGCCCCCTGCAGTACCAGAAGCAGATCCGCCTGCACGAGGCGCGCGCGCGCCTGGCGGCCAGCAGCCGCGACGTGGCGGCCGTGGCCTACCAGGTCGGCTACGAAAGCCCCTCGCAGTTCACGCGCGAGTACACGCGCATGTTCGGGCGCCCGCCACGCGAAGACCTGCGGCGCGGACGCGAGCAGGCGGCGTAAACACGGAGCCGCCCGGCGCGCCATGGATGACAGCATTGTCATCCGGCCGTCACGGACCCGACAGCGTCGCCCCCCTAGACTGTCCTTCATCGCAACCCACTGAAGGAGAAAGTCATGAAAGCCACCGCTACCCTTGCCGCTGTCCTCGTCCTGTCCTGCGCATCGGCCGCCCAGGCCATGCCCACCGTGCGCGTCGGTGCCGCCGCCTACGGCATGCCCGCCCCCGCCGATGCGGCCAGCCGCACCATCGTGCTGGACGACCATGCCCGCTACGCGAACGTGAACGACGGCGAGACCGTGCGCTTCGTCCACGGCGACCATAGCTTCGCCTGGACCTTCAACACCGTGCAGCGCGACGGCGTGGCGCCCCTGGACAAGATCGCGCCGCAGGACTTCGGCGTGGACGGGGCCAAGGTCTACATCGCGCCGAATCCGCTGTATAACAATAGCTGAGCGGGGCACTGCACGGCGGACGGGCGGGCCCCGGACGAGGGTCCCGCCGTCCTGGCCATACCAGCCGTCCGCCCCTGCCCGCGGCGTGCGCCGGACCGGCGCAACCCCGTCGGCTGCATTCGATTCCACCCACCACACCCCGTTGTCATGGCCCTCCGCGCGCGCGCGTCGCGTCCGGATGCAATAACTCGGCCGTTCTCTGTCACAATCCTGTCATCTGCGGCTTCTACACTCTGTTGCCACTAGTGAAATATTCCCGAAAAATGGATGTGAAGTTGAAAACGGACGAGGCCAGCGCCTCGCTGCCGGCGGACGCGCCTGCGCCTTTCCTGAACCGCGAACTGTCGCTGCTCGAGTTCAACCGGCGCGTGCTGGAAAACGCCGAAGACCCGCGCCTGCCGCTGCTCGAGCGCCTGCGCTTTTTGACCATCGTCAGCAGCAACCTGGACGAATTCTTCGAAGTGCGCGTGGCCAGCCTGCTGGCCCAGCACCAAGACCAGGGCGGTCCGGAGCCGGGCCGTGCGGACCTGGACGGCGCCGCCGAGGAATGCCGCCAGATCATCGCGCGCCAGTACGCGCTGCTGAACGACGAGATCCTGCCGCAGCTGTCCTTGAACGGCATCCACCTGCTGCGCCGCTCCGACCGCAACGCGGCCCAGAAGGCCTGGGTCAAGCAGTACTTCGACAAGGAAGTGCGCCCGCTGCTCACGCCCGTCGGACTCGACCCGGCACACCCGTTCCCGCGCGTGATCAACAAGAGCCTGAACTTCATCGTCGAACTGTCCGGCAAGGATGCGTTCGGGCGCGGCACCGGCATCGCCATCATGAAGGCGCCGCGCGTGCTGCCGCGCGTGATCCGCCTGCCGGACGAACTGTCGGACAAGCCGGGCGCCTCCTACTGCCTGCTGTCGTCTGTCATCCAGGCCCATATGGCGGACCTGTTCACGGGCCGCGAGGTGGTGTCGTACTCGCAGTTCCGCGTCACGCGCAACAGCGACCTGTGGGTCGACGAGGAAGAGGTCAAGAACCTGCGCCAGGCGCTGCAGAGCGAACTGCACAGCCGCAACTACGGTTTCGCCGTGCGCCTGGAAGTGGCGCGCGGCTGTCCCAAGCACCTGGCCGACTTCCTGCTCGACCAGTTCTCGATCGACCGCTCGCGCCTGTTCACGGTGGACGGCCCCGTGAACATGGGCCGGCTGCTCGAGATCGCCAACACCAACACGCGCGCGGACCTGAAGTTCCCGCCCTACGTGCCGGGCTTCCCCGCCAAGCTGGCCCAGCACCACGACATCTTCAACGTGCTGGGCAAGCAGGACGTGCTGCTGCACCACCCGTTCCAGTCCTTCCAGCCCGTGATCGACTTCGTGCGCTGCGCCGCCGCCGACCCGAACGTGGTCGCGATCAAGCAGACGATCTACCGCGCCGGCTCGAATTCCGAGCTGATGGAGGCGCTGATCGGCGCCGCCCAGCGCGGCAAGGAAGTCACCGTCATCGTCGAGCTGATGGCGCGTTTCGACGAGGAAGCCAATATCAACTGGGCCCAGCGCCTGGAGGAAGCGGGCGCCCAGGTCGTGTATGGCGTCGTCGGCCTCAAGACGCACGCCAAGATGGCCCTGGTGCTGCGCCGCGAGCCGTCCGGCCTGCGCCGCTACGCCCACCTGGGCACCGGCAACTACAACACGACGACGGCCAAGTTCTATACGGACTTCGGCCTCCTGACCGCGGACGAGGAAATCACGGCCGACGTCAACGAGGTCTTCATCCACCTGACCAGCCTGACGCGTCCGACCCAGCTCTCGGCGGTGTGGCTGGCGCCGTTCTCGCTGCAGAAGGAGATCGTCAAGGCGATCCGCCAGGAGGCGGCGCTGGCGCGCGAGGGCAAGCCGGCGCGCATCATCGCCAAGATGAATTCGCTGACCGACGATTCCGTCATCCGCGCGCTGTACGACGCCTCGAACGACGGCGTGCGCATCGACCTGATCGTGCGCGGCGCGTGCGCGCTGCGGCCCGGCGTGCCCGGCCTGTCGGAGAACATCAAGGTGCGCTCGATCGTCGGCCGCTTCCTCGAGCACACGCGCATCTACTACTTCCGCAACGCCCTCAAGCACGACGTCTGGCTGAGCAGCGCCGACTGGATGAACCGCAACCTGTTCCGCCGCGTCGAGATCGCGTTCCCCATCCGTTCGCCGGCGCTGAAGAAGCGCGTCATCCGCGAAGGCCTGCAGGTCTACCTGAAGGACAACGTGAACGCCTGGGAACTGGGCAACGAGGGCCGCTACCGCCGCCGCAAGCCGCGCGGCAGCCAGAAACCGTTCAGCGCCCAGCAGGCGCTGATGGACATGCTCGGCGCCGGCGCCGAGACGCATGCCAATCACAAGGAGAACGAGCTTGGAACTGATCCTGTGGCGTCACGCCGAGGCTGAACCGCACGTCGCCACCCACGAGGGCGACCAGCGCCGCGCGCTGACCTCGAAGGGCGCGCGCCACGCCTCGCGCGTGGGCGCCTGGCTCGACCGCCAGCTGCCGGCGCAGTGCCGCATCCTCGTCAGCCCCGCCCTGCGCTGCGTGCAGACGGCCGAGGCGCTGGGCCGCAAGTTCACCACCGTCGACGCGCTGAACACTGATTCGACGCCGGACCGGATCCTGGACGCGGCCGGCTGGCCTGGCCAGCGCCTGCCGGTGGTCATCGTCGGCCACCAGCCGCTGCTGGGCCAGGTGGCCGCGCAGGTCTTCTCCGGCAGCCCGCACGAGTGGAAGATCCGCAAGGCCAGCGTGCTGTGGATCGCGCGCAAGAGCGACGACGATCCCGCCCCCTTCATCCGCCTGGCCGTGGGGCCGGACATGGTCGGCAAGCTGCGCTGACCGCCGTGGCGGGCCGCCAGGCCCGCACCCGCCGCGCTTCCCGCCTCTCATGTCGGTTAGTTGCATAATTTTGATGCGACACAGCCGTTTGCCGCGCCTGCGCGGGCGCATCCGTATTACAATTTCCCCACAACTGAAATCGATTTCTCGGACGCCGGCATCCGCCGGCGCCCCACGTACGACAACAACAAGGAGACAACACAGATGATCGACCTGAACCGACGCAACCTCGTGCTGGCCGGCGGCGCCCTGGCGGCCGGCGCGGCCGCCTTTCCCCTGCGCGCGGCCGAACCGCAGCGCAAGCTGGGCTATGCCATCGTGGGCCTGGGCGGCTACGGCCTCGGCGTGATCATCCCGGAATTCAAGAACTGCCGGCACAGCAAACTGGTCGCCCTCGTCAGCGGCGACGCGGACAAGGCGAAACGCGTGGCCGCGCAATACGACGTGCCGGAAAAGAATATCTACAACTACGAAAACTTCGACCGCATCCGCGACAACCCGGACATCGACATCGTCTACGTCTGCCTGCCCGTCTCCATGCACGCGGAGTATACGATCCGCGCCGCCAAGGCCGGCAAGCACGTGCTGTGCGAAAAGCCGATGGCGCTCTCTTCCGCCGAGTGCGAATCGATGATCGCCGCCTGCCGCCAGGCCGGCAAGAAACTGATGATCGGCTACCGCTGCCATTTCGAGCCGACCAACCTGGAAGCGCGCCGCCGCGCCCGGGCCGGCGAGATCGGCAAGCTGCGCTACTTCCGTTCCGAACACGGCTTCACCTTCGGCAACCCGAACGCCTGGCGCCTGAAGAAGGCGATGTCGGGCGGCGGCTCGATGATGGACATCGGCATCTACGCGCTGAACGCGGCGCGCTACATGACGGGCGAGGAGCCCATCGCCGTCTATGCGCAGGAAACGACGGACCGCAAGGACCCGCGTTTCCGCGAAGTGGAAGACCAGATCGGCTTCCAGCTGGAATTCCCGTCCGGCGTGATCGGCTCCTGCCAGTCGATGTACAGCGCCAACCAGAACCATATCCTGCTCGTGGGCGACAAGGGACGCATCGAGATGGAACCGGCGACGGCCTACCGCGGCAACCGCCTGTGGGTCGGCAGCGGCCGCGGCGAGGAAATCACGCCGCCACCGGGCCCCGGCGCGACGCAGTTCGCCGGCCAGCTCGACCACATGGCGCAGTGCGTGATGGAAGACCGGACCCCGATCGTCGCGGGCGAGGAAGGCTTGCGCGACATGCGCATCATCGAGGCCATTTACCAGTCGGCGCGGGAGAAGAAGCGCGTCGTGCTGAAGGCCTAGCACCCATCGGACCGCGTTTATCGCTGGCCATGAAACCGTCGCCCCGGCGCAGGCCGGGGCCCAGGTCCTGCGCGTTCCGGCGACGCCACGACATCAGCCCCGGCCTGCGCCGGGGCGACGTGTTCATTCACCCACGCCGGGCCGCCTCGATGGCGGCGATGTCGATTTTTCCCATCGTCATCATCGCCTCGAAGGCGCGCCGGGCCGCGGCCTGGTCGGGATCGGCAAGCGCCGCGCTCATGGCGCGCGGCGTGATCTGCCAGGACAAGCCCCAGCGGTCCTTGCACCAGCCGCACGCGCTTTCCTGGCCGCCGTTCTGGACGATGGCGTTCCACAGGCGGTCCGTCTCGGCCTGGTCGTCGGTGGCGATCTGGAACGAGAAGGCCTCGCTGTGCGTGAAGGCCGGACCGCCGTTCAGGCCGATGCAGGGAATGCCGGCCACCGTGAACTCCACCGTCAGCACGTCGCCCTGCTTGCCGGACGGGTAGTCGCCCGGGGCACGGAAGATCTTGCCGACGGCGCTGTCGGGAAAGGTCTTCGCGTAGAAGGTCGCCGCTTCGAGGGCGTCGCCGTCGAACCACAGGCATACCGTATTCTTGCTCGGCATCATCGTCTCCTCCGCCGCTTGGGTGGATGACCAGTGTACGGGCGACGCAGGTCCCGCAGCAAGCAGTGCAAGCAGGCCGTGAGCGCGCTCCTACAATTCCCGACGGACCCATCCTATTCCCGCCAGCGCGCCGGCGCCGCATGATCGACGCCAGCAAACACCCACGGGAGAAGACCATGAAAACGGTTCAACGCGTACTGATCGGCGGCCTGATGGCGCTTGGCCTGGCCGCCTGCAGCTCCACCGGCACGACCAATGACAGCGCCGGCTCGTTCGGCGGCATGAGCTCGAGCACCGGTAGCAGCAACGGGGCCGGCCGGACGGAGAGCGACAACGGCGCCAGCTCGGGCGGCACCGGCAACACGACGGGCATCGGCGCCTACAACACGCCGACCGCCAGCGACCCCAGCGGCACCTCGACGGGCGGCGCGACCCAGCCGTCCAGCACGTCGGGCAACACCTCGGGCAGCTCCAGCACCTCCGGTACCTCTACCCGCTGATCCGGCGCCGGTGCGGCAGGCGCCGTACCGGCCCTCGTCAATACGGCTTGCCCGGCAGGCCGAGCCGTACCTGCCACAAGGCGCCAGCCCCCGTGATGTACAGCGTCTTGCCGTCGCCGCCGCCAAAGGCCGCGTTGGTCACGTTCGCGTCGACGCGGATCGTCGCCAGCTCCCTGCCCTGCGGCGAAAACACGCGCACGCGCCTGGCGGCGTGCTCCGTCACGTAGACGTTCCCCTGGCAATCGACCGTCATGCCGTCCGGCCCGTCCAGGCCCTTGACCACGTCGCGGCCCGGCAGGCGCGCGGCGCCGTCGACGACCGGATAGGCGCGCAGCACGCCATCCAGCGCATTCACGTACAGCACCTTCTCGTCGGGCGACAGGGCGATGCCGTTCGGGTTCTTGCGGCTGCCGTCCAGCAGCGCCGCCTTGCCGTCCGTGCCGACCCGGTAGATGCCGGTGACGCCCTGGCGGCCGGGCGCGGCCGCCTGCTGGTAATCCGGGTCGGTGAAGTACAGGGTGCCGTCGCGGGCGATGGCGATGTCGTTCGGCGAATTGAACGGCTGGCCGTCGTAGCGCCCCGCGATCGGCGTGCGCTTGCCGTTCGCCAGGTCGATGCGCACCAACGCCTTGTCCTTGTGGCTGGCCGCGACGAGCTTGCCGGCGCCGTCGACGGCCAGGCCGTTGCTGCCGCTGTCCTCGAAGGCCGTGCCCACGCTGCCGTCCGGCGCCAGCTTGCGGATTCGGGACGGGAAGGTCCCCTCCAGGCCGAAGTCCGAGAAGTACAGCGCGCCGCCGATCCAGACGGGGCCCTCGTACAGGGAAGCGCCTTCCCGCGACGGCGCCGCGGCCGCCACCCGCTCGGCGCGCAGTTCGCCGGACGGGGCCTTGCCCGCGCAACTGGTCATGTCCGCCGCCATGGCGGGAATGGCGAGCGCCGCCAGCATCGTCCCCCATGCCGCATGCACGACGTTGCGCGAAAACATCAAATTTTTATTGTTCATTATTATCCGATCATCAATTTCAACAAACTGTCCACACCGATGGTATATTTACAAATACGCAAATATATTTTCCTGAAAGACAATGAAAAACGTTAAGACCAGCTGCGCCATCCTCCTCGCCTGCTTCGCCGCCCAGGCAAACGCCAGCGTCATCACCCTGCAGACCGCCTACAGCAACGCCGGGTCGCAAAGCAGTGCCACGGCCTACAAGGACGTGGTCGAGCGCGCGCTGCTGAGCCAGGGCGCGGGCTACGGCACGAAGACCATCTCGTCCTACGACAATCTCTCCAACGCGAACCAGTTCAGCGGCGGCAGCAACAGCAATATCGCATGGAAGGCGACGATCGACTTCAGCGTGGCGAACGCGGCCACCTGGACCTTCCGTACCGGCGTCGATTTCGGCTACGGCGGCGCCCTGTTCCTGGACGGCGTGGCGCTGACCTCGCGCTCGACGGATATGTACTGGGGCAATAGCTACTCCTCCACGACGCAATACCTGCAGGCCTCCTCGCTGCTCGCCGCGGGCAACCACACGCTGACGATCTACGGTCTGGAAGGCTGCTGCGACGGCGTCCAGCAGGCCCAGTTCAAGGCCGCCGGCGCCAGCTTCACGACGTTCGCGGCCAACGACGGCATCGGCCCGAAGGCCGTGCCGGAGCCGGCGACGCTGGCCACGTTCGGCCTGGGCCTGGCCCTGGCGGCCGGCCTGCGCCGCCGCGGCAAGCGTGGTTGAAGAACGGCGGGGCCGCCGGGATCCATCGGTCCGGCGCCTTCCGTCAGCAGCCATCACGTCGCCCCGGCCTGCGCCGGGGCGACGTCCTTATGCGGCGCACTGGCGGCTGCGCAATGCGTTCGGCTCGCCGACCCGATTGCCGTGTCCGATGCCTTCGCCGGGGCCCGGCCGGCCGCCGCCGATCATGGCGGCGATGGTCTCGGACAGCGCCGGCATCGAGACCGGCTTGGAGAAGAAGCGCACGCCGTCCAGCAGCGGTCCGGCATCGACCGGGTTGGCGGAAATCAGGATTGCCGGCAGGTGCGGATCGATGCGGCGCAGGCGCGCCAGCAATTCGCCGCCGTCCATATAGGGCATGCGGAAATCGGTGATGATCAGGTCGGCGGGATCGGCCTGGTGCATGCCGAGCGCTTCGGCACCGTCGCGCGCCGTCGTGATGCGATAACCGAGGATGCTGAGATAGCGTTCGAAGACGTAGCGCACTGCTTCTTCGTCGTCGACCAGGAGGATATGCGGCATGGCGAGGTACCGGCACGTGGCTTGGGTGCCGGGAACAAGCGTGTTGAATTAATCTGGCAAATTTAACACATCCGGGGCGGCGCGCACGCGCCGGATTGCAAAAAAACCTTCACAAAAAGCCATCGTCAGCCCTGGGTCACCTGGAACGGGATGCCGACGTCGCTCCACGCCGCCGCCTCCTTCTCGAACCACGATGCCACCGTCGGATGCTGGCCCAGCCAGCCGCGCGGCGTCTCGACGTCGATCCTGCCCTTCATGCGCAGCTTGAGCGTGTCGACGTCGGCGTCCACGCGCGCGTGCATGAAGACGGCCGCCAGGCGCAGTGCCAGCACGGCCTTGGCCAGGTCCGGCGCCGCGAGCACCTCGCGCACCTTGCGCAGATTGCCCTTCTGCCCCAGCACGATCATGCTCATCAGGCGCTGCTCGCGCGCCGTGAAGCCCGGCAGGTCGGCATGCTCGACGATATAGGCCGCGTGCTTGTGCGCTCCAGTGTGCGAGACGGCCAGGCCCACCTCGTGCAGCATGGTGCCGCGCAGCAGGTGGTGGGCCACGGCTTCGTCCTGCGGCGCGAGCTTGTCGAACAGCTTGCGCGCGATATTCGCCGTGCGCGCGGCGCGGCCGGCATCGACGCCGAAGCGGCGCATGCAGTCCTGGATCGCCAGGTCGCGCCGGTCCTGACGGTTGGCGCGCAATTCGAGATCGGACAGCACCCCGAGGCGCAGGCCGGCATTAATCGCTGTCATGGTCTTCACTCCCAGTTCCTGCATCACGCCGATCAGGATGGACAAGCCGCCGACCATGACGATCACGCGCTCGCGCTTGACGCCCGGCAGGTCGAAGGCGTCCACGTGGCCGAGGTCGATCAGCCTGTCGCGCAGCGCCAGCAGGCTGGCGAAGGACATGGTGCCGTCCCCCAGGCCGTTCCTGGCGATGACTTCGTTGATCGCGCGGATCGTGCCGGAGGAGCCGTACACGGCCTCCCAGCCGTGTTCGCGGAATTGCCCGGCCAGGTCCTCGAAACGGGCGCGCGCCGCGTTCACCGCCGAGTGAAAGGCATCTGCGCTGATGTGGCCGCCCTCGAAGTAGGCGGCGCTCTGCGGATGGGTGCCGATGCTGAACGACTCGACCATGCCGATCTCGTCGCCCAGGCCCGCGATCAGTTCCGTCGAGCCGCCGCCGATGTCGATCACGAGGCGCTGCTCCGGCTTCGCGCCCAGCGCGCGCGCCACGCCCATGTAGATCAGCCTTCCCTCTTCTTCCCCCGAGATGATCTCGATCGGATAGCCGATGGCTTCCTCCAGCCGCGGCAGCACCTGCTCCGCGTTCGCGGCCACGCGCAGCGTGTTGGTGGCCACCACGCGCACGGCGTCCAGCCGGTACTGGCGCAGGATGGCGCCGAAGTCGCGCAGCGTCTTCTGGGCCGTGGCCTGGGCGTCCGCCCCCAGCACGTTGCCGGGTCCGAGGCCGGCGGCCAGCCGGATCGGATCGCGCGCCGTGCGCACGAGGTGGATCTGGCCGGCGATCGGTTCGCCGATGTGGAGACGGAAGCTGTTGGAGCCGAGGTCGACTGCTGCGTACATGGGGTTCTTACCGGAAGTGAAAGTGCTCGTGGTGCGAAGTATAGCGGGACGCGGCGCGATGGGCGCATCCCGCCGCGGCGTCAGCGCAACGCTTCGACCAGCACGCGGCCTTCGGCGGCGGCCGGCGCGCGCACGCGCAGGATGTGGGCCAGCGTCGGCGCGATGTCCACGACCTCCGTGTACTGGCCCACGTCGCCCGGATGGATCCAGCGCTTGCCCATGATCAGCAGCGGCACCGAGCTGTCGTAGTTGTACGGGGTACCGTGGGTCGTGCCCGAGCTGCCGCTGCCGAAGAAGGAATAGGCGCTCGGCACCACCATCAGGTCACCGGACATCTGGCGGTTCCAGGCCCGCTGCATCATGAGGCCCAGGCGCGACCTGGAGGCCACGCCTTCCTCGAATTGGGTGCGCGTGAACACCTCGGCGATATGGGGCTGGCCCAGCAGGTGGCGCGCCGCCGCGCTTTCCACGTCGGCGCGCGCCAGGCCGCGCTTGTCGATGGCGGCATAGTCGAGGTAGACCTCGGGCAGCATCGACTTCTTCACCAGGCCCGTGGCGCCGAAGCGCGCGGCCAGGGCCTTGTCCAGCCCATCCAGCAGCGCTTTCGGATCGATGCGCTGCGCGTCGATATGGCGCGACTGCGAGAATTCCGGCGTGTTCGAGAACCCGTGGTCGGCGGTCAGCACGACCAGCACGTTGTCCATGCCGATGCGGCGGTCGAGGAAGTCGAAGAAGGTCGCGATGCGGCGGTCGATCTGCTGCAGGTGGTCGTGCGACATGCGGCTTTCCGGGCCGTAGGCGTGGTTCACGTAGTCGTGGCCCGACAGGCTGATGCCGAGGATGTCGGTGGCGCCGCTCGGGTTGCTGCCCAGCTGCTCGCCCTCGACGGCGGCCTGGGCGAAGTCCAGCGTCAGCTCGTCGACGGCGGGGCTGACCTTCAGGCGGCCGTAGTAGTCCCCGTCCGGCTTGCCGCTCTCGCTGTAGAAGGTGAACGGGAAGCGGTTCGGGCTTTTCGTGGTCGCTTCCGGATACGGCGCGTCGTCGGCATACGCGCTATCGGCCAGCAGCGGCTTCCACGACTTGGCGTAGTAGCGGTCCTGTGGCTTGCCCGCCTGGAAACGCTGGACCCAGGCCGGGTGCTGCTGCATGTAATAGGTGCTGCTGGCGAAGTCGCCGGTCTTGTCCATGAACATGTAGGCGGTGCCGGTCTTGCCCGCCAACAGGATCGCGCCGCGGTCCTTGCCGGACACCGTCAATACCTTGCTGCGGTTGCCCGTCGCGTAGCGCAGCTGGTCGCCCAGCGTGTCCACGCGCAGGTTGGCGGGCGAGGTGCCGTCGTGGGCATCGGTTTCCTCGCCGATGTAGGTGAAGCGCCTGTCTTCGGTGCAGTAGACGGAATTGCCGTCGGCGTCGAGCCAGTTGTTGCCGATGATGCCGTGCCGGTACGGATAGGCGCCGGACAGCACGGCCGTGTGGCCGATCGCCGTGACGGTCACGCCGTGCGCCTGGTGCGCGTTGGTGAAGCTCGCACCCTGCTCCAGCAGGCGGCGCAGGCCGCCCGGGCCGAACTGGTCGCGGTAGCGCTGCACCTGCTCGGACGGCAGGCCGTCGATCACCATCACCACGACCAGCTTGGGTTTCACGGCGGCGGCGCTGGCCGCGCCAACGGACTTCGTCGCGGCGGGGGCGGCGGCGGCCGTCAGCGGCGCGAGCAAGGCGGCGCCGGCGAGGAGCAGGATGGACATCGTGTGGCGGCGTGGGCGGAAGGCGGTGGGCATGGCGGTCGTCGAACTCCGTGGCATGGATGGATGGGTGGGACCCGACATTGTAACGGCCGCGCGTGTCCGCATCATGACAATCCGGCAGCACCGCAACCGGCGCCGAGGCAGGGAGACATCCGCCGCCAAAAATTGACGAATTCGGAACAATTCGGCAAAAACCGAGTGACAGTTACGCTTGGGCAATCTATGATGGCGGATTGAAAACACTGCGGCCGGCGCCCTGTCCGCTGCCTCATTCCATGCACTCCATGGTGAATGTCACCGATATCGACGGCTGGCGCGAACGGACCTTCTCTTCCCTGCTGTCCGTCGTGCTGGTGGTCGGCGCCCTCTCGATCGGCGCCATGGCTCCCTTCCTCGTCCAGCACGGCATGTGGCAGGTGGCGCTGGCCGACTCGGTCGCGCTGGCGTGGCTGGTCGTGGTCTGGCGCCGCAAGCACATGGCGTACGCGACGCGCGTGCTCCATTTCCTGGCCGTCGTCTACGGGCTGTCGGTCGCGCTGATGCTGACGGTTGGCGCGGCCAGCCTCAGTTACCTGCTCGGACCGCCGCTCGTGGCCGCGATCCTGCTCGGGCTGCGTCCGGCCATGCTGGCCATCGCGCTGGGCGCCGTCACCCTCGTCGCACTCGGGGCGTCCGGGCACATCAGCCTGAGCGTGCCCGGCTGGGGCAGCGACCCGTTCAAGCCGTCGCTGGTCGCCGCGCTCAACTATGCCACCGTCGGGGCGATGCTCACGCTCACCTGCAGTACCTTGCTCAAAGGCCTGTCGCTGTCGCTCGCCCAGGCGCGCACGGCCGCCGCCACGCTCGAGACGAACCAGGCGGTGCTGCACGACTTGAACAGCGAACTGGAACTGACCTCGGCGGCCGTCGCGCGCCTGAACGACATGGTGCTGATCGCCAGGGCCGTCGACGACGAGGACGCGGGCCAGCCCATCACCTTCGTCAACGACGCCTTCGTGCGCCGCACCGGCTATGCGCGCGAGGACATCGTCGGCCACAGCCTGCACGTGCTGCAGGGACCGGACACCGACCCGGCCGTCGTCGCCCGCCTGGTCGAGGCGATGCGCACGGACCAGCCCTGCAGTGCCGAGCTGAAGAGCTACACGCGCGCCGGCGAAGCGTACTGGGTCGAGCTCCAGATGCTGCCTTTCGCGCGTTCGGGCGCGCGCCCCAGCCACTGGGTCGTCGTCGGGCGCGACGTGACCGAGCGCCGCGCGGCCGCCGACGCCATCCACCGGCTGGCCTTCTACGATGTGCTGACGGGCCTGCCGAACCGGCGCCTGCTGATGGAACGCCTGGAGGCGGTCCTGGCGCCGGCCGGCCCGGCCGGGGAACTCGCCGCCGTGCTGTACCTGGACCTGGACAACTTCAAGAACGTCAACGACGCGCGCGGCCACGCCACCGGCGACGCCCTGCTGCGCCATGCGGCCGCGCGGCTGGCGGGTGCCGTGCGCCCAGGCGACACGGTAGCCAGGATCGGCGGCGACGAATTCGTGGTCCTGCTCGCGGGGCTCGCCGCGGCGCCGCCCACCGCCGCGCGCACGGCGCTGGACGTCGCCGACCAGGTGCGCGAGGCGCTGGCCGCGCCGCTGGACCTTGACGGCCAGCCCTTCCACATCGCCGCCAGCATCGGCGTGGCGCTGGCACCGCGGGCCGGCGCGGAGACGGCGACGACGGCGCACGACCTGCTGCGCGAAGCGGACACCGCGATGTACCACGCCAAGGCCGGTGGGCGCAACGGCGTCGTGCTGTTCGAAGGCGCCATGCTGGCGCAGGCCCAGCACCGGCTGACGCTGGAGCGCGACCTGGCGCGGGCGCAGGACAACGGCGAACTGGCGATGCACCTGCAGCTGCAGGTCGACCACCGCGGCAACCCCGTCGGCGCCGAGCTGCTGATGCGCTGGCAGCGCGCCGGCGGCACGATGGTGCCGCCCGACGTCTTCATCCCCGTGGCGGAATCCAGCGGCCTGATCGTTGCGCTGGGCAACTGGTCGCTGCGCGAAGCCTGCGCCACCTGGCTGGCGCTGGAACGGGCCGGCCACCCGCTGTCGCTGTCCGTCAACGTCAGCCCGCTGCAGTTCCGCCAGCCCGACTTCGTGCAGCAGGTACGGGCCATCCTGGCCGAGACGGGGGCGCCGCCCGGCCAGCTGATCTTCGAAGTGACGGAGGGTCTGCTGGTCGAGGACATCGGTCAGACCATCACGCGCATGCACGAACTGGCCGGCCTGGGCATCCGCTTCTCGGTCGACGACTTCGGCACGGGCTACTCGAACCTGGCCTACCTGAAGAAGATGCCGTTGTACGAGCTGAAGATCGACAGGAGCTTCATGCACGATACGCCGAACGACCCGAGCAGCACGGCGATCGTGCAGTCCATCCTGGCGATGGCGGGCCACCTCGGCCTGCGCGTGGTCGCGGAAGGCATCGAGACGGAGGCGCAGGCGCGCTACCTGGCTGCGCACGGCAGCCCCTGCATGCAGGGCTATCTGTACCACCGGCCGATGCCGCTCGGGCAACTGGTCGACCGGCTGCGCGGCGCCTAGTCGGCCGCATTGCAGCGTCCCGGGCCGGTCCCGCGCAGCCGCCGGGCCGCCTGCGCCGGCGGCGTGTCGCCCAGCGGCAGCAGGCCGGCGACGCGCGCCAGCACGCGTACCAGCAGCGCCTCCCCCGGCCGCAGGCCGCGGCCGCGCAATTGCGGCAGCGAGCGCACGGGCTCCGGCACGATCTCGACCGCGGCGCGCACCAGCAGCCGCTGCAGCCAGCGCAGGGGCCGAGGCAGGATCGGCGCCGCCGCCATGATGCGCATGAAGTCGGACAGGATGGCCGAGCCTTCCAGGCCCGGGGCCGTCGCCGCCAGCAGCGCCTCCCACTCCGCGCGCGATCGCGGCGCGCCCGTCGCGCCGTACAGCCGCGCGGCCGGCTGCCCCTCGGCGAAGGCGGCATCCCGCTCGGCCGCGGACAGGGGCCGGACGTAGGCGTGGTAGGCCTCGGAAAACCCGAACGTGGCGGTCGCCTGCACCCAGTCGAGCAAGCGCGGATCGTTGGCGCGGTAGGCGACGCCGTCCGGCGTGTTCCCTTGCACCCGGTCGTGCATGCGCACCACGCGGGCGATCAGCGCCTCGCTGGCGGAGCGCGGGCCGTAGACCGTCATCATGGCCGCGAAGCCGGTGCGGCGCAGGCGCAGCGCCGGATCGCGCCGGAAGCCGCTGTGGTCCCACACGCCCGCGCGCACCGAGGGTTCCGCCAATTCGAGCAGCACCGCAGCCACGCCGCCGACGAACAACGCCACCGGATTGGCGAACACGCGCCACGACACGCCGCCGGCCGGCGCCAGCGCCGGCTCGCCCGCCGGCTGGCTGAAGTCGAACGCCATCCCGGGCGGAGGGCGCAGCAGATTGCGGATCGTGCCGAACATCGGGTCTGCCTCCTTGGTCGTGGGGCGCCGGCTTCGCCGCCGGCTGTCCAGTGTACGCCATGCGGCCTGCATGGCGGCGGCGCGGCGGGACCAGGATGCACGCAGGCACCAAAAAATCTGCCAGAATAGCGAGCTTCGCCCCGCGTGCCACGTCCCGATGGCGCGCGGCCGTGCCCTCGCATCGGCCTGCCGCGCTTGCGCGAACGCATTACCTGCAGCGTCGAGTTCGCGCAATAGCAAAGCGTTATTATTCGCAGTTGTGCCACGAAATCAATCGCTTACTCAAAAATCTTCACAAACTACTTTAAGTGTATTGATGGCTTTGCTAGCATCCTCTCCTCGCATGGAGACGCGCATGGATGCACATCACGGAAACGATCTGCGGACCGATCTCGCTACCGCCAGTAGCGTTCAGCAAGCACTGGAATTATGCACGCGCCAGGGTGTCCACCCGGCCTTGCTGTTCATGGAAGAAGCCGGGGTCCCGCGCGCCGTGGCACTGCGGGTCCTGTGTTCCCCGCAGCATTTTCGCCAGCGCGACCGGCGCCAGTCCGCACGGCCCGCGCGCTAGCGCTGCCGGATCGCCAGCCGTCAGGCCGTGAAGGCGCTGGCCAGGCCCAGCGACCGGAAACGCTCCACCACGAAGTCGACGAACACGCGCGTCTTGGCCGGCAGCAGCCTGCGGCTCGAATAATAGATGAACAGGGGCCCCGTGTCCGCATACCAGTCCGGCAGGATGCGCACCAGCTCCCCGCTGGCCAGGCGCGGACCGGCGTGCGGCACGGGCAGCAGCGTCAGGCCCAGCCCCGTCGCCGCCGCGCTGGCCATTGCCTCGGGGTCGTCCAGCACGGCTACCGGATTCAGCTCGGCGGCGGCTTCGCGGCCGTCGTCGGTGCGCAGCGTCCAGCTCTGCAGGCGTCCGTTGCGGATCGCGCGGCGGCCGATGGCATCGTGCGCCGCCAGCTCGTCCGGGTGCTGCGGCATGCCGCGGCGCGCCAGGTAGGCCGGCGCGGCCACGGCGATCACCCGCACCCTGGCCAGTTCGCGCGCCACCAGGCCCTGGGTCAGCTCGACGCCGCCGCCGATGGCCACGTCGAAGCCTTCGGCGATCAGGTCGACCTGGCGGTTCTCGAAATGCAGGTCGGGCAGCACGTCCGGGTAGGCCGCATGGAAGGCGTCCAGCATCGGCACGAAATGCATCCTTCCGACGGCCGGCGCCAGCGCCACCCGCAGCAGGCCGGACGGATGGCCGGCGCCTTCGCGCAGCACCGCCATCGCATCCTGGATGCGGTGCCAGGGTTCGCCGACGGCGGCCAGGAACTGGGCGCCCTCCTCCGTCAGGCGCAGCCGGCGCGTGCTGCGCTGGAACAGGCGCACGCCCAGGCTGGCCTCGAGCCGGGCCACGTTCTTGCTGACGCCGGCCGGCGTCATGCCGAGCCTGCGCGCCGCGGCCGAGAAGCCGCCTTCCTCGGCGCTGAAGATGAAGCTGTCGAGGTGGGTGAAGGCATCCGTCGTCATGGTCGACCTGTTCCCAACAGTTGAAATTGATGTGCCAATTACCCGGCTAGTTTCAACCGGCGGTTGGAATGATACTGCATTCATCCCCTTCACCATCGAGGAGCAGATCATGAACCACCCTCTCGACAACAAAGTCGCCTTCGTCACCGGCGCGGCACGCGGCATCGGCGCGGCCATCGTGCGCCGCCTGGCCGCCGACGGCGCCGCCGTCGCCTTCACCTACCAGAGCAGCAGCGCCGCCGCCGATGCGCTGGCCGCCGAGATCGCCTTCGCCGGCGGGCGCGCCCTCGCCCTGCAGGCCGACGCCACCGACGCGAAGGCGATCGCCACTGCCGTCGATGCCGCCGCCGCGCGCTTCGGCCGCATCGACGTCGTCGTCAACAATGCCGGCATTTTCCTGCCGGGGACGCTGGACGATTTCTCCCTCGCCGACTTCGACCGCACCGTGGCCGTCAACCTGCGTGCCGTGTTCGCCACCGCGAAAGCGGCCTTGCCCCATATCCCGGACGGCGGGCGCATCGTCAACGTGGGCAGCACGAATGCCTTGCGCGTGCCGTTCGGCGGCGCCGCGTTCTATGCGATGAGCAAGTCGGCGCTGACGGGGCTGGCCAAAGGGCTGGCGCGCGACCTCGGGCCGCGTGATATTACTGTCAACAACGTGTTGCCGGGCCCCGTCGACACGGACATGAACCCGGAAGGCACCGACTTCGGCCGCTCGCTGCACGCCTTCATGGCCCTGCCGCGCCACGGCCGGCCGCAGGAGATCGCGGCGCTGGTCGCCTGGCTGGCCGGGCCGGAATCGAGCTTCGTCACCGGCGCCGACCTGCTGGCGGACGGAGGCTTTGCCGCCTGACCCTATCGAAAAGAGGATGCAGTGACTACGAATACCGCACACTACAGCGCCATCGACGCGCCCAACCAGTACGCCGACCTGGGCGACCGCCGCCTGGCCTACCGCTCGATCGGCGATCCCGCGGGCAAGCCGATCCTGCTGTGCGTGCGCTTTCGCGGCAACCTCGACATGTGGGATCCGGCCTTCCTCGACGCGCTCGCGGGCCATGGCCTGCGCGTGATCACCTTCGACTACGCGGGCTGGGGCCTGTCCAGCGGCGAGCGCCAGATGAACCCGGCGCTGCTGGCGCGCGATGCCGTGGGCCTGATGGAGGCGCTGGGCCTGCGCGACGCCGTGATCGCCGGCTGGTCGCTGGGCGGCATGGTGGCGCAAATCGTGGCGGCGACCCAGCCGCAGCGCTTGTCCCACGCCGTCCTGATCGCCACGGCCGCGCCGGACGTCGCCGTCAAGCCCGGCGAGGCCCTGTTCAACGAGACCGCCGCCATCGCCGGCAGCAGCGTCGACAAGGACACCATCCTGTTCTTCGAGCCGAAGTCCGCAGCGAGCCGCGCCGCGGCGGCCGCATCGTACGCGCGCACCTGGGAGCGCCGCGAAGGCCGCAGCCCCGACATCGACGCCGCCTGGGCCGCCGCCATCCTGGGCCCCACGCCGCGCTTCCCCGCCTTCCCGGCCCCGCAAATCCTGGAAGCGCTGAAGCACACGACGCTGCCCATCCTGCACATCGCCGGCGACCACGACATCGTGTTCCCGGTCGAGAACTGGCATGCGCTGAACGGCCAGCTGCCTACGCTGCAACTCGTGACCTTCCCGCAGGCCGGTCACGGCCCGCAGCACCAATACCCGGAAACGGCAGCCGGCTACATCGCCACGTTCATCAAGACAAGCAAATAAATTCGGGGTCAGAGCACATTTTTTCGGCAGCCGCGCAATTATTCATCGCAAAATCAACGAGTTACGAAGGATCGACGCTCGAAAATGTGCTCTGACCCCGAATTAACCCCGAATGATGGCAAGCGAATCAGCCGACGCGGCGGACGGATTCGCGTACCACCAGGTTCAGCTGCGGCACGTCGACGTCGTGCGCTTCGTTGCCGATCATCTTGACGATTGCGCGGCCCAGGCTCTTGCCGACGTCGAACAGCGGCTGGCGCACGGTGGTCAGGGGCGGCGTCGTGTACATGGAGCTGTGCAGGTCGTCGAAGCCGATCAGCGAGATGTCCTCGGGCACGCGGATGCCGCGCCGGTACAGCGCGAGGCGCGCGCCGTAGGCCGTCAGGTCGTTGGCGCAGAAGATCGCGGAGAAGCGCTGGCCCGATTCCAGCAGCCGCTCCACCGCCAGCAGGCCGCTCGATTCCTGGAAGTCGCCGGCCACGATCAGCTGCTGCTTTTCCTTGATACGGTGCTTGGCCAGCGTGTCGCGGTAGCCGGCCAGGCGCGCCAGCGCGTCCGTGTGGTCGGACGGCCCGCCGATGAAGGCGATGTTGCGATGGCCCTGGACGATTAGGTGCTCGACCGCCTCGCAGGCGCCCCAGTAGTTGTCCAGGCAGAAGCCGTAGGCGCGCGGGCCCTGCAGCTCGCGGCCGAAGGCGACGATGGGCACGCGCTGCGACAGTTTCAGGATCTGCGCGTCCTTCAGCTTGCCGCTCAGGATCACGAGGCCGTCGACCCGGCGCGCGATCAGCAGTTCGATGCGCTCCGCCTCCTCGTCCGCATGCCAGTGGCCGGACACGATCAGCGGCGCGTAGCCGGTGCCCTGCAGCGCCTCGTCGACGCCGGCCAGCGCGTCGGCGAAGTAGCCGGACATCAGCGACTGGGTCAGCACGCCGACGGTGCGCGAGCTGCCCATCTTGAGGTTCTGCGCGAGCACGTTCGGCTTGTAGTTCAACTTGCTGATCACGCTCTCGATGGCCTGGCGCTTGTCCTCGGATACGCGGGCGGTGCCGTTCAGGAAGCGCGACACGGTGGCGGCGGAAACGCCGGCCACGCGCGCCACTTCGTGCACGGTGACCATCGCGCTGCTGCTGGGCTCTTTTTTCATGGTGCTTTCTTCGTCTCGTGGTTGGCGTGGAGGTCTGTATTCCACACCAGGCACGACGAGTATAGCAGCGGCGAAACCGATTTCAGAAATTGTTTCATGCAACGTGGCGCGCGTTTCCTGAACGCGCCGCCTTGTTACAGAAATGCTCGACCAGCGCCCGGTGCGGCGGCAGGTCCGCCAGCGCCTTCCTGGCCACCTGGGCGATGGTGGCGAATTCCTGGCGCGCGGCGGCGCGGCGCGCCGGATCCAGCGCCGACGGATGCAGGCGGGTCGCGTACTCCATCCCGTACAGCACGTATTGCCAGCTGGACGGCGGATACATCTCCAGGTCCGTGACGAAGTCGAGGCGGTGCGGCGGCCTGGTCTTCCATTGCTCGAGGCGGTCGCGCAGCGAATCCGGGATCGACGCCGGGTCGGCATTGTCGATCCAGAAGCGGCTGTCCACGCGCTGCGTCAGGCAGTAGTGCAGCTTGATGAAGTCGACGATGCGCTCGTAGCGCTCGCGCATCTGCGCATTGAACTGGCGCGCCGCCGGCGCGAACTCGCCGCCGTGCGGGAACAGGAAGCCGACCAGGTAGGCGGCGGCCTCGATCAGTCCGATGCCGGACGATTCCAGCGGTTCCAGGAACCCGCCGGACAGGCCCACGGCCACGCAGTTGCCGACCCACTGCGTCTCGCGGTAGCCGACCTGCAGCGCCAGGCGGCGCGCCTCCAGTCCGTCGGCGCCGGCGCCGATGTAGCCGCGCAGGGCTTGCTCCGCGCGCGCATCGTCCGTATGGCGGCTCGAATACACGTAGCCGATGCCGCGCCGCCGCTGCAGGCCGATGTCCCAGGTCCAGCCGGCCTCGTGCGCCGTCGAGATCGTGTACGACGGGATCGGGGCGTCGGGCGTGGCGTACGGCACCTGCAGCGTGACGGCGCGGTCCACGAACAGCACGTCGTCCAGGCGCTTGAACGGCGCGCCCAGCGCTTCGCCGATCAGGCGCGCGCGGAAACCAGTGCAGTCGACGTACAGGCCGGCCCGCAGCGCCCCGTGTTCCGCCGTATGGACGGCGCCGATCATGCCTTGCGCATCCAGTTCGACGCGCTCGACGTTGCCCAGCACGTGGCGCACGCCCAGCGTGCGGCCATGTTCGGCCAGCAGCGCGGCGAAGCGCGCCGCGTCGAAGTGGTAGGCGTAGTTCAGCGGGCCGAGGAAATCCGGATCGTGGACGCGCTTCGGCCCGTGGGCGGCATCGGCCACGCGCTGCTGCATCGTGACGGCTGCGGCGAAGCCAGGGTTGCCCACAGCGCCAGCGTCGCCCGCGAGCCAGTACGGCAGCAGCTCGAAGCCGCCCTGGCGCTGGCTCGGCTGGCTGAACGGGTGGAAGTAGCTGGCCGGCCCCGCCTGGCCGGGCGCGCGCACCCAGTGGCGGAACGAAATGCCCTGCTTGAAGGTGGCGCTGCAGGCCTGGATGAAGCGGGCCTCGTCGATGCCGATCGCGGCGAGCGTGCCGCGGATCGAGGGGAAGGTGCCCTCGCCCACGCCGATGATGCCGATCTCGGGCGATTCCACGAGCGTGACGGGCACGCCGTCGGGGCGGCCCGCGCCCAATTGCTTCGCCAGGAAGCAGGCGGTGAGCCAGCCGGCGGTGCCGCCGCCGACGATCAATACACCGCCGTGCGCGGCCGGTTTTTCGGTGTGCATATGGTCTCCATCGCCCTGCCGGGCATGTTCTTTTGAAAAATTATGTTTGACATCGGATTTCTGCTGAGTGTACGATGAAATCGATTTCACTTCTACTGAAATCGTTTTCAATAAAAATAATCGCCAAGCCATCGCCGCGCGCCCCGACGCGCGCATAATTATTTGGAGACTGTAGTAATGAAGAAGACCGCCCCCCACGGCCGGCGCATCGTCACGCCGATTCAATTCGCCATCCTCTCCCTGTGCACCGGTTTCGCGGCCGCGAACGCCCATGCCCAGGCGACTGATCCGGCCGTGCCCGCAGGTTCCGGCGCCCCGGCGGCGCAGACCGCCCCGACCGCCCAGATCGCCGACAACGGCAAGGTGGCCGAAGTCATCGTGACCGCGACCAAACGTTCCACCTCGCTGCAGAAGACCCCGATCGCCGTCACCGCGCTGAACGCGCAGACGCTGGAAGACAACCACGTCCAGACCCTGCTCGACGTGGTCAGCCTGGTACCGGGCTTCCAGGCCACCGGCCAGGGCGACCACGGCGTCACCACCTTTACCATGCGCGGCATCGGCAACGACAGCGCCAAGACCGAATACGCCGACCCCGAGGTCGCCGTGTTCGTCGACGGCGTGTACTCGCCGCGTCCGGAAGGCGCCACCAGCCTGCTGTTCGACCTCGACACCATCGAAGTGCTGCGTGGCCCGCAGGGCACGCTGTGGGGCCGCAACTCGACCGTCGGCGCCGTCAACATGCAGACCGCCAAGCCGAAGCTGGGCAGCCACAGCGGCAGCGCCGAGATCGGCCTGGGCGACTACAAGCGCTACGGCGCGCGCGGCGCCGTCAACATCCCGCTGGGCGAGAAGGCCGCGATGCGCGTCGCCTTCGTGCACGAGCAGCACGACGGCTACGTCGACTACCAGCGCCTGCCGAACATCCCGCTGGACAGCCAGCGCGCGGCCTGGGCCGCCAGCGGCGGCGATCCGGCCAAGTTCCAGCCGATCAATGCCGGCCAGTTCGTCAACAGCGGCGACAAGTACAATTCGCAGGACCAGACGGCCGTGCGCCTGTCCTTCCTGTGGCAGCCGACCGACAAGCTGCACTGGAACATCGCCTACGAGCGCTTCGCCGACCGCGGCACGCTGCCGATGAACCTGATGCAGAACCCGCGTCCCGGCCAGGACTTCTGGTCGACGCTGGCCGACGTTGCGCCGACGCTCAAGCGCGACACCGACTCGGTCCGTTCGCGCCTGGAGTACGAGCTGACCCCGGAGATGGGCCTGACCTACATCGCCGGCTGGTCGAAGTTCGACGGCAGCTCGACCTACGACCAGGACGCCGGCGTGGCGATCCCGACCAGCTTCTCGACAGGCGCCACCTACCAGGCCAACAATACCGTGCAGTCGCACTACAAGAACTACAGCCACGAAGTGGAACTGCAGTCGCTGGGCAAGCGCACGGTGGACTGGCAGCTGGGCCTGTACTACGGCGCCGAGGACAACAGCATCCGCTTCGACATCCCGATCTTCAACGGCACCCAGTCGGGCACCGTCAACTGGCAGGGTTCCTTCATCCAGCCGAAAGAGACCGTGAAATCGTCGGCCGCCTTCGGCCAGGCCACCTGGAACATCAACGACAGCCTGCACCTGACCGGCGGCGCGCGCTACACGCACGACAAGCGCACCAACGAAGGCGGCAACGGCTACAGCTGGAACGGCGATCCGACCGTGCCGCAGGTCCCGGTCTCGCCGCAGATCGACCCGACCCGCCCGGGCCAGGGCTACACCCCGAACAACCCGTCCAACTCGGGCGAGTACACGGGCAGCAAGTGGACCGGCCTGGCGCGCGTGAGCTACGACATCGACCGCCGCAACATGGTCTACGCCAGCGTGTCGACCGGCTACAAGTCGGGCGGCCTGCAGGACGGCGGCCGTCCGTACGGCGACGAGACGCTGACCAACTACGAGATCGGCAACAAGAGCACGTTCCTGAACGGCGCCCTGCAGATCAACAACGCGCTGTTCTACGAGCGCTTCCGCGGCTTCCAGTTCAGCGCCCCGGTGACCAACCCGGACGGCACCCGCGGCCTGGC
This sequence comes from Massilia sp. YIM B02763, assembly GCF_030412015.1. Taxonomy (GTDB): domain Bacteria; phylum Pseudomonadota; class Gammaproteobacteria; order Burkholderiales; family Burkholderiaceae_D; genus Telluria. Next base: position 113,877 of record NZ_JASNRD010000015.1, on the reverse strand, counting down.
CACCAACAACGCCGAAGGCGCCAAGATCTACGGCCTGGAGTCGGAGATCACGGCCAAGCTGAGCCCGGACGACCGCATCCTGGCCGCGCTGACCTTCACGCCGCACGCCAAGCTGGGCCACCTGATTGGCGGCTCCAACGACTACGTGCTGCCGGCCTGCAGCGTCCCCGGCATCAGCACCTGCCTGGACGTGACCGGCCACACCATGCCGCACACGCCGAAGTTCTCGGCCCACGTGCAGTACCAGCACGTGTTCCGCCTGGGCGACGGCGAGACCCTGGCGCCGCGCATCTCGGCCCACTACGAGACCAAGACCACGCTGTCCGTGTTCGACCTGGGTCCGGAAGACCGCCAGAAGGAGTTCGGCCGCGCCGACCTCGGCCTGCGCTACAGCCGCGACAAGTGGTGGCTCGACCTGTTCGTGCGCAACGTCAGCGACGAAAAGATCAAGACCAGCGCCAGCAACGCCTTCGGCGCGTGGGTCGGCCAGTACCAGCCGCCGCGCACCTTCGGCTTCAATACCGGCGTCGATTTCTGATCCGGCGCATCCGGGCCGGGGCAGCGCGAAAGCGGCGCCCCGGCCCGCCGCCATCCAGTATGTTATCGTTTTCAAGGCTGCCGGCATCCATGCCGGCGCCCACTCATTCCCGGACCACCATGACCGATTCCCTTCACTTTCCCCGCAATTTCACCTGGGGCGTCGCCACCAGCGCCTTCCAGATCGAAGGCGCCCACGACACCGACGGCAAGGGCCCGTCGATCTGGGACACCTTTTCGCACACGCCCGGCAAGATCATCGACCACAGCAACGGCGACGTCGCCTGCGACCACTACCACCGCTACCGCGACGACGTCGCCCTGATGGCGTCGCTGGGCGTGGATGCCTACCGCTTCTCGATGGCGTGGGCGCGCGTGCAGCCGACCGGCAAGGGCGCGTGGAACGAGGCCGGCTTCGATTTCTACAAGCGCCTGCTCGACGCGCTCGACGAAAAAGGCATGGCGGGCCACCTGACCCTGTACCACTGGGACCTGCCGCAAGGCCTGCAGGACGACGGCGGCTGGATGTCGCGCGACACGGCGCACCGCTTCGCCGACTACGCGCACGAAGTGGCGCGCCGCTTCGGCGACCGCCTGGCCACGATCGCCACCCACAACGAACCGTGGTGCACCGCCAACCTCGGCTACGGCAACGGCCAGTTCGCGCCGGGCGTGGCCGATAAAAAACAGGCGATCCAGGTTTCGCACCACCTGCTGCTCTCGCACGGCCTGGCGATGAAGGCCATGCGCGCCACCCGCACCAAGGCGGAGCTGGGCATCGTGCTGAACCAGTGGACCGCCGATCCGGCGACCGACAGCGAGGCCGACAAGCGCCTGGCCGCGCTGGAATGGGCGAACTCGATCGAATGGTTCATGGACCCGATCTTCAAGAAGCGCTACCCGGAGCTGTCGCTGCAGGCGCACGGCGCCAACGCGCCCGACGTCCACGAGGGCGACTTCGACATCATCGCCCAGCCGATCGACTTCCTGGGCGTGAACTACTACCGCCGCGAAGTGATGAGCGCCCAGGTGCCTCCGCCGAAACCCGTCGGCGGCAACGGTTTCACCGACATGGGCTGGGAGATCTACCCGCAGGGCCTGACCGAGCTGCTGGTGCAACTGAAAGACGAGTACCCCGACCTGCCGCCGGTGTACATTACGGAAAACGGCATGGCGGCCGTCGACCGCGTGGAAAACGGCGAGATCGACGACCAGGTGCGCATCGAGTACGTGCGCACCCACCTGGAAGCCCTCAAGGACGCCATGGACAAGGGCATCGACGTGCGCGGTTACTTCCTGTGGAGCCTGATGGACAATTTCGAATGGAACTCCGGCTATGCCAAGCGCTTCGGTATCGTCTGGGTCGACTACGAGACCCTGGAGCGCACGCCCAAGGCGAGCGCCCTGTGGTACCGCGACTTCATCGCCGGCCAGCGCGCTGCGCTGCAGGCTGCCTGACATGAGGGATGCCATGGACGACGTGCTGTTCGGCGGCCCCCGGCTGCTGGCCGACATCGGCGGCACCAATGCCCGCTTCGCGCTGCAGCGCGGCCCCGGCCGCATCGAGGAAGTCGCCACGCTGGCCTGCGCCGACTATGCGGAATTCACCGACGCCGTGCGCGCCTACCTGGCGCGCCACCCGGGCGCGGCCCAGGAATTGCGCCACGCGGCGGTCGCCATCGCCAACCCCGTCGATGGCGACTTCGTCAAGATGACCAACCACTGCTGGCAGTTCTCGATCGAGGCGGCGCGCACGAGCCTGGGCCTGGACACGCTGCTGGTGGTGAACGACTTCGCCGCCCTGTCGATGTCGGTGCCGCAGCTGCCCGCGTCCGACCTCGTGCAGGTGGGCGGCCAGGCGCCGCACGCGAACGCCGTGATCGGCCTGGTGGGCGCCGGCACGGGGCTGGGCGTCGGCGGCCTGATCCCGAACGGATCGCGCTGGACCGTGCTGGCCAGCGAAGGCGGCCACGTCGCCTTTTCGCCGGCGGACGAGCGCGAGCAGGCGATCCTGTCGTACTGCTGGACCAAGTGGCCGCACGTGTCGGCCGAGCGCCTCGTCTCCGGTCCGGGCCTGGCCCTGATCCACGAAGCGCTGGCCGCGCGCGGCGGCGCCGCGCATGCTCCTGCTCAGTTTCCCATTGCCGCACTGGAGCCGGCGCAGATCGTCGAACGCGGCCTTGCCGGCAGCGACGCCCTGTGCGTCGAGACGCTGGAGGTCTTCTGCGGCATGCTCGGCACGATGGCCGCCAACGTCGCCGTCACGCTGTGCGCGCGCGGCGGCATCTATATCGGCGGCGGCGTCGTGCCGCGCCTGGGCGACTGGTTCGCCCGTTCTCCGTTCCGCGCCCGCTTCGAGAACAAGGGCCGCTTCTCCGGCTTCACCGCGCAGATCCCCTGCTTCGTGATCCACGCGCCCTACCCGGCGCTGGCCGGCGCCGCCGCGCTGCTCGAAGACCGCCTGCTCGACGCGCGCGCGGCACTCCAGCGCGCCCCGATCGATTCCGTCACCGCCCCGCCCCATGTCCACGCCTGAACGTTCCCGCCACCCGCTGCTGTGGGTCCCGACCGGCTATTTCACGATGGCCCTCGGCTACATCATGCTGACCAGCGTGACCGCCATCATGTTCAAGAACCTGGGCATGAACAACGGCGACGCCGCCGCGTATTCCAGCATGCTGATCCTCGCGTACACGATCAAGCCGCTGTTCGCACCCATCGTCGAGATGTACCGCACCAAGAAATTCTTCGTGCTGTGCACCCAGGCGCTGGTCGGCATCGGCTTCGCCGCGGCCGCGCTGGCCATGGGCATGCCCAACTGGATGGCGCTGATGCTGCCGCTGTTCTGGGTGATGTCCTTCATCGGCGCCACCCAGGACATCGCCAGCGACGGCGTCTACGTGACCTCGCTCGACACGCGCGCCCAATCGCTGTACTGCGGCGTGCAGAGCCTGTCGTGGAACATCGGCCCCATCGTTGCCTCGGGCCTGCTCGTCTACCTGAGCGGCAAGCTGCACGTCGAGGTGTTCCACCACGACCCGAAGGTATTCGGGCCGGACTGGATGGATGCCTGGCGCGTGATCTTCTTCATCGTCGCCGCCATCATCGTGCTGATGGCGCTGTGGCACGTGCGCGTGATGCCGGAAGGCGCGCGCGCCGAGAACACGCCGACCAGCCTGCGCGGCGCCGGCGCGATCCTGTGGGATTCCTTCGTCACCTTCTTCCAGAAGCGCGACGTGTGGAAGATGGTCGCGTTCGCCCTGCTGTTCCGGGTCAGCATCGGCCTGCTGGAAAAGATCGGCCCCTTCTTCATGGTCGACGCGGCCAGCAAGGGCGGCCTCGGCCTGTCGAACGAGCAGCTGGGCATCGTCTACGGCACCTACGGCCTGGTGGCCGTGCTGCTGGGTTCCCTGCTGGGCGGCATGTACGTGGCCAAGCGGGGCCTGAAGCGCGTGCTGTTCGTGCTGTGCTGCGCCGTGAACATCCCGAACGCGACCTTCCTGGCGATGGCGATCCTGCTGCCGACCAGCACCCTGGCGATCACCGCCGGCGTCGTCATCGAAAAATTCTTCTTCGGCTTTGGCTCCGTCGGCTTCATGATCTACCTGATGCAGCAGCTCGCGCCGGGCAAGTACACGACCACCCACTACGCGTTCGGCACGGGCCTGATGGGACTGTGCAATATGATCACGGGCGTGGTCAGCGGCCACCTGCAGGAGATGATGGGCTATGTCGGCTACTTCGTGTTCGTGATGGTGGCCACGATACCGTCCTTCCTCGCGACCTGGTTCGCACCCTTCCACCACGACGACGGCATGGGCGGCGACAGCTACGCGAACGAAAGCAGCGTGGCCGAAGCGACGGGCGTGGCGCCGCCGGAGAGCGCGACGCACCGGGCGGCTTGAGCATCCAATACGTCGTCCCCGCGCAGGCGGTGACCCGTGCCGAGCGTCCGAAGCCGGTATGTTGGAAGCCGTCGGGTACTTCCAGGATATCGAATTCTGCGCTTCAGCATGGGTCCCTGCCTGCGCAGGGACGACGGAGTCACACTGACGATCAAATCGGATCCGTCGCCAGCTTCGACCTGCGCACCGGCGCCCTCACCCCGTAACGCCCGGCCGACTGCCGCACCAGCTGCTCGAACCAGGGCGGCGCGTCCGGCGCGATGACGATGCTGCGCAGCAGCCGCGTCGCATCGACCGGCACCACGATGCCCGGATCGGCGGGCGGCCCCGCCTCGTCGCCGCTGCGGTCCACCACCACGCGCACTTCCTTTTCGTACTCGTAGGCCTTGGTCTTGTAGGCGAAGATGCGCGTGTAGTCGGGCGACACGTCGAGCTTGGGGTCGCGCCAGTGCTTCACGTATTCGACGCGCACGATCGAAGTCTTGTGTTCGGAGATACCCTCCAGCACGTCGGCAAGCTGGCCCACGGTGGTGGTCAGCGCCACCGCGCAGTCGGACTTGCCGTACAGCGCCCACATCGCAGCGCTGTCGTCCTGGTTGCGGTGCCAGCAATTGATGAACACGGATTCGCGCATGCGCCGCTTGAACTGCTCGTAGTCGTAGCCGATCTCGCCGCAGGCATGGGCACGGCTGATCTGCTCGCGCAGCGAGGGTGTGAACGCGCCCTCGAACTTATCCGAGAAATGATCGGCGCGGCAGAAGAACAGCGTGGAATTCTCGAAGAAGTCGAACAGCTTGGCGGCGTCCAGGTAGCGCCACAGCACGGTATCGCGGCGCAGCTGGCCTTCGAGCGTATTTCTTTGTTGAACCGCAGTATCCATCGGCACGGACCTACCCTCCTCGCATACGCACGATTGTAGTGCGGGCGGGCGTTCCGTCGTCCTCAGTCGTGCGCGTGTAGGATTATGCCGATCGTCAGGTGATGTTGGGGACAGGGTGGACGCGCGCCTGCGAGCCGCTCATCGCGGCCATCAGCGCAGCGCGTCGTCGCCGGATGCTTCGCGCAGGCGGAGCTGGCGGGGACCTTCGGCAGCCAGCCGCAGGATCACGTTTTCCGGAACCTGTTCATTGCGCAGCAAGGCAAGCGCGGACGCCGTGCCCATCTTGCGTTCGATCTTCAGGGCGGCTTCGACGATGGCATCGTGCACGTGATTCCTGCGCCGGCAACTGGCTTGCGGCGGAGGCGCCGCATCGGCGTCGCCGCCGGGGACCGGCTTGCTCGCGGCGTGGAGATACCGTTCCGCCATTCCTTTCGGAATGTTTTCTCGCTCGAGATAGGCCATGGCTTCGTCGACGCCCAGCATTTCCTTGTACACCAGTGCTACCTCAAGATGCCGCGACACCAAGTGTTCGCGACGCACATTGCGCGCCATATCGAGCCTCAAAGCATTAGATGTCTATTGGAGGCCGATTATATTTCAGCGCGGATGCGGTTTTCGAATTTTCCGTTTATTTCGCGCGAACATTTAGCGAGCGTTGCGCGGATGCAGAAAAGGATAGGGATTGACGGCACCTTCCGCTTCATAAATGCCATAGTGCAAGTGCGGCGGCGTGGTGCGGGCGTTCCCCGTATTGCCGACGTAGCCGACCACGCTTCCCGGCGCCACGCGCTTGCCGGCATGGACGTCGCCGTAGCGGTCCAGGTGGGCATAATAATGACGCTGGCCGCCAGGCCCAAGCACCCACACGACTTGGCCGCCGAGGCGGTTGGTCCCGACCCGCAGCACGATGCCTTCCGTGCTGGACAGCACGGGCGTGCCCCGCCTGGCGAAGATGTCGATGCCCTCGTGCTTGCGTCCTTCGCTGCGCGCCCCGCCCCAGGTATCGGCCAGTTGCGATGGCTTGACCCCGGCCACTGGCACCGGGAGCACGCCGGGCGCAGGCAGCGAGGCCAGGCGGATCGCGTAGGCGACGCCTTCCAGCCATGGGCGCAGCACGGCCTCGGCCGCGATCAGGACCAGGGCGACGGCGAGGCTGCGCAGGAAGAGTCGCATGGGGTTCCGTAGAGAAGCGGCCGGGCCGCGATACGGACCAGATGGGGACGGCCGGGGAATTTCAAGAGTCGTGAAGCTCGGTCGCGCCGTTCGCGCCATCGTTCCGACCGTTCGTCGGAACCGGCGTGCGGGCGGCGTGCCGCGCTGGCATAGTCGCGTCATTCCAACGAGACGGAGGCGAACATGAACAGGATGGCGGCGGCACTATGCCTGGCGGCGGCAGGAAGCGCTGCGTCGGCGGACGCGGGCACGCAGTCGCGGGAACAATTGACAGCCGAGATCGTGGCCGCCGACGCCCGCCTGTTCGAAGGACTGAACCGGCGCGACATCGGCCGATTGAAATCCGGCTTCAGCCCGCGCCTCGAGTTCTATCACGACCGTAGCGGCGTCACCGGCTACGCCGAGAACATCGCCATCTTCGAAAAAAACTTCGCCGCTCCTGCCCGCGTGCGGCGCGAGGCGATGCCTGAGACGGTCGAAGTATTTCCCACCGGGCCCGACCACGCCATGCACATCGGCAAGCACCGCTTTTGCAACAAGCCCTCGCCTGCCGAGCCGGAAAGCTGCGGCGTGTACCGGTTTTCGATGGTGTGGGAGCGCGATGGCGGCCAATGGAAGCTGCTGCGGGTGCTCAGCTACGATCATTGATGCCTCGCGCAGCGACGCGCACCGGCAATAAAAAAAGCCCCTGCCGTCGAGCAGGGGCTTGTCGTTTCCAGGGCCGGACAGCTTACTTGCCGGCCACCTTCACCAGCTTCGCCATGCCGGCATCGCCGCTCAGCTTGCCCGACGCATCGTTCCAGCGCAGCTTCGTCACGGTCGACTTGCCCTTCTCGTAGTCGTACGACACGCCGTCGTCGTCGTACAGCGAGAACTCGCCGTCCTTGCCCGGATAGACGAGCACCTGGGCGATGGCCTGCTTGCCGCGGGTCGACTGGACGTCGGCGCCCATCGGGATCACGGAACCGGCTTTCACGAAGACCGGGATGCGGTCGATCGGGGCCTGGGCCTTGATCCAGCGGCCTCCGCTGAACTTTTCATTGGTCCAGAAGTCATACCAGTCGGTGCCGGCCGGAAGATACACGTCCTTCTCCGTCTGTCCCTGCTCCGTGACCGGTGCCACCAGGAAGGCTGGGCCGAACATGTACTGGGTGCCGATGTTGGCGACGTTCGGGTCGGTGCCGAAGTCCATCCACAGCGGACGCATGAACGGCGCGCCCGTGTCGTGGGTGAACTTGGCCTGGCTGTAGATGTACGGGATCAGCTGGTAACGCAGCTGGTCGTAGCGCGCCATGATGGTCTCGGCCTGCTTGCCGAAGGACCAGATGTCGGCGTGCTTGCGGTCGCCGTGCAATCGCAGCGTCGGCAGGAAGGTACCGTACTGGAACCAGCGCGTCATCAGTTCCGGATAATCCTGGTTCTTGCCCACGACGTCTTCCGCGCCGGCCGGGTCGACGAGCGGCGCCTTGGTGGCGGTGCTGGTCTGCGGGATCTTCTGCCAGCCGCCGATGTCGTTGCCCCACAGCGCGATGCCGGAAGCGACCATGTTCAGGCCCGCCGGGATCTGGCGCTGCAGCGCTTCCCAGGTCGAGGTGATGTCCGAGGACCAGAACAGTGCGCCGGTGCGCTGCGAGCCGAGGTAGGCGGCGCGCGACAGGATCAGCACGCGCTTGTTCGGCTTCCACGCGCGCATATTGTCGGCGAATCCTTCGACGTGCACGAGCGGGAACAGGTTGTGGTAGCGGTCGCCCGAGCCGATCGAATAGAAGAAGCCGTCCGGCACCAGGTCCGGCTCGGTCTCGTCCAGCCACGGATAATCGAAGCCGTGCGACAGGATGTTGTCGCGCGATTTTTCGAAGAACCACTGGCGCGCCTTCGGATTGGTCGCATCGATCAGGCCGCCCGTGCGGTCCGAGCGGAACGGCAGGCCGTCGACGCTCTTGCCGTCCTTGTCCTTCAGCAGGAAGCCCTTGCGGTCAAGCTCGTTGAAATAGCGGCCCGACGTTTCGTAGCGCGGCCAGATCGAGATGATCGATTCCATCCCCATGTCGTGCAGCTGCTTGTTCATGCCGTCCGGATCCGGATACTCGGCCGGGTTGATGTCCATCTGGCCCATGCGGGTCCAGTAGAACCAGTCGACGACCATCACGTCCAGCGGATATTTCTTCTGGCGGTAGGTATTTGCCACGCGCAGCACCTCGGCCTGCGTCTCGTAGCGCGCCTTCGACTGGATCAGGCCGAATGCCGACTTCGGCGGGATCGGGGTCTTGCCCGTCAGGCGCGCATAGCCGGAATACAGCTCGTCCGGGGTATTGCCCGTGATGACGAAGAAGCTCACGCGCTCGCCCACCTGCGACTGGAACACGGTGCGGCCGTGGATGGCGCCCTGGAAGCGCGTCGCCGACGGGTTGTCCCAGACGATGCCGTAGCCTTTCGAGGACACCATGAACGGAACGCACACGCTCTCCCCGCCCGGCGCGTCGTACCAGTGCTTGCAGTCCAGCACGCGGCCGCGCAGGTCCAGGCCGGACAGCGATTCCTGGTTCTGGCCCATGCCGTACAGGTGCTCGTCGCGCGCGGCGGCAAACGAAGCGCCGACCTGGTAGGTCTTCTCGCCGTTGACCGTGTGCGGCGACATTTCCCAACCGCCCATGTCCAGCACTTTCTCGCCCTTTGCATTCAGTACCTGCAAACCGACCGAGGCCAGCGCCGGCGCGAAATACTTCTCGCCCTGGCTCGGCGTGCGCGCCGGCGGCGCCGGATTCACGCGCAGCGTCATGCCCTTCGAGACGAACACGTCGCCGTCCGCGCCCGAGGTATGGCGGAAGGCGCTGTTGTCGGCCTGCTTCGGCAGGATGCCGTAGCCCGGCCCTTTCAGCACTTCGTCCTTGTCGACCGCGATGGTCACGTGCACGACGTTCGGGCCGTAGGCCTCGACGGAGACCCAGGCGCCGTTGCGGTCCAGGGTCGAGAGGGGCGCGGCGTACAGCGGCGCGGCGATCGCGAACGCCGATGTTAGCGCGAACAGAGTGCGGTTCAGGGTCGGTCTCATCCAGTCCTCTAAAGCAAGGTAATCGGAGCGTCCGTGCGTGGCGGATGGCGTTACGACCGAGGAAGCGTGGATGAAGCTGGGCGCAGGCGCGCCATCCGGCGCCGGCGGCGTCGGTTCGTCTCCCGGCGTAGCGCTACCGTGGCGGCTACGTTCGCATTATTGTTGAGACGACATTGTGCATGTTAGCGAAAACATTTGCAAACGGAATACTTTCGCGCGCTTCATGCCGGTACGGTATAGCCCGGCGCTCTGTTTCACAGGCTGACGAACCGGGAAGCGACGACGTGGCGCGCGCACGGCCACCCACGCCCCGAAGCGGACGCTCGATACAGTCAGGAGAGTCCTCTGGTGAAGTGTCGAATCTCGATTTCTAGTTGGATGACGCATACGTCACCTTGCCACCGATGATGGACAAGTAACCAAGTCCCTGTAGGGCATCGATGACTCCGGAAACGTCGGCATCTGCGAGTTGTCGTTGAAAATGAGCGGCAACCGAGCTCCGTAATGTCTTCTCTGTACGCGGTTTTGTCGCATTTGGCTGTTGCAGCCTGCCAAAAAACACGCGGGCGCGCTCATCAGGCGTCCTAATGTGCGTCGCTTTCACTGCTGGAATCGCTTCGAGTGACGGCCAGCGGCCACAGAAAATCTTCTGGTCTTTAAGATGCTGGATGAGCGGATCGAATCCGCTGTCCTTTGAGATGATGTGAAAGAAAGCGTCCGGCTCGCCGCAAGAAAGGCGCCCGATGTAGTAAGCAATGTGGAAGTCCAGAGCGTTCGGCCCGACGCCCGCAATCTTGACATATTCCGCACGTTCCCCCATGCGTTGCATTGCCGTTACCAGATCGAAGGGCAGCTTGTTCTGCGTGGCTCCAACGAATAACTTGAGTTTGAAGTGGTCGGCAGCAAGGAGACTGAGGGATGCAGGTTGCACGCTCTCGAAATCGATAAGGACTATATTGGTACGCAATTGATCTCTTTCTGTCGTATCCGCTTGGCCAAGTTTAGCATCGTGCTGATAGAGAAAGTTCACTGACTGTCATAACGAGCAAGCTTAGCGCGGGTCAGATTCCACGTCGTAGAGGTGGGGAGCACTGGGTGGAGCGGGAATACCCGGTAGAGCACTCCCACACGAAGCACAGTATTTCCTCAACCTTCAAACGACGGCAGCGCCGAACGACTCCGGCCGCCTCGCCAGCAGGTCGGACAGCCGTTGCAGCCCCGCCTGCAAGCGTGCACGATCCTGGATGCTGCCCAGCGAGATCCGGATCGCATTCGCGGATGCGCCGCCGGTGGCGAACGCCTCCGCCGGCGTCACGGCGATGCCTTCGCTGTCGGCGGCGCGCGCCAGTTGCGAGGAATTCCAGTACGCCGGCAACGGCAGCCACACGTGCAGGCCGTCTCCCGCGCCGCCGTAGCGTCCCGCCAGCACAGCGCGCGCCATCCGGTGGCGCAGCCGCGCTTCCTTGCGCACGCCGTCCATCAATCGCCCGGCCGAGCCGTCGAGGATCCACTGGGTGGCCAGTGCAGCCGTCAGCGGCGCAGCCATCAGCGCGAACGACCTGAGCGCGGCCAGCAAACGTTTGCCTTCGCGCGGGTCGCGCACGAGCACGAAGGCGATCCGCAAGCCGGGCGTCAGGCATTTCGACAGCGTGGACACGTACACGACCTGTTCCGGTGCGAACGCGGCGATGGGCGGCGGCGCGGCATCGGCGAGCAGCCAGTAGGGATCGTCCTCGAGGATGCGCAGCTTGCAGCGCTGCGCGACGACGGCGAGCTCCTTGCGGCGGCGTTCCGGCATCGTGATGGCGGTCGGGTTCTGCAATGTCGGATTGAGGTAGACCAGCGCAGCCTCGTGCTGGCGGCAGGCCTGCTCGAGCCTGTCGGGCAGCATCCCGTGCCGGTCCGCTTGCACCGCCACGATGCGGCGGCCGAACTGGGTTGCCGCGGCGAGCAGGCCGGGATACGTCATCGGTTCCGCCAGGATGACGTCGCCAGGCTCGGTCAGCGCGAGGATCAATGCGGCGATCGCCGCTTGCGCACCCGGACAGACGATCACCTGCCCCGCGTCCAGCTGTCCAAACATCGGCGCGAGCCATCGGGCGCCGGCCTTGCGGTCGGCGTCGCTGCCTCCGCCCAGGTGGTAGGTCATCAGCAATTCGTTGTCCGCGCGCATCAGCACCTGGGACAGGCCCTGTTTCAACAGGTCGTCGAAGTCCACGCCGTCCGGCGGCGGCGGGGTGTTCATGCTCAGGTCGAGGATCGACGTCAATTCGGCTTTCGCCGCCGCGACATACGTGCCGCGCGCGCCCCGGCCCTCCAGCAGGTTGCGGCGCCTGGCTTCGTCGTAGGCGCGCGTGACAGTCGTCAGGTCGACGCCCAGCTGGGCTGCCAACTGGCGCTGCGTCGGCAGCCGGTCGCCCGGTTTCAGCGAGCCGTCTTCCACGGCCGCCTGCAGCGCATCGGCGATCTGCAGGAAACGGGGCCCGCCGCGCGCCGCCAATCGCGGATACCAGGTTGTCAAGCCTTCTTCTTGCATGGTTCTCAACTGGGACATTTTGTCTCAATGTATGGAAATTGCTTTCAAGTAGTATGCCCCACAGTTAAGACGGTGGCGCTAACGAACGATGCAGCTGCCGCAACGCCGTACCGAGGAATGCGCCTCGGATTATGTAGTCATCGCTTGGAAAGAATCGACATCATGGACTGGATCCCGATCGTCTTCGTGACATTCAAGGTGGTCGTGCTCGTCACGGGCATGTTTTTCGCCATTAAGTGGCATTACGACCAGGGCAAGAAGGAAAAGGTCATGGACACGCGCGCCTTGCTGCGCGCGGGTGGGAAGGCGGCCGCGATCTTCGTCGTGCTGCTCGGCGGCATCGGCATCGCCACCTTCGCCCTGATCAGGGTGTTCGGCATGGAGCTGTAGGAACATCTCGACCTTGCCGGCCGCTATCCCCCGGGGGTGCCGGCTGTTGCGGGAGGCGCTATCGCGCGCGTCCATGCTCACCCGGTGCGCCTGCGCAGGATGGCGCAAGGCGGCCAGTTCGCCCAGGCCGGCCTAGGCCGCATGCGGCAACGCGGTGCGCAACTTCGCGGAATCGAACCCCACCCTCACCGCGCCCCAGTGGCGCCCGCCGATCTCCACCGGCATCGACAGATCGTTGATCACCTCCCCCGTATCGCGCAGATAGGTCTGGAACAGGAAAGGCTTGCGGTTGGCGGCCAGCCGCGCTCCGACCGGGTCGTCGAAGATGCGCTTGTTGCGGCAGTTGACGAGGTCGTGCTCGCGCACCCCCGTCGGCCGGCGCGAATACCGTGCGTTGTGCGCCGGCGCGTAGCCGCGGTTGTCGACGGCGAGGGAATAGGCGCAGCCGGGCAGCGCGCCCAGCACGCGGTCGAACAGCGCCTGCAGGTCGCGCTCGACGGCGCCGTCGTACGACGTGGTATAGCGCGGCGGATCCGAATTCGGGATGGCGCGGTAGGCCTGGTCGAAGATGTCGGCGCCGCGCGCCTGGTGGCTTTCCAGGCAGCGCCGCACCTCGTCGCGCAGGCCCGTGGTCGCCTCCACGAGGGCATCGAACGGCGTGCCGCCCGTGTGGAAGCCCGCCAGCGTGGCCTGGATGTCCTCGGTGGTGGCGCGCACCTCGTCGACGCGGCGCGAGGCGTCGTTCATCGCCCTGCCCGCTTCGGACGCGTTGCGGGCCACGTCGCCGACCTTCACGCCGATGTCCTGGCTGATGCCGTCCAGCGCCTGCATCGCCTGCGCCATCTCGTTGACGGTGCCCGTCATCCTTTCGAAGTCGGCGACGAAGGACTGGAAGCGGCCGGCGGCCTGCGCCACCTCGCGCGCCGACACGTGCACCCCGTCCAGGATGGCGGACGTGGCCCCGCTGGCCGATTCGACCAGTTCGCGCATCTCTCCGTTGGCGCCGGCGATCTTGGCCGTTTCCTCGTTGACGAGCTGGGACAGCCGGCGCACCTCGCCGGCGACGACGGCGAACCCGCGCCCGGCGCTGCCGGCCCGCGCGGCCTCGATCGCGGCATTGATGGCCAGCAGATTGGTCTGGTTGGCGATGCGGTCGATGATGGCGCCGAATTCACTGATCGCACGCGAATGCGCGACCAGTTGCTCGACCGTGCCGGCGAAGCCCTCGACCTGCGATTCGATGGCGCGCATGCGTTGCTCCAGGCTGGCCAGTTCGCCCATCGAGGCGCGCGCCGCGTCGAGGTTGCGGCCCGCCGTGCCCGCGATCTCGTCGGTGCCGGCCTTGACGCCGGCCGACAGGTCCGTCACCTCGCGCGCGGCGCCGGCCAGCGCCTGCGCGGCGGCCGCCTGCTCGCGCGCGCGGCCCAGCGCATGGTCGACTTCCTTGCGCAGGCGCGCGGCGTTGATGGCCGTCGTGATGCTGCCGTCCCGCGCATGGGCGACCAGGCCACGCAGGGACCCGCGCAGGCGCGTACCGCCGAGACGGGCTTGTAATGTCTTCAACCAGCGCATCGATCGTCTCCAGCAATATTTGTTTGAGGAAACTATAGCTGCATCGTTGCGCTGTGTCATTACCCGCGTAAAAAAACCACAGTTGGTTTCAGTCCTCTTGTGCCGCCAGGTTGATGCGTACCCGGTCGAGCAGCGCCAGCAGCGCGGCCCGCTCGGCCTCGCCGATGCCAGCCAGCGCCGCCTCGGCCAGCCGGCCGTCGTCCTGGTGCAGGGCCGCGTGCATGGCCTCGCCGGCCGGCGTCAGCGCCAGCCGCGTGATGCGGCGGTCCTGTTCGTCCACCGTCGCGTCGACCAGGCCACGCTCGCGCAGCGTGCGGATCAGGCGCGCCACCTGGGCCTTGTCGCGGCCCGCGTGCGCCACCATGTCGCTCTGGGTAGCGCCGGGATGGCGCGCGAAGTAGCCGAGCGCCTTCGCCTCCATATGGGCCAGCTCGTGGGCGCCGTCGCGCAGGCTGCGCTGCCGCGCCGAGCGGAACAGATGCATGATCGCGTGCATGGCCTCGATGACCTCGCCTGCGGCAGGGGATTGGTTGACTTTATCAACTTTGCTTTGCATAATGGTGGACATTATCAACTAATTTTGGAGCAACGATGCAACAGGATGCCACGCACACCAACGCCGCCGCACCGGAAATCCAGCGCGTGCGCCACGAACTCAAGCTGCGCGACCTCGAAGTCGCGCGCGTCGAGCCGCTGAGCCCCGGCTTCGTCGCCGTCACGTTCCAGGGCGAGGCGCTGGCCGACTTCGTCTCGCTGTCCTTCGACGACCATGTGAAATTCTTCTTCGACGACGGCAACGGTGGACAGGCGAGGCGCGACTATACCCCACGCCGCTTCAGCCGCGAAGCGCGGGAACTGGTCGTGGAGTTCGCCCTGCACGGCGAAGGCGCCGCGTCCGACTGGGCGCGCCGGGCGCAAGCGGGCCAGCGCATGCAGATCGGCGGCCCGCGCGGCTCGTTCATCATCCCGATGGAGGCGGCCTGGCACCTGCTGGTGGGCGACGCCACCGCCCTGCCCGCGATCTCGCGCCGCCTGGAAGAACTGCCGGCCGGCAGCCGCGCGTTCGTGCTGGCGCTGGCCGACGCCGCCGACCGCCGCGCCTTTGCCGGCGCCGCCGCCGCCGACATCCGCTGGTTCGACACGCCCGATGCGCTGCTGGCGGCGCTGGAACAGCTGGCGCTGCCGCCCGGCCACGGTTTTGCCTGGGGCGGCGGCGAAGCGTTCGTGATGGCGCAGGTGCGCAAGCTGCTGGCGGACAAGGGGATTCCGCGCCAGGCCACGCGCGTGTCCGCCTACTGGAAGGAAGGCGTGGCGGAGCACCACGAGAACCTGGACTGACTCCCGCAAAATAAGCTGTTACGCTGGGGGGATGCACATCGTTCCCTTCTCCCCACCCCACGCCGCCGGCGTCGTCGACGTCATCCTTCCGATCCAGCAGGCGGAATTCGGCATCCCGGTCACGCTGGCCGACCAGCCCGACCTGCTAGACATCGCGGGCTTCTACCAGCAAGGCGGCGGCGGCTTCTGGGTCGCGCTGGACGAAGGCACGGTCGTCGGCACCATCGCCCTGCTCGACATTGGGCTGCACGACGGCGGCCATGGCGACGGCGCGCTGCGCAAGATGTTTGTCGCGGCGAACCACAGGGGGAAGGAGTACGGCACGGCGGCGCGGCTGCTGGACACGCTGCTCGCGCACGCGCACACGATGGGCATGCGCCGCATCTGGCTGGGCACGACCGACAAGTTCCTGGCCGCGCACCGCTTCTACGAGAAGCACGGCTTCGAACAGGTGGCGCGGCAGGACCTGCCCGCCGCGTTTCCCGTCATGGCGGTGGATACGCGCTTTTATGCGCGTGGCGCCGCCATCCCGGCCACGAGCGGCACGGCCAGCGCCGCCAGCAGCGCGATGGCGGCGGACACGTAGCCGATATTCCCGGCACCCCAGTTGGAGATGCTCACGCCGCCCACGACGGCGCCCAGCGCGATGCCGCCGTTGGCCGCGGACACGTTGATCGTGCCCGCCAGCGCCTGGCCGCCCGTCGCCGCCTTCATCACGCGGATCTGGCAGATCGGATACAGCGCCGTGTTCGCGACGCCCCACACGGCCAGCGCGCCCACGAAGGCCGGCAAGCGGCCGACGAAGGCCATCGTACCCGCCATGCCCAGCGCCAGCACGACGCTGAAGAGGGCCGTCGTGGCCAGCGGCTTGCGGTCGATCCACAGTCCGCCCAGCCAGTTGCCCGCCAGGCCGACGGCGCCGAAACCCATCAGCCACCAGCCCACCCGCGCCGGGGCGATGCCGGCCGATTTTTCCAAGGTTTCGGCGAGGTAGGTGTAGCCGGTGAACATGGCGGTAAATACCAGCACGGACAGCGCCACGTTCGCGAGGAAGTACGGGCTTTTCAGGATCTGCGCCTGGCTGCCCGGCGCGGCGGCGTCGTTGCCGCGCACGGCCGGCAGCGTCGCCGCCATCAGCAGCGCGATCAGCAGCGACAGCCCGGCCAGCAGCGCGAACGCGCTGCGCCAGCCGACGGCGTCGGCCGCCAGCGTGCCGAGCGGGATCCCGAACAGCATGGCGGCGGAAATCCCGAGGTAGACGGTCGACACGGCGCGGCCGCCCTTGCCCGGCCCCGCGATCCGGGCCGCCGTGTCGCTCGCCGTGCCCCAGAACACGGGCAGCGCCAGCGCCGGCAGCAGGCGCGCCACGGCCAGCACCCAGATGTTCGGTGCGATCGCCGCGAGGCCGTTGGCCGCTGCGAACAGCACGAGGATGCCGACGAACAGGCGCTTGCGGTCGACGTGCGCCAGCGCCGCCGTGAGGAACGGTCCGCAGACCATGACGACGACGGCGAACAGCGTCACCAGCTGGCCAGCGCTGGCCACGCCAATGCCGAGGTCGCGCGCGAGCGCGGGCAGCAGGCCGACGATGAGGAATTCCGTCGTGACGATGACGAAGGCCGCCACGGCGAGGATGGTGATCGACGCGGTGCCTCCCTGGACGGGCGCGCGTGCCGCCGGGGCGGCGGAATGGGTACCGGACATTGCAATGCTTTCTTAAAAAATCCCAGCGTGCATGGTATAAAAGACGAGAATTCCCGTGTTGGATATAAATTCCAAGCCTTTAAAGAACAAAATTCCGAAATAGACCGCCATGAGCGCCGCCGACCGCCTGAAAGGCGTTGAGACTTTCGTTGCCGTTGCCGAAGCCGGCAGCTTCACGGCCGCCGCCGAGCGGCTGCACCTGACCAATTCGGCCGTCGGCAAGGCGATCGCCCGGCTGGAGGCCCGCGTCGGCAAGCAGCTGTTCGACCGCACCACGCGGCGCCTGGACATGACGGATGCCGGCGACGCCTTCTATCGAACCTGCGTGCGCGTGCTGGAAGAGCTGGACAGCGCCGAGCGGCTGCTGGCGGCGGATCACCTGGAACCGTCGGGACGGCTGCGCGTCGACATGCCCGCCACCTTCGGCCGCTTGCACGGCATGCCGGCGCTGCTCGCATTCGCTCGGCAGCATCCGCAGGTGACGCCGCACGTCACCTTCACCGACCGCTTCGTCGATCCGGTCGAGGATGGCATCGACCTCGTCGTGCGCATCGGCGGCGCGGACGCGTGGCCGCCGGCGCTGGCCTGCCGCCACCTGGGCAACGAGGAACTGGTCTTCTGCGCGGCGCCGGCCTACCTGGAACGCCACGGCACGCCACGCTCCTTCGACGAACTGCTGGGCCACGCCGCCGTGCTGTACGGCCGCGCCGACGGCAGCACGGGCCCCTGGACCGTGCGCGACGGCGCCAGGCCGCCCACGCGCCACCACGTCGAGGGCCGCATCGTGCTGGGCCAGGCCGAAGCCCAGGTCGCGGCCGTCGAGGCCGGCCTGGGCATCGCCCAGCTCGCGACCTGGCTCGTGGAACAGCGCATCCGCGAAGGCAGGCTGGTCGCGATCCTGCCCGCGCTGGCGACGCCGGGCCTGCCGCTGCACCTCGTCTGGCAGCGCAGCCGCCAGCATGCGGCCAAGATGCAGGCGCTGGTCGCGCACTTCGCCGGGACGCTGCACATCGGCGGCGACGCGCCGGCACCCGCTAGCGGATGAACGGCGCCAGCATCAGGTGCAGGCCGAGCGCCAGCAAGCCGGCGAAGAAGCAGCGCCGGAACAGCGCGGGGCGGATGCGGCCGCGCAGGTGCTGCCCCAGCCACATGCCCAGCAGGGCCGGCGCCAGCGCGTACAGCGACAGGCCAGCCGCATGGAGCCGCCACTGTCCGGCCAGCAGCAAGGCCGCCGCCAGCGCGCAGGTGGACGCCGTGAATGCGAGGCCGAGCGCCTGCACCAGCGCGTCCCGCTCCAGCCGCAAACCGCCCAGGTAGGGCACCGCCGGAATCACGAACACGCCCGTCGCCGCCGTGATCAGACCCGTCGCCAGGCCGACGAGCGGTCCGGCATGGCGCTCCGCATGCGGCGCCACGTCCAGGCGGAAGGCGGCCAGGCCGCTCGCCGCGTACAGCATGAGCGCGCCGCCCAGCGCCGCCCCCGCGCCCGCCGCGCCGCCTGGCGGCAGCAGCGCCCCGCCCGCCAGCGTGCCGGCGACGATCGCCGCCAGCATCGGCCACAGGCGGCGCAACAGGTCCGCCAGGCCCGGCCCCGCCGCCAGCTGCCATGCATTCGTCACCAGCGAAGGGATGATGAGCAGCGCGGCCGCCTCGCGTGGCGCCATCACGATGCCCAGCAAGCCCACGGCCACCGTCGGCAGGCCCAGCCCGACAACGCCCTTCACCGTTCCGGCGAGCAGGAAAACGAGAAAAATATAGGCCAGCGTGCCCAGGCCTTCAGCGGACAGGATCGTGTTCATGGCGCGTATTGTTCGCCACGCCCCGGTCTGCGACAATGCGGAAGAACCGGAGGCAGCCTTCGTCCTTGCCGAAGGCACTCCGCAAGAGAGGAGAACCGATTGCGTTACGACCTGACCGACCTGCGGCTGTTCCTGCACGTCGTCGATGCGGGCAGCATCACCGCCGGCGCCGCGCGCGCCCACCTGGCGCTGGCATCGGCGAGCGCGCGCATCGGGGCCCTGGAGGACGCGCTGGGCATGCCGCTGCTGCTGCGCGGGCGCCGTGGCGTGCGGCCCACGGCGGCCGGCGACGCCGTCGTGCGCCATGCGCGCCTCGTGTTCCAGCAGCTCGCGCGGCTGCAGGCGGAACTGGGCGACCACGCGGGCGGCATCAAGGGCGCCGTACGGCTGGCGTGCAACACGGCCGCGATGAGCGAATACCTGCCTGACGCGCTCGCCGGCTTCATGGCCCGCCATCCGGGCATCGACGTGGAGCTGGACGAGTGTCCCAGCGCGGAGGTGGCGCGCAAGGTGCGCGCGGGGGCAGCCGACCTCGGCATCGCGGCGGACACGGTCGACCTGGCCGGCCTGGCCTGCCTGCCCTTCCGCGTCGACCGCCTGGTGGCGGTGGCGGCGCCGGATGCGGCACGCGCGCTGCTGGCGCCGGACGCCACCGCCGTATCGTTCTCGCGCCTGCTGGACGCCGACCACGTGGGCCTGGCCGACGACAGCGCGCTGGGCCGCTACCTGGCCGACCAGGCCGCGCGCTCGGGCCGCACCTTGCGCGTGCGCGTGCGGGTGGGCAGCTTCGATGCCGTGTGCCGCCTGGCGGCGGGCGGGATCGGCGTCGGCATCGTGTCCGAAGTGGCGGCCCGGCGCGGCGCGCAATCGCTCGACCTCGCCATCGTCGCACTGGCCGATGCCTGGGCGCTGCGGCGGCTCGCCGTGTGCATGCGCAGCCCGCCCGAACTGCCGCCGGCGGCGCAGGCGCTGGCCGACGCACTCGCGGTCTAGCGGGATTGCCGCGCCCGAATTTCCCGAAATGCGCTAGCGTATGCCTTGCCGTCCAGCGTTGGGGACAGGCGACATCATATGGGTGACTCGAGGAGACAAGCCGCATCGTGGATGACATGCCGAGCTACTGGAATGCCGACCAGGCCGCCGCGTTCGCGCGCCTGTTGCTGGGCGCGGCGCAGCAGTACGGCGTCGTCTTCTACGACGATGCGCTGCGCATCACGGGCTGGGGCGCGGGGGCGCACTTCGTCACGGGCTGGCGCGCCGACGAGGTGCTGGGACGCTCGACGGCCATCCTGTTCGTGCCCGAAGACGTGGAGCGCCGGATGCACGAGCACGAGGCCAATACGGTGCGGGTCGTGGGCGTGGCCGAAGACGAGCGCTGGCATCTGCGCAAGGACGGCTCGCGCTTCTGGTCCAGCGGCGCCAGCATGGCCATGGATGCGGGAGACGGCCAGGGCACCCGTTTCGTGAAGATCTTCCGCGACGTCACCCACCTGCGCACGCGCATGAAGTACCTGGAGAACGTGCAGCACGAATGCAATGTGCGCCAGCACGAGAAAAATGTGTTCATCGGAACCATCGCGCACGAGATGCGCAATCCCCTGTCGCCGCTGAAGACGGCGCTGGAACTCATGAAGCGCCAGCCGGACCCGAATCCGCGCCATGCGCAGCCGATCAAGATCATGGACCGCCAGGTCGGCTTCCTGGAACGGCTGATCGAGGACCTGGTCGACCTCACCCGCGTCCAGACGGGCAAGATGAGCATCGCCTACGGCCGCGCCATCCTGCAGGAAGTCCTGTTCGAAGCGCTCGATGCCTGCGGCAGCGCTGCCGAGAGCAAGGGCACGACGCTGCACCACGTCATGCCGCCGGTGCCGATCGAAGTCGACGTGGATGCGAGCCGCCTGATACAGGTGATCGTCAACCTGCTCAACAACGCCATCAAGTACACGCCGGCCGGCGGCAACATCTGGCTGTCCTGCACCGTGGACCAGTCCCACTTCGTCTGCTACGTGAAGGACGACGGCCAGGGCATCGGCGCGGAGCTGCTGCCGCGCATCTTCGACATCTTCACCCAGGCCGACGGCACCCACGCCGAGCGCGGCGCGGGACTGGGCATCGGGCTCTCGGTGGTGAAGGAGATCGTCGCGCTGCACGGCGGGACGATCGAGGTGCGCAGCGAAGGGCAAGGACGCGGCAGCGAATTCCTGGTCCGGATCCCGCAGCGCCACCCCTGCCCGGCGGATTCCGGTCCGCGACCGCCGCCCAGGCACGCGCCCTGAGAACGCGAGCGGTCGCGCCTATATCGCCGGCATCGAGGTCGTTCCAAGCTCTTACTGTACGCGCAAGCTGATGAGATGGCGGGCAATGACGCCTGCTTCGCCTTGCCAGTCGCGCCAATGCTTGAGGCGCAACTGGTAGTTGCGCGGCTGCGCTGCGCGCACGCCCGTTCTGCACCGAGGTCTTGACCTCGTTCTTGACGGCGGCGATGTTGATGCTGCCGCCCGCCAGCAGCTTGCCGGCCCCGCTACCCCGGTGCCGATCGACACCTGGGTACCGGTCAGGTTCCCCATTGCGGCGATCGTCAGGTCGCCGCCGGTGCCGATCTGGCTCAGCTGGTGCGTGATGCTGCTGTCCTTCTCCGTCACGCCGGCGCTCTGCGACTGATACGTGCTGCCGGTCTGGATGGTGCTGAAGTCGATGTTGCCGCCGGGGCTCAGCGTGGCGTTGGTGCCGACGTTGATCTTGCCGGCCAGGTCGACCAGGTCGCGGCCGGCCAGGATGTCCAGCGTGCCCCTCGACGAGATCGTCGCCACGTTCGACAGCGACGTGTAGCTCCCGCTGTTCGGCCCGAAGTCGTACGTCTCCTTCACGGTCAGCGATTCATTGCGGATGTCGCCGTCGGCCTTCAGCGCCACCGCGCCGCCCTTGATCGTGCCGCCGGCATTGACGATATCCTGCCCCGCCACCAGCACGGTGCGGCCGTTGCCGCCGTCGATCAAGCCGCCCTGGTTGACGATGCTCTCGGTGACGTTGATGCTCACGCCATTGCCGGCGACGAGCGCGCCGGTCGGTTTCACCGATTCCTGGCCCACGTGGGCCAGGTACACCCGCGGCACAAGGACCGTTTCGGTGCTGCCGTCCGGGAGCATCACGGTCTGGTTTTCCATCCACACGATGTCGCTGGTCAGGCGGCTGACCTGGTCGGCGCTGAGCGCCACGCCGGGGCGCAGGCCGAATTCCTGGGCGGCGCTGACGGCGTTGGTCAGCAGCTGCTTGTAGGTGCTGTCGTCGCTGGCGCCGATGTCGGATTGACGGCCCGTCAGTTCGGATAACTGCTCACGCACCATGCGTTGTTCGTAGAAGCCGTCGCCCAGGCGTTTCTGCGTCGTGGCCGGGTCCAGCGTCAGCTGGTTCAACAGGTAGTCGCTGCTGGTCCACTGCTGCTGGTTGGCGAATTGCGGCCGGGTCTCGTACACGTAGCTGCCGCTGGCGTCCGGGCTCTTGATGAACAAGCCGCTGGGCGAGACCTTGGTCACGTTGCCCAGTCCTGCGTCTTGGACGCCGGCCGCGGAGCGGCCCGCTTCCGGGCCGGCGCTGCTGGCCACGTCACCGAGGCGGGTGCCGTTGGCGTTCGCCCCCACTCCCACGTTCAGGCGCGCGTCGTTGCTGGCGCCGCTCCGTCCCGCCGTTCCCGCCGTCGCCGCACCGTTGGCGATGCCGCTGGACGTGGCGTCGCCGCCCGTCGCGGCACACACATTGTGACAATCCGAGATATTTCTTCTAATGAAAGATGAAACTTTTTGACATGGTGAGAAATCTACGTCGGCTGTAGCGCTGACGCCACATCGGACCGCCGCCGTTCTTCGCTTGGCAGCCGCTCCAGCACGTACTGCTTGTCGAGCACATACCGGTCGAAGTCGCGCGCCATGAACAGCCCGCCTTCGTACACGGAGCGCGCTTCCGCCTCCACGTCGCCGATGCCCGGCTGTCCCGGCCCCGGCCGCTCCTGGTAGCGGGGGCTGAAGTGCGTGAGCACCAGGTGCAACAAGCCCGCTTCCTGCGCCATGCGTCCCACCATCAGCGCGGAGCTGTGCTGCGGTCCCGGTCCCACCTTGAGCCGTATCGCCTCCGTATATGTCGCTTCGTGCACCAGCACATCGGCCTGGCGCGCTTCGTCCAGCAGCAGCTCCGGCCGGTCGTTGTCGCCGCCCACGACGATCCTGCGCGGCCGGCGCGGTGTCTGCAAGACGTCCACCGGGCGCACCAGCCGGCCATCCTGCATGACCACGTCTTCCCCGCGCTGCAGCCGCCCCCAGGCTTCGCCGCGCGGCACGCCGGCGGCGCGCAGGCGCTCCGGATCGAGGCGGCGTTCCACGTCGCGTTCGGTGAACGTGTAGGCCCACGAGGGCATCCGGTGCGACAGCGCCGTCGCGCGCACGTCGAAGTCGCAGAACGCGGCATGGCCGGGCAAGTCGTCGATGGCGATGAAGTCGAGCGCGAACGGCAGCGCGAGCTCGCTCGTCTCCATCACGGCCTGCAGCAAGCGCCACAACGGCGGCGGACCGACGATCGCCAGGGGCGCCGTGCGGTTGCCCATGCCTGCGCTGGCCAGCAGGCCCGGCAGGCCATAGCAGTGGTCGCCATGCATGTGGGTGATGAAGATGGCCTGCAGGCCGTGCAGCGTCAGGTGCGTGCGCAGGATCTGGTGCTGGGTGCCTTCGCCGCAGTCGACCAGCACCCACCCCTTCGACGTGGGCGAATGCAGCGCCAGGCCGCTGACGTTGCGGGATCGGCTGGGCGTGCCGGACGAGGTACCGAGAAACTGGAATTCCATGGTGATCCATGCGGGTGGAGAGCGATGCCGTATTATCGGCGAGGCCCGGGCGGGGCAGCGTCCGCCTCGTTTCGTCGCCCGTGGCACGGTTTCATGCCGCGCCGGGCCGGCTTCGTCGCATGCGGCTTGCTCCCTGCCTCCCGCCGACGGCACAATGCGGCATCGGATTACAAAAAGGCAAGACCATGGTGACCCTCGGCCGACTCCTCCCCACCTGCATGCCCGACACATCGGCATGGCCGCGCCTGCGCCGCTTTGCCGACGATCTCGGCTGGACCGTCATCGTCAGCACTTGGGCCGGGGTCGTGCTGACGCTCGCCGCGGGCCGGCCGCAGGAGCTGTACGAGCAGGTCGTCTACTCCCTCTGCGTCGGCCTCGTCGCCCTGCTGATCCTGGACGGCGTGCGCCTGTTCGTGCTGGGCGATCCGGCGCGGCGGAGGCGCTGGACGGGCCCGATGCTGGCGCTCATCGTCGTCACCGCGCCCGTCGCGCACTATGCCGGCATCGCGCTCGGCGGGGCCGTCATCGGCCGGCCCGTGCCCGACCTGGCCGGCTATCCGAGCGTGCCGCGCATCAGCCTCGTCCTGTTCACGCTGCTCGCCATCAGCGTCGTCGTACTGCTGGTGCTGGCCCGCGAACGCGTCGAGCGCATCAAGGCCGAGCGTGCCGAGGCGCGCACCCGCGCCGAACGCATCGAACGCCAGGCGCTGCAGGCCCAACTGCGGCTGCTGCAGGCCCAGATCGAGCCGCACATGCTGTTCAATACGCTGGCCAACCTGCAGGGCCTGATCGCCATCGATCCGGCCCGCGCGGGCGCCATGCTGGACCACCTGATCCAGTACCTGCGCGCGACGCTGGCCGCCACCCGCCTCGACACGACGACGCTGGCCGAGGAGTTCGATGCGATCGAGGCCTATCTGGGCCTGATGGGTGTGCGCATGGGGGCGCGGCTGCGCCATCGCGTGACGCTGCCGGATGCGCTGCGCGGCGCACGGCTGCCGCCCATGCTGCTGCAGCCACTCGTCGAGAATGCCATCGTCCATGGCCTGGAGCCGCACGTCGACGGCGGCGAGATCGTCGTCGAGGCGCAAGCGCGCGACGGGATGCTGGAAGTGTGCGTGCGCGATACGGGCATCGGCCTGCCGGCCGGCGACAGCAGATCCGGCGGCGGCATCGGCCTCGCCACCACGCGCGAACGGCTGCAGGCGCTGTACGGCGCGCGCGCCGCCCTCGTGCTGGCGCCGGCCACCCCGCGCGGCACGCTGGCGCGCCTGACCGTTCCCCTGGAGGCCGCATGAACGCCAGCGCCCTGATCGCCGAGGACGAACCGATCCTGGCCGCCGTCCTGGCGCAGACGCTGGGCGGGCTGTGGCCCGGATTGCACCTGCTGCCGGACGCGCCGAACGGCACCGCCGCCGTCGACGCCGCGCTGGCCCACCGGCCGGACGTGCTGTTCCTCGACATCCGCATGCCCGGCATGAGCGGACTGGAAGCGGCCGAGGAACTGGCCGAGCGCTGGGACGGCGCGAAGCCTTTTCCCATCGTCGTCTTCGTCACCGCCTACGACGACTATGCCGTGCAAGCCTTCGAACAGGCGGCGCTCGACTACGTGCTCAAGCCCGTGTCCGCGGCGCGGCTGGACGGCACGGTGCGGCGCATCCAGGAACGGCTGCGCGAGCGAGGCGGCGATGGCGCCATGGCGGACCTGGTGGCGCAGATGCGCGCCTTGCTGCCTGCAGCGCAGGCGGCCCGCCACCTGGACACGATCCGCGCCGCCGTCGGCAACATGGTGCGGCTGATTCCCGTGCAGGACGTCGTGTACTTCCAGGCGCTCGACAAGTACGTCAATGTGGTGAGCCTCGAGGGCGACGCGCTGATCCGCCTACCGCTGAAGGAATTGCTGGCGCAACTGGATCCGCGGCAGTTCCCGCAGGTGAGCCGCGGCACCATCGTCAACCTGCTCCACGTGGCGGGCGCCAGCCGGGACGATGCGGGCAAGCTCGCGCTGCACTTGCGCGGACGCGGGGAACGGCTGCGCGTGAGTCCCCTGTTCGCGCACCTGTTCCGGCAGATGTAGCCGTTCATGCGGCAGGCGCTTCGCCCATACCGACGTATGGTGGCGGGGCAGCGCCACGGCCGCTACACTGCCATCGATGGAGACACCCTCCGCCTCCAGGACTGTGCCGCACGGGCGCACGCGCCGCATCCCATGCCGGCGACGGTCAAGCAACGACGAGGGAAACACGATGGACGACGAGGTGCTGGCGCGGCCGGCGACGATACTGATGACACTGCGGGACGCCGAACTGGCACGTCCAGGCGGCTGCTCGATGGCGCAACTACGCACGCTGTGCGACTGTCATATGAGCGACTTGATGCGCGACTTGACCGTGCTTGCCGGCGGCGGCTGGATCGCGCTGGAACACGATGCCGCCGGCAACGGCAAGATTTGCCTGAGCCCTGCCGGGCGCCTGCTGTGCGGGAAAATGCAGGGCGCCGCGGCGGCGGCGTGAGGGCCTCAGGCCGGCGCGCCCGTGCGCGCACGGCCGCGCGCGGCCCGGGGCGTGCGCGACGGTGCCGCTTCCGGCAGGTCGGGATCGGCCGATGCGGCCAGCTCGGCCCAGGCATCGAACCCCACCTTCAGGATGCGCAGGCGGTCGTAGGCGCGCTGCAGCGCCGCGCGGCCCAGCACCAGGCGCAGCGGACCGCGACCGCCCGCCACCGCGCGCAGGATCGCCTGTGCCGCGCGCGTTGCGTCGACCGGCGCGCCGCTTGCGCTCTGGCGGCCGGCCAGGTCGGCATAGTCGGCGATGGCGGCGCCGGCGGCGCGCGCCGGGGTGGCGCGGCCGTCGTCGCCCGGGCCCGGATCGACCAGCGTCACGCCGATGCCGAAACGCTCCACCTCATGGAACAGGGCTTCGGCCAGCGCCTCCAGCGCCGAGCGGGCCGCATGGCAGAAGCCGTCGCCCGCCGGCAGATGGGCGGCGCCGCGCGCCAGCAGCACGATGTGGCCGGCGCGGCGCGCGCGCATGCCGGGCAGCACGCGCCGCGCCAGGTTCACGGGAGCGAACACGTTTTCCTCGAACACGGCGCGCAATGCGGCCTCGTCGCCCTCCTCGACCGCGCCGAAGTAGCGCTGCTGCGCGCTCGCGGCCAGCACGTCGATGCGGCCGAACCGCGCCTCGGCATCGCGCAGGGCGCCATCGACCGCGGCGCCGTCGAGGACGTCGAGCGCGACCGCCTCGGCCCGGCCCGGATGGCGTTCCACGAGGGAGCGCAGGCGCTCCGGCTCGCGCGCGGCGAGGAAGGCACGCTGGCCGGCGTCGAGCACGGCCTCGGCGAGCGCGGCGGCCAGGCCGGCCGACGCATCGGCAATGAACCAGACAGGGGTGGCATCGTTGGGCATCGTTGTTCTCCTCTTCCATGCAGCGGGAATGCGCCGCAGGAGCATTCTACGAAGCGCGAGACCGCTTCTCCATGGGCGATGCTCCGAGTTCCTTGCCTAAAATTCCGAGCGCCCTTTCCGTCTGCCTGCCCCCTATCCTTCCGTATGATTGGCGGACGCCGCGCCATCGTCTATCCTGCAACTGTCTCCTCTACGCCGCGCCATTCTCTCCCGCACGGCCTTTCGCCCGGATCCGCTTGCGCATCCGGGCATTTTTCGTACGGCAGGCGTGGCCGCAGGCCGCACGGATCACTGGACGCAGGTAGCGGATTTCGCTACTTGCCCGTGCAGATCCGGCGACATGGGATCCGCACGGGCCCGGCGGCGGTCGCGCAAGGCATCATGACCTCTTTTCTGCCGACACCGCCACCGCCATGAATCCACTCGTCCATTCGCTGTGCCAGAATTCCTTCATCGGTCCGATACTCTTCATCGGCACCGCATGCGCCTTTCCGCCATTGTTCTCGGACGCGCCGCTCGCGCTCGACCGGAAAGACGCGCGCGTCATCCGCGCGTTCGTCGCCCCGGTGGACACCGCGTATACGTTCTACTTCGCGTTCAAGTTCCCGTCACAAGCAGCCTACCGGCAGGACGCATTCGCCGGCACGTTCGACGGGCGGTACTGCGGCCGTGACGCGGCGATCGTTCGCGACGAGGCCAAGCCGTCGTTGGGGCGACCGGTTTCCGTCCAGGTCACGATCAGGGAACAAGCGAACGGCCGGATCGTGGCAGACCGGCGATTCGAGACCTTGTGCACGACATCGCACGATCCGTCCACCCTCGTCCATTACCGGGACATCGGCACGGTACGCCTCGACGCCGGCCATTACGTCGCCGAGATACGCAATGTCGATGCACACGCGGGACTCGATGCGAACGTCACGGTCGGGCTCGGACCCGCGGCCGGCAAATAGCCGGATGCAGATGAAATCAGGCGGCGCAGCGGCGCGGCCGCGACCACGCCGATTTCATGAAGGCTGATCATGAATATGGCATACAATTACCAGATCTTATTCATGAAAGCCTGCCGTGGCCAGGGACAACATCAACGACATCCTCGTGTTCTTCGCCGTCGCGCGCGAACGCAGTTTCACGCGCGCCGCCGCCAAGCTGGGCATGACGCAGTCGGCGCTCAGCCACATCATCCGCTCGCTGGAAGCGCGCCTGGGCGTGCGCCTGCTCACGCGCACCACGCGCAGCGTCTCGCCCACCGAGGCGGGCGAACGGCTGCTGCAGAACGTGGCGCCGCGCCTGGAAGAGATCGAGGCCGAGATCGCGGCCGTCAGCGACCTGGGCGACAAGCCGGCCGGCACGGTCCGCATCACGGCGATCGACCACGTGGTCGACACCATCCTGTGGCCGCGCATCGCCCCGCTGCTGCCGCAGTACCCGGACCTGCACGTGGAAATCAGTTCCGAGTACCGGCTGGTCGACATCGCGGCGGAACGCTACGACATCGGCGTGCGCCACGGCGACCAGGTCGACAAGGACATGATCGCCGTGCGCCTGACGGAAGACACGCTGATGATGATGGTGGCGGCGCCCGCGTATTTCGAGCGGCGCCCGCTGCCGGCGTCGCTGCAGGACCTCATGAAGCACAACTGCATCAACCTGCGCCTGCCCAGCAGCGGCGGGCTGTATGCCTGGGAACTGAAGCACGAGGGACAGGACCTGGAGGCGCGCGTGCGCGGCCAGGCGGTGTTTTCCAGCCTCTATCCGATACGCGACGCGGCGCTGGCCGGCGTCGGCATCGCCTTCCTGCCGGAGAGCCTGGTGGGAGACGACGTGCGCGCGGGGCGGCTGGTCGGCGCGATGGAAGACTGGTGCCCCCGTTTTCCCGGGCTGCACGCCTTCTATCCGAGCCGGCGCCATTCCTCGCGCGCGCTGATGCTCGTCATCGACGCCATCCGCCACAAGGCTTGATCCCTGCATCCGGCCATGCGGCCATGCTGCCCGTCAGGCCGCCAGCGTCGTGCTGTCGATCACGAAGCGGTACTTGACGTCGCCCTTGAGCATGCGCTCGTAGGCGTCGTTGATCTCGTCCGCGCGGATCATCTCGATGTCGGCGACGATGCCGTGCTCGGCGCAGAAGTCCAGCATTTCCTGGGTTTCCGGGATGCCGCCGATCATCGAGCCGGCGATCGCGCGGCGCTTGGTGATCAGGTTGAACACCTGCGGCGACGGGTGCGGCGTGGCCGGCGCGCCGACCAGCACCATGGTGCCGTCGCGCTTGAGCAGGTTCAGGAAGGCGTCCAGGTCGTGCGGGGCGGCGACGGTATTGACGATCAGGTCCAGCGTCTTGGCGCGCGCGGCCATCGCCTCGGCGTCGCGCGAGACGACGACTTCGTGGGCGCCCAGGTCGTGCGCGTCCTGGCGCTTCGATTCCGACGTCGTGAAGGCCACCACGTGGGCGCCCATCGCGCGCGCCAGCTTGATGCCCATGTGACCCAGGCCGCCGATGCCGACGATGCCCACGGTCTTGCCCGGACCCGCGTTCCAGTGGCGCAGCGGCGAATACGTGGTGATGCCGGCGCACAGCAGCGGCGCGACGGCGGCGAGCTGGGCCTCGTCGTGGCGCACGCGCAGCACGTAGCGTTCGTGCACGACGACCTGCTCCGAGTAGCCGCCCAGCGTGTGGCCCGGCGCGTCCGGGGTAGGCCCGTTGTAGGTGCCGACCATGCCGTCGCAGTAGTTTTCCAGGCCGTCCGCGCAATCGGCGCAGTGCTGGCAGCTGTCGACCATGCAGCCGACGCCGACCAGGTCGCCCACCGCGTGGGTCGTGACGTGGGCGCCGACGGCCGAGACGCGGCCGACGATCTCGTGGCCCGGCACGCAGGGATACAGGGTGCCGGCCCATTCGGCGCGCACGGTATGCAGGTCGGAGTGGCACACGCCGCAGAAGGCGATGTCGATCTGGACGTCGTGCGGGCCGGGAGCACGGCGCACGATGTCGATCGATTCGAGGGGCTTGTCGGCGGCATGGGCGCCGTAGGCTTTGACGGACATGGGATTCCTTTCGCTGTGGTGGCAATGGCAGTGGGAGATACGGCGGAGTACGCCATGAAGGCAGGCATGATAATGGCGAAACGACATGCAAAACGGGTCGGACTTTGCATGGGCTTATGAATTCACATCATGAATACCGCCATTCATTCATGATCTCTCATGCTGGCGATGCCCAAGAACCGGCGCGCGCTCATGGATCAGCCGAATGCGCTAGCATCGCGTCAAGCGCATTGCCATTGACCCGTCCTTGCCATGCAAATCGCCGCTCGACCGCCCTCGGAATCCGCGCGCCAGGCTTCGCTGGATGCGCTGCAACTGCTGGACACGGCGCCGGAACCGGTCTTCGACCGCATCACCCGGCTGACGGCACGCCTGCTGGACGTGCCGGTCGCGCTGTTCTCGCTCGTCGACCGCGAGCGCCAGTGGTTCAAGTCGCGCGTGGGACTGGACGCCGTCGAGACCCCGCGCGAGCAAGCCTTCTGCGCCCACACGATCCTGGGCAGCGAACCGCTGGTGGTCGAGGATGCGGCGCGCGATGCGCGTTTCGCCGACAACCCCCTGGTGACGGGCGGCCCGCACATCCGTTTCTATGCCGGCGCGCCGGTGCGCACCTCGCAAGGCCACGCGGTCGGCACGCTGTGCGCCATCGATTCGAAACCGCGCGTGCTGTCGGCCGAGGACCGCCAAACGCTGCAGGACCTGGCCGACATCATGAGCAAGGAAGTGCAGGCGCGCGAGCGCCTGGACGTCGCGCGCGAGCGCGTGCTGGAGAGCAGCGCCGCCGCGCGCGCCAGCGAAGACCGGTTCCGCCTGATCTTCGAGCTGGCCAGCGTCGGCATCGCCCTGGTCGCGCCGAACGGCGCCTGGATGGGTGTGAACGCGGCCCTGTGCGCCATCCTGGGCTACACTGAGCGCGAACTGATGGGGCTGACATTCCAGGACATCACCTGGCACGAGGACCTCGATGCCGACCTGCAGCTGCTGGCGCGCCTGCAACGCGGCGAGATCGCCAGCTACCAGATGGAAAAGCGCTATGTGCGCAAGAACGGCGACCCGGTATGGGCCAGTCTGAACGTCTCCAGCAAGACGGCGCCGGACGGCGCCATCGAATACTACGTGGCGGCGATCGGCGACATCGGCGCACGCAAGGCCGCGGAAGAGGCGATCAGGCGCATGAACGCCGAGCTCGAGCAACGGATCGCCGCGCGCACGCACGAACTGCAGAACACCAACGCGATGCTGACCGCGTCCGTGATCCAGCAGCGCCGCGCGGAAGGCGCGCTGCGCGAGCGCGAGGCCGAACTGCGCAGCGTCATCCAGAACGCCAGCGACGCCTACATCTGCCTGGACGAGCGCGGGGTAGTCGTCGCATGGAACCGCCAGGCCGAACTCACCTTCGGCTGGAGCGCCAGCGAAGCGCTGGATCAGCCGCTCACGGACCTGATCGTCCCGCCCGCCTACGTCGACGCGTACCGCGAAGACATGCAGCGCTACCTGCGCACGGGCGCCTCGGCGATGATCGGGCGGCGCGTCGAGCTGCCGGGCCGGCGCAAGGACGGCAGCATCGTGACGCTGGAAGTGCGCGTGACAGCGCTCGAGGTCAACGGCCGGCGCATCTTCAGCGGCTTCCTGCACGACATCAGCGACCGCAAGCTGGCCGAGGCGCGCCGTGACTTCGAAGCGCGCAACGACGCCCTCACCGGCCTGCCGAACCGGCGCGCGCTGATGGAGCAGCTGCCCGTCGCGCAAAAGCGCGCCCAGCGCGCCGGCCATGCGCTGGCCCTGCTGTTCATCGACCTGGACGGCTTCAAGGCCGTGAACGACAGCCGCGGCCACGAAGCGGGCGACCGCCTGCTGGAACATGTGGCGCGAAGCCTGCGCGGGGCCGTGCGCGAGACCGACGGCGTGTACCGCCTGGCCGGCGACGAGTTCACCGTCGTGCTGGAGAACGTGCAGCAGGCGCGCGACGCCGTCGCCATCGCCGAGAAGCTGATCCGCGCCGTCTCGCAACCGGTGCGGGTCTGCGGCAGCCAAGTGCAGGTGGGGGCCAGCATCGGCATCGCCATGTACGCGCCCGGCAGCGCCCTCGATGCCGACGCCCTGATCAAGGAAGCGGACCACTGGATGTACCAGGCCAAGCTGGCCGGGCGTGGCCAGGTGCGCTGGCGCGGCGTCGCGTAAGCTGCGCGAGGCCGGTGGGCACGGGGTGCCCGCCCTGCGCAAGAGTCGTTACACGGGGGCGTTAAGCCAAGTCGTTAAGCCGGGTCCTTGAAGACCTTGTCGACATAGCACCAGCCCCAGGTCTCGCCAGGCTCGTCGGAGCGGATCACGGGGTGGCCGGTGGCGTGGAAATGGCGGGTCGCATGCTTGTTCTTCGACTGGTCGCAGCAGCCGACGTGGCCGCAGACCAGGCAGACGCGCAGGTGCACCCAGCTGTCGCCGAGTTGCAGGCACTCTTCGCAGCCGTCGGTATTGCCCTCGCGCGGGCCGACTTCGTGGAAATGCTGGCAATCGTTGCTCATTGAAGCTCCTGTTCAGGCATGCAAAATGCGCACCATCTTACGCCCGTTCCCACCGCACCAGCCTGGCCAAAGGTCAGGCCCCGCCGCCCGCCGCGTTCAGGCGGGACGCAACAGCAAGCGCACGACGTCCCCGCCCACGGCCCGCAGCTGCGCCGCGTCACGGTACACCCGCTCCATCACGACCATGCCGCGCGTCGCGGTCACGAGCAGCAGCGCCGCCGCCGCCGGGGGCAGCGCCAGCCGTCCCTGCGCGTCCGGCCGCGCCAGGCGCTCCTCGACCAGCGCGCGCACGGCGTCGAGCAGCTCGCGCAGCGCGGCGCGGATCGGCGCGTCCATCGCCGTCTCGTCGGTCGCCGTCTTGGTCGTCAGGCAGCCGCGCGACATCGAGGCGTCGTCGGCAGCGCCGATCATCTCGACGGCGAAGTCGACGTAGCGGCGCAGCGCCTCGTCCGGCGTGGGCGCCGCCAGCGCCTCGCGCACCCGCGCCAGGTAGCGCTCGCGGTAGCGCGCATAGATGCGCAGGAAGAGCGCCTGCTTGTCGCCGTACGCGTGGTACAGCGAGCCGCGCAGCACGCCCGTCGCCTGCGCCAGGTCCTGCATCGAGGTCGCGCCGAAGCCCTGGCGCCAGAACAGGTCCAGCGCCCGGTCCAGGGCCACGTCCTCGTCGAATTGTTTTGTGCCAGCCATGGAACCTATTATTCCGATCCTTGACAGGCATGTCAAGTTTGACTAGCCTGTCAAACATGCTCACCGAACGATAAGGAATCGTCATGGAATCCGCTGCAACGCCGGGGTCTTCCACGCGCGCCATCCTGGCCGGCCTGTGCGCCAGCCTGGTCGGCATCGGCCTGGCCCGCTTCGCCTACACCCCCTTGATCCCGGCGCTGATCGGCGCCCACTGGTTCGCCGCCAGCGACGTCGTCTTCCTCGGCGCGGCCAACCTGGTCGGCTACCTCGCCGGCGCGCTGGCCGGCCGTCCGCTCGCGGCGCGGCTGGGTGCGCGCCGCACGCTGCAGGCGATGATGCTGCTGGCGTCGCTCGCGTTCTTCGCCTGCGCCGTGCCCCTGAATACCGCCTGGTTCTTCGGCTGGCGCTTCCTGTCCGGCCTCGCGGGCGGCATCGTCATGGTGCTGGCCGCGCTGACCATCCTGCCGACGGTGGCCCCGGCGCGCCGCGGGCTGGCCAGCGGCGCGATCTTCCTCGGCATCGGCCTGGGCATCGCCGCCTCCGGCACCATCGTGCCGCTGTTGCTGGACCGCGGACTGGCGGCCACCTGGGCCGGGCTGGGCGTGCTGTCGCTGCTGCTGACGCTGGCCAGCTGGACCTGGTGGCCGCAGGCGCAGGCGGCTCCCTCCCCTGCCCCAGACGAGGCCCCGCTGGCCGCGCCGGCCCGCACCGGATTCGCGCTGAAGCTGATCTACGGCCAGTACGCGCTGAAGGCCGTCGGGCTGGTGCCGATGATGGTGTTCCTGGTCGACTACGTGGCGCGCGGCCTGCACATGGACACGCACACGGCCGCGCTGTTCTGGGTCGTCTACGGCGCCGGCGCCACGGCCGGGCCGATGCTGTACGGCTTCCTGGGCGACCGCCTCGGCATCGGCAACGCCACGCGCCTGACGCTGGCGCTGCAGATCGCCGCCGCGGCCGCGATGGTCCTGGCCCACGGCAGCGCCGCGCTGGTGCTGGCGACCTTCGTGATCGGCACGTTCCCGTCCGGCGTCGTGCCGCTGACGCTGGGTCGCATCCGCCACACGCTGCGCCACGACGCGGCCGCCCAGGGCGCCGCCTGGAGCCGCGCGACGACCGTGTTCGCGCTATTCCAGGCGCTGGCCGGCTATGCCTATTCGTGGATCTTCGCGGCCACCGGCGGCGCGCACCGCGTACCGATGCTGATCGGCGCGATCGCCTTCGGCCTGGCGCTGCTGTCGGACCTGCTGCTGGCGCGCGCCGCCTGGGCGGTGGTACCGGAGGACGGCACCGCGCGCGCATGAGTGCAACTGAGCGCACCTGAGCGCACGGCGTCTGGTGCAGCGCACAATTTCTGTCGTAGACTCCGGGTTGACGTTTTCTTGCCCGGAGTCCGCATGCCCTACCCCACGCCCGCCATCGCCGCCACCCGCCAGGGCCGCGCATGAAGGGACCGTTCCTCCGCTCGCTGCTGGCGGCATTCGACCTGCGCGAAGGCTTGCGCGGCGCCTTCGCCTGCACGCCGATGCTGCTGCTCGGCTGGGCGCTGGACGCGCCCGGCTTTGCCTGGGCCGCCATCGGCGCGTTCTGGACGACGCTGGCCGCCATCTCGGGTACGGCGCGCCAACGCTTGCTGGCCATGGTCGACTTCGCGGCCTGGTCGACGGCATGCGGCGCCGCCGCGACCTGGGCCGCGGACCAGGGGCTGGCCGCCGGAACGCTCGCCGTGCTGGCCGTCGCGGGCGGGGCGGGATTCGTGCGCAGCTGGAAGCCGCACGCCTACCAGGGGGCGATCCTGGTGGCGACGGCCTGCGTCGTCATGATGGACCGTCCGGCGGGCGCCGCCGGCTGGCACTTCATCGTGCCCTACGCGCTCGGCTGCCTGTTCGCGGCCGTGGTGGGCGCCATCGCCTGGCGGCTGGCGCCGCCGCCGCCCGAGGCACCGCCCGCCGTGCCGCCCGCGCCCATCGCCCACTATGCGCTGCGCCTGGGGCCGGCGGCCGCGCTGGCCTACCTCGTCGTCCACGTCATGGGCCTGCACTACGGCTACTGGGCGACGATGGCCGTCCTGCTCATCCTGCAGCCGGCGGCGGCCGGCATCTGGCCGCGCTGCCTGGAGCGGGCGGTCGGCACGGTCGCGGGCACCGTCATCGCCATGGGCCTGGGCCTCGTCGCCACGACGCCGCTGGCGATCGCGCTGGCCGTGTTTCCGCTGTTCGGGCTGACGATGGCGCTGCGCGCGCACAGTTACCGGGTGTTCGTCGCCTTCCTCACGCCGGCCTTCATCCTCGTCGCCGACTTCGCGGCGCCGGCGGCCGGGCAGCTGTATGCGCTGGCCCGGCTCGAGGACAACCTGATCGGCTGCGTCATCGCCTTCCTCGCCGCGCTGCTGCTGTGGCCCACGTCCGGCCCGCTCGGCTGGGCGCACGAGCAGGCCCGGCGCCGGCCGCAGGCTTATCGCGGGCCAAAGGGGCCGAGGTAGTCGCGCTTGCCGATGTCGACGCCCTTGTGGCGCAGGATGTCGTAGGCGGTGACGACGTGGAAGTAGAAGTTCGGCAGCGCAAACGTGAGCAGGTAGCTCTCGCCCGTGAACACGGTCCCCTCGGGCATCCAGCCCAGCTTCACTTCGCGCGCGGCGCCCGCGTCGAGCTGCGCCGCATCGACGCTTTCCAGGTAGGCGATCGTCTTCGCGATGCGTTCCTGCAGCTGCTGGAACGTGGCCTCGTCGTCGGCGAACGAGGGCGCGCTGCCGCCGCCGATGCGCTGGGCGGCGAACTTCGACGTGTCGCTGGCGCGCTGCACCTGGGCCGACAGGGGCAGCATGTCGTCGGCCAGGCGCGCGCCCAGCAGCACCTCGGGCAGGATGCCGTTCTGCGCGGCGTGTTCTTCGCCCTTGGTCAGCAGCGTGGACAGGATCTTCAGGCCGCGCACGAACACGGGCACGGTCAGTTGGGACATGGTGAGGGACATTCGATTCTCCTTTCAGGGTGTACGCATGGTAGCGGAAGTCCAGCCGACGAGCACGGCGCCGGCGATGGCCAGCACGCCGCCCAGCAACAACGCGCTCTGGATGCCCGCGCCGTCGACCACCAGGCCGCCGACGAAGGCGCCGAACGAGAGGGCGACCTGGAAGAACGTCACCAGGAGGGCCTGGCCCGCTTCCTGCGAGCGCGGCAGCGCCTGCAGCATCCAGGTGGTCATCGAGACGGGCACCAGGCCGAACGCGACGCCCCAGGCGACGACGGCGACGGCGGCCGGCACCGCGCCCTGCCCGGCCAGCATCGACAGCAGCAGCACGGCGCCGATCGTGGCGGCGGCCAGCAGCGCCGTGCCGCGCACGCTGCGCGCTACCAGGCGTCCGCCGAGGAAGGTGCCGGCGAAACCGGCCACGCCATAAGCGAGCAGCAGCGTCGTGACGGCGTCGTTCGACAAGCCGAACACCTGCTGCAGCATCGGCCGCATATAGGTATAGCCCACGAAGTGGCCGGACACGAGGAACAGCGCCACCGCCAGCACCGTGCGCGCGCGCGGCTCCGCCAGCGGCGCCAGCAGGTCGCGCGGCACGACGGCGCGCGCCGCCGGCATGCGCGGCAGCACCTTCAATTGCAGCGCCAGCACCACGGCGGCCACGAGCGCCGAGGCCAGGAAGGCGGCGCGCCAGCCGGCGAGGCCGCCCAGCAAGGCCCCGGCGGGGACGCCGGCGATCGTCGCCAGCGAGATGCCGGCCAGCACGTAGGACATGGCGCGCGGCTGCAGCGGCGCCGGCAACAGGTGGCCTGTGGCGCCCGGCGCGAACGTCCAGAAGCCGCCGACCACGAGGCCCAGCAGCGCCCGCGCCAGCAGCATGACCGCCAGGTTCGGCGCCAGCGCCGCCAGCAGGTTCGAGGCGACCAGCACGGCCGACAGCACCAGCAGCACGATGCGGCGGTCCAGCCGTCCGGAAGCGATGATGAGCGCCGGCCCCGTCACCGCCGCCACCAGGCCCGGCATCGTCACCATCAGCCCGGCCGCGCCTTCGCTGACGTGCAGGCTGGCCGCGATGCCCGTCAACAGCCCGACCGGCAGGAATTCGGTGGTGACGGAGGCGAAGGTGCTGATCGCCAGCGACGCGACCGCCAGCCAGGCCGGGGCCGCGGTGGCAGTGGAAATGGCCGCGGCGGCCGCGCCGGCGGACTCGCCGTCGGCATGGACGAGCGGCTTGTCATCGAGTGCTTGCATGGACATTCCTTATTATTGTGACCTTAAAAAACACAGATACAGGTAAAAAAATCAGCCGTCCTGCCCCACCATGGCCACCACGTCGGCCAGCGTGCGGCGCGCCAGGCGCTGCTCGAAGCCGTCCTGGGCGTCGCGCAGCACGTCGTCCATGCAGCCCTTGATGTTGCGGCTGATCCGGCAACCTTCCTGCACCGGATAGCTGTGCACGGCGAACGCCGGCGGCGCCTCGCTGGCCCGGTAGATCTCCAGCAGCGTGATGCGCTCGGGCGGCCTGGCCAGCATGCACGCGCCGTTCTTGCCGCGCGTGGTCGTCACCAGGCCGGCCTTGGCCAGCTTGGACACCACACGCCGCACGAAGCTAGGCTCCGCGTTCACGCTGCCGGCCAGCTCGGTCGAGCGCACCGGCTCGCCGTAGTGGGCGCCAAGGGCGGCCATGACGTGGGAAGCGACGGAAAACTGGACGTTGGTCTGGGACATGAATGTGACTTTAATCGGCACAATACCAGGTGTCAAGCGCGCTCCCGCGCGTCGAGCGCGCCGAACACCTCGACCACCCAGTCGATGAACACGCGCGCCTTGGCGTTCATGTGGCGGGTCTGCGGGTACATCGCATACACCGAATGGCGCGCCAGGCGCCATCCGGGCAGCACCTCGACCACCTCGCCGCGCTCCAGCCACGGCCGCAACTGGTAGCGGAAGGTCTGGCCGATGCCCAGTCCCGACACCAGCGTCGTCAGGTGCGCCGTGCTTTCGTTGACGGCGATGTTCCCCTTCGGCTGGACCTCGACCGTCTCGCCGTCGCGCTCGAAGCGCAGGCTGAACGGGCGCCCTGTCAGCGACGAGAAATAGGCGCTCACGCGGTGCTTGTCCTCGAGGTCCGAAGGGTGCGCGGGCATGCCGTGGCGGTCGATGTATTTGCGGTGCGCGCACACCACCATGTCCAACTCGCACAGCTTGCGGGCGATGAGCGTGCTTTCGGCAAGCTCGCCGCCGCGGATCACGCAGTCGATGCCTTCGCCGACCATGTCGGCCGGGCGGTCGCTCACGCCCAGGCGCAGGTCGATGTCCGGATAGCGCGCCTGGAAGTCCGGCAGCGCCGGGATCAGCGCGAAGTTCGCATGGGCGGACCCGATGTCCACGCGCAGCCGGCCTTTCGGCTGCGCGCGCGTGCGGCGCGCCTCCGCATCCATCTCGTCCAGGTCCCCCAGCAGGCGCAGCGCGCGCTCATAGTAGGCGGCGCCCTCGGGCGTCACGGTGGCCTGGCGCGTCGTGCGCTGGACCAGGCGGGTGCCGAGCATCTGCTCCAGGTCCTGGATCAACTTGCTGGCCGTGGAACGGGGAATGTTCAGCTGGTCGGCGGCCTTGCCGAAGCTGCCGGCTTCGGCGATGCGGACGAAGGTACGGATGGCGAGTAGTTGATCCATGGTCGGCAATGCGATGAGAGGCCTCGATTGTACCTGCGCGCACGGCGCCGCCGGGCATGCCCGAAAAACCGCACTATTCCTTCGGTGCAGACTGCGCCGACGCGCAGGTGCCGTCCCCTACAATGATTTTTCCTTAACTACCCCGGACCACCATGGAAGCGCTCCTCGACCCGAACATCTGGGTCGGCCTGCTCACGCTGATCGTGCTCGAGATCGTCCTCGGCATCGACAACCTGATCTTCATCGCCATCCTGGCGGACAAGCTTCCCCCGCACCAGCGCGACAAGGCCCGCATCGTCGGCCTTTCGCTGGCGATGATCATGCGCCTCGGCCTGCTCACGATGATCTCGTGGATGGTCACCCTCACCGCCCCGCTGTTCTCGGCCGGGTCGCTGTCCTTCTCGGGCCGCGACCTGATCCTGCTCGTGGGCGGCCTGTTCCTGCTGTTCAAGGCAACCATCGAGCTGCACGAGCGCGTCGAAGGCAAGACGCATGCGGCTGGCGGCAAGCGCGCCTACGCCAGCTTCGCCGCCGTGGTCGCCCAGATCATCGTGCTCGACGCGGTGTTCTCGCTGGACGCCGTCATCACGGCGGTCGGCATGGTCGACGAGCTGGGCGTCATGATGGCCGCCGTCGTGATCTCGATGAGCGTGATGCTGTTCGCCTCGAAGCCGCTGACGCGCTTCGTCAACGCGCATCCGACCGTCGTCGTGCTGTGCCTGAGCTTCCTGCTGATGATCGGCCTGTCCCTGGTGGCCGAAGGCTTCGGCTTCCACATCCCGAAGGGCTACCTGTACGCCGCGATCGGCTTCTCGGTCATGATCGAGGCGCTGAACCAGCTGGCGCGCCGCAACTTCGCCAGGCGCGAGGCGCGCGTGCCGCTGCGCGAACGCACCGCCGACGCCGTGCTGCGCCTGCTGGGCGGCCGGCCGCGCCACGCAGCGGACGAGGCCCATGGCGAGACCAGCGATGCGGGCGAGGCGCCGGCCTTCGAGGCGGAGGAACGGAACATGGTCAGCGGCGTGCTGAGCCTCTCGCAGCGCTCGATCCGTTCCGTCATGACGCCGCGCGCCGACATCTCGTGGATCGACATCGGCGCCGACCCGGCCGCGATCCGCGAGCGCGTCATGGTCACGCCGCACGGCTTCTTCCCCGTCTGCCGCGGCCAGCTCGACGAGATCGTCGGCGTGGCCAGGGCCCGCGACCTGGTCGCCGACATCGTGCTGACGGGCGCCGTCGACCGCGCCAGCATCCGGGCCCCGATCGTCATGCCGGAAGCCAGCGGCGTACTGAAGGTGATGGAGACGCTCAAGCGCTCGCACGGCCAGGTGGTGCTGATCGCCGACGAATACGGCACGCTGCAGGGCCTCGTCACGCCGATCGACATCCTGGAGGCGATTGCCGGCGAATTCCCGGACGAGGACGAGCAGCCCGTCGTGCAGGAGACGGGGCCGGGACGCTGGCGCGTCGACGGCAGCGCCGACCTGCACTACCTGCAGCAGGTGCTGCAGACCGGCGCCCTGCTCGGCAGCGGCGAGGGCAACGGCAACAGCACCGCCGACTTTGCGACGCTGGCCGGGCTGCTGCTGGAACGCTTCGGCGCCGTGCCGGCCGTGGGTGACGCGCTCGACATCGACGGCTTCCGCTTCGCGGTGGCGCGGGTCGTCGAACACCGCATCGCGGCGGTGGACGTGGTGCGGATCGCCGAGCACGCCGCGGTGTCCTGATCGTCGACGCGGCATCAAGACAGCCCGGCTTGACGCCCGACGCGGGAGGCGTCCGGGCCGGGCGCGCCGCTACGCCACCTGGGCCGGATCGAGCACCAGCGCCACGCGCTCGGCCAGGTCGTTGATCGTGGCCAGGTAGTGCTTGAAGTGCGGCGTGGCGCGGTGGGCGGCGACGGCCTCGTTGTCGCGGTACAGCTCGTCGAGCACGAAGCGGCGCTCATCGCCCTGCCCTTGCTCGCGCCATACGTCCCAGCGCAGGTTGCCCGGCTCCGCGCGGCAGCGCGGCGCCATGTCGAACAGCAGCGCCTCGAGCGCCGCCGCCTGGCCCGGCCGGGGGATGAGTAGTGCCGTGATCTTGACTGCATCGTTCATCGTGGACTCCTGGTATGAGATGGGCATCTTTTACCACATCCGGCCGCAGTCCACCGTCCTTCCGGCATGGCGCCGTCCGCCTGAAGACTTCGCCGATCCGGCGTACGATGAAAGCTTCATCCACAGGGAGACGCCCATGACCACGACGCTCAACGACAAGATCGTACTCGCTGCCCGCCCCGCCGGCCTGCCGCGCCCCGACGACTTCCGCATCGAGCAGGAAGCGCTGCCCGTGCCGGGCGACGGCCAGGTGCTGCTGCAGGTGCTGTACCTGTCGCTCGACCCCTATATGCGCGGCCGCATGGACGACGCCAAGTCCTATGCCAAGCCCGTCGACATCGGCGCCGTGATGGAAGGCGGCACGGTCGCGCGCGTCGTCGCCTCGCGCCACGACGGTTACGCCCCCGGCGACATCGTGCTCTCGCACTCGGGCTGGCAGCGCTATGCGCTCGACGATGGCGCCGCCCTGCGCAAGCTCGACCCGTCCGCCGCGCCCGTCAGCACGGCCCTGGGGGTGCTGGGCATGCCCGGCTTTACGGCGTGGGCCGGCCTGCTGCAGATCGGCCGGCCGCAAGCCGGCGAGACAGTGGTGGTGGCCGCGGCCAGCGGCGCGGTCGGCTCCGTCGTGGGCCAGAT
Source organism: Massilia sp. YIM B02763 (assembly GCF_030412015.1). Lineage (GTDB taxonomy): Bacteria > Pseudomonadota > Gammaproteobacteria > Burkholderiales > Burkholderiaceae_D > Telluria. Next base: position 72,120 of record NZ_JASNRD010000015.1, on the reverse strand, counting down.
CGCGCGCATCCACGGCGCGCGCGCCGTGGGCATCGCGGGCGGCGCCGACAAGTGCGCGTTCGTGCGCGACGTGCTGGGTTTCGATGCCGTCGTCGACCATCGCGCCCCCGACTTTGCGGCGCAGCTGGCGGCCGCCTGCCCGGACGGCGTCGACGTCTATTTCGAGAACGTGGGCGGACGGGTGTGGGATGCCGTGCTGCCGCTGCTGAACGACTTCGCGCGCGTACCCGTATGCGGCCTGATCGCCCAGTACAACGCCTTGCCGCAGGCGGAGCCGGGCCCCGACCGGCTGGCGCTGGCCATGCGCGACATCCTGAAGAAAAGCCTGCTGGTCCGCGGCTTCATCCAGCGCGAGTTCGCGCACTTGCGGCCGGCATTCCTGGAACAGGCGCAGCGCTGGATCGCCGACGGCCGCCTGCGCTACCGCGAAGACGTCGTCGACGGGCTGCAGAACGCACCGGCGGCGTTCATCGACCTGCTCCAGGGCCGCAACTTCGGCAAGCTGGTGATCAAGGTGGCCGACTAGCCCGGCACGGGCGTCCCCGTGCGGCGGGCGCCTAGAGGGGCGGCGGTGGCTCGGCGCCTTCCGCCGGCCGGCGCCGCGCGGCCGCGCCGCCTCCCACCGCGGCGCTGGTGGCCGCGCCGACGGAAGACGCGATCACGAGCCCGATCGCCAGCCACTGCGTGGCCGTCAGGCGCTCGCCCAGCATCAGGAAGCCCATCAGCGCGCCGACGGCCGGCTCGGCGCTGAGCAGCGTGCTGAAGGTATTCGACGGCAGCCGGCGCAGCGCCACCATTTCGAAGGAATACGGGATCGCGCTGGAGAACAGCGCCACCGCCAGCCCGAGCGCCAGCACGGACGGCGCCAGCAGGCCCGCGCCGGCGTGGTAGGTGCCGACGGGCACGGCGACCAGGGTGCCGAGCGCCACGCCCCAGGCCGAGCCGGCCGCGCCGTAGGTCCCGGCGACCCGCTTGCCGACCAGGATGTAGATCGCCCAGCAGCAGCCGGCCAGCAGCGCGAAGCCGATGCCGCGCCAGTCGAGGCTGGAGGCTTGCGACGATATCGGCAGCAGCAGCGCCAGGCCGGCGACGGCGAGCAGGATCCACAGGAAATCGATGCGCCGGCGCGACGTCCACACGGCGACGGCCAGCGGTCCCGTGAACTCGATCGCGATCGCGATCCCCAGCGGAATATAGGACAGCGAGGAATAGAAACTCAGGTTCATCACGCCGAGCGTGCCGCCGTACAGCAGCAGCGCGCGCGGATCGGCGCGCCAGCCCCCGCGCCACGGGCGGAACACGGCGCACAGCATCAGCGCCGCGAAAAACAGGCGCAGCGCGGTGGCGCCGGCGGCGCCGACCAGCGGGAACATCTGCTTCGCCAGCGAGGCCCCCACGGTCACCGACAGCAGCGACGCCAGCAAGGCGCCGTAGGGCAGCAGGGCCGCCAGCGGGCCGGGGCCAGCGTGTGCGGAAGAAGGAGCGGGAGGTGTCATGCAGGGTCCGGTCGGATGAAACGACCGCTACGATAGCATCAAACCGCCGTCCGCCCTCCTGTCCCGTTGCCCGCCCAACAGCGGCGATCCGCTGACGGCCGCGCCGGGTCGTGTGAACCGGCGCGCCGCCGCGGGTCAGCGCACCGCGATGGCCAGGCGGCGCGGCCCGGACGGCGCGCCGATTCGGCCGGCCGCCTGGTCCAGCTGGAATGCGGACACCGCCGACGCCAGCGTCTGCGCCTGTTCCTGCAGCGCGTCGGCCGCGGCGGCCGCCTCCTCGACGAGGGCGGCGTTCTGCTGCGTCACCTGGTCCATCTGGGCGATGGCCTGGTTGATCTGCTGGATGCCGCTGCTCTGCTCCTCGCCGGCGATCATGATCTCGCCCATGATGCCGGTGACGCGCGCGACGCTGTCGACGATCTCCTGCATGGTGGCGCCGGCCTTGTCCACGAGCTGGGCGCCCGTGTCCACGTTGGCGACCGACGCCGTGATCAGTTCCTTGATCTCCTTGGCGGCCGATGCGGAGCGCTGCGCCAGGTTGCGCACTTCTCCCGCCACGACGGCGAAGCCGCGGCCCTGCTCGCCCGCCCTTGCGNCGACGCCGTGATCAGTTCCTTGATCTCCTTGGCGGCCGATGCGGAGCGCTGCGCCAGGTTGCGCACTTCTCCCGCCACGACGGCGAAGCCGCGGCCCTGCTCGCCCGCCCTTGCGGCCTCGACGGCGGCGTTCAGCGCCAGGATATTGGTCTGGAACGCGATGCCGTCGATGACGGTGATGATGTCGACGATGCGGCGCGACGATTCGTTGATGTTGCCCATCGTGTCCACGACCTGGGACACGATGCTGCCGCCGCGCACGGCCACTTCGGATGCCGAGGTGGCCAGCTGGTTGGCCTGGCGCGCATTGTCGGCATTGTTGCGCACGGTGCTGGTCAGTTCCTCGAGCGACGCCGCCGTCTCCTCGATGCTGCTGGCCTGCTGTTCCGTGCGGCTGGACAGGTTCAGGTTGCCGGCCGCGATCTCGCTGCTGGCGCTGGCGATCAGGCCGCTGCTGTCGCGCACGCTACGCACGGTCGTGGCCAATCTCGTCTGCATGTCGGCGAAGCCGTGCAGCAGCTTGCCCATCTCGTCGTGGCGGTCGAGGTCGACGTGGGTCGACAGGTCGCCGCGGGCCATCGCATCGAAGTGCGCAAGCAATTCGCCCAGCGGACCGACGATGGCGCGCACCAATGCCAGCGACGAGGCGACGATCAGCAGCACGCTGACGGCCATGCCGCCGACCAGCGCATAAAAGATGTTCCGGTCCAGGCGCAGGCTGCGCTCGTACTGTTCCTTCGCCACCGTGACCTGGTAGTCGTCCAGCTTCTCGGACGCCTTGTTGTATTCGCCATAGCTGGCGGTCAGGTCCTTCATGGCCAGCCGGTCCACCGTCGCGATATCGCCCTTGCGGACGGCGTCGGCCAGCGCCACCAGCCCCTGCCGGACGTAGATCTCGCGCTTGGCGTCCACGGCCTGCACCAGGCTTTTTTCTTCCGGGTCCTGCGGCAGCGCCATGTAGGCGGTCCAGGCCTTGTCGGCCTGCACCAGGAAGCCGTTGGCACGCGCGAGCGTCGCCTCGACGTCGGGCGCGTCCGGGTGCAGCGCCGCGCGGTCCATCGTGAAGCGCGCGCGCGACAGGAAGTTCTTGGCCGTATTGACGGCAACCGTCGACTTGAGCTGGTCCGTATAGACGTTCTTCAGCGACGCTTCCGCAGCGTGCATGCCGAACAGGCCGAGCACCGCGAAGGCGAGCAGGATCAGGCCGAGCAGGCCCATGGTGGCAATGAGACGGGTACGTATCGACAGTTTCTTGAACATTTTCTTGGCTTTTTATCGAAGACTGAAATTGAATGCGTCGGAAGCTTGGAGACGCGTCGGGCTGCGGAATATTGCCGCCATACAACTATATGCGAGAATAATTACCCATATTCAATTTCTTTATGGAAATACATTTGGGTACATTTTTCGTCGCTCCCTTGCAACATCCGCGTGACGGAGGGCGGCCGGAAGCCTTTCGCCAAACGCGCTATAGTGCTTGGAACACAGCGTTTCGTCCCGGCACGCTGCCGGGATGGCTGGTCAACGATGAAAGGAATCGACGTGAAACAAGAAACCGCAATCCTCGCCGGCGGCTGCTTCTGGGGTGTGCAGGACCTGGTCCGCAAGCTGCCGGGCGTGATCTCCACCCGTGTCGGCTATTCGGGCGGCGACGTGCCGAATGCCACCTACCGCAATCACGGCACGCACGCCGAGGCCCTCGAGATCGTCTTCGATGCGGAGCAGACCAGCTTCCGCCGCCTGCTCGAATTCTTCTTCCAGATCCACGACCCGACGACGCGCAACCGCCAGGGCAACGATATCGGCACCAGCTACCGCTCCGCCATCTTCACCACCAGCGACGAGCAGCGCGCCGTGGCCCTGGACACGATCGCCGACGTCGACGCGTCCGGCCTGTGGCCCGGCAAGGTCGTCACCGAGGTGCAGCCGGCCGGCCCGTTCTGGGAAGCGGAACCCGAGCACCAGGACTACCTGGTCAAGCATCCGAACGGCTACACCTGCCATTTCGTGCGCAAGGACTGGCGCCTGCCGCACCGCGGCGAGCAGGCGGCCTGAGGCGCTTCCCAGGCTTCGGCCGGCGCGACCGCGCCGGCCCCTTCCGGCCGGTCGCGCGACCCGCTTGTCGACGTCGGCGCCGGCAACGGCTATCTCGGCGCGCTGGCGAAGAAGGAGTTCGGCATGCGCGCCGGCGGCATCGAGCTGTCCGAGCAAGAGATCCGGTTCGCCAGGGACACGGTCGGCGTTGAACTGATCAACGAGCGTGTCGAGGAGCACGAGCAGGTCTACGACGCGGTGACCTGCTTCAACGTCATCGAGCACGTTCCCGATCCGCGTTCCTTCCTGTCGTCCGTCGTCGCGCGCATCAAGCCGGGCGGCATCCTCGCACTGACGACCCCGAATCCCGGCTGCATCCATGCGCGCATCCACGGTATCGAAAAATGGGGCATGGTCGACCCGCCCCACCACATCAATCTGTTCTGGCGCGAATCGCTCGCCGACATGCTCCGCCTGGAAGCGCTGCAACCGATCCGCTACGAGACGCTGAGCACGTATATCAATTTCGTGAGGAACGTCGATACACAGGGCTTGCTGTTGAGAAGACTGTTTTTCCAGCTTCTGCGACTGGGAAATCTTGGGGCGGACCATTTTTTTTTATCGCAAAAAGCCTGGCGTGACGACATGACCGACGACGTGCGTCACGCATGCAATCGACCCTTGCATCGCGCACCAGCCGACTGCTAATATAGGAACCAATCAGTCCATATATTGGCACCGACCTTCGGCAGACACGACGATGACAAACCAATCCGGCCCCGGCCGTCCCCGCGAATTCGACCTGGACGTCGCCACCCGCGACGCCATGGAGGTGTTCTGGCAGCGCGGCTACGAAGGCGCCTCCCTGCCCGACCTGATCGAGGGCACCGGCTTGTCGCGGGGCAGCCTGTACAAGGCGTTCGGCGACAAGAAGGGCCTGCTGCTGGCGGCGCTCGACGTGTACATGGCCAGGGGATTGAAGGACACGTCGGACCTGCTGTCGCAGCCCGGCGCCGTCAAGGATGCGATCCGCGCCTCGCTGCTGCGCTACGCCCGCCTGTCCTCGGGCGAGGCGGGGCGGCGCGGCTGCCTGGTCGTGGCGATGGCGACCGAGATGGCGGCGCACGATCCCGAGATTGCCGAGCGGACGGGCCGCATGTTCCGGCGCCTCCAGCAGCTGTATGCCGCCGCCATCGTGCGCGGCCAGGCCAGGGGCGAGATCCCCGAGCGCGACGAGCAGGCATTGGCGCGCTTCCTCGTCGGCCAGGCGCAGGGAATGCGCGTCCTGGGAAAGACGGGCATGACGGAAGCGGATATGGCCGCGATGGTGGATACCACGATGCTTGTCCTCGACTGACCACAAATTTTTTTGCCCAATTAGGAACCGCTTGGTTCCATAAGGAGATCCCATGACCCACGCCGCCCCTGCCGCACCCGACCCACGCCGCTGGGCCATGTTCGCCGTCCTGCTGGTGGGATCGTTCCTGCCGCCGCTCGACTTTTTCATCGTCAACGTCGCGCTGCCGTCGATCCAGCACGAGCTGGGCACCTCGTCCTCGGCCGAACAGATGGTCATTTCCGCTTATGCCGCGCTATAGGCGGCCACCCTGATCACCGGCGGGCGCCTGGGCGACCTGCGCGGCCGCGGCCGCATGTTCTTCCTCGGGCTCGTCGGCTTCACCGCCGCCTCGCTGCTGTGCGGTTTCGCCTGGTCGCCCTGGGCGCTGGTCGCCGGCCGCGCCTTGCAGGGGGTGACGGCGGCGGTCATGGCGCCGCAGGCGCTCGCCTCCGTCCAGGCCATCTTCCCCGAGTCGGAGAAGCCGCTGGCGCTGAGCCTGTACGGCGCCGTCTTCGGCCTGGCCTCGGTGATCGGCCAGGCGCTGGGCGGCATCCTCATCGCGCTGGACCTGTTCGGCCTGGGATGGCGCGCGGTCTTCCTCGTCAACCTGCCGGTGGCCGTCCTGGTCCTCCTGTTCGGCATTCCCCTGCTGAAGAGGACGCACGGGCGCCGGGCCGGCAGGCTGGACCTGGGCGGCATGGGATTGTCGATGCTCACGCTGGCCTTGCTGATCGTGCCCCTGACCGAGGGGCGCGAGGCGGGATGGCCGCTGTGGTCCTGGCTGGCGCTCGCCGCCGCGCCCGTGCTGGCAACGGTGTTCTGGCACCACGAGCGCCGACTTGCCCGCGCCGGCGGCGCGCCCTTGCTCGACCCCGCCGCCCTGCGCGCGCCGGGGCTGGGCCGCGCCCTGCTGGTCGCCCTGTCGTTCTATTCGATCGGCTCCTTCTTCCTGCTGTTCTCGGTCTACCTGCAGGACGCGCTGCACGTGAGCGCCTTGCGCGCCGGACTGGTGTTCCTGCCCTTCGGCGCGGGTTTCCTGCTCGGACCGCTGGCGACGCCGTTCTGCAGGCGCCTGTTCGGCGCCTGGGTCAATCCGGTCGGCATGGGCATGGAGGCCGCCGGTTTCCTCGGCCTGGCCTGGCTCGTCGGTACGACGCAGGCCGGCACGGTGCCGGCGTCCGGAGCGCTTGCCGCCCTGCTCTTCGCCATCGGTTTCGGACAGGGGTTCGGGCTGCCGACGCTGATGCGGATGATCACGGGCCGCGTCGCGCCCGCCCTGTCGGGCATGATCGCCGGCGTCGCCAGCTCCACCCTGCAAGTGAGCACGGCACTGAGCGTGGCCCTGATCGGCGGGATCTTCTACACGGTCCTGGGCGCACGCGACGATCCGGCGGCGATCGCGCACGCCTTCGTCGTCGCGGCCCTGTGCATCGCCTGCTGCCTCGTCGCCGGCGTCGCGCTGGGCATGACGCTCGCGCGCCAGGGCGATGGGATCCCCTCCCCAGGCTCGCCTTCTGCGCAGGCATCGTCGGCCACGACACGGCGACGCAAGCCGCGTTCGATTCCCCGCAACTACCCATGATGACGGCGGACGCCGCGCGTTGACGCCGGGCCTGCCGATTCATCGTTTCAGGCAAGGATGGCAGCGGCTTCGGGCGCGCCCTGGCCAGCGAAGCGCTGGCCGACGGCCACCGCCTGGTCGGCACCGTGCGCGGCAGCGAGGCGAAGCGCGCATTCGAGGAACTTGCGCCGGGACGCGCCTTCGCCAGTATCCTCGACGTGACGGACGTCGAGGCCATCGACGACCCGGTGCGCGAGGCGCGCGCGGAAAAAAGCGGCAAGCAGCCGGGCGACCCCGTGAAGGCGGCGCGCGCGATGCTGTCCATCATCGGGCACGACGATCCACCCGTGCACCTGCTGCTGGGCAGCGATGCGCTGCAGCTCGTGCGCGGCAAGCTGGCTTCCCTCGCGCAGGAACTCGACCGGTGGGAAGGCTTGACGGTGTCGACCGACGGCTGACCGCGTCGATTCAGCCGCGCCAGGTCGATTATCGCCCGGCGCTCGTCACCCGCCAGACGACATTGCCCACGTCGTCGGCGATCAGCAAGGCGCCTTCGGCATCCTGCGCCAGTCCGACCGGCGCGCCGTACAGCTCCTTTTCGTCCTTGGAGTGGAAACCGGTGACGACCGGCTGGGCGGCCCCCTTGGGCATGCCGTTTTCGAACGGTACGTACACGACCTGGTAGCCGCTCAGGGGCGAGCGGTCCCAGCTGCCGTGCTCGGCGACGAAGGCGCCGCTCCGGTATTGCTGCGGCAGGCCGGTCCCCGTGTAGAACAGCAGTCCCAGCGCGGCCACGTGCGAGCCGAGCGCGTAGTCCGGCTTGATCGCCTTCTTGACCAGGTCCGGCCGCTGGGGCTGCACGCGATGGTCCACGTGCTGGCCATAATAGCTGTACGGCCAGCCATAGAAACCTTTCTCCTGGACGGATGTCATGTAATCGGGGACGAGGTCCGCGCCGATTTCATCGCGCTCGTTGACGATCGCCCACAGCTTTCCGGACTGCGGTTCCCACTGCAGGCCGGTCGGATTGCGCAGGCCCGATGCGAATACGCGGCTGGCGCCCGTTTCGGCATCGACCTCCAGCACGGCGGCGCGCCGGTATTCCACGTCCAGGCCGTTTTCCGTGATGTTGCTGTTCGAGCCGCTGCCGACGTACAGCTTCTTGCCGTCCGGGCTCGCGAGCAGCGCCTTGGTCCAATGGTGATTGACCGTGCTGGGCAGGTCGCCCAGTTCCGTGCCCGGATCGGACATCTTCGTTTCCCCGGGCACGTAGCGGTACTTCATGATGTTGCCCGTGTTCGCAACATACAGCGTATCGCCGACGAGCTGGACGCCGAAGGGCGAATGCAGCTTCTCGATATAGACGTGCTGCTCCCATTCGCCGGCGGCGCCGGGTTTCTTGCGCAATAGGGTAACGCGGTTGCCGCCCTTGCCGCCCTTGCCGGAACGGTTCTTGACGATGCCGGCGATGACCTGCTTGGGCGTCGTGACCGCTTCCTCGCCCGGTCCGTTCGCTTCCACGACCAGCACGTCCTGGTTCGGCAGCACGAGAAGCTGGCGCGGGTGTTTCAGCCCGGATGCGATCTTCTCGATGCGCAGGCCGGCAACGACCTGCGGCTTGGCATCGCCTTTCCAGCCGACGCCGTCGGGCACCTGCATCGGCGGCACCAGGAAATCCTGCGCCTTGGGCAGTTCCGGATTGGCGCCCAGTTGCCGCGACGGGTCGATGCCCGCCTTTTCGCTGCAGGCGCCCAGCACCAGCGACAAACCGGCGGCGAGCCCGAACGCGCGTCCCCAACCGTATTCACGCTTGCCCATGGCCGTATTCCTTGAAAGTGACATGTGTTCCAGCCAGGATGATCCTGCCGATGCCCAGCGCCAGCACGGTCGCGACGGACAGCCACACGGCGTCGGGGATCACCGCGTAGGCGTCCCGGCTATGCACGAAGGCGTTCACGAGCGCAGCCACGATGCCGGCCACGTTGAACCAGAAATTGACGGTATGGCCGGTCGTGCGGACGCGGTTCTTCTGGAACCAGACACGCCAGAGATTGATCAGCTGGGGAATGATGGCGAACACGAGGCCGATGCTCACGAGCCAGGCGGCGCTCTTCAGCCACAGGACGTTGGCCGTCTTTGCATAGATGACGTCGAAGATCAACGTGCCCACGAAGAAGCCGAAAGGGATCGGATCGAGCACATTGAAAACCGCCGACGCCACGCTGAAGCGCGGCGGATGATGTTCTGTTTTCATGACGCTGCTTTCTATCGAAATGTTGGCGATGCCGCGGCCGCGGGGCCGCACTCTCGCGCGCTGCCCCGGCCGCATTGTCGTCGCAGCGTAGCATGAATGACCACATTCCCGTCGCCTTGCTGAGCCCGGATGAATCGGCCTCGTGCGTGGTGCACGCGGCCTGCGGACGGGAAGGATGGTGGGCGAAGTTGAAAAAATGCCCAACAGACACAACCCCTGCCGGACGGACTTCATATAAGATTCATTTCGGTCACCACGAACAACCGGAAACGAACCCGCCGCTGCATGCGCTCACCACCTGCAACCCGTCCGGCCCTGCTGGCGATCATCCTCGCATTGCTCCTCGCGCCCGTGCAGGCGCAGGCGGCCGCCGGCGCGCCGGCAAGCGCACGCGCCGAGCCGGACGCCGGCCTCCTGTACACGAGCTGGACCGCCCGCGAAGGCGCCCCGACCGGCATCACCGGCATCGGCCAGACGCCGGACGGCTGGATCTGGATCGGCAGCGCGTCGGGCCTGTACCGTTTCGACGGCATCCGCTTCCTGCGCGCGCACGGAGAACAGGCACCGCTGTCGACCGGCATCTCGACCATCGGCGTCCTGCGCGACGGCACGCTGTGGGTCGGCTACAAATACGGCGGCGTGAGCCTGATGCGCGACGGGCGCATGCGCCACTTCACCCTGGACGACCCCGCCACCCCGGCGGGCACCGTGTTCGACGCCGCCCAGGACGCGTCCGGCCGTACCTGGCTCGCCACGAGCCGCGGCCTGTATTACCTGGATGGGCATTGGCGGCGCCCCGACCCCGCACTGGGCATACCGCCGGGCCGCGTCTACAAGCTGCTGCTCGACCGCCGCGGCGCGTTCTGGCTGCGCGGAGAGCGCCACGTCTACATGCTGGCGCGCGGGGCCGACCGCGTGGTCCCGGCACTGACGCTGGCCGACATCAGCTACGGCGCGCTGGCCCAGCATCCGGACGGCAGCGTATGGGCCGTGAACATCGACACGCCCGGCATGCACATGCTGGCAGGACCGGATCGCGGCCCGCCGCTGCGCTGGGACGGCGATATCCGCGCCGGGGTACTGGCCTTCGACCACCTGGGCCGCGCCTGGGCGGACGGTCCGGACGGTCTCGAGCGCATCGCCCCCCAGGGCGCCCCGGCCCCGCGCCGGCGCCACCCGGTCGCGCACGGGGCCGGCGACAGCACCGCGAACGTCGTCTTCGAGGACCGCGAACAGAACATCTGGATCGGCAGCGAAAACGGGCTGGCCCGTTTCAAGGATCCGCGCCTGAGCGCGCTGCCCCTGCCGCCCTACCAGCGCGCATCCGCGCGGGCGGTCGCGGGCGGGCCGGGCGGCAGCGCGTGGCTCGACAACCTGTACCTTGCCGATCCCGGCGCGACGCCCCAGGCCTTCATGCCGTCCGGCTCCGTCAACGACCTCATCACCGCGCTGCACCGCGGCGCCGGCGGCCACGTCTGGATCGGCCGCTACAACAGCACGCTGCAGGTCCTCGAGCACGGGCGCGTGCGCACCATCGGCGCGCCGCCCGGGGTCCCGGGACGGGGTGCGATCTATGCGCTGGCGGAGGACAGCACCGGCGCCCTGTGGGTCACCATGGGACGCAACGGGCTGTACACCTTCCGCGACGGCCGCTGGTCGCCCGGCGGCGGCGTGCCGGCGCTGGCGGCATTCGCGGCATCCACCGTGGCCACCGATGCGCAGGGCGGCGTCTGGCTCGGTTCGGTGAACAACCAGCTGCTCGTGATGCGCGCCGGCGCGGTGGAGCGCTACGGACGCGCGGACGGCCTGGCCGTCGGCACCGTCGTGCAGATCCTGCCGACCGACGGCGGCGGCGCCTGGATCGGCGGCGAGAACGGGCTGCATCATTTCGACGGCAAGCGCTTCGCGCCGGTCGCCGGCGTCCGCGGCGAGCCGTTCGCCGGCATCACGGGCCTGGCCTTCGCGCGCGACGGCACCCTGTGGATCAACGGCAGCGGCGGCATCTCCGGCATTGCGCCGGACGAACTGGCGCATGCGCTGCGCGAACCCGCTTATCCGGTGCGCTTTTCCCGCTTCGACTACCGCGACGGCCTGGTCGGCACGACGAGCGCGATCGTCCCGGTCCCGTCGGTCGCCCGCAGCGACGACGGCACGCTGTGGTTCACGACCACCGGCGGCGTGTACAGCTTCAATCCGGCCGGCCTCGCGCGCAATCTCCTGGTGCCGCCGGTCGCGATCACCGGCATGCGGCTGGGCGGCACCACGCTCGCGCCGGCCAATGGCCTGCGCCTTCCGGCCGGGACCGAGACGCTGCAGATCGACTTCACCGCCCTGTCCTACCAGGAGCCGGGGCGCATGGCGTTCCGCTACCGCCTCACCGGCGTGGACCGCGACTGGCGCGACAGCGAGGGCCAGCGTTCCGCGACGTACACGAACCTCGGCCCCGGCCGCTACCGCTTCGAGGTGCTGGCATCGAACAACGATGGCGTCTGGAACACGCGCGGTGCGTCGACGTCGTTCGACATCGCGCCCAGGCCGACGCAGACGGTCTGGTTCAAGACGCTGTGCGCCGCCGCCCTGCTGGCCTTGCTCGCCGCCCTGTACCGCTGGCGCACCAACCGCATCAGGCGGCGCTACCGCGAATTGATGCACGAGCGCCTGGCCGAACGCGAACGCATCGCGCGCGCCCTGCACGACACGCTGCTGCAGAGCATGCAGGGACTGATCCTGCGCTTCCACGGCATGGCCAAGCGCTGGCCGGCGGGCAGCGAGCAGCAGCGCGGCGTCGAGACGATCCTGGACCAGGCCGACAAGGTGATGGCAGAAGGCCGCAGCGAGCTGCTCAACCTGCGCGCGCGTCCGCAGGCGGGAGACGATATCGCGGGTGTCCTCGCGCGCTTCGGCGCCTCGCTGCAGGAACAGTTCGGTCCGCGCTTCACGCTCGTCGCCGAAGGGGATGCACGCGCGATCGACGCCGCTGCGTGGGAAGAAATCTACTGGATCGGGCGCGAAGCGGTGTTCAACGCCTACCAGCACGCGCAGGCCACGCACGTCGAGCTGGAGCTGGTCTACGGCGAGGCCTTCGGCTTGATGGTGCGCGACGACGGCTCCGGCGTACAGGAAAGCGTCCAGCAGGACGGCGGCCGCGAGGGCCATTGGGGCGTGCGCGGCATGCACGACCGCGCGCGGGCGCTTGGCGGCGCCGTCGAGATCTGGAGCCGGCCGCAACTGGGTACGGAAGTGGTCCTGCGGCTACCCGGCGCGCGCGCCTACGCGGCTGCGGGCGCTGGCGCCGGGGCGTGGCGCAGGCTGCGGGCCTTGCTGGCCGGCGGATGGCGGCACTGAGCCGGCCGATTCAGGCCGCGGCCATGCGCACGCGGAAGAAGGCATTCACCGTGAGGCGCCCGGCGAGCGGATCGTCGACCATCAGCTCGGGCGCGCGCAGGTCGCCCGAGTGGAACACGGCGCCGTCGTAGAAGATCGCCCGGTTGTAGCGCGGCGGGATCGTCAGCACCTTCTCGAAATGGCGGCTCGACGCGATGGCGAAGGTCGCCGCCTCGTCCGCCGACGGCGTTTCTCCGGCCAGCTCCTGGCGCTTCAATTCCTGCAGCAGTGCCGCGATCTCCTACATCGGCACCCGCGGCTTGAAAAAGCTGGTGCCGCCGAGGCGCTCGTCCTTGAACAGGTACAGCACCATGGCCGCCATGCCCTCCCCCGCGGGCAGGCCGTCCGAGTCCCGGTGCGGCAGTCGCTGGGCGGACAGCACCTGGTCCGGACGGCGGGTCACGAGCGACAGGCGGCTCGCCATCCCGAGCACGCGCCGGGCCTTGAGCGGCGTGCGGGCATGCTGCAGGAAGGCGTCGCGCACGCCCGCCGCGAAGGTGCCGCCCAGCGCCAGCTCCGGGCCCGGATAGTAGTTGCGCGGATCGTCCTTGAAGTGCGCGCGGTTGCGCGCCGCGTACGCAACCAGCTCTTCCGGCTCCAGCATGAAGTCGTCGACGACGATGCACTGGCGGTCGTCGACGATCGGCACCACGCTTACGTGCGGACGCGGATTGAGCAAGGGAAGCGCGGCGGCGCCTGCGCGGTCCGGCGGGGATGGAAGCGGTTGCGGCATGATGGATTCGGGCTGCGCAGGGCAAAGGAACGCGACAGGGCGACCATGGTAGCAACGGCCCTGCCGCGTGTCCATCAGTGCTTGATGCCCTCGCGCTCGAGGAAATCCAGCAGCGGCCAAGGTCGCCGCCCTTGCCGATCACGCTGATCACGCCGACGGCCGTCAGGGTGTTGGCCCACAGCCGCACGGGCATGAACTGCGCCTGCGGCAGGAAGACCAGCTCGACGCCTGCCTGCTTGCGCTTGGCCGCCAGCTGGCGCGCCATGCCATGGGGGCCGGCATGCGCGACGACCTCGGCGTAGATGTCGCGCTCGTCCTTCATGTCCAGATCGAGCATGATGCGGCGCTCGGCGGCCTCCAGCATCTCGGCCAGCGTCTGCACGCGCTCGTCGCCGAGTTCCGGGCATTGAGAACTTCGGGGCATAGCGCAAGCCGATCCACCCGACCAGCGGCGCCGAATAGGTATCCTTCAGCAGGCTCTGTCCGGGGCCGTCAGGCTGGTCATGCGGCTGCGATGCAGGTTCTGCACCTGGCCGAACAGCGAAAGCGTGGGCGTGAATTGTAGCCGGCCTGCAGGTCCAGCTGGGAGCGCGGCGCCCAGTACAAGTCCTGCCACGGAATGTCCGGCACGATGGAGCGCAATGCCTTGCCCTGGTCGTTGTAGGCCGCGCGCAGCTCGAATCCCTTGCGCGCGTAGAAGACGGTCAGGTTACGCGTCTGGTCCGGCTGCCCGACCACGCGGTCGAGGTCGCGGCTGCCGCCGTCCGCCTTGCGCACCGCCCTGCTTGTCGGCGTGCTGTTCGCTGCGTTCGTCGGTCGGCCTGTCGCCCTCGCCGTCGTATGGTCCGGCTGCTTCGATTTCCTCGGCGTGCCGCGCTCGAGCGGCGCGCAGGTACGCGAATACGGTTCGATGGCGAACGTGCCCGCCGAGGCGGTGGGCAACGTGCGCAACGACATGTACCTCGTCTCCGGGACGATGCACCGCCTGGACAAGGACGTGGGCGGGTGCTGTTCCCCGGACACCCGGGACACGATGAAGGCGTTCAGGCTGGGCGCAGACCCGGGCATCGACTAGGCGGTGCTGCCCGGCGCGACGCCTGCCTGAACCCGCCAGCGCAGCTGCACGCTGAAGGCATCCTCCCCGTCGGGCGCGAAACCCAGCGCCGCATACAAGCGGCGCGCGCGCCCATTGTCCTTGCGCACGGCCAGCGCCACGTCGCGTCCTTGGCGCGCGCCCTGTGCCTGTACCCTGCGCAGCGCCGTGCCGGCCACACCGCGCCCGCGCGCCCACGGGATGACGGCGATGTCGACCACCCGCAGCGTGTCCCCCACCGCGGCCGTGACGAGCCGACCGACCGCCGCGCCATCCAGTTCCAGCACCTCGTACAAGGCATCCGGATAGCGCGCGCGGTAGTCGGCCACCTGCATCTGCCGCTGCATGGCGGCCAGCGCGTCGACGTAGCGCGGGTCGGCGACCATGCCCAGCAGGTCGTCACGGGTGGAGCGGTACAAGGCCGCGAGGAACGGTTCGTCGGCAGCGGCGGCGGGACGGACGTGGAGCGGGAGAGAATACATGGCGGGCCTGGCTTGGCGTCGAGGTGGCCCACAGTATAGCCGCGGGCGGCGACCTGGCACGGACGTCGGCGCGCGTTCCGGCTCGGGTGCGATTGTCTCCCAACGGGCCACAAAGAATGGCCTTTTAGCAGGTTTATCGCTTTCGAATGGCGCGTCATACTGCCTCCATCGGTTGCCAAGGCGAATGCAAAGAAGCTCGGCGCTCCGAACGAACCAATCCAACATACAGGAGAATTGCCATGAAACGTATTCTTTCCAGCCTGGCTGCAGCGACCCTCTCGTTCGCCGCGATGGCGCCGTCGTACGCCGCCGCGCCCGACGTCAGGATGTTCCGCCTCGACTGCGGCCACATGACGCTCGGCGACAAGTCGGTCATGTCCGACGAAGGCCTGTACAAGGGCCAGTCCTACGACATCGTGATGTCCTGCTACCTGATCAAGCACGGCGACGACTGGCTGCTGTGGGACGCCGGCCTGCCGAAGAAATACCTGAACGGCCCGCTGACCGAAGGCAGCTTCACGACCAAGCTCGACCGGACGATCGTCGACCAGATCGGTGACCTGGGCCTGCGCCCGGCCGACATCAAGTACGTGGCCGTGTCCCACGCCCACTTCGACCACGCCGGCCAGGTCGACGACTTCCCCAACGCGACCCTGATCGTGCAGCGCGCCGACCTGGACGCGATGGCGGACACGAAGAAGGCGTCCGCGCATTACATCGACGCAGCCCTGTTCAGCACCCACATCGCGGGCAAGCAGCTGACGCGCGTGAAGGTGGTGGACGGCGACGTCGACCTGTTCGGCGACGGCACGCTCAAGACCATCGCCACCCCGGGCCACACGCCGGGCAGCATGGCCCTGCTGGTCGACCTGAAACACGCCGGCCCCTACGTGCTGTCCGGCGACCAGTGGCACTTCACCGAGAACTACCAGCGCCACCAGGTGCCGACCTGGAACTACGACCACGCCCAGACCATCAGCTCCGGCAAGAAGCTCGACGCGGTCATCGCCAGCACGCACGCGACGCTGGTCATCCAGCACGAACCGGCCGACAACCAGAAGCTGCCCAAGCTGCCCGGCTTCCTCGACTGACGCGGCCGTGCGGCCGTGCGGCAGGCCAGTATCCCCGGCGGCGCCGAACCTGCTAGACTGGCTCCCTTCTTTGAGGCTGTCGCGAAAGGTGCAGGGCAAGGCGCGGCGCCGAAGACAGTGCGAGTGCACGGGAGTACACGGCGAGGCGCCGCAACGCCGCCATGTGCCTTTCGCGACAGCCTCGTTTCTCAGGGGGAGACAATGCAGGACATGAGCGGCGCATCGCTGCAGGACATCCAGGGATTCGTCGCCGTGGCGCACGCCGGCAGCTTCACCGGGGCGGCCGAACGGCTCGGGACCAACAAGTCCAGCGTCGGCAAGGCCGTGCAGAGGCTGGAGAAGCATCTCGGCACCCGGCTGTTCCAGCGCACGACGCGCGCCGTGCACCTGACGGAAGACGGCGCCATCTACCTGGCCGCGGCACGCGCCGCCATCGACCGCCTGCGCGAGGCCGAACAGGCGCTGGCCGCCAACCGCGCCGAACCGGCGGGCCGCGTGCGCATCGACCTGCCGGCCGGCTTCGCGAGCCTGGTCCTGCCGACGCTGGGGGCGCTGCGCGAGCGCTACCCCAAGGTGAGCGTCGAGATGACGGCGAGCGACCGCATGTCCGATCCGGTGGCCGACGGCTGGGACATCGTGGTGCGCATCGGCCACCTTCCCGCCGACAGCGACATGACGGTCCGTAAAATCTGCGACCTGACGCTGGCCTTGTACGCCGCGCCGTCCTACCTGCGGCGACGCGGGCCGGTCGCCTCCCTCGCCGACCTGGACGCCCACGACGCCATCCTGTTTCGCAGCATTACCGGCCAGGTGCGCGGCTGGGTCCTGGACGACAAGGGCCAGCGCCGCGAACGCATGCCTGCACCTGCGCTCGTCGTCGGCGACGGCCGCACGCTCGTCGAAGCGGCGACGCTGGGACTGGGCGTCGCGCAGATCATCGACCGTTTCGCGGCGCCCTACGTTGCCGACGGCCGCCTGGTGCACCTGCTGCCCGATGCCGATGTCGCCACGGCGCCCGTCCATGCCCTGATCCCGGTGGGGCGCAGGATGACGGCGAAGACGCGGGCCGTGCTCGACCACCTCGTGGAGACGCTGCAGCGCCCGGCGGACGCCTGAAGGCATGCCCGCCCGCCGCGGGCCATTCACGCCGCGCGCGATGCCTTCGCCGCGCCTTCGCGGTCCGGCCTGGGAAAGCAGGTGTTGAGCAGGAACAGGCTCAGGATCAGGACGGCGCCGAGCGTCCCCAGCGAATAGTGGTAGCTGCCCGTCGCCTCCTTGATCCAGCCGATGAAGATGGGGCTGAAGGTGCCGCCCAGGGCGCCGATGGAACTGATCAGGGCCAGGCCGCCCGCCGCCGCGCGGCCCTTGAACAGGGCGCTGGGAATCGTCCAGAACACGGCCAGGAAGGCGAACACGGCGCCGCTCGACAGCGTCAGGATCAGCGCCGTGAGGGCGACGCTGTGCGCCGCCAGCGGCAGCAGCAGGAAGGTGGCGCCGGCGGCGAGGCCGCAGCCGATGACGTGCCAGCGCCGCTCGCCGCGCCTGTCCGAGCTGTAGCCGACTGCCAGCATGACGGCCGTCGCGGCGAGCGCGATCCCGCTGCTCACCCAGCCGACGCCGGCGATGGTCGCCACGCCGACGTTCTTCAGCAGCGTGGGGATCCACACGAGCAGCGCGTTCTCCACGCAATAGAAGGCGAAGTAGCAGAACGCGAGCTTGTACAGGAGAGGGTCGCGCAGCACGTCGTGCAGCTGTGCCGGCGCGGTGCCTGTCGTTCCGGTCGTGCCGGTCGTGCCGGTCGTTCTTGCGGCGCCGGCCTGCACGGCAAGCGCCACGCCGCGCTGTTCGTCCTGGTCCAGCCAGCGCGCCTGTTCGGGGCGGTCGGCGAGCCACAGGTAGCACACCATGCCGAGGACGATCGCCGGGATGCCTTCGAGGATGAACAGCCACTGCCAGCCGCGCAGCCCCGCATGGCCGTCCAGTCCCGTCATGATCCAGGCCGCGAGCGGGCCCCCGAGGATGCCGGCGGCGGGCAGCGCCATCACGAACAGGCTGGTGATGCGGCCGCGCAGGTGATCTGGAAACCAGTAGGTCAGGTACAGCAGCACGCCGGGGAAGAACCCCGCCTCGGCCGCGCCGATCAGGAAGCGCAGCGCGTAGAAGGAGTACTTGCCCGACGCCCAGGCCTGCAGGATGGTGAAGACGCCCCACAGTACCATGATGCGCAGCAGCGTCCTGCGGGCGCCCACGCGATGCAGCATCAGGTTGCTGGGCACTTCGAACAGGATGTAGCCGAGATACAGCAATCCGGCCGCGGCGCCGAAGGTGGCTTCGGTCATCCCGAGGTCGCCGATGAACTGCAGCTTGGCGAAGCCGACGTTGAGCCGGTCGATCATCGCCACGACGTAGCAGACGAAGAGCAGCGGGAGGATGCGCAGCACGATCTTGCGCAGCGTGCGGGAGGCGATGCGGTGGTCGTCCATGGTGGTTCGTCTCCTTGCTGTCGTATGCGCCGCGCTTGGGGAAAGCGGCGGGCGGCTCAGGGACCGAAGCTGGAACGGACCTGGATGCCCCAGCGGCCGCCGACGCGCGTAATAATGTACAACGAGTCATAGACTCCGATCACGGAATCGTCGTCACGGTAGCGGGTATAGCTGAGGGCGACGTGCGCCTTGTCGCCGTTGTGCTGCACCAGGTCGCGCCGTTCCCAGCGGCTGTACTTCCAGTCGTCCTCTTTCCGGAGGCGGTCGAACAGGTCCATCGGATTGCAGCCCGGCGCCTCGTACACGGTGAACTTGCCGTCCGCCAGGCGCAGGTGGGGAAAGTGCATGGTCGCGTCCATGCCCGCCGCATCGTAGCGGTTGAGCGCCTCCATGAACCGGTCGAGTACGTCGATGCATGCTGCGCGGATGTCGTCATTGCTGCCCAAGGTCGTGGCTCCCTGCCAGGGTGGGTGGTTGCGCCGCGTCGGCGAGGAAGGCGCGCACCGCCGCCGTGAAGGCCGGCGCGGCGCCGGCATTGCCGAGGTGGGCGGCATCGAGTTCGATGTAGTCGCCGCCCTCGAGGGCGGCGGCGAGTTCCCTTCCCTGCGCCGGCGGCGTGGCCGCGTCGTGGGCGCCGGCGATCACGAGGGTCGGCTGGCGGATGGCCGCCAGGCGGTCGCGGAAATCGAAGTCGCGGATCGCGTTGCAGCACCAGCGGTAGCCGGACGGCTCCGTCGCGCACAGCATCGCGCGGTAGAACGCGACGACGGACGGGTTGTCGGCGGCGAAGGCGGGCGTGAACCAGCGCGCGAGCGTGGCGTCGGCCAGCGCGGCCACGCCGGCGTCGACCGCCGTCGCGCCGCGCGCCGTCCAGAACGCGGGGTCGCCGAAGCTGGCCGCGGTATTGCTCAACACCAGCCGCTGCAGGCGGGCGCCATGCAGGGCCGCCAGCTCCATGCCCACGGCGCCGCCCATCGACAAGCCGCAGAACGCGTAGCGTTCCACGTCGAGGTGGTCGAGCAGCCGCGCGAGCCGCGCGGCGATGGCGCGGATCGACGGCGTTTCGCGCCAGACCGGGCTGCCATGGCCGGGATAATCGAAACAGACGATGCGATGGTCGCGCGCCCAGTCGCCCACCTGTCCGCTCCACAGGCGGCGGTTGGTGCCCAGGGAATTCGCGAGGACGAGCACGGGCGCCCCGGGGTCGCCGACCGCCGCATGGCTCACGCCGGCGTATTCGCTCTGCTGGCGCAGCATGGAAAAGTAGGGATTGACCACGGTATGGCACCTCTGATAATCTTTGTTCGCTAAGCGAACGTGCGTTCGCTTTACGAATTCATTCTAGGCCCCACATCGAGCAAGGTCAACGATCATGAAGGAAGAGAAGCGCCCGGACCCGGAGCTGTACGTGGACGCGTTCGCGCGCGGCCTGGCCGTCATCCGCGCCTTCGACGCGGCCAAGCCGGTACGTTCGCTGGCGGAAGTGGCGGAGGCGGTCGGCATCAGCCGGGCATCGGCGCGCCGCCTGCTCGGCACCCTGGTCCACCTCGGCTACGTGCAGGCGGACGTGCGCGGCTACCGCCTCAGCCCGAAGGTGATGCAGCTCGGCTATGCCTACCTGTCGGGCCTGTCGTTTTCGGAAATCGTCGAGCACTATGTGGTCGACCTGGCGGAAAAGACCAACGAGTCCTGCTCGGTCTGCGTGCTGGACGACGTGGAAGTGGTGTACACGGCGCGCGCGTCGACCAGGAAGATCATTTCGGTGAACCTGGCCATCGGCGCCCGCTTGCCGGCCTGGGCGACGGCGACGGGACGGGTGCTGCTGGCCGGCCTGGACGACGCCCAGCTGGGTCCGGCCCTGGCGCGCTGCGCGCAGGCCGAACATGCCCACCCCACGCGTACCGACCATGCGCGCCTGGCGGCCACGATCATGGAAGTGCGGGCGAACGGCTACGCCTACACGGCCGGCGAACTGGAGCTGGGATTGACGGCGATCGCCGTGCCGGTCGTCGACCGCCACGGGCGCACCGTCGCCGCGATGAACGTCGCCGGCCATGTGCAGGCGAATTCGCGCGAACACATGTTGAACGACAACCTGCCGCTCCTGCGCCAGGCCGCGCAGGAAATCAACGCCGCCCTCGCCGCGCGCGGCATGGCCTAGCCGGGATTACCGGGACCCGGCCGGGCCCCGGTCGCCGGCGTCCTCGGCGGGACGTCCGGCGGCATCGCTGCGCAGCGGCATGTCCCTGCCGACGTCCTGCAGGATCGCCCGGCCGGCCACCCTGCCCTGGCCCAGCACCGGGTCGACGTCGGCAATGCCGGGGCCGCCCGGGATCAGAACGTCACGAGGCTCTTCAGCCCGAGGACCACGACGTCCGAATTCGCGGACGTGCCGCCGGGGTGCTTGATGAACTGGACGTTCGGACGAATGCTCAGCGACGGAATCGGCGACCAGGCGTAGTACACCTCGGTGGCGTATTCGTAGCCGTCGTTGACGACCGTCGCCGCGTCCGGGTGCAGGCCGTTGACGAAGCGCTGGTGGTTGGCGTAGCGGCCGTTGCCGTGGGTCGCGCCGACGGCCACGCCGATCATGTCGCGCGGACGGTCGAACAGGCCCTTGTATTGCATGCCGACGGCCACCTGGCTGTCGGTGGCGGCCGTGAACTTGTCCGCCTGCGAGGCGTTCAGGAACAGGGTCATGCCCTTGCCGCCGGCGCTGCCCGTCACTTGCTGCTGGATGCTGACGTAGCCGCCGTAGGCGCCGTCGCGCCGCAGCGCGACCGCGTCGCTGCTGCCGAGCGGCTGGCGGTTCTGGTCCAGCATCAGGTCCGCGCTGTCGGACGTGTTGTACCAGGCGCCGACCTTGTAGCTGCCGGGCAGGCCGTTCACGCTGGGCAGCCAGCCGAACTCGACGGGGATCAGGGCGCCGGTCGTGCCATGCGGATTGTTCGGGTACAGCCCGCGGTGCCGGGTGTCTTCGTCATTCAGGTAGGTCGGATCGACCTGGTACGCGCCCACCTGCAGGTAGGTGGTGGCCGAGGTATTCAGCTTGGCGACGGCGGCCCACACGCTGACGGGCCAGTTGGCCCAGTAGCTGCCGACGATGTTGCCGGGCTGCGCGCCGCAGAAGGTCAGGTTCTGGAAGTCGCAGCTGAAGTTGGCGAAGTCGGTGCCGATGGTCATGCGGCCGAACTTCAGCCGCAGCCGGTCGTTCAGCAAGGACTGCTGCAGGTAGAAATTGGTCAGGCGCCAGGTCTGGCCGCGGCCGTAGACTTCCTGCACCTGCTGGAAGTTGCCCAGGCCGGCGTCGGTATCCAGGTTATGGCCGTTGCGGTCGGTGATGTCGATATAGAAGGTGCCGCCATGCCAGCCCAGCAGCTTGTCCAGGTCGAGCGTGGTCCCGAAACGCCATTGGTCGCTGTTGCGCGTCTTGTGGTCGGTGCCGCCCGTGGTATTGCTGGCGATTTCGGAGACGTAGCCGAGGTCGAACTTGACGCCTTGTTCGGCCAGGCGGGTACGCTGGCCGTTCCAGTCGCCCAGCAGGTAGGGGCTGGTGTTCAGGTCGGTGGCGGAGGCGGCCTGCGTGGCCAGCATGCCGAAGGCGGCGGTAGCGATCGCCGCGGCGATCACGGTCTTGCTTGGAATGATATTCATAATGTTTTCTTTCAATAATGTAGCGGTCCGCGCACAGCGGCGCGGCCGCAATGATCCTGGGTAGTCGATCTGCTCGGGCGCATCGGGTTGCCGGGCAGGCCCGTGAGGCCTGCCCGGCACTGCGCGCGGAACCGGTCCGTCGCGCTGGACGCCTACTGCGCCTGGTGCGCCCTGGCCGTCCTGGCAGCGGGCGCGACGCCGTCCGGCAGGGCGAATGCCACCATTTCGTCGCCCATCTTGGTGCCGAGCGAACCGTGACCGCCGGCCATGACCACGACGTATTGCTTGCCCGTCTTGTCGGACACATAGCTCATCGGCGTGGCCTGGCCGCCTGCCGGCAGGCGTGCTTTCCAGATCTCCTTGCCGTTGCGGACGTCGTAGCCGCGCAGGTAGTAGTCGAGCGTGCCGCTCAGGAAGGTCACGCCGCCGCCGGTGGTCATCATGCCCGCCAGGCTGGGCACGCCCAGCGGCAGCGCGATCGGAACCGGGGCGCTGTCGCGCGTGGTGCCGTTCTTGTGCATCCACACCTTCTTCATGGTCTTGAGGTCGACCGCGGCCACATAGCCCCAGGGCGGCGCCTGGCACGGGAAGCCCAGCGGCGACAGGAAGGGGCTGATCTCGACGGCGAACGGGATGCCGGTCTGCGGCTGCAGGCCCATCTCGGTACCGGAGCCGCCGGCGGCGTTGGCCTTGGCGCGCGGCACCAGGCGTTCCTGGAACCCCATGTAGTCCGGGTTGACGATCAGCAGCTGGCGGACCGGATCGACGGTAGCGCCGCCCCATTCGAAGATGCCCAGCGGGCCAGGGGAAATGATGGCTCCCTTGCCTTCCTCGCCCACGGTCTGCGGCGTGAACGGTCCCTGGTAGCGGTGGTTCTTGAAGATGATGCGGCACGCCAGCTGGTCGAACGGCGTGGTGCCCCACATGTCGGTCTCCTGGATCGGGCGGTCCGGCAGGAAGCTCAGGGCCGAGAACGGCTGGGTCGGCGACAGCTTGTCGCCGGCGGCGACGTGGTCGGTCGGCACCGGTTTTTCCGGCGCCGGCACCACCAGCGAGCCGTCGCGGCGGTCGATCACGAAGATGTTGCCGGTCTTGGTGGTGGCCACGACGGACGGCACCTTGCCGCGCGGGGTATCGATGTCGACCAGGGTCGGCTGCCCGCCGATGTCCATGTCCCAGATGTCATGGTGCACGGTCTGGTAGACCCAGCGCAGCTTGCCGGTCGCCACGTCGAGCGCCACGATGGCGCTGTTGAAGCGTTCGCCGTTCTTGTTGCGCTTGCCGCCCCAGGTGTCCGGGGTCTCGTTGCCCATCGGGATATAGACCATGCCCAGTTTTTCGTCGACGCTCGACACGCCCCAGGAATTGGGCGAGTTGCGGACATAGGTCTGGCCCTCGGTCAGCGGATTGGTTTCGTCCGGGCGCGCCGGATCCCAGTTCCACACCAGCTTGCCGGTGACGGGGTCGTAGCCGCGGATCACGCCGGACGGCTCGTTGGTCGAGTCGTTGTCGGTCACGCTGGCCGCCATCACCAGCATGTGCTGCGACACGGTCGGCGGCGAGGTGGGCATCAGCATGCCGCGGGTCTTGACGGGGTGGCCCTTGTACAGGTCCACGACGCCGTTGTCGCCGAACGACTTGCAGGCCGCGCCCGTATCGGCGTCGACGGCGATGAGGGTGCCGTCCATGGTCGGCGCGAAGATGCGGCGCGGGCATTCCATGGCG
Source organism: Massilia sp. YIM B02763 (assembly GCF_030412015.1). Classification (GTDB taxonomy): domain Bacteria; phylum Pseudomonadota; class Gammaproteobacteria; order Burkholderiales; family Burkholderiaceae_D; genus Telluria. The sequence goes on along the minus strand of NZ_JASNRD010000015.1, from coordinate 48,195 downwards.
GCCGCATCGGCCGCCGGCGCGCTCGGCGTACCGCCCGGCGACGGGGCATTCACGTCCCAGTACGACACGCCGCGGCAGATCATGTGCTGGTAGCGCTTGGCGTCGCGGTTGATCTTGGGATCGTGGCGCCAGATTTCCTTGCCCGTGTCCGGGTCCAGCGCGATGACGATATTGTGCGGCGTGCACATGTAGAGCATGCCGTTCACCTTGATCGGCGTGACTTCGTTGGCGATTTCGCCCGGGTCGCCCGCGCCCTTGAAGTCGCCCGTGTGGAAGCTCCACGCCTGCTTCAACTGGCCCACGTTGGCCGGGGTGATCTGCGCGGCCGGCGCATAGCGGTCGCCATGGCCGGAACGGCCGTAGGCGGACCAGTCGTTGGGGGCGACGCCGGCGGCATCGGCCTCGCCGGTTGCCGCCATGTTTTCGGCTGGCACCTCGCCATGCATGTCGTGGTAGTCCTGGAACAGCGCGACCACGCCAACCAGCAGCGTCACGGCGACCGCGCCGAACAACGCCTTGCGGCCGACGTCGGCGGCGCCCTCTTGTTTACCGAGACGGCGATCGACGAAGGGCAGCAGCAGCCAGACGGCGGCGGCGAACCAGATATCGAGACGCGGCAACAGTTGCCACCAGTCAAATTTAACTTCGATCACGGACCAGACGACGGTCACGACGAGGATCGCGGACAGGAGGCCCAGCGCCGCGCGGCGGCCCCGGAACACGAGCACGCCCGTGGCGAGCAGGCCGATGCCGGCGACAAGGTAGTAGAGCGAGCCGCCGAGGCTCGCGAGGTAGGCGCCTCCGCCTGTCAATACCAGGCCGAGAAGAATGAAAATCGCTCCAGTGACTGTCAACAGTCCCCTTGAGCTAGTAGAGTTCGACACGTGGATCCTTCATGAATTGATTGCCATGTATGATAGCCACGGGAGACGAATTTGTAAACCGCACGGTTTCCAAATCAATTTTAACAATACGCCTCGAAAGGCTGAGCATCACGATGACGGAACAGCAACCCAAGGCCGGGCGACCGGTCACCAATTGTCCGAAGGAACTGCTGGATCGCTTGATCCAGGCGGCCATCGACATCCTCGAAGAGCAGGCCGCCGATGCCGACTTCAGCGTCAGCGAGCTGGCGCAGCGCGCCCGGATATCGAAGCGCACCGTGTACACGGTCGTCGAAAGCAAGGAGGAACTGATCACCCATCTCATCCGGCGCGGCATCCAGGTGGCCACGACGCGCCTCGACGCGCCGGTGGCGAACGCCGCCGATGCCCGCGACGTCCTTGCGTGCTTCCTGAGGGAGTGGGTCGCCTTCGCCAGCGGGCCCCAGGCCGTCGGCATTTATGTCATGGCGATCCGCGAGCGCAGCCGCTACCCGGCCATCGGCGCCGCCTACTACCGCGCCCGCGAAGAACAGGGCAAGCAGCAGTTGGCGGCCTGGATGGAACGCATGCAAAGGAAGGGATATATCGCCGCCGGCGATCCGTCGCTGATGGCCGACCTTGCCTTGATCATGGCGGCGGCCGAACGCCAGCGCAACCTGGCGCTGGGCCTCGAGGCACAGATCACACCGGAACAGACGGAACGGCGTATCGAAGCGATCTTGCAGTTCGTTTTCCGTCACGGCCCGGCCTGACGCGGCACCACGGCGCGGCGGCAGGCGCAGTCCTGAACTGCCGTGCCCCCTGGGCTGGAAGCCGCATGGCACCTGGGTTTCGCTGCCGGCCGCCGTGCACGCGCCGCGTACGTCCCCGTTCAGGAAAAGGTAAAATCCAGCACTTTCGTCATTTGCGTGGTGCACCTTGTCCCAGGAAAGATTGTTGATCTGCAAGATCTCTGCAATAACGCGACGGCGCCGTTGTTCATCATGGACGACCGCCAGCATTGCGTGTACATGAACCCGGCGGCGGAGCGGCTTACCGGCTACACGCTGGCGGAGGTCCAGGGGGCGCCGCTGCACGACTTCGTGCACCATACCCGGCCGGACGGCAGCCATTATCCGCTGGCCGAATGCCCGATCGACCGGGCGGCGCCGACGAACATGCAGGAGCGCGGCAAGGAAGTGTTCGTCCACAAGGATGGAACGCTCTACCCTGTCACGTTCACCGCCAGCCCGATCCACCGCGACGACGGCGTGGTCGGCACCGTCATCGAAGTGATGGACGCCCGGCCGCAACGCGAACAGGACAGTATCCGCGAGGCCATGCACGAGATCGGCCTGCTGATCCTGCAGGAGCTCGACCACGAGAAGATCGTCCAGGCCGTCACCGATACGGCCACGCGCCTGACCGGGGCGCAGTTCGGCGCGTTCTTCTACAACGTGCGCGACGAAGCGGGCGAGTCGTACACGCTGTACACGATCGCCGGGGTACCCAAGGAGCACTTCTCGCAGTTCCCCCTGCCCCGCAACACGCATTTGTTCGGCCCCACGTTCAGCGGGGAAGGCACGATCCGCAGCGACGACATCCGCCGCGATCCGCGCTACGGCAAATTGGCGCCCCACTACGGCATGCCGGCCGGCCACCTCCCCGTCCGTTCCTACCTCGCGGTGCCGGTCAAGCTTGGCAACGGCGAGGTGATCGGCGGGCTGTTCTTCGGCCACGAAAACGCGGGCGTCTTCCGGCCGGAACACGAGAAGCTGGTGGAAACCCTGGCGGCGCAGGCGGCGATCGGCATGAACAAGGCGACCCTGTATCGCGAGGCGCTGCTTGCCCGGCGCCGCGCCGAGCAGGATGCCGTGGAAAAGCAGCGCCTGTACGAAGAAGCGGCGCAGGCCAGCGAGGCGAAGGACCAGTTCCTGGCAACCGTGTCGCACGAACTGCGCACGCCGCTGACGTCGATCCTCGGCTGGGCCCAGATGCTCACGTCGGGGAAGCTGAAGCCGGCGATGGCCGAACGCGCCATCGCCACCATCGAGCGCAACGCCCGGGCCCAGGCCCAGATCGTCGAGGACCTGCTCGACATCTCGCGCATCGTCAGCGGCAAGTTGCGGCTGAACGTGCAGCTGTTCTCGCCCCACCTGGCCGTCGAGGGCGCGATCGAAGCCATGCGGCCGGCGGCGCTGGCCAAGTCGGTCGACCTGCAGGTCGTGGTCGATCCCAAGGCCGGGCCGATCTCGGGCGATCCGGAACGGCTGCAACAGATCGTCTGGAACCTGGTGGCGAACGCCGTCAAGTTCACGCCCAAGGGCGGCCGCGTCCATCTCGCGCTGCAGCGTTACCATTCGAACGTGCAGATCGTCGTCACCGACAACGGCGCCGGCATCCCGCCCGACTACCTGCCGCGCGTGTTCGACAGCTTTACCCAGGTCGACTCGTCCTCGAGCCGCAAGCACGGCGGCCTCGGGCTCGGGCTGGCCATCGTCAGGAAGCTCGTCGAGCTGCACGGCGGCACCGTCAGCGCCCACAGCGACGGCGTCGGCAAGGGCGCGTCGTTCACCGTGAGCCTGCCCATCGCCCCGCTCGCCTACGGCGGTGCCCTGCCGCCGCAGCGCGAGGCGGCCGGCCACTACGCGCTGCCGCAGGACACCGAGCAGTTCGGCTTGTCCGGCCTCGTCGTGCTGCTGGTGGAGGACGACGAGGATGCCCGCGGCATGCTGACCTCCGTCCTGGGCAGTGCCCACGCGGTCGTCGAGACGGCGAGCAATGCCGAGGAAGCGCTGCTGCTGTGGGAGGGCATCCAGCCCGACATGATCGTCAGCGACATCGGGATGCCGGGCATGGACGGGTATGCGTTCATCGCCGAGGTACGGCAGCGCGAGGCACGGCTGGGACTTGCGCCCACCCCGGCGGTGGCGCTGACGGCCTACGCGCGCGTGCAGGACCGGATGCGGGCTTTGACGAGCGGCTTCCAGATGCACGTCGCCAAGCCGGTCGAGCCGGCCGAACTGTTGACCGTCCTGGCGGCGCTGAAGTCGTGGCGCGTCGCCTGACGGGCACGCGGCCAGCGCGTTCCCGGCCGGCGTGGCGACGGCACCACAAGCTTGTTCAACATCCCTGTTCCGTCGGCGGCTTGCCGGGCCATGCAAATACGGTAGAGCTATAATATTTACCGGCAAGTTTTCTCGTCCGTTCGCACCCCATCGCGACGGACATGTGCGCCAGTCGGCGCAATCGCGGGCCGCGACGCCGGCCGGCTTTTCCTCGAGTGTGGCATGATCCTGGCAACAGACCAACAATCCGACGGCCGCGGGCTTTCCCCCGTCGCCCTGCAGTTCATTGCGCTACGCGACGCGGTCATGGACCGCTGGGAGCGCGAAGTGCGCGCGCGCGTGGACGGCGCCGGCGACTTGCTCCGTCCCGTGCTGACCAATACGCTGCCGGCCTTCCTCGACAATATCGCGGAAGCCCTGAGTCCGGACCACCCGCGCCGGCACGGCGCCAGCGGGACGACGTCGCCGTCCGCCCATGGCGACGAGCGGGCGCGCATGACCCCGTTCGGTCCGGACCAGGTGATCCACGAATACCAGATCCTGCGCGAGGCGATCGCCGCCGAGACGAAGGGCCGCATCGCGCTGGAGGAAACGCACTGGGCCATCATCGACAAGTCCATCAACGCCGCCACGCGCGAGGCGATACGCACGTTCACGCGGATCCACGAAGACCTGCGCCGCAAGGTGGCCGCGGCGCTGTCGCACGACATGCGCACGCCGCTGGCCGTCATCGATTACGGCGCCCAGGTGATTTCGCTCGCGCCCGACCTGGACGTGGCGCGCAGGACGGCATCCAGGATCGAAGAGAATTCCGCGCGGCTCCGGGCCATGATGAGCGACCTGCTCGACGCCCTCACCTTCCAGGGAGCCGCGAAGATGCCGCTCCGGCTGACGCGTTTCGACGTGCGCGACCTCGTCGGCGACGTGTGCGAACAGTACCGCCAGGGCGCGGATCGGCATGTCCGCTTCGAGGCGGACAGCGATTCGGTGACGGGGTTCTGGTGCCGCGATTCGCTGCGCCGGTCGGTCGAGAACCTCGTCAACAATGCGGTCAAGTACGGCAACGGCGGCACGATCCGGATCGTCGCGCGCGAAACCCGGGGGCGGCTGATGCTCAGCGTGCACAACGACGGCAATCCGATCCCCGCGGACCGGCAGGAACGGATCTTCGACTACCTGCACCGCGAGGCCGGCGTGCCGGCCGTCGACGGCTGGGGCGTCGGCCTGCCCTTCGTGAAGGCCGTGGCCGACAGCCATGGCGGCAGCGTGTCCGTGGACAGCGCGCCGCAAACCGGCACGACCTTCCTCATCGACGTGCCGGTGGACTGCCGGCCCTTCGTGGAGCAGCCGGCGCGCGCCGCCGCGGCCGATTATTCCGCCTGAAGGCGCGGCCCCAAGGCAAGCGCGGCGCCGCATGTCCGGCGGCGCCCGTGCCGTACAGGATGCCGTCGACGATGGCGGGAAAGTCGGGGTTGCGCATCTCTGACGCAATATTGACGCACGCCGATCGCGGGCGTTACTGTTGCGCGACATCCTGCATGCGCTTGCCGCGCGGGACGATCCGCGGCCGGTGCGCTCGCGCCCTGGCTCGGCGGCCCTACGGCCGCTGCCCGGACGCGGCATCGCCGCGCTCGCATTCCCTCCCCGCCGTATTCGCGCGCGGGGCGTCCTGCTGGTCGTTGCCCGGCGGTGCCTGGGGTACCTTGTCGCTGTCGATGGCGCGCCCGGCCGTGGACGTGGGCCGGGATACCTCGGCCGCCTGCTGCACGGTATCGCCCGTTTCGCCATGAGGCCGCTTACTACCTTCGTGTTTGTCGATCATCGGATGCTCCGTCGGAAGAAATGGTGACGGTAGCGATGGTAGACCCGTGCGTGGCGCCGGACATCGGACGATGGAGCGCCAGCCTGTAGGATGCGCGCGCCACTGCGTTGCCCATGCACTGGCGCTGCCGTGCGCGTCGCCCGTTTCCTGACCGGGCGCAGGCGGGATGCGTCTCAGGCCGCCGTCCGCTGCGCGAGCAGCGCGGCCAGGGCGTCGGCCGGCATCGGCCGGCCCAGCAGGAAGCCCTGCACGTACTCGCAGCCGGCGTCGTGCAGCCAGTCGAGCTGGGCGCGCTCCTCGACGCCCTCGGCCAGCACGGTCAGGCCGAAGCCGCGTGCCAGCGCGATGATGGCGCGGGCGGTCGCTTCCCCGCCGCGCGGCAGCAGGCGCACGAAGCTGCGGTCGATCTTGAGCTGGTTGATCGGGAACGCCTGCAGGTAGGCCAGCGACGAGTAGCCGGTGCCGAAGTCGTCGATCGACAGCCGGACGCCGGCGGCGCGGATCTGCTGCATGAAGGCGATGGCGGTTTCCACCTTCTCCATCAGCATGCTTTCGGTCAGTTCCAGTTCGAGATGCGCCGCCGGCAGTCCGCTGTCGGCCAGTGCCTCCAGTACGTCGGCGACGAACGCCGGCTCGCGCATCTGCCGGGCCGACACGTTGACGGCCACGCTCAGCGCGGGCAGGCCGGCGCGCCGCCACCCGGCCGCGTCGCGGCAGGCGCGCCGCAGCACCCAGGTGCCCAGCGCGACGATCATGCCGGTTTCCTCGGCGACGGGGATGAACTCCGCCGGCGCCACGGCGCCCAGGTCGGGATGGTTCCAGCGCACCAGCGCCTCGACGCCCACGACGCGCCGCCCGGTGCTCTCGAACTGCGGCTGGTAGTGCACCTCCAGCGCCCCGGCGGCGATCGCCTTGCGCAGTTCGCGCTCGATGCAGGCGCGCCGCTGGGCCGCCAGCGTCATCTCCGGACGGAAGTCGACGACCTGGTTGCGCCCGGCATGCTTGGCGCGGTAGAGCGCCGTGTCCGCGCTGCTGACCAGTTCCGCCGTGCTCGCGGCGTCGTCGGGATACACGCACATGCCGATGCTGGCGGTGGCCAGCACTTCGCCATGCTCCAGCACGAAGGGCACGGACAGCGCCCCGACGATCGCGCGCGCCACGTCGAGGGCGGCCTGGCGCTGCGCGACCGGCGCCAGGATGACGGCGAACTCGTCGCCGCCGATGCGGCCCACCAGGCCGCCGTCGCCGACCACGTCGCCGATGGTTTTCGCCACGGCGCGCAGCAGCTCGTCGCCGGCGGCGTGGCCGGCCGTGTCGTTGACGGTCTTGAAGTTGTCGAGGTCGATCAGCAGCAGCGCGAAGACGCCGTGCGGCCGCGTCATTTCCCGCTCCAGGCGCAGGTAGGTGGCGCGGCGGTTCGGCAAGCCGGTGACCGGGTCCGTATGGGCCAGCGTGTCGAGCTCGCGCTCGGCCTGCGCCACGCGCGAGCGGGTGCGGCGCAGGATCGGGATGACGAGGGCGACGGCGCCCGCGACGGTCAGCGCCAGGAACGCCATGTAGTGCAGCATGGCGGCGCGCACGCCGGCGGTACTGACCACCAGGTCGACCTTCCCGATCCTTCGACCGCGATACTCGACGGGCGCGCTCACGCGCACGGCATCGGCCATGCCGGGCAGGAGCGCCGCGAGCGGCCCCGGCTCCCTCCCCCGCTGCGGCACGTAGCCGACGAAGCGCCGGCCGTCGGCGTCGTCCACGGCCGCCGAGACCAGGTCGCCCGCGTAGCGCAGCGGCCGCAGCATCTCGGCCGCGGCGTCGCGGTCGCAGAACATCAGGGGGGCCGTCACGTTGTCGGCGATGATGCCGGCCTGCACGCGCGCCTCGTCGAGCTGGGCCTGGCGCAGCAGTACGTACTGGTAGACGAGGACGACGATGCCGGCGACGAGCATGGCGACGACGACGGCCACGACCTGGCCCGTGCTCACGGTCGACCAGATCGTGGCGCGGTCGCTGCGCCGCCGTCCTGGCGTGCGCGCTGGCATGGATGCCCGACTCATCGGACGTTGCGCGCAAGCCGCAGCAGGCGCGAGCTGAACCGGATGCCGGCACGCGCCGCCTCGCGCGTGTCGACGTCGAAGCGGACGTGCTGGGATTCCTCGACCAGGGCGACCGCGCCCGCGTAGCTGCCCGGCACGGCGCCGTCCACCACGAACAGCGTGGGGCCGGGGTCCGCGGGCGGGTTGCGCGGCGCGTGGGCGCCCGCCATGACCGCGATGTCGCAGGCTTTCGCGCCCCGGGCATCGACGGTGGCCCAGCGGCGTCCGTTGACGTTGCGGCCATCCAGCTGGCGCAGGCTGTCCCACAGCCCGTGCGCCGGGCTGGCGCACACGGCGAGCGCGCCGGCCGGTGCCGCAGGCAGCGGCCAGGTCGTGAACAGCGCGATGTTGACGATATAGGCGGCCTTGAGCTGCTCGTCCTGGCTCTGGGCCAGCGCGGCGCGCGGACAGCAGGCGATGCCCAGCGCCAGCAGCACGGCGGTCATGGAAGAAAGCATCGGCGGAACTTCAGAAGCCATATTCCAGCTTGCCGACGAGGGCGCGTCCGTCGCGCGCGATGGCTTCCTGGACGAACGCCGGCCCAGCCGGGTCGGCATGCTCGCGATCGGCCGCGTTGTAGACGCCGACCGACCAGTTCCAGCCCTGCGTGCGGCTGCCGATCGACGTCAGGACGACGTTGAGGGTGCAATAGCCGCCCACGCGCGCATGTTCGGTCAGGCGCTGCCCCGCGCACTGCCATTCCCCCGCCAGGCGGGCGTTCAGCGGCGCCCAGGGCACGCTGGCGCCGGCCTTGAGCAGCTGGCGCGGCGAATTCACGAGGCCGCGCCCGAGGCTGTCCGCCGTGCGCTGCCAGCTGTAGCTCGCGCGCATGCGCACGCCGCGCGCATCGGTGTTCTCGCCCGCCAGCTCGACGCCGTGCGCACGGGCGCGCTCGGTATTGGTGAATTGCAGCAGCCCTGTCGCCGGATCCTCCGTCTGCGTGATCAGGTCGTGCATCCGGTAGCTGAACAGCACCGCCGACAACTTGGCGTGGGCGTGCGGGTTGTGCTCCCAGACCAGTTCCCGCGTATGGATGTCTTCGGACTGCAGGCCCGGGTTGGCTTGCTGGCCGCCCGCACCCGGGAGCGCGTAATAGCGCTCGTAGGCATTGGGCGCGCGGAACGCCGTGCCGTAGATGAGTTTCACCGTATCCCTGGGCGTCACGTTGCGGATCAAGGCGATGCGCGGGCTGGTACGGATGCCCGCCTCGCTGTCGCGGTCGTGGCGCAGGCCGGCGTTGACGATCGTCGCGCCGTCCAGGCGCCACTCGTCCTCGACGAAGACGCTCCTGCGCGTGCCGCCGCGGCGGTCGTCCAGCAGGCCGGCATACGGGTCGATGTCGTAGTTGAACTGGTCGCGCCGGCGGTTGCGATTCCACTCGATCCCCGCCACGATGCGATGGCCGGCCAGGCCGGCATAACTGGCATGGGCATGCATCCCGTGCCAGCTGCCATGATCGCCGTCGATGTTGACGTGCGGGGCGCCCGCCTCGCTCGGGTACAGGCCGTGGGCCAGGTAGTCCGAGCGTCCCCAGTACAGGCTTGCCGCCACGTCCAGCGCGGGCGCCAGCGCCGCCTGGTAGTCCAGGTTGGCGAACGCCCTGCTGTCGCGGGTGGCGTCGGGGGTGTCGAACACGGCGCCGAAGGAAGCCGTCGGCACGCCCTTGCTGCGGTCGACGTAGCCGGCGCCGAAGGTCAGGTCGCCGCGGTGCAGCTTGGCGAACAGATTGGTCGCGCGTTCCCAGTCCAGGCCATGCGCGACGCCGTCCGCTCCACGGCCCTCGCCGTCGAACTCCGGGAAATACAGGTCGCCGCCGCGGCGCCGGTAGCTGCTGGCCGACAGCACGGCATCGCTGCCGTCCTGCGCATGCCAGCCGTAGCTGACGCGCGAACGGCGCTCGCCCAGGCTGCCGAACGACTGCGCGGCCTGCACGCCGCCCAGCGCGCTGCCGGACCTGGTCACCACGTTGATCACGCCGAACACCGCGTTCGATCCGTACACGGCCGCTCCCGGCCCCGGCACGTACTCGATGCGCTCGACCAGGTCCATGTCGAGCATGCCGTCGTTGCCGATCGCGGCCTGGTCGTACACATTGTCGTTGGCGCGCACGCCGTCGATCAGCAGCAGGAAGCGGCTGTCGTAGTCGCCCGGGCGCAGGAAGCCGCGCGCGCCGAGGTAGGTGTAGTTGCGGTCGCTCGACACATAGAGTCCGGGCAGCGAGGCGAGCGCGTCGGCCAGCGTGCGCCAGCCGTATTCGCGGATGTCCTGCGCCGTCAGGACGGAAACGGCCGACGGCGCGTCGCGCAGCGACTGCTCGAAGCGCGACGCCGACGTGACGGTCTGCACCTGCATCAGCTGCTCGAGCGGCAGGTCGGCCAGCACGGTCCGCTGCGTGCCGTCCTCGCCCGCGCGGGCGCACGTGGCGGCCAGTGCGAGTACCGCCAGGACGAACGGCGAAATCGTGATGTTATCGAGCATGATTCAGCGTAGGAATGACAAAGCACTGCCACCCGGCGGGGCAGGAGATTCTGGACGACGATGGAAGCGATCGGGGGTTCGGAGCGCGGCAGGAAACGTGGCGAGCGATTGCTGTCCACAAGACAAATTATATTTATCCTGAGAAATATTGTCAGCGAGAATGTGATTTTTTGTGAGTTTTGTCGCCGAATGACGACGCTGTCGTCAAGACAACATTTTGGTGACGACGCGTTCCAGATTGCTCAAGGCAATCGGCTTGTGCAGCACCGGGATGTCGTCCGGCAGGCCCATCGATGCGGTCGTATGGTGGTCGAGTTCGCTGAGCACCACGATCCGCATCCCCGTATAAGGCGCGGTCGAGCGCAGCGTCCGGATCATGCGGGAACTGTCCAGGCCGGGCAGGTTCAAGGAAGAGATCAACAGGTCGGGCACCCGTTCGCCAATCCGGAGCAAGGCTTCGAATCCGTTCGAGGTCGCCACGACGTCCGCCCTGGCGCTGCATAGCCTGATCTGGAGCGTGCACAGATCGAGGAGCGTCTGGTCCCCTTCCGCGACCACCACCCGAGGCCGGTGCGAGGCTGCAGGCGTGCTTGCCGGCGACGGCGTCCCGGCGGTAGGCGTGCTGGCGTCCGGCGCCCTCGCATTGCGCTCCCCCAGCATGGCGTGCAGGGATACGCGCGAGATGCGGCGATGGCCGCCCGCCGTTTTCCAGGCTTTCAGCTTTCCCGCCTCGACCCACAGTTGAACCGTCCGGTGCGACACGCCAAGCGCAGCCGCTGCCTCCTTGGTCGTGCACGTATCGGACAATTCCGCGTCACCGGCAGCGTACGGCACATCATCTTCCTTACCGGTTTTCGACATCATTTCTTTGTTTGCTTTCTTCAGGCGCATCGACTGTGACGGCGCCACAGAATCGGATTTCAACTTTGTCACACTAGTGTAAATACATTCCACCGAGAAATCTATCGAATTCTCACGCGCGTAACAGAAATGCCGGAGTGCTCGCCCCGAGAACGTGGTCGAGGGTCAGATCAATCGGTGGAAGAACGAAGGAAGGCGATCCGTGTGCGGCAGCCTGGATCGGAAAGGTAATGCCGCTTGCCGATGGAGAAATGGCGGCGACAGGCGGACAGGGGTACACCGCTGACCGAACGCGGATAATGCCATGATCAAGCTGACGAGATCCGCTCACCCGGATGACCTATTTGTCAGTGTATGCCCTTCGTCGCGCAGCCGGCGCGCCGCTGAATTCGGATGAACGGCGCTCCTTCAGGCAGGTAGAGAGCGTTCCGATCGCAAGACGAGCGACGCATCGATCAGGACCGCAAGGCCGCGTGGAGCATGGGCTGCGTGGACATGGACATGAGTTCCATCATCAATTCGCGGACGCCGTCCCACACGATTTGCACGCCCAGGCACAGGAGAATGAATGCGGTCAGGCGCAGGAAGACGGCGGTTCCCGCCTCGCCGATCAGGCGCAGGAAGTGCTCGCCGTAGCGAAACGCCAGGTACAGCAGCACCCCGATGACGCCCAGCGCCACGAGCGCGGCGCCCATCCGCGCCAGGGAAATCGCCAGTTCGATGTCATGCAGCGTCACGCCCACCGTGATGGCGACCGAGATCGAGGCCGGTCCGCAACTGATCGGAAACGTCAGCGGATAGAACGCTTGCCGGCGCGCATGGTCGGACGTGAACGCCTCGGCCAGTGCCGCCCGGCTGTCCTGCGTGGCGGGCGTCGCCCCCAGCAGGCGCCACGCGACGGACGCCAGGATCAAACCGCCGCCGATGCGGACGATGGGAAGCGAGATGCCGAAGAAGTCGAGGACGTAGGACCCCACCAGCATCGAACCCGTCATCAACCAGAACATGTTGCGCGCGATACGGCGGGCGAGCATGACGCGGGTGGCGGGCAGCGCGCCTTCGGTCATGCTGAGGAAGATCGGTGCCGTTGCGGCCGGATTCAGGATCGGCAGCATCGTGAACAACACGAACAGGAAGCTTTTTGCCGCGACCACGAGCAGATCGAGCGTCATGCCGGGCCTCCCCGCGCAACCGCTGCCGCCCTGTCATCGCGCGACCGCCGCATCGAGCGCATCAGGGCATCCTTCGCGCATGGCGGAACCGGGCATAGCGGTTCAGCAGGTCGTTGATCAGCTGCTCGCGCGTGTAGCCGGTGACGTCGTGCTGCTGGTCGCCTTCGGAGCTGTAGGCCATCGCCCGGTAGTGGCGGCTGTCCGCGTCCCTGCCCTCGGTCTCGGCCCAGGCGAAACTCGGCGCGCGGAAGCTGCGCGCGCGGACCGTGTAGCGGAATACGCCGCGGTCGCCGTGCGGCACGTTCAGGTCGAGGCGTTTTTCGCTCTCGGTCATTTCCGGCACCAGGCCGCTCTCCCGCAGTTGCGCGGCCACGGCGTCGAGCGCGTCGCGCGCGGGACCGGCGAGGAAGGCCGCGATCTCCGGCTGGTCGTAGAAATTGGTGATGCTGGCCAGGCGCTGTTGCCAGCTCAGGCCCACCGCCGGGGGCGCATCGGCGGCGACCGACAGGTCGATCGACGTGCCTTCCGACTCGGTCTGCAGCGCGCGCAGCAAGCCGTAGCACATGAGCAGCATCACCACCGCGAACGGCAAGGCGCTGGCCAGCGCGGCGGTCTGCAGCGCCTGCAGGCCGCCCGCCAGCAGCAGCACGGCCGCCACCAGGCCGGCGCAGATCGCCCAGAAGATGCGTTGCCAGACCGGCGGATTGGGTGCGGCGCCGGACGTGATCATGTCGATGACGAGCGCGCCCGAATCGGCGGACGTGACGAAGAACGTGATGACCAGCAGCGTGGCAAGGCCCGAGGCGATCAGCGACAGGGGCAGCTGCTCCAGGACCTCGAACAGCGCCACCGGCAGGTTGTCCGCCACGGTCTGCACGATGGGCGCGACGCCGCCCAGGTCGAGCCGGATCGCCGTATTGCCGAAGACGGTCATCCACAGGAAGGTGAACAGCGTCGGCACCAGCAGCACGCCGCCGACGAACTGGCGGATCGTGCGTCCCCGCGAGATCCGCGCGATGAACATGCCGACGAACGGCGACCACGAGATCCACCAGCCCCAGTAGAACAAGGTCCATTTACCGAGCCATGCATTCGGCTCGTAGGCATACATGCGGAAGGTGCGCTGCACGACTTCGCCCAGGTAGGTGCCGATGTTCTGGACATAGGCTTCGAGCAGGAACACGGTCGATCCGACCGCGAGGACGAACAGGAGCAGTGCGATCGCCAGGATGATGTTGAGCTCCGACAGGCGTTTCACGCCCTTGTCCAGCCCGGTCCCGGCCGACAGCGTCGCCATGCCGGTGATGACCACGATCAGGATGATCTGGACCTGCGGGTTCACCGGCAGGCCGAACAGGTGCGCAAAGCCGGCATTCACCTGCAGCACGCCGAAGCCGAGCGACGTCGCCACGCCGAACATGGTACCGAGTACCGCGAAGATGTCGATGGCGTGGCCGGCCGGTCCGTGGATGCGGTTGCCGATCAGCGGAAACAGGCTCGACCTGAGCGTCAGCGGCAAGCCGCGCCGGAACGCGAAGTAGGCAAGCGCCAGCCCGACGACGATGTAGATCGCCCAGGCATGCAGGCCCCAGTGGAAGAAGGTCAGCACCATCGCATGGCGGGCGGAATCGATCGTCCGCCCCGGGCCCGTCGGCGGCTGCGCGTAGTGCTGGATGGGCTCGGCAACGCCGAAGAACAGCAGGCCGATGCCCATGCCGGCGCTGAACAGCATGGCGAGCCAGGACAGGTAGCTGTATTCCGGCTCGCTGTCGTCCGGCCCCAGCTTGACGTCACCGTAGCGGCTCATCATCAGGAAGATCACGAAGATCAGGAAGAACGCGACCGACAGGATATAGAACCAGCCGAAATCGCGCACGATGCCGGCCTGCAGCGCATCGAACAGGCTGCCGACGCGTCGCGGGAACAGTGCGGCGGCGGCGGCGAACGCCAGGATCAGCGCCGCCGACACGAAGAACACCGGCGGGTTCACCTGTATCCAGCGGCGTCGGCTGGAACCGTTGGCGTCGTTCGGCGAGGGATCTGTCATCGTGTTCCTTTCTCGAGCACCGTGCGGACGGCACATGAACAACCCAGCCGCGCATCGGTGCGGCGCTTGCCGGCGCGGACCGTCGCAGGAGGAATGGTTGCACCGTCGCGGCCCAACAATAATTTGGACAAATTTACGTGTGTTTATTATAACATCGGTCCTCGGCGGCACCGTCGCGTGCGGCATTGCACGCCTGGGTCCCGGACAGCCCGTTGCCTTGGCAAATCGACTATACTTGCAGCGGGTGCGCACACATCGTCGTGTGGCAGGGATGCGTCAGGTCGGGCCGCCGCGCGTCATTCGCTCGCCCATGAACAAGGTCCGCCATCCATTTCACGTCGTGTCCGGCAAAGGACACATCCGCTCCAGGCACGGCATCCCCGTACCCGATTTCCCGCCGCCGGCATCCGGCGCGTGCACCGTATCGCTTCATCCCGGCCCGCGGACCCGCGTCGGCCGGCCTGCACGCCCCGCCATTCCTTCCCCGGCCGCACGGCAAACGCATCACACCATCCCCGAGGACATCGCATGACAGTCATCCAGCGCGCGCTATCGCAGACATTCAACCGTTTCTTCGAATCCGAAAAAGCCGGAGGCATCGTCCTGATCGCCTGCACGGCCATATCGCTGCTGCTGGCGAATTCGCCGTTCGGTGCGGACTACCTGCAGTTCTGGCATGTGCAGGTCGCCGGCTTGAGCGTGGAACTCTGGGTCAACGATGCGCTGATGGCGATCTTCTTCCTGCTCATCGGCCTGG
Organism: Massilia sp. YIM B02763; assembly: GCF_030412015.1. Classification (GTDB taxonomy): domain Bacteria; phylum Pseudomonadota; class Gammaproteobacteria; order Burkholderiales; family Burkholderiaceae_D; genus Telluria. Next base: position 33,034 of record NZ_JASNRD010000015.1, on the reverse strand, counting down.
AACTCGAGCGCGAGCTGTACTGCGGCGAACTGTCGAACCTGCGCAACGCGCTGCTGCCGATCCTGGCCGCGGCCGGCGGCATCGCCGCGCCCGCGCTCATCCACTTCATGCTGAACCAGGGCTTGCCGAGCCAGCCCGGCATGGGGATTCCGATGGCGACCGACATCGCGTTCGCCCTCGGCGTGCTGGCCCTGCTGGGCAAACGCGTACCGGCTTCGCTGAAGGTGTTCCTGACCGCGCTCGCCGTCATGGACGATCTCGGCGCCATCGTCGTCATCGCCCTCTTCTATACCGCCAGCCTGTCCATGGCCTACCTGGGCGGCGCGCTGGCCGTGTTCGCCGTGCTGCTGTTCATGAACAAGCGGCTGCGCATCGTCGCGCTGGCGCCCTACCTGGTCGGCGGCGCCCTGATGTGGTTCCTCATGCTCAAATCGGGCGTGCACGCGACGATCGCGGGCGTCCTGCTGGCGTTCGCCATTCCCTATTCGGCCACCGAGGACGATGCCGCCTCGCCGTCGCACCGGCTGGAGCACATGCTGCACTTCCCCGTCGCGTTCCTGATCCTGCCGATCTTTGCGCTCGCCAATACGGGGATCGTGATCGGCGCCGGATGGATGGAGGAGCTGGCGTCGCCCAACAGCATGGGCATCGTCGCCGGCCTCGTGCTCGGCAAGCCCATCGGCATCATGCTCGCCTGCCTGGCCGCCGTCCTGCTCGGCCTGTGCCGCCTGCCGCTGGACCTGAGCTGGCGCCACGTGTCCGGCGCGGGCATCCTGGGCGGCATCGGCTTCACCATGTCGATCTTCATCACCAACCTGGCGTTTGCCGGCAGTCCCGCCCTCGTCAACGCGTCGAAGATGGCGATCCTGGTTGCCTCGCTCACCGCCGGCGTCGTCGGCTTCATCTGGCTCAAGCTGTTCGGACACCCCACTGCCCTCGACGACGACACCGCCACGATGGACCTCGACCTGCCGGATGCCGCCGGACCGGGCCGGGGGAGGCGGTCATGAGCAATTCACGACCAGCCGGGTGCCGGCGACATGCGGCGTCGCGCGCTTCACCTGCATGGTCCTGTCCGTCTCCCGCGCCCGCTATTCTGATTTTTCCGAATTGCGAGTAACATCGCGTCATGAGAAAGGCGAGAGCGCTTCGCCGCCATGGAGACATTTCGTGCGTACCTACGTGCCGGGTTCGATGAAGGATGTCAGCATTTCGGCGCAGCTGACGCTGTTGCTCGCCGGACTCGTGCTCGCGATGACGCTCGCGATCGCCGGCATCCTCGGCGCCTTGTTCACCCGCCGGGAAGAAGTCGAGATCGGCCAGCAATTCTCCGACCTCGCAGCGCAGGTGGCGGACAAGCTGGACCGGGGCTTGTTCGAACGCTACCGCGAAGTCCAGATCCTGGCCAACCGGCCGCAACTCGGCGCCCCGGAAGAACTGGACGACAAGCGCCGCCTGTTCGAGGACATGCAGCGGACCTATCCCTACTACGCGTGGCTGGGCCTTACCGACCGGCAGGGCCGGGTGCTGATGTCGGCCAACCGCCTGCTCGAGGGGGTGGATGTGTCCCACCGGCCCTGGTTCCAGAATGCGCTCAAGGACATCCACTTGACCGACGTGCATGCGGCCGCGCTGCTTGCCAAGCTGCTCGAGACCGACCCTGCCGAGGGAGCGCCGCGTTTCATCGACATCGCCTTTCCGTACAGGGACCGGGACGGCCGCCTTGCCGGCGTCTTCGGCGTGCACCTGAGCCTCGCCTGGGCGGCGGAAATCGAGCAATCGGTGATGCTGCCGCTGCTCAGGAAACGCAAGGTGGAAGCCTTCATCGTCACCACGGACCAGACCGTCATCATCGGTCCGAAGCACCTCGTGGGGACGCGCTTATCCCTGCCGCCGCCGGCGGATCCGGCGCGCGGTTCCCAGGGCTACAGGACCGCACGCTTCGCCGACGGCAAGACCTACCTGATCGGTTACGCGAAGACCCGGGGGTATGCGGCCTCCCCCGGTCTGGACTGGACGGTCGTGGTGCGCCAGGACATCGATCACGCGTATGCACCGGTGTTCCGGCTGCGCGGCCAGATCGTGGCGGTGGGCAGCGCCATCGCCTTCGTGTTCGCGCTGGTCGCCTGGTGGCTGGCGCGGTGGATCGCCAGGCCGATCATCCACCTCGCCGAATCCGCCCGCCGGATCGAAACGCTCGCGTCCGACCATATCGATCCCACGCCGGCCGGCTATCGCGAGATCGTCTTCCTGCGCACGACCTTGCAATCCTTGATCAGCCAGCTGCGCGCGAATGAAAGCGCATTGAAGGAGGCGAACCGGCGCAAGGACGAATTCCTGGCCACGCTCGCCCACGAGCTGAGGAATCCGCTGGCACCGATCGCCACGGCCGGCGAGCTGCTGCGTCTCGGCAGGGCAGACGAAGCGCAGCAGTTGCGGCTGGGGCAGATGATCGTCCGGCAGACAAGGCACATGACGGACCTGATCGACGAGCTGCTGGATGTGTCACGGGTCACGCGCGGCAAGATCAAGCTGGACCGGAAGCCGGTCGACATGCGCGACGTGCTCGCCGACGCGATCGAGCAGACTGCGCCGCAGTTCGCCGCCCGGCGCCATCGCCTCGACACGCATCCCGCGCCCTGCCCCGCCGTGGTCGACGGCGACAGGAAGCGCCTGGTGCAGGTGCTCGCGAACCTGCTCGACAACGCCGCGAAGTTCACGCCCGACGGGGGGCGGATCGTCGTGACCCAGACGACGTCCGATGGGAAAGTCCTGCTGACCGTCGGCGACAACGGCATCGGCATGTCGCCCCAGCTCATGGACCACGTATTCGAACTCTTCACCCAGGAAACACGCAAGACGGACCTGTCCGCAGGCGGCCTCGGCATTGGTTTGGCCCTGGCCAAGCGCCTGGTCGAGCTTCACGGCGGCACGCTGGACGTCGCCAGTCCGGGCGAAGGACAAGGCAGCACCTTCACCCTCGCCCTGCCCGCCCATGCCCTGCCGGCCCACGCCCCACCGCCTGCGGCGGCGGCCGCGCTGGCGATTCCTTGCCCCGGCCAGGGCCCATGAACGATCGGGCCCACGGCGCCGCCGTCCGCCCGACCGCCGCACCGCACAACATCGCCGATTCGCCAGGAAGGCCGGTGCGGCATGGTCGGCCGCGCGCTCAGCCGTTCGGCCCATCGCGCCGCAGGCGCGCCTCGATCTCGCGCAAGCGGACATAGTAGGCACGCCCCAGGCGCCCCAGCGGGCGGTTGCCGGCGTGTTCGAGCAGGTCGATGCGGTGGTCCTGTTCGCCCCTGCGGCCGATGTACACGGATTCGTCGATGTGCACGTGCTCCACGCTGCCCGTGATCCAGCGGTTGGCGCCGACGTCGAGGATGTCGTGCAGCCGGCACTCGTAGGCGATGGGCGCCCGTGCCACGCGCGGCGGCTTGACGGCGGTGCTCGGCGCTTCTTCCAGTCCGGCATCCCGGAATTCGCTGTCGCCCGGCGCCAGGTCGGCCGCCGTCCGGACCATCTCGTCCATCAGGTGTTCCGGCACGATGTTCACGACGAACTCGCGCGTGGCCGCGATGTTCACGTACGTGTCCTTCGGGATCCAGGCGCCGCCGTGGTCGTCGCCGCGCGGGCCGCAGCTGAAGCCCAGCATGGGCGGACTGGGCGAGACGACGTTGAAGAAGCTGAACGGCGCGAGGTTCGACACGCCGTCGGGCGACACCGTCGACACCCAGGCGATCGGCCGCGGCACGACCGAGTCGCGCAGCAGGAAATACATCTCGGTGGGCTGGAAGTCGGCGGCGGAAAGCGAAATGGTCATGTGATTGCTCTCAGTGCTGGGGGTCGTAGAGCTTTTCCTTGATGAACAGGGCCGGCACGATCCCGCTCAGGAAGTAGGCCGCGCCCATCACCAGGAAACCCAGCCCGATCGAGCCGCTGGTGGCGAGGTAGCCGATGCAGGCCGGCGCGATCGCGGCGCCGACGCGGCCCACGTTGTAGGCGCCGCCCACGGCCGAGCCGCGGATCGTGGTCTCGAAGCTCTCGGTCATGTAGGTCGCGTTCACGCCATACGGAATGCCGTACAGGAAGCCGAACACGATCAGCAGGTACACGATGTTGTCGGGCGAGTTGAACATCACGATCACGGGCAGGAACACGGCCGTGCCGAGCGCCCCCAGCGCGAAGATCGCGCGGCGGCCGAAGCGGTCCGCCAGCCAGCCCGCCGCCACCTTCCCGAGGATCATGGCCACGTAGGTGCCGACCATGTAGCCGGTCATGGCCTTGAAGTTCATGTGCAGCTCTTTTTCCAGATAGGTCGGCATCCAGTTGTTGACGCCGTAGTAGCCGAACTGCAGGAAGCCCGCGGCCAGCGACCACAGGATGAACATGCGCCGGTGGACGGGATTGGCGAAGATCAGCTTCATGGCGCTGACCTGCTTCTCGCTCCTGCGCACCCCGGCGGCGCGGTCGGCCAGCAGCTTCTGGCGCGAGGCGATCCACGCCTGCGGCTCGGGCACCAGGCGCTGCATCAGCACGGCGAGGACGACGGGAATGATGGCGATGTAGAACAGCCAGCGCCAGCCGTACGCCGGCAGGATCCAGCCGGCCAGCAGGGTGGCGACCACGTAGCCGACCGACCAGCCGGCCTGCAGGCTGCCGAGGATCGTGGTGCGGCGTTCGGTCGGCACGTATTCCGCCATCAGCGTGTTCGCCACGACATAGACGGCGCCCAGGCCGATCGAGGCGATCAGGCGGAACAACGCGAACTGCTCGAAGTTCTGCGTGCTGCCCAGCACCGCGGTGCCGACCGAGAACAGGGCGATCGTCCAGACTACCGTGCGCACGCGGCCGAAGCGGTCCGCCGCCCAGCCGCCGAAGATGCCGCCGAAGGCCATTCCGGCCAGCGTCACGGTGCCCAGCGCGCCCGCCTGCACCTTGGTGAGGCCGAAGTCCGCGCTCAGGCTGCCCAGGCTGTAGGACAGGAACATCAGGTCCGCTCCGTCGATCATCAGCGCCAGGAACGCGAACAGGAACACCACCTTCCAGGTCTGCTTGTCTTGCGCGGCCGTGACGGCGCGGCGTGCTGCGACTTCCATATCTCCTCCTTGTCGTTATACCGTGCGATCAGTCCTTCTGGCGGGACTTATGCTTGCGCGCGGCGGATCATGTTGCGGGCGATGACCAGTTGCTGCACCTGGGTCGTGCCCTCGTAAATGCGGAACAGGCGCACGTCGCGGTAGAAGCGTTCGATCGCGTATTCCGACACGTAGCCGGCGCCACCGTGCACCTGCACGGCGCGGTCGGCCACGCGGCCGCACATCTCGGACGCGAACATCTTGCAGCAAGCCGCTTCCGTCGAGATGTCCTCCTTGTCGTCGCGCCGGCGCGCCGCATCGAGCACCATCGAGCGCGCCGCGTAGATCTCGGCCTTGCTGTCGGCCAGCATGGCCTGCACGAGCTGGAACTCGGCGATCGGCTTACCGAACTGCTCGCGCTCGATCGCGTAGCGCAGCGCGTCGTCGAGCATGCGCTCGGCGGCGCCCACGCAGATCGCCGCGATGTGCAGGCGGCCCTTGTCGAGCACTTTCATGGCCGTCTTGAAGCCCACGCCTTCCTTGCCGCCGATGAGGTTCGCGGCCGGCACGCGGCAATTCTCGAAGATGACGTCGGCCGTGTGCGCCCCCTTCTGCCCCATCTTCTTGTCCGGCTTGCCGATGGACAGGCCGGGCGTGCCCTGCTCGACGATGAAGGCGGAAATGCCGCCGGCACCCTTTACCTCGGGGTCGGTGCGCGCCATCACGGTGAAGATGCCGGCCTCCGGGGCGTTCGTGATGAAGCGCTTGGTGCCGTTCAGCACGTAGAAGTCGCCGTCGCGCCGGGCCGACGTGCGCAGCGACGCGGCGTCCGACCCGGCCCCCGGTTCGGTCAGCGCGAACGAGGCGATCAGCTCGCCCGACGCGAGGCGCGGCAGGTAGTCGCGCTTCTGCTGCTCGGTGCCGTCGACGATGAGGCCCTGCGAGCCGATGCCGTTGTTCGTGCCGATCAGCGAGCGGAATGCCGGCGAGGTCTTCGCGATCTCGAAAGCGACCAGCACTTCCTCCTCCATCGTCAGGCCCAGGCCGCCGTATTCCTCCGGGATGCACAGGCCGAACAGGCCCAGCTCGCGCATGTCGGCGACGACGTCCGCCGGGATGGCGTCGGTCTCGGCGACGTCGTTTTCGGCCGGCACCAGCCGCTCCCGCACGAAGCGGGACAGCGTGTCGAGCAGCACGGTCATGGTTTCTTGGTCGCGTATCATGTTTCTTCCTTTGTGTCGTGGTTCAGGCGTTGCCGCGTCCCATCGAGCCGCCGACCTTGCGGACCAGCTCGACCAGGGCCGGACCGAGTTCCCGTTCCAGGTACTCGCGGCTGCATTTGAACGCGGGCTTGCCGCAGTTGAAGGACATCATGGTGCCGTCCGGCGCGCGGAAAGGGACGCCGACGCCGCAGACGTCCTTGTCCCATTCTCCGATCGAGATGCAGAAGCCGCGCTCGGCGTAGTCGCGCACGGCCTGGTCGACGCCGGCCTGCAGGCGCGGCCAGTCGGCCGCGTCGCGCTGGCGCAGCTGCTGGAGCAGGCCGGCACGCTCGGGCGCGGGCATGCCCGCCAGGTAGGCGCGTCCCAGCGCCGTCGTCGCCAGTGCCAGGCGCGTCCCCACGCCGCGCTGCAGCGTGATCGAGGCGCTGCTGCGCACCGATTCCACGTACACCATCGACAGGCGATCGCGCACGCCCAGCGACACCGACGCCTGGGTGCGCTCGGCCAGTTCGCGCATCAACGGACGCGCCGTCTCCCGGACGTCGAGCCGCGCCAGCATGCCGAAGCCCAGTGCCAGCACCCCCGCTCCCAGCCGGTAGCGGCCTTCCGCCTCCAGGTGGTCGAGGTAGCCCAGCTTCGCGAGCGTGCCGGCCAGGCGCGCGACGGTCGGCTTTGGAATGCCGGTGCGGCGTGCCAGCTCGGTCAGGCCGAGCTCGCGCTCGCGTTCGCCGAAGCAGCGCAACAGCTCGAGGCCGCGCGCCAGTGCCGTGACGAACTGCCGGTCCTTGCCCTCCCCGCTGTCGTCGAATTGCTGGATGTCGCTGTCGTCGTCCGCGCTGCGCATGCGCTCCTCCCGTTGTTCCGTCGCGTCCGGCATCTCCCGGCCGGCCCTCATTTCATCCTGTCATATCATTTCGGGTGATGTCAAACATTTTCAAACCGCTGGTCCGCTATGCGAACCGTTAATAAAATTTATAAACAAACCCGATAAATGGCGTCAGAACAGGCTTTACATGGCCAAATTTTTTGCCTATCCTGCACCGATCGACTTTTTTTCGAACTATCGGTCCGCTATGCGAACCTGGAAATCCATGACCGAACTCGTTCTTTCCCATCCAGAACCTGGCATCGCCCGCCTCCTCATTCACCGCCCTGATGTCCGCAATGCGCTGAACCGCAGCGTGCGCAGCCAGCTGGCAGAACAGTTCACCGTCCTGGGCCAGGATCCCGCCGTGCGCTGCATCGTGCTGACGGGTGGCGAGCAGGTGTTCGCGGCCGGCGCCGACCTGCGCGACATCGCCGAAGCCACGCCGATCGAGATGCACCTGCGCCAGGTACAGCGGCTGTGGCAGGCGATCGCCGGCTGTCCGAAGCCCGTGATCGCGGCCGTCAACGGCTATGCCTGGGGCGGAGGCTGCGAACTCGCCATGCACGCGGACATCATCGTCGCGGGCGAGAATGCCTCGTTCGCGCAGCCGGAAATCAAGGTCGGCATCATGCCGGGGGCCGGGGGAACGCAAAGGCTGACGCGGGCCATCGGCAAGTTCCAGGCGATGAAGATGCTGCTGACCGGCCAGCCGCTGAACGGCCGCGAAGCGTTCGCCGCGGGCCTCGCCAGCGAGGTGGTCGAGGACGGCAAGGTGCAGGAGCGCGCGCTGGAACTGGCCCGGACGATCGCCGCCATGCCGCCGCTGGCCGCGGCCCAGATCAAGGAAGTCGTGCTGGCCGGCCAGGACGCGTCGCTCGACGCGGCGCTCATGCTGGAACGCAAGGCCTTCCATCTGCTGTTCGCCAGCCGCGACCAGAAGGAAGGCATGCGCGCCTTCTTCGAGAAACGCAAGCCCGACTACACCGGGGAATGAGGAGCACGGGATGACATCCGATTTCGACAACCAGGGCCGGCTCGGCGTCGTCGGCTGCGGCCTGATGGGCCGCGGCATCGCCCAGATCGCCGTCCAGGGCGGCATTCCCGTGATCCTGCACGACAGCCGTCCCGGCGCCGCCGAGGAAGCGCGCGAGGCCATCGCCGCCACCCTGGACAAGCTGGCCGCGAAGGGCAAGCTGGCCGCGCAGGACGTGTCCGATGCGGTCGCGCGCCTGGCCGTCGCCGCCACGCTGGCCGACCTCGCGCCCTGCGGCACGGTGGTCGAGGCCATCGTCGAGCGCCTGGACGCCAAGCAGTCGCTGTTTCGCGAACTGGAAGCCGTGGTCGGCGCGGACTGCATCCTGGCCACCAATACCTCGTCGCTGTCGGTGACGGCGATCGCCGCCGCGTGCCGGGCGCCGGGGCGCGTGGCCGGCTTCCACTTCTTCAGCCCCGTGCCGCTGATGAAGATCGTCGAGGTGATCGCCGGCCCGCTCACCGACGCCTCCGTGGCCGACCGCCTGGTGGACATCGCCCGCCGCATGGGCCACGCGCCGGTGCGCGCGAGCGACACGCCGGGCTTCATCGTCAACCACGCCGGCCGCGGCTACCTCACCGAGTCGCTGCGCCTGCTGGGCGAGAACGTCGCCGCGCATGCCGAGTTGGACCGCATCCTGCGCGACGCCGCGGGCTTTCGCATGGGACCGTTCGAGCTGCTGGACCTGACGGGGCTGGACGTGTCGCAGCCCGTGATGGAATCGATCTACGACCAGTATTACCAGGAACCGCGCTTCCGCCCGTCCCCGCTGGCGCGCCAGCGGCTGGCGGCCGGACTGCTGGGCCGCAAGAGCGGCCGCGGCTTCTATGCCTACGAAGATGGAAAGAAGCAGGACATTCCCGGCCCGCCGGTGCCGGTGCCGGCGCGCGCCGACGTCGCGGTCTGGCTCGATGCGGCCGATGCCGCCGCCTTCCCCGCCGTCGACGCGCTGCTGGACGCACTGCTCGCCGCGCTCGGCGCCGCGCGCGACCGCGGCGCCCGTCCGGCCGCCGGCTCGCTGTGCCTGGTGCTGCCGGTGGGGCAGGACGCGACCGGCGCCGCCGTCGCCGCGGGGCTCGATCCGGCGCGCACGGTGGCGCTGGACCCGCTGTTCCTGGCGGGCCGGCGCACGCTGATGACGACGCCGCTGACCGCGCCGGCCGTGCGCGACGCCGCGCACGCGCTGTTCGCGGCGGACGGCACGCCGGTGTCCGTGGTGCGCGACAGCGCCGGCCTGATATGCCAGCGCGTCGTCGCCACGATCGTCAACATCGGCGCCGACATCGCCCAGCAGGGCATCGCCACCCCGGCCGACATCGACCAGGCCGTCACGCTGGGCCTCGGCTATCCGCGCGGTCCGCTGGCGCTGGGCGACGCGCTCGGCGCCGCGACCGTGATGCGCATCCTGGACGGCCTGTTCGACACCTACCGCGACCCGCGCTACCGGCCCAGCCCCTGGCTCAGGCGGCGCGCGCTATTGGGCGTGTCGCTGCTCACTCCGGACAATTGACGACCTATCCTGGAAACAAAGGAACACCATGCTCGACGCTTACATCCATTCCGGCCTGCGCACCCCGTTCGGCCGCCTCGCCGGCGCCCTCGCCCCGGTCCGTCCGGACGACCTGGCCGCCGCCGCCGTCGAACGCGCCTGAACGGAGGAACAGCATGTCCGGAGCACTGTCGCACATCCGCGTCCTCGACCTGACGCGCGTCCTCGCCGGCCCCTGGGCCTGCCAGATGCTGGCCGACCTCGGCGCCGAGGTCATCAAGATCGAACGGCCGGGCAGCGGCGACGATACCCGCGCCTGGGGTCCGCCCTACCTGAAGGACGAGGAAGGCCGGGACACCCGCGAGTCGGCCTACTTCCTGTCCACCAACCGCGGCAAGAAGTCCGTCACCCTCGACATCGCCACGCCCGAGGGCCAGGCCATCGTGCGCAAGCTGGCGATGGAGAGCGACGTCTTCATCGAGAACTACAAGGTCGGCGACATGGCGCGCTACGGCCTGTCCTACGACGACCTGAAGGCGCTCAATCCACGCCTGGTCTATTGCTCGGTGACGGGTTTCGGCCAGGACGGCCCGATGTCCTCCTTCGCCGGCTACGACTTCGTGATCCAGGGCATGGGCGGCCTGATGAGCATCACGGGCGAGCGCGACGACCTGCCCGGCGGCGGCCCGCAGAAACTCGGCGTCGCCTTCTCGGACCTGATGACGGGCATGTACGCGAGCGTCGCCATCCTGGCGGCGATCGAACACCGCCACAAGACCGGCGAAGGACAGTACATCGACATGGCGCTGCTGGACGTGCAGGTGGCCGCGGTGGCCAACATGAACATGAACTACCTGGTGTCGGGCAAGGTGCCAAAGCGCCAGGGCAATGCGCACGCCAACATCGTCCCCTACCAGGTGTTCCGCACCCGCGACGGCCATATGGTCCTCGCGGTCGGCAACGACCGCCAGTTCGCGAAATTCTGCGACATCGCCGGCTGCGCGCACCTGGCCGGGGACGAGCGCTTCGCGACCAACGCCAACCGGGTGCGCAACCGCGAGATCCTGGTGCCGATGCTGGAAGAAGTGCTGCTGGGGCGCACCACCGCCGACTGGGTCGCGCCGCTGGAAGCCGCCGGCGTGCCCGCGGGCCCCATCAACGATATCGCCCAGACCTTCGAGCACCCGCAGGTCAAGCACCGCAAGATGCGGGTCGACCTGCCGCATCCGCAGGCCGGCACCGTTCCCTCGGTGGCCAACCCGATCAAGTTCTCGGCGACGCCCATCGCCTACGCAAGCGCGCCGCCCCTGCTCGGGCAGCATACGCAGGACATCCTGGCCACGCTGGCAGGCTTGTCGGCGGCCGAGATCGCGGCGCTGAAGGACAAGGGCATCGTCTGAATGCCGCGCGGCAGATTCAAGCCTGGGCGGGCAACCGGCACAGCACGGTGACATGGGCGCCGCCATCGGTACGGCGGCTGATCGTCCCTTCGCAGCGCCGGACCAGGGCGTCGATCAAACCGCTGCCCTGCAAGCCGGCGTGGCCCGCGCCGCCCGGGCCGGCCTGGCTCACGAACCCAATGCCGCGATCGGACACGCCGCCTGCGCGGCCGCCGCCTACGCCTTCCTCAACCGTTCCGATCCCTCGCCGGGGACGGCGCCCGTCCTGCACGGGGCGCCGCCGTCCGCGGCGCTGGTGGCGCGCGGCGCCTACCTGGCGCGCGCGGACGACTGCGTCGCCTGCCATACCGCCCCCGGCGGCAAGCCGTTCGCCGGCGGACTCGCGTTCAAGCTGCCGTTCGGGACGCTGTACTCGTCGAACATCACACCCGACCGCGACACCGGCATCGGCGCCTGGAGCGACGACGACTTCGTGCGCGCCATGCACGACGGCATCCGCAAGGGCGGCAAGCGACTGTATCCGGCCTTCCCGTACACCTCGTACTCGCAGCTGAGCCGCGCCGATGCGCTGGCGATCAAGGCCTACCTGTTCGGCCTTCCCGCCACGCCGCGGGCGACGCCGGAGCCGGACCTCGCCTTCCCCTTCAACCAGCGCTGGGCGATGGGCTTCTGGAATGTCGCGTTCTTCAGGAGCGCCCGCTTCGCGCCGGTCCCTTTTTTCTCGAGTCCGAACTTCCGGCGGATTCGACGCTGCGCGACCGGGTGCTCCTCGCCGCAATGGGGTCCCCCGACCCCCGTCAAATCGACGGCCTTGGGGGCGCGCATCCGCTGACCAGCAAGGTCGGCATCGTCAGGCGCAGCACGACGCCCGGCGTCGACCTCGACTTCCTGTTCGCCCAGCTGCAGCCCGACCGGGACACGGTGGACGTGACGCCCAACTGCGGCAATATGCTGGCCGCCGTGCTGCCGTTCGCGCTCGAGCGTGGCCTGCTGCCCATCCAGGACGGCCACACCACGGCCAGGGTACTCACTATCAACACAGGCATGCAATGCGATATCACCGTGCCGACGCCGTCTGCGCGCCTGAAGTACGCAGGCGATGCCCGGATCGACGGCGTCCCCGGTACCGCCGCGCCGATCAGCATTGACTTCCTTGACACCGCCGGCTCGGTCTGCCCATCCCTGCTGCCCACCGGCCGAGCACTGGAGCGGGTGCGGGTCGATGCCGCTGCGGGCGGACCGTTCGAGATCGACGCGACCCTGATCGACAATGGCATGCCGATGGTGCTGGTAAGGGCCGCGGACCTGGGCGCGACCGGATACGAGTCCGTGGCCGAACTGAATGCCAACGCTGCCCTCAAGGCAAGGCTTGAAGGATTGCGCCTGACGGCCGGTCCGTTGATGGGCCTGGGCGACGTAACGACCAGGAACTATCCGAAGATGTGCCTGGTCGCGCCCCCGCAAGATGGCGGCGCCATCGCCACCCGCTGTTTCATCCCGCACGTCTGCCATGAAGCGATCGGCGTGCTGGCCGCCGTTACGGTCGCCACTGCCTGCGTGATGGAAGGTTCCGTCACCCAGGGTATCGCCCAGGTGGCGCCCGGCCTGACGACCACGGTATCGGTCGAGCACCCGACCGGCGAATTCAGCGTCGAACTCGGCCTGGATCCGAACAACCCGCAACAAGTCGTCCGCGCCGCCCTGCTGCGCACCGCGCGCCCGATCATGCGCGGCGAAGTCTATATATCGGAAGACATCTGGAGAGGAGAATAAACACATGCGCAAGCCCCTGATCATCGACTGCCATGGCCACTACACGACGGCCCCCAAGGCGCTGGAGGAATGGCGCAACAGGCAGATCGCCAACCTGAACACGCCGGACCTCGGCCCGCGCGTGTCGGACCTCAACATCAGTGACAACGAACTGCGCGAGTCGATCGAGAGCAACCAGCTGCGCCTGATGAAAGAACGCGGCTCCGATCTGACGATTTTTTCGCCGCGGGCGAGCTTCATGGCCCACCACATCGGTCATTTCGACACCAGCGCCACCTGGGCCGCGATCTGCAACGAACTATGCTACCGCGTGTCGCAGCTGTTCCCGGACCACTTCATCGGCGCCGCCATGCTGCCGCAGTCGCCCGGCGTCGACCCGGCCACCTGCATTCCCGAGCTGGAACGCTGCGTCAAGGAGTACGGCATGGTCGGCATCAACCTCAATCCAGATCCGTCGGGCGGGCACTGGACCGCGCCGCCGCTGTCGGACCGCCACTGGTACCCGATCTACGAGAAGATGGTCGAGTACGACATCCCGGCGATGATCCACGTCTCGACCAGCTGCAACCCCTGCTTCCACACCACCGGCGCGCACTACCTGAACGCGGACACGACGGCCTTCATGCAGTGCCTGACCAGCGACCTGTTCAAGGACTTCCCGACGCTGAAGTTCCTGATCCCGCACGGCGGCGGCGCCGTACCCTACCACTGGGGACGCTTCCGCGGCCTGGCGCAGGAGATGAAGAAGCCATTGCTCGAAGAGCACCTGCTGAACAACATCTTCTTCGACACCTGCGTCTACCACCAGCCGGGCATCGACCTGCTCACCAAGGTCATCCCGACGAAGAACGTGCTGTTCGCCTCGGAGATGATCGGCGCCGTGCGCGGCATCGATCCCGAAACCGGGCATTACTACGACGACACCAAGCGCTACATCCAGGCCGCCGCGCTGTCGGATGAAGACCGCTTCCAGATTTTCGAAGGCAATGCGCGCCGTGTGTTCGCGCGCCTGGACACCGCCCTGAAACAGAAAGGAATTTGAGATGAGCACGCCCCTGATGAACCAGCTCGGCATCGTCAAGCGCAACATCGAGCGCGCCGATGCCGCCGCCGTCGAACGGCTGGGCCGCCTCGGCAGCGCCACCGTGCACGAGGCGATGGGCCGGGTGGGCCTGCTGAAGCCTTACATGCGTCCGATCTGGCCGGGCGCGCAGGTCGGCGGGACCGCCGTCACCGTGCTGCTGCACCCCGGCGACAACTGGATGCTGCACGTGGCCGCCGAACAGATCCAGCCGGGCGACGTGGTCGTGGCCGCGCTCAGCGCCGAGTGCACCGACGGCTTCTTCGGCGACCTGCTCGCCACCAGCTTCATGGCGCGCGGAGCCAAGGCCCTCGTCATCGATGCCGGCGTGCGCGACGTACGCGTGCTGAAGGAGATGGGCTTCCCGGTGTGGAGCAAGGCAATCAGCGCCAAGGGCTGCATCAAGGCGACGCTGGGCTCGGTCAACATCCCGGTAGTCTGCGCCGGCGCCCTGGTCAACCCCGGCGACGCGATCGTGGCCGACGATGACGGCGTGGTCGTCGTCCCGGCGGCGGACGCCGCGCGCGTGGCCGAGGTGGCCGAGCAACGCGAGGCCCTGGAAGGCGAAAAGCGCGCCAAACTGGCGTCCGGCGTACTAGGACTGGACATGTACAACATGCGCGAGCCGCTCGCCAAGGCAGGCCTGAAGTACATCGACTGAGATCAGGGCCAAGCGCTACAAGGTCGTGCTGGGCGGCGAAGTCGACCCGGACCGCCCCGGCTACTTCATCCCGGCGACCGTGGTCGACAATCCGCCGGAAGAATCGATGATCGTGCAGGACGAGCATTTCGCGCCGATCGTGCCGATCATCGCCTACGACGACGTCGACGACGTGGTCAAGCGCACCAACGACAGCCTGTTCGGGCTCGGCGGCTCCAGCTGCGCCGCCACAAGAGTCGGGCTTGGGCACCGAGCACGGCGACGACGGCCGCCGGCTGTTCACCAACCCCAAAACCATCCTCATCCGTAAATAAGGCCGACGGCAGCGCCAGGCGCCCGCCGAAGCCTAGGTCAGCCTGATCGCCGACGGCAGGGCCAACGCGTTGTACGCGCAGTTCGGGTTCGCGCCGACAGCACCGGCCGAGATCGGCATGGCTCAGTGGATCAAGCGCTCGCCCCCGATCAGCTACCGCCCATGACTTCGAGGACACCGGACAGTCCTGCATGCCGTCGCCAAGCCTGTAATTCCTTTCCCTGGACTTGGATCCGCTACTGCAGCTACGTCAGCGGTGCGACTGTCTCGGGTAATCCGAGGCGTCCGGGTTGGCAGGAAACATGCATGCCCCAATCGTGCGCCCACAGATCCTGGCTATACGAGGATGCACCAAGACATCGTAGGACGAAAAAAACCCGCCGTCTCCATGAGAACAGCGGGTTCTTTGGCGCCCACGGACTTGCCTGGACAATGTTCTGGCATAGGCGGTGGGATTCGCCCACATCGTGCGGGCCGCCTGCGCGCGAGCACGCGCGCAGCTTCGCCTCCCACCCGCAGAGCGCGCAGGCGCTCTGCTCGCCTATTCTGCCGCGGGAAAAGAAAAAGCCCCTTTGCAGGGGCTTCTTCTTTTGTAACTTGGCGGAGGCGGTGGGATTCGAACCCACGATACAGGTTTAAGCCCGTATGCTTCCTTAGCAGGGAAGTGCCTTCGGCCACTCGGCCACGCCTCCAATCAGCTTCACAGTGTTGCTCGTTGTCGCTGAGTGCACGCATATTAATGGCCACACTTCATTTGGTCAAGGAAGCACGGCCATTTTTTTTCGAAAACGTTAAGCTTGCTCCAGCGCAAACGCTTTATGCAGGGCGCGTACGGCCAGCTCCATGTATTTCTCGTCGATCAGCACCGAGATCTTGATCTCCGAGGTCGAGATCATCATGATGTTGATGCCCTCTTCCGACAGCGTGCGGAACATCTGCGACGCGACGCCGACGTGGCTGCGCATGCCCACGCCCACGGCCGAGACCTTGGAGACCTTGCCGTCGCCGACCAGGCGCGAGAAGCCCAGCGCTTCCTTGTTCGCTTCCAGCACGGCCACCGCGCGCTGGTACTCGTTGCGCGACACGGTGAACGTGAAGTCGGTTTTACCGTCGACCGACACGTTCTGTATGATCATGTCGACCTCGATGTTGGCATCGGCGATCGGGCCCAGGATGTGGAAGGCGACGCCCGGCTTGTCCGGCACGCCCAGCACGGTGATTTTGGCTTCATCGCGCTGGAAGGCGATGCCCGAGATGACGGCTTGTTCCATATTACTTTCTTCCTCAAACGAAATCAGGGTGCCCGACTTGGCTTCCTCGTCGAGCGGCATCAGGGGGTCGGTCAGCGACGACAGCACGCGCGTCGGCACGCGGTAGTTGCCGGCGAATTCGACGGAACGGGTCTGCAGGACCTTCGAGCCCAGCGAGGCCAGTTCCAGCATTTCCTCGAACGTGATCTTGGACAGGCGGCGCGCCTCGTCCACGACGCGCGGGTCGGTCGTGTAGATGCCGTCGACGTCCGTGTAGATCAGGCATTCGTCGGCCTTCAGCGCGGCCGCGATGGCCACCGCCGACGTGTCCGAGCCGCCGCGGCCCAGCGTGGTGATGTTGCCGTGGTCGTCGATGCCCTGGAAGCCCGTGATGATCACGATCTTGCCGGCGTCCAGGTCGGCCTGCACGCGCTTGTCGTCGATCGACTGGATGCGCGCCTTGGTGAATGCCGAGTCGGTCTTGATCCCCACTTGCCAGCCCGTGTACGACACCGCGTCCTTGCCGCGCGCCTGCAGCGCCATCGACAGCAGGCCCACCGACACTTGTTCGCCGGTCGAGGCGATCATGTCCAGTTCACGCGGGTCCGGCTGCGGCATGATTTCCTTGGCCAGCGCGATCAGGCGGTTGGTTTCGCCCGACATTGCCGACGGGACGACGACGATCCGGTGGCCGGCATCATGCCATTTTGCGACGCGGGCTGCGACGTTCTTGATGCGGTCCGTCGAGCCCATCGACGTACCGCCATATTTGTGGACTATAAAGGCCATGCTGGGGGATTTCCGCTTGTAAAAAATCAAAAGAGCCTTTTACTCTACATGCTGCTATGCAGAATAACAAGCAGTCGAGGGCGGAAACCTATACGGAATCGGAATATGGTAATTCGGCAAGGTCATGAGGCGCCGCGCACGACCCGGAACGTCTTTGATGTATAGACAGGCGTAGGGTGGGCACCATCTGGCCACCGGACGTTTGCGGGATAGTGGCGCTGCGGTGGGCACGTGGTGCCCACCCTACGGTCATGCAGCCGATTCCCAGCGCAGGGCGATGCGGCCCAGGCCCGCGCCCAGGTGGCGGCAATCCATGCCGAGCCCGGCCGCGAACAGCAGGTCGATGCCATTGCCCACGATGGGCAGGCGGGTGCGTTCCCAGGCCGGAACGCCTGTCGCCTGGAACAATTGCTTGAGGCTGCGCGTGGGGCGGTTCGGCGCGAGCTTGAGTTTCTCGCCGCCCTTGCGGAAGTCGATCTCGAGCGGCTGGGCGCGCAGCCAGGCCGCGTCGAACCCCCGCTCGTGCCCGTGCTGCACCGCATCGAAATGCAGCACGCCGCCGTAGTCCGGGAAGGCGATGCTGCCCTGCCCTTCCCAGCGGAACGCCTGGGCATACCGTTCGATGATGCCGGCGTCGTCCGGGTCGCGCATGCCGGCCAGGTCGGGCAGCTTGGGCACCAGGTACAGGCGGTCGCGGTGGCGCCGCACTTCGCACTCGGGATGCGCCACCAGCAGCTGCGCATCCTCGCGCGCCGACATCGTCTGCGCGACCATCTGCGCCAGCAAGGCCGTCGACGGCATCGCCAGGCGGCGCACGGCGAACCAGTGGCGCAGCAGGTTGTTGATGCGGTCGATGCTCAGCGACCGCAGCCCGGCGAGATGCAGGCCGTCACCGTCGAGGCAGGCGGCCAGGTCCTGCGCCGCCAGTTCATCCAGCAAGCGGCGGGCCGACTGCACGTGCAGGCTGGACCTGGCGATGCGCTGCTGGAAGCCGGGGAACAGCTGGTCCAGCACGGGCATCACCTGGTGGCGCAGCGCATTGCGGGTGTAGCGCGGGTCGGTGTTCGATTCGTCCTCGACCCAGGCGATGCCGCGCTCCCGCGCATGGGCTTCGAGCTCGGCGCGCGCATGCGCCAGCAGCGGACGCGCCATGACGAGGCGCTCGTCGCCCAGCAAGGCCGGCGCGCGGTTGGCGCTGTCCATGCCGGACAGGCCCGACGCGCCAGAGCCGCGCAGCAGCTGCAGCAGCACGGTCTCGGCCTGGTCGTCCTGGTGGTGGGCTGTGAGCAGCAGGTCCACGCCGTGCGCGCGGCACATGGCGCCCAGTGCCGCGTAGCGCGCCTTGCGCGCGGCCGCTTCGATGCCGCTCCTGCCCTTGTCGACGGCGACGGCGCGCGCGTCGAACGGGACGCCGAGGGCGGCCGCGCTGGACGCGCAATGGTCGCGCCAGGCGTCGGCGTTGCGGCTCAGGCCGTGGTGGACGTGGAAGGCGAACAGCGTGCCGCCGTGCGTGCGCACCTGGGCGGCGGCGAGGTCCAGCAGGACCATCGAATCGAGGCCGCCGCTGAGGGCGACGGCGATGCGTGGAGAGGCGTCGGGGAAGTACTGTTCGCGCAGGCTATTGAAAGCCTGCGCGACACTTGCAGCTGGATGGGAACTCACTCTTCGCGCGGCAGCGTTTCCTTGAACTTCCCGTAGGCCATCAGCTTGGCGTGGCGGGCGTCCAGCAGGTCCTTGGTCTTCATGCCCTGGAACTGGCGCAGCGTATCGGCCAGCGCGCGCTTGAGAAGCTGGGCCATCGCCTTCGGATCGCGGTGGGCGCCGCCCAGCGGTTCGTTGACGATCTTGTCGATCAGGCCGATGGCCTTCAGGCGGTGCGCGGTCAGGCCCAGCGCGTCGGCCGCTTCGGCGGCGCGCTCCGAGGTCTTCCACAGGATCGAGGCGCAGCCTTCCGGCGAGATGACGGAGTACGTGGAGTACTGCAGCATCAGCACGGCGTCGCCCACGGCGATCGCCAGCGCGCCGCCCGAGCCGCCCTCGCCGATGATGGTGGCGATCAGGGGCACCTTCAGTTCGGCCATCACGTACAGGTTGTGGCCGATGGCTTCGGACTGGCCGCGCTCTTCGGCGTCGATACCGGGGAACGCGCCCGGGGTGTCGACGAAGGTGAAGATCGGCAGGTTGAATTTCTCGGCCAGCTTCATCAGGCGCATGGCCTTGCGGTAGCCTTCCGGACGGGGCATGCCGAAGTTGCGCATCGCGCGCTCCTTCGTGTCGCGGCCCTTCTGGTGGCCGATGACCATGCAGGACTGGCCGTTGAAGCGCGCCAGGCCGCCGATGATCGACTGGTCGTCGGCGAAGGTGCGGTCGCCGTGCAGTTCGTGAAAGTCGGTGAAGATCGCGTTCACGTAATCCATCGTGTACGGACGCTGCGGGTGGCGCGCGATCTGCGAGACCTGCCACGGGGTCAGCTTGGCATAGATGTCTTTCGTCAGCTGCTGGCTTTTCTTGGCCAGGCGGTCGATCTCTTCCGAGATGTCGACGGCCGAATCGTCCTGCACGAAACGAAGCTCTTCAATTTTGGAATCGAGCTCGGCGATCGGCTGTTCAAAACTGAGGAAAGTGGTTTTAGTCATTGTACCTCCGGGGTTGTTTCTGGCCGCGGAAGATCGTCCACGCGGCGGCAAGGGAGTCTTGAAAAACCAACGTGTAATATTGGTAAGTTTTTCAAGGTTCCCGCAAAAGGCGCATATTTTATACCGGAACCGGGTCCAGGCTACGCCATAAATACCATGTGGCAACGGTCCGCCATGGCTCCCAGTTCGCCGCCACCTCGCGCGCATCGCTGCGCGAGACGGGCTCGCCGGAAAAATAATTCTGGCTGATGCCCTGGATCAGGCCAGGGTCGTCCAGCGGCAGCACGTTTGGCCTGAGCAGATTAAATATCAAAAACATCTCTGCTGTCCAGCGCGTGATGCCGCGGATCTGGACCAGTTCCGCGATCACGGCCTCGTCTTCCATCTGCGACCACTGGTCGGCATGCACGCGCTTCGCCTTGAAGTGGTCGGCCAGGTCGAGGATGTATTCGGTCTTGCGCTTCGACAGGCCGCAGGCGGCCAGCTCGGCGGCGCCGACCTTCAGGATCTGGGCCGGCGTCATCTTCGGGCTCAGCGTGCGCAGGCGCGTCCAGGCTGCTTCCGCCACCTTCACCGTCACCTGCTGGCCGACGATGGAACGGGCCAGCGTGGTGAACGGGTCCGGATGGCCGCGCAGCTGCAGGTCCCCGAACTGGGGGATCAGCTTGTTCATGATGCGGTCGCGGCCCATGAGCTCGGCCTTCGCCTCCGCCCAGTACGCCGGAACGTAGGGCGGCGCGTCGGGCGGCGCCTGCTCGGCGCCCGCGAGGTCCTTGGAAAGTGCCATGCTCTGCTGTCGTCCGGAAAGCGAGGATCAGGCGCGGCGCCAGTTGGTGCTGCCGTCCGGCTTGTCTTCCAGCACGACCCCGGCCGCCGTCAGCTCGGCGCGGATGGCGTCGGCTTCGGCGAAGCTGCGCGCCTTCTTGGCGGCGGCGCGGCGCGCGATGGCGTCCAGGATGGCCGCTTCGTCGAGGGCGCCCTCACCCGGATTGCCGGCCTGCAGGAAGGCTTGCGGGCTGCGTTCGAGCAGGCCCAGCACGCCGGCCAGCGCTTTCAGCTGGCGCGCGTCGCCCAGCGACTTGCTGCGGTTCACTTCCGATGCCAGGTCGAACAGCTCCGCCACGGCCAGCGGCGTGTTGAAGTCGTCGTCCATCGCGTCGCGGAAGCGCCGGGCATGGGCTTCGTTCCAGTCGACGGCCACGGGGTCGCTGCCGAGGTCGATGCCGTTCAGCGCCGTGTACAGTCGCGTCAGGCCGCCCTTCGCATCGTCGATATGGACGTCCGAATAGTTCAGCGGGCTGCGGTAATGGGCGCGCAGGATGAAGAAGCGGATGACTTCGGCATCGTACTTCTTGAGCACGTCGCGGATCGTGAAGAAATTGCCCAGGGACTTGGACATCTTTTCGTTGTCGACGCGCACGAAACCGTTGTGGATCCAGTAGTTGGCCATGGGCGCGCCGAACGCGCCTTCCGATTGGGCGATCTCGTTCTCGTGGTGCGGGAACTGCAGGTCGGCGCCGCCGCCATGGATGTCGAAGTGTTCGCCTAGCATGGCGCAGGACATGGCCGAGCACTCGATGTGCCAGCCCGGACGGCCGATGCCCCACTTCGAGTCCCATTTCGCTTCCGCCGGTTCGGATTCCTTGGCGGCCTTCCACAGCACGAAGTCCAGCGGGTCGCGCTTGCCCGTATTGACATCGACGCGCTCGCCCGCGCGCAAGTCGTCCAGCGACTTGCCGGACAGCTTGCCGTAGCCGGGGAAGTTGCGCACGGCGTAGTTGACGTCGCCATCCTCGCCCTGGTACGCGAGTTCCTTCGTTTCCAGGCGATCGATGATGGACAGCATCTGCGGCACGTAGTCGGTGGCGCGCGGCTGGAAGTCCGGCGCCAGGATGCCCAGCGCGGACGTGTCCTCGTCCATGGCCTTGATGAAGCGCGTGGTCAGCGCCGACATGGTCTCGCCGTTGTCCACGGCGCGCTTGATGATCTTGTCGTCGATGTCGGTGATGTTGCGGACGTACTTGACCTCGTAGCCCGACGCCTTGAACCAACGGTAGATGACGTCGAAGGCCATCATCATCCGGGCGTGACCCACATGGCAGTAATCGTAGACCGTCATCCCGCACACGTACATATTGACCTTGCCGGGTTGGAGGGGAACGAATGACTGCTTGTCACGCGCGAGCGTGTTGTAGATCTTAAGTTGGCTCATCGGATGTTTGCTAGAGGGTTGGAGCACGACGTGCGAGCGCGTTGCCGGAGACGGGGGCGGGCGACGGGACGTCGGGATTGCCGCCGCCAGGCCCGTGGCGCGCTTCAACGCGTACGAGCCTGCCGGTTTTTCGCTTTTGATAGAATCGGCAGTCCGTCGCAAAGTATAGCATTGATAAAATCCCGGCTGGCCGCATATGCCCCAGCTTTATTTTTCGACAAAACCCTTGACACCGCTTTGCGCTCTGTCCACAGAGGAGAACCCACGAATGTTCACGATGAAATCCCCGGGCACGCGCCTGGCCACCCGCTGCGCAGCGGTCTTTGCTACCACCGTCGCCGCCCTGACCTTGTCCGCCGCCGCCTTCGCGGCCGACGATCCGCAGGTCTCGCTGAAGACGTCGATGGGCGAGATCGTGCTGGAGCTGAACCAGGAAAAGGCGCCCGTCACCGTGTCCAACTTCCTGCAGTACGTGAAATCGGGGTTCTACAAGGGCACCATCTTCCACCGCGTGATCGACGGCTTCATGATCCAGGCCGGCGGCATGGATGCCAAGCTGGCCGGCCGCGCCACCAGGAAGCCGATCAAGAGCGAGGCGAACAACGGCCTGTCGAACGTGAAGTACAGCGTTGCGATGGCGCGCGAGGCGAACCCGGACACGGCCACCTCGCAGTTCTTCATCAACGTGGTCGACAACCCCGGCCTCGACTATCCGGAGATGAACGGCGGCTATACCGTGTTCGGCAAGGTCGTGAAGGGCGAGGACGTGGTCGACAAGATCAAGGGCGTCGTGGTCGACGACGTGCGCGGCATGGAAAACGTGCCGGTGACGCCGATCGTGATCCAGTCCGCGACCGTCGTGAAAGCCGACAAGCGGGTAAAATAACGGTCCGACAACCTTGGAAGCGCGCCAAACCTGCTGCGCATTGCAGGTTCGGCCTGCGATGCTCGCGACGGTTTTGCGGGCTTCCATCAACCAACAGAACAGGACAATACAGATGACCACGCTGCTGATGACCACCAACAAGGGCAACATCAAGATCGAACTGGACGCCGACAAAGCGCCGAAGACCGTTGCCAACTTCCTGGACTACGTGAACAAGGGTCACTTCTCGAACACCATCTTCCACCGCGTCATCAAGGACTTCATGATCCAGGGTGGCGGCTTCGCGCCGGACATGTCGCAGAAGCCGACCGAGCAGACCGTCGAGAACGAAGCCAAGAACGGCCTGAAGAACGACAAGTACACCATCGCGATGGCCCGCACCATGGCCCCGCACTCGGCCTCGGCCCAGTTCTTCATCAACACCAAGAACAACGACTTCCTGAACTACCCGGGCCAGGACGGCTGGGGCTATGCCGTGTTCGGCAAGGTCGTCGAAGGCCAGGACATCGTCGACCAGATCAACACCGTCAAGACCGGCCGCTCGGGCATGCACTCGGACGTGCCGACCGAGGCAGTCGTCATCGAGAAAGTCGAAGTCGTCCAGTAATCAACGATGGCAGGCGTGACGCAGGGGCTCGACGTCCCTGCGGCCATCCTGGAAACACGATGACCGTATCGACGGCTCCGGCCGCGCGCACGCTTGCGCTCTTCATCTCCGACCTGCACCTGCAGGCGGCCCACCCGCGCACGGCCGACGCTTTTCTCGCGTTCCTGGCCGAGCGCGCGGTCCACGCCGAGCGGCTCTACCTGCTCGGCGACATCTTCGAATACTGGGCCGGCGACGACGACCTCGCCGACCCGTTCAACCGCTCCATCGCCGATGCCATCCGGCGCGTGGCCGATGCCGGCACGCGCGTCTACTGGATGGACGGCAACCGCGACTTCCTCGTCGACACCGGCTTCGCCGACGCGGCCGGCCTGACGCTGCTGGACGAGCCGCACGTGGAGGACTTCGGCGGCACGCGCGTCGTGCTCGTGCACGGCGACGCCCAGTGCACCGACGATAGCAAGTACATGGCCTTCCGCGCCCAGGTGCGCGACCCGGCCTGGCAAAGCCAGTTCCTCGCGATGCCACTGGCGCAGCGCAAGGCGATCATCGCCGGCCTGCGCGAAGGCAGCCGCGCCGCCCAGGGCGACAAGTCCTACGAGATCATGGACGTCACCCCATCCGCCATCGCCGACCTGCATGCCGGCAGCGGCGCCGACACCATCATCCATGGCCATACGCACCGCCCGGCCCTGCATGCCGATGCGAACGGCCGCCGGCGCTACGTGCTGCCCGACTGGGAGCTGGACGTGGAGCCCGTGCGCGGCGGCTGGATCGCCATCGACGGCGCCGGCGTCATCACGCGGCACGGGGTCGACGGGGACGTCATCCCGTCCTGATCCGACGCCGTCCCTGCGCCGGCGGCACTTACTTTCCGGCGTTCCGGCTGCATGTCGAACTTGGGTCCCCGCCTGCGCGGGGACGACGGCGTATGCCATCGCCAGTGCTACCTATCAGTTCTGCTAGCCATATCGTTCCCGTATTGACCGCCAGTGAGGTGGTGTTATACCTTACTACCACACCACCTCATTACATCACCACCGTGGAGGCAGGCATGACACGACAGGCAGCACCAGGACAGGAGGCCATCGATGACCACCGGCTGGAATGACAATACACCCATCTACCGGCAGCTGAAGGACAAGGTGATCGGCATGATGCTCGACGGCGCGCTCAAGGCCGGCGACGCCCTGCCCTCCGTGCGCCAGATCGCCGCGGAGTACCAGCTCAACCCGATCACGGTCTCCAAGGCCTACCAGGAACTGGTCGACGACAACTTAGTGGAAAAACGAAGGGGGATCGGCATGTACGTCACGGAAGGAGCGAGCGAAAAACTGCTCGCCAGCGAACGCGAGCGCTTCCTGCGCGAGGAATGGCCGGCCATGCTGGAGCGCATCCGCCAGCTCGGCCTGAACGTCGACGTGCTGCTGCGCGACCAGCATGGGAGCCAGTCATGAACACCGTCCTTTCCGCCAAGGGTCTCACCAAGCGCTACGGCAAGCGCACCGCCGTCGACGGCATCGACTTCACCATCCCCGCCGGCCGCATCGTCGGCCTGATCGGCCCCAACGGCTCGGGCAAGACCACCACGCTGAAGGCGGCGCTGGGCCTGATCCCGTTCGAGGGCGAATTGTCCGTGCTGGGCTTCGACCCGCGCACCCAGCGCGACGACCTGATGCAGGACGTCTGCTTCATCGCCGACGTCGCCATCCTGCCGCGCTGGCTGCGCGTGAAGGACGCGATCGACTTCGTGGCCGGCGTGCACCCGCGCTTCGACCGCGCCAAGGCCGAGCGCTACATCGCCAACACGAAGCTGCAGCCGTCGATGAAGGTCAAGGAAATGTCGAAGGGAATGATCGTCCAGCTGCACCTGGCGCTCGTGATGGCCATCGACGCCAAGCTGCTCGTGCTGGACGAACCGACGCTGGGCCTGGACATCATCTACCGCAAGCAGTTCTACCAGAACCTGCTGGAAGACTATTTTGACGAGCACAAGACCATCGTCATCACGACCCACCAGGTCGAGGAAGTGGAGCACATCCTCACCGACCTGATGTTCATCCGCGACGGCCGCATCGTGCTGGCCGCGTCGATGGAAGAGATCGGCGAGCGCTACATCGAGGTGATGGTCTCGCACGACAAGATCAGCGCCGCCAACGCCCTGCAGCCGATCGACCGCCGCACCGTGTTCGGCAAGGCCGTCATGCTGTTCGACGCCGGCAGTGCCGATGGCGCCGGCGCGGGGCTGCGCCAGCAGCTGGCAGCCCTCGGCGAAACCCGCAATCCCAGCGTCGCCGACCTGTTCGTCGCGACCATGAAAGGAAGCTACGCATGAACACGACCACGATGAAATGGCTGCTGCAGCGCGAGTTCTGGGAACACAAGGGCGCGATGTTCTGGGCCCCCGCGATCGTCGGCGCGCTGCTGGTGGTGCTGGTGGGCGGGACCATCGGCTACGGCGTCGCCAACTACGGCATGCCGGGGCACGTGACCGTCAACGGACGCACCTTCGGCGGCGACAGCATGCACGTGCTCCTCTCGGCGGACCTGAGGACCATGATCGCGCGCATCGCCAGCAGCTCCTACCTGGCCACGGCCACCCCGCTGCTGCTCGTGCTGTCGGCCGTGGTGTTCTTCTACTGCCTGGGCGCGCTGTACGACGAACGGCGCGACCGCAGCATCCTGTTCTGGAAGTCGCTGCCCGTCTCGGACCCGATGACGGTGCTGTCGAAGGCCGCCACCGCGATGATCGTCGCGCCGCTGATCGCCATCGCCATCGCCACCGTGGCCTCGCTGGCGCTGCTGTTCATCGTCTGCGCCGCGGTCGGCCTGCAGGGCATGAACATGTTCGGGCCCGTGCTGGCCTCGCCCGACCTGTACCTGGGCCCCCTGCGCCTCGTCGCCCTGCTGCCCGTGTACGTCGTGTGGGCGCTGCCGACCGTGGGCTGGCTGCTGCTGGTGTCGAGCTGGGCGCGCACCAAGCCCTTCCTGTGGGCCGTGGGCATTCCCGTCGTCGGCCTGATCCTCATGAAGTGGATCAGCACCGCCCTGCTCAACTTCTCGGGCCAGGAACTGTCCCTCATGCCGGTCGCGCAGGACGTCGTGGCGCGCCTGCTGAGCGGCGTCGTCCCGGGCATCTGGTACACCTATCCCGGCATGCCGCAGCCGCTGCAGCCGACCCAGTTCGGCGTCGACGGCAACAGCATCGTGACCAGCGCCTACGCCTCGCTGGCCGGCATCGACGCCTGGATCGGCGCGGCGGCCGGCATCCTCATGCTGTTCGGCGCGATCCGCCTGCGCCGCTGGCGCGACGAGGGTTGAGATGGGGACCGCGATGAATCGCCCGATCGCGGCCGCCGTACTGGGCCTGGCCTGCTGGTGCGGCGCCGCGGCTGCCCAGGACGCGGAAGAAGCAAACAAGGAAGGGGGCACCGTCCACATCAACGCCATCAAGAATCCGGAGCGCTGGACCTACCGCGCCATCGCCGCGGGGCTCGACATGTTCGACGCGCAGCATGCCCTGGCGCCGGACGTGCCGCAGCTGCTGTTCAAGGTCGATGCGCGCGGCGACAAGGCCTGGAGCGGAGAAGCGCCTTTGGCCCGCATCGCCGCCGACGACTTCTCGATTCCGCTCGCGCTGGACGGCGAGCGCCGCTTTGCCGTGGCGCGCAGCCAGGCCGCCTATGACGCGAAGGCGGAACTGCTGCTGAACCGCAAGAAGCGCGATGCCCGGGTCATGCCCTGGGTACGCACGCCGGGCCTGCCCGACAACCAGCGCCGGCTCGGCGACATCCGTCTCGATTGCAAGGTGACGGTCGCCATCGCCAAGGAAGAGGCACCGTTCTGGGCGGTCGGGCTGGTGAACGGCGTCCTGCTCACCACGGACTGGTGCTCGTGGTTCAAGGGCTTTACGCCGAAAGGTGGCGATCGCAGCTGGCCGAACCAGGCGGACGCCGCGCTGGTCGCGGCCACGCTGCGCGACGGGGAACGCAGCCTGGCACTGAAAGTGCGCGGCAAATCGTTCAGCGCGCCGATCGGCGACACCAGCTGGAGCAACGATGCGATCGTCGAGCTGGAATACGCGCCGCCGGAGGTTCCGACGGTTGTGGCCGCTGCCCCCGCGTCGGAATAAACCGTTTACTCGAACTGCTGGCGGAACGCCGCGAACTGCGCCTTGAGCTCGTCGACTTCGCTGCGCAGCGCGGCCAATTCCTGTTCCAGCTGGGCCGTGCGGCTGCCGGAGGAAGGCGCTACCGGCGCGCTGGCCGCGCCGAAGGCGGAGTCGGCCCGCGCCACGTCGATCTCGCCGCCCAGCAGCTGGCCGTAGCGCGGCTCCTTGGTGCCGGGCGCGCGTTCCAGGCGCGCCACGAGCGGCGGGTATTTGTCGACCAGGAACTGCAGCGC
Organism: Massilia sp. YIM B02763; assembly: GCF_030412015.1. Lineage (GTDB taxonomy): Bacteria > Pseudomonadota > Gammaproteobacteria > Burkholderiales > Burkholderiaceae_D > Telluria. The sequence continues at coordinate 5,331 of NZ_JASNRD010000015.1, read as the reverse complement.
GGCCTCGACGTCGGCCACCGACTTGAATTCGTGCAGGCGACCGGTGCGGGCGCGGATCTCGCCGGCCGTCTGCAGGCCGCGCAGCATCAGCACCGTCAGCACGGCGACCTTGTCCTGCTCGAGCGTCCACTTGATGCGCATGCGGTGCTCGTACTTGACGACGCGGGCGCCGGCCTGCGACATGCCGTTGACGAGCTTGCGCTGCATGAGGCGCTGCAGCGTGTCGTGCACGACGTCTTCGGACAGCTGCATCACGGGGTCGCGGCTGGACAGCTGGTTGCAGCCGTTCATGATCGCGTTCAGCGACAGCGGATAATTGTCGGGCGTGAGCGCCTCTTTTTCGGCGAGCACGCCGAGCACGCGGATTTCGAAGGGGTCGAGGTCGGAGGCCGGGTCGAAGCTGCCCGGGATATTGTCTTGCATTGCGGTCCTCTAAGGGGTCATTCCACCAGGCGGTTGAGCTGGGCCTGGTCGAGTTTATCATTCTCGTCGATGCCCTGGCAGGAAATGCCGGCCCCCTTCAGCGTGGCGCACAGGCGCTCGATCTGCTCGTCCTGCTGGGCGACGTGGTTGATCAGGTTGCGCAGCGCCTTCGACAGCGGGTCGTCGCCGTTGGGCGTGACGCCGTAGGCGGCGAACATCTGGGCGCTGCGCGACTGCTCTTCCTTGCGCACGATATGGGCCGGGTTGCCGACCGCCGTGGCGCCCGCCGGCACCGGCTTGACGACGACGGCGTTGGAGCCGATCTTGGCATATTCTCCCACCGTGAACGCGCCCAGCACCTGGGCGCCGGCGCCGACGATCACCCCGCGCTCGAGCGTCGGATGGCGCTTGGTGCCGGCCACCAGCGTGGTGCCGCCCAGCGTGACGCCCTGGTAGATCGTGCAGTCGTCGCCGACCACGGCCGTCTCGCCGATCACGACGCCGAAGCCGTGGTCGATGAAGACGCGCCGGCCGATGGTCGCGCCCGGATGGATCTCGATGCCCGTGACGATGCGGGCCAGGTAGGAAATGAAGCGCCCCGGCCACTTGAAGCCGGCGCGCCAGCACGCGTGCGCCCAGCGGTGCATGACGACCGCATGCAGGCCGGGGTAGCAGGTGAGCACCTCCCAGCCGTTGCGCGCGGCGGGGTCGCGTTGGATGATGCTCTGGATATCTTCGCGCAGCTTGGAAAACATGGGTAGGAACGAAAGCGGGACAGGCAGATGGTAGCCGATCCGCGGCGCATTTGCTTATGAGGGAAATAAAACATGCCCGTCGCCCCCGCGAAGACGGGGGCCCAATTTCTGCGTGCGCTGACGCGACTCGTGCGAAATTGGGTCCCTGCCTCCGCAGGGACGACGTGCGGCCGCGGCGCGGCTCATGTGTACATTGGGTCCCTGCCTTCGCAGGGACGACGTGCGGCCGCGGCGGCCGCACGTCGATTATTGCGGGTCGTTGGCCAGGCGCTGGCGGCGCGCCTCGTACAGGCAGACGCCCGACGCGACCGAGACGTTCAGGCTCTCGACCGAGCCGAACATGGGAATGGAGACCAGCATGTCGCAGGTCTCGCGGGTCAGGCGGCGCATGCCCTCGCCTTCCGAACCCATCACGAGTGCCGTGGGGCCCGTGAAGTCGCCCTGGTACAGGCCCTTGTCGGCGTCGTCGGACGTGCCGATCAGCCAGATGCCGCGCTCCTTCAGGTCGCGCATGGTGCGCGCCAGGTTCGTGACGGTGATGTACGGGACGGTCTCGGCGGCGCCGCTGGCGACCTTGGCGGCCGTCGCGTTCAGGCCGACCGAGCGGTCCTTCGGAGCGATCACGGCATGCGCGCCGACGCCGTCGGCCACGCGCAGGCAGGCGCCCAGGTTGTGCGGATCGGTGATGCCGTCCAGGATCAGCAGCAGCGGCGGGCCGTCGACGGCGTCGAGCAGCTCGTCCAGGTTGCGCGCCAGCGTCAGCTGGCTGGCGAACGCGATCACGCCCTGGTGGCGGCGGGTGCCGACGATCTTGTCGAGGCGCTCGGCGTCGACCGGCATCACACGCACGCCGGCCGATTTCGCGTTCGCGATCAGGTCCTGCATGCGGCGGTCCTGGCGCGTCGCGTCGACGAAGATCTCTTCCACGGACTGGGCCTCGTGGCGCAAGCGCGAGGTCACGGCGTGGAAGCCGAAAATCATTTTATTTTTCATCGATTACTTCTTTTTCCTGGTTTTGGATGCTGCTTTCGGCGCTTTTGCGGAAGCGCTCGTTGTGTCTGCGGCCTGGGGGGCCGAGGGTTTCTTCGCCGCGGCTTTCTTCGCCACCGCTTTCTTCGCCACGGGTTTCTCTGCTACAGGGGCGGCAACGGGAGCCGCTGCCGGCGCCGGCGCGGCGGCGGCCTTGCCGCGGCGCTTGCGCGAGGTCGGCGGCACGAACACGACGTCGTCCTCGCTCTCGTCGCCGGCATGCAGTTCCGGCAGCACGGCTGCCGGCTCGGCCGGGGTCACATGCGCTTCCTGGGCGCTAGCCGGCACGCCACCATTGCCGTTGCCATTGCCATTCTTACCCTTGGCCTTGCGGCGGCGCGGCGGTTTCGGTTCCAGCGCTTCCAGCGCGGCCTGGCGGGCGCGCTCGAGCGGCGCCGGTTCGGCCGCCTTCTCTTCCGCCAGCACGAGGTCGATCTTGCGCGACTCGAGGTCGACGCGCGCCACCTGCACGGTGACGCGGCCCGTCAGGGCATACACCTGGCCCGTGCGCTCGCCGCGCAGTTCGTGGCGGGTCTCGTCGTACTGGAAGTAATCCTGGCCCAGGCCGGTGACGTGCACCAGGCCCTCGACGTACAGCTCGTCGAGCTGGACGAAGATGCCGAACGGGGTCACGCCCGAGATCACGCCGGTGAACGATTCGCCCAGGCGGTCCTTCATGTAGAAGCACTTGAGCCAGTTCTCGACGTCGCGCGAGGCTTCGTCGGCGCGGCGCTCGTTGGCCGAGCAGTGCACGCCCAGCGCGTCCCAGATCGTCAGGTCCTTCGGATCCTTCTGCTTGCCGTTGGCGCGGTCCTTGGCGGCCTGCTTGCGCGCGGCGTTCGAGATCGTCGTGTTCAGCTTGGACAGGTCGATGTCGGTCGGCTCGTACTTCTTGCCCTTCAGGACGGCCTTGATGGCGCGGTGCGTCAGCAGGTCCGGGTAGCGGCGGATCGGGCTGGTGAAATGGGCGTAGTGCTCGTAGGCCAGGCCGAAGTGGCCCACGTTGTCCGGGCTGTAGACGGCCTGCTGCATCGAGCGCAGCAGCATGGTCTGCAGCAGCGTCGCGTCCGGGCGCTCCTTGATCTTCTGCATCAGGTCGGCGTAGTCGCGCGCCTGCGGAGTCGTGCCGCCGCCCAGGTTCAGGCCGGCCAGCTTGAGGAACTGGCGCAGCTGGTTCAGTTTTTCCTCGGTCGGCACCGCGTGGATGCGGAAGGTGCTCGGCTGGTTGTGGCGGATCAGGAAGTCGGCCGCGCAGACGTTCGCGGCCAGCATGCATTCCTCGATGAGGCGGTGCGCGTCGTTGCGGGTGCGCGGGATGATCTTCTCGATCTTGCCCATCGCATTGCAGACGATATAGGTCTCGGTGGTCTCGAAGTCGATCGCGCCGCGCTGCTGGCGGGCCTTGAGCAAGGCGCGGAACGCCTCGTTCAGGTTGAGCAGGTGCGGCACGATGGCCGGGCGGCGCGCCGCTTCCGGCCCTTTCGTGTTGCCGAGGATGGCGGCCACTTCGTTATAGGTCAGGCGCGCGGCCGAGTGCATCACGGCCGGATAGAACTGGTAGGCCTTCACTTCGCCTTCGCTGCTCACCACCATGTCGCACACGAGCGTGAGGCGGTCGACGGCCGGGTTCAGCGAGCACAGGCCGTTGGACAGCTTCTCCGGCAGCATCGGGATCACGCGGCGCGGGAAGTACACCGAGGTCGAGCGTTCGATCGCGTCGTCGTCGAGCGGGTCGCCCGGCTTGACGTAGTGGCTGACGTCGGCGATCGCCACCAGCAGGCGGTAGCCCTTGGCGCGGCCGATCTTGACGGGTTCGCAGTAGACGGCGTCGTCGAAGTCGCGCGCGTCCTCGCCGTCGATCGTCACGAGCGGCACGTCGCGCAGGTCGACGCGCTCGCCCAGGTCGCTGTCGCGCACCTCGTTCGGCAGCTTGTTCGCCTGCTTGACGGCGGCTTGCGAGAAGATGTGCGGCACGCCGAACTTGCGCACGGCGATCTCGATCTCCATGCCCGGGTCGTCCAGCTCGCCCAGCACTTCGACGATCTTGCCGGTCGGCTGGCGGAAGCGCGAGGGCTGCTCGACCAGCTCGACGCTGACGACCTGGCCGCTCTTGGCCTTGCCGGGGGAGCCGGCCACGAGGATGTCCTGGCCGATGCGCTTGTCTTCCGGCGCGACGACCCAGACGCCGTTCTCGTTCAGCAGGCGGCCGATGATGTGCGTATTGGCGCGCTCGACCACTTCGACGATCGTGCCTTCGGCGCGGCCGCGGCGGTCAGTGCCGACGACGCGGGCCATCACGCGGTCGCCGTGCAGCACCTTCTGCATCTCCTTATCGTTCAAGAACAGGTCGTCGCCGCCCTCGTCCGGGATCACGAAGCCGAAGCCGTCGCGGTGCGCGCTGACGCGGCCGGCGATGAAGCTGGAATGGTCCGTCAGGGCGAACTGGCCGGCGGGATTGGAGCGGATCTGTCCGTCCCGCTCCATCGCATTCAAGCGGCGCGCCAGCACGCCTTCCGCTTCCGGGTTGACTTGCAGGGCTCGGGCCACGGCGCCGCTGTCGAGCGGTCCCTTGGCCTGGCGGAATACGCCGAGGATTTCCTCGCGGCTTGGAATGGTATGAGTTGGGTGCTTCAAATCGTTTTCTTGTTCGGTGTGTTCGCGCTCAATTAACTAAGCGCAAGAGTGTTGGATTGACACAGTGACGGGCGTAGTGTACCGGAGTACCGGGTGATTCGCCTAACTTCGTGGCGTAGCGTGCCCCTTTGACATTTTTCATTCATCCGCTATACTTTCGGTCTCTTCGGATACGGCCCAGCCGCAGACGAAGAAAGCCGCGATATTCGGTGGCGCACGCTGCGAGGCAAACGAAAGTTGGTCTAGCGCAAAACGGCAAAGCCTGATATCGTAGCGGAATTCGACGGCAACGTCGAGCAAATGCAGCAAGAAGCAAGTCCAGCGCCCACGTGGCGGAATTGGTAGACGCGCATGGTTCAGGTCCATGTGCCGCGAGGTGTGGGGGTTCGAGTCCCTCCGTGGGCACCAGCGCCGGCTTGTCGAACGTTGCAGGTAGCGAGCAGTTTTGTATTGCCCACGTGGCGGAATTGGTAGACGCGCATGGTTCAGG
>NZ_JASNRD010000014.1:156074-164397 GCF_030412015.1 Massilia sp. YIM B02763 | reverse complement strand
GGCATGGGCGGCGCAGGCGCAGCCGGCGGCATGGGCGGCGCGGGCGCGGCAGGCACCAACACTGCCGGCGCGGGCGCGGCAGGCGGCGCTTCGACCGGCGGCACCGGCGGCGCAGGTTCCTCGCTGGCCGGCACGGCCGGCAACGGCGCCTCGAACAGCGGCGGCGCAGGCGGCGCAGGCGGCTCGGGTGCGGCAGCCACCTCGACCGCGGGTGCGGGCGGCGCAGGTGCCGCTGGCGGCGCGGGCGGCTCGACCGGCATGGCGTCGACCACCTCGGGTTCGGGCGCAGCAGGGGGCGCAGCCACCGGCGGCTCGGCCACCACCGGCTCGGCCACTGCCGGCACGGCAACCGCCGGCGCGGGCGGCGCAGGCGGCGCGGGCGGTTCCTCGACCGGCGGCGCAGGCGGCTCGCTGGCGTCGATCACGACCGGCTACGGCGTGGGCGGCAACGGCGGCGACGGCATGGGCGGCAACGGCGGCTCGAACACCGTCAACGCCGGCACCTTCAACCTGTCGAACACGATGGGCAACGCCGGTTCGGGCGCGGCGGGCATCACTGTCATCAGCCAGAACAGCGGCATCTCCTCCCTGGTGCAGCAGAGCGTCAACGTCCAGAGCAATATGAACGTGGGCGGCGCGCAGTAATCCAGCCAGCAGCAAGCATCAAGCAAAACCTGCCGTGCCTCCGGGCACGGCGGTTTTTGCCGCAACCGGGGGACCACCATGCAGCAAGCAACCCAGCAATCCGTCGTCCGCGCCTGCGCCACCGTCCTGTTCGCGGCGTGTGCGGCAGCAGCGACGGCGGCCCATGCCGCACCGGACGAGGCCATCGACGCCCGCACGGCGGCGGCCCGTTCGCTGTTCACGCCCGCGCATGCGATCAGCGCACCGGCGCCGGCCAGGCAGGAACCCGCGCAGGGAACGGCGGAACACGACGCCTACCTCGAGGGGCAGCGCGGCGGCACCGACGTGCACAACAATGCGAACATCGACGGCGCCGTGGCCAACAACACGGCCACCAATGTCGTCACCGGCAACAACACGATCGACAGCGGCTCGTTCGCCAATATGTCCGGGATCCCGGTGGTGATCCAGAACAGCGGCGCCAACGTGCTGATCCAGAACGCCACCATCATCAACCTGCAGTTCAAATGACTTCACGCGCACTGATCCTGCTGTGCGCACTGCTGGGCAACGCGGGCGCCCAGGCGGCCGACCTGGACACCGCCGCTGCCCGCTTCCACGTGCCCGTGCACAGCCTGAAGGAACTCCGCTTCATCTCGACCATCCGCCAGCAGTACGACTTCAGCTGCGGCTCCGCCGCGCTGGCCACCCTGCTGAGCAACCACTACGGCTACCCGATCAGCGAAACCACCGCCTTCCAGTCGATGTGGGCGCATGGCGACCAGGCCAAGATCCGCAAGGAAGGCTTTTCGCTGCTCGACATGCAGAAATACCTGGCGACGATCGGCTTCAAGTCCGACGGTTTCCGCCAGCCGCTGGAAAAACTGGCCGAGGCGAAGCTGCCGGCCATCGTCCTGATCTCCGAGAAGGGCTACAACCACTTCGTCGTCATCAAGGGCTTCCAGGACGGCCGCATCCTGCTGGGCGACCCGTCCAGCGGCACCCGCGCCATCACGCGCGAACAGTTCGAATCCATCTGGCCGACCCGGCTGCTGTTCGTGATCCACGAATCGCCGACCCGGCCGCAATTCAATCTCACCGCCGACTGGCGCGCCGCGCCGCGCGCGCCGCTGGCCGACGCGGTGACCCGGACCGCGCTGGACATCAGCAGCCTGCCGAAATTCGGCCCCGGGGATTTTTGACAGGAGACTTCATGCGCCCTTCCTTCCAGATCGCCTGCCTGCTGGCCGGCGCGGCGCTCGCGGGCCAGGCCCTGGGCCAGGCCGCGTCCGGCGATGGCGGCGCTCCGTTCGACGCCGGCAACGCGGTCGCGGCCGAATCGCTGGACGGCTACCGCGGCGGCTTCGTCACCGACACGGGCCTGGCCGTCTCGCTGGGCCTGGAGCGCATCACGACGATCAACGGCGCCGTCGCCGACAGCAGCCGGATCGATTTCGGCGACCTGGGCAAGCTGACCGCCGGCCAGACGACGCTGTCGGCCGACTCGCTGAACCAGCTGCGCCTGATCCAGAACGGTGGCGGTGGCAGCGTGGCCGTCGACTTCGGCCCCAACGCGCTCGGCGGGACCGTGATCCAGAACAGCCTGAACAACCAGATTATCAATAATTCAACTATCATCAATGCCAGTGTGGATGCCCGTGGGCTATTGCAGTCCATGAACTTCCAGAACACCCTGTCGAATGCATTGAACAGCGCCGCCACCGGCAGGTGACGGCGCACCACCGGAGACATCGCATATGCAAAGAAGTCCGCTGTACAGCATGATCGCCCTCAGCGTGGCGCTCGCCTGCCTTCCTGCCGAAGCGCAGACGGGGCCCGAACTGCTGGAACAATTGAAGATCATGCGGCAGCAGCTGGAACAACAGCGCGCACGGGTCGACGAACTCGAGCGCCAACTGCGCGCCAGCGGCATCAAGGACGCGGGCAGCCCCGCCGGCACGGGCCAGCTCGACGCGCTGCGCGGCACCGGGCCCCAGGCGTCCGGCAACGGCGCGCCGATGGACGCCCTGCGCGGCACTGGCGGCACGCCCCAGGAAGGCTTGCCGGCGCCCGTCACCGGCAGCAATTCCGCCAACGTGGCCGCGCCGCAGCCCGTGGTCGCCAGCCAGCCGACCCAGGTCGGCCAGGCGCCGCAGCCGGGCCAGGGCCAGCGCACGCCGGAAGTGGCGCCCATCTTCGAGACGCCGGGCGTGCTGACCCCGCGCGGCCGCGGCGTGTTCGAACCGGCCGTGCAGTACGGCTATTCGTCGAGCAACCGCGTCGCCCTGGTCGGCTACACGGTCATTCCCGCCTTGCTGATCGGCTTGCTGGACGTGCGCGAGGTGAAGCGCAACACGACCACGGGCAGCGCCACCTTCCGCTACGGCGTGACGAACCGCTTCGAGGTCGAAGGCAAGATTCCCTACGTCTACCGCAGCGATTCCACGGTGTCGCGCGAGCTGTTCACGGGTACCGCCGCCGAGCGCGCCTTCGACACGAGCGGCAAGGGCATCGGCGACATCGAAGTGGCGGCGCGCTACCAGCTCAACGACGGCGGCATCGACAAGCCCTATTACATCGCCGGCCTGCGCTTCAAGTCGCGCACGGGCCGCGACCCGTTCGAGGTCGTCACCGATTGCCAGACGCGCTGCCTGGGAGAAAACGTCACCGGCACGGGCCTGCCCCTGGACCTGCCGACCGGTTCCGGCTTCTATTCGCTGCAGCCCAGCCTGACCTGGCTGCTGCCGTCCGACCCGGCCATCTTCTTCGGCACCTTCAGCTACACGCACAACTTCAAGCGCGACAACGTCTACCGCACCGTGCTCGACGGCGGCCGCGAACTGCTGGGAGAGATCAAGCCCGGCGACGTATTCGGCTTCAACATCGGCATGGGCCTCGCGCTGAACGAGCGCGCCTCGTTCAGCATCGGCTACGACCACAGCTCGGTCGCGCGCATGAAGCAGAACGGCCAGGTGATCCCCGGCTCGGTGCGGATCCAGCTGGGCACCCTGCTGCTGGGCGGCTCCTACCGCATCAACAACAAGCGCACGCTGAACATCTCGGTAGGTGCGGGCATGACGCGGGATACGCCGGATGTGACGCTGATGTTGCGGATGCCGTTCTCATTCTGAGCGAAAGAAAACGCCCGCGTAAACGCCGTCGTCCCTGCGAAGGCAGGGACCCAATTTAGCAAGCGTTTACGTGACGCGAACAGAAATTGGGTCCCTGCCTTCGCAGGGACGACGGTTTTACGGGTACGTCTTAGATGTAATAGATGGCTGCGGCGAGACCGACGATCAACCCGACCTTGGTCACTTTATACGCCGTCTTGTTCCACGCCTTGTACCGGCGGCGGTACTGCCCCATCACGTGCGAGATGCGGAACAGCTTGCTGACCAGGCCGATCTGGTCGCCCGTCTCGTTGGGCGAGGCGGCGGCCGTCATCATCGTGCGGCCCAGCCAGCGGTTGACGGCCTGGGTCCAGCGGTAGCGCATGGGGCGCTCGACGTCGCAGAACAGGATCACGCGGTCGCTCGAGCTGGCATTCTCGGCCCAGTGCAGGTAGGTCTCGTCGAAGATGACGGCCTGGCCGTCGCGCCAGCTGTGGCGTTCGCCGTCGACTTCGATGAAGCAGCGGTCGTCGTTCGGCGTGGCCAGGCCCAGGTGGTAGCGGATCGAGCCGGCGAACGGGTCGCGGTGCAGGTTCAGCTTGGCGCCCGGCGGCAGCTCGGCGAACATCGCCGCCTTGATCGACGGGATGCCGGCCAGCAGCGCGTGGGTCTTCGGGCACAGGCGCTCGGCCGAGGGATGGCTGGCGTCGTACCACTTCAAGTAGAAGCGCTTCCAGCCCGTCTTGAAGAAGGAATTGAAGCCGGCGTCGTTGTTCTCCTCGGACGCCTTGATCTTCTTGAGCTCGATGAGCTTCAGGGCTTCCTCGCGGATGACGGGCCAGTTTTCCTGCAGGACGGACAGTTCCGGGAATTCGCGCACGGGGATGTACGGCGTGCTCGGCACGCGCGAGAACAGGTGCATGAAGATATTGATCGGTGCCATGAACGACGAATGGTCGAACAATTGGCGCCCGATCGGCAGGCGGACCTTACCCCGGAAGTGAATATGTAGAACGGAAAGGATAAGAAACCCGACGATTGCCCACTTCATTGTGCCTCCAGCGCCCCGCCGCGTCGTGCGGCGGAAGATCATGATCGAAGGCCGCTAGGATACCATACGGGAGGGGCGGACGTACGCCGGCCGGCCCCTTCGCGGGGCGGCCGGCGCACGGTCGACGACTTGTCGTGGGCTGGCGACAAGGCACGGTTGGCATGTGATGCCCGCCCTGCATTTCATCGCTGCCGTAACGTGGGCATCACATGCCCACCATGTCCGGTCGCTGGCTTAATGCAGCACCGAGGTGACTGCATAACCCTTTTCGGACAGCTGGCCGTTCAGATTGTCGATATCGTAATCCTCGATCCGTTCGGCGTCGTCCGCCACTTCGACGGCACGGGCTTCGACTTCCCAGTCCGTGTTGGTCGCTTCTTCGGGGATATCGCGGGTCTCGGGGACGGCGAGGTAGGAGAACTTGCCGTCGGTTTCAGCTCTGCGGTAGATGTCCAGGCGCATTTCATTTCCTTTCAAAGCATGGCCGTCGAATGAAAGCCATCGGTAAGGCCACGATAGGCGAATGGTTGAATTGCGTCTGTTAATCCGCGCACACTGCCTTGCCATCCGCCATCATCGGCCGCCCAGCACGCGGGCCGGTAGCATGACGATGGCGCGCAACAGCTCGAACACGGCCTCGACGCCGATGCCGACCAGCCGGAACGGCAGCAGGAGCAACCAGAACAGCGGGTACAGGACCAGCGCCAGCAGGGCCAGCGGCCAGCACAGGAACAGCAGCAGCAACCAGGCCAGGAATCCAAGCATCGTACGCTCCTTCGCGGGGAAAAACATCAGGTGTGCGTACTGTAGGTGCTGGCGGGGAAAGGGGCAATGCGGATGCGACGGAGGGTCGCAGCGGGGGATGAGCGGGGGAAATGCGGGGATGAACGGCGCATCCCCGGGGAAAAACCGGCCCCCGCCTGCGCAGGGACGAGGTGTCAGCGTTTCAGCGGTTTCAAGCGTAGACGGCGGCGCCAGGGGCTTCGACCTGGTCACGCTCTTCGAAGCGGGCCACGACGTCGGCGCGCAGCGACGCTTCCAGCGACGGGATCGAGCCGCCGGCGCGGTAGGCGAACGAGACCTGCACGACGTCGCCGGCCTGCACGTCGACGGGATTGGCCAGCGGCAGCATCATGTAGTGGTTCAGCCAGTCGATGGTGGTGCCGAACTCCTCGATGATCGACAACACGTTCTTGGTGATGAAACGCATCGCGTTCAGGCGGCCGGCTTTCTCGACCAGGAAGCGGCCCTCCCAGGCGATCGTCGTGTCGACCGGCTGGTTGAAGTCCAAGATGCTGTACACGCCCGGCTGGGCCAGTTCGACCGTGCCGGGAGACATCACGTTCGTCTGCTGGAATTGCACGATCGGGGCATGGAAACCTTCGAAATCGTACTCCTGCTGCAGCGGCTGGACGGCCATGATCACGGCTTCCGGCAGGAAGATCGGCAGCGGGCCGCCGAAGCGCGCGAGGTAGCGGCGCTTGAACGACTCCATCAGCTCGACCTGTTTTTCGCGCAGCATGCCGACGTGGATCATCTCGCAGATCACGATGTCGACGGGCTCCGGCGGCAGGTATTCGAAGGCGTCGGCGTGGACGACCTCGACGCGATCGCCATTGTTGTTCATCGCCAGGAAGCGGCGCGCCTCGCGCACCATGTCCGGATTGAACTCGACGCAATACACCTTGGCTGCGTTCTGCGCCGCGAAGAACGAGAGCACGCCCGTGCCGCCGCCCAGTTCCAGCACCTTCATGCCGGGCTTGACGGCATGGCGGATCGCGGCCTTGAAGCTGTGCATGCGGTTCTGGTCCATCAGCATATTGTGATGGTAGTGGACCGGGATAAATTGGCCGAGGTAGCAGCTCTCGATTTCGCGTTCGTTCAGCATATCGTTCCTTGTAGTGAGCCGCGCGGCGGGCCGGCACCGGTGTTGATTTGACCGGTAAATTATCTACAGGAAATAGTTGAATCGAAGCGTGGAGGTGATGGGGAAAATACCGTCAATTCGCCTGTTCGCCCTTCGGCCGCTCGGCGGCGCGGGTCGCCAGCGCCTGGGCGATCGACGTGTGGCCGGCCCGTTCGGCGATCTGGGCGGCGGTCAGCCCTTCCCCGTTCTTCAGACGCACGTCGGCGCCGCGGTCGACGAGGAACAGCGCGCTGTCCTCGTGCCCTTCACGCGCCGCCATCATCAGCGGGGTGAAGCTGCCGCTCGGCGCCGGGGACACGGCATCGATGCGGGCGCCGCGCTCCAGCAGCGTGGCGGCGATACCGTCGTCGCCCGCGGCCGCCGCGTAGTGCAGCGGCGTCCAGCCGTCCCGGTTCACGGCCGCGCCCTTGGCCAGCAGCATGTCGACGGCGGGCGCGTTGCCCTTGTACGCGGCCATCATCAGCGCCGTATTGCCGTTCGGCGCCGCCGCCTCGATGCGCAGCGCCGGATGCGCCAGCAGCACGCGCAGCGCCCCCATCGACCCTTCGCGCACGGCCACGACCAGCGCCGGCTCGCCGGCGCTGGTCGCGTTCGGATCCATGCCGCGGTCGAGCTGGGACTTCACCCCGCGTCCATCATCCATCTCGACGGCGCGGAAGAACGCGCCCGACTGGTCGGCCGCGGCGGCCTGCGCCAGCCCACCCAGGCCGCCCAGCGCGACGGTCGCGAAGGCAGCCAGCGAGGCTGCGAGAAAGGTGCGGCGGGTCGTCATCGGTCAGCTCCTGGCGGCCTTGAACAGCGTGAAGAAATTCTCCGTCGTGCGGTCCGCCACCTCGCGCAGCGGCACGTCCTTCAAGGTGGCGAGGAATTCCGCCACGTGCGGCACGAAGCCCGGCTCGTTGACCTTGCCGCGGTAGGGCACCGGCGCCAGGTAGGGCGAATCCGTCTCGATCAGGATGCGGTCCAGCGGCAGCGCCCGCGCCACCGCCTGCAGCTCCTTGGCGCTCTTGAAGGTGACGATGCCGGAGAACGAGATATAGAAGCCCATCTCGATCGCCGCCTGCGCCACCTCCAGCGACTCCGTGAAGCAGTGCATCACGCCCGCCACGCCGCCCTTGTCGATGCCCGCGCCCTCTTCCTGCAGGATGCGGATCGTGTCGGCGCTCGCCGAGCGGGTATGGATGATCAGCGGCTTGCGCGTCTCGCGCGATGCCCGGATATGGGTGCGGAAACGCTTGCGCTGCCATTCCAGGTCGCCCTCGAGGCGGTAGTAGTCCAGGCCCGTTTCGCCGATGGCGACGACCTTCGGGTGGTCGGCCAGCGCGACCAGCTGCTCGACGGTGGGCTCCGGCGTGTCCTCGTAGTCGGGATGGACGCCGACCGAGGCGTAAATGTGCGGATACTGCTCGGCCAGCGCGAGCACGCCGGGAAAATCCGGCAGCTCGACGGACACGCACAGCGCATGCGTGACCTTGTTCTCGGCCATCTTGGCGAGAATCTCCGGCATGCGCGCGGCAAGCTCGGGGAAATTGATGTGGCAGTGGGAATCGATGTACATGCCGACATTGTACAAGACGACGCTGGGAGGCGCAGTGCGCCTCCCAGCGTCGG
>NZ_JASNRD010000014.1:0-155961 GCF_030412015.1 Massilia sp. YIM B02763 | reverse complement strand
CCCCCCCGCGTCGCCCCTGCGAAGGCAGGGGCCCAATTGTTTTTCGTTCGCGTCACACTAAATTGGGCCCCTGCCTGCGCAGGGGCGACGGCCTTTCACACTCAGGCGACCCGCTTGCCGAGAATGATCAAATCCCGCTCCACCCCATCCAGGTTCGCCACGCGCGGGAAATGCGCCCACGTCTCGAAGCCGTACTTGCGGAACAGCGCCAGGCTCGGCGCATTGTGGCCGAAGATAAAGCCGAGCAAGGTGTGCACGTTCACGTTCGGCGCGAACGCCATCGCCTGCTCCAGGCAGTAGCGGCCGATGCCCTTGCCGCGCCAGGTTTCCGCGATATAGATCGACAGTTCGGCCGTGCCGGAATACGCGGGGCGGCCGTAGAAATTCGAGTACGACAGCCAGCCGATCACGGCCGGCTCGTCCGACGTGTCGGCCGCGTCGTGGATCACCCACAGGGGGCGGCGCTCCGGCGTGTGGTCGTGGAACCAGGCTTCGCGCGATTGCACGGTGATGGGTTCCGTGTCGGCGGTCACTTCGCGCGAGGCGATGGTGGAGTTGTAGATGTCGACGATGACGGGCAGGTCTTCGATGCGGGCGAGGCGATGGCGGTAGTCGGGCATGAAACGGACGGCGGTTGCAGCAGGTTGGAGGAAAGGATTTTTCGTGACGCGTCACAAAGTATGGGTGGCACGCGCGGAGCGCAGCGCGGCGCCCAGGATTTCTTCGATGCGCAGCTTGGCGCGCTGGCCGGCCTCGTCGGCCGGGAAGTGCACGCCGATGCCCTGCGCCTTGTTGTTGTTCGCGCCGGCCGGGGTGATCCAGGCGACCTTGCCGGCGATCGGGTATTTGTTGGGGTCGTCCATCAGCGACAGGATCAGGTAGATTTCGTCGCCGATCTTGTACGGCTTGTTGGTCGGCACGAACATGCCGCCGTTCTTGAGGAAAGGCATGTAGGCGGCGTACAGCGCCGCCTTTTCCTTGATGGCCAGCGACAGCACGGACGGCCGCGGCGGCTGCGGGGCGGTCGGGTCGGTGGGCAGGCCGTTCATCGGATTCCTTTCAAGCGCAGCAGGCAGTGTAGTCAAGCAGCATGTCTTCGACAAACAGTTTCGGCGACAGCGGGTGGTCCGCCACGGCGCGCCGCTCGTTGGCACTCTTGATGGCGCGCATCAGGTTCGGCGTGGACATCCTTGCCGCCAGGCCCGCCAGCTCGCGCTGGTAGCGCGGATAGTAGCGGATGGTGCCGGACAGCTTGTACGAGAACACATCATACAGCCAGCGCTGCTGCCAGGCGACGAGCGCGGACAAGGGCGTCTTGCTCAGGCGGTCGGCCGCGCGCAGCGCCGCGTCGACGCTGGGCTGGGCCAGGATCTGCAGCAGCGCATCGAGCTCGTCGCGGTTGCCCGTCTCGGACTGGGCCAGCGCCGCCAGCGGCGCGCCGCCCTGCTCGCGCAGCCAGCCGTCGGCGTCCTGCACGCCCTGCTGCTGCAGCCAGGCCAGCGCCTGGGCGTGGTCCGGCATGGCGAGCGCGAACTTGCGGCAGCGCGACAGGATCGTCGGCAGCAAGCGGTCCAGGCTGTTCGACGCCAGCAGGAACACGGTCCCCGGCGGCGGCTCTTCCAGCGTCTTCAACAGCGCATTCGACGCCGGCATGTTCAGCGCCTCGGCCGGATACAGCACGACCACGCGCAAGCCCTGGCGGTGCGTGGAGATGTTCATGAAGTCGGACAGGCTGCGCACCTGTTCGATCTTGATGTCCTTGGACGCGGTCTTGCTCGACTTGGCTTTCTTGTCCTCGCCGCCCTCTTCGCCTTCGGCCGCCGGGGCTTCGTCTTCCAGCGCTTCCGGCCGCACGCGGCGGTAGTCGGGGTGGTTGCCCTGGGCAAACCAGCCGCAGGACGCGCATTCGCCGCAGGCATGCCCGTCCGGCCGCACGTTCTCGCACAGCAGCGCCTGGGCGAAGGCTTCGATGAAATCGGCCTTGCCGATGCCGGCGGGGCCGTGGAACAGGATCGCGTGCGGCAGGCGCTCGCGCAGGTGCTGCAGCCGGGCCCAGGGCTCCTGCTGCCAGGGATACATTGTCACAACCATTTCTCCAACGCAGCGCGCAAGTCCGCCCGCACGGCATCGATCGACTGGGTCGAGTCGATCACGACGATGCGGCCGGGAAACTGCGCGGCGCGTCTCAAGTACTCGTTGCGGACCTTCTCGAAGAAGTCCGCCTGCTCCTGCTCGAACTTGTCGAGCGCGCGGGTGGCGTCCAGGCGTTCGCGCGCGACGGCCAGCGGCACGTCGAACAGCAGCGTCAGGTCCGGCTGCAGGAGCGGGTGCACCCAGTGCTCCAGCGCTTCCATCTTCGTCCGGTCCATGCCGCGCCCGCCGCCCTGGTAGGCGAAGCTGGCGTCGGTGAAGCGGTCGGACAGCACCCAGTCGCCGCGCGCCAGGGCCGGCTCGATCACCTGGGCGATGTGCTCGCGCCGGCTGGCGAACATCAGCAGCGCTTCCGTCTCCAGGTGCATCTTCTCGTGCAGCAGCAGGTCGCGCAGCTTTTCCCCGAGCGGCGTGCCGCCCGGCTCGCGCGAGGACACGACCGTCTTGCCGGCATCCTTCAGCAGGTCCGTCACGTAGCCGATATGGGTCGACTTGCCGGCGCCGTCGATGCCTTCGAAGGTGAGGAAACGCCCCCGCGTCGCAGCCAGTGTCATTGCGAGGCCCCGTTGCGCTGGTACTGGTTGACGGCCTTGTTATGGTCGTTCAGGTTCGCCGAAAAATGGCTGGTGCCGTCGCCGCGCGAGACGAAGTACAGGGCCTCGGTCTTGGCCGGCGCCAGCGCGGCCGCCAGCGACTCCACGCCCGGCAGCGCGATCGGCGTGGGCGGCAGGCCGGGACGCGTGTAGGTGTTGTACGGGGTGTCCGTCTCGAGGTCCTTCTTGCGGATCTTGCCGGCGTACTTGTCGCCCATGCCGTAGATGACGGTGGGGTCGGTCTGCAGCAGCATGCCCGTGCGCAGGCGGTTGACGAACACGCCGGCGATCATCGCGCGCTCGCTCTTCTTGCCCGTTTCCTTCTCGACCAGCGAGGCCATGATCAGCGCCTGGTAGGGGTTCGTGTACGGCAGGCCCGGCTCGCGCTTGTCCCAGGCGGCCTTGAGGCGCTTCATCATCGCCTCGTGCGCCTGCTTGTAGATATCGAGGTCGCTCGAGCCGCGCGCGAACAGGTAGGTATCGGGGAAGAACAGGCCTTCGGCCGCCTTGTACTCGGGGCCGATCTTGGCCAGCAGTTCCTCGTCCGACAGCTTGACGGTGTCGTGCTTCAGGTTCGGCGCGGCGTCGACGACCTGGCGCATCTGGCGGAAGGTCCAGCCTTCGATGACGGTGAGCTGGTCCTGGGCGAAGTCGCCGCGCACCAGCTTGTCCAGCAGGCCGCGCGGCGAGGTGTTCGGTTCGAATTCGTAGCTGCCGGCCTTGATGCGGCCGGCCTGGCCCGTCACGCGCGCCAGCACGCCGAACAGGAAGGTATTGATGGGGATGCCCGCCGTGACCATCTGCTGGGCCGCGCCGGCGACGCCGCTGCCCGAGGCGACGGCGAAGGGAATCGCGGGGCCGTCCGTGGCGATCGGCCGTCCGGCCCACCATTGGAATGCCCCGACGGCCGCGACTGACACGATCGCGCCCGTGACGATGAGTTTTTTTATCAGTGCCATTCTGCTCGAAGTGGTTTTGCGCCGTGGCCGGCGCGATTTCGTCGACAACTCTATAATGAGGCCGTAATGATAAAGCCGTTAACGCATAATCGGAAATATATTCTCAGGGTATGAATCAGCGTATGACTCAGTGTATGAACGAGTGGATCGACCACCTGAGCGCCCAGGGCGCCCGCTTCCATCCCGAAAGGGCCGGCGAGATCGACGACTTCGGCACCGTCCTCACGGCGGCCGACCTGGCCGGCGGCTTCGTCGCCGCCGTCACCGATCTCGGACTGATCGCCGTCGCCGGCGAGGATGCCGCTGGCTTCCTGCACAACCAGCTGACCAACGACGTCGAGCACCTCGGCCAGGCGGACGTGCGCCTGGCCGGCTACTGCACGCCGAAAGGCCGCCTGCAAGCCACCTTCCTGACCTGGCGCGATGCCGACGCCGTCTGGCTGCAGCTGCCGCGCGCCATCCAGGCGCCGCTGCAGAAGCGCCTGTCGATGTTCGTGCTGCGCGCCAAGGCCAAGCTGCGCGACGCCACCGAGGAACCTGAACGCGTGGCCGTCCTGGGCCTGGGCGGCGAACGCGCGGAAGCTGCGCTGCGCATGCTCGTCGATGCGCTGCCAACCGCGCCCTACACCCGCACCGAGGGCGGCTTCGGCACCGTGCTGCGCGTGGCCGACGCTTTCGGCGCGCCGCGCTACCTGTGGCTGACCTCGACGTCCAGCGCCGTCGCCGCCCTGCCCGCGCTGCGCCTGGCCCTGGCCTTCGGCGGCAACGCGGCCTGGGAACTGTCGGCCATCCATGCCGGCGTGCCGCAGGTGACGCAGCCGACGCAGGAACAGTTCGTGCCGCAGATGATCAACTACGAGCTGATCGGCGGCGTCAATTTCAAGAAGGGCTGCTATCCGGGCCAGGAAATCGTCGCCCGCAGCCAGTACCTTGGCAAGCTGAAACGCCGCATGTCCCTGGCCTCGCTGGACAACGCGGCGGCGCGCCCCGGCGACGAGGTGTTCGCGGCCGACGATCCGGACCAGCCCTGCGGCATGATCGTGAATGCCGCCCCGAACGGGCAAGGCGGCGCCGACGTGCTGGTCGAGATCAAGCTGGCCGCGCTGGAGGGCGAGGTGCGCCACGGCGCCGCCGGCGGCACCCTGCTGCGCTTCGCGCCGTTGCCGTATCCGCTCGACGCGGCCGAGGCCTGAGGCGGAATCGCACCATGATCGACCTGTACGTCTACTACAAGGTGCGCGAGATCGACGCCGACGCCCTGGCGCCGCGCGTGCGCGCGCTGCAGCAAGCGCTGGCCGGGCACCACGCCGCGGCGGCGCAACTGAAACGCCGCCCCGAAGCGCGCGACGGCCTGCAGACCTGGATGGAGGTGTATCCGGCGGTGGCCGACGATTTCGCCGCCGTGCTGGATGCCGCCGCGCAGGAAGCGGGCGTCGATGCCTTCATCGCCGGACCGCGCCGCGCCGAAGTCTTCACGGACCTGGCGCCCGCCGCCAGCCTGGATACCGCGCCATGTGCCTGATCGTCTTCGCCTGGCGCGTGATCCCGGGGCTGCCGCTGGTCGCCTGTGCCAACCGGGACGAATACTACGACCGCCCCGCCACGCCGGCCGGCCCGTGGCCCGACTACCCGCACATCGTCGCCGGCCGCGATCTGCAAGGCGGCGGCAGCTGGATGGGCGTGACCACCGATGGCCCGGCCGGACCGAAGTTCGCCGCGCTGACCAATATCCGCGCGCCCCACGACTTCCGCAGCGACGCGCCGACGCGCGGCGCCCTCGTCGCCGATTTCCTGAAGGGCGACCTGGACGCGCCGGCCTACCTGGCGCGCATCGCGCCACACGCCGGCGCCTACAACGGCTTCAACCTGATCCTGGGCGACCGCGCCGGCATCTACTGGTTCTCGAACCGGGCCGGCGACGATCCGCGCAACGGCAAGCCGCTGGAGCCGGGCATCTACGGCGTGTCGAACGGCCTGCTCGACGCGCCCTGGCCGAAGGTGGTGCGCACCAAGGCCAGCTTCGCGAGCCTGCTGCTGCAGGGCGCGCCGGAGGACGCCTATTTCGAGATGCTGGCCGACACCACGCGCGCGCCCGACATGCGCCTGCCCGACACGGGCGTCCCCATTGACCTGGAACGCCAGCTGTCCGCCGTGTGCATCGAGCTCCCGGGCTACGGCACGCGCACGTCCACCGTCGTCAAGCTGTACGAATCGGGCGAGCCGGAACTGCACGAACGCGTGCTGGAGCCCTGCCCTCACGAGACGACGTAATGGGAACGCATGGTGGGCACGTGGTGCCCACCCTACGGTATCTTTGCAGACGTACCGGTAGGGTGGGCACCACGTGCCCACCGCACGCGCAGCTACCGGGATAAACGTTCTCGGATCCGCGGCGCCAGGTCCAGCGGATCGGCGGGCGCCCGGCCGCGCTCGAGGGCGGCGATCCGTTCCGCCATCGCCACCAGCGTCTGCGGATCGGCGCACAGCAGGAACTCTCCCCGCGCCATCCCTTCGAATGCGTGTCGCGCGACTTCTTCCGGCGTCGCCGGCGCCGCCGGCAGCGCGTCCTCGACGAGGCGGTGCACGGCCTGCTTCCCGTCCTCATCCAGCGTCTGCGCATGTGCCTCGCCGCGATGATGATGCGCCTGCGCCGGCGGCTTGGGCAGCACGCGTGCGCACAGCAGCGACGCCGTCACCGGGGCATCGACGAGGCGCAAGTCGTGGTACAGCGTCTCGGACAAGGCCAGCAAGCCATGCGCCGAGACATTGTCCATGCCCAGCGCCGGCGCGCCGGCCAGGCCGTGCAACGCCGCCGTGTTCACGATGTGGCCCCGATAGGCCGGGTCGCGCGCCGCGCAGCCGAGCATCAGCGGCGCGAAGATGCGCACGCCGTTGACGGCGCCGGCCAGGTTCGCGCCGGCGCCCGCTTCCCAATCGGCCTCCGCGTATTCCCACACGAGGCCGGGTACGCCGCAAGCGCCCACGTTGAACAGCGCGTGCACGGCATGGAAGCGGATCATCGCCGCATCGGCCAGTTCTTCGACGTGCGTGCACTTGCGCACGTCGCACACGAGGGCCAGCACCTCGCTTCCGCGCGCCTGCAATTCCTCGCTCGCCACCTCGAGCGCATCCGCATCGAGGTCGGCCAGCACCAGCTTCATGCCCAGCGCCGCCGCCCGCTCCGCGATCGCCCGCCCCAGGCCTCCAGCCGCGCCCGTGACGACGGCGACCAGTCCCGCGAAATCGTTCATACCCTCACCTCCCCCACGGTTGCCCAAGCATCCCCGGGCTGCCGGCAGCGCCGCTCAGACCACGTAATCCATGCACTGGCGTTCGGCGCGGATCGCGCCGATGAACGGCACCAGCGCCTTGTGCAGAGGATGCTGCGCGTAAGCGTCCAGCGCCACCTTGTCCTCGAACTCCGAATACAGCACGACGTCGTACGTGGCCTCCAGGCCCGGCTGGGCGATCGTGACCTCGAAGGCGTGCATGCCGGGCACGATGTGCGCGCACTCGTCGAGCCGGCGCTTCATTTCGACGGCGTTGGCGGCGCGGTCCGCCCCTTCGGCGTGGTCCTTCAGTTTCCACATGACGATGTGCTTGAGCATGCGTTTCTTCTCGCTGGATGTTTCAGAAGTCCTTATTTTATAAGAGCGGCAAGGCGGATGCGAATGCATCTTGCGCCCTTCGCCCTGGTGGCTGGGGTAATGGTTCGTTGGTCGCTTGTCGGTTAGTTGCAAATTATCTGACAATGAGGGCCGCGGCGTGCGCCATTGACGGCACTTGTCGGTTAGTTGCAAGATAGTGGCAAGCCGCCATGGCTTCCCGTTCCCGTTAGCACGATCATGACCACTACTCCATCGCTCGCCGCCTGGGACGCCCGCCCGGCCGAGGAATTCGCCGCCTTCGTCGTCACCCCGGCCTTCGTCGAAACATCGAGCCGCAACCGCGACACGGTCGCGACCCCGATCTCGCCGGAGTCGGCCGCCATCTACCGCTTCATGTTCGGCAAGTTCGCCGCCTGGATGCTCGAGCGCGGCTTGCGCATGTCCACGATCTCCCCCGCCGACCTGCGCGAATTCGTGCTGCTGTCCGACCGCGGCAAGCGCGACCTGAACAGCAAGATCGCCTACCGCTACCTGCGCTTGCTGGAGCGCGTGTTCGAGTACCTGGGCCGCGCGCCCAACCCGGCCCGCCAGGCGATCATCGCCTCGGACCGCGAACTCACGCCCAAGGATGCCCCCATGACGGCGCTCGACACGGACCAGTTGCAGCGCTTCCTGGCCGCCCTGCCCGCCGTGCGCGAGGAGGAACGGCGCAGCGGGGCCGGCTGGAAGCGCCGGCGCGACCGCGCGATGCAGGTGGTGATGGCGCTGTCCGGCCTGCGCGTGGCCGAGGCGATCGGCCTGCTGGTCGACGAGGTCGGCCGCCAGGCCGACGTCGACGGCGGCATCGCACTGTCGATCACGCCGGAGGCCAAGCACCCCACCAGCTACGAGCACACGGTGACGCTGCCGCGCGCCGGCGTGGCCGAGCTGTTCGCCTGGCTGGACGAGCGCGATGCGCTGGGCATTCCCGGCAACCTCGCCTTTCCCGCCAACATGGATGGCGAGCCCCTGCACAAGGCCACCGTCTACCGCCAGGTGCGCGCCACCTTCCAGCGCGCCGGCATCCCGGCCGCCCACGCGGGCGGTCGTACGCTGCGCAATACCTTCGCCTTCCAGCAGCTGCAGCAGGGCACGCCGCAGGACGAATTGACGACGGCGCTGGGGCTGGCACTGGAGCGTTCGACCGACGCCTACCGCCATGCGCGCGTGCGCAAGGAAGATGCGGCGGCCGACGCGATGCCGGACGACGACATCCCGCCTGAACAGGAGCGACACGGTTGATTCACCCGTGGTAGCGGCAGTGTGAGCATAATCCAGTCGTCAGTTTCACGTAAGGTTGAAGCAAGAATCCCGTAAGTTTTACGGCGCACAGTCGCCACATCGCTGGCGCAGATCGGCGATGAGCAAGCGTACGACGCAGGCAGACAAACACTACGGAGACTACAATGGCTATCACACCCGGCATGGCCGCCGGCGGCAAACCCTTGCCGTCGAGCGCAGGAATGACGAAGGAGGAACGCAAGGTCATCTTCGCCTCTTCCCTCGGCACCGTTTTCGAATGGTACGACTTCTACCTGTACGGCTCCCTCGCGACCGTCATCGCCAAGCAGTTCTTCGTCGGCGATCCGACCACCTCCTTCATCTTCGCCCTGCTCGCCTTTGCCGCCGGCTTCATCGTGCGGCCGTTCGGCGCGCTCGTGTTCGGCCGCCTGGGCGACATGATCGGCCGCAAGTACACCTTCCTCGTCACCATCCTGATCATGGGCGGCTCGACCTTCGTCGTCGGCCTGCTGCCGAGCTACGCCTCGATCGGCATCGCGGCGCCCATCATCCTCGTCACGCTGCGCATCCTGCAGGGCCTGGCCCTGGGCGGCGAATACGGCGGCGCCGCCACCTACGTGGCCGAGCACGCGCCCAATGGCCGGCGCGGCTTCTTCACGTCCTGGATCCAGACGACGGCCACGCTGGGCCTGTTCCTGTCGCTGCTCGTGATCCTGGGCGTGCGCAGCTCGATGGACACGGCGTCCTTCGAAGCCTGGGGCTGGCGCATTCCCTTCCTCGTCTCCGTGCTGCTGCTGGCGATCTCCGTCTGGATCCGCATGGCCATGAACGAGTCGCCCGCCTTCGCCAAGATGAAGGCCGAGGGCAAGACCTCGAAGGCGCCGCTGTCGGAAGCCTTCCTGACCTGGAAGAACGGGCGCATCGCCCTGCTGGCCCTGGTCGGCCTCGTGATGGGCCAGGCCGTCGTGTGGTACACGGGCCAGTTCTACGCCCTGTTCTTCCTCACGCAGACGCTCAAGATGGACGCCGCCACGGCGAACATCCTGGTCGCCATCGCGCTGGCGCTGGCGACACCCTTCTTCATCTTCTTCGGCGCGCTGTCGGACCGTATCGGGCGCAAGTACATCATCCTGGGCGGCTGCCTGGTCGCCGCGCTGACCTACTTCCCCATCTTCAAGGGCCTGACGCACTACGGCAACCCGGCGCTGGAGGCGGCGATCCAGAACTCGCCCGTCGTCGTCGTCGCCGATCCTGAATCGTGCCACTTCCAGTTCAACGCCACCGGCACCAAGAAGTTCCCCTCGTCGTGCGACATCGCCACCGGCCAGCTGACGGCGGCCTCGGTCAGCTACACGCGCCAGGACGCGCCCGCCGGCACCGTCGCAAGCATCAAGGTCGGCGACAAAGTCTACCCCTCGTTCAACGCCGTCATGACGCCCGACGGCCTGAACTTCGACCAGGCCAGCAAGGACCGCGAAGCGGCGCTCAAGAGCGACCTGGGCGCCGCGCTGAAGGCGGCGGGCTACCCGGCCAAGGCCGATCCGGCCGGCGTGAACAAGCCGATGGTGGTGGCGCTGCTGTTCGTCCTCGTGCTGTACGTGACGATGGTGTACGGGCCCATTGCCGCGATGCTGGTCGAGATGTTCCCGACCCGCATCCGCTACACGTCGATGTCCCTGCCCTACCACATCGGCAACGGCTGGTTCGGCGGCCTGCTGCCCACGACCTCGTTCGCGCTGGTCGCGGCGAACGGCAACATCTACTACGGCCTGTGGTATCCGATCGTGATCGCGCTGGCCACCGTCGTCATCGGCACGCTGTTCGTGCGCGAGACGAAGGACAACAATATCTACGCGGCCGACTGACGGCCGCGGGGGATCCCTCGTTCACGTTGGGCCGCCGGCGACGGCGGCCTTTTCTTTTTCCTCGATCGCGCCCTGCCCCAGGGCCTGCATGCGTGTCGCCGCCCACGCCGTCAAGCCGGCGCCCACCACCAGCACGAGGCGCGTGTCGACCAGTGTCAGCACGGCGCCGGCCGCCGCCATCAGGATGTTCGCCAGGCAGAACGTCGTCGACAGCAGGCCCATGACGGCGCCCTGGCCATGACCACCGAAGCGGTCCGCGGCCCAGGTCTGCACGGTGGCGTTGTAGAACGCGTGCGGAAGGCTGAACAGCATGATGCCCGCGAGGCCGATCCACAGCGTGCCCAGCCCCAGCGACCCGACGGCCAGCGCCACCGCGCAGGCGAGGAAGGCGGCGCGCCGCATCGGCTCCATATCGCTGCGGCGGCCCGCGAACAGCGCGGCGCAGGTCATCAGGCCGCACATGCCCACGTTGACGAGCGCGATCGCGCGCCGGTCGTAATGGCCGATCTCGACCAGCCACAAGGGATAGAACTCGTAGAACGCCGTCACCCCGCAGGTATAGGCCAGCTGCACGCCGAACAGCATGCGCAGGCCCGGGTGGCGCAGCAGGTTGAACGCATGGCGCTCGCGCGCCACGGTCCACCACGACGGCCCGGGCCGGCCCGGCACGCGCTCCAGCGCCGCCCACGCCAGCGCGGCGCCCAGCAGCAATGCGCCGGCCGCGACATAGAACGGCACCGTCAGCGGCGCACGGTCCGTGAAGCCGCCCAGCAGCGGGCCCACCAGCCAGCCCAGGTGCAGCGCGCCGTTCAGCCAGGACATGGCGTGGTTGCGGATCGGCCCTTCCAGGCGCTCGGCCAGCATCGCCCGGACGATGGCGCTCTGGCCCTCGAGCAGGCCGGTGCCGAAGCGCGCCAGCAGGAACAGCGGATAGGAGCTGCCGGCCAGCGCCCATGCGGTGAGCACGTGGCCCAGCGCCGCGCCGACCGTCGTCAACAGCAGCAGCGGGCGGCGGCCGTAGCGGTCGGACATCGACCCCAGCACCGCCGTCCCCAGCAGCAGGCCGATGGGATTGACCATCAGCGCGACGGCGAACAGCAGCTTGGGCGGCAGGCCCATGAAGTTGGTGAAGCCGTCCGCGGCGCCGTGCACGAACAGCGGCGGCAGGATCGGGTACGGCAGCGACGCGCCTGTCGTGGACAAGAGTCCGAGCAGGCAGGCGGTCGCGATCAGGATGGCGTTCTTGGCATTGGTCACGCCGACAGGCTACCACGTGCCCCGCCATGCCCGCATCAGGGCCATTCGTCGCGCGTCACGGCCAGACGGTGTCCTGCCAAGCCTGCCAGGCAGTCAGGCGCGTGGGGTCGGCGCCGAGGCGGCGCGCCGCCCAGATGCCGTATTGCTCCACTTGCTCCGTGCTGGTCTGGTACAGCGCGTTCGAGACCGGGAAGTGCGTGCCGTCCGAGAAGGTACCCAGCGGCAGGCGGGCGCGGTCCAGGCAGAAGCGGAAGCCGGCGACATTCTCCGCCTCGCCGAGTTCCGTATTGTCCGGATCGCAGCGGCGCCAGGCGCTGGCGGGCTGGCCCGAGTAGAGCGCCAGGAACTGGTTGATCGCCCCGTTGACCACCTTCACGTGCAGGCCCGGCTGGACGTCGTTCAGGAACAGGAAGTGCGACGGGTTGGTGCCGTCGCGGCTGGCGTTGTCGAGGAAGCCGGCCACCGCCAGGTGCTTCGTCGCCTGCCCGCGCCCGTACCGGCCCGGGTTGTTGATCAGGCTCTGCTGGCTGGTGGGGTCGTACAGCGGGATGTCGTTGTTGACGTACTGCGCGCCCTTGATCCGGGCCTGCATCAGGCGCACGTAATGGCTCGCCTGCGCCGCCCGGGCCGCGGGCGTGGCGTCGCCGACGCGCAGCCCGATGTAGTCGTCGAACGCGTACAGGTAGGGCCAGTCCATCGGATAATTGACCCAGCCGCTCTGCGCGCCCGGATTGACGGCCATCTGCAGCTGGTACCACTGGTTGCTGCGGTAGTAAGAGGCGGTGATGTTGTCCGCCTCCCACGCCGTGTACCATTCGCGCGTGATGCGGCCGGAGGCGTCACGGTCTTCCTGGTACACCATGTGCGGCGCCAGGAAGAACAGGCTCACCGTATTGAACGGCCAGCCGTGCGCCTCGCCCCTGCCGCGCCAGTCGCCGTTGGCCCCGTCGCGCTCGCCCAGGAACCATTGCTGGTTGCCTTCCAGCTTGTATTGCTGCGCCATCTCCCATTGCTTGACGGCGTTCCAGTGCAGCAGGCTGTCCACGGCGCGCTCGATGAAGGCGTTGGTCGTGAACGCGCCCTGCTTGCCCGCCTTGACGGTCGTGGACGACGCCAGCGACTGCAGGTGGGCGCCGCCCACCTGGGCCCCGGTGCGCTTGTCGCCGCCGATATGGTTGCCGCGGCCGCCGCCCAGGAACCAGTAGCCGTCCCAGCCCGCCTGGGTGATCATGGCCGCGATCTGCTCGCGCAATTCCGGCAGCAAGTGGCTCCAGTCGCCCGGATTCGACGGATTGCGGCGCGCCTCGAACCACGCGCGCATCGCCAGGTAGCGGCCGTTCGGGTCCTTGCGGTCGCCGTCGAACGCGGCGCCGTTCTGGAAACCGCTGCCGTCCGCCGCCGCCGGCCAGACGTCGAGCGGATGGATCGAGGGCAGCCAGGCATTCCAGTCCGGGAACTGCAGCGGCACGGGCATCTCGCGCACGTTCATCGTCACGTTCGGATCCATCACCCGGTCGACGTCGGACTGGGTGATCGCCGCCGTCGACGCCGGCGCCTTGCCGAACACCGCGTTGACGGCCTGCGCCGGCGTCTGCAGCACCGCCTGCAGGCCGGCGCCGCCGGCCCACGATGCGGGATCGGCGTCCAGTCCGGGACCCGGCTGGTACGGCGGATTCCACGGCCGCGCGTTGGCGGCATAGGGCATGGCGGCCAGCGAGGTGCGCACGAAGGCCGCGATCTGGCGGCCCTGGGTCGCGGACAGGCCGTGGAACTGGCTGCGCTGGACGATCGCGTTGTTCGAATAGTTGAAGTACTGGAGGTCGCGCGCGTCCTCGGCATGGCAGGAGGCGCAGGCCGCGTTCAGCTTGCGCGCGACGATGCTCGACTTGGCGATCCTGCCTTGCGCGTACCACAGCGCCTTGCCGGCGGCGGCGTCGGACTGCGAGTACTGGCTGGCGTCGCGCTCGGCGCGCGTGTCGGCCTGCTGGTGCACGGTGCTGTCGATGCGCGCGGCGGACGCGTCGCGCAGCTCCAGGTCCAGCACGCGGAAGCCGTTCGATTCGCCGTCGGTGCCGTTGAAGCGGAACTGCACGCGGTTGGTGCCCGCCACCAGGCGGGCGCGCGCGGCGGCATCCAGCGCGACGGTGATGCGCGTCGTGTACAGGCCGCCGTTCACGCCGCCATGCACGCGCTCGTCGTCGGCCAGCGTGACGTTGGCATCCGTGATGTCGATCCACGGCACCCGGGACTCGGCGCTGCCGCTGACGCCGCCGAGCACCCGCACGCTCGCCTTGATCTTCGCGGGCAAGCGCCTGGTGGCCTCGAATTCCGGCGCCGCATAGAAGCCGCAGCGGTGGCACTGGAACCACAGCTGCGCCGCGTTGCCGGCCTGGCCGGACGGCAACGCCAGTTTCGCTTCCGCCACGACCGGCTGGTCGGGCGAACCCTTGCCCAGCACCTCCAGCGGCAGTACCAGCGTGCCGTCGGCGGTGCCGGCGGCCGAGACCTTCGCGGCCTGGCGGGACTGGGCACCCGCTTGCGGCGCGTCCTGCGTGCCGGAGCCGCATGCGGCAAGCATGGCGGCGACGGCGAGCGCGGCAGCGCGAGAGGCAGCGCTGCGCATTGAGATAGTAACTAGCATCGAATCAAACTCCCCCGTAGGTTTGAATGGACGGCACGAATGTGCCAACCCGATGCTAGTTCATGGTCGAGCCGTCTTGACGCCCCGGGACAAAGCAATACATTTCGACGGAGATCGGCGACAAAAAAGTGGTCCGAACGCCTGCAAAACCCTACTTTCGCAGGGGGCGAAGCACGGAGGTTCCGTGCTATGCCCGACCTTCAGCCGCCGAAACCGCGACCCTCGCCCGCCAGGCGCACCAGCAACGGCGCCGGCACCCAGGCGTCGCCGCGATAGCCGCCCGCAAAGCGTTCGATCGCCGCCAGCACGGCCGGCAAGCCCACCGTGTCGGCGTAGAACATCGGCCCGCCACGGAACAGCGGGAAGCCGTAGCCCGCCAGGTAGACCATGTCGATGTCCGAGGCGCGCTGGGCGATTCCGTCTTCCAGGATCTTCGCGCCCTCGTTCACCAGCGCATAGACGAGGCGTTCGACGATCTCGGCGTCGTCGATGGCGCGGCGCGCGATGCCGAGGTCGGCCGAGTGGCGCACGATCATCTCCTCGACCGCCACGGACGGATGCGGCGCGCGGTCGCCCGCCGCGTAGTCGTACCAGCCGGCGCCCGTCTTCTGGCCGAAGCGGCCCCGCTCGCACAACAGGTCGGCCGTTTGCGAATACTGCAGGCCCGGATCCTGCGCGCGCTTGCGCTTGCGGATCGCCCAGCCGATGTCGTTGCCGGCCAGGTCGGCCATGCGGAACGGGCCCATGGCGAAGCCGAAGCGCTCCATCGCCCGGTCCACCTGCGCCGGCAGCGCGCCCTCGTCGAGCAGGAAGCCGGCCTGGCGCAGGTATTGTTCGATCATCCGGTTGCCGATGAAGCCGTCGCACACGCCGGAAACGACGCCCGTCTTGCGGAGCGTTTTCGCCAGCGCCAGCGCCGTGGCCAGCACGTCCTTGCCCGTCGCCGCGCCGCGCACGATCTCCAGCAGCTTCATCACGTTGGCGGGGCTGAAGAAGTGCAGGCCGATCACGTCCTGGGGCCGCGCGGTGAAGCCGGCGATGCGGTCCAGGTCCAGCGTCGACGTGTTCGAGGCCAGGATCGCGCCCGGCTTCATGGCGGCGTCCAGCCTGCGGAACACGTCTTCCTTGACGGCCAGGTCCTCGAACACGGCTTCCACGACGATGTCGGCCTGGGCGATGTCCGCGATGTCCAGCGTGCCCTGGACGAAGGCAAGGCGCCCCTCCAGCTGTTCCGGCGCGAGCTTGCCCTTTTTAACCGTCGCTTCGTAGTTGCGGCGGATCGCGCCCAGGCCCTTGTCCAGCGCGTCCTGCGAGGTCTCGAGGATCGTGACAGGGATGCCCGCGTTGGCGAAGTTCATCGCGATGCCGCTGCCCATGGTACCGGCGCCCACGACGGCGGCCCTTGCAACCGGGCGCACGGGCGTATCGGCGGGCACGTCGGCCACCTTGGAGGCGGCGCGCTCGGCGAAGAAGGCA
Organism: Massilia sp. YIM B02763; assembly: GCF_030412015.1. Classification (GTDB taxonomy): domain Bacteria; phylum Pseudomonadota; class Gammaproteobacteria; order Burkholderiales; family Burkholderiaceae_D; genus Telluria. The sequence continues at coordinate 140,130 of NZ_JASNRD010000014.1, read as the reverse complement.
TGGCGCAGCGCCTTCGATTCCGTCGTCGTGGTCAGCTGCAGGAACAGGTCGCGCTCGAATAGGAGTCCTTCCTCGAACGGCTTGTCGACGGCGGCCGCGACGGCCTCCACGCAGGCCGGCGGCGCCGGGAACGGCCCGGCCGCGGCCTTCACCTTCGCGCGCGCGGCGGCCAGGAAGGCGTGCGCGTCGGCGTGCTCCACGGCCAGGTCGCGTACCTTCGGCAGCGGGCGGCGCTCGGCGATCTCGTTCGCGAAGTCGACGGCGCCCGCCACCAGCTCGCTGCCGGCGGGCAGCAAGGCGTCGAACAGCAGCGTGCCCGCCAACGATTCTGACTTGGCCGGCGTGCCCGAGACGATCATGTCCAGCGCCTTTTCCAGCCCCAGCACGCGCGGCAGGCGCTGCGTGCCGCCGGCGCCCGGCAACAGGCCCAGTTTGACCTCCGGCAGCGCGACCTGGGCGCCGGGCAGCGCCACGCGGTAGTGCGCGCCCAGCGCCAATTCCAGGCCGCCGCCCATGCACACGGTGTGGATCGCGGCCACGACGGGCTTCGGCGAGTCTTCCACGGTGCGGATCAGCGTGTGCAGCGTCGGCTCCGTCAGCGCCTTGGGCGAATTGAACTCGCGGATGTCGGCGCCGCCGGAAAACGCCTTGCCGGCGCCGGTGACGACGATCGCCCGCACGGCCGGGTCGGCCGCCGCGCGCCGCAGGCCATCGACGGCGGCCGTGCGCGTGGCCAGGCCCAGGCCGTTGACTGGCGGGTTGTTCAGCGTGATGACGGCGACACCGTCCTGGACGTGGTAATCGGCGCTCATGGGTCTCCTCTTGTAGGTATGTGAAAGGCGCCAGCCACTATACCCGAACAAGCGAACGGTCGTGTTATTCGGGCATGGTGGGCACGTGGTGCCTACCCTACCGACGACGCTTGCCGTAGGGTGGGCACCACGTGCCCACCGAGCGCCGCCTACATCCCGGGCAACCGGTATTCGCGATACGCCTCGCGCAAGCGGTTCTTCTGCACCTTGCCCGTCGCCCCCATCGGCAAGGCCTCCACGAACACGACGTCGTCCGGCATCCAGAATCTTGCCACCTTGCCCTCGAAGAAGCCGAGCAATTCCTCGCGCCCCACGTCCATCCCGGGCCGGCGCACGACCAGCAGCAAGGGCCGCTCGTCCCACTTCGGATGGGCGACGCCGATGCAGGCCGCCTGCAGCACGGCCGGATGGGCCATCGCGATGTTTTCCAGGTCGATCGACCCGATCCATTCGCCGCCCGACTTGATCACGTCCTTGCTGCGGTCCGTCACCTGCATGAAACCGTCCGCGTCGATGGTCGCCATGTCGCCCGTCGGGAACCAGCCGTCCTGCAGGACGTCGCCACCCTCGTCGCGGAAGTAGCGGGCGGCGATCCACGGGCCCTTCACCAGCAGGTGGCCGGACGTGGCGCCGTCCCAGGGGAGCTCGGCGCCGGCATCGTCGACGATCTTCATGTCCACCCCATAGATCGCGTGGCCCTGCTTGCGCAGGATGGCCCGCTGCGCGTCCCGCGGCAGCGCGCGGTGCTTGGCCAGCAGGCCGCCCGTGGTGCCCAGCGGCGACATCTCCGTCATGCCCCAGCCGTGGATCACCTGCACGCCGAGGCGGTCGATGAGCGTGTCCATCAGCGCGGGCGGACAGGCCGAGCCGCCGATCACGGTGCGGCGGAACGTGGAGAACGCGAGCCCGTTCCCGAGCACGTAGTTCACGAGGCCCAGCCAGACCGTGGGGACGCCCGCCGAAAACGTCACGCCCTCGGCCTCGAACAGTTCGTACAGCGACTTGCCGTCCAGCGCGGCGCCGGGGAACACGAGCTTGGCGCCCGACAGCAGCGTCGAATACGGCAGGCCCCAGGCATTCACATGGAACATCGGGACGACGGGCAGCACTGTATCGGCCGCGGCGACGTTGAGCACGTTCGGCAGCGCGGACGCGTAGGCATGCAGCACCGTCGAGCGGTGCGAATACAGCACGCCCTTCGGGTTGCCCGTCGTGCCGGACGTGTAGCACAGCGACGCGGCCGCGTTCTCGTCGAGGTCCGGCCAGTCGTAGTCGTCCATCGCACCCGCCAGCAGGTCCTCGTAGCACAGCAGGTTCGGGATCGCGCTGCCGTCCGGCATGTGGGCGCGGTCGCTCATCAGCACGAAGGCGCGCACCGTGGCGCAGTGCGGCGAGATCGCCTCCACGAGCGGAAGGAATGAGATGTCGAAGAACAGCAGCTGGTCTTCGGCGTGGTTGACGATGTAGGCGATCTGCTCCGGATGCAGGCGCGGATTGATCGTGTGCAGCACGGCGCCGGAGCCCGACACGCCGTAGTACAGCTCCAGGTGGCGGTAGCCGTTCCACGCGAGCGTGCCGACCCGTTCGCCCATCGTCACGCCGCGGTCCTGCAGCGCCCGCGCCAGGCGCCGGGCCCGTCCCTCGCAGTCGCGGTAGGTGTAACGGTGCAGCTGACCTTGCAAGTCCGGCTCCACGGGCCGCGACACGATCTCGCTGGCCGCATAATGGCGAGCGGCGAATTGCAGGATACTGGAAATGGTCAGGGACTGGTGCATCATGTGTCCCATGAGCGGCCCCATGAGCGGGGCCTGGCGGGTGTGCTCCATCGTTTCTCCTGGCGGCGGCGGGATCGACGCAGTGTCGAGCGCGCGCGACCGCGGCGTCAACGGTTTTTCATGTTGCGCCGCAGCAGCCATCGATGCATAAAAGTTACCGAATGTAACGCGGTTGGCCTGCGCACGGGCCTCCCCATAGAATCCGCGCGTCTGCGGTAGAATCCCGACAATCTTTCATTCACCCGCACTGGAGCCGCCATCCGCGCCGACGACCTGCCCATCGACAATTCCTTCGCCGAATTGCCACCCGCGTTCTACACGCACCTCCGCCCCACGCCGTTGCCCGCCCCCTATTTCGTCGCGGCCAGCCCGAAGGCGGCGGCGTTGCTCGGCCTGGATCCGTCAGACCTGGCGCACGAGGACTTCGTCGCGGCGTTCTCGGGCAACCGCGTGCCGCCGCGTGCCAAACCCCTGTCCGCCGTCTATTCGGGCCACCAGTTCGGCCACTGGGCCGGCCAGCTCGGCGACGGCCGCGCGATTCTGCTGGGAGAAATCGCCACCGCCGACGGCCCCGTCGAGCTGCAGCTGAAAGGCGCCGGCATGACGCCGTACTCGCGCATGGGCGACGGCCGCGCCGTGCTGCGCTCGTCGATCCGCGAATTCCTGTGCTCGGAAGCGATGGCGGCCCTCGGCATCCCGACCACGCGCGCGCTGATGGTCACGGGCTCGCACCAGCAGGTGGTGCGCGAAACGATCGAGACGGCGGCCGTCGTGACGCGCATGGCGCCCAGCTTCGTGCGCTTCGGTTCCTTCGAGCACTGGCACTACCGCAACAAGCACGAGGAGTTGAAGATCCTCGCCGACTACGTCATCCGCAACTTCTATCCGCAGCTGGAGGGCGGGGACAATCCCTACCTGGCCCTGCTGTCCGAAGTCACCGTGCGCACGGCGCGCATGATTGCGCACTGGCAGGCGGTCGGCTTCATGCATGGCGTGATGAACACCGACAATATGTCGATCCTGGGCCTGACGCTGGACTACGGCCCGTTCGGCTTCATGGAAGCGTTCGACGTCGACCACATCTGCAACCACACGGACCAGGGCGGCCGCTATTCGTACGCGAACCAGGTCCCGGTGGGCCACTGGAACTGCTATGCGCTGGCCAACGCCCTGCTGCCGCTGATCAAGGACACGGACGCGGCCCAGGCCGCCCTCGACGTCTACGTCGATGCCTACGGCGAACAGTTCGACGCGCTGCTGCACGCCAAGCTGGGCCTGGCCACGGTACAGGAGAATGACCGCGCGCTGTTCGACGACATGTTCAAGCTGATGCAGGAGAATCATGTCGACTTCACGCTGTTCTTCCGCACGCTGGGCGAATTGCGCGTGGACGTATTGCCCGACGGCGGGCTCGAGGCCGACGCGCCGCTGCGCGACCTGTTCATCGACCGTCCATCCTTCGACGCCTGGGCCGTGCGCTACCGCGAACGCCTGCGCCAGGAAGGCAGCCGGGACGAGGCGCGCCGGATTGCAATGCACGCAGTCAACCCCAAATATGTGTTACGCAACTACCTGGCCCAGGTCGCCATCGACAAGGCGCAGCAAGGCGACTACAGCGAAGTGGACCGCCTGCGCGCCGTGCTCGACCGTCCGTTCGACGAACAGCCGGAGAATGCAGCGTATGCGGCCCTCCCGCCGGACTGGGCTTCCCACCTCGAGGTGAGTTGCTCTTCCTGATCAACCAATGGATGAACAAAGAAAAGGACAAGAGACACCATGACCGACAAAGTCACCAAGACCGATGCCGAATGGCGCAACCAGCTGGACCCGATGGAATACCAGGTCACCCGCCATGCGGCCACCGAGCGCGCGTTCACCGGTAAATACTGGGACCACCACGAACACGGCATCTACCACTGCGTCTGCTGCAATACCCCGCTGTTCGAGTCGGATGCGAAATTCGAGTCCGGCTGCGGCTGGCCCAGCTACTTCCGCGCCCTCGACCCGGCCAACGTCATCGAGAAGGAAGACCGCAGCCACGGCATGATGCGCACGGAAATCATCTGCGCCGTCTGCGACGCCCACCTGGGCCACGTGTTCCCGGACGGCCCGCCGCCGACCGGCCTGCGCTATTGCATCAACTCGGCCGCGCTGCGCTTCGAGCCCGTCTAAACACAAGCAAGCCCGTGCACAAGTAATCCCATGAAATTGTTATTCGATCTGTTCCCGGTCATCCTGTTCTTCCTCGTCTACAAGCTCGGCGACGGCAACCAGGAGGCCGCGCACGCCCTGGCCATCCAGTACATGGGCGGATTGATCTCGGGCGGCAACGTGTCGCCCGCCCAGTCGCCGATCATGCTGGCGACGGCCGTCGCCATCGTCGCCACGGTCCTGCAGATCATCTACCTGCGCGCCCGCAAGCGCCCGATCGACGGCGCCCTGTGGCTGTCGCTGGGTGTCATCGTCGTGATGGGCGGCGCCACGATCTACTTCCACGACGAGAACTTCATCAAGTGGAAACCGACCATCCTGTACTGGGCCTTCGCCGTCGCGCTGTTCGTCTCGCAGTTCGGCTTCCGCCAGAACCTGATGCGCAAGCTGATGGAAAAGCAAATCAAGCTGCCGGACGAAGTGTGGGGCCGCGTGGGCCTCGCGTGGATGGTGTTCTTTGCCGCCATCGGCGTGCTCAACCTCGTGATGGCGTTCGTCGTGTTCGCCGGGAATACCAGCGCCTGGGTCAACTTCAAGGTGTTCGGCATTACCGCGATCTTCTTCGTGTTCTTCCTGGGCCAGGCCATGATGCTGTCTAAACATATCCAGGAGGATGCATGAGCACGAACGATACCCGCGTCGAACGCATCCGCCAGGCGCTGCAGGAAGCGCTGGCGCCCACCCTGCTGGAGGTCGGCGACGACTCCCACCTGCACGCCGGCCATGCCGGCGCGGCCTCCGGCGGCGGGCATTACAGCGTCAAAATCGTTTCTGAACGGTTCGAAGGGTTGAGGCTCGTCATGCGTCATCGGCTGGTGTATGATGCCGTGCGAGCCATGATGCATACTGAGATCCACGCCCTGGCAATCACGGCCATTGCGCCCTCGGAAGCATCGTATTGATGGCTTTCAGCAAGTCTTAAGGTATCCGCCCGAAAACTGGTTCAAAATCGCTGCGCATTACAAGAATTAATCCAATCTTCGTCCAAGCAACCGCAACCCCCTCACAGGAAATAAAATGACTTTCAAGCCAGCTCGGCTGCTGTTAGCCCTGATCGCTATCGCCGCAACTCCCGCATTCGCACAGAACCTGGCCGTCGTGAACGGCAAGGGCATTCCGTCGTCGCGCGCCGACGCCATCGTCAAGCAGGTCGTGGCCCAGGGCCAGGGCACCGACAGCCCGCAGCTGCGCGATGCGATCAAGAAAGACCTGATCGCCCGTGAGGTCATGGTGCAGGAAGCCATCAAGCAAGGCTACGACAAGAACGCCGACGTGAAGGCCGCGCTGGAAAACGCCCGCCAGACCATCGTCATCAACGCGCTGGCCAAGGACTACATCACCAAGCACCCGGTGACCGACGCCGAGATCAAGGCCGAATACGACCGCTTCACCAAGCAGACGGGCGACAAGGAATACCACGTGCGCCACATCCTGGTGGAAAACGAAGCCGATGCCAACGCCATCATCGCCAAGCTGAAGGGCGGCGCCAAGTTCGAAGACCTGGCCAAGCAATCGAAAGACACGGGCACCGCCAACAATGGTGGCGACCTCGACTGGGCTACCCCGTCCTCGTTCCCGCCGGAATTCGCGGCCGGTTTCACCAGCCTGCAAAAAGGCCAGGTCACCGAGAAGCCGGTCAAGACGCAAGTCGGCTACCACGTGATCAAGCTGGACGACGTCCGCGCGGCGAAACTCCCGACCCTGGATGAGGTCAAACCGCAGATTTCGGACGCGCTGTCGCAGCAGAAACTGGCTGCGTACCAGGAAGAAATGGTGAAAAAAGCAAAGGTGCAGTAATATGCACCATCACCGGCGGTGACGAACCGCCGGTTTTCGTCGCTCTGGCGACTTTTCGTGTTTTAGATAGGATCGAATAAATGATTGTGAAGCCCGCCCGCCTGTTGTTAGCCATGACTGCGATGGTAGCCCTGCCGTCGTTCGCCCAGAACGTTGCGACCGTCAATGGCAAGCCCATCCCCGCGGCCAAGGTTGACCAAGTGGTCAAGCAGGTCGTTGCGCAGGGCAAGGCAACCGATTCGCCGCAACTGCGCGATGCGATCAAGAAAGACCTGATCGGCCGCGAAGTCCTGATCCAGGAAGCCGACAAGCAAGGCGTCGGCGCCCGTCCGGAAGTCAAGAACGCCATCGACAACGCCCGCCAGAGCATCATCATCAACGCGATGCTGGCCGACTACGTCAAGAAGAACCCGGTCAAGGACGCCGACATCAAGGCCGAGTACGACAAGTTCAAGGCACAGATGGGCGACAAGGAATACCACGCACGCCACATCCTGGTCGGCACCGAAGACGAGGCCAAGCAGATCATCACCAAGCTGAAGGGCGGCGCCAAGTTCGAAGACCTGGCCAAGCAATCGAAAGACCCGGGCTCGGCCGCCAACGGTGGCGACCTGGACTGGGCAAGCCCGGCTTCCTTCGTGCCTGAGTTCTCGAAGGCCATGACCTCGCTGCAAAAAGGCCAGATCACGGAAACCCCGGTCAAGACCCAGTTCGGCTACCACGTCATCAAGCTGGAAGACGTGCGCGCAGCGAAGATCCCGCCGCTGGACGAAGTCAAGCAGCAGATCGCAGAATCGCTGCAGCAGCGCAAGCTGGCCGCGTTCCGCGAAGACCTGATGAAGAAAGCCAAGATCCAGTAATCTGGCTCGGCAGGTAAAAAGCGCTCCGCTCGGGGCGCTTTTTTTTGGCCCCGCTTTTTACCTCGCGCTTTTGCTATCGCGCTTTCGATATCGCTTAATTGGTTCGACCAAACAACAATCATAAAGGAGACATGATGCGCATCCGCCACCCTTCCCTCGCCCTGGCTTGCCTCTTCCTTGCCGGCAGCGCCGCCGCGGCGCCCACTCTACCCCTGTACGTCGGCAAGCCGGTCGGGGGCGCCCGCGTGCTGTACGGTGACTTCGACGTGCAGAACACGCTGGACGGTGAACGCGGCCGCATGGACAACGATCCGAAGCTGCCGAACGCCGTCGTCGAGGCGGCCAGGACGGACAAGGATGCGAAAGGCGACGCGTTGCGCCTGACGTGGAAGGATGCCTGGTTCTCCACCGTGCGCATCGAGAGCGCCCCGCTGGACCTGCGCCCCTACCTGGCCCGCGGCACAATATCCTTCGACCTGAAGGTCAACGAGATGAGCAAGGGCGGCCTCGCCTTCCGCATCGACTGCGGCGTGGAGTGCCAGCGCAGGGTGCCCTACGTGATCCCGGCAAGGGCCGACCAGGGCAAGGGCTGGAAACACCTGAGCTATGCCCTGTCCTGCTTCGCCCACGACGGCGACGACTTCAGCGCCGTCAGGAAGCCGTTCGCGCTGGACGGCACGGGCGCCGGCGATGCCGAGATCGCCGATATCCGCTTCGATGCCGCCGGCACGCCAAACGCCGCCTGCCCCGACTACCGGACCGTCTCCGTCACGCCGGAGCCGCTGAACGAATCCTGGTCGCTCGACTGGTGGATGCCCCGCCACGAGGAAAAGCTGGCGGAGATCGTGCGCCGCAAGACCGCCGGCGAAAAGACGGACCTCGTGTTCATCGGCGACTCTATCACCCACCACTGGGAAAAAGAGCAGCCGGCGCTGTGGCAGCAGTTCTACGGCAAGTACAACCCGCTGAACCTGGGCTACGGCGGCGACCGCACGGAAAACATCCTCTGGCGCCTGCTGCACGGCGAGCTCGACGGCATCGACCCGAAGGTCGTCGTCATGATGTTCGGCACCAATAACACGGGCCTGCGCCAGGACGCGGCGGACATCACGTTCAAGGGCATCGAGCGCGACATCGCCGAGGTCCGGCAACGCCTGCCCAAGGCGAAGATCCTGCTGCTGGCGATCTTCCCGCGCGGCGAAGGCCCGAGCGACGACAACCGCCGCATCAACGAACGAATCAACCTGAAGCTGCCGGCACTGGCCGACAACCGCCACGTGTTCTTCCTGAACTTCAACGGGGCATTCCTGGGCGCGGACGGCAGCCTGTCGAAGGACATCATGCCGGATCTGCTGCATCCGAATGCAAACGGCTACCGGATCTGGCAGCGGGAAATGCAGCCGACGCTGGACAAGCTGATGCGCTGAGCGGGCCTCGCCACTGTCGCGGGCAGGCAGCGCTGGCGTCGGTCCACATGGATACGCTACATTATGAGCAATTTCCTAAAGGACATTTCGTGCGCATCGTTGCGACCATTCTCATCGCCATCGTCTGCCTGATCCACCTCTATATCTTCCTGCTGGAGACCGTGCTGTTCCGCAGCCGCGGCCGCAAGGTCTTCGGCATCAAGCAGGACGAGGTCGAGAGACTCGCACCACTGATGTCGAACCAGGGCTGCTACAACGGCTTTCTCGCTGCAGCATTGGCAGTGGGGCTCGTGCATCCCGATCCCGTCATCGGCCGCGCCTTCGCCGTATTCGGGCTCGTGTGCGTGGCCATCGCGGGCATCTGGGGCGGCGTCACGGTCCAGCGCCGCATCCTGCTCGTGCAGACCGTGCCGGCGTTGCTGGCGCTCGGTGCCCTCCTCCTCACACCGTCAGTCCTAACGCCTTGACGGCCTTCTCAAGCGCGCGGATCCGCTCGCGCATGGCCGCCAGATTACGCAAGAGAACCGCGTTACGCTCCCACTCCGCATTCTTCGAGATCGGATAGAAGCCCGTATAGCGCCCCGGCTCCAGCAGCGAGTTCGCGACCAGCGTTCCGGCCGTCACGTGGACGTGGTCGACGATCTCGATATGCCCGTTGACCATCGCCGCGCCGCCGAAGGTGCAATGGCGGCCGATCTTCGCGCTGCCCGCCACGCCCACGCACCCGGCCATGGCCGTATTCGCCCCGATATGGCAGTTGTGGCCGATCTGGATCAGGTTGTCGAGCTTGACGCCGTCGCCGATGATGGTGTCGTCCAGCGCGCCGCGGTCGACTGTCGTGTTCGCGCCGATGTCGACGTCGTCGCCCAGCACCACCCTGCCGAGCTGGGGCACCTTGACGTAGCGGCCATCCTCGTGGGCGAAGCCGAAGCCGTCGCCGCCGATCACGGCGCCGGAGTGCACGATGCCGCGCTTGCCGATGATGCAGCGGGCGTGGAAGGTGACGTTGGCGAAGAAATGCGTGTCTTCGCCGACCACGGCCTCGCGGCCGATGAAGCAGCCGGGGTCGATGACGGCGCCGGCCTGGACGACGGCGCCCGCCTCCACCGTGACGAGGGGTCCGATGTGCGCCGCTGGATCGATGCGGGCGCACGCATCCACGACGGCCGACGGGTGGATGCCCGGCTGCTGCGGCGGCGTTTCGCGCGCGACGAGATACTGCGCGGCGCGCGCGAAGTAGGCGTGCGGATCGGCCGTCACGATGCGCGCCCCGCGGTAGTCCGTCCCCACGACGGCATCGTCCAGCGGCGACAGGATGAGCGCTCCGGCCCGGCTCGCCGCGGCAACGGCGCGCAGTTTCGCGTTGGCGAGGAAGCTGAGATCCGCCGGGCCGGCCCGTTCCAGGGAGGCCAGCGCCGATACTTCCGCCATCGGGTCGCCGACCAGGGTCCCGCCCAAACGCTCGATCAATTCTTCAAGGCGCACGCCCATGGTGTTCTCCCGGCGCGGGCTTGCCGGCGAGCGTGCCGGCACATTCTCCGCACGAGGTTGGACCGGAGCCGGCGCCTCCGGTTCTGGCCAGAACCACGACGCGTGGGTGGCATCTGCGGCCGATCAAGCCGATGCCACGCCTATGGCTACCTTCGCCGCGCAGGCAGGTCAGCCGGCGTCAACTGCTCCGCCATGGCGGCCGGCGTCTTGCCCAGCCGGTCGACCCAGGAGCCGTACATTGCATTCGGCAGGATGAACCAGCGCCGCCCCACCAAGTCGGCGGCGCGCGCCATGAGGGCCGGATCGCGCCTTGCCAGCAGGTCCGCGTCTTCCTTCGCCACGAAGTCGCGCATATCGTCCCCGACCAGCATGACGATCCGGTACGCACGGCCGATGCGCGCCCGCCGCGCCACCTTGTCGCCGCGCTCGTCGGCTTCCTCGCCCTTGAACAGGAAGGCGCCCTCCTCGTCCGCGCGCGGGAAGCCAAGCGTGCGCATGTTCTCCATGGTCGCCTGCTTGGCGGCGCAAGCCCCAGGGCCCTTGCACTCGCGATTGCTGACATAGAAGATCGTCGTGTTCGGCATGGCTGTAACGGCCTTCGCGAACTCGACCGCGCCGGGGATGGCCTGCGCGGATTTCCGCGCGACCCAGGCATCCCAGTCCTGCGGCCGGTACGCCGCGCCCGAGCGCACCAACCAGGCCTGGAACGGGCTGTTGTCCAGCATCGTCTCGTCCAGGTCCACGATGACCGCGGCGCCCGCGCCCGGCGGCAAGGACGACTGCTCGGCCGCGGCGCTGCCCGGCTGGGCCAGGGCGGCCGGCAAGGCGGCCTGGGCCGACGCGAACACGCTGCGCGCCAGCAGCGCATATTCCGGCGAGCGCTGCATCCACAACACGCTGTTGAGTTGATGCAGCTGTCCAGCGGGCAGCGCCGGCGGCCGTCGGGCCGACACGCCGCCCGATGCGGCAAGCGCCAGCACGAAGACGCAGGCACGGGATCTGCGCAGGGAAAACGTCATGGAGATTCCTCGATGTGGGTTGCACGAACGACCACCAGCCAGCATAAGCGCATTTGCCTGACCATGCACGTATCGACCGAGACCCTACATAATCACAGGTCGCAACTGGCACCAGGTGTAATGGCGTACCGTTAACAACGTCGTCCCTGCGAAGGCAGGGACCCAATATTGCAAGCGTTGTGGCGACGCATGCAGCAATTGGGTCCCTGCCTTCGCAGGGACGACGGTTTTTAAGCCAGCAACGTGCTTAACTGAAAGGCTTTACACCCGCTGATGCTTTTCCGTGATGCGTCACATCAGCACTAGATCAGCCAACCCACTTGCGCGCATTCTGGAACATGCGTGCCCACGGCGAGTTCTCGCCCCAGCCGTCCGGATGCCACGACATGGTGACGGTGCGCGCGACGCGCTCCGCGTGCGGCATCATGACCGAGAAGCGGCCATCCGGCGTCGTCACTGCGGTCAGGCCGTCCGGCGAACCGTTCGGATTGGACGGATACGTCTCGGTGGCTGCGCCGCGGTTGTCGACATAGCGCAGCGCCTTGACGACCTTGTCGATGTCGCCCGTCTGCGAGAAGTCGGCGTAACCCTCGCCGTGCGCGATCGCCAGCGGAGCATGCGTGCCGGCCAGGTCGGCGAAGAAGATCGACGGCGAATCCAGCACCTCGACCATGCCGAAGCGCGCTTCGAACTGCTCCGACTTGTTGCGGGTGAACTTCGGCCATGCCTCGGCGCCAGGGATGATGCCCTTCAGGTTGCTCATCATCTGGCAGCCGTTGCAGATACCCAGGCCGAACGTGTCCTGGCGGCCGAAGAAGGCGGCGAACGCTTCCTTCAGCTGCGCGTTGAACAGGATCGTCTTGGCCCAGCCTTCGCCGGCGCCCAGCACGTCGCCGTAGGAGAAGCCGCCCACGGCGATGATGCCCTTGAAGTCGTCCAGCCTGGCGCGGCCGGCGATCAGGTCGCTCATGTGCACGTCGACGGCCTTGAAGCCTGCCTGGTGCAGCGACCATGCCGTCTCGACGTGGGAGTTGACGCCCTGTTCGCGCAGCACGGCCACGCTCGGGCGCGCGCCCGTGCTGATGAACGGCAGTGCGATGTTCACTTGCGTGTCGTGCACCAGCTTCGGCGTCATGCCCGGATCGGTCTCGTCCAGCAGGCGGTCGTATTCCTGGTCGACGCAGACCGGGTTGTCGCGCAGGCGCGCGATGCGCCAGCTGGTCTCGCTCCACAGGCGGTGCAGTTCGCTGCGCTTCGCGCTGTAGATGACTTTCGCGTCGCGCGTGAATTCGACGGCGCCGCGGTCGTTCAGCTTGCCGATGATGTGGCTGCAGGCGCCCAGGTCGAAGGAACGGAGCACGTTCATGACGGCCGTCTTCTCGTCGGCACGCACCTGGATCACGGCGCCCAGCTCTTCGCTGAACAGCGCGCGCAGCGTCAGTTCGTTGCGGCGCTCGGCCACCTGGCCCGTCCAGTTCTTGGCGTCGCCCTGGTCGGCCGCATGCTCGCTGTCCATGGCCAGGATGTCGAGGTTGACGGTCACGCCGGCGCGGCCGGCGAAGGCCATTTCGCACAGCGTGGCGTACAGGCCGCCGTCCGAACGGTCGTGGTAGGCCAGCAGCTTGCCGTCGGCGTTCAGCTGCTGGATCGCCGTGAAGAAGCCCTTCAGGTCCTGCGGGTTGTCGACGTCCGGCGTGTCGTTGCCGATCTGCTGCGTCACCTGCGCCAGCGCCGAGGCGCCCAGGCGGTTCTTGCCGCGGCCCAGGTCGACGAGGATCAGCGCGGTGTCGCCGAGGTCCGTGCGCAGCTGCGGGGTCAGGGTCTTGCGCACGTCGGTGACGGGCGCGAAGCTCGAGACGATCAGCGACACGGGCGAAACGACGGCCTTGCTTTCGCCATTCTCGTTCCAGGTGGTGCGCATCGACAGCGAATCCTTGCCGACCGGGATCGACACGCCCAGCGCCGGGCACAGTTCCATGCCGACGGCCTTCACGGTGTCGAACAGCGCGGCATCCTGGCCCGGCTGGCCGCAGGCGGCCATCCAGTTGGCGGACAGCTTGATGTCGGCGATGTCCGCGATCGGCGCGGCGGCGATGTTCGTGATCGCCTCGCCCACGGCCATGCGGCCCGACGCGGCGGCGTCGATGACGGCGACCGGCGTGCGTTCGCCCATCGCCATCGCCTCGCCCTTGTAGCCTTCGAAGCTCAGGGTGGTGACGGCGACGTCGGCCACCGGCACCTGCCACGGGCCCACCATCTGGTCGCGCGCCGTCATGCCGCCGACGCTGCGGTCGCCGATGGTGATCAGGAAGGATTTGTCGGCGACGGTCGGCAGCAGCAGCACGCGCCTGGCCACCTCTTCCAGTTCCAGGCCCGTCACGTCGACGGGCTTGAAGGTGCTGGCGGCGTGTTCGACGTTGCGGTGCATCTTGGGCGGCTTGCCGAGCAGGACGTCCATCGGCATGTCGACCGGGCTGGTCGAGGTAATCGGATCGATCAGCTTCAGCTGGCGCTCTTCCGTCGCGACGCCGACGGCGGCGAACGGGCAGCGCTCGCGTTCGCACATGGCGGCAAAGCGCGGCAGGTCGTCCGGCGCAATCGCCAGCACGTAGCGTTCCTGCGATTCGTTGGACCAGATCTCCTTCGGCGACATGCCGCTTTCTTCCAGCGGCACCTTGCGCAGGTCGAAGGTGGCGCCGCGCTTGGCGTCGTTGGTGATTTCCGGGAAGGCGTTCGACAGGCCGCCGGCGCCCACGTCGTGGATCGAGATGATCGGATTGGCGCTACCGAGCTGCCAGCAGGCGTTGATGACTTCCTGCGCGCGGCGTTCCATCTCGGGGTTGCCGCGCTGGACCGAGTCGAAGTCCAGGTCGGCCGTGTTGGTGCCCGTCGCCATCGACGATGCGGCCGCGCCGGCCATGCCGATCCGCATGCCCGGACCGCCCAGCTGGATCAGCAGGCTGCCGACGGGGATGTCGTTCTTGTGGGTGTGCTCGGCCGAGATATTGCCGATGCCGCCCGCGATCATGATCGGCTTGTGGTAGCCGAACACGGTGTTCGCGCCGATGGCGGTGGCGCCCACGTTCTGCTCGTAGGTGCGGAAGTAGCCGCCCAGCACGGGACGGCCGAATTCGTTCGAGAACGCGGCGCCGCCGAGCGGGCCGTCGACCATGATCTGCAGCGGCGACGCGATGCGTTCCGGCTTGCCGTAGACCTTGTCGCTGCCCGCTTTCGCCGGGTCGTTGACGTTCGCGGCGTTTTCCCACGGCTGCACGGCACCCGGGATCATCAGGTTGGACACGGTGAAGCCCGTCAGGCCGGCCTTCGGCTTGGCGCCGCGGCCCGTCGCGCCCTCGTCGCGGATCTCGCCGCCGGCGCCCGTCGAGGCGCCCGGGAACGGGGAGATCGCGGTGGGGTGGTTGTGGGTCTCCACCTTCATCAGCGTGTGCGTCAGCTGGGTCACGGGCGCGTATTCCTGGCCCTCGCCCTGCGGGAAGAAGCGCACGGCCTCGGCGCCTTCCATGATGGCGGAGTTGTCGCTGTAGGCGACGATCGTGCCCTTCGGCTGCAGCTGGTGCGTGTTCTTGATCATCTGGAACAGCGAGCGGTCCTGCTTGACGCCGTCGACGGTCCATTCCGCGTTGAAGATCTTGTGGCGGCAGTGTTCGCTGTTGGCCTGGGCGAACATCATCAGCTCGACGTCGGTCGGGTTGCGCTGGGCTTTACTGAACGCATCGAACAGGTAGTCGATCTCGTCCTCGGCCAGCGCCAGGCCCATGTCGGCATTGGCAGCCACCAGCGCCTGGCGGCCGGCGCCCAGCACGTCGATGGCCGCCAGCGGGCGGCCTTCCAGGTCGGTGAACAGCGCCTTGGCCTCGTCGGCGCTGCGCAGCACGGTTTCCGTCATGCGGTCATGCAGCAGCGCGGCCACGGCTTCCACCTCGGCGGCTTCCAGTTTCTTGGGCGCCTTGATGCTGGTGCCGAGGATGCCGCTTTTCAGGACGACCTTGAACGCCACGCCGCGCTCGACGCGGTGGATGTGCGCCATGCCGCAGTTGTGCGCGATGTCGGTGGCCTTCGAGGCCCACGGCGAAATCGTGCCCAGGCGCGGGATCACGAAGAATTCCTCGGTCACGCCTTCGTACTGCGTTTCCGGCACGGGCTCGCCATACGTGAGCATGGCGGCGAGACGCTCGGTGTCCTCGGTGGACAGCGGCGCGCCGGCGTCGATGAAGTGGTAGTAGCGTGCGGAGACGGCGGCAATCGTCGGGGCGACGGCTTGCAGCTGGGTCAGGAGGCGTTGGCTACGGAAGGCGGAGAGGGCATTGGAACCCGGCAGAATCAACATGGCTTGTCAGTCCGTCGATGCAGCGTGGCTGCGGGTGAAAGATAGCCCGTTATTATACAGCGTCGGCCCCCACCCCCGCTGGTGTAATTCCGGACAAGTTTGACCGAAAAACAGCACGAGCCTCCGCCAAAGTTGCTGGACGTTCAAGTAAGCGGTATCGTAGCAGCATAAACAGGGAGCGGACGAAGCCAGAACGATGCAAGAGAACAGCCAATTGACGGTCCTCGTGGTCGACCCGAACCCGGGCATCCGCGCCAACCTGCAGAACATGCTCAACCAGTCGGGCATCTCGCGCATCGAGTCCGCCATGAACGCGGGCACGGCCATCAAGGCGCTGGGCCGCAAGAGCTACGACATCATCCTGTGCGAGTACGACCTGGGCGGCGCGGCCGGCGCGGGCACGGCGCCGGGAGAAGGCCAGGACGGCCAACAGCTGCTGGAGGACCTGCGCCACCACAAGCTGATCCCGCCCTGGGCCATCTTCATCATGCTGACCTCGGAGGCGAGCCATGCCAGGGTCGTCGGCGCCGCCGAGCTGCAGCCCTCCGACTACATCCTGAAGCCGTTCACGGCCGGCATCCTCAACGAACGCATCGGCCGCGCACTGGCCCGCCGCGCCGCCATGCTGCCGGCCTACCAGCAGGTCGCGCAGGGCAACCCGCGCGCGGCCATCCGCACCTGCGCCGACGCCGTCGCCGCCCAGCCCCGCTACGCCCTCGACTTCGCGCGCCTGCGCGCCGAGCTGCACATGTCCCTGAAGGAGTACGCGCAGGCGGAAGACGTCTACCGCGGCGTGCTGTCCGCCAAGCCGCTGGGCTGGGCCAGGCTCGGCCTGGCGCGGGCGCTGCGGGCGATGGGCCGGACCGGGGACGCCGTCGAGGAATTGCAGGCCCTGGTGGCCGACAACCCGCGCCTGATGGCCGCCTACGACCTGCTGGCGCGCTGCCAGGAAGAGGCCGGCGACGCGGCCCTGGCCCAGAAGACGCTGGAAGACGCCGTCGCCATCTCGCCCTTCATGGTGCGGCGCCTGCGCAAGCTGGGCGAAGTCGCCATGGATGCCGGCGATGCCGCCGCGGCCGAGAAGTCGTTCCGCCAGGTCGTCGCGCGCTCGCGCTACTCGGAATTCCGCGACCCCGAAGACCACGTCAACCTCGTCAAGGCGCTCGTGCGCAAGGGCGATCCGGTCGGCGCCGGCAACGTCGTGCGCGACCTGGAACGGTCGCTGCGCGGCACGCCCGCCGGCGAAGCCTGCCGCGCGATCTCCGCCGCCCTGCTGCAGGATGCGGCCGGCGACAAGGGCGGCGCCGTCAAGGAATTGAAGTCGGCCGTGGACGCCGTGCGCGCCGGCGGCCAGCTGTCGCCGGCGCTGCGCATCGGCCTCGCGCAGTCGCTGCTGGGCCACCGCCTGGACGACGAGGCGTCCGACGTGCTCATCGGCGCCCTTAGCGGCGCCCTTAGCGGCTCCATTAACGGCGCCACCGACGACGGTGCCGTCTCGCCGCAGCAGGCCATGAACGTCTTCGTCAAGGCGGGCCGTCCCGACCTGGCGGACGGCATGTCGAAGCAGATGCGGGCCCAGGCCCAGGTACTGCTCGGCGTGGCCGACGAAAAGCGCAATATGGGCGACGTGCGCGGCGCCGTGCAGACGCTGCTGGAAGCGCTGCGCCTGGCACCGAACAACCTGCAGGTGATGATCGCCGTCGTCGGCGGCATCCTGCGCCAGATCATGGAGATGGGCTGGGACGAGGCGCTTGCCGCCGTCTGCGCCGAGCAGCTGGACCACATCCGCACGCTGGACGACGCCCACCCGCGCCTGCAGGCGCTCGATGCGGAGCTGGCCGCCGCCAAGCGCAAATACGGTATCGCCAGCGGGGTGTGACGCAAGATGGGAGGTGACACGCGGTGCTCTCCTCGGCGCAGCGTCTACGCTTTCGGCGTCCCGTAGCCCCCACCGCCCGGCGTTTCGATCACGAACATGTCTCCGGGCGCCATCTCCACCTTGCCGATGTGCCCGAGTTCCTCGACCCGCCCGTCGGCACGGACGACCAGGTTGCGTCCCTTCGCGCCCGGCGCCCCTCCGGCCATGCCGAACGGCGCGTGCAGGCGGTTGTTCGACAGGATCGCCGCCGTCATCGGCTCCAGGAAGCGCACCTGGCGCACGCCGCCGTTGCCACCGTGCCAGCGCCCCGCTCCTCCCGAACCGGGCCGGATCGCATAGCTTTCCAGGCGCACGGGGAAGCGGAACTCCAGGATCTCCGGATCGGTCAGGCGCGAATTCGTCATGTTCGTCTGCACGACGTCCGTGCCGTCGTAGCCCTCGCCCGCCCCGGAACCGCCGGAAATGGTCTCGTAGTACTGGTAGCGGGCATTCCCGAAGGTGAAATTGTTCATCGTGCCCTGGCTGGCCGCCATCACGCCCAGCGCGCCGTACAGCGTGTTGGTGATGCAGGTCGACGTCTCCACGTTGCCCGACACGACCGAGGCCGGATAATGCGGATTGAGCATCGACCCGGGCGGGATGATCACGTCGAGCGGCTTCAGGCAGCCGGCGTTCAAGGGAATCTCGTCGTCGACCAGCGTGCGGAACACGTACAGCACGGCCGCCATGCACACGGCCGACGGCGCATTGAAATTGTTCGGCAGCTGTGCCGACGTGCCCGTGAAGTCGATGGTCGCGCTGCGCGCCGCGCGGTCGACGCGGATCGCCACCTCGATGCGCGCGCCGTTATCGAGTTCGTTCACGAAGCGGCCGTCCTTCAGGGCCGTGATCACGCGCCGCACGGCTTCCTCGGCATTGTCCTGCACGTGGCCCATGTAGGCGCGCACGACAGGCAGGCCGAAATGGGCGACCATCTTGTGCAGCTCCTCCACGCCCTTCCGGTTCGCCGCGACCTGGGCGCGCAAATCGGCCATGTTCTGGTCCGGGTTGCGCGCCGGCCAGCGCGCGCCCGCCAGCAGCGCGCGCATCGCGTCCTCGCGCAGGACGCCGTCGGCGCCGTCCACCAGCTTGACGTTGTCGAGCAGGACGCCCTCTTCCTCGATATGGCAGGAGTCCGGCGGCATCGAGCCCGGCGTGGTGCCGCCGATGTCCGCATGGTGGCCGCGCGAGCCCACGTAGAACAGGATCTCGCCGCCGGCCGCGTCAAACACGGGCGAGATCACGGTGACGTCCGGCAGGTGCGTGCCGCCGTTGTACGGGTCGTTCAGCACATAGACGTCGCCGGGCTGCATGCGGCCCGCGTTCTTGCGCATGACGCTCTTGATGCTCTCCCCCATCGACCCCAGGTGCACGGGCATGTGCGGAGCATTGGCCACCAGGTTGCCCTCGCCGTCGAAGATCGCGCAGCTGAAGTCAAGGCGTTCCTTGATGTTGACGGAGTACGCCGTGTTCTGCAGGCGCAGGCCCATCTGCTCGGCGATCGACATGAACAGGTTGTTGAAGATCTCCAGCATGACCGGGTCGACCGTCGTGCCGATCGCATGGCGCTGCGGCAGCGCTTCCACGCGGCGCAGCACCAGGTGGTCGTAGGCGGTGACCTCGGCCTGCCAGCCCGCCTCCACCACGGTGGTCGCATTCACTTCCGCGATGATCGCCGGGCCTTTCACGACGTCGCCCGGCCCGATGTCCGCGCGGCGGTACACCGCCGTATCGCGCCAGGCGCCGTCGCCGAACATCGGCACGGTTTCCGAGACGGCGGGCGGCGTAGCGCGCGCGGGAACCATCGACGGCTGCTCCGGCGGCGCGTCGGACCTTCCCAGCGCTTCCACGGACACGGCTTCCGCCACCAGCGCCTTGCCCGGCATGAGGAAGGAAAAGCGGCGCCGGTAGGCTTGCTCGAACTGCGCCTGCATCGCGTCGACGGGGCCGAACAGGACGACGATCGCCGAATCCGTGCCTTCGTAGCGCAGGTGCACGCGGCGCAGCACGTCTATGCGGCCCGCGTCGGCGCCTTGCGTCACCAGCTCCGCGCGGGCCGCGTCGGCCAGCGCATCCAGTTCGGCGGCGAGCGCGCCGCCATCGATGTCGGCCAGGCGCCGCTCGATCGCCTTTTCGCGCATCGCGCCCTGGTCCGCCAGGCCCATGCCGTAGGCCGACAGCACGCCGGCCAGCGAATGGATGAACACCGTCTTCATGCCCAGCGCGTCCGCCACCAGGCAGGCGTGCTGGCCGCCGGCGCCGCCGAAGCTCGTCAGCGCGTAATCGGTGACGTCGTGGCCGCGCTGCACGGAGATCTGCTTGATCGCGTTGGCCATATTGCCCACGGCGATGCGGATGAAGCCTTCGGCCACCGCCTCCGGCGCGGGCGTGTCGCCCGTCGCCGCGCCGATGCGCGCGGCGATGTCGGCGAAGCCCCGGCGCACCGCGTCCACGTCGAGCGGCTGGTCGGCGCCGGGACCGAACAGGTGCGGGAAGTGACGGGGCTGGAGCTTGCCGAGCATGACGTTGCAGTCCGTGACCGTCAGCGGGCCGCCGCGGCGGTAGCAGGCCGGGCCCGGATTGGCGCCCGCGCTGTCCGGCCCGACGCGGTAGCGGCTGCCGTCGAAGTGCAGGATCGAGCCGCCGCCGGCCGCCACCGTGTGGATGCTCATCATCGGCGCGCGCATGCGCACGCCGGCGACCTGGGTCTCGAACACCCGCTCGAATTCACCCGCGTAGTGCGACACGTCGGTCGACGTACCGCCCATGTCGAAGCCGATCACGCGCTCGAAGCCGGCCAGGCGGCTCGCGCGCACCATGCCGACGATGCCGCCGGCGGGGCCGGACAGGATGCTGTCCTTGCCCTGGAACGCCCTTGCATCGGTCAGGCCGCCGCTCGACTGCATGAACTGCAGGTTCACGCCGGGAAGTTCGCCCGCGACCTGGTCGACGTAGCGGCGCAGGATCGGCGACAGGTAGGCGTCGACGACCGTCGTGTCGCCGCGCGCCACCAGCTTCATGAGGGGACTCGTCTCGTGCGACACGGACACCTGCGTGAAGCCGATCGCGCGCGCGATCCGCGCCGTCGCCTCCTCGTGCCGGTGGTAGCGGTAGCCGTGCATGAAGACGATGGCCAGCGCGCGCACGCCGCTGTCGAACGCGGCCTGCAGGTCGCGCCGCACGGCCGCCTCGTCGAGCGGGCGCACGATGTCGCCGTGGGCACCGATCCTTTCGTCGACCTCGACCACCTGGCCGTACAGGAGCTCGGGCAGCACGATATGGCGCGCGAACAGGCGCGGCCGGTTCTGGTAGGCGATGCGCAGCGCGTCGCGGAAGCCGCGCGTGATGGCGAGCACGGTCGGCTCGCCCTTGCGCTCGAGCAGCGCATTGGTGGCGACCGTCGTGCCCATCTTGACAGCCTCCACGCTGCCGGTGGGAACGGGCGCGCCGGGCGCCAGGCCGAGCAGGTGGCGGATGCCGGCGACGGCAGCGTCGCGGTAGTGCTCCGGATTTTCCGACAGCAGCTTGTGCGTGACCAGCGCCCCGTCCGGGCGGCGCGCCACGATGTCCGTGAAGGTACCGCCGCGGTCGATCCAGAATTGCCAATCCATGCTGTCTCCATCGAAATCGGGTCAAATTGACATTCTAGCGGCGCGGCGGGCGAATTTTGGCGAAAATGCATGTCCCACCCTGAACGGAGTCATCATGGATACCGAGTTGTACAGCGTCGCCCAGGTCCGCGCCATCGAACGGTCGGCCGCGGCCCGGCTCGCACCGGGAGAACTGATGCGGCGCGCCGGCGAGGCGGCGGCGGCCTATGCGCTGGAACTGCTGGGCGGCTTTCCCACCGGCGTCGTGCTGGTGCTGGCCGGGCCGGGCAACAACGGCGGCGACGCGCTCGAGGTGGCGGCGAACCTCGCGAACCTGGGCGCGGCCGTCGCGGTCGTGCACCTGGCGGGCAGCGCGCCCTCCGACGAGACGCAGCGCGCGCTGGAACGGGCCCGTGCAAGCCGGGCCCGCTTTATTGACAGCATCGGCGACGACATCGGCGAGGATAGCGGCAACAGCATTGCCGACGCGGCCTGCTGCCTCGTAGTCGACGGCCTGTTCGGCATCGGACTCGCGCGGCCCCTCGCCGGCCGCGCCCGCGCCCTGGCGGAACGCATCGCCGGCAGCGACTGCCCCATCCTGGCACTGGACGTGCCGAGCGGGCTCGATGCGGACACGGGCGCCGTCGTCGGACCCGACGGGTTCGCGGTGACGGCCACGCACACGATCACCTTCCTCGGCAACAAGCCGGGCCTGCACACGGGCGACGGCACGGACCACGCCGGGCGCGTGCACGTCGACCGGCTTGGCACCGATGCTTCCGAACCGGCGCAGGCGCGCCTGAACGGCCCGCAGCTGTTCGCCGCGCACCTGGCCGCGCGCCGGCGCAATACGCACAAGGGCAGCTTCGGCGACGTGGCGGTGCTGGGCGGCGCCCGCGGCATGGCCGGCGCGGCGATCCTGGCCGCGCGCGCCGCGCTGTTCGCCGGCGGCGGCCGCGTGTTCGTGGCGGCGCTCGACCAGGGCCTCGGCATCGATCCCGCCCAGCCGGAGATCATGTTCCGCGACGCTGGCGGTTTCACGTTCGAGAAGCGCACGATCGTCGCCGGCCCCGGCATGGGCGACGCGGACCTCGCGAAACACCTGCTGGCCAAGGCGATCGACGGCACCGGCCCCATCGTGCTCGATGCCGACGCGCTGAACCTCGCCGCCGCCAGCGCAGACCTGCAGGCGCGCATGGCGCGTCACGCCGGTCCGGCGATCGTGACGCCGCATCCGCTCGAGGCGGCGCGCCTGCTCGGCGTGACGGCCGCCATCGTGCAGGCCGACCGGCTGGAAAACGCGCGCGAACTGGCCCAGCGCCTGAACGCCGTCGTCGTGCTGAAGGGCGCGGGCAGCGTGATCGCGCGGCCGGATGGCGCGGTGGCGATCAATACGACCGGCAACCCGGGCCTGGCCACGGGGGGAACGGGCGACGTGCTGGCGGGCCTGTGCGGCGCGCTGCTGGGACAGGGCTGGCCCGCGTGGGAAGCGGCGCTGGGCGCCGTATGGCTGCACGGCGCGGCGGCCGACCGGCTGGTCGATGCCGGCATCGGCCCGATCGGCATGACGGCGGGAGAATTGCCGCGTGCGATACGGGCGGAGTTGAATGCCTTGATCGCGCAGCGTTGATGCGAACGTTCGGTGGGCACGTGCTGCCCGCCGAACGCCGCCATTTACGCGACGAGGCAGCCGGCGGCGATCGTGATCGTACGGCCGCAGCGCGCGGCCATGGCGGGATCGTGCGTAACGAGCACGAGCGTCGAGCCGCGCTCGCGGTTCAGTTCGAACATCAACTGGGTCACGGCTTCGCCGGTGGCGGCGTCCAGGCTGCCGGTCGGTTCGTCGGCGAACAGCAGCGGCGGTTCGGTGACGAAGGCGCGCGCCAGTGCGACGCGCTGCTGCTCGCCGCCGGACAGGTATTTCGGATAATGCCCGAGCCGGCTGGACAGGCCGACGCGGCCGAGCATCGCTTCGGCCTTGGCGCGCGCATCGCCGTCGCCGCGCAACTCCAGCGGCAGCATCACGTTTTCCACTGCGCTCAAGTGTGCAAGCAACTGGAACGACTGGAACACGAACCCCAGCTTGGCCTTGCGGAATGCGGCGCGGCCGTCCTCGTCGAGCGCGAAGATATCGGTGCCGTCCAGCAGCACACGGCCCGTCGACGGGGTGTCGAGACCGGCCAGCAGGCCCAGCAAGGTCGACTTGCCCGAGCCCGATGCGCCAACCAGGGCGAGCGTCTCGGCCGGTTGCACGGTAAAATCCACCTCATGCAGGATGGTGAGCTCGCCGCTGGCGTCCGCCACCCGCTTCGACAGGCCGATCACGGCGATCGCCGCATCCTGGCCGGAGCGGCCTTCGCGGCCGGCCGATTCAATGTTGGAAGCCTCGCGCTTGGAAGCCTCGGGATTATCACGCATGCTTAATCGTCTCAAGAAATGGACCATCGGGACCGCCGCCTTGTTCGTGCTGGCGGTGGCCGCGTCGGCGAATGCCTATTCTGCACCAAAAACCGTGCTGGTGGTGGGCGACAGCCTGTCCGCCGAATACGGCATCGCGCGCGGCAGCGGCTGGGTCGCGCTGCTGGAACAGAAACTGAAGGCGGAGAACATCGACGCCCGCGTCGTCAATGCGAGCATCAGCGGCGAGACCACCAGCGGCGGCCGCACGCGCCTGCCCGCCCTGCTCCAGCAGCACAAGCCGAACGTCGTCGTGTTCGAGCTGGGCGCCAACGACGGCCTGCGCGGCCTGCCGGTGGCATCGGCCCAGGACAATCTGCGCACCATGATTTCGCTGGCACAGCAGAACAAGGCCAAGGTGCTGCTGGTCGGCATGCGCATGCCGCCAAACTATGGCCGCGCCTACACGGAACGCTTCGCCGCCATGTACCAGACGCTCGCCGCGCAGGCCAAGGTGCCGCTGGTGCCGTTCATGCTGGAAGGCGTGGCCCAGGAGACCGCCAACTTCCAGGCCGACCGCATGCACCCGCTCGCGAGCGCCCACCCCACCATCCTCAATAACATCTGGCCCCAGCTGATTCCCCTGATCCGACCATAATGAAATACCCCGCAGTCCTGAACTTCGAGACCATCCTGCCCGCGCTCGACGAATTCGACACCATCATCGACGCGCGCAGCGAATCCGAGTTCGCCCTCGACCACCTGCCCGGCGCCATCAACTGTCCCGTCCTCGACGACGCGCAGCGCATCCTCGTCGGCACCACCTACAAGCAGGTCGGCGCCTTCGAGGCCAAGAAGATCGGCGCGCCGCTGGTCGCCAAGAACATCGCGCACTACGTCGAGACCCTGTTCGCCGACAAGCCCAAGGAGTGGAAGCCGCTCGTCTACTGCTGGCGCGGCGGCAACCGCAGCGGCTCGATGGCGCTGATCTTCGCCAAGATCGGCTGGCCCGTCGTGCAGCTCGACGGCGGCTACAAGGCCTACCGCGCCTTTATCGCGGGTGCCCTGGAGAATCCGCCGGCGCTGGACCTGCGCGTCGTCTGCGGCACCACCGGCAGCGGCAAGACGCGCCTGCTCGAGACCTTGGCCGCGATCGGCGCCCAAGTGCTCGACCTGGAAGCCCTGGCCGCCCACCGCGGCTCCGTGCTGGGCCACCTGCCGGACGCGCCGCAGCCGACCCAGAAAGCCTTCGAGAGCGCCATCTGGGACCGGCTGCGCCGCTTCGATCCGCGCCGCCCCGTATTCGTCGAATCGGAAAGCAAGAAGGTGGGCAACCTGCGCGTGCCCGATGCCGTCATGGAGAGAATGCGCGCCTCGCCCTGCATCCGCCTGGAGCTGGACCGTCCCAAGCGCGTGGACCTGCTGATGGAAGACTACCGCCACTTTGCGCGCGACGCGGCGGCGCTGAACGGCCAGCTCGAACACCTGGTGCAGCTGCACGGCCGCGCCAAGATCGATGCCTGGCACGAGATGGCGAATACGGGCCGCATGCCGGAGCTGGTCGACCAGCTGCTAGTGGAGCACTATGATCCGGCCTACCTGAAATCGATCGACCGCAATTTCACGCAGTATCCGCAGGCGCGGGTCGTCTCGCTGTCCGGCATCGCGCCCGACGATTTCCTCGCGGCGGCGCGCCAGCTTCACGGCGCAGACGCCGCGGCGTGATCATGGTGGGCACGTGGTGCCCACCGTGCCGTGCCGTAACCGCATCCGTAGGGTGGACGGCTCCGCCGTCCACGCGTCCCGCCATCGCATGCGGCGTGGCGAAGCAAGCGCCGCCCGAACGCGTGGACGGCGAGCCGTCCACCCTACCCGACACCTGCCGCCAATAAAAAAGCCCGGTCCGCTTTCGCGGCCGGGCTTTTTGTTCGTCGCCTGCTGGCTTACTGGGCGGCGTTGGCGCCCAGGTCGGCCGGCTTGACGTTGATCTTCGCCTTCGCCTTCTGCTTCAGGGCCTCGACGTAGCCGTAGGTCTCGGCGCCGCCAATGGCGCGGCCGATCTGCTCCGCTTCCTGCTTGCGGCGCGCCTGGTCGGGCTGGGCCGGCTGCGACACCTTGACGATGCGGTACACGCCATAACCCTGGCCCGGCACGTCCACGCCGACGTAGGCCGGCAGCTTGCTCGTGTCGGCCTTCAGCACGGCCAGCGCGGCGGTCTCGCTGAACGGCGGCTCCTTGGTGCGCGAGACGATCTTGGGTTCGCCGAAGCCGGTGGCGTCGCCCGACGCCCTGGCGGCGGCCAGCTTGGCTTCGCCGGCCTGCTTGGCCAGGCGCAGCGCTTCTTCCTGCGTGACGCGCTGGCGGATCTGCGCTTCGACCTCGGCCAGCGGACGCTTGGTCGCGGGCCTGAACTCGACGACGCGGCCGGCCACCAGGGTGCTCGGCGCCACTTCAACGGCTTCGGTATTGCGCTTGTTCTTGATCGCGTCGTTCGAGAAGATCGCCTTCAGGAACTTGTCGTTATTGACGGGCGAGTTGCCCAGCGCCGGATTCGGCGTGCGGCCCAGGCCATCGGCGGTCTGGATCTGCAGCCCCAGCTTGTCGGCGACCGGCTTCAGGCTGTCCGCCTGCTCGTACACGGTGTTCGAGAAGGTCTCGGCCAGTTCCGAGTACTTGGCCGACATCTTGGTCTTCTGCAGTTCGGCGACGATCTCCGGCTTCGCTTCTTCCAGCGACTTCTGGGTAGTCGGCACGACCTTGGTGACCTTGATGATGTGGTAGCCGAATTCCGAGCGCACGAGGCCGCTGGTTTCGCCTTCCTTCAGGCCATAGATCGCGTCCTCGACGGGCTTGACGAACACGCCCTTCTCGACCACGCCCAGGTCGCCGCCCAGCTCGGCCGAGCCGGGATCCTGCGACTGCGCCTTGGCGATCTTCGCGAAGTCGCCCGGGTTCTTGCGCACCTCGGCCAGCGCGGCTTCGGCTTTGGCCTTGGCGGCGGCGTCGTCGGCCGGCTTGGCGTCCTTGGCGACGTTGAACAGGATGTGGCTCGCGCTACGCTTTTCCGGCGTCGAGAAGCGGGCCTTGTTCTTGTTGTACACGTCGGCCACTTCGGCGTCCGAGACGGTGACCTGCTTCTGCACCACGTCGGCGTTGAACACGACGTATTCGGCCTTGACGGATTCCGGCACCTGGAACAGCGCGGCGTGCTTGTCGTAATAGGCCTTCACCATGTCGTCGGTGACCTTCACCTGCGCGGCGTAGGTCGCGAGCGGGAACATCAGCTCCTGCACTTCGCGTTCCTGGTCGTTGATGTCCGACAGGCGGTTCGCCACGCTGCGCGGCGCGAACGCGGTCTGGCTGACGGCGCCGGCCAGCTGCTGCACGGCCATGTCGTGGCGCATGCGCGCGTCGAACATCTCCGGCGTCATGCCCTGGGCGGCGAGCGCCGCGATGTACTGGTCCTTGTCGAAGCTGCCGTCGGCCTTGCGGAACATCTGGATGTCGCCGATGGCCTTGGCCAGCACGGCGTCGCTCACGGTCAGGTGGCCACGCTCGACTTCCGCGTTGACGGCGCGTTCCGCCACCAGCTGGTCGAGGATCGCCTGCTTGGCTTCCGGGGTCTCGAACAGCTTCTGGTCGAACTGCGCACCCATCTGCTGGCGCGCCTGGTCGATCTGGCGGCGCTGCGCTTCTTCCCACTGCTGCTGCGTGATGGTCTTGCCGGCCACGGTGGCGACGCCGTCGCCGCCGCCGCGCTCCTGGTAGCTGCTGACGCCGACCAGGACGAAGGACGGCAGGATCAGCAGCAGCAACAGCAGTTGCATGAGGCGCTGGTGCTTACGAATAAATTCAAACATGGTCAGCCATTCAAGGTTGAAAATGCGTTATCAAAAAACCTTAAAAAAAAAGGCGAACTCTCGTTCGCCTCTTCTTTTGCATCTGGCGGAGCGGACGGGGCTCGCCTACATCCTGCAGGCCGCGGATTCGCTTGCAAGCGAATCCCTTCGAGCCCTAGCCCGTGTCGCCCGCAGGGGCGACCCTCCTTCTTGCTTCTATTTGGCGGAGCGGACGGGGCTCGAACCCGCGACCCCCGGCGTGACAGGCCGGTATTCTAACCACCTGAACTACCGCTCCAAAGTCTTTTATTTCGCAACCCAACCGGTGGGTGGCGGAGCGGACGGGGCTCGAACCCGCGACCCCCGGCGTGACAGGCCGGTATTCTAACCAACTGAACTACCGCTCCAAATTCTTTTATTTCGCAACCCAACCGTTGGTTGGCGGAGCGGACGGGGCTCGAACCCGCGACCCCCGGCGTGACAGGCCGGTATTCTCACCACCTGAACTACCGCTCCAAATTCTTGTATTTCGCAACCCAACCGTGGGTGGGCGGAGCGGACGGGGCTCGCACCCGCGACCCCCGGCGTGACAGGCCGGTATTCTAACCAACTGAACTACCGCTCCACGAAATATCAGGCACTGCTTGCTGCGTGTCAGCGCAGCGAGGCATTAGTTTACTGCATCTTTCAGGGCTTTACCAGCCTTAAATTTCGGGACCTTCGCGGCCTTGATGGTGATGGCTTCCTTGGTGCGCGGATCGCGGCCGGTACGGGCAGCGCGTTCGCCCACGGTGAAGGTGCCGAAGCCGACCAGGGTCACGCTGTCGTTGTTCTTCAGGGTCGTGGTCACGGCATCGATCATCGCGTCGAGGGCGCGTGCCGCAGAAGCTTTGGTCAGGTCCGCGGACTTCGCGATTTCTTCGATCAGTTCAGTTTTGTTCACTCTTTTCCCTCGTTGTGCGTTCTGAAAGCGGCTGACCCGGACATCAGGCAAAAACCGCAAGCGCGTATTAGACAAGCGCGCCCCGCCTTGTGTCAAGCCAACATGCTTCTCGCGAGCAACAATAGAGCGATTATTCGGGCGCGGACCGAACAAATCGATGTCATCGCGGCCCACAAAAGCATCGTCCCCGCGCAGGCAGGGACCCAATGCCGCGAGCGTGTCGATACGCAAGCGCAGCTTGGATCCCCGCCGACGCGGGGACGACGGTGTGTTACGAGTGCTGCCCGGTCAGTGCTTGACCACGCCGCCCTGCCCCTCGGCCGCCGTCGCCGGCGCGACCGGCACGGCCGGCACGTCGACGATCGCCTCGGGCTGGCGTTCCAGCGCAACTTCCAGCACCTTCTCGATCCAGCGCACGGGCACGATCTCGAGCTTGTTCTTGACGTTGTCCGGGATCTCGGCCAGGTCCTTCACGTTCTGCTCGGGGATCAGGACGGTCTTGATGCCGCCGCGCTGCGCCGCCAGCAGTTTCTCCTTCAGGCCGCCGATCGGCAGGACTTCGCCGCGCAGCGTGATCTCGCCCGTCATCGCCACGTCGGCGCGCACCGGGATGCCGGTGAACACGGACACCAGCGCCGTCGTCAGGCCGATACCGGCGGACGGACCGTCCTTCGGCGTCGCACCTTCGGGAAGGTGGATGTGGATGTCGGTCTTTTCGAACGCCTCGTTCTTGATGCCCAGGCGGTTCGCGCGGGAGCGCACCACGGTGCGGGCCGCCTCGATCGATTCCTTCATCACGTCGCCCAGCGTACCGGTACGGATCACGGCGCCCTTGCCCGGCACCTGCACGGCTTCGATGGTCAGCAGGTCGCCGCCCACTTCGGTCCATGCCAGGCCGGCCACCTGGCCCACCTGGTTTTCCTTCTCGGCCACGCCGAAGTCGTAGCGGCGCACGCCCAGGAACTTGTCGAGGTTCTTGGCGTTCACCAGCACGCGCTTGTTGTCCTTCTTCAGCAGCAGCATCTTGACGACCTTGCGGCAGATCTTCGAGATCTCGCGCTCGAGCGAACGCACGCCCGCTTCACGGGTGTAGTAGCGGATGATGTCGCGGATCGCCGACTCGTCCACCTTGATCTCGTCTTCCTTCAGGCCGTTGTTCTTGATCTGCTTCGGCAGCAGGTAGCGCTGCGCGATGCTGGTCTTCTCGTCCTCGGTGTAGCCCGACAGGCGGATCACTTCCATCCGGTCCAGCAGCGCCGGCGGGATGTTGAACGAGTTCGAGGTCGCCACGAACATCACGTCCGACAGGTCGAAGTCGACTTCGACGTAGTGGTCGCTGAACGTGTGGTTCTGCGCCGGGTCCAGCACCTCGAGCAGGGCCGAGGACGGATCGCCGCGGAAGTCCGCGCCCATCTTGTCGATCTCGTCGAGCAGGAACAGCGGGTTGCGCACGCCGACCTTGGTCAGCGACTGCAGCACCTTGCCCGGCATCGAGCCGATATAGGTGCGGCGGTGGCCGCGGATCTCGGCTTCGTCGCGCACGCCGCCGAGCGCCATGCGCACGTACTTGCGGCCGGTCGCGCGGGCGATCGACTCACCCAGCGAGGTTTTACCCACGCCCGGAGGACCAACGAAGCACAGGATCGGCGCCTTCAGCTTGTCGACGCGCTGTTGCACAGCGAGGTATTCCAGGATGCGTTCCTTGATCTTGTCCAGGCCGTAGTGGTCGGCTTCCAGCACCTGCTGGGCCTTTTCCAGGTCGATGACGACTTTGGATTTCTTTTTCCACGGCAGGCCGATCAGCGTGTCGATGTAGTTGCGCACGACGGTGGCTTCGGCCGACATCGGCGACATCAGCTTGAGCTTCTTGATTTCCGACTGGGCCTTTTCCAGGGCTTCCTTCGGCATCTTGGCGGCGATGACTTTCTTTTCGAGTTCCTCGATGTCGGCACCGTCTTCGCCCTCGCCCAGTTCCTTCTGGATGGCCTTGACTTGCTCGTTCAGGTAGTACTCGCGCTGCGATTTCTCCATCTGGCGCTTGACGCGGCCGCGGATGCGCTTTTCGACCTGCAGGATATCCAGTTCGCCTTCCAGCTGGCCGAGCAGGTGCTCCAGGCGCTTGGCGACGTTGAAGATCTCCAGGATGACCTGTTTCTGCTCGAGTTTCAGCGGCAGGTGGGCGGCGACGGTATCGGCCAGGCGGCCGGCGTCGTCGATGCCGGCCAGCGAAGCCAGGATCTCGGGCGGGATTTTCTTGTTCAGTTTGACGTACTGGTCGAACTGCTGGACGATCGCGCGGCGCATCGCCTCGACTTCGGAATCGTCGCCGATTTCCGAATTGATGGGCGAGAGCTCGGCCACGAAGTGGCTGGGACCGTCGGTGATGTGATTGATACGGGCACGCTGCGCGCCTTCGACCAGCACCTTCACGGTACCGTCGGGCAGCTTCAGCATTTGCAGAATATTGGCCACGCAGCCGATCTCGTAGATGTCTGCGGCGGAGGGTTCGTCCTTGGCGGCTGCCTTTTGGGCGGCGAGCATGATGCTCTTGCCCTGTTCCATCGCAGCCTCGAGTGCCTTGATCGATTTCGGGCGGCCGACGAACAGCGGTATCACCATATGCGGAAACACCACCACGTCGCGCAAGGGCAGGAGGGGCAGCGTCATT
The DNA here is from genome assembly GCF_030412015.1 of Massilia sp. YIM B02763. Taxonomy (GTDB): domain Bacteria; phylum Pseudomonadota; class Gammaproteobacteria; order Burkholderiales; family Burkholderiaceae_D; genus Telluria. The sequence goes on along the minus strand of NZ_JASNRD010000014.1, from coordinate 109,035 downwards.
TGCTCGGTCAATTTAGAAGTTGTCATGGCATACCTTATAGAAAGCGTGTTTTCGATGTGGGAGCTTCCTACGAAAACACAAGCCCGGCCGAATAAAAATTTTCTGCAAGCAAAAAAACATCGCTTGAATCAAATAATAGCCGTTTCTACAAAAACGGGAGATTCAAACAAAAAAGCCACTTCGCGGCGCAGGCCGCGAGTGGCTTTTCGGTTGAAGCCGGCTTTTGTTGAGATTGATTGTACGCCCTCAACTCAGCGTTTCAAGACCTTTGTTGTGGTTGCGCCCGGAAATTTTAGTTTTCGCCAGCCGCTTTCGGCGATTCGCTGTAAATCAGCAAAGGTTTCGCGCCGTTCGTGATCGTATTTTCATCGATCACGACTTTCACCACGTTTTGCTGGCTCGGCAATTCGTACATCACGTCGAGCAGCGCGTGTTCCAGGATCGAACGCAGGCCGCGCGCGCCGGTCTTGCGCGCCAGCGCCTTCTTGGCGATCGCATGCAGGGCCGCGGGACGGATCTCGAGTTCCGCGCCTTCCATGTCGAGCAGCTTGGTGTACTGCTTGATCAGGGCGTTCTTCGGCTCGACCAGGATCTGGATCAGGGCGTCTTCGGTCAGCTCGCTGAGGGTGGCGACGACCGGCAGGCGGCCGACCAGTTCCGGGATCAGGCCGAACTTGATCAGGTCTTCCGGTTCCGCTTCCATCAGCACGTCCGACACCGAACGCTGCGACTGGCTCTTGACGCTGGCGCCGAAGCCGATGCCGGACTTCTCCGAGCGGCTCTGGATCACCTTGTCGAGGCCGTCGAAGGCGCCGCCGCAGATGAACAGGATGTTGGTCGTGTCGATCTGCACGAAGTCCTGGTTCGGGTGCTTGCGGCCGCCCTGCGGCGGCACCGAGGCCATGGTGCCCTCGATGAGCTTGAGCAGCGCCTGCTGCACGCCCTCGCCCGACACGTCGCGGGTGATCGACGGGTTGTCCGACTTGCGCGAGATCTTGTCGATCTCGTCGATGTAGACGATGCCGCGCTGCGCCTTCTCGACTTCGTAGTTGCAGCTCTGCAGCAGCTTCTGGATGATGTTCTCGACGTCTTCGCCGACATAGCCTGCTTCCGTCAGCGTGGTGGCGTCGGCGATGACGAACGGGACGTTCAGCATGCGCGCCAGCGTCTGCGCCAGCAGGGTCTTGCCGGAACCGGTCGGGCCCACGAGCAGGATGTTGGACTTGGCCAGCTCGACCTCGTCCTTCTTGCCCATGTGCTTCAGGCGCTTGTAGTGGTTGTACACCGCCACGGACAGGATGCGCTTGGCCGTCTGCTGGCCGATCACGTACTGGTCGAGCAGCTCGGCGATCTCGTGCGGCGTGGGCAGGTCGGACTTGGCGCCGGCCACCGATTCCACGTTCGAGGTCTCGTCGCGGATGATGTCGTTACACAGGTCGATGCACTCGTCGCAGATGAAAACCGATGGTCCCGCGATGAGCTTCTTCACCTCGTGCTGGCTCTTTCCGCAGAACGAGCAGTACAGGAGTTTTTCGCCGCTGGAGGATTTTTTGTCTGACATGGGGCAGATTTTCGTTGAATTGCTATGAATATAACGCTAATACAAGTATGCAACAAGTACGTGCAACAACCGTGCACGGCTCCATGCTACCCGATTTGAAAACAAAACGCCCGAAGCGCTGTCGCGTCCGGGCGTCGTACGGGCAACATCTTGTCGAATGCTTAACCGCGGTTCGTCAAGACCCTGTCGATCAGGCCGTACTCGACGGATTCCTCGGCCGACATGAAGCGGTCGCGGTCCGTGTCCTTGTGGATCTGTTCGATCGTCTGGCCGGTGTTGTCCGCCATGATGCGGGCCAGGCGCTCGCGCAGGTACAGGATTTCCTTGGCCTGGATCTCGATGTCCGATGCCATGCCCTGCGAACCGCCGGACGGCTGGTGGATCATCACGCGCGAGTTCGGCAGCGAGAAGCGCTTGCCCTTGGCGCCAGCGGCCAGCAGGAAGGCGCCCATCGACGCGGCCAGGCCCGTGCACAGGGTCGACACGTCCGGCTTGATGAAGTTCATGGTGTCGAAGATGGCCAGGCCAGCCGACACGGAACCACCCGGCGAGTTGATGTACAGCGAAATATCCTTGTCCGGGTTCTCGCTTTCCAGGAACAGCATCTGGGCCACGATGAGGTTGGCCATCTGGTCGTTGACAGGACCGACCAGGAAAATCACGCGCTCCTTCAGCAGGCGCGAGTAGATGTCGTAGGCGCGTTCGCCGCGACCGCTCTGCTCGATCACCATCGGCACGAGGCCGAGGGCTTGGGTATCCAATGCCGGATTACGATTCATACCTGTCACTTTCCTTAATGAAGATTACGGAGCCGTACTATCCCAAAACAGCAAGGGTATTGTCGCACGGCTCCCTCAAGGAAGCTTACGCCTGCGCGGTGCTTCCCATCAGTTCGTCAAAGGCGATGTCCTTGGCAGTCACCTTCGCCTTGCCAAGCACATAGTTAACGACGTTTTCTTCCAATACAAGAGCTTCCACCTCGCCCAGGCGGCGACGGTCGCTGTAGTAGTACTTCAGGACTTCCTTCGGATCCTCGTAGCTTTGCGCGAAGTCCTCGATCTGGGCCTTCACCTGCTCTTGGGTAGCTTGCAGGTTATTGTCCTGGACCAGTTGCGACAGGATCAGGCCCAGGCGCACGCGGCGCTCGGCCTTGGTCGCGAACAAATCGGCCGGGAACGGCAGGCTCTTGACGTCCATGCCGCGCTGGGCCATGTCCTGGCGGGTCTGCTCGGCCAGGCGTTCCGAATCCTGCTCGACCATGACCTTCGGCACGTCCATCTCGGTGTGCTTGACCAGGGCGTCCATCACGGCTTCCTTGTTGCGGGCCTTGATGCGGGCATTGACTTCGCGCTCCAGGTTGACCTTGATGTCTTCGCGCATTTTCTCGACGCTGCCGTCTTCGATGCCCAGCGACTTGGCGAACTCGGCGTCGACTTCCGGCAGGTGCGCCCACTCCAGCTTCTTCAGCGTGATGGTGAACTCGGCGGTCTTGCCGGCCACGTCCTTGCCATGGTAGTCCTCGGGGAACGGCAGCGGGAAGGTCTTGCTCTCGCCCACTTTCAGGCCCACGGTCGCGGCTTCGAATTCCGGCAGCATGCGGCCTTCGCCCAGCACGAACGGATAGTCCTCGGCCTTGCCGCCTTCGAACTCGACGCCGTCGATCTTGCCGACGAAGTCGACGGTCACGCGGTCGCCGTTGGCCGCGACGGCTTCGCCGCCGTCGCCGTGCTCGCCTGCCTCACCCTTGGTGTGGAAGTGCACGCGCTGCTTGCGCAGGATGTCGATGGTCTTGTCGATCTCGGCGTCCGACACGTCGGTCTTGACGGTCTCGACTTCGATGCCGTCCAGCGCCGGCAGCACGACTTCCGGGTAGACTTCGAAGGTCGCGTCGAATGCCAGCATGCCTTCCGGGGCTTCCTGCTTCGGCTCGATTTTCGGCATGCCGGCCACGCGCAGCTGCGCTTCGTTGGCGGCGTCGTTGAAGGCCTGGCCAACCTTGTCGTTCAGGACGTCGGACTCGATCTGGTAGCCGTACTGGGCGGCGACCATCTTGAGCGGCACCTTACCCGGACGGAAGCCCGGCGCACGTGCGGTCTTGGCCTGCTGCTTGAGGCGCTTTTCGACTTCCGTACGTACGTCGCTCAGCGGAAAAGAGAGAGTCAAGCGGCGCTCGAGTTTACCCAGGTTTTCGACTGCAGTTGCCATTGTAAAAATCGTCCAAAAAAATAATTATTCGTGGTGCGAGGAGGGGGACTCGAACCCCCACACCATTGCTGGCGTCAGGACCTAAACCTGGTGCGTCTACCAATTTCGCCATCCTCGCTCAGGATGCTGCATCTTGCCCCATATCTACCCGCAAAAACAAAGGGCGCCCGACGGTGAAACCGGCCGCCCTGCCATGCGCTTGATTAGGGGCTACAACTTCAACACGATATTTTACTGGATTTTCTGACACCATTGGGCGATTTTTAATCCGTGCGAAGCGCATATGGCCGCGTTTTTGCCCCGTTATGACGTAACTCGGCCATTTTCTCGCGAAATTTCAATCGTTTACGCAGATGGTGCGCCGCAGCGAACGGTGGGCATGCCATGCCCACCTAGGGCTGGGGCTGGAGCGTTCATGCGCCGGTCGAACGCGTGGACGGCGAGCCGTCCGCCCTGCGCACCCGGAACCACGCCGCATACAGCGCCGGCAGGAACAGCAGCGTCAGCGCCGTCGCCACCAGCAGGCCACCCATGATCGCCACCGCCATCGGCCCCCAGAAAACGGAACGCGACAGCGGGATCATCGCCAGCGCCGCCGCGGCGGCCGTCAGCAGGATCGGTCGGGCGCGGCGCACGGCGCTGTCGACGATCGCGTCCCAGGCCGGATGTCCGGCCGCGATGTCCTTCTCGATCTGGTCGACGAGGATCACGGAATTGCGGATGATCATGCCGAACAGCGCGATCACGCCCAGGTTGGCGACGAAGCCGAACGGCCGGTGCAGCGCCAGCAGCGCCATCGCCGCGCCGGCCACGCCCAGCGGTCCCGTGAGGAACACGAGCAGCGCGCGCGAGAAGCTCTTCAATTGCAGCATCAGCAGCGTGAACACGATGAACAGCACCAGCGGCACGTTGGCGGCGATCGAGGCTTCCGCCTCGGAACTGTCGGCCGCCGCCCCTTCCAGCGTGATGCGGTAGCCGGCCGGCAGCCCGGCGCGCAGCGCCGCCAGCTTGTCGCCCACCTGCGCCGACACGGTCGGGCCCTGGATGCCCTCGACCACGTCCGCCTGGACCATGATCGCCCACTCGCGCCCTTCGCGCCACACGACGCCCGGCTCCCACACGAACTCGATGCGGGCCAGCTGCGACAGCGGCACGGGACGGCCCGCCGGCGTCGCCACGTTGGTGTTCGCGAGCACCGACATGGTCGAGCGCTCTTCGACGGGCTGGCGCACGACGATGTCGATCAGGCGGTTGCTCTCGCGGAACTGGCCCACCGTCGTCCCGGACAGCACGGTCGCCACCGTGCGCCGCACGGCCTGGGACGTCACGCCCAGCGCGCGCAGCTTGTCCTGGTCGAGGTCCAGGCGCAGCACCTTCACCGATTCGTTCCAGTTGTCGTTGACGCCGACGGCGTTCGGGTTCGCGCGCAGGATGTCCTTGACCCGGTCGGCGACGCCGCGCACGACGGCGATATCCGGTCCGGCCACCTGGAACTGCACGGGATACGGCACCGGGGGCCCGTTCGGCAGCAGTTTCACGCGTCCACGCACTTCCGGGAAGTCGGTCTTGAACGCCTCCTCGATCTTGCGCCGCAGGGTCTCGCGCTGCGCCAGGTCCTTGGGCAGCACGACGAACTGCGACACGTTCGACTGCGGGAAGATCTGGTCCAGCGGCAGGTAGAAGCGCGGGCTGCCCGTGCCGACGTAGCTCGTCACGCTGTGCAGCTCAGGCTGGGCGCGCACGAAGCGCTCGAATTTCTTGACCAGCGCCTCGTTGGTCGCGAAGCTCGTGCCCTCGGGCAGCCACATTTCGACCATCAGTTCGGGACGGCTGGAATCGGGGAAGAACTGCTTCTCGATGAACTTGAAGCCGAACACGCCCAGCGCGAACACGCCCAGCGACAGCGCGATCGTCGTCTTGCGCCATGTGACGCACCAGTCGACGGTGCGGCGCAGGCGACGGTAGGCGGGCGTGTCGAAGACGTCGTGGGCATGCGCCCCGCCCTCGCCGTCCGCATGCGGACTCACCTTCAGCAGGATGAAGCCGATGTAGGGCGTGAAACTCACGGCCACGAGCCACGACACGAGCAGGGCGATGGCGTTCACCGAGAACATCGTGAACGTGTATTCGCCGGCGGCGGACTTCGCCAGGCCGATCGGCAGGAAGCCGGCGGCCGTGATCAGCGTGCCCGTCAGCATGGGGAAGGCGGTCGACGTGTAGGCGAAGGTCGCCGCCTCGAAGCGCGACATGCCCTCCTCCATTTTCCGGACCATCATCTCGACGGCGATGATGGCGTCGTCGACCAGCAGGCCCAGCGCGATGATCAGGGCGCCCAGCGACACCTTGTGCAGCGAGATGTCGAAGATGTGCATGAACAGGAAGGTGATCGCCAGCACCAGCGGGATCGTCAGCGCCACGACGAGGCCGGGCCAGATGTCCAGGCGCAGCCTGGGCTTCCTGTGCAGCCCCAGCGCGAGGAAGGACACGACGAGCACGATCACCACCGCCTCGACCAGCGTGTGCATGAACTCGTCGACGGACTCGGTGACGGCGGCCGGCTGGTTCGACACCCGTTCCAGCTCGATGCCGACGGGGAGCTGGGCGCGGATCCGCTCCACCGTCGCTTCCAGCCCCTTGCCCAGCGCGATGATGTTGCCGCCCTTTTCCATCGACACGCCCAGGCCGATCACCTCGTGGCCGTTGTAGCGCATCTTCTCGCGCGGCGGATCCTCGTAGGCGCGCTCCACCTTCGCGAAGTCGCCCAGGCGGAACGTGGTGCCGCCGGCGCGCAGGCTCAGGTCTTCCAGCTGCTTGACGGTCTTCAGGCCGCCCGTCACGCGCACCTGCAGGTTTTCCAGCGGCGTCACCAGCATGCCGGCCGACTCGATGCCGTTCTGCGTCGCGATCTGGTTCACGATCTGTTCGAACGGCACGCCCAGCTGGGCGAACTTCTGCTGCGAGAACAAGATGTTGATCTTTTCTTCCTGCACGCCGAACTGCTCGACCTTGGCGACGAGCGGAACCGCCAGCAGCTGCTGGCGCACGAAGTCGGCGTAGTCGCGCATCTCGGCGTAGGTGAAGCCGTCGCCGGACAGCGCGAAGATCGAGCCGTAGGTGTCGCCGAATTCGTCGTTGAAGAACGGCCCGACCACGCCCTGCGGCAGCGTGTTCGCGATGTCGCCGACCTTCTTGCGCACCTGGTACCAGGTAGACGGCACGTCCTGGGGCGGCGTCGATTCGCGCAGCTCGATCAGGATCGTCGTCTCGCCCGGCTTGGAAAAGCTGCGGATCTTGTCGACGTGCGGCGTTTCCTGCAGCTTCCTCTCCAGCTTGTCCGTGACCTGCTGGGCCATCTGGACGCCGGTGGCGCCGGGCCAGTAGGCCGTGACGACCATGATGCGGAAGGTGAACGGCGGATCCTCGTCCTGGCCCAGCTGCTGGTAGCTGAGGATGCCGCCGATCAGCAGCGCGGCGATCAGGTAGCGCGTGAGGGGTATGTTCTCGAGGACCCAGCGCGACAGGTTGAAGTGCCTCATTGCTTGACCCCGGCCGCCGCTGCGCCACCGTTCGCCGCGCCGCCGATGGCCTCCTGCTCGGCATCGCCGCGGCGCGCCACGTCGGCCGCGAGGATCCTGACCTTCTGGCCGCTCTTGAGCAGGTTGACGCCGGCCGTGACGATCGTCTGGCCCGGACGCACCCCGTCCACCAGCACCACGTCGTTGCCGGACACGCCGCCGACCTTCACGGGCACCAAGCGCACAGCCCCGTTTTCCACGACCCACACCGAGGTCGCGCCCCCGTTCTGGACCAGGGCCGGCAACGGCACGCGGACGCCGCCCTGCTTGTCGCCTTTCTTCTGCAGCGCCACCACGGCCGTCATGCCCAGGCGGATATCCTCGCGCGCAGGCACCGTGACCTTGACCGTGTAGGTGCGCGTGGCCGGGTCGGCCACCGGCGACACTTCGCGGATCTTGCCCGGAATGCTGGCGCCCGGGTCGGCCCACAGCCGCACCCTGACGTCGGCCACCTCGCGCAGCGCGTCGACCTGGTCCTCGGGCACGCCGATCACGACCTCCTTCTCGTCGGTGCGCGCCACCCGCACGACGGGGGTGCCGGCCTGCACGACCTGGCCCACTTCCGCGTCGATGCCCGTGACGACGCCGTCGGCGTCCGCGAGCAGGCGCGCATAGCCCGTCTGGTTGGCCTGGTTGCGCAGGGCCGCGCGCGCCGCCTCTGCCTGGGCCTGGGTGGAGCGGGCCGCGGCGATCTTCTCGTCGAGCACGGCCTGGCTGACGAAGTTCTGGGCGCGCAGGTCCTGGTAGCGCTTCAGCTCCGCGCGCGCCAGTTCCGCAGTCGTCTGCGCCGCGCGCAGGCTGGCGTCTGCCTGGGCCTGGCCTAGGCGCAGATCCTGCGGGTCGAGCTGCATCAGCACCTGGCCGCGCTTGACGACGGTGCCGACGTCGACCTGGCGCGCGCTGATCTTGCCGCCCACGCGAAAGCCTAGGCGCGATTCGTAGCGCGGCCGCACATCGCCGGAAAACTCGGCGCTGGCGCCGCCGTTGCCGGCCGCCAGCGTCAGCGCCCGTACGGGGCGCACGTCGGGCGCCGGCGGCGGCGCTTTCGAGCAGCCGCCCAGCAGCGCGGCAAGGAATACCGCCAGGAGTACGGCGGACAGCATGGCTGCGCGCGGCTGGGCGCAGCGAGGGGAAAACGGGTCAAGCACAAACGAGTGGAGCACGATGGAGTCCTCGGTCGATCCTGCACATGGGCGACGCGGCGCGCGTGACGGTCCGCGCCGGGCATTGCGTCGATTTATTACTTGGCATGAAGCTGAGCAATTATAATCATGCAACAATGCGAAATAAATGACTTTAGAGTCAGCAATCTAGATCCTGCTTGGGTCCCCGCTCCGTTCCTCATCCATGGCTGTCGACCACTACGAAAACTTCCCCGTCGCCTCGCTCCTGATGCCGCGCCGCCTGGTGCCGGCGGTCGAGGCGATCTATGCGTTCGCGCGCAGCGCCGACGACCTGGCCGACGAGGGCGACGCGACGCCCGAGCAGCGCCTGGCCGCGCTGCAGGCCTACGAGGCCCAGCTCGACGTGATCGCCGTCGACCAGCCGAGCGTCGACCCCATGTTCGCGCGCCTGGCCGCGGCCCTGCGCGCGCACCGCCTGCCGCTGCAGCCGCTGCGCGACCTGCTCAGCGCCTTCCGCCAGGACGTCGTGACGACCCGCTATGCAGACTACGGCGCCCTGCTCGACTACTGCCGCCGTTCCGCCAACCCCGTCGGGCGCCTGATGCTGGGCCTGTACGAGGTCGACGACGAGGCCAGCCTGCGCGACGCCGACGCCATCTGCACGGCCCTGCAGCTCATCAATTTCTGGCAGGACGTCGCGATCGACATCGACAAGGGCCGCATCTACCTGCCGCGGGAAGACCTGGCGCGCTTCGGCGTGTCCGAGGACGACATCGCCCACGGCCGCACCGGCCCTGCCTGGCGCGCCCTGATGGACTTCCAGGTCGAACGTGCCAGGGCGCTGATGCTGCAGGGCGCGCCGCTGGCCACGCGCCTGCCGGGCCGCATCGGCTGGGAACTGCGCTTCATCGTGCAGGGCGGCCTGCGCATCCTCGACGCCATCGAGCGCGTGCAGTACGACGTGTTCCGGCGCCGTCCCCAACTGAAGCGCCGCGACTGGATCGTCGTCGCCTGGCGCGCCCTCCGCATGTAGTGGACCGGAATTGCGCACCATCGGATAAGATAGCGGACTCACCGCGCGGCCCCGCGCCGCATGACCCGAATTTGATTATGTCCCCCGACGAATACTGCCAACAAAAGACCGTCCAGAGCGGCTCCAGCTTCTACTACAGCTTCCTGTTCCTGCCGCCGGAACGCCGGCGCGCGATCACGGCGCTGTACGCGTTCTGCCGGGAAGTCGACGACACCGTGGACGAGACCAGCGACGGCTCCGTCGCCCGCATCAAGCTGGCCTGGTGGCGCAAGGAAGTGTCGAGCATGTACGGCCACGGCGACGGCAACCCGCCCACGCACCCCGTGATGCTCGCGTTGCAGCCCCACCTGGCCGTGTACGACCTGAAGGAAGCGCACCTGCTGGCGATCATCGACGGCATGGAGATGGACCTGGACCAGTCGCGCTACCTCGATTACGCCGGCCTGCGCAAGTACTGCTGGCACGTGGCCGGCGTCGTCGGCATCCTGTCGGCCAGCATCTTCGGCGTGACCGATCCCCGGACCCTCGAGTACGCCGAGAAGCTGGGACTGGCGTTCCAGCTCACCAACATCATCCGCGACGTGGGCGAGGACGCGCGCAAGGGCCGCATCTACCTGCCCGTCAACGAGCTGCAGCAGTTCGGCGTGACGGCGGCCGACATCCTCAACGCGCGCCACAGCGAGAAGTTCGAGGCGCTCATGAAGTTCCAGACCGAGCGCGCCCAGGGCATCTACGACGAGGCCTTCGCCCTGCTGCCCAAGGCCGACCGGCGCGCCCAGCGTCCCGGCCTGATGATGGCCGCGATCTACCGCACGCTGCTCGACGAGATCGCGCGCGACGGCTACCACGTGCTGAACCAGAAGATTTCGCTGACGCCGCTGCGCAAGCTGTGGCTGGCGTGGAAGACGTATGTTAAAGGCTGACAGCGAGGCTGACAGCGAGGCTGACTGCGCGGCTGACGGCGCCGACGTGGCGGTGGTCGGCGGCGGCTGGGCCGGTTGTGCCGCCGCCGTCGAGCTGGCCGCCGCCGGCTGCCGCGTCACGCTGTACGAAGCGGCGCGCACGCTGGGCGGCCGCGCGCGCGCCGTCGAGGTCAAGGGCCCGACCGGAGAACGGCGGCTGGACAACGGCCAGCACATCCTGCTGGGCGCCTACAAGGACAGCCTGAAGCTGCTGCGCCGCGTCGGCGTCGACCCGCGCGCCGCCTTCCTGCGCCTGCCGCTGCAGATGCGCTATCCGCCCGCCTCGGGGCTGATGGATTTCGTGGCCCCGCGCCTGCCGGCGCCGCTGCACGTGCTGGCGGCACTGCTGCGCGCCAAGGGTCTCGCGCGCGAGGACAAGCTGGCGCTCGCGCGTTTTTCGACGAGCGCGCGCTGGATGGGCTGGCAGCTGCACGCCGACTGCAGCGTCACGGAGCTGCTCGAGCGCTTCGACCAGACCCCGCGCCTGCAGCGCCTGCTGTGGGCGCCGCTGTGCATCGCCGCGTTGAACACCCCGCCCGAGCGCGCCTCGGCCCGGGTCTTCCTGGCCGTGCTGCGCGACAGCCTGGGCGCCAAGCGCGCCGCTTCCGACATGCTGCTCCCGCGCGTGCTGCTCGACGCGCTGTTTCCCGACGCCGCGCGCGGCTGGCTGGAAGGCCGCGGCGCCCGCGTGTTGACGGGTACCCGGGTGGGCAGCATCGCGCAGGACGGCACGCGCTGGCGCGTGGGCAACGATGCCGGCTGCCTGGTCCACGATGCGCTCGTCGTCGCCGCGCCGCCCTGGCAGGCCGCCAGCCTGCTGCGCGCGCTGCCGGGGCTGGAACAGACCTGCGCGCAGCTCGACGCCTTCGCCTACGAGCCGATTTCCACCGTCTACCTGCAGTACGATCCGGGCACCCGCCTGCCGCTGCCGTTCTGCGCCTTGCTCGATGCCCCCGAGCGGGGCCTGTGGGGCCAGTTCGCGTTCGACCGCGGCCAGCTCGACGCCGACGACGAAGGTGGCAAAGACGGCCAGGACGGCCTGCTGGCCGTCGTCGTCAGCGCCGCCGGCGATGCCGCGGCCCAGCCGCAGGAGGCGCTTGCGCGCGCCGTGGCGGCGCAGCTGGCGGACGCCTTCGCCATGCCGGGCCTGGCGGCGTCGCGCTGGAGCCAGGTCATCACGGAAAAGCGCGCCACCTTCGCCTGCGCCCCCGGCCTCGCCCGCCCCGCGAACGCGACGGCCCTGCCCGGGCTGTTCCTGGCCGGCGACTACACGGCCAGCGACTATCCGGCCACGCTGGAAGCGGCCGTGCGCAGCGGCGTGCAGGCCGCGCAGGCGCTGCTGAAGGGGCGCGCGCCGTGAGCCGGGTCCCGATTCCTGCCATCCGGCTGTCGCAGCCCCGTGCGGACTATCCCGCAAAAACGGCAGTCCGTCGCACCGCGCTGGCCTGCCCGGGCGCCGCTGCGTAGAGTGGGAGCATCGACAAGAATGTTGGCGGACATGCACATGAACCTCGTACTCGGCTTGCGTACCCTGGCCCTCCTGGCCGTCGTCGCCCTGGCGACCGTCGCGCTCGTCCATCCGGGCCTGGTCGGCGCCGGCGCGGCCCCGGACCCGGCCTTCTACGCCATGCCGGTCATCGGCCACCACTGACGCCGGGGCCGGAGGATAACGCATGGGCAAGCTGGAATATCTCGACGCGCTCAAGCGGGCCATGATGGGCCTGCAGCCGGACGTGCAGGCCAGGACGCTCGCCTACTACGAACAGCGCTTCGTCGACGGCGTCGCCGCCGGCCGCAGCGAGCAGGACGTGGCGGGCGAGCTGGACGAGCCGAAGAAGATCGCGATGACGCTGCGCGCCAGCGCCCACATGGCGAGCCTGTCGGTCCGGAAAAGCCCGGCCGGGGCGGCGCGCATGGTCGTGTCCGCGTTCGGCCTGGCCATCTTCAACCTGTTCATGCTCGTGCCGGCGATGGTCTACGCCTCGCTGCTGTGCGCCCTGTACGTGAGCGCGCTCGCGTTCTACCTGGCGGGCATCGCCACCACCGCCAGCGGCCTGGCCGGCACCAACGAGCTGGTGCTCGACTGGCCGAGCCGCTTCGTCACGATCGACGAGGACCGCGGCGAGCGCCAGATGCTGATCACCATCGGCGACCAGGGCATCCACGTGCGCCAGGAACGCGCCGAGCCGGCCGGCGACGACGGCGATGGCAGCGAGACCGACGCCGCCTCCGCCTCGCGGCGCTCGCGCGTGCTGCGCGGCGCCGAGGCGGTGGCCGACAGCACGCTGCGCATCAGCACGGACATGGACGCGGAATCGCGCACCACGCAGACCCTGCTGGGCGGCGGCATGGTGCTGGGCGGGATCGCGCTGCTGCTGGCCTCGCTCGTCGTCACGCGCTATACATGGGTGGGCTTCAAGCGCTACCTGCAGATGAACCGGTCCCTGCTCAAGGGCAGCTGAAAGGCGGCGATGCGCGCACTCCTGAAAATCGGCTTCGCCCTGCTGCTGCTGGCCTTCGTCCTGATCGGCGTCTCGTACAGCATGCTGCGCGCCCACGGCGGCAACGGCCCGTCCAGCCCGGGAAGCCGCCTCGTCGCCACCGACAAGCGCACGCTCGCGCGGGCGGCGACCAGCGTCGAGGTCAGCGGCCCCGTCAACCTGACGCTGCGCCAGGGCCCCGTCCCCAGCCTGGAAGTGCGGGGCGAGCAGCGCCTGCTGGCGAACATCGACACGGCGCTCGACGGCGATACGCTGCGCATCGGCCCGCGCGGCATCCTGTTGCGCCACCGCCAGCCGATCGAGGTCGCCGTCACGCTGCCGACGCTGGACAACCTGGCCGTCAACGGCAGCGGCGAGCATGCCGTCAGCGGCTTCGGCGGCGAGCGCATCGTCATCACGCTGGGCGGCTCGGGCACCGTGCGCTTCAACGGCCGCTACCGCGACATCGCGGCCAATGTGCACGGCAGCGGCGACCTCGAGGTCACGGGCGGCAGTAGCGACACGGTGACGGGCGACGTCGAGGGCTCGGGACGGCTGACCCTCGTCGGTTCCAGCCGCTCGCTCGCGGCCACCTTGCGCGGTTCGGGCGATATCGATGCGCGCCACCTGCGCGCCGAGGAGGCCGCGCTCGTGCAGGAGGGTTCCGGCGACAGCGCCGTGTACGCCAGCCGCGCCGTCAACGTGTCGCTCACGGGCAGCGGCGACGCCGTCGTCTACGGCAATCCGGACGAGCGCAGCGTGACGCGCCACGGCAGCGGCAGCGTCGTGTTCAAGGATTGACGCCTACTTGAGCAAGGCCGCCCGCTTGACGAACGTGAGGATGGCGTTCTCCTCGTCGCTCTCGATCCGGCCGCGATTCGGCTCGGTGACGAATTCCACTTCCACGCGGCGGCCGCGCAGCTTCGGGTCGAGCGCCAGCGGCGCCTCGCCCTCCTTGCCATCCACGAACCAGGCGGCGCAGCCCTTGTCGCCCACGCAAAAACCGCCCATCTGGACACCCTGGTCCGTCATCACGCGCAGGTGCGGGTAGTCGCCGCTGTCGGACGGCATCAGCACGCCCGTCGCGCGCGCCGTGCCCTTGCGCATGTCGGCCACCTTGCAGAACTTCGGCGCATACGATTCGCCCTCGAGCAGGTTGCAGCTGCGCTCGATCTCGCCCACGACCATGGCGCAGCTGTTGGCGACGTTGCAGGGCGGATGGGTGGCGGGCGACACGCGGGTGCACTGGGCCACGAGCAGGGCCGCGGGCTTCGCGCCCAGCTGCCGGGCGCACGAGGGTTCGGCGGCCGAGGCAGCCGAGGCGGCATGCGCGGCCAGTGCCGCCAGTGCGGCAAGGATGCAGGACAAGGTCTTGTTCATGGAATGACGGTCGTGACGAAACATTGCCATCCTAACATGATCGACCTCAGGGGCGCGTGCGCTCCAGCCAGGCCAGCGCGCCGCGGCCCGCCGCGCGGCCGCTGCCGAAGCAGGCCGTCAGCAGATAGCCGCCCGTCGGCGCTTCCCAATCCACCATCTCGCCGGCGGCGAAGGTGCCGGGGACGGCGCGCAGCATGCCGCCGGCGTCCAGGTCCGCGAAGCGCACGCCGCCGGCGCTGCTGATCGCCTCGTCGATGGGGCGCGGCCGCTTGACGACCAGCGGCAGCGCCTTGATCGCCCGCGCCAGCCGCGCCGGGTCGGCGTAGGCTTCCTTCGACAGGCACTCGTGCAGCAAGCCCGATTTCACGCCCTTGATGCCGAGGCGGCTCTGCAGGTGGCTGGACATCGAGCGCGTGCCGCGCGGCCGCGCCACCTCGTCCAGCACGCGCGCGGCGTCGTGGTCCGGCAGCAAGTCGACGAACACCGTGGCCTGGCCATCGCGTGCGATGCGTTCGCGGATGGGCGCCGACAAGGCGTACACGAGGCTGCCCTCGATGCCCGTCGCCGTGACGACGAACTGGCCCTTGCGCGCCAGCGGGACACCATCGACGTCGTCCAGCGCCAGCGCCACGGTGGTCAGCGGGGCGCCCGCATGGCGCTCTGCGAAATGCGCGCTCCAGTCGGCGTCGAAGCCGCAGTTGGCGGGAACGAGCGGCGCGACGTCCACGCCCGCCTGCCGCAGCAGCGGCACCCAGGCGCCGTCCGAGCCGAGCCGCGCCCAGCTGGCGCCGCCCAGCGCCAGCACGACGGCATCGGCCCGCTCGACGCGCTCCCCCTCGGGCGTGGCGAAGCGCAGCGCGCCGGCGGCCGGACTACCGTCCCACCCCAGCCAGCGGTGCCGCATGTGGAAGCGCACGCCCCCCTCGCGCAGCCGGTGCAGCCAGGCGCGCAGCAGCGGCGCGGCTTTCATGTCGGTGGGGAAGACGCGGCCGGACGTGCCGACGAAGGTATCGACACCCAGGTCGTGGATCCAGGCGCGCACGGCGTCCGGCGCAAAGCCGTCCAGCCACGGCGCGACGTCGGCGCGGCGGCTGCCGTAGCGGCCCGCGAACGCGTCCAGCGGTTCCGAGTGGGTGATGTTCATGCCGCCCTTGCCCGCCAGGAGGAATTTGCGCCCGACCGACGGCATGGCGTCGTACACGTCGACGGATGCGCCGCCCGCGGCCAGCACCTCGGCCGCCATCAGGCCGGCGGGGCCGCCGCCGACGACGATGGCGCGGCGCGAAGGGTCGGGAGTCTGGATCATGGCAGGAAGCGGCGTGTGCGAGGAAAGGCGTGCATTGTAGTCGAATGCCGGCGCGCCGGTCGATGTAAAGGGAGCTTGACATCTGGGAGGCATCGGCCTACGATGTCAAGCATCCTTTACATTCACCGCCACGACGAGGAGTCTCCCATGCACGAACGACGCGTCACGAAAGCGTATCACCGCGAGCTGTTCACGGCGCTTGCCGTCTACGTGGTCCTGTTGAGCGCGTCGATCGCGTTCGGCCGCCCGCTGCCCGAAGGTCCGCTGCGCACGGCCGTGCTGCTGCTGCCCATGGCCGGTTTCGGCCTGATGATCCGCGCCATCGCCCGCCACGTGCGCCGCATCGACGAATACCAGCGCCTGCGCATGCTCGAGACCCTGGGCCTCGCGTTCGCCATCACGGGCGCCGTCACGTTCAGCTACGGCTTCCTGGAGACGGCCGGCTTCCCGCGCCTGTCGATGTTCTCCGTCTGGATCGTGATGGGCGCGAGCTGGGCGCTGGCCTCGCTCGCCAGGGCGCGCGTGGAGCGGCGCCCGGAACCATGAAGAACCTGATCCGCGACCTGCGCGGCGCGCGCGGCTGGAGCCAGGCCCACCTGGCCGAGCTGCTGGACGTGTCGCGCCAGACCGTCATCGCCATCGAGACGGGCAAGTACGACCCCAGCCTGCCGCTGGCGTTCGCGATATCCCGGCTGTTCGCCCAGCCGATCGAAACCATCTTTTTCCCCGAGGAGTCCGTATGAAGTGCACGAAATCCCGCATCGCCGCCCTGCTGGTCGTTGTCCTCTGCATCGGCCAGGAAGTCCGCGCCATCGAACCGGCACCGGCCGCTGCCGCGCCGAGCCGCTACGCAGCCACGATCGCCCCGGCAGAACGCTTCGAGGTCGACGGCGTGCTGGTCGAACGCCACGGGTCGCGCGGCCGGCCCCTGATCCTCGTGCCGGGCCTGGCGAGCGGCAGCTGGGTATGGCAGGACACGATCCGCGCCTTTGCCGGCGACTACACGCTGTACGTGCTGACGCTGCCGGGCTTCGACGGCCGCCCGGCCGCCGGCGACCAACCGTTCGCCGCCGCGCAGGCCGCCGTCAAGAAGCTGATCGCCCAGCGGCGCCTGGACAAGCCCGTGCTGATCGGCCACAGCCTGGGCGGCATCCTCGGCTTCGCGCTCGCCGAAGACGGGCCGCAGCTGCTGGGCGGCATCGTCAGCATCGACGGCCTGCCCGTCTTCCCCGGCACCGAGGACTTCCCGCCCCAGCAGCGCACCCAGCAAGCCGCCACGATGCGCCAGCGCCTGGCGGGCATCCCGGCTGGCGCCTTCGCCGCACAGCAGCAGGGCTATATGCGCACGATCGGCGTGCTGGACATGGACAAGGCCGACGAGCTGGCCAAGCTGACGGGCCGCAGCGACCCGGCGTCGGTGGGCCGCTACACGGCGGACGTGCTGGCGCTGGACCTGCGCCCGGGGCTGAAGTCGATCGCCGCGCCGGTCCTCGTGCTGGCGCCCTACTTCGACCTCGACAGCCAGCAGCAGGGCCTGACGGAAGCGGCCAAGCTCGACTACTACCGCGCGCTGCTGGAGGGCGTGCCGCGCCTGCAGGTGACGGGCATCGCGCCGGCGCGCCACTTCGCCATGTTCGACCAGCCGGACAAGGTGCGCGACGCGATCCGCGCTTTCCTGCGCGGCCTCTGAGCTTCCGCATCCCCTGCCACCGTCGCCACGGCGCAGGCCGGGGCCCAAGTTCCGTGCGCTCCGGCGGCGTGGCGAAATTGGGCCCCGGCCTACGCCGGGGCGACGTGCTTTTCGTGCAACACCGCAGCTGGTACGGGCGATGCACCGCAATACGTAGCGAACCGGGCCACCATTAGAGCTAGCGCAAACAATGCTGCGTTCGCAAGGCAGATACTTGCGCTGCATTGCCGCATGCCGCCGGCACGGTTCGTGGCAAAAAGCTTTGGCATAAATTCAATTTTCGTCTTGACATGCCACTGGCTCAGCCTATTCTTATACGCACAACAATACGAACGATGCAGCCGGCGCCATGCGACACGGAGGCACGATTCGACACGTCGATCTGATCATCTTGGAGGATGAATATGTCGGTAATGACCCGTAGGACATTACTGGGCGCGATCGCGACCAGTCCGCTCTGGCTCCAGACGGCGTGGGCCCAGCCCACGCACCTCAAGATCTCCCATCAGTTCCCCGGCGGCAGCGTTGCCGAAGGCGATTTCCGCGACCGGCTGTGCCGCATGTTCGCCGCCGAGACGGAGCGCCGCACCAGGGGCAAGGTCAAATTCTCGATCTACCCGCGCTCCACGCTCATGAAGAGCGAGGCGCAGATCGGGGCGCTGGCCGCGGGCCGCCTGGACATGTCGCTGGTACCCCTGTCCTACGCCGCCGCCGACCTGCCCGAGGCCAATATCGGCCTGATGCCGGGCCTGGTGACATCCTACGAACAGGGTTACGCCTGGAAGAGCGCCGAAATCGGCCGGGAATTCAACCGCATCCTGGCCGACAAGGGCATCGTGATCCTCAGCTGGATCTGGCAAGCGGGCGGCATGGCGTCGCGCGCCCGGCCCATCGTCGATCCGGAAGACGCGGCCGGCCTGAAGGTGCGCGGCGGCTCGCACGAGATGGACCTGATCCTCAAGGAAGCCGGCGCCAGCGTCGTCGCCATGCCCTCGAACGAGATCCGCGGCGCCATGCAGCAGGGCCGCATCGACGCCGCCATGACCTCGTCGTCGTCGCTGATCTCCTTCCGCCTGGACGAGGTGAGCAAGTCGGTGACGACGGCGCGCAGCGGCGCCTACTGGTTCATGCTCGAGCCCCTGCTGATCTCCAAGGCCTCGTTCGACCGCCTGACGAAGGACCAGCAGAAGACGCTGCTGGCCGTGGGCGCCGACCTGGAAAGCTTCGCGCGCAAGTCGGCCCAGATGGACGATGCCTCGGTGGCCGCGCTCTTCCAGGGCAACGGCGGCCGCACGATCGACCTCACCGACGTCTCGCTGCGCAAATGGCAGGACCTGGCCCGCACGACGGCGTGGAAGGACTATGCCGACCGCAATGCCAATTGCGCACGCCTGATGGCGCTGGCGGAAAAGACGCTGGCGTGACCGCGTCGCCCCTGCCATCGCAGGGGTGACGGGCTTTGCGCGTCAATTCTCGCGTTATTTTCAAAAGTGTTTTGAGGATTAGGCGCTTTATCTGAAAAAGTGATCGCGTGCATAATGCGGGTTCATCGGGCCGGACATGGGTCCCGGCCGAACCACGCGAGAATAATATGCACGCATCCACACCATCCTCCAGCACTTCCTCCCGCACTTCCTCCACTGGGCAGCCGCACAGCGCCGCCCTGCCCCTGCTCGCCCTGGCCATCGGCGCCTTCGGCATCGGCACCACCGAATTCGGGCCCATGGGCATGCTCCTCACCATTGCCCAGGGCGTGAACGTGTCGATCCCGTCGGCCGGCATGCTCGTCTCGGCCTACGCCATCGGCGTCATGGTCGGCGCACCGATCATGACCCTGCTGCTGGCGCGCTGGCCGCGACGCAACGCGCTGATCGCCCTGATGGCGATCTTCACCATCGGTAATATCCTCTCGGCGCTGGCGCCGAACTACGCCAGCCTGATGGCGGCGCGCGTCATCACGAGTCTCACGCACGGCGCCTTCTTCGGCATCGGTTCCGTCGTCGCCGCCAGCCTCGTGCCGCGCGAAAAGCAGGCCAGCGCCGTCGCGGCGATGTTCACGGGCCTGACCATCGCCAATATCGGCGGCGTGCCGGCCGCCACCTGGGTCAGCGACAGCCTGGGCTGGCGCGAGTCGTTTGGCGCGATCGGCATGCTGGGCGTGCTGGCGATGGCTTCGCTGCTGATGTTCCTGCCCAAGGGCAGCAAGGGCGAGGCACCGGACGTGCGCAAGGAACTGAAGGTGCTGATGCGTCCCGTCGTGCTGCAGGCGCTGCTGACGACCGTGCTGGCCTCGGGCGCCATGTTCGCGCTGTACACCTACATCAATCCCGCGCTGAAGACGTTTACCCAGGCCTCGCCGGGCTTCATCACCCTGATGCTGGCCGTCGTCGGCATCGGCTTCACGATCGGTAACTCGGTCGGCGGCAAGCTGGCCGACCGTTCGATCGACAAGACGCTGGTGTTCTTCCTGGCCCTGGAAGCGGCGACCATGATCGCCTTCCCCTGGCTGGCCCAGAGCCAGGCCGGCGCCGCGATCGGCCTGCTGGTCTGGGGCATCGCGTCCTTCGCCCTGGTGCCGCCCGTGCAGATGCGCGTGATGCGCGCCGCGACGGAAGCGCCGGGCCTGGCCTCGTCAGTGAACATCGGCGCGTTCAACCTGGGCAATGCGATCGGCGCGGCGCTGGGCGCGGCCGTGCTGAACGCAGGCGCGGGCTATGCGGCCGTGATGTTCGGCGGGGCGGCGTTGACGGTGCTGGCGCTGGTGCTGGTCATCGTCGCGGCAATGCGCCACGGCGCAGCGGTCCAGGCGCATGCGGTGCGCGAGGAAGCGCATCACGGTTGATCACGGTCGATAAAAGCACCACAAATGCGTCGTCCCTGCGCAGGCAGGGGCCCAAGTTTGCCGGCGCAGTCGCAGCGCCGAGAAATTGGGCCCCTGTCTGCGCAGGGGCGACGGTCTTTTTAGCGGAAGTGAATCAGCCGCCCGTCACCGGCGGGAAGAACGCCACTTCGCCACCTTCCTTGACGGGCGTCTCGGGCGCGCACATGACGTGGTCGAAGGCCATGCGCAGTGCACGGTCGTGGGCCAGGGCGTCGGCCCAGGCGCCGCCGCGCGCGATGAGGAAGTCGCGCACGGCGCCGACGGTGGCCACGCCGTCCGGCAGCGCCACCGTCTCGCCCGGGGTGCCGAGGGCTTCGCGCACGCTGGCGAAGAAACGCAGGTTGATGTTCATGTCGGTATTCAGTACTGGAGTGAAGCGAACGGGATGAAGCGCACCGTGTCGCCACGCGCGATGCTTTGCCCCGGCGGGTTGTCGATCAGGCCATCGGCCCAGGCGGTGGACGTCAGCACGCCCGAGCCCTGGTTCGGGAACAGTTCCAGGCCGCCCGCGTCGTTCATGCGGGCGCGCAGGAATTCATTGCGGCGGTCGCCCTTGGGCCAGTCGAAGTCGGCGCGCATGGCGATCGTGCGCGGCTCCACGGTGCCCGTCACGCCTTGCAGGCGCAGCAGGAAGGGCCGCACGAACAGCAGGAAGGTGATGAAGCTCGACACGGGATTGCCAGGCAGGCCGATGAAGAACGCTTCGCCGTCGCCGCCTTCCTCGCCAGCCTCGCGGCGCACGGCGCCGAATGCCAGCGGCTTGCCCGGCTTGACGGCGATCTGCCACATGTTCAGGCGTCCTTCCGCTTCCACGGCCGGCTTGATATGGTCTTCCTCGCCGACCGACACGCCGCCCGAGGTGATGATCAGGTCGTGTTCGCGCGCCGCCTTGCGCAGCGTGTCGCGCGTGGCCTGCAGCGAATCCGGCACGATGCCGTAGTCGGTGAATGCGCAGCCGAGGTTTTCCAGCAGGCCGCGCAGGGCGAAGCGGTTCGAGTTGTAGATGGCGCCCGGCTTCAGCGGCTCGCCCGGCATGGCCAGTTCGTCGCCGGTGAAGAACACGGCCACGCGCAGGCGCCGGCGCACGGGGAGCGTGGCCAGGCCGACGGACGCCGCGAGGCCCAGTTCCTGGGCGCGCAAGCGGGTTCCGGCCGGCAGGATCACGCTGCCGGCGCGCACGTCCTCGCCGGCGCGGCGGATCCATTCGCCCGCCTTCGGCGCATGCCGGACGGTCACGTGGCCGCCGTCCGCCTCGCATTGTTCCTGCATCACGACGGCATCGGCTCCTGGCGGGATCAAGGCGCCCGTGAAGATGCGCGCCGCGGTGCCGGGTTCGAGCGGCTGGCCGACGCTGCCGGCCGGGATGCGCTGGGCGACGCGGAGCACCGCGGCGCCGCTCGCGCAATCGGCCGCGCGCACGGCATAGCCGTCCATCTGCGTGTTGTCGGCCGAGGGCACGTCCAGCAGCGAGACCTGGTCCTCGGCCAGCACGCGGCCGTTCGCCGCCAGCGTGTCGACGACCTCCACGCCGTCGACGGGACGCGCGCCGGCCAGCAGGAAGTCCAGCGCCTCGCGCACGGTCAGCATGGGCTTGCGCGCCGGCGCCTGGTTCTGGGCGCTCATACGGCCAACCCCGTGTGCGCCGCGATGAATTCCTTCATCTGCGCGACGTTCGGATGCATCACCACGAAGCGCTGCGGCAGCGACTCGATGTTCTCGAAGCCGGCCGGGCGCGCGGCGTCCGTGCCCAGCGCTTCCAGGATCGTTTCGTTGAACTTGGCCGCCAGCGCCGTCTCCAGCACGATCATCGGCACGGCCGGGTCGAGGTACTCGCGCGCGACCTTGATGCCGTCGGCCGTGTGGGTGTCGATGGTGATGCCGTAGTCGTCGAACACGGAGCGGATCGTCGCCAGGCGGTCCTCGTGGCGCGAGGTGCCGGACTGGAAGCCGTAGTTCGCGACCAGCTTGAATTCGTCGCCGTCGCTGCCCGGGCCGCCGGACAGGTCGAAGCCGCCGTGCGTTTCCACCTTGCGGAACAGCGCGTGGGTACGCTCGGCGTCGCGGCCGACCAGGTCGTAGACGAAGCGCTCGAAGTTCGAGGCCTTCGAGATGTCCATCGACGGGCTGCTCGTGTGGTACGTTTCGCTGCTCTTCCGCACGCGGTACACACCCGTGCGGAAGAATTCGTCGAGCACGTTGTTCTCGTTGGTGGCGACGACCAGCTTGTCGATCGGCAGACCCATCATGCGCGCGATGTGGCCCGCGCAGATATTGCCGAAGTTCCCCGAGGGGACCGTGAACGAGACCTTCTGGTCGTTCGACGTGGTGGTCTTCAGGTAGCCGCGGAAGTAGTACACGACCTGGGCGACCACGCGCGCCCAGTTGATCGAGTTGACGGTGCCGATCTTCTGGCGCGCCTTGAACTCGAGGTCGGAGGACACCGCCTTGACCATGTCCTGGCAATCGTCGAACACGCCCTCGACGGCGATGTTGAAGATGTTCGGGTCCTGCAGGCTGAACATCTGCGCGGTCTGGAAGGCGCTCATCTTCTGGTGCGGCGACAGCATGAACACGCGGATGCCGCGCTTGCCGCGCATCGCGTATTCCGCGGCGCTGCCCGTGTCGCCCGAGGTGGCGCCGAAGATGTTCAACTCGTCGCCGTTCTGCGCAAGCGCATATTCGAACAGGTTGCCCAGCAGCTGCATCGCCATGTCCTTGAACGCCAGCGTCGGACCGTTCGACAGGCCTTGCAGGATCAGCGTGCCCTGCCCGCCTTTCTCCAGCACGCGCAGCGGCGTGATCTCGCTGCTCGATTCGTCGGCGCGCGCGTTGCGGTACACGTCGGCCGTATAGGTGTTGGCCGTCAGGGCGCGCAGATCGGCGTCCGGGATGTCGGTGGCGAACTTGCGCAGGATTTCGTACGCGAGTTCCGCATACGACAGGCTGCGCCAGGCATCGAGCTCGGCGGACGTCACTTGGGGGTAGTCGCTGGGGAGATACAGGCCGCCGTCCGGCGCCAGGCCGCCCAGCAGGATGCTCGAGAACGTTTGGGGATTGCGTGCTGCGGACGCGCTCGTCGCGCGGGTGGACACATAATGCATACGGTAGAAAGATTCCGGGTTGGCTGGCGTGGGAGGTTAATTATAGTCCCGCCGCGGAAATATTGTCTTTTACCGAATATTGTTTGGTATCGTCGGAGAGAAGGGCGGCGCGACGGAACACCGGGGTCAGAGCCCTTCAGAAACAAAACCGGGCTCTGACCCCTCCCCCTACGGCAGGGGCCCGCGTTGTGCGGACGCCACGGGACCTAGGGTGGGCGCCCCGTGCCCACCATCGGCGCTGGATCAGCAGGCGGCGTGGTTGACCGTCACGACGTGGATCGCCAGGCCGCCCAGCGACGTCTCCTTGTACTTCGCCTGCATGTCCGCCCCCGTCTGGCGCATCGTCTCGATCACGTCGTCGAGGCTGACGAAGTGCGTGCCGTCGCCCTTGAGCGCCAGCGAGGCCGCCGTGATGGCCTTGATCGCGCCCATGCCGTTGCGCTCGATGCAGGGAATCTGCACCAGGCCGCCGATCGGGTCGCAGGTCATGCCCAGGTGGTGCTCGATGCCGATTTCCGCGGCATTCTCGATCTTGCCGTTGCTGCCGCCCAGCGCCGCCACGAGGCCCGCCGCCGCCATCGCGCAGGCGACGCCGACTTCGCCCTGGCAGCCGATCTCCGCGCCCGAGATCGACGCGTTCTTCTTGCACAGCATGCCGATGGCGGCGGACGTCAGCAGGAAGTCGCGGATGCCGCGCTGCGGGTCGCTGGGCCGGCAATCCTCGGCGTAGTAGCGCAGCACGGCGGGAATGATGCCGGCGGCGCCGTTCGTCGGTGCCGTGACGACCCGGCCGCCGGCCGCGTTCTCTTCGTTGACGGCCATCGCGTACAGGCTGACCTGGTTCACGGCGTCGTGCGGCAGGTGGTTGGCGGCGTGCTTCGCTTCCTGCTCCTGGCGCCACAGCTTGGCCGCGCGGCGCTTGACGTTCAAGCCGCCCGGCAGCTGGCCCTCGGTGACGAGGCCGTGGGCGATGCAGTCGCGCATCACGTGCCAGATGCGGTCCAGGCCCGCATCGAGCTCCTCGTTGCTCATGCGCGCGCACTCGTTCGCGCGCAGCATCGCGGGAATCGACAGGTCGTGGCGGCGGCCCTGCTCCAGCAGCTCGCCCATCGTGTTGAAGGGGAACGGCACGTTGGCGGCGGGCTGCGCCTCCTTGGCCGCCTGCGATTCGCCGGCCGCGGTAATGAAACCGCCGCCGACCGAATAATAGATGCGCTCGACCAGGCTGCCGTCCGCCAGGTGCAGCACGAAGCGCATGCCGTTCGGGTGCTCGGGCAGCGTCGACTGCTTGTGCCAGACGAGGTTCTCGCGCTGCGTGAACGGCACCGTCTTCGTGCCGAGCAGGCGCAATGCGCCGTCCAGCTCCGCTTCGGCCAGCTTGTCCTCGACGCGGTCCGGATCGACGTCCTGCGGCGTCTCGCCCATCAGGCCGAGGATCACCGCCTTGTCGGTCGCGTGGCCCACGCCCGTCAGCGCCAGCGAGCCGTACAGGTGCGCTTCCACGCCGACGACGTCGTCCAGCGAGCCTGCCTCCGCCTGGTAATCGTTCAGGAAGCGGCGCGCAGCGACCATCGGACCCACCGTGTGGGAGCTGGACGGTCCGATGCCGATCTTGAAGAGGTCAAATACGCTCATGTCCATGAGCTGTCTCCTGTGTTTCTCGTGTTGATACAAACGTCGTTCCCGCGCAGGCAGGAACCCATACTGGGCGGGCTAATCACCTTCAGCATGGGTTACCGCCTGCGCGGGAACGACGATGTTATACGTTATTTGTTATTTCAGGCGGCTTTGCCGAGGCCGACGTCGACATTGGCCAGCATGTCCGTCACCATCGCATCCACGCCGATGGCCGCCTTCCAGCCCCAGTCGGCGGTGGCACGGGCGTCGTCGAGGCTCTTCGGCCACGAGTCGGCGATCTGCTGGCGGCTGTCGGGCTTGTAGTCGATGCGGAACGAGGGCAGCTTGGCGGCGATGGCGGCGGCCAGCTCGCGCGGGTTGAACGACACGCCGGCCACGTTGTACGAGGAGCGGATCCCGACCTGTTCCGCCGGCGCTTCCATCAGCTCGACGGTGGCGCGGATCGCGTCCGGCATGTAGATCATCGGCAGCGTGGTTTCCGGGCCCAGGAAGCATTCGTAGACTTCGCCGCGCAGCGCCGCGTGGAAGATCGCGATCGCGTAGTCGGTGGTGCCGCCGCCCGGAGGCGACTTGAAGCTGATGATGCCCGGATAGCGGATGCTGCGCACGTCGACGCCATACTTGGCGTGGTAGTACTCGCACAGGCGCTCGCCCGCCAGCTTGCTGATGCCGTAGATCGAGGTCGGGTCCATGATCGCGTACTGGGGCGCGTCCGACGGCGTGTTCGGGCCGAAGGCAGCGATCGACGAGGGCCAGAACACCTTCAGCGGCTTGCCGGCCTCGCCGCGCTCGCGCGCGATTTCCAGGATGTTCAGCAGGCCGTCCATGTTCAGCGTCCAGGCTTTCAGCGGCGCCTTCTCGCCGGTGGCCGACAGCAGCGCCGCCAGCTGGTAGACCTGGGTGATGTTCTCGTCCGCGACGAGGCGCGCCACGGCGTCCTTGTCGAGCACGTCGACGCGGGTGTAGCGCTTGGCGCCGTAGACGTTGTCGGCGCCGATGTCCGAGGCGATGACGTTGTCCGCGCCGTGCTTGTCCGCCAGGGCGGTCACGAGTTCGCTGCCGATCTGGCCGTTGGCGCCGATGATGAGGATGCGTTCCATGCTGTTGGTCCTGTCTTTCTGGATTATTCCGATGTTCTTATTGCGTCTTGAGGATGCCCAGCTCGCGGCCGGCCTGTTCGAAGGCGGCCAGCACCGTGTCGAGCTGCTCGCGGGTGTGGGCGGCGGACAGCTGGACGCGCACGCGCGCCTGGCCCATCGGCACCACCGGGTAGAAGAAGCCCGACAGCAGCACGCCCAGTTCGAACATGCGGGCCGCGAATTTCTGCGCGACCGGCGCCTCGAACAGCATCACCGGCACCACCGGGTGCGTGCCCGGCTTGATGGTGAAGCCGATGCGCTCGATCTCCTTGCGGAAATAGGCGGTGTTCTCGTGCAGGCGGTCGCGCAGCTCGGTGCTCTTGCTGATGCGCTCCAGCACGGCCAGCGAGGCGCCGGCGATCATCGGGGCCAGCGTGTTCGAGAACAGGTAGGGACGCGACTTCTGGCGCAGCATTTCGATGACTTCCTTGCGGCCCGACGTGAAGCCGCCCATGGCGCCGCCCAGGGCCTTGCCCAGCGTGCCCGTGATGATGTCGATCTTGCCCATCACGCCGCAGTGCTCGTGCGTGCCGCGGCCCGTCGCGCCCATGAAGCCGGAGGCGTGCGATTCGTCGATCATGGTCAGTGCGCCGTATTTCTCGGCCAGCGCCACGATCTCGTCCAGCTTGGCGATGGTGCCGTCCATCGAGAACACGCCGTCGGTGACGATGATCTTGTGGCGCTTGCCGGCGTCGGTGGCCGCCTGCAGCTGCTTTTCCAGGTCGGCCATGTCGTTGTTGGCGTAGCGATAACGCGCCGCCTTGCACAGACGTACGCCGTCGATGATCGACGCGTGGTTCAGCGCGTCCGAGATGATCGCGTCGTTCTCGTCGAACAGGGGCTCGAACACGCCGCCGTTGGCGTCGAAGGCGGCCGCGTACAGGATCGTGTCCTCGGTGCCCAGGAAGCGCGACAGCGCCTGCTCCAGTTCCTTGTGCACGGTCTGGGTGCCGCAGATGAAGCGCACCGACGACAGGCCGTAGCCGTATTTCTGCAGCGCGGCTTCCGCCGCCTTCTGCGTCTCGAGGTCGCCGGACAGGCCCAGGTAATTGTTGGCGCACATATTGATCAGCGTGCGGCCGTCCTGGGCGACCACTTCCGCGCCCTGGCGCGAAGCGAGCACGCGCTCGGGCTTGAACAGGCCCTCGCACTGGAGCGTGTCGAGTTTCTGCTGGAGGGCGCTATAAAAAGCCTGGTCGCTCATAACCTTCGTCCTTTTTACTGTCCGGCTTGACCGGGGGTTGGCGGATGTTGTACCGTGGGTCGTTCGATGTCTTGAACTTGTTCTCTATGTCGAACGCGAATTCAATATATCGAATCTTACCCCTGGCCATTGAACTTGGCAAGCAAGAATATATAAGCTTAGATGAATACCGTCGTTACCAATAATGCACCTCCGGAAGTGGGCGCCACGCTGCAGCGCCTGCGCCTGGCGCGCGGCCTGACGCTGGAAGACCTGTCGCGCATCGCCGGCGTCTCCAAGTCGATGCTGTCGCAGATCGAGCGCGAGAAGGCCAACCCGACCATCGCCATCACCTGGCGCCTGGCCAATGCGCTGGGCGTGCAGATCGGCGAGCTGCTGTCGTCCGAGGTGCGCACCGCCGAGCATATCCGCGTGGTGGAAGCCCACGAGATCCCGACCCTGCCCGGCGCCCACGCCGGCTACTCGCTGCGCATCCTGGGGCCCATGGAGCTGGCGGGCAAGTACGAATGGTACGAACTGACGCTGCAGCCGGGCGGCGAACTGGCCTCGCAGGCGCACGACCCCGGCACCACGGAGCACCTCACCATCGTCACGGGCACGGTGGAACTCGAGGTGGGGGGAGAAAAGAAGAAAATCAAGCACGGCGCGACGGCGCGCTATCCGGCCGACCAGGATCACGTGATCCGCAACGCGGGCAAGGCCGAGGCGAAGGCGCTGATGGTGGTGGTGCACCGCTGAGCCGCTGCCGTCGCCCCTGCGGAGGCAGGGGCCCAATGTAATATCACGGCAACGCTTGCAAGATTGGGTCCCTGCCTTCGCCGGGACGACGTGCTACGACTAGCGGCCCAGTTGCGACAGCGCCGCGAATTCCTCGTCCGACAAGGCCACCTGCCACGCCCCCAGGTTCTCGCGCAGGTGCGCCAGGCTCGACGTGCCGGGAATCGGCAGCATCACGGGGCTGCGCCGGAGCAGCCAGGCCAGCGCCACCTGGCCCGGCGTGGCGCCGTGGCGGCGCGCGATGGCGTCGAGCACGCCGCCCGGCTGCAGCAGGCTGCCTGCCGCCAGCGGGAACCAGGGGATGAAGCCGATGCCGTGGTCCTCCGCATACGCCAGCACGTCCTCGCTCTGGCGCTCGGCCAGGTTGTAGCGGTTCTGCACCGTCGCCACGGGAAAATACCGGCGCGCTTCCGCGATCTCCTCCACGCCCACCTCGGACAGGCCCGCGTGCCGGATCACGCCCTGCTCCAGCAGCCAGGCGATGGCGCCGAACTGTTCGCCGCGCGGCACCGCCGGGTCGATGCGGTGCAGCTGCCACAAGTCGATCTGCTCCACGCCCAGCCGGCGCAGGCTGGCGTAGGCCTGCTGGATCAGGTATTCGGGGCGGCCCAGCGGTACCCAGTTGCCCGGCCCCGTGCGCGCCAGGCCGGCCTTGGTGGCGACGACGGTGCCGGCGCGGTACGGCGCGAGGGCGTCGCGGATCAGTTCCTCGGACACGTTGGGGCCATAGGAATCGGCCGTGTCGATGAAGTCCACGCCCAGTTCGGGCAGGCTGCGCAGCAGCGCGATGGCGCCGTCGCGGTCGGGCGGATCGCCCCACACGCCGGGGCCCGTGATGCGCATCGCGCCGTAGCCCAGGCGCCGGATCGGGGTGCTGCCGCCGAGCAGGAAAGTATCGTTGTTCGTCATGGTCGAGTCCTCGGTAGTGTGTGAAGGTTCAGGTGGGAAGGCGGCCGGCGCGGGCCTGGCGCTTGATCGCCTGCGGCGGATGGCCGAAGGCGCGCAGGAAGGCGCGGCGCATGCGCTCGGGGTCGAGGAAGCCGCTCTCGCGGGCGACCGCCTCGATGGGCTGGCTGGTGGTTTCGATGAGCTCGCGCGCGGCCTGCACCCGCAGCTGCTCGACGGCGCGCGCCGGCGTCTGTCCCGTCTCGGCGCGGAAGCTGCGGCTGAACTGGCGCCGCGACAGGCGCGCCGCATCCGCCAGCTCTTCCAGCGACAGCGGGCGGCACAGGTTGCCGCGCGCGTAGGCCAGCGCGGCCTGGATGCGCTCGGAGCGCGGCGCCAGGTCCACCGGGCTGGAAAACTGCGACTGCCCGCCGCTGCGCCGGTAGTACACGACCATGTGGCGTGCGATCTCGCGTGCCGCCTCGCTGCCCAGGTCTTGCTCGACCAGCGCCAGCGCCAGGTCGACGCCGGCCGTCATGCCCGCCGAGGTCCAGTACGGGCCGTCGTTGATGAAGATGCGGTCCGGCTCCACGCGCACGCCGGGATGGCGGCGCTGCAGCTCGGCGGCGAGGTTCCAGTGGGTGGTCACGCTGCGGCCTTCGACGAGGCCGGCCGCGGCCAGCAGGAACACGCCGCTGCAGATGCTGGCCGTGCGGCGCGCCCGGCTGCCGGCCTGCGCCAGGAAGTCGAGCAGCGCGCGCGGCTGGGCGTCGAGGTCGTCGCCGCCGAACACGATCATGGTATCGGGCGGGCCGTCGAGCGTGTCGAAGGCGACGGTGCCGACGCTGACGCCCGCCGAGCTGGGCACTGGCCCGCCCTGGCGCGACAGCACGTGCAAGCGGTAACGGGGGCCGCCGGGCTGGCGGTTGGCGAGCTCGAAGACGTTCAGCGCGGCCAGGTCGACCAGCTGGAAACCGGGAAAGGCAACAATCGCGATATCGCGAATCATGGAAGCACTCCTGTCGTTGTCACAGGAAGATCTTCCCAAAACGGAGCCCATGCGTTGGGACCGATATCCCTCGAATTCGGTCAATCGGCGGCGCTGCTCCCCTCGCGGCGGCCGGGCGGGGGTCAGGCTGCGGCCAGGCTGCGCGTCAGCACCTCGAAATCGGGCGGTTTCACGTAGTGCGCATCGAAGCCGGCATCCAGCGCGCGCAGGCGGTCGGCCTCCTGGCCGTAGCCCGTCAGGGCGACCAGGCGCAGGCCGTCGAACGACGCGTCGGCGCGCAACGCGCGCGCCACCTGGTAGCCATCGATGCCCGGCAGGCCGATATCGACGACGGCCAGGTCGGGACGCACGCGCTGCGCCAGCGCCAGGCCGGCGATGCCGTCGGCCGCTTCGGACACGCGCCAGCCGGCAGCCTCGAACTGCCCCGCCAGCATGCGCCGCGCGTCGTCGTTGTCGTCGACCAGCAGCACGGTCGAGAAGCTGCGCGCCGGCGCCACGGGCACCTTTTCGCCCGCGGGAACGGCCTCATGCGGCAGCGCGGCCAGCAGGGGCAGGCGCAAGCGGAACGTGCTGCCCTTCCCGCTGCCCGCGCTGTCGGCCTCGATGGTGCCGCCGTGCAGCGCGGCCAGGCGCTGCACCAGCGCGAGGCCGATGCCCAGGCCGCCCTGCGCGCGGTCGAGCGACACCGCCCCCTGCACGAAGATGTCGAACAGCTTCGGCATCAGCTCCGGCGCGATGCCCACGCCCGTATCGGCCACGTCCAGGCAGGCCATGCCCTCGCGCGCCTCCAGCACGATATCGATGCGCCCGCCGGGCGGCGTGTACTTCAGGGCATTCGTCACGAGGTTGCCGACCACCTGCTCGATACGGGTGCGGTCGCCCCGCACCCACAGGCGCTGCAGGCGGGACGCGAGCACGTGCTCGACCCGGCCCGCCACCCGCAGCGCGGACACCGTCGATTCGACCACCGCCGACAGCTCGACCGGCTGCATCTCCAGCTTGATCTTGCCGCGCGCCAGGCGCGCCAGGTCCAGCAGGTCGTCGACGATGCGCGTCAGGTGCCGGCTCTGGCGCACCAGGATGTCCTGGGCGTTGCGTTTCATGGCCGGGTTCGGGCTCTCCATCCCCAACAGCTGGGCGGCGCCCACGATGCCGCTGAGCGGATTGCGCAGCTCGTGGCTCAGCATGGCGAGGAAGTCGTCGCGGATGCGCACCTGCTCCTCGGCCAGCCGGCGCGCGTCCTGCTCGCGCGCCAGCAGGCGGCCGCGCTCCCGGTCCGCCTCGGCCAGCTTGCGTCCGGCGTCGCGCATCGCATCCTGCAAGGCGTCCACTTCGGCGATCCCGGTGGCGGAATGCCGGGGTTCTTCGCCGCGGCCCAGCATGGCGGCCGTCGCGGCCGCCCCGGCGATCGAACGCAGCAGCCGGCGCCCGAAGAACACGGCGGCCCCGCTCGCGCACAGCAGCGCCACCAGCATGCCGGCGGCCGCCAGCGTCGTCGCGCGGCGCGCGGCGCCTTCGATCTCGCCCGCGGGCACGCTGACGGCGACGATCCACCCCGACATCGGCGAGCGCGTATAGGCATGGTAGGAGTCCACGCCCGAACGGTTGCTGTAGCGGATCTGGCCCTCGGCGTGCGCGTTCGCCGCGTCCATCAGCGCGGGATTGGCATGCGTGCCCAGCCGCGTCGGCAAGCGCGAGCGGGCGACGTAGTGGCCGGCGCGGTCGATCACGGACAAGGTCCAGCTCGGCGGCATGGTGCGGCGCGCGATCAGCTTGCTGAAATAATCCGGCGCGAACACGGACCCCAGCACGTAGCGCCGCCCGCCGTCGAGCGGCACGGGGACGTTGATCGTCGTGACGGGGATCTGCTGCAGCGCGCCGATGATCAGGTCCGATACCACCGTCTGCTGGGTCTCGATGACGCGGCGCGTGCGCGCCCGCACGTAGTCCGGCGCGGGCCGCAGCGGCTGCCCATACGGCGCCACCGTATTGATGATCTGCTGGCCCTCGGCGTCGAACAGGATCGTCCTGCCCCCTTCGCCGCGGTCGGCGCTCCTGGCGTGGTCGTAGAAGGCGCGGATGTCGCCGCTGGCCAGGTGCGGCGAGCGCGCCAGCACGCGCAGCGCGGCTTCCGCGCTGCTCAGTTCACGGTCCACCAGCAGCGCGGTGGCGCTGACGGTCTCCGTGAGCGCCTGCAGCGCGGCTTCGCGCTCGGCACGCAACAGCGTCTGCAGGGCGACGGCGGCGAACAAGCAGATCGGCAGGACGATGGCGCCGACCATGATCAGTAAATACGCGCGGATTTTCATGCGGGATTCCGCCGCTCGGGGCGACAGGATATATTTGGACAAATGCACTTCCTGCATTATGCCTCAGCGGACGCCCTCGTCCGCCAAGGCTTGCCATTCCGGCCGGCGATTTCGCTGCCGGCGCATCCCGTGGCGTCGGCAGCGTACAACAATCGCCTATTGCGCGCCGCTCGCCACGGTGGCCGGTTCGTCCATCTTCAGCGCCCGGGCCAGGAAACCCCAGCGGTCCGCGACTTCCTCGATCTGCTTGGCCGTCGGCTTGCCCGCGCCGTGGCCCGCCTTGGTGTCGATGCGGATGATCACCGGATTGCCGCCCGCCTGCGCCGCCTGGGCCGCCGCGGCGAACTTGAAGCTGTGCGCCGGGACCACGCGGTCGTCGTGGTCGGCCGTCGTGATCATCGTCGCCGGATAGCAGGTGCCGGACTTGATGTTGTGCAGCGGCGAGTACTTGACCAGCGCCTTGAACTCGTCCGCGTTCTCGGACGAGCCGTAGTCCGAGGTCCAGGCCCAGCCGATGGTGAACTTGTGGAAGCGCAGCATGTCCATCACGCCCACCTGCGGGATCGCGGCGCCGAACAAATCGGGACGCTGCGTCATCGCGGCGCCCACCAGCAGGCCGCCGTTGCTGCCCCCGCCGATCGCCAGCTTGCCGGGCGACGTGACCTTGTTGGCCACCAGCCATTCGGCCGCGCCGATGAAGTCGTCGAACACGTTCTGCTTCTTGAGCTTCGTCCCCGCCTCGTGCCAGGCCTCGCCGTATTCGCCGCCGCCGCGCAGGTTGGCGACCACGTACACGCCGCCCATCTCCATCCAGGCCAGGTTGGCCGGCGAGAACGCGGGCGTGAGCGAGATATTGAAGCCGCCGTAGCCGTACAAGTAGGTTGGATTGCCGCCGTCCAGCTTCAGGCCCTTCTTCGACACGATGAACATCGGCACCCTGGTACCGTCGCGGCTTGTATAGAACTGCTGGCGCGTCTCGTAGGCGGCCGGGTCGAACGCCACCTTCGGCTGGCGGAACACCGTGCTGGCGCCGCGCTGCATGTCGAGGCGGTAGATCGTCGTCGGCATCGTGTAGCTGGTGAAGGCGAAGAAGGTTTCGCCCTCGCTCCGCTTGCCGCCGAAGCCGGACACGCTGCCGATGCCCGGCAGCGCCAGCTCGCGCACGGGCTTGCCGTCCAGGTCGACGATGCGCACGCTGCTGCGCGCATCGACCAGGTATTCGTTGACGAGCTGGTTGTCGATGAGGTGGCTGGCCACGAGCGTGTCGCGGCCTTCGGGCACCACGGTCTTCCACGCGCCTTCCCGCGGCTTGCGGGTGTCGATGGCGACGATGCGCTGGCGAGGTGCCTTGCGGTCGGTGACGAAGTAGAACACGGGGCCGACGTTGTCGACGAATTCATAGGCCGCGTCGAAATTGTCGATCAGCGGCAGCACCTTGGCGCCGGGTTTGGAGAGGTCCTTGTAGAAGATACGGTATTTGTGCGCAGTCCCCTTGCTGGCCTGGATGATCAGGTAGCGGCCGTCGTCCGTCGTCATGGCCTGGAAGCCCCATTCCTTTTCGTCCGGCCGGTCGTAGACGAGCGTGTCGGCGCTCTGCGGCGTGCCGACCTTGTGGTAATACAGCTTCTGGAAGTAGTTGACGTCGGCCAGCTTGGTCGCTTCCTTCGGCTCGTCGTAGCGGCTGTAGAAGAAACCCTTGCCGTCGTGGGTCCAGGCGGTGCTGGAGAACTTGACCCACTTGATGTGGTCGTCCAGGTCCTTGCCCGTCTCGATGTCGCGCACGCGGATCTGGTTCCAGTCCGAGCCCGAGGCCGCCGTCGAATAGGCGAGCAGTTTGCCGTCCGGGCTCACGGCGGTGCCGGCCAGCGCGACGGTGCCGTCCGCCGCCAGCGTGTTCGGGTCCAGCAGCATCCGGGGCGTGTCGTCCAGCGACGTCATCGTGTACAGCACGCTCTGGTTCTGCAGGCCGTCGTTGCGGCTGTAGAAGTAGCGTCCGCCCTCCTTGTACGGCACCGTGTAGCGCTCGTAGTTCCACAGCTGGGTGAGGCGCTCGCGGATCGCGCCGCGCTGCGGGATCTGCGCGAGATAGGCCTGCGTCACCTTGTTCTCGGCATCGACCCAGGCCTTCGTCTCGGCGCTGTTCGCATCTTCCAGCCAGCGGTACGGGTCGGCGACCCTGGTGCCGAAATAATCGTCGGTCTGGTCGACCTTCTTGGCGACCGGATAGGCCAGCGGCGTGCCGTTGCAGGCCGGTGCCTGCGCTTGGGCGAGCGCCGGGCCGGCGCCGAAAGCGGCGGCCAGCGCGGCGGCCAGGGTGAGGTGTCTCAGGTGCATATGGTTGTCAATATCGGAGTCGATGAACGCTTATCGGAAATACCACAAAGCATCTTAGCCCGAATTCATTGAATGACGTGCATCACCTCACCCTGCTTCACGTCATGTCACTTCACATTGATGAAAGGCACCGCGCCGCCGGCGACGTTCGGCAGCTTGCCGTCCCACTTCTCGATCGCCATGCGCTGGTTCTCCATCTCGCGCAGGCGGATCAACTCGGGCGTCACCTGCTGGCGCTGCACGGCCAGCGATTCCGCCTCGGCGCGGGCCTGGGCGACGCGCTGCTTGGCCTCGACCTCGATGCGCTGCAGGTCACGCTCGGCCTTGAGCTTCAACTGCTCGGCCGTCGTCTTGGCTTCGATCGCGTCGTTGAACGACTTCGAGAAGTTGAAGTTCACGATCGAGAACTCGTCCACGACGATGCCGTGCCGTCCCAGGCGCTCGCGCAGCTGGGCGACAATCTGGTCGCGCACGTCGGTACGCTTGGCCACCAGTTCCTCCGCCGTGAAGCGTGCCGTGACGGCCTTCACGGCTTCCTGCACGGCCGGCAGGATGATGCGCGTGCCGGGCTCGTTGCCGAGGTCGCGGAACACGGACACGGTGCCCTGCGGCAGCACGTGGTAGTTCAGCGCCACCCGCGTATGGACGGTCTGCAGGTCGCGCGACGCGGCGTCGCCATCGCCCTCGCCTTTCTGGATCGAGACATTCACCAGGTTGAGCTTCTGCGCCAGCGGGATGCGGAAATGGATACCCTCGCTCAGCACCTGGTCGCTCGGGCTGCCGAACGTCGTCATCACGCCCCGGTGCCCGGCCGGAACCGTGCCGAATGGCGCGAGCGACCATAGCAGGATCAGCAGGACGATGATGCCGAACACTTTCAACGGCAGGGTTTTCATTATTCTTTTCCTTTCTCATGGTTCTGCCGGACGATGTATTTTCTCCGGCAGGTCGTCTTGTTCGATGACGACAAATAAAGTGTAGCGCCGGGAATGGAAGATGAAAATCAGATATTTTAGATCCCCATCTGCGGAAACTTCGAAGCGCCCGACATTCGTATCCGACATACTGGGAACGAAATCGCTAATACGACGATATCGCCAATGCGACCTAAAGGCGCGTCGAATAAACGCGTTGCGGGCTGCGCGAATGGGAATGTTGGTGAGTTCCCTTTGGTAAGAGTTCGAATACATGGCCTGCAAGGCCACAGTCGCATGGACGCCGCCTGGCCGCTGGATATGAGAGGTAAATCGTGCACCAACGGCACGAAATGTTCGCGGTAACCGACCGTTATGCTCAGCACCGCAAAGCGCTACGGCCGCAACATCGAGGATCTCAGGCAGCACGAAAAACCGATCCGTAGCGGACCACGGCACGGCGAATCGGTAATTCCGCGATCAGTACCGCATCAGATCGCATTGCGTCATGGTGAAGCCTTTTCCGGGTTCCGGCTCATCACTTGGAAATGTGACTAGGTAGCGTTCAATTTTCTCGTCTGGTATTCGACGCGGTATGAAATACTGAGCGTGTCGTGAACGTGCTAGCCCGCACATGCCTCGAAGAACAAACATCGATGACGAAACCGACCCGCCGGACCGACGTATGATCTGAACAATCGATGAATCCGTCCTTCGCTCGATTTCCCGAAAATCCATGTCGAGCAGCTTCCCATTCTCCACCGGGACATCCTTCACCGACAAGTCGTACAGGGTTGAATCACTCGCCAATAACGTTGGCGGTGTCAATGCAAGGGCGCCAGCAAGAACGAAAACATGCTTCATTTACTCTCCCGGTTTGGATCGTCGACAGGCCCGTGCATTTAATCCAGCGATGCTCGCGGCTGAGCTGCAAAAGCCAGCACAAGGCCAGTATGCAATTAATACGCGAAATTGACCTGGTTGTTCGCGACGTCCTGGAAGATGCACCGAATGGTATTGCTTGGTGCTGCCAACCCGCGCGTCAGCGTCTGCGCTTCGCAACCGGAGCCAAGGCGTTGCGCCAAGACGCCGATATTCCGATGTCATCTTAATGACAGGGCATTGCTGAGCGCAATCGCATTCATTGAATAGGCGGATGACTGTTTTCGACGAGGGGCCGGCGGACAAGGTGCGAGCGTATCCGTCACGACGGCTACTGTCAGTTTTCCGACAATAATGTCGAGTCGAACCACACATCCTCGTAGGCGTCCGCGATTTGGAATCGGTAGCCAGGAGGCAGTGACAGGTACGGCATTACGGATGGCAGGTAGTCGACGACATGGTGGACGTGCAGCGGCTGATAGAAGTCGGGATCGGTTGAAGCGTCTTTTCCGCACCAGATAAACCATCCGCACGTACCAGCGAGGCGCACACGTAACCCGTTAATCGGCAGCTTCCCAACGGTTGCAAGCGCAATTCCGAGATGTTCACCAGTACGAGACGGGATGCCGACGACCCCAAATCTTGAACATACTTCTTCCTGCGTTTCCAAGAGCCACCCTCGAGGTTGGATGATTGACCTTAGCCGTTGATATTCCCCTGCTGGCCCGCAGCGCGGAATCGACACGACCCAGTGTATCCAGCGGTTGACTTCATGGCAATCAGGGACGCTGTTGGGGCACGATCCGCAGCACGCCGTACTGCAGGCTGATCAGGCGGCGCGCCGCTCCGTTCCGCCGCTCGAACGCCCGCGCAGCCAGCGCCGGCGCAGGTCGATCGCGCTGTCGATCTCGCGCGGCGACAG
Organism: Massilia sp. YIM B02763; assembly: GCF_030412015.1. Lineage (GTDB taxonomy): Bacteria > Pseudomonadota > Gammaproteobacteria > Burkholderiales > Burkholderiaceae_D > Telluria. The sequence continues at coordinate 71,724 of NZ_JASNRD010000014.1, read as the reverse complement.
GCGGCGGGCGACGATGGCCTTGGTGGCGCTGGCGGCGGCGTCGCCGGCGTCGGCCGCCAGCAGCATCCACATATAGGAGCGCACGCTGTCGCGCGCCACGCCGCGGCCGGCGCCGTACATGCCGCCCAGGTTGTACTGGGCCAGCGGATGGCCCTGCTCGGCCGCCAGGCCGTACCACTGCACGGCCAGCGCATCGTCCTGGCGCACGCCCTGGCCGTTGGCATACATGACGCCGAGGTTGTTCTGCGCGCTGGCATCGCCCTGCTCCGCGGCGCGGCGGTACCATTCGGCGGCCACGGCCTCGTTGCGGCACACGCCCTGGCCGTTGGCATAGATGACGCCGAGGGTGAATTGGGCGTTGGCGGCGCCCTGGTCCGCCGCACGCCGGTACCAGACCATGGCGCGCTGGGGGTCGCGTGGCGTGCCGCGCCCCTGCGCATACATGGTGCCGAGCTGGTACTGCGACGGCGCATGGCCGCGCCGTGCCGCCTGTTCGTACCAGGCGAGGGCCGCCGCCTCGTCGCGCTGGCCCGCGGGCCCGTCCGCCAGCAGCCGGCCCAGGCTCCAGGCGGCCTCCGCATCGCCCCGCTCGGCCGCGCAGCGCAGCCAGGAAATGCCCGCCGTGCGGTCCGGCGGCATGCCGCGGCCTTCCAGGCAGGCTTGGCCCAGCAGGCGCTGGCCCGGCGCGTGGCCGCGCGCGGCGGCGCGGCGGAACCAGTGCACGGCCTCGGCCTCGCCCGGCGCCACGCCCTGGCCGTGGCGGTACATCAGGCCCAGGCTGACCTCGGCTGCAGCATCCTCGAGCATGGCGGCCTTGCGGAACCACGCCATCGCGAGCGGATGGCTGGCGGCCACGCCTTCCCCGCGCAGGTAGCATTCGCCCAGGCGTTGCTGGGCACTGGCCAGGTCCTGCTCGGCCGCTTTCGCGTACCAATGGACGGCCAGCTCGGCGTCGCGCGGCATGCCGCGGCCGTGGCGCGCCATGTCGCCCAGATTCTGCTGGGCGGACGGATCCCCCTGCTCCGCCGCCAGCTTGAACCAGTACGCGGCCTCGGTGTCGGACTGGGGCAGGCCGCGGCCCAGGAACAGCATGCTGCCCAGGTGGTTCTGGGCGAAGGCCAGGCCCTGGCCGGCGGCGCGGCGCAGCCAGCGGCAGGCCGCGGCATCGTCGCGCGGCGTGCCGTCGCCGTTCTTGTACATCAGCGCGAGATTGAATTGCGCGTACGGATCGCCCCGCTCGGCGGCGCGCGCGAACCAGAGCAGGAGCTCGGGCTTGTGCGGCGACGTGTGCGTTAGCGTAGGCGGCGGCGTGTTCGGCAGCATATGCGGGGGCTTGTGCGGTGAGGGGTCGCCTTCCATGTTCGCTCTCCGGACTGACGTGGTTGAACTCGGACGGACAAGGCCGGCGAACCGCGCCAAGCGGCTTGCCATGCACTCGATACTTGCCAAAAGTTTAAATTTGAGCAGGGCTGCGGATTTGACCTGCACCAATCGGGAGGGGATGGACAGCGGCGAAAGCGCCCACGCGCCGGCGCCGGCGGCGTCAGTGGCCGGAGCGGCTCGCGACGTAGGCGTCGATGAAGCGCGGGACCTTGGCGGCCGCCACGCCGTTGAGCGACACCAGCAGCTCGGGCGCGACGCGGTGCAGCCCGTAGGACTCGCCCAGGTGGCGGCCGATGTGCAGCAGTACCTGGGCCGCGGCTTCGGCATCGGCCTCGGCGCGGTGGGCGCGGCCGCCGAACACAATGCCCAGCGATTGCGACAGCTGCCCCAGCTTGTAGCTGGCCAGCCCCGGAAACACGCGGCGCGACAGCTTCAGCGAACACACCAGGCCCGTGTGGCGGCAAGCGCGGCCCAGCAGCGCCCCCTCGGCCTTGAGGAATTTCTCGTCGAAGCTGGCGTTGTGGGCGGCCAGGGTGTCGCTACCGATGAAGTCCAGCAGCGCCGGCACCACCTCGTCGGCCGGCGGCGCGCCGTCGACCATCTGCTGGGTGATGCCGGTCAGCTGGGTGATGAAATACGGGATGCGCACGCCGCAATTGACGAGCGAGACGTAGCGCTCGACGATCTCGCCGCCGGCGATGCGCAGCGCGGCCACTTCGGTGATACGGTCGCCCGTGTCCGGCGACAGGCCGGTGGTCTCGAAGTCGAGCATGACGATGGGGCGTTCGAACACGATGATCCTTTCTGTGATGGTGTGCGGCGCGGCTCAGCCGTAACGGCGCGCGGCGTCCAGCGCCAGGCCCGCGCCGATGCTGCCGAACAGGTCGCCCTCGACGCGGCGCGCGTCCGGGACGATGGCGGCGATGCGCTCGCGCAGCGCGGCCACGCCGCTCGAGCCCCCCGTGAAGAATACCGTGTCCACCCGCCCCGCCGCCACGCCGGCATCCGCCAGCAATTGCTGCACGGTGGCGCCGACCTGGTCGACGAGGCTGGCCGCGGCCTCGTCGAAGCCGGCGCGCACGATGCGCAGCTGCTCGGCCGGCCGCAGGCGGTCCAGGTCCAGTACGACCTCGGGCGCGTCGGACAGCGCGATCTTGGCCTCCTCCACGCGCATGGCGAGCCAGTGGCCGGCGCGCTCGTCGATCAGGTGGCGCAGGCGCTGCAGTTTGTCGGGCTCGGCCGCGTCGCGGACGAGCTCGGCCAGCTGGGCGACGCTCTTGCGGGTATAGGCCTGGTTGATCGTGTGCCAGGTCGCCAGGTTGAAATAATAGCTCGACGGGATCGCTGCGCCCGACACGAGCTGGCTGCCGTAGCCCAGCAAGGGCATCACGCTCGCCAGGCTCAGGTATTTGTCGAAGTCGGTGCCGCCGATGTGCACGCCGCCGTTGGCCAGCAAATCCTCGCGGCGGTCGGGACGGCCGGCGCGCTCCGGCCCCAGGCGCACCAGCGAGAAGTCCGAGGTGCCGCCGCCGATGTCGGCGATCAGCACCAGCTCCTCGCCGCCGATGCGCGACTCGTAGTCGAACGCGGCGGCGATCGGCTCGTACTGGAAGCCGATCTCCTTGAAGCCCACCGAGCGCGCGATGTCGGCCAGCGTGTCCTCGGCCAGGCGGTCGGCGTCCGGATCGCCGTCGACGAAGTAGACGGGGCGGCCGAACACGGCATGGTCGAACGGGCGGCCGGCCTGCTGCTCGGCGCGGCGCTTGACCTCGCCGATGAAGTGGCCCAGCAGTTGACGGAACGGCAAGGCGCGCCCGGCGACCTCCGTCTGCCCCTCCATCAGGCTCGTGCCGAGCAGGCTCTTCAGCGAGCGCATCAGGCGGCCATCGTAGCCCTCCAGGTAGTCCGCCAGGGCCGCGCGGCCATAGCGCACCGCATCCTCGTCGGCATTGAAGAACACGACCGAAGGCAGGGTCGGCTTGCCGTCCTCCAGGGTCAGGAGGGTCGGATGGCCGGGGCGTACCCAGCCGACGGTGGAATTGGACGTGCCGAAGTCGACGCCGCAAGCGTTCGCCATGGAAGCCTCTCGTGGAAAAGGGGCGAGAGTGTAGCAGATTCCGGGCCGGACGGCACCTGGCGCCGAGTCCGCGAGGCCGCGCCGCCACGCCCGGCTTGCAGTATCATCGGCCTACCTTCCCCCGGCGCGAGGCGACCATGCAGCGCGAATGGACTCTGCAGCGCAACTGCTCCCTGACGCCGCGCCAGGTCGCCCTCGCCTACGCCGCCGTCTGCACCGTGTCCCTCGCCGTGGCCGTCGCCTTCCTCGTGAACGGCGTCTGGCTGGTGCTCGCCTTCAGCCTGGCCGAGCTGGCCGCCGTCGGGCTCGCACTGCTGTTGTATGCACGGCATGCCACCGACCACGAGCGCATCGCCCTGTCGGACGGCGCCCTCGTGGTCGAGTGCGTGCAGGCCCAGCGCCGCCGCGTCACGCGCCTCGATCCGCGCCTTACCCGCGTCCTGCTGCCGGATGGACCGGGACGGGCGCTCGTTCAGCTGGAAGCGCGCGGTGTGCAGGTCGAGGTCGGCCAATTCGTCACGGACGCGCGCAAGCGCCAGGTGGCGCACGAGTTGCGCCAGGCTTTGCGGGCCGTCTCCACGACGGCGCGCTGAGCGCCGCTCCCGCCCGGCGACGACCCCATCCGTGTAAGCCGCCTCTTACATCCACACGGCGAGGGTACCGATGTTTCAAATTTTTTATGTTTTGCATAATGCGGTATTCGCCGGGCCACACTTTATTTGTCACGTGGCCCGGCCCTGCATTGGAGAATAAAAAAACATGAGCGTTACCCAACAAGGATATGCGATCGTCGTGCACGGCGGCGCCGGCAGCCCGCGCGACTACGACGACGGCTGCGAGCGCGCCGCCGAACGTGCCGCGCAAGAGCTGGCGATCAGCGCCGACGCGCTGGACGCCGCCATCGCGGCCGTGGCCGTCATGGAAGACGACGGCCGCTTCAACGCAGGCACGGGCTCCGTGCTGTGCCTGGACGGCGCCACCGTCGAGATGGACGCCTCGATCATGGACACGAAGGGCCGGCTGGGCGCCGTCGCCTGCGTGCAGGGCGTCAAGAATCCCGTGCTGCTGGCGCGCGCCGTGGCCGACACGCCGCACTGGCTGCTCGCCGGCGACGGCGCCAACCGCTTCGCCGCCGCGATCCAGCATCCGGTGCACACCGAGATCTCGCAGCGCCAGCGCGACGCCCACGCCAAGGTCGTCAAGGAACTGGCCGGCTCCCTGCCCGCCATGCCCGGCATCGACCCGCAGGCCAAGGCATTCCTGCGCTTCTGGAACTACCAGACGCCGCTCGACCTGCCGGAAAACGCGGCCTGCGACACCGTCGGCGCCGTCGTGCGCGGCCCCGACGGCCACTTCGCCGTGGCGCTGTCCACGGGCGGCTCGGCGCCGTCCCTGCTCGGCCGCGTGGGTGACACGCCCATCATCGGCAGCGGCTTCTATGCCGGCCCGGCCGGCGCCGTCGCCGCGACCGGCATCGGCGAACAGATCGTGCGCCACCTGCTGGCGCGCACCGTCTACGGCTGGATCGAGGACGGCATGCCGCTGCAGCAGGCGCTGGAACGCGGCATCGGGCTGTTCGACCCGGCCGTGCCCGTCGGCCTGATCGCCGTCAGCAAGACCGAGGCGGGTTCCTTCTCCAACCGCGACATGCCGCAGGCAAGGATCATCCAGCAATGACGACGCAAGACCAGGACATGCAGGACCGGGCCGCCCGCCTGGCGACCAGCCACGGCCACCTCGTGATCATCGGCGGGCACGAGGACAAGCAGCACGACATGGAGATCCTGAAGCGCTTCGTCGAGCTGTCCGGCGGCGCCGATGCGAAGATCGTCGTGATCACGGCGGCCAGCGCGGTCGCCGACGACATGTGGGAAACCTACGACAAGGCCTTCGCCGACCTTGGCGTGCGGCGCCACGTCCACCTGCACCTGGCCAGCCGCCAGGATGCCAACAACGAGGAGCACATCCGCGACGTGGTCGACGCCACCGGCATCTTCATGACGGGCGGCGACCAGAAGCGCCTGCTCGCCATCATCGGCGGCACGGCGCTGGACGCGGAGATGCACGCCGCCCTCAAGCTGCGCGGCGCCTGCATCGGCGGCACCAGCGCGGGCGCTTCCGCGATGTCCGGCCACATGCTGGCCACGGGACGCGTCGAGCTGCATCCGGAAAAAGGTTCGGTGAGCCTGGGCGCGGGCCTGGGATTCCTGCACCGCGTCGTGATCGACCAGCACTTCTCGGAACGCCAGCGCCTGTCGCGCCTGTTGACGGTGGTCGCGCAGAACCCCTACCTGCAGGGCATCGGCATCGACGAGGACACGGCCCTCGTCGTCGAGCGCGGCGCCGGGATCGAGGTGCTGGGCCAGGGCGCCGTCACCATCGTCGACGGCCGCTCGATGGAGTCCAACGTCGCCGAGATCGCCAACAACGAAACCCCCGAACTGATCGACGTGCGCCTGCACCTGCTGCCCTCCGGCAGCAAGTACGTGTTGCCGCATGCCGCGCGAGAAGAAGGCGCGCGCCGCATCCCGGCGCCGCTGCTCGAGTTTTTGGAAAATGTAACGAAACGGAATCCGATCTCATGAGAATCACTGAACAACGCTTCCTGCGCGGCCCGAACCTGTACGCCGCGACGCCCTGCATGCTGGTCGTGGTCGACGCCGCGTCGGCACACGACGCCGGCGTCGCCGGCCTCGGCGCTCGCCTGCTGGCCCTGCTGCCCGGCATGCCCCCGGAAGCGTCCGCGCGCCTGTCCGCCTGCCAGGCCCCGCACGATGCCCTGGAACCCGTGCTGATGGAATTGCAGCGCCTGGCCGGCGCGCCCGGCGCCTTCAGCCAGACGCACGAAGACCAGGCCCGCCCGGACAAGGTACGCATCGCCTGCGGCTACGCCATCGAGCAGGTCGCGCGCGCCGCCCTGGATGCGGCGCGCACGCTGATCGAGGCCTGCGTCCGCCACGACGCACCGGACCTGGAAGCGCTGCTGGACGAACTGCGCGACACGGCGCACCGCCACGCGATCGGCACCAGCACGGGTGCCGTGCTGGCCGCCGCGCACAAGCGCGGCATCCCGAGCCTGCGCCTGACCGAGGATGCGAACCTGTTCCAGCTCGGCTGGGGCAGCCGCCAGAAGCGCCTGCAGGCCACCATCACGGGCGCGTCGAACCACATCGCCGTGGGCATCGCCAGCGACAAGCAGCTGACCAAGACCCTGCTCGACCAGGCCGGCGTGCCGGTGCCGGGCGGCTCCACCGTCGCCACGCTGGCCGAGGCGCTGCGCGTGGCGCGCCGCATGAAGGGCCCCGTCGTCGTCAAGCCGCTCGACGCGAACCAGGGCAAGGGTGTGACCGTCAACTGCGCGACGCCCGAGGAGGTCGAGCGCGCCTACGACTTCGCGCGCCAGTACGGCCGCCGCATCATCGTCGAGGAACACCTGCAAGGCCGCGACTACCGCGTGCTCGTCACGGGCCGCAAGGTCGCCGCCGCGTCCTGGCGCCGCCCGCCGCACGTGGTGGGCGACGGCGTCTCCACCGTGCGCGCGCTGGTCGAGCTGGAAAACGCCAATCCGGCGCGCGGCGCCGGCCACACCAACATCCTCACGAAAATCCCGCTCGACGACGTCGCGCTGGACGTCCTGGCCAAGCAGGGCTACGACCTGGACGCCGTGCCGCCGGCAGGCGCCGTGGTCGAGCTGCGCGGCAACGCCAACCTCTCCACCGGCGGCACCGCCGAAGACGTCACGGACCTGCTGCCGGAGGAAACCCGCGACATCTGCATCCGCGCCGCGCGCACCATCGGCCTGGACGTGGCCGGCATCGACATCGTGTGCCAGGACATCGCGCTGCCGCTGCGCGAACAGGACGGCGGCATCATCGAAGTCAACGCCGCGCCCGGCATCCGCATGCACCAGTACCCGAGCCGCGGCACGCCGCGCGACGCCGGCGACGCCATCGTCGAGGCGCTGTTCGGCCAGGACGACGGCCGCATCCCCGTCGTGGCCGTCACGGGCACCAACGGCAAGACCACGACCACGCTGCTGGTGGCCCACGCAGCCCGCATGGCCGGCCTGCGCACGGGCGTCACCACGACCGAGGGCGTGTTCATCGACGGCGACCGCATCGTCAAGGGCGATTGCACGGGCTACCGCTCGGCGGGCACCGTGCTCGCCAGCCCCGACGTTGACTTCGCCGTGCTGGAGACGGCGCGCGGCGGCCTGCTCAAGCGCGGCCTCGCCTACGACCAGTGCGACGTCGCCGTCGTCCTGAACGTCTCCGCCGACCACCTGGGCCTGGACGGCATCGACAGCGTCGAGGAGCTGGCGCGCGTGAAGAGCGTCATCGCCCGGCGCGCGCGCCGCGCCGTCGTGCTGAATGCCGAGGACGACCATTGCGTGGCGATGGCCGGCCAGCTGGATCCGGGCGTCGAGGTGCTGTACTTCGCGCTGGACGCCGACAACCCTGTGCTGCTGCGCCACCTGGAAAAAGGCGGCCGCGCCGTGTACCTGCAGGACAACAGCATCGTGCTGGCCGGCGCCAGCCGCCATGAAGCGCTGCTGGACGTGCGCACCATGCCCGTCACCCTCAAGGGCGCGGCCCGCTACAACATCGCAAACAGCCTGGCGGCGGCGGCGGCGCTGGCCGCGACCGGCTTCGGCAACCTGGAAATCGCCGACGGCCTGCGCACCTTCGTCTCGGACTGGAAGCATAATCCGCTGCGCTCGAACGTCTTCGACGTGGACGGCGTTACCGTCATCGTCGACTACGCCCACAATGCGGCCGCCTACGCCGCGCTGGCCGAGACGGCGCGCGCGATGACGCCGGGCCGCCTGGTCGGCGTCGTCGCCGCGCCGGGCGACCGCCGCGACGGCGACCTGGTCGACATCGGCGCGACCTGCGCCGCCGGCTTCGACGAGCTGGTCGTCTACGAGACGGAGAACCGCGGCCGCGCCTCCGGCGCCGTGTCCCAGCTGCTGGTGCAGGGCGCGCAACTGGCCAAGTTCGAGGCCGACCACCTGCAGGTGGAGCTGGACGTGCACAAGGCGATCCGCGCCGGGCTGGCGCGCTGCGAGCCCGGCGACGTGCTGGTGTTCGGCTGCGGCTCGTCGATCACGGAACTGACGGAGGCGATCCGGCCGACGTCGCCGGAGACGGCGCGCAGGATTGCGGCCGAAGCGGTCTGAGTTAACGCCGACATGTCGTCCCTGCGCAGGCAGGGACCCGGTTTTCATGCGCAGCGATGGCGCGCGCGGAACTTGGGTCCCCGCCTGCGTGGGGGCGACGTCTTTTAACGGTTGCGTCACAAAAAAAGCCGCCCCTGCGCAAGCACGGGCGGCTTTTCATTGCCGATCTTCCTTATCCCACCTGCGCCGCGATCTTTTGCGCACTCTCCGGATCCATCTCCCGGATCGCTTCCACGAACACGTCCAGCGAGGAACCGCAGGCGAACACCAGCACGTCGCCCCGTTCGCACAGCGACAGGCCCAGGCGCACCGCCTTGCCCACGTCCAGTTCGCGGCGCAGCGTGTCCGACACGCCGACCACTTCCTCGGCGCCGCGCAGGATCAGGTCCACGGCCTCGCCAGCGGGCCGGCCGCGCGGCGCCGAATCGTAGACGACCAGTTCGTCGAAGCCGGCCCCGCACACGCGGCCCACGTCCATCAGGTCGGCGTCGCGCCGGTCGCCGGGCGCCGTGACGATGCCGACCAACTGGCCCGGCAGCAGCGCGCGCGCCATCTCGACGAGGGCGGAATACGCCGCCTTGTTGTGCGCATAGTCGACGATGACCGTCACGCCGCGCACGTCGAACACGTTGGTACGCAGCGGATTGGTCTTGCCGTCGCTGACGAAGGTCGACAGGCCGGTCGCGATCTGGAGGTTGGTGAAACCGGACGCCATCAGGCCCGCCGCCGCGGCCAGCGCGTTGGCGATGTTGTAGCGCGCGCGGCCGCCGAAGGCGATGGGCATGGATTCCACGCGCAGCAGCTCCTGGTGGTAGGTCGCGTCGGCGACGACGATGGCGTTGTCCTGGAAATAGGTGGCGCGGCCGCCCTCTTCCAGGTGGCGCAGCAGCACGGGATTGTCGGCCTCCATCGCGAAGTAGACGATCTCGACGTCCGGGTGGATGCGGCGCGCCATGGCCACGCACAGCGGATCCTCCGCATTGAGCACGACGGCGCGCGACGCCGACATCGGCACCACGGCCTTCACCTGGGCCAGGTCCTCGATCGTGTCGACGCCGTCCAGGCCCAGGTGGTCGGCCGCCACGTTCAGCACGATGCCGACGTCGCAGCGGTCGAACGCGAGGCCGCGCTTGAGGATGCCGCCGCGCGCCGTTTCCAGCACGGCGAATTCCACGTCGGGCGAGGCGAGCACGGTGCGTGCCGACCAGTAGCCGGTGCAATCGCCGCTCGCCACCTGCTTGCCGTCGATGTAGACGCCGTGCGTGGTCGTCACCCCGGTGACGCGGCCGGCCAGGCGCACCGTGTGCGCCATCAGCAGCGTGGTGGTGGTCTTGCCGTTGGTGCCGGTCAGGGCGATGACGGGAATGCGGCCGTCGCCATGGCCGAACATGCCCTCGACGATGGCGTCGCCCGCATCGCGCGCCTGGCCGCTGCTCGGATGCTGGTGCATGCGGATGCCCGGCGCGGCATTGACCTCGATGACGGCGCCGCCCTGCTCGTCCAGCGGCACGGCGATGTCGCGGCATACGATGTCGATGCCGGCCACGTCCAGGCCGATCTTGGCGGCGGCGCGCACGCACAGGCGGCGCGTGGATTCCGGCAGCAGGTCCGTCACGTCCTCGGCGGTGCCGCCAGTCGACAGGTTGGCGTTGCCGCGCAAATAGACGGTGGCGCCGGCCGGCGGGACGGCGTCCGGCACGTAGCCCTGCTTGCGCAGCAGGTCCTCGGCGTGGGCGTCGAGCGCGATCTTCGTCAGGATGTTCGTGTGGCCGGCGCCGCGCGCGGGATTCGCGTTTTCCGCGTCGACCAGGTCACGCACGGTGCTGATGCCGTCGCCCACGACATGGGCCGGGCGCCGGCACGAAGCGGCCGCCACCTTGCCCCCGGCGACCAGCACGCGGTAGTCGGCGCCCTCGACGAAGCGTTCGACGATGACGCGGCGGCCATGCTTGCGCGCGAACGCGTAGGCCTGCTCGACTTCGCTGTCCGTGCGGCAGTCGACGGTCACGCCCTTGCCCTGGTTGGCGTCGAGCGGCTTGACGGTGACGGGCACCGCCAGCTTGCGCGCCACGCGCAGCGCATCCTCGATCGTCGTGACGGTTTCGCCCTGGGGCACGGGCACGCCCGCTTCCTGCAGCAATTGCTTGGTCAGCTGCTTGTCGCCGGCGATGCGCACGGCGATGGTGCTCGTGTCGCCCGTGACGGTGGCCTGGATGCGCTTCTGCTTCGCACCCCAGCCCAACTGGAACAGGTTGGCATCCTCGGTGATGCGCTGCACGGGAATGCCGCGTTCCTGCGCGGCCGCCAGCACGGCTGCCGTGCTGGTGCCGATCGCATAGTGTTCGGCCACGTCGCGCAATTCCTGCAGGCGCGGCTCCAGGTCGAACGGCTTGCCGTGGGCCAGTGCGTCGACGATGTCGACGGCCAGGGCGAAGGCCGGCTGCGCCACCTTTTCCTGCAGGTAGGCGACGACCACGCGGTACTGGCCCGGCTTGCCCGTCACGGGACGCGTGCGGCCGAAGGCGACTGGCGCGCCGGCCAGGCATTGCAGGCCGAGGGTCACGTGTTCCACGACGCGGGCGAGATAGGTGCCCTCGCGCAGGCGCTGCGCGAAGCCGCCCGGTTGCCCGGTCGGCACCAGGTAGTCCGCCAGCGACGGCAGCAGATCGAGCAAGGCGACGGTGAACTGGGGGATATCGCGGGTGGAGACGCCGTACAAGTCGTCGAGGTCGAGCACGGACAGCAGGCATGGGGATTCCGCGTGGATGTTCGGGCCACGCAGGAAGCGTTGTTCAAGTATGTGCACAGGATTCCTCGTTCTGGACAACGGGACGCGGCCGCCGGTGGTGCCGGCGGCCGCGTCCCAGGGTAAAGCTTCTGTTGTAAACGTCAGGCGTCGAGCAGTTTGGAATACATGCGGGTCGCCATGAGGCCGATAGCCGTATGATGCACGGAAGGCGACATCAGGCGCGCCAGCATGGACATCGCCTCGGATTTGCCCGCGGCGTTGGCAACGCGCTCTTCCAGCTGGATCAGTTCGCTGTCGCCGCCCGTGCCGGCGCTACGGCGCCGGATCAGGCCCCGTTCGGGGTAGCCGCTGCGCTCCCCCTGCTGGTTCAGCTTGTCCAGCGTGCGCTGGCGCGCGCGGTGGGACAGGACGCGGCCCGTGCGGCTCGTCTTGACGTCGTCGCGGGTGCTCGTGATCCAGTCGCGCAGCACTTCCTGCTCGTAGGCGGAGAACACGCCGAACATCTCGGCGCGCTCGCCCTGGATCAGGCGCCAGAAGCGGCTGTTCTCGACCGGTTCGCCGCGCTGGATCCAGCCCGCGTCTTCCATCGCCTTCAGGAAGGCGGGAATATCGGCCGGTTCGGACAGCCAGTCGTTGACGGAACGGCCGGCCACGCGGCAGTAATCCGAATGCATGTTCTTGCCGATGGCCGCCTTCGCCGTGAAGATCTCGACCAGCTCCGCCTCCAGGTCGAACGAGCCGATGATGGAGGTGGTGCAGGCGCCCAGGTCGTTCAGGCGGTAGCCGTCCAGCACGCGGCGCCAGAACGCGGCCGGGTCGCTCGACTGGGCCGCCAGGCTGCGCACGGCCTGGACGGCCTTGTGGGCGTGGCCGCTGCCGGCATTGTCGACGGTGACGTGCAGCGTGAAATAGTAGGGGTCGATGCCCAGCTCGTTCAGTTCGTAGGACGTGATCAAGAGGTGCAGCGGCAGCTGTTCATAGCCCAGGTTAAAGCCGACGACTTCCGGCAGGAACTGGTCGGCGCAGTAGGCCAGCGCCAGCTGGATCGCGCCCTGGACGAAGTAGTCGTCGGACAGGCCTTCCCAATGCTCGCAGCCGTGGGCGGCCAGCAGGCGGCGGTACAGCGTGACGTGGTTCTTGTCCGGCACGCCGTCGCCGAGCTCTTCGAGATAGGTCTTGATCAGCGGGTGGTAGTCCGGGTTTTCCCAGCGCGACAGCACGCCGTACAGCCAGGCGCCGTCGACCAGCTTGGTCGGCGCAGCGCCCTTCAGGAAGTACAGGGCGTGCGATTTGTTCGAAAAATAACGGCGCGGCGCGCCGTTCTTGCGCGCAGCCAGGTATTCGCGGTAGGACAGGCCCACGGCTTCGGAACGGCCCTGGATCCAGCCCGGCAGTTGCCACGGCGCATCCGGCAGCTCGTCCGGTTCGGCGCGGGTGGCCTCGATCTGCGCGCGCAGGTAGGCGCGCGCGGCTTCCACATGCTCGGCCGGATTGTCCAGCAGTGCAAAATAAAGTGCTTTCGAATCCAGGGCGGGGATGGCGGCGCGTGTCTCCGGGGTGGTACGCGCATTCGTGCTCTCGATGGCAAACGTAGAGGTCATGGCAAATCTTTTTGGTAACTGTTCTACCTCGATTATGCGGACCGGTGCATGAGGACGTAATCGGTACGCTCCCCTCCTCGTTGTCGGACAATGATTACAAAAAATGCATTCATTTCAAGAAAGATATTTTTATATTCATTCCTGATGGCAATGCGTCAATCCATGAAAAAGGGCGGCTCGCGGCCGCCCTTCCGAGTCCGCCGCGGCAGCCGCGGCACACACTTTATTTATTGCTGGACATGCAGCTTGGAGCGCGAACGCGCGTAGCCGAAATACACGACCAGGCCGATCGCCAGCCAGATGCCGAAGGCGATCCAGGTAATGGCCGACAGGAAGGACATCAGCGCCAGGCAGAAGATCACGGCGATCGCCGGCACGACGGGCACGCCCGGGCAGCGGAAGGCGCGCTTCAGGTCCGGACGCTTCTTGCGCAGCACGATCACGGCCACCGACACCAGGCAGAACGCGGCCAGCGTGCCGATGTTGACCAGCTCGGCCAGCACGTTCAGGGGCACGAAGGCGGCCATCAGGCCGAACACGATGCCGACCATCCAGGTGGCGAAGAACGGGGTACCGTATTTCGGATGCACGGTCGACAGCTTGGCCGGCAGCAAGCCGTCGCGCGACATGGCGAAGATGATGCGGGTCTGGCCGTAGGCCATCACCAGGATCACGGTGGTCATGCCCAGGATCGCGCCCAGGTCGATCCAGCCGGCGAACCAGTTCTCGCCCGCGTGCTGCAGGGCCAGCGAGACCGGATGGTCGACGCCTTCGAACAGCTTGAACGGGACGATGCCGGTCATGATGCCGGCCACGATCACGTACAGGACGGTGCAGATCAGCAGCGAACCGATGATGCCGATCGGCAGGTCACGCTCCGGACGCTTGACTTCCTCGGCGGCCGAGGTCACGGCGTCGAAGCCGATGAAGGCGAAGAACACGACGGCGGCGGCGCTCATGATGCCGTTCACGCCGAACGGGGCGAACGGGTGCCAGTTGGCCGGCGCCACGTGCTTGAAGCCCACGAAGATGAACAGCAGCACGACCACGGTCTTGATGATCACCATGACGTTGTTCACGCGCGCCGATTCGCGCACGCCCAGCGACAGCATCCAGGTCAGCAGCAGCATGATGCACAGGGCCGGCAGGTTCATATAGGTCTGCACGCCCGGCAGCGCGCCCGGCGCGGCCGACAGCACCTTGGGAATCTCGAGGCCGAAACCGGCCATCAGCGATTGGAAATAGCCCGACCAGCCGCTGGCGACGGTCGACGTGGCGAGGCCGTACTCGAGCAGCAGGTCCCAGCCGATCATCCACGCCACCAGTTCGCCCAGCACCGCATAGCTGTAGGTATAGATCGAACCGGCGATCGGCACGGTCGATGCGAACTCGGCATAGCACATCGCCGCGAACCCGCAGGCGATGGCGGCGACGATGAAGGACACCGTCAGTGCCGGGCCCGCAGTCAGCGCGCCCGCGCCGGTCAGCACGAAGATACCGGTACCGATGATGGCGCCGATGCCCATCAGGATCAGGTCGGTCGGACCCAGTACCTTCTTCAGTCCGCCAGGGGTAGCGGCGGACGCGACCATGTTGTCGAGATTCTTGGTTCTGAAAAGACTCACTGCTTTCTCCAATCGATAGTAGATAGATCCCGGACCCTCGTTATTGTGTGCGCCGCCGCAGAGCGATCGTGTCGTTCTCGACCGACACACGCGCGATGTCTCCTCTTGGGTACGGGCTTGCGCGGCTTTCCGGCATGCAAAAACAATGCCGGGCAGCAGCGTTAGCGGCGTGACATTATCACCATTCTCTTAACGGGAATCAAAGGATTACTTAAAAAATCCGTTTGTTTAGGATGGAAATGCTGGCGACGGCCGCCTCGGATGACGATCGATCCGCCTGTGAAGCGCGACGTTTGCTAGCGTAGGGTGCAGATGAGCAGTTCCGGATCCGCATTCAGGCGCAAGGGAATGCCCGCGCAACCGACGCCCCGGCTAACGATCAACGGTCCGTTGCCGGGAATGTCGTAGCGGCCATAACAGTAGTCGCGCGACACGGGTCCGCTGGGCCGGAATAGCGGCGCACCATTTTGGAGCGCGATCTGCCCACCGTGGGTATGGCCGGCGAAGCCGACGTCGAAATGCTGACCCTCCAGGCGCCACAAACCATCCGGAGAATGCATGAGGTAAATACGCACCGGCCCGGCGCCGGCGAAGGCGTCGCGCGCGGACGGCTGGCCCGTCCAGGGGTCGTCGATGCCGCAGATGCTGACCTCGTCGAACGGGCCGGGCAGCGCCACGCTGCGGTTGACCAGCACCCCCACCCCGGCGTCGCGCAGCACCCGCTCGATGGTCTCGCGGCCGTTCCAGACGTCGTGGTTGCCCATCACCGCGTAGGCGCCGAGCGGCGCGAGGACGGCGGCGCGGCGCAGGAACGCCGCCAGCGCCTGGACGTTGCCCGCGTCGAAGGACACGTAGTCTCCGCCCAGCAGCAGCACGTCCGGACGCTCGCGCTCGACCTGCAGCAGGAGATCGTCGAACAGGGCGCCGTGCGTCGTCGGCCCCGCATGGAAGTCGGACGCGAAGCCGATGCGCAGCGGCTGCGGCAGGCGCCTGCCGCCCTTGACCTCGACGTCCTGGCGCACGACGCGCACCCTGCCCTGGCCGCCGAGCCGGTAGCTGAGCCCTGCGACCATGCCGCCCAGCAGCAGGAAGTTCAGGACGCGTTCGGTGGCGTGGCGGATGGGGCGGCCGTGCTTGTTCTTGCTCATGCGTAAGATACTTGTAAAACTGGCACTCTACACCAAGCGTCCCGCGGACGGCGCAGATTAGCCGCCGGGCGTGCATGGACTAGTGCGCTAGATCAAGAGCCGCTAAGATTGGCCTCCACTTTTATCACAACGCCGATGCTGACCCTCGACCAATTCCTCGCCTTCCTCGCCGCCGCCGTCCTGCTGACCCTGTCGCCGGGGCCGGACAATATGATGGTCCTGAGCATCGGCATCGCCAAGGGACGCCTGCGCGGGATCGCCTTCGGCCTGGGCTGCGCGTTCGGCTGCCTGAGCCATACGCTGCTGGCCGTGGTCGGCGTCAGCGCCCTGATCGCGGCGTCGCCGGTGGCGTTCACGGCATTGAAGGTGTGCGGCGGCCTGTACCTGGCCTGGATGGGCTGGCATGCGATCCGCAGCCGGGGCGGCGCTCGCGTCGATCGGGCCGAGGGCGTGGCGGAATCCGCGCGCACGCTGTTCTTCAAGGGCATGCTGGCCAACGCGATCAATCCGAAGGTCGCCCTGTTCTTCCTCTCCTTCCTGCCGCAGTTCGTGGCTGCCGGCCGCGGTGACGCCAACGTGCAGATCGCGCTGCTGGGCCTGACCTTCACCCTGCAGGCCGCCGTGCTGTTCGGCCTGCTCGGCTTCTTTTCGGGGACGATCGGCGCCTGGCTGGGGCGCCGCCCGGCGGCGGGCATGTGGCTCGACCGCATCGCCGGAGCCGTGTTCATCGGCCTGGGCCTGCGCCTGATCGTGGCGCGCTGATCGACGGCGCCGGCCACCGCCCGCCGATCCCGGCGGGCCCGGTCAGCCGCGCCGGCCGTCGCGCGACTCGATCAGCTCGACCTTCAGCCAGCCGGGGCGGTGCAGGTCGAATTCCTTGTAGGCGTCGATCACGGATTCCATGCCTTCGCGTTGGGTGATGATCGAGGTCGGGTCGAAGGCCCCCGTACGCACCAGTTCGATCAGGTCGGGAATGTATTTGCGGTGGTTGCAGTTGCCCATGCGGATGGTGAGGTTCTTGTTCA
Source organism: Massilia sp. YIM B02763 (assembly GCF_030412015.1). GTDB lineage: Bacteria > Pseudomonadota > Gammaproteobacteria > Burkholderiales > Burkholderiaceae_D > Telluria. The sequence continues at coordinate 54,937 of NZ_JASNRD010000014.1, read as the reverse complement.
TGGCGCTGCCGATCGGGAAGGAGTTGTCCGACGGCGGATACACGCCGATGATCGACAGCGTGCCTGCCTTCGCCAGCGCCTGCACGGCCCACTGCTGGGCCTGGGACGGCGCCTGGCCCGGATGCCAGTTGTCGCCGTCCGGATGCTGGTGCGGCGCCACTTCCTGTACCTCGCGCTCGAACTGCTCCTTCTTCTCGGCCGCCTGTTGCGCGGCCGGGCCATGGTGCGGGCATGCGGCATCGACGCCCACGGCATCGATCACGGCGTCGACGCCGATGCCGCCCGTCAGCTCGAGAATGGTCTTGACGGGATCCTCCTCGTCAAAATTGATCACCTCCGCGCCCTGGCGCCGCGCGACCTCCAGGCGGTCCGGCAGGTTGTCGACGGCCAGCACGCGCGCCGCGCCCATCAGCTTGGCCGAGGCGATCGCGAACTGGCCGACCGGACCGCAGCCGAACACGGCCACCGTGTGGCCATGCTCGATGTCCGCCAGGTCGGCGCCGAACCAGGCCGTCGGGAAGATATCGGACAGCAGGATCGCCTGGTCGTCCGTGACCTCGTCCGGCAGGCGGATCAGGTTCACGTTGGCGAAGGGGACGCGCGCCTTCTCGGCCTGCAGGCCGTTGAACGGGCCGGTCGCCTTCGGCCCGCCGTAGAAGGCGGTGCCAGCCGACGGGCCGTTGGGGTTGGCGTTGTCGCACTGGGCATAGTAGCCGGCGCGGCAGTACGAGCAATAGCCGCAGGCGATGGTCGAGGGGATCACGACCCGGTCGCCGATCGACAGGTTGCGCACGTTGCTTCCGAGCTGCTCGACGATGCCGACCGCCTCGTGCCCGAGGATCGTCCCCGCTTCCATGCCGCTGAAGCTGCCGCGCACGAAGTGCAGGTCCGTGCCGCAGATGGCGCTGGTGGTGATGCGGACGATGGCGTCCTGCGGTCCTTCGATGCGGGGTTCGGGAACGTCTTCGAGGCGGATGTCGCCGACGTCGTGGAATACAACGGCTTTCATGTCGATCCTTTCGATGCTCTGCGTAACGTTGGGTGGAGGTAACGGCGCGCCGCGCCCCGGGGCCGGCACGAACATCCAGCTTAGCATCGGGTACCGGGCCCGGCCCGCACGTTACCGGGCGTCACGGCCACGTCCAGCGCCGCACGTTTGATACGTATCCATGCCGGCACCTGCGCCGGAACTTCGTCCTGCCCGCCTCGTCTTACCGGACAAGACCCCGCCACCCGAGCCGTTCGCCACCATGCCCGATGCACCGCACGACGCCGAAGTCGAATGCCGCGACGCCCCGCGGCCCACCCTGGGCCAGCGCGAAGCCGTCACGCTGATCGTCGGCATCGTCATCGGCGCCGGCATCTTCAAGGCGCCCGCCGCCGTCGCCGGCCTGACCGGCAGTCCCGGCTGGATGTTCCTCGCGTGGACACTCGGCGGCGCCCTGTCCCTCGTCGGCGCCCTGTGCTACGCCGAGCTGGCGACGAGCCATGCGCATGCCGGAGGCGACTATCACTACCTGCGCGAAGCGTACGGGCGCGGGCTCGCCTTCCTGTTCGGCTGGGCGCGCTACGCCGTGATCACGACGGGCTCGATCGCGCTGCTGGCCTTCGTGTTCGGCGACTACGCGCAACAGGCGCTGCCGCTGGCGTCGCTGGCGCCCGCCGCCGGCGCCACCGTCTACGCCGCGGCCGCCGTCGTGGCGCTGGCAGCGGTCAACCTGGCCGGCATCCGCAGCGGCAGCCGCACCCAGAACTGGCTCACCTTCGTCGAGGTGGGCGGGCTGCTGCTGGTCGGCGGCGTCCCGCTGGCGCTGGCGGCCGGCGGCGCCACGCCGTCCCCTGCCGCCGCAGCCGCAGCCGCCGGCGGCGCGCCCGCGGCCTTCGGCCTCGCGATGGTATTCGTGCTCCTCACCTACGGCGGCTGGAACGAGGCCGCCTACATCAGCGCCGAACTGCGCGGAGGGCCACGCGCCATGGTGCGGGCGCTGGTCCTCTCCGTCGCCCTGATCACGGCGCTGTACCTGCTGGTGTGCTGGGCCTACTGGCATGCGCTGGGCATGGCCGCGCTGGCCGCGTCGAGCGCGCCCGCCGCCGACGTGCTGCGCCTGGGCCTGGGCGACGCGGGCAGCGAAGCCATCGCCCTGCTGGTGGCGGTGTCCGCGCTCACGTCGATCAATGCCACGATGATCGTCGGCGCCCGCACCGGCTATGCACTCGGCCGCGACTGGCCGCGCCTGCGCCGTCTGGCCCGCTGGGATGGCGCACGCGGCAGCCCGGCCAGCGCCATGCTGCTGCAGACCGCGGCCGCGCTGCTGCTGGTCGGCATCGGCAGCGGCAGCGGCGACGGCTTTCGTGCGATGGTCGAATTCACGGCGCCCGTCTTCTGGCTGTTCTTCCTCTTGACGGGCATCGCGCTGTTCGTCCTGCGGCGGCGCGACCCTGCCCGCCCGCGCCCCTTCCGCGTACCGTGGTATCCGCTGCTGCCGCTGGTCTTTTGCGCCAGCTGCACGGCAATGCTGTGGGCCAGCCTGACCCACGTGGCGAGCCAGTCGCTGGGCGGCGTGAATGCCGCCTGGATCGGCGTCGCCGTCCTTGCCGCCGGCCTGCTGCTGCTCGTCGTGCTGCGCCACGACGACGGCCAGCGCGCGGCGCCCGCCGCCTTCGAACCCGAGGAGAAGCGAAGATGAACCCGATCATGCACCGCCGCCACTTCCTGCTCGCCGCCGCCGCCGGGGGCATCGCCCTGCTGCCCGCGCCGGTCGCCTGCGCCCAGGACAAGCGGCCGCCGGCGCGCCTGGACGTCCCCTATGTGCCGACGCCGCAGGACGTCGTCGACCGCATGCTGGAACTGGCCCATGTGGCCAAGAGCGACTACCTGATCGACCTGGGCTGCGGCGACGGCCGCATCGTCGTCAGCGCGGCGCGCGAATTCGGCGCGCAGGGACTGGGCATCGACCTGAATCCCGAACGCATCACGGAGGCGCGCGCCAACGCGAAAAAGGCCGGCGTGGGCACCCGCGTCGACTTCCGCATCGCCAACCTGTTCGAGACCGACCTGTCGCGCGCCTCGGTCGTCACCCTGTACCTGCTGCCCGACGTGAACGTCAAGCTGCGCCCCAAGCTGTGGCAACAGCTCAAGGTCGGCAGCCGCGTCGTCTCGCACGCCTTCGACATGGGTCCCGAGTGGCCGCCGGAGCGCACGGAGGACGTCGGCGGCCGGACCATCCATATGTGGACCATCGGACCGGCCCAGAAGGCGCCGGCAGCGGACGGCGGGCGGTCCAGGGCCTGATTCCTCGGGTTCAGGGCCGTGTCGTACGTACAAAACGTCCTTTCCTTTCTATTTCCATAAGCTAATTTGATTGGGTGCCATTTTTTCGTTACATTGGAGGTTTCATGTTTACGAATGGCAGCGACAGCGTCCCGCCATCCGCCCCGCACCCCGCGAATGCGCGATTCATCCTTATTCAAGTACCTGGGTTCCGGCTCGATCGTCACGGCCTGTTGCGTCCTCGGACTGCTGTACTTCGGCCGCGACGTCATCCAACCGCTCGCGCTCGCATCCATCCTGAGCCTTGTCATCGCGCCGCTGATCCGCAGCATGCGCCGGTTCGGCCTGTCGCACATGCCGGCCACGCTGCTGTCGGTGATCATCGTCGCGAGCTGCGTGATCGGCGTCGGCACGATCCTCGCCTTCCAGCTGGTCGCCGTGTCGCACGACCTGCCGAAGTACCGCGCCGCGATCCGCACCAAGGTCGCCGCCGTGCGCGAATTCGCGGAACGCCCCTTCGCCCGCCTGGAGGCCGAGCTGACCGCCGTTTCGCCGCAGGAACGGGGCGCCGTCACGGCCCGGCGCGGCATCACCACCGTCACCGTCAGCCCGACGCAGCCGCTGCCCGTCGAGATCCGCCAGCCGCGCCTGACGACCAGCGACCAGATCCAGCGCCTGTTCTCCGTGGCCTGGGGACCGATCGGCGAAGCGGGCCTCGTGCTCGTGCTGCTGGTATTCATCACGCTCGAGCACGAATCGCTGCGCGACCGCGTGATCCGCCTGGCCGGCCAGGCCGAGGTCGGCAGGACGATCCGTGCGCTGTCCGATGCCGCCCAGGGCGTGTCGCGCTTCTTCTTCTCGCAATTCGTCGTCAACCTGACGTTCGGCACGCTGATCGGCCTGCTGCTATGGCTGGCCGGCGTGCCGCACGCCGGACTATGGGGCGCCCTCAGCGCCATGCTGCGCTTCGTGCCCTACCTGGGCGTGATGGCCGCCGGGCTCACCATCGCCGTCTTCGTCGCCGCCATCGATCCGGGCTGGCAGCTGGCGGTCTCGTGCATCGCCCTGTTCCTGGCGCTGGAATTGTTCGTCGCCAACGTCGTCGAGCCCAAGGTCTATGGCCACAGCTCGGGCCTGTCGCCGCTGGCGGTGATCGTCTCGGCCGTATTCTGGGGCGCGATGTGGGGACCGATCGGCCTGCTGCTGTCGACGCCGCTGACGCTGTGCCTCGTGGTGGCCGGCCGCCACGTGCGCGGCCTCGAACCGGTGACCATCCTGCTCGGCGACGCCCCCAGCGTCAGCGGCGCCCAGCGCCTGTACCAGCGCGTGCTGGCCGGCGATACGGAGACCATCCTGCGCGACGCCCGCGCCTACCTGCGCCGCGCCAGCTTCGCGCGCTACTGCGACCAGGTGCTGCTGCCGGGCCTGACGACGGCCTCCGCCGACATCCGCAGCGGCCAGATCGACGATACCCAGCTGGCCCGCATCCGCGCCACCATCGCCGACGTCGCGTCGCAGCTGACGCCGGACATGCCCGTCCCCATCCGCAGCCTGCGCCGGCGCAACGTCTCCCTCCTGGACGCCAACCTCGGCGCCCACCTGCGCCAGATGCGCGAGGAGCGGCAGGGCCGCTGGCAGGGTTCGCTCGACGTGCCGGCCCATTCGGTCGTCCTGTGCGCCGGCCTGGCGTCCGAGCGCGACGGCATCCTGAGCGAACTGCTGGTGCGGGCGCTGCGCGAAGGCGACATCGACGCGCGCAGCTTCACGCTGCTGGAAACGAAAGGCCCGGGACCCGATTACGCCGAACTGATCTCGACCATCTTCCTGCCCTACCCGATGGAAGAGCACCTGGCCACGTGGCTGACGGCGGCGCTGGAACTGCGCAACAGCCTGCCGACCGTGCTGCTGGCCACGGTCCGCCCGCCGTTCGACCGCTCGACGGTGCCGCAATCGGCGATCGAGAACCATATCGATATCGTGCTGAGGTCGTTCGAGGAAGCGCTGGCGTTCGTGTCGCCGGAGAAGCCGGCGCGGGGCTGAAGCCCGCTCCATGGATGTGTAAAAGTGTCGCCGGGACGCGACTAAAAATTGCATCTCTGCATCCATTTTTAGTTGCCCCATTGCTATAATCAGGAACACTTTGTTCCGTATCCAATGGCATGGCTGTTCTCGACGACGTTCTTCCTTCCAGCTCAGTGCCGTCCACCGCCTTTCCTCCCGCGCCGGCACATTATGCATTTCGTGGCCGCCTGGGCGAAGGGGGGCATGGCGAAGTCTACGAGTCCTGGGATACGAAGCTGCAGCGCAGCGTCGCGATCAAGCGCGTCAAGCACGATGCCGTCGCGGCAGGCGCCGACCTCATGCGCGAAGCACGAATGGCCGCCTCGCTCCATCATCCGGCATTCGTCAAGGTCCATGCGATTGAAGAGACGGAGGACGGCCAGTTCATCGTCATGGAGCTGATTCCCGGCCGCACGCTCAAGCGAGTGCTGGCGGAGGGCAAACCAGCCCTGGCCGATGCGCTCGACTGGACGCGCCAAGTGGCCGAAGCGATGCAGGACGCGCATGCGTCCGGGCTGGTCCACGGCGACCTGAAGCCATCGAACATCATGCTCGAGCCAAGCGGGAAGGTGCGCATCCTCGACTTCGGGCTGGCGCTGCGCCACGACATGCTGGCGACGACCACGATCACGCAGTCCGAGCCGCAGGGAACGATCGCGTACATGGCGCCGGAGCGCTTGCTCGGTGCGCTACCCGATGCGCGTGGCGACATTTACTCGCTGGGTGTGATGCTCTATGAGATGGTGGTCGGCAAGCGACCGTTCTCCACGCTGAATGGCCTCGCACTGGCTGCGGCACACATACAGTCTTCGTCGGATAGTTGGGACTATCCGGATAGCCTCGATACTGCGCTCATTGCGCTCGTCCGGGGAATGACGGCGCGTGTCCCCGAGCAACGCATCGCGACGATCGGCGAGGCCGGAAAGCGAATCTTGCAACAGTATGATTCGTCGTCGATCGATCCACCACGAGCCCTTCCGAGCGTCGATTCCGACCTCAAGGACCGTCGCTATCATTTATTGAGCCCTGCGGGGTTCGGAAGCGTAGCGATTTTGCTGGCAGCGCTAGCGGGTGTCGCTTGGTGGCAGGCGGGGCCCAATATGAAGTCGCTTCAAAATCCTCTGGCGCCGTATTCGGAAGCAGCAGCAATGGAGCAGGCATTGACCGCGCTGAAGCGCAGTGATCTCTCGGGGGAGCTTCAAGATGCTGAAAAGCGGTTCAACGAGATTCTTGTACGCAGCCCAAACAACGCCGCAGCCGTCGCAGGCATTTCGCTGGTGTATAGCCAGCGTTTTGCAACGGACGACAAGGACGAAATCTGGCTACAAAAAGCTGACGCTGGCGCACAGTTGGCGCTCAAGCTCAATGACCAATTGGCATTGAGCCAAGTTGCGCAAGGTGCCGTTCTAGACCGTAAGGGACAGTTTGCAGCTGCGTCCGAAGCCTATGAACGCGCGCTTCGGCTTGATCCTAACAATTATTTTGCATGGCGCGGCAAAGTAGAGTCCCTTCGCAATGCCCGAAGAACGCCGCAGACAATCGCGGCCATTGATGAAGGCATTCGTCGTTTCCCTCAAGAAGCGATTTTCTATGGCGAGCTCGGTGCATTCAAGGTAACGCAAGGCGACTACGCGGCGGCGGAGCAGGCCTTTAGACACAGTATCGCACTGCAGCCGGATGCCGTATTCCCATACGCGAACCTGAACGGCGTTCTCCTGATGCAAGACCGTAGTGATGAGGCCCTACAAGTACTGCAGGAAGGGCTGCAAATCCGCCCGAGCGCGCATCTTTACACCAACCTTGGAAACGCATTGTTCGTACGCGGTGATTTTGTAGGCGCAGCAAAAGCATTCGAAAACGCAGTGTCACCCACGCGCGGTTCGCCTGGCGACTACCTGAACTGGGCGAATCTCGCTGACACGCTTCTCTGGCTGCCAGGTCGCGAACAACAAGCTAAGCAAGCTTACGACAAGGCGCGACAGCTGCTGACGCCGAAGTTGGCACGCGCCCCTAGTGATCCGGTACTTAATTCGCGGATGGGTCTCTACGCGGTACGCGCAGGACTGGCAGTAGATGCTGCACCGCTCGTTCAACGTGCCCTGACGTTGGCGCCGAATGACCCGACAGTGCAATTTCGGGCAGGTATGGCTTACGAACTATTAGGCAAACGTTCGCTAGCGCTCGCGGCGATAAATAAAGCCAAGCGCCTGGGCTATCCATCGAACTTCATAGATGCCGAGCCGGATCTCGCGGCGTTGCGCCGAGATCCAGGATATCAGGCGGAATAACATTTTTTCCATGGGCCACCGCCCTACAACCAGCGAGAAACCGATGCAAGATACCTACACGCTCACCGTCACCTATACCTTGGACCAGGAGCGGGCAACTTGGTCCTACAATAACGTGGATCGCGAAGAATGTTGTGACGCCCATCCGGGCGACCTTGTCGACGTCATTTTCAACGGCCCCGGCGACGTCAATCAAGCTGTCATGCTATGCGGTCAGATGGGTGACGAGAAAATCTCGTCGCCCTTCATCCAGGGCAACCAGATCGATTTAACGAAGACGCCCACCCTCCAGGTTGGTAAAAACCTTGGTCGCTGGGGCTTTTCGCTAGCGTTCAGCGCTCGCAACGCCGACGGCACCAGCTCTTTCTATTACCTCCCGGATCCGGAGGTCGTCATCCGCAACCGCCCCGGCTCAGACGACTAACCTCCTCACCTCCCTGCGCAAGGACTCCGTCGGCGTCCTGAGCGCAGCCGCCGCGCGCGTCACGTCGTCCCCGTGGGCGGCCATGGCGCGCGCGATTTCCTCGGCCGGGATCTTCTCGGCCCAGCGAATCTCGCCGTGCGTATCGAGCAGCTTGTAGAGGCTCGGACGCGAAATCCCCAGCATGCGCGACGCCGCCTGGATATTCCAGTCGCTGGCGACCATCGCGTCCGTCACGTCCTGTTCGGTCAATTGCGAAGGTTTGCGGCGCGGTCCCGCCGACAATGCGGACGACGCCGGCGCCGCCTCGGCCACCAGGCGCGCGACGCTGCTCGGCGGGACGGGCGCCATGCGCACCAATTGCTCCAGTTGCGGCGTGCCGCCGTTTTCCACCAGCAGGGCGATGCGTTTGAGCGTGTGGCCCAGCTGGCGGATGTTGCCGGGCCAGTCGTAGCAGGCGATCTCCGTCACCAGGCGCGCCGGCAGCGGCGGCAGCGCGCCCTGCTTCCCCAACAGGTGCACGATCAGGACGCCGATGTCCTCGCGCCGCGCACGCAGCGGCGGCAGCTGGATCGTGAAGCCTTCCAGGCGGCGCAGCAGCGCATGGTTGAACGAGGCGCTGTCCAGGTCCTGGTCGGTGGCGGCGATCAGGCGCGCCGTCGAACGGCGGTCCTGGGCCGCGCCCAGCGGGCGGTAGTCGCCGCCTTCGAGGACGCGCAGCAGCATCGGCTGCACGCTCGGCGGCGCGTTGCCGATTTCGTCCATGAACAGCGTGGCGCCGTCGGCTTCCGCGAACAGGCCGCGGCGTTCGGCCTGGGCGCCCGTGTAGGCGCCCTTCGCCGCGCCGAACAGGTCGGCGGCGGCCAGCGCTTCGTTCAGCGCGGCCATGTTCACGGCCACCAGGCGGTCGGCACTGCGCCGCCCCAGCGCGTGGATGCCCCGCGCGGCGATCTCCTTGCCGGTGCCCGTCTCGCCCAGCAGCAGCACGGTCAGGTCGGTCGGCGCGACCATGCGGATCTGGTCGCGCAACGCGATGGCCGCGCTGCCCACGCCCGCGAGGCCCGGGACCGGGTTATCCTTCGGCAGGCAGTTCATCCAGTGCAGGCACAGCACCACGGCGCGGCCCAGCGTGAGGATCTGGCCCGCGGCCACGGCATCGGCGTCCAGGCGCACGCTGCCCTCCACGGCCCGGCCGTTCAGGTCGACCGTCATGCGGCTCGCCGGCAGCGCGATCGTCACCTCGTCGTCGCGGTTGCGCGTGAAGCGCAGCGGCTCGCGCGAGATGCCGCCGTGGCCCAAGGGCAGGCCTTCGTGGCCCGGGCGGCTGAACTGCGGCGCGTAGCGGTTCAGCTCCAGCATGCCGGCGTCGCCCACGTACTGCTCGCCGATGCGCGCCGAGTCGGGATGCCAGACGATCGTGAGCGCCAGCAGCGGCCGTTCGGACACGCCGGGGTCGGACAGCGGCGAAGTCAGCGTGAAGTCGGAATCGTGCATGGTGAAGGCCGCGGCGAATGTTGACATGTAAAAAACGTGGCAATTTTACACGCTGCGGCGCGCGGCGGGGAGCGGGAGGCCCCATTTTACGGGGCAAACAGGCATGGCATGACGCTTGCAACAGAGACCGTGCCGCCCCTGCCCCGCGGCCCACCGACCCAGCGAATCACGACCATGCACAAGCCCGAATCCGCCCCGAACATGCTGGCACCCGACGTCCGCGTCACGCTCGACGTCCAGCGCCTGAACCTGCTGCGCCAGCGGCCCGCCGATGGCGCGGCGGCCATCTCGGAGAAATTCCTGGACCGGCGCCAATGCCTGACACGGGCCGCATTGAAGCGCGCCGCCTCGGGCCGGCCGGTGCGCTTTCGCACCGTGCGCCACCTGGCGGCGTTCTACGGGATCGGCGTCGAAGCCCTGATCGCGCCGGCGGCGCGCCATGCCGTGCCGGCCGCAAAGGGCGGCGCGTTCGGGGTCGAGCGCCTGCAATGCGCGGCGCTGTTCGACGCCGTGCTGGCGACGGGCCACGGCCGCCTGGCGGACGTGCGCGGCGCGCCCGGCTCGAACAAGTCGACGATGCTGGCCGAGTGCACGGAAGATGCGCGCCAGCGCGGCTTTTCCGCCGTCGTCGTCGAGCTGGCGCGGGCCAATGCGCGGGCGCTGCACCCGCTGGCCCAGCTGGTGCGCGCGCTGCTGTATATCGGTCCTGGCGAAGATGCGGCGGACATGGACGAACTGGTACGCAGCCGCTGCCGCGCGCTCGACCTGTGCGCGGAACACGTCGACGCCTGCCTCGGCATGCTAGCCGGGCTCTCGTCCTGGCCGCTGCCGGGAACGCAAGTCCTGCAGGCCGCCGCCTTGTGCGCGCTGATCCGCCAGCGCGCCCGGCGCCAGCCGCTGGCGCTCGTGGTCGACGATGTCCAATGCGCCGACTGGAGCACGGCGTCGATGCTCGACACCGTGCTGCCGGCCACGCTGGACCTGCCGCTCGTCTGGATGCTGGGGTCGGAAGCGCAGCCCGGATCCCAGTCCGATCCGCTCGGCGCGCGCCTGGAGGCGCTGCCGCGCACCACCTTCCACCTGGCCGGCGTGCCGGGCGCCCGCGCCGTTCCCTGCGCCGCCAGCGTCCTGCGCGTGGCCCGCACGCGCAGCATCAACTAGGAGCCGGCCGGCCCGGCGACGCCTACTGCGAGACCACGCCCGCGCCGGCGGCGGCGCGGCAGACGTAGATCGTCGACTGTTCGCCGCCCGGCGCGCGGTAGTCCCGCAGCACGGCTTCCCGCACCGGTTCGACCAGGTCTTCCGGCACCACGGCCACGATGCAGCCGCCGAACCCGCCCCCCGTCATGCGCACGCCGCCCCGTTCCTGGACCACGCCCGCCACGATCTCGACCAGGCGGTCGACCGGCGGCACGGTGATCTCGAAGTCGTCGCGCATCGACGCATGCGATTCGGCCATCAGGCGGCCCATGCGCGCGAGGTCGCCGGAAGCCAGCGCCTGGGTCGCCTGCAGCACGCGCGCGTCCTCCGTCACGACGTGGCGCGCCCGCTTGAAGGTCACTTCGTCCAGGCCCGCGCCGCGCTCGGCGAGCATGGCGGGATCGACGTCGCGCAGCGCCGGTACGCCGAAATGGCGGGCAGCCGCTTCGCACTGCTGGCGGCGGGTGTTGTATTCGCTGTCGACGAGGCCGCGCTTGACGTGCGAGTGCAGGATCATGATCGCGACGCCGGCGGGAATCTCGACGGGACGCGTTTCCAGCGAACGGCAGTCGATCAGCAGCGCGTGCCCCTCGACGCCGCAGGCCGAGATGATCTGGTCCATGTTGCCGCACTGGGTGCCGACGAAGTCGTTCTCCGAATGCTGGGCCGCCAGCGCCGTCTCGATGGGCGTCAGGGCGTCCATGCCCGGCAGCGTGGCGAACAGGCGCCCGACGGCCACCGTCAGCGAGGCCGACGAGGACAGGCCCGCGCCCTGCGGCACGTCGCCCGAGATGGCCATGTCCATGCCCGTCAGCGGCAGGCCGCGGCGCTGCAGTTCGCGCACGACGCCGCGCACGTAGTTGGCCCACATGGCGTCGTCGCGCCGCTCGATCGGCGCGTCGAGGGAGTATTCGTCGATCGCGCCGCCGTAGTCGGCGGCCACGACGCGCACGAGCCGGTCGGCGCGCGGAAGGGCCGCGATCACGGTGCGGTAGTCGATGGCGCACGGCAGCACGAAGCCGCCGTTGTAGTCGGTATGCTCGCCGATCAGGTTCACGCGTCCCGGCGCCTGCACGACGAGCGCCGGGGCGGCGCCGAAGGCGGATTCGAAGGCGGCGCGGGTACGGGAAATCAGGGTTTCGCTCATGGATGGCTTCAAGGTTGCGTCGGGTTCGAAGGGTGGAGGTAGTGCTCGTCCGGCAGGGCGCGCAGGCGCTCGGCCGCCTGTTCGGCGGTCAAGTCGCGCTGGGCCTCGGCCAGCATCTCGAAGCCGACCATGAATTTGCGGACGGTGGCGGAGCGCAGCAGCGGCGGGTAGAAGTGGGCATGCAGCTGCCAGGGCGCGCCGTCGGAACCGTCGTACGGGGCGCCGTGCCAGCCCATCGAATACGGGAACGAGGTCTGGAACAGGTTGTCGTACTTGATCGTCAGGAGCTTCAAGGCCTTCGCCAGGTCGGCGCGCTGTTCCCGCGTCAGGTCTTCCAGGCGGCGCACGGCGAAGCGCGGCAGCAGCAGCGTCTCGAACGGCCAGGCGGCCCAGTACGGGACGACGGCCAGCCAGTGGGCCGTCTGCACCACCACGCGCTCGCCGGCCGCCGCTTCGCGCTCGGCATAGTCGAGCAGCATGGGACGGCCCTGCTCGGCGAAATAGGCGCGCTGGTTGCGGTCCTCGGCGGCGGGCAGGTTCGGCACGAAGCTGGACGCCCAGATCTGGCCGTGCGGGTGCGGGTTCGAGCAGCCCATCACGGTGCCCTTGTTTTCGAACACCTGGACCCAGCGGTAGCTTCGGCCGAGCTCCTGGGCCTGGTCGCACCAGGTGTCGACGACCTGTTCGATCGCGGGCAGCGCCAGTTCCGGCAGCGTCTTGCCGTGGTCCGGCGAGAAGCAGATCACGCGGCTGGTGCCGCGCGCGCTCTCGGCCTGGAACAGCGGATCGGCGGGCGGCGGCGCGTCGGGCGTGTCCGGCAGCAGCGCGGCGAAGTCGTTCTCGAATACGTAGGTGCCCTTGTAGTCCGGGTTGTGCACGCCGTTCACCCGGGTATTGCCGGCGCACAGGTAGCAGGTCGGATCGTGCGCGGGGCGCGGGCTGTTGTCGACCTTTTCCTGCTGGCCCTGCCAGGGACGCTTGGCGCGATGGGGCGACACCAGCACATACTCGCCCGTCAGGGGGTTGTAGCGCCGGTGCGGATGGTCTGATGGGTTGAACATGTGTCTCCTTGATCTCTTGCGAATGGACCGGCGGCTGCGCCCGCAGGTAGCGGCAGGCGCATCCGAGGCCGCTATATTACACACGTGGTGCCACGGCTGGCCGGAATACCGACACGATATCAGGGACGATGTTATCGCTAACCTACAGCGTTTCCATCGCCGCCACCGCCTGGCACCGAAGAAAATATTGCTCGCAGTCATGATCGTCCGATCACGCTCGATCCTATTTATACCCCATGTGCCGGGAGCGGCGGCGCATGGCGCAGCGCATCCCCCATCAGTTCCAGCGCGTGCTGGACTTCGTAGCGGTCGGCCGTGCCGCCCAGGCAGACCCGTACGGCATCGGGACCCTCGCCCTGCCCCACCGTAAACGCATCGCTGGTGACGACGGTGACACCGGCGGCCGCCATCGCCGCGGCGAACTCGCGCCGGCCCCAGCTGGCGGGCAGGCGCAGCCACAAGTGAAAGCCCTCGGGCGCCGCATCGTAGCTCCCGGCCGGCAGCGCCCTGGCCGCGATCTTCAGGCGTACGGCGCATTCCTTGCGGATCGCACCCAGCATCAGGTCGGCCGTGCCGTCGCGGATCCAGCGGGTGGCCAGGGCCGCCGTGATCGGCGAGACCATCATCGTCGTCGCCCGGATCGATGCCGTCAGCCGCGCCGTCTGCTGCGCGTCCGGCGCCACCAGGAACGCGACGCGCAGGCCGGCGCCGACGCACTTGGCGAGACCCGCGATATAGAACGTGATGTCGGGACCGATGCTGGCCATGGGCGGCGGCCCGGAGCGCGGCAGGAAGCCGTAGGCATCGTCCTCGATGATCGCCACACCATGGAAGCGCGCGACCTCGACCAGCGCGCGCCGGCGCTCGGCCGAGATGATGGATGTCGTGGGATTGAGCAGCGTCGGATTGCAATACAGGGCCTTGGGTGCGTACTGGGCACAGGCGGCGGCGAAGGCGACGGCGTCGATGCCCTGGCCATCCATCGGCAGCCCCACCAGCTTCAGGCCAAGCTGCCCGGCCAGCGCGCGCAGGCCCGGATAGGTCAGCTCCTCGCAACAGACCACGGAACCGGGCGGCGCCAGCGCGGCCAGCACCGCCAGCAACGCGCACTGGGCGCCGGCCGTGACCAGCATGCGCTCGGCCGGCACCACCAGGCCGCGGCGGCGCAGCCACAGCACGCCGGCCGCGCGGTCGTCGGCCGAGCCGCAGAAGTCCTGGTAGCGCATCAGGTCGCGCAGGCGCGTGCCCACCTGGGCGAAGCCTTCCTGCATCAGCTGCGCCAGCTCCGGCGAATCCGGTTCGGGCGGCATGTTCATCGACAGGTCGATGCTGGGCCGGCCCTCGACGGCGCGTGGGATCGCCGGGCGGCGCCGGCCGCACACGAAGGTGCCGCGGCCCACGGTGGAATCGACAAGGCCGCGGCGCTGCGCCTCGACGTAGGCGCGGGCCACCGTGGTGAAGTCGATGCCCAGCAGTGCGGCCAGCTTGCGCTGCGGCGGCAGGCGCTGCTCGGGCAGCAGGCGCCCCGTCGTGATGTCGTCCGCGATCGCGCCGGCGATCTGCTGGTAGACGGGGGTCGTCCCCTTCTTGAGCTTGGGAATCCAGCCTTCGTGCTTCTTGCTCATGCAGCGCTCCGGGTCGTGGCGATACGTTGTAGTGCATGGAACGCACCGCCGTGATGCGTGCGGGTGCGGGTGGCGAACGGCGATTGACTGCAGCGATTGTATGGAGGCCGTGCCGAGGCCGGAAAACCGCCGGATACCTCAGGATCGATGCAAGGGGCGTGCCAGTGCGGGATGCGCCGCGACGGGCCGATTGACCGCAAGCGCCTCCATACAAATGGCGGTCCACGGCCCATTGATTGGCACGTCCCCTGCATTCAATCCCGGCATGTGCACCGAGGAGTAACGCCATGATGAGTGACTTGCCGCTGGCCTTCCTGCCCAGCGAATTCCGCGTCAAATGGGTGACGCTGCCATGGGAGGCGGAGCAGGCGCACGCCCTGCGCCGCGCCGTGTTCTGCGAGGAACAGGGCATCTTCGCGGGCGACGACCGCGACGCCGTCGACGAGCGCGCCCAGCTGCTCGTCGCCCTGTCCTGCGTGGCCGGGCTGCCGGACCAGGTGGTGGGCACGGTGCGCATCCACGCGGAGGGCGATGCGGACGACGGCCTGTGGTTCGGCTCGCGCCTGGCCGTGGATCCAGCCTGGCGCAATCACGCGCGCCTCGGCGTCACCCTGATCCGCCTGGCCGTGTGCAGCGCCCACGCGCTCGGCTGCCGGACCTTCCGCGCCCACGTGCAGAGCCAGAACGTGCCCCTGTTCGAGCGCCTCGACTGGCACGTGCTGCATGCCGAAACCCTGCTGGGCCGCCCGCACCACCTGATGCAGGCCAAGCTCGCCAGCTACCCGCCCTGCCGCGACCCGCACGCCGGCTTCAGCGGCCTCGCCAAACCATCCAAACGCCAAGGAGAACCGCAATGAGCACCGCCGCCACCCTGTCCGCCACGCCCGCCGCGCACGCGCCGCTGCAGCCGCACTACGACGTCGTCATCGTCGGCGGCGGCCAGGCGGGCCTGTCGATGAGCTGGTACCTGCAGCAGGCCGGCATCGGGCACATCGTGTTCGAGAAGCATGCGCAGGTCCACGCCTGGCGCACGCAGCGCTGGGACGCGTTCTCGCTCGTCACGCCCAACTGGCAGTGCCAGCTGCCCGGCCACCCGTACGACGGCGACGACCCGCACGGCTTCATGAAGAAGGACGAGATCGTCGCCTACCTGGACCGCTTCGTCGCCAAGGTCGCCGCCCCCGTGCGCGAAGGCGTGGAGGTGCTGAAGGTCGTCCTGCTGGCGGGCGCCGGATTCTCCGTGCTGACGTCGCTGGGCCCGACCACGGCGCGCCAGGTCGTCGTCGCATCCGGCTGCTACCAGGATCCGATCGTCCCCGACTACGCGGATGCGCTCCCGGCCGGGATCGCGCAGATCCATTCGGCCGACTACCGCAATCCGCAAGCGCTGCCCGACGGGGCCGTGCTCGTCGTCGGCTCCGGCCAGTCCGGCGCCCAGATCGCCGAGGACCTGCACCTGGCCGGCCGCCGCGTCCACCTGGCGACGGGCAACGCGCCGCGCTGCGCCCGCTTCTACCGCGGCCGCGACGTGGTCGACTGGCTGGCCGACATGGGCTACTACGAGAAATCCGTGCTCGAGCACCCGCTGCGCGAGGGCGTGCGCGACAACACGAACCACTACGTGACGGGGCGCGACGGCGGCCGCGACATCGACCTGCGCGCCTTCGCCCGCGAGGGCATGCAGCTGTACGGCGCCCTCACCGGCATCGAGGACGGCCGGCTCGCGTTCGCACCGAACCTGCAGGCCAACCTGGATGCCGCCGACAAGGTCTACAACGGCATCAACGCGGCCATCGACAAGTACATCGACGAGCGCGGCATCGCGGCGCCGCCGCCCTCCGTCTATGCGCCCGTGTGGCAGCCGGACGCGGAGCGCACGAGCCTGGACCTGGAAGCGGAGGGCATCGGCGCCATCGTCTGGTGCATCGGCCTGCGCCCGGACTTCGGCTGGATCGACGCGCCCGTGTTCGACGGCCGCGGCCATCCCGTGCACCTGCGCGGCGTCAGCGAGCAGCCGGGCCTGTACTTCCTCGGCCTGCCCTGGCTGCACACATGGGGCTCGGGCCGCTTTTCCGGCGTGGCGCGCGACGCGCACTACCTCGCCCAGCACATCGCGGCGGCGCTGGCCGGCAAGCAGCATGCCGCGCCGGCGCTGGCGCACGCTTGAGCCGCTGTGCGGCGCACGAATGCGGTGCGCTGCGCTTCAAGCGTGCACCGCGCGAATGCGGGCGCCAGCGCAGGGACGCCGCTGCGCCCGCCACGGATTGAATGGATGACTTGTATGCAGCAGCAGAATCCGGCCCGCGCTTTCCCTTGCGGGACGGCCTCCTTGAATGGACAAGGCTCCATTCAATCCGGAGCCGGTCGCGCATTGACTGGCACGCCGCATGCAATCAATCCGGATGCAGTACCGATCTTTTCCAACCAACCAACAGGAGCACGACCATGCCAGCAGTGAACCAACCCTTGCACAAGAAAGGCGACTTCTTCGTGGACTACGAAGAGAAGGTGTTCGAGGACGTCAAGGCCCGGCCCGGCGAGAAGGCGCTGGTGACGTTCCACACGGTCGCGTTCGAAGGTTCGATCGGCTTCGTCAACCTGCTGCAGGCCACCCGGCTGCAGCGCAAGGGTTACGAGACCTCCGTGCTGCTGTACGGCCCCGGCGTGCAGCTGGGCGTGCAGCGCGGCTTCCCGACCATCGGCGACGACGCCTTCCCGGGCCACCAGAACTACGGCAACCAGATCATGAAGTTCATGGCCGAGGGCGGCAAGGTGTACGCCTGCCGCTTCGCGCTGCAGGCGCTGTACGGCCACGGCGAGTCCTCGCTGATCGAAGGCATCCGCCCCATCAGCCCCCTCGACGTGCTGGACATCAAGCTGCTGCACATCCGCGACAACGCGGTGATCATCGACACCTGGACCATGTAAGCCTGGAGGGCGGCCATGAATGCAAGGAAGAACGTGGTACGGGCGGCGGCGGTCCAGATCGCGCCGGACCTGGACAGCAGCGACGGCACCGTGGCGAAGGTGTGCGAAGCGATCGCCGACGCCGCGGCCCGGGGCGCCGGGCTGGTCGTATTCCCGGAGACCTTCGTCCCCTACTATCCCTACTTTTCGTTCATCCGCCCGCCCTTCCAGCAGGGTCCGGAGCACCTGCTGCTGTATGAGCGCGCCGTCGTCGTGCCCGGCCCCGTGACGGATGCCGTCGCCGCGGCGGCCCGCAGCCAGGGCGTCGTCGTCGTGCTGGGCGTGAACGAACGCGACCACGGCTCGCTGTACAACACCCAGCTCGTGTTCGACGCCGACGGCACGTTGATCCTGAAGCGCCGCAAGATCACCCCGACCTACCACGAACGCATGGTCTGGGGCCAGGGCGACGGCAGCGGCCTGCGCGTCGTCGATTCAGCGGTCGGCCGCATCGGCGCGCTCGCCTGCTGGGAGCACTACAACCCGCTGGCACGCTATGCGCTCATGGCCCAGCACGAGGAAATCCACTGCGCCCAGTTTCCCGGATCGATGGTCGGCCAGATCTTCGCCGACCAGATGGAGGTGACGATCCGCCACCATGCGCTGGAATCGGGCTGCTTCGTCGTCAACGCCACCGGCTGGCTCACCGACGAGCAGATCCGCTCCATCACGCCGGACGCCGCCGTCCAGAACGCCCTGCGCGGAGGCTGCTGCACGGCCATCGTCAGCCCCGAGGGCAAGCTGCTGGCCGAACCCATGCGCAGCGGCGAAGGCATCGTCATCGCCGACCTGGACATGTCCCTGATCACGAAGCGCAAACGCATGATGGATTCGGTGGGGCACTACGCCCGCCCCGAACTGCTCAGCCTCGCCATCGACCGGCGCGCGGCCGCCACGATGCATCCGCTGCGCGAGCCGGCGCAGGACGCCCCGGCCGAAACCGCCTTCCCGCAACGCCAACCCGTGGAGCAGCCATGAACGCCCCCCTCGATCTCGCATTGCAACCCGCCACGAACAGCCACCTGATCGCCGAACTGCAGTCCGTCGGCCTGCGCCTGGCCGACCCGGGTGCCGGCGCGCCCAGCCGCCGCGGCGGCGCCGGCCCCACCGACCACAAGGCCGTCACCATCGACGGCCACACCGTCATGATCCCCGTGCACACGGCCGGTTCCTGGAGCTCGCCCTACGTCGCCGAGGCGCCGCAGGCCGACGGCACCAGCCGCATCGTGCGCGACGGCGTGGAGCTGGCCGTCGTCTCCTTCCCGCGCCAGCCCAGGTTCTACAAGCTGGAGACCGCGGACGGCATTCCCTACTCCAAGATCGCCACGCTGCACGGCGCCGACGTGCTGGCGACGACCGTGCTGCAGACCTGCATCCGCTACGAAAGCCGGCGCAAGATGTGCCAGTTCTGCGCCATCGGCCAGTCGCTCGCCGCCGGCCGCACCATCGCCCGCAAGACCCCGCAGCAGCTGGCCGAGGTGGCGCGCGCCGCCGTGGAGCTTGACGGCGTCAGGCACATGGTCATGACGACGGGCACGCCGAACGCCACCGACCGCGGCGCCCAGATCCTGTGCGAGAGCGCAGCTGGGGTAAAAGCAGCTGTCGACCTGCCGATCCAGGGCCAGTGCGAACCGCCCGACGACGACGCCTGGTTCGTGCGCATGCGCGACGCCGGCATCGATGCGCTCGGCATGCACCTGGAAGCCGTCACCCCGGAGGTGCGCGCGCGCATCATGCCGGGCAAGGCCAGCGTGCCCCTCGAGCGCTACTTCGACGCCTTCGAGGCCGCCGTCGCCGTGTTCGGCCGCGGCCAGGTCAGCACCTATATCCTCGCCGGGCTGGGCGACACGCCGCAGGCGATCCTGGACACGTCGGCGCGCCTCGTCGAGATGGGCGTGTACCCGTTCGTCGTGCCCTTCGTCCCCGTCACCGGCACGCCGCTCGAAGACCATCCGGCGCCGGATGCGGCCTTCATGCGCGGCGTGCTAGAACCGCTGGCCGGCATGCTGGAGGCGGACGGCATGCGCTCCGGCGAGATCAAGGCCGGCTGCGGGCGCTGCGGCGCCTGCTCCACGCTGTCCACCTACGAAAAGAGGCCGGCATGAACGTTCCCGACCTCCCCCAGGGCCCGGCCAGCGCCCTTGCGCGCTTCCTGCGCGACACCCGCGGCTTCGCCCACAAGCGCGACATCGACGGCGTGCTGCCCCTGCTGGCCGCCGGCGCGCCCAGCGCCGTCCTCGTGGGCGACGATTGCGCGGCGATCCCCGACGGCGACGGCTGGCTGCTGTTCGCCATCGAGGGCTTCCTCAACGAATTCGTCGAGCGCGAACCGTGGTTCGCCGGCTACTGCGGCGTGATGGTCAACGTGAGCGACATCTATGCGATGGGCGGCCGGCCCACGGCCGTCGTCGACGCGTTGTGGAGCCGTGGCGGCGCGGCGGCCGCGCCCGTGCTGGAAGGCCTGGCCGAGGCCTCGCGCGTGTACGGCGTGCCCATCGTGGGCGGCCACAGCAACCGGCGCAACGACCGCGAGCAGCTGTCGGTGGCCATCGTGGGACGGGCGAACAAGCTCCTGACCAGCTTCGATGCGCGTCC
The DNA here is from genome assembly GCF_030412015.1 of Massilia sp. YIM B02763. GTDB lineage: Bacteria > Pseudomonadota > Gammaproteobacteria > Burkholderiales > Burkholderiaceae_D > Telluria. Next base: position 34,807 of record NZ_JASNRD010000014.1, on the reverse strand, counting down.
CGGCGACCACCTCGTCGCCGCCATCGACCTGCGCGGCCGCTTCCAGGAACCGTACGCCTACTGGAACGCCAGCACGGGCGCGCCGCCCGAACGCCTGCGCGCGGACCTCGAGATCCTGCCCGGCCTGGCCGAGGACGGCCTGTGCGCGGCAGCCAAGGACATCAGCATGGCCGGCGCCGTCGGCACGGCGCTGATGCTGCTGGAGTGCTCCGGCGTGGGCGCGGAGGTCGAACCGGCACTCGTGCCCCGTCCGGATGGCGTAGCGCTGGAACGCTGGCTCGCCGCCTTTCCCAGCTACGGCTTCCTGCTCGCCGTCCCGGATGCGCACCTGCAGGCCGTGCGGCAGCGCTTCGCGGCGCGGGGCATCGCCTGCGCCGCCTTCGGGCGCGTCATGCCCGGCACGCGCGTCACGCTGCGCCACGACGGCGAGAGCGCCCCTCTGTGGGACTTCGCCGAAGAACGCTTCATCGGCTGCGCCGCGCCGGGAGCCTGAGATGGAGGCGGCGCTGCGCATCGCCCTGCTGACCCACTCGACGAATCCGCGCGGCGGCGTCGTGCACGCCATCGAGCTGGGCGACGCCCTGCATGCGCTGGGCCAGCACGCGACGGTGCTGGCGCCCGACCCGCACGGACGCGGGCTGTTCCGCGAGACGCGCTGCGGCTGGACCGGCGTGCCGGCGCGCGCCGTGGACGGAAACCTCGCCGCGCGCGTGCGGCAGGGCATCGACGACTACGTGGCCTGGTTCGCCCGTCCCGATGCGCCACAATTCGACATCTATCACGCCCAGGATGCGATCAGCGCCAACGCCCTCGCCGTCCTGCGCGGGCGCGGCATCATCCCGGGCTTCGTGCGCACCGTGCACCACCTGGACGACTTCGACGATCCGCTGCTGGCCGCCTGGCAGGAGCGCGGCTACCGCGCCGCCGACCGCGTGCTGTGCGTGAGCCGCCTGTGGTGCGAGACGCTCGCACGCGAACACGACATCGCTGCGCTGCAGGTATCCAACGGCGTCGACCTGGCGCGCTGGACGCCGGAGCCGAACGAACGCGACCTGGCCCTGCGCGCCGGGCTGGGCCTGGGTCCGGGACCCGTCGTGCTGGCCGTCGGCGGCATAGAGCCGCGCAAGAACACGCTGCGCATCTTGCAGGCCTTCCTGCTGCTGCGCGCCCGCCTGCCGCGCGCACAGCTCGTGATCGCGGGCGGCGCCAGCCTGCTGGACCACGGCGCCTACGCGCGGGAATTCGAGGCCCGGGTCGCCGCGGCGGGACTCGAGCGTGGGCCGGGCCGGCCTTTGCAAGTGCTGGGCCGGATCGACGACAAGGACATGCCCGCCCTGCTGCGCTGCGCCGACGTGCTGGCGTTTCCCTCGCTGCGCGAAGGCTTCGGCCTCGTCGTGCTGGAAGCGATGGCGAGCGGCACCCCGGTCGTCGTCCCACGCATCGCCCCATTTACCGACTACCTGCCGGAACGCGCCTGCGCCTGGGCCGATCCGGACGATCCGGCGTCGATCGCCGCCGCGCTCGTCGAGGCCTGCGATCCGCCCACGGCGACGAGGCTGCGCGCACGCGGCCAGGCCGTGTGCGCCCAGCACAGCTGGCACCGCTCGGCCGTGCGCCACCTCGCGCTCTATCGCGCCTGCCTCGCCACCCCATCCCAGGGAGCACCCCATGCCTGAAATGCGCTTCACCGTCCGCTGGCCGGACGGCACCGTCGACGACTGCTACTCGCCCTCGCTCGTCATCAAGGATTACCTCGACGTCGGCGGCCGCTATCCGGTGGACGATTTCGTGCGGCGCAGCCGCGAAGCCTTGCACATCGCCAGCGAGCGGGTCAGGGCGAAATACGGCTTCGCCTGTTCTTCCGCGCTGGACCAGCTGGCAAGGATCGAGCAGAAGGCGGAGCGGTTCGAAGGAGGCCAGGTTGGCGTCGAACGCTTTGCCGAATGAGGGCCGGGACCCGGGTTTGCGGACGTGGCGGCGCGAGGAACTTGGGCCCCTGCCTTCGCAGGGGCGACGGTATTCTCGCAGGGGCGACGGTATTCTCGCAGGGGCGGCGGTGTTACCGTTAGCGAAAAACCGGTCGGGTAGACCCTAGGCGAGAATCTCCGGCCCGATCTCGCGCACGGACTTCACGCCCGTCAGCACCATGCTGGTCCGGATATCCTTCTCGAAGATGTCCAGCAGCCTGCGCACGCCCTCCCCGCCGGCGACGGCCAGCGCGTAGATGAAGGCGCGGCCCAGCAGCACGCCGTCCGCGCCCAGCGCCAGCATGCGCACGACGTCCAGGCCCGTGCGCACGCCGCCGTCGGCGAGGATCGTCATGTCGCCCTTGACTGCGGCGGCGATCGCCGGCAAGGCCTTGGCCGTCGACAGCGCGCCGTCCAGCTGGCGCCCGCCGTGGTTCGAGACGACGATGCCGTCCGCGCCGAAGGCCCTGGCATCGCGCGCGTCGTCGGCGTCGAGGATGCCCTTGATGACCATCGGACCGTCCCACTCGTCGCGGATCCACTGCAGGTCGGCCCAGTCGATGCCCGGATCGAAGTTGGCGGCCAGCCAGCCGATGTAGTCGGCCAGGCCCGTCGGGTTGCCGCGGTAGGTCGAGATGTTGCCCAGGTCGTGAGGACGGCCCAGCAGGCCCACGTCCAGCGCCCAGCGCGGGTGCAGCATGGCCTGCACGACGCGCCGCAGCGGACCGTTCCTGCCGCTCATGCCGGAATGGGCGTCGCGGTAGCGCGCGCCCGGCACGGGCATGTCGACGGTGAACACGAGCGTCTCGATGCCCAGTTCGCGGGCGCGCCGCAGGTAGTCGCGCATGAAGCCGCGGTCCTTGAGCACGTACAGCTGGCACCACAGGGGCTGGTCGCAGCGGCCGGCCACCTCCTTCAGCGCGCACACCGACACGGTCGACTGGATGAAGGGAATGCCGCGCTCCGCCGCCACGCGCGCCGCCTGCACCTCGCCGCGCCGCGCATACATGCCCGCCAGGCCGATCGGCGCCAGCGCCACCGGCAGCCGGTGCGACGTGCCGAACCATTCGGTCGACAGGTCGAGCTGCGCGGAGCCCTTCAGCACGCGCTGGCGCAGCGCCACCTGCTGCAGGTCGTCGACGTTCGCGCGTAGCGTGGTCTCGGTGCCGGCGCCGCCGTCGAGGTAATGGAACAGGAACGGCGGCAGCTTGCGGCGTGCCGCCTCGCGGTAGTCGGTGGCGGAAGAAATGATCATGGCGTGTCGCGGCGTCGCGCCGGTGTCGTTGTCGTATGGACGGCTGCGTCGCCGTCCCTGGTGTCCCCGACCCTATTCTGCGCAAACATCGCCGCTTCGGCAAGGCCACGGCGCCTGCCGCCGATCGATTCGGCGATCGATTCAGCGATCTATTTAGTCGAAGCGCCGCTGCACGGCCAGCAGGACGGCGCCGACGACGCCCGTCACGGCCAGCAGCAGGAACACGTCGATGCCGGCCAGCAGGCTGCCCTGCTGCAGCAGCACGGCGCCGCCGACGGAGGCTTGCTCCGCCAGGCGTTCTCCATGCAGCGCCCCGCGGTCCTGCAGCAGCACGCCCCCATACCCCGCCCCGAGCGCCGTGCCGACCTGGCCCAGCATGTTCTTCAGCTGCTGGGCATTGGAGAACAGCACGTTGTCGTGCTGGAAGTCCGTGAACGAGTGCAGCGCCGTCGTCGCCATGGCGAGGATGACGAACGTGCCGAACAGGCCGATCCACGGCGCCACGCTGCGCCAGGGTTGCGCGGCCGGATCGAGATGGGCGAAATGCCAGCCGAACGCCGCCAGCGCGAGGAAGCCCGTGACGTAGAACTTGGTCGCGTGCGGATGCTTGCGCACCACCAGCAGCATTGCCGCGAACACGGGAATGCCGAGCGCCATCCCGGCCGCCTGCAGTTCTCCCGCCTGCTGCAGCGGAACGCCCAGCACCCGCTGCACCAGCTGCGGCAGCACCGTGTTGAACATGCCCAGCAGCGTGTAGCAGCTCGCGAAGATCAGCAAGCCCGTGCGGTAGCGCGGACTGCGCAGCATCTCCAGGCGCAGGAAGCGCGCGGGCCGGCGCCGGTGGCGCGCGTAGAACAGCACGGCCAGCAGCAGGCCGCAGCCGACGAGCGCCAACACGTCGGCGCGCTCGCGGTGCCAGTCGTAGACCAGGCGCTGCAGGCCGTACAGCAGCAGGAAGGCGGCGCCGCCCAGCGCCAGGCTGTCGCCCAGGTCGAAGCGGCTGGGCGACGCGTCGAGGGTATCGGCGCCGTTCGGCAGCCAGCGCCACGCCAGCGCGCCGCCCAGCAGCGCCAGCGTCGCGAGCAGCAGGAAGATGCCGCTCCAGGCCTCCGCGCCGACGAGGGTGCCCGCCGCCAGCGAGGCCAGCGCGAGCCCGCCGGACAGCGCGGCGCCGAACGACGCGATGCCGATGATGCGCGCCGGCGACGGCGGAATGAAGTTCACCATCATGCGCGCGGCCGTCATGAAGACGCCGCCGCCCGCCGCCATCAGCACGCGCCCGGCGGCGAAGCCGAACAGCGAGGTGCTCGCCGCGCACGTCCAGGCGCCCAGCGCCGACACCAGGGCCGACCCGAGCATGAAGTCGCGCCAGCCGAAGCGCTGCACGCACGCCGACATCTGCGAGATCGCGACGACGGCGACGGCCGCGTACAGCCCGGTCGCCAGCGCGTACTCCTCGGGCGAAGCGCCGACGTGCCCCATGGTCGCGGCGGAGGCGAACACCACCATCCCGGACTGCAGGAATTCGATGAAGTTGAAGACGAAGATCGTGGCCAGCAGCGCCGGCCGCGGGATCGCTTGCGCGCGCATGGCCGGCTCAGCGCGCGGCCACGGAGGGAGCGTGCGCCTGCGGCTTGCCGAGGGCGCGCGCGATGATCGCCTCGGCGCCCGCGTCCTCGCGCGCGAACACGGCAGTCGCGTATTCGGTGCGCTGCACGCCCGCCTGCAGCAGCGCCGGTCCGCCGCGGTCGCGGGTATCCACTTCCACCCGCATCGACAGGCCCAGGCGCAGCGGATGGCGGCGCAGCTCGGCCGGATCCAGCGCGATGCGCACCGGCACCCGCTGCACCACCTTGATCCAGTTGCCGGTCGCGTTCTGCGCCGGCACGGCGGCGAAGGCGCTGCCCGTACCCGCTTCCTGGCCGACCACGCGCCCGTGGAACACGACCTCGCTGCCGTAGACGTCGGCGGTCATGGTGGCCGGCTGGCCGATGCGCACCCCGGCCAGCTGGTTTTCCTTGAGGTTGGCCGTGACCCACATCTGGTCCAGCGGCACGATCGCCATCAGGGGGCTGCCCTGGCCCACGCGCTGCCCGATCTGCACGTTGCGGCGCGCCACGATGCCGCCCACGGGCGCCGCCAGCGCCGTGCGCGACAATGCCACGGCGGCGTCGCGCACCTGGGCGATCGCAGCCGCCACCTCCGGATGGTCCTCGACCGTGGTGCCGTCCACGAGCACGCGCGCCGCCTGCTCCTGCTGGCGCGCGGCCGCCAGCGCGGCGCGCGCGGCGGCCGTGGCGTCTTTCGCGTGGCGCAGGTCCTCGCCCGAGACGGCGCCGCTGTCCACCAGGCCGTAGCGGCGCGCCACGTCGCTCTCGGCGCGTGCCAGGTCGGTCGCGCGCAGCGCCACGGTGGCGCGCCATTGCTCCACGTTCGCGAACTGGGCACGCACTTGGCGCGCCGTCTTCGCCAGCCCCGCCTCGGCGCGCGCGAGCGCGAGCTGGGCGTCGAGCGGGTTCAGTTGCACGAGCGGGTCGCCGGCGCGCACATAGTCCGTGTCGTCGGCGCCGATGCGCACCACGGTGCCGGCCACCTGCGGCGTGACCTGCACCAGGTTGCCCTCCACGTAGGCATCCTCGGTCGCCTCGCCGTGCGGCTGCCAGTGCAGCAGGCCGGGCGCCGACAGGGCGACGCCGACCACGACGAGCGGCAACGCCGCCCTCAGCGCCAGGCCGGCGTAGCGGCGCGCCCGGGTCGGCGCGGCCGCGGGTGCGGGCGTCGGTGCGGGTGCGGGGTTGGCGGATGCGGGTCCTTCTTGCGACTTCGGTTCCATCGTGCTCCTCATTACGGTGCGCCGGCGGCCGCCGGCGCGGGGTCGGCCGCGCCGTAGCCCCCGCCCAGGGCGCGCACCAGGTTCAGGTCCAGCTCGTTGGCGCGGGCGGCCAGGTCGGTACGGTTGCGCCGCTCGGCGATCACCTGCGCGTCGGCCACCAGCACCTGCAGGAAGTTGCCGAGGCCGGCGCGATAACGCTCGTCGGCCAGCTGCCATGCCTGCTCGGCCGCGGCCAGCGCCTCGTCCTGCTCGCGCATGCGCGCCTCGAGCCAGTGCAGCGACGTCAGTTGCGCGACCACGTCGCGCAGCGCTTCGATGACGGCGCCGTTGTACTGCTCCACGGCCAGGTCGTAGTCGGCATGGCGTCCCTGCAGGTTGCTGCGCAGGCGGCCGCCGTCGAACAGCGGCAGCGTCACCAGCGGGCCGGCCGCGAGCGAGCGGCTGCTTCCTTCCAGCAGGCGGTCGAAGCCCAGGCTCTGCACGCCCACCAGCGCGCTCAGGTTGACGCTCGGGTAGAACTGGGCCTTGGCGACGTCGATGTCGCCGCTGGCCGCCTCCACGCGCCAGCGCAGCGCCACCAGGTCGGGACGGCGCCCCAGCAGGGCCGCGGGCAGGTCGGGCGGGACGCCGGGCACGCGCTGCAAGACGATATGCGGGCGCTCGAGCGCCAGGCCCGCATCCGGTCCCTGCCCGGCGAGCGCCGCCAGTTGGCCGCGCGTCAGGGCGATCGCCTCGTCGAGGGCGGCGAGCTGGCCGCGGGCCTGCGGCACGGCGATCTCCGCCTGTTTCAGGTCGGCGCGCGCATCCAGTTGGGCGGCCACGCGCCGGGCCACGAGGTCGCGCGTCTGCTCGCGCTGGCGCAGCGCCCGTTCCGCCAGGTCGCGCTGGGCATGGAGCTGGTCCAGGCGCAGGTAGGCCTGCACGACGGACACCGACAGCGCCAGCGCGGCCGACTGCGCCTCGGCCGCCTGGGCGTCGACGCGGCCCGCGGCGGCGCGCACGGCGGCCTGGTTCTTGTCCCAGAAGTCGACCTCGTAGCTCAGGCCCACGCTGGCGTCGTTGAACCAGCGCCAGGATCCGGCCAGCGGCTTCGGGATATTGCTGTTGGCGCTGAAGTGCTGGCGGCTGCTGCGCGCCGACAGGTTTGCCTGCGGGCCCAGCGCGGCCTCGGCCACGCCTTCCAGCGCCGCGGCCTGGCGCACGCGGGCCAGGGCCGCAGCCACCGTCGGGCTGTCGGCGCGGGCCCGCTCGACCAGCCGGTCCAGTTGCGGGTCGCCATAGGCACGCCACCAGTCCTGCCCGGGCCAGCCGGCGGACGGAAGGCTCGCCTCGGCGATCGCGCCGGCGGCCGGCAACGCCGCCGTGCCGGCCAGCGCGGCACGCGGCGTGTGCGGGCCCATGCCCGCGCAGCCGGCCAACAGGGCGGCCACGACGAGCATGGAAAGGGAGTGTTCGGACCTGCGCATGTTCTGCCTCGACGGTGGATACGGCCGCAGCGGAACGTGCGAGAGGGCGCGGCCGCGTCGGCAACCGGCATTACAGCAGATGAGGGGGCACGCGCGCATCTGCCGTATGGCGGATGCGAGGCGCGGCGAAGTGGAGAACGGCTCCCGGCAAGCGGGCCGGGAGCGCGCGCGTCAGAAGCGCACTTTGAGGTAGGCCGACGGGCCTTTCAGGCGCACGTCGACGCTGGCGTCATGGTCGGAGTCGTGGTTCAGCGAGATCTTCTGGATGCCGTAGTCGAGCGCCAGGCCGACGTTCTTGGCCGGGAACCACTCGGCGCCGATCGAGCCGCCGTAGATATGGCCGTTGACGTTGCCGCCGTTCTTCTTGATGCCCGACGCTTCCGCGACCATGCGCCACTCCGGCGAGAACGCATGGCGCCAGGCCAGTTCGACCAGCGGCGCGAACGCGCTTTCGCTCTCGTCGCCGCGGAAGTCCACGGACTGCGACGGCACGCCGGTGGCGCTGGCGGTCACGGTGCCGCTGCCCTTGATGGCGGCGCGGTAGTAGGCGGCGCCCAGGCCCACGCCGAATACGTCGTTGCCCTTGCCCATCCAGAATTTATAGGCCAGCTTGGCCAGGTCCAGTTCCAGCTTGGCGTCGGCGCGGGCGGTGGCCGAGACGTTCTGGCCGTCGACCACGGTGCTGCCGGCGAATTCCGGCGAATACGATTTGTGGTAGCGGAAGTAATCGAACGACAGGCCGTGCGAGTCGCCGATCAGCAGTTCGGCCTTCACGCGCGGCAGCGTGGTGTGGCCATCCTCGCCTTCCGGCGTGCGCACGCGGCCATAGTCGGTATCGCCCTCGGCGCGCACCTTCGGTTCGACGTAGAAGCCGCCGGCCGACACGCTGATGCGGTCCAGCGCCGGCGAAGCCTGGGCGGCGGCCGAGCCGCTGGCCAGGCTCAGGGTGGCCGAAGCGATGGCCAGGGCCACGGGAAGGATGCGGAAGGTGGTGGAAACGGATGGGGTACCGCTGGTGCGCGTCATGATGTATTAGCCTCTTGGTTAAGTCAACACACCGCATGGATCCAGGTCGATGCGGAATTGATGACATTATGCTAATGCGCACGATTGAATGCGGCCTTGTACGAAAGTACTAGGCCGCCTCGGTCGTGCGGCCCATGCGTGCCCGCTTGTGCGGTGCAACAGCCTGTCGATGGGGCGTGGCCTAGTCGAGGTCTGACGGGGTGATGAGGCGGTGACGCCACGCGAACGCCACGGCTTCCGTGCGGTCGTTCAATCCCAGCTTGGCAAACACGCTGCTGATGTGGGCCTTGACGGTGCGTTCCGTGATGTCCAGCGTGGTGGCGATCTTGCCGTTGCTGGCGCCCTTGGCCAGTTCGACCAGGACGTCGAGCTCGCGCGCCGTCAGCGCGTGGAAGGGGTCCTGGCGCGTGCTGCCGCGCGTGCGCAGCATGTCGACCATGCGCGATGTCACCGCCGGGTGGATCACGGGGGTGCCGGCGGCGATGCGCTCCATCGCTTCCAGGATCTCGTCGCCCGACATCGACTTCAGCAGGAAGGAATGGGCGCCCGCCTCCAGCGCGGCGAACGCCGCCTTCTCGTCCTGGCTCGACGTCAGCACGACGATGGCGGCATCCGGCGCTACCGTGCGCAGGATGCGGATGGCGCCCGCCGTCGGCATGTTCGGCATCAGCAGGTCGATGACGACGATGTCCGGCTTCGTGTCCTGGGCGACGGCGATGGCGGCGTCGCCGTCGGCCGCGTGATGAATCTCGCCGTAGTTCCCGGCGATGGTGAGCAGGCTGGCGAGGCCGTCGCGCACGACGGCGTGGTCGTCGACCAGCAGGACGCTTGGCTTCATGCCGGGGCTCCTTCCTTCGTTCGTTCCGGTGTCGCCGCATGCGCGAGCCGGAACGTCACCGACACCCGCGTGCCGGACGTCGGCGCGCTGGCGATCTCGAACGCCCCGTGCGGCAGGGCGCGTGCACGGGCCCGCATGTTCACCAGGCCCATCCCCACGCGCGCGGGATTGCGCACGTCGAAGCCCTCGCCGTCGTCGCTGACGTCCAACACAAAGCCCGACGGATCGCCGGCCAGCGCGATCGCCACGCGCCGCGCGCGCGCATGCTCCCGGGCGTTGGCGACGGCCTCGATGGCGATCAGGAGCACCTGCTGCGAGATCTCGGGCGCCTCGCGCAGCGCCGCGTCGACGTCGTCCGCGATGTCGACGGTCCAGCCGATGCCCGAACCGTCCAGCAGCGCCGGCACCTCTTCGGCCAGCACCGCCCGTACGCCCGCTTCGGCCAAGGTCGAGCCGGACAGGCGCTGGATCACGCCCGCCAGGTCGCTCTGCAACTGCCGCACCAGCGTCACGGACGTGGCGACGATGCGCTCGCGCCGTTCCGGATCCTGCGCGGCCTTCGACTTCAGCGCCGTCAGTTGCAGGCTGAGGGCAAAGGCGCGCTGCTTGGCCGTGTCGTGCAATTCGCGCGCCAGGCGGTTGCGCTCGTCGGCGGCGGCCAGGTGCTGCTTGACGCGGATGACTTCCGCGAACGAATCGGCCAGGCGGTTGAAGGAACGCGCCAGGTCGCCGAATTCGTCATTGATCGTGTCGACGATGCGCATGCGCGTGTCCCCCTGGGTCCAGGCGCGGGCGGCGCGCTGGGCGCGGCGGATGCGCCGCACGAGCAGCGGTACCAGCGTCGCCGCGCAGGCCAGGTTCAGCACGACGATCAGCGAGAAGCCGACGGTCCAGGCCGACGTGGGCGAATGCGCGAGCGCCCCCAACGGCCCGTGCAGGCGCAGGCGCAGCGCCAGGCGGTCGCCGCCGGCGCCCAGCAGCACCTGGTAGTTGCGCTTGGCGGGCTGGGCGACGCCATCCACGCGGGCGGCCGACGCGTCGACCTTGGCGCCATGCGGATAGCTGCAGCCGACGCCGTCCGCGTTCGCATACGAGAACGCCGCGCGGCCGTCGGCCAGCAGCTGGCGCAGCGCGTTGGCGCCCGTGTTGGGCAGGCTCCCCTGGGGGAACAAGTCGGACATGAACAGGCGCAGCGCATCCTCGCAGGTGGCGGGATTCGCGGCAGCGAAACGCAGCAGCGGCGCGGCCGCGTCGAAGGCCTGGCGCGCGTGGTCCATGAACTCCTCGGAGGCGAGCGTCGCGCGCGTGCGCCGGTTGTCGAGGTAATGCAGGCCGGCGCCGAAGGCCGTCATGCCGACGGTCGACGCGAGAAACATGGCGATGAAAAAGCGCAAGAACATGGCGTGGAGCCCCGCAGTCCCCGGCCGGGTGGATGGGGACGTGATGCAGCAAAACCACGATTATAGGGCGGACCGCGCCTCCGCATGCGCACACGGCCGCGCCGGGCGAACATCGGCATCGGCATCGGCGTCGGCATCAGCGACGCGCCCGCGGGCGCGCCGCGCGGCGCCGGCCGGTCGCTCAGACCCGCTCGATGGCGACGGCGATGCCCTGCCCCACGCCGATGCACATCGTGCACAGCGCGTAGCGCCCGCCCGTGCGCTGCAGCTGCCAGGTGGCCGCGGTGGCCAGGCGCGCACCGCTCATGCCGAGCGGGTGGCCGAGCGCGATGGCGCCGCCGTTCGGATTGACGCGCGCATCGTCGTCGGCGATGCCGAGCTGGCGCAGCACTGCCAGGCCCTGGGCCGCGAACGCTTCGTTCAGCTCGATGACGTCGAACTGCTCGAGGCGCATGTCGAGCTGGCGCAGCAGCTTCTGCACGGCCGGGACCGGGCCCATGCCCATCACGCGCGGCGCCACGCCGGCGGTCGCCATGCCGAGGACGCGGGCGCGCGGCGTCAAGCCGTATTGCGCCACCGCCTCGGCATTCGCCAGCAGCAGCGCGCAGGCGCCGTCGTTGATGCCGGACGCATTGCCCGCGGTGACCGTGCCGCCCGCACGGACGACGGGCTTGAGCTTGGCCAGCACTTCGAGGCTCGTCTCGCGCGGGTGCTCGTCGCGTGCGAAGCGGACCGGGTCGCCTTTCTTCTGGGGGACCAGCACGGGCACGATCTCCTGGTCGAAGCTGCCGTCGGCCTGGGCGCGCGCGGCCTTGGCCTGGCTGGCGAGGGCGAACGCGTCCTGGTCGGCGCGGCTGATGCCGTAGTCGTCCGCCACGTTCTCGGCCGTCTCCGGCATCGAATCGGTGCCGTACAGCTGTTCCATCAGGGGGTTCGGGAAGCGCCAGCCCATCGTCGTGTCGTACATGGTGGCGCTGCGCGAGAACGCGGAATCGGCCTTGCCCATCACGAACGGCGCGCGCGTCATCGACTCGACGCCGCCGGCGATGACGAGGCGAGCCTCGCCGGTACGGATCGCGCGCGCGGCGCTGCCGACGGCGTCCAGGCCCGAGCCGCACAGGCGGTTGACGGTGGTGCCCGGCACCTCCTGCGGCAGCCCGGCCAGCAGCAGCGCCATGCGCGCCACGTTGCGGTTGTCCTCGCCGGCCTGGTTGGCGCAGCCGTAGAGGACGTCGTCGACGGCCTTCCAGTCGACGTCCGGGTTGCGGCGCACGAGTTCGCGGATGGGAATGGCGCCGAGGTCGTCGGCGCGCACGTCCTTCAGGGCGCCGCCGTAGCGGCCGATCGGGGTGCGCACTGCATCGACGATGAAAGCATCTTGCATGGTGATCTCCTTGTTCAGTTTGATGCGGGCAGCAGCGGCGCCGCCGTCACCGCCTGCACGTCGGCCAGCGTCAGGCCCGGCGCCAGTTCGCGCACGCGCAGGCCGTCCGGCGTCACGTCGAGCACGGCAAGGTCAGTATAGATGCGGCTGACGCAGCCGATGCCCGTGAGCGGATAGGTGCAGGCCTCGACGATCTTGCTCTCGCCCGTCTTGGTCTGGTGTTCCATCATGACGAATACCTGCTTGGCGCCGATCGCCAGGTCCATGGCGCCGCCCACGGCCGGAATCGCGTCCGGCGCCCCCGTGTGCCAGTTGGCCAGGTCGCCCTTTTTCGATACCTGGAACGCGCCCAGCACGCAGATGTCCAGGTGGCCGCCGCGCATCATCGCGAACGAGTCGGCATGGTGGAAGTAGGCGCCGCCCGTGAGCAGCGTCACCGGCTGCTTGCCGGCGTTGATCAGGTCCTCGTCTTCCTCCCCGGGCGCCGGCGCCGGGCCCATGCCCAGCACCCCGTTCTCGCTGTGCAGGAAGACTTCGCGCTCGGGCGGCAGGTAGTTCGCCACCTTGGTCGGCAAGCCGATGCCCAGGTTGACGTAGGCGCCTTCGGGAATGTCCTGCGCGACCCGCTCGGCCATCTGGTCGCGGGTGAATCTGCTCGCGTTGTTCATGCTGCCTCCTTGACGACGCGTTGTACGAAGATGCCCGGCGTGACGATCGCTTCCGGATCGAGCTCGCCCAGCGGCACGATCTCGGCCACCTGGGCGATGGTGGTCTTGGCGGCCATCGCCATGATCGGGCCGAAGTTGCGCGCCGTCTTGCGGTACACGAGGTTGCCCCAGCGGTCGCCGCGCAGCGCCTTGATGAGCGCGAAGTCGGCATGGATGGGCGTCTCGAAGACATAATGCTTGCCGTCGATGACGCGGGTCTCCTTGCCCTCGGCCAGCAGCGTGCCGTAGCCGGTGGGAGAGAAGAAGCCGCCGATGCCGGCGCCGGCGGCGCGGATGCGCTCGGCCAGGTTGCCCTGCGGGGTGAGTTCCAGCTCGATCTCGCCGGCGCGGTAGGCCGCGTCGAAGTGCCAGGAGTCGGCCTGGCGCGGGAAAGAGCAGACGATCTTGCGCACGCGCTTGGCCTTGATGAGCGCCGCGAGTCCCGTCTCGCCGTTGCCTGCATTATTGTTGACGATGGTGAGCTCGCGCGCGCCCTGCTCCAGCAGCGCGTCGATCAGCGCCGACGGCATGCCGGCGTTGCCGAAGCCGCCGATCATGACGGTGGCCCCGTCCGGAATGTCGGCGACGGCCTGCTGGAGCGATTCGAATGTCTTGTCGATCATGGTGTGCCTTCCGTATGGCGTATTCGCCCAAGGTGTGCGATTATCGAACACATATTCGCTAACCGCACAAAAAGTCTACGCCCGTCCCGGCGGGCGGTCAAGCGCGCCTCCAGCCGGGCACCCGCATTCGCTTACAATTCGACCATGCCATCGACCAACGACACCACTCCCGCACGGCCAGGCGCCCTCACCATCGCCGACGAGATCGACGCGTTGACGGACCCGGACTTCATGACCTCGTTCGCGCGCGGCCTGGCCGTGATCCGCGCCTTCGCCGATTCGCGCCAGCCGCAGACCATCGCCCAGATCAGCCAGCAGACCGGCATCCCGCGCGCCGCCGTGCGCCGCTGCCTGCACACGCTGCGCCAGCTCGGCTACGTCGATGCGCAGCTCAACAACTTCACCCTGCGACCGAAGGTCCTGACGCTGGGCTATTCCTACCTGTCGTCGACGCCGCTGACGCTGGCGGCGCAGCCCTGCCTGGACGGCGTCAGCAAGACGCTGGGGGAATCGAGCTCGCTCGCCGTGCTGGAAGAAGACCAGGTGCTGTACGTGGCGCGCGCGGCGACCTCGCGCGTGATGTCGGTGTCGCTCAGCGCCGGCAGCCGCCTGCCGGCCTATTGCACCTCGCTGGGCCGCGTGCTGCTGGCGCACCTGCCGCAAGGCGAACTGGATGCCTACCTGGCCCGCACGACGCTGCTGCCCCGGACGGAACGCACGATCACCGATCCGGACCGCCTGCGCGCGGTGCTGGGCGAAGTGCGCCGCGACGGCCATGCGGTCAACGACCAGGAACTGGAGCTGGGCCTGCGCTCGATCGCCGTGCCCGTGCGCGGCGCCTCCGGGCGCGTGCTCGCCGCGCTGAACGTGGGCGCCCAGGCGGCGCGGGTGTCGCACGAACGGATGGTGGAGGAATTCCTGCCCGTGCTGCAGCGGGGCGCGCAGGAGCTGGCCGTGCTGCTGCCGTAAACAATGTCTGCTCCCGTGCCGTGAAGCGTTGCTAAATTGCTGCATAGTTATAAGGGACACTGTCAAAAATGACAAAGTAATTACGCTCTCCACTATGATCGGAACCCAAGGCGTCCGGCCAAGAGAATGACGACACCGGGCCATGACAGGGAGAGTGAATGAAACCAAGGATGAAGGTGGCGGCGCGCGCCGTGCGGGGCGTGCTGCTGGCAGGTGGATGGATGGCGGCCGGCGTATTGGCCAACCCGGCGGCGGCCCAGGACGGGGTGGCGACGGCGCAAGCGGCGGCGGAAAAGACGGCGGATACTGCAACTCCGATGCCGACCGTCGAAATCACGGGCTCCGCGATCCGGCGCGTGCAGGCGGAAACGGCGCTGCCCGTGCAGACCGTGACCCGCGCGGAGATCGAGAAGGCCGGCGTGACCACGGCGTCGGAACTCATGACGCGCATCTCCGCCAACGTCAACGGCCTGACGGACGGCGCCAGCATCAACGTCGGCGGCGACCAGCGCGGCTTCAACAGCGCCAACCTGCGCGGCATCGGCACCTCGTCCACGCTCGTGCTGCTGAACGGCCGGCGCATGGCCAACTTCGCGTCGCCCGGCGACGACACGGGCGTCGACCTGAACAACATCCCGGCCGCCGCGCTGGAACGCGTGGAGGTGCTGCTGGACGGCGCCTCCGCCCTGTACGGCACGGACGCCATCGGCGGCGTCATCAACTTCATCACGCGCAAGGACTTCCAGGGCCTCGAGCTGAACGTCTACGGCGGCAAGACCCGCGAAGGCGGCGCCGGCAAGCGCACGGCCAGCATCGGCGTGGGCAAGGGCGACATCGAGCGCGACGGCTACAACGTGTTCGCCGTCGCCGACTTCCAGCGCACGAACGCGCTCAGCACGTCGCAGCGCAGCTTCATTCCCGGCCTGCAGGTCGAACAGCGCCTGGGCCACCTGCTGTCCGGCTATACGAGCCCGGCCAACATCCGCCTGACGTCCGCGCAGCGCGACCACCTGCAGGACATCGGCTTCACGATCAACGGCCAGCCGATCACGAACCGCCTGATCAACCTGTCGGTACCGAACTGCGCGCCGCCGGCCAACGTCTACCTGCCGGCCGGCACGGGCGGCGTCGACGCCTGCACGTATAACTACATGGGGGACACGGAGCTGTATCCGAAGTCGGAGAAGGCCAGCCTCCTCAGCCGCGGCGTGATCAAGCTGGGCGACGGCCACCAGGCCTATGCCGAGGTGGCGCTGTCGCGCTCCAAGACGGACTACACGGGTTCGTCCGCGCGCGTGACGGGCTACATCGACTATAGCCGCGTGCCGCAGCTGGCCGGCACGGGACTGGACCAGCTCGACGACGACATCCCCGGCGAACTCGAACTGCGCATGCGCCTGAACGAAGCGGGCCAGCGCACCAGCAGCCTGACCAGCGAAGGCGTGCGCATCGTCGTGGGCTTGACCGGCACCATCGGCGGCTGGGACTACGACACGGCGCTGAACCACAGCGTCAACACCGTCAAGGACAAGGACACCCACGGCTACCTGCTGTACGACCAG
The DNA here is from genome assembly GCF_030412015.1 of Massilia sp. YIM B02763. GTDB lineage: Bacteria > Pseudomonadota > Gammaproteobacteria > Burkholderiales > Burkholderiaceae_D > Telluria. Next base: position 18,777 of record NZ_JASNRD010000014.1, on the reverse strand, counting down.
TTGCTGGCCGGCATCGCGGACGGCCGCATCAACCCGTTCGGCCCCTCCAGCGCCGAAGGCCGCGCGCTGATCGACAGCATCCAGGTCAACGACGACGTGCGCCACGCGCGCGGCACGATGGATTCGTGGGACTTCAAGTTCTCGCGCGCCCTGGCCCCGATGGCGGGCGGCGACCTGGCCGTGGCCATCGGCGGCGAGGCGCGGCGCGAGCGCAACGATTTCACGCCGTCCGCCCTCCTCCTGAGCGACAACATCAACAACGACGCGGCGCCGGAAGGCGGCCGCGCCACCCACGACAGCCGCACCATCGGCGCCGTCTACGGAGAGATGCTGCTGCCCTTCGCCAAGCAATGGGAAGCGCAGCTGTCCGCGCGCTACGACCACTACCAGCAGGTGGGTGGCGCGGCCAGCCCGAAGATCGGCCTGTCCTACCGCCCCGCAGCCGGCGTGCTGCTGCGCGGATCGGCCGGCCGCGGCTTTCGCGCGCCGTCGATGACGGAGCTGCACCGTCCCACCGTCTACAGCAGCACGGCCACCCTGCCCGACCCCGTGTACTGCGCGACGGTCGAGAACAACTACGCCGACTGCGCCGACAACTGGGACACGCGCCGCTACAGCAACCCGGACCTGAAGCCGGAGCGCAGCCGCCAGTTCTCGCTGGGCGCCGTGGCCGCCATCGGCAGCCACGTCAACGCCTCGCTCGACTACTGGAACATCAAGCGCACCGACTTGATCAGCGAGATCGGCGACGACATCATCCTCTCGAACCTCGACAAGTACGGCGACCTGGTGCACCGCGACGAGGACGGCCTGATCGACTACATCGACCTGCGCAAGGAAAACCGCGGCGCCCAGCTGGCCAAGGGCCTGGACCTGGCCATCACCGTGCGCGGCGTGGACACGCCGGTGGGCCGCTTCGGCGGACGCCTGAACGGCACCTACGTGCTGTCGTCCAAGATCCAGAATGCCCCGGGCGACCCCTACGTCAGCAACCTGAACCACTTCGTCACGGACGGCGTGGTGCAGCGCTGGCGCCATACGGTCACGTTCGACTGGGACCGCGGCCCGTTCTCGGCCAGCCTGTCGAACACCTTCTCGAGCGGCTACGAGGACCAGAACACGGCGATCAACATCGACGACGGCAGCGTGGTGGCGAAGAACCACGTCAAGTCGTATTCATTGTGGGACCTGTCGGGCGCCTACGTGTTCAACCCGCACCTGAAACTGCGCCTGGGCATCCAGAACATGTTCGATCGCAGTCCGCCGTATTCGAACCAGGCCTATTACTTCCTGTCGGGGTACGATCCGAGCTATACGGATCCGCGCGGAAGGCGGTTCTACGCGAGCGCGACGTACGCGTTCCGTTGAGTATTCCCCGGCGGCCTCGGATGACGGGCGGGCCGCCGGCGGATTCTCGCCGGATGCGCCTTATTTCTTCACGAAGCGCAGCGCGAACTTGTCGTCGGGGCGCCCGTCCATCTTGAAGAAGGGCTGGTCGCGCGGGTCGTCGGCGACGTGCAGGTAGTCGCTGGAGCCATCGAGCACGAAACCGGCCTTGATGACTTCCGCGATCACGGCGGCGCGGTCGATGCGATGCAGGGTCTTGGTCGCGCCGAGGCCGCTACCCTCCCTGGCGGCATTGTCGATCACGACGAAGCGGCCGCCGGGCTTGAGCGCGGCGAACAGGCGCCGGTTCATCGCTTCGCGGTCGGTGCCGGCGTTGACGATGTCGTGGTAATTCATCACCAGCGTGATCAGGTCGAAGGGGCCTGCGTCCTTCGGTACCGGATCGTCGAACGAAGCCACGAACGGATGCAGGTTGGCCTGCGGATGCTGCGCCAGGCGCTGGCCCAGCGAGTCCGATGCCTTCGGGTTATGCGCCCAGACTTCGCCGCCCGGCGCGACGGCCAGGGCCAGCAATTCCGACGTCGCGCCGCCGGCGGCCACCAGGTCCAGCACCTTCATGCCGGGACGGACCTGGGCGAACGCGAGGAACTCGGCCGGCTTGCGCTTGCCGTCGGCGGCCCGATCGGCGTCGGTGCGTGCCGGACTGGCGATGGCCGCCTGGTAGCGCGAGGCGGCATCGGTATCGGCCGCGCGGGCGAAAGGAACGACCGCGCCCGCGCATGCCAGTACGAACACGGCGCATGCCGGAAGGCGTTTATGGGAGTTGTGCATCATATAGTTTCTCCTTGAGGGCAAGACCGCCAGTGTACAGCTTGGCATGCCGGCCGACGTGGAGAGCTCGCGGAGGCCTCTACTACGACAGGGTCCGACTCACGATGGATGCACAAAGCAAAAAAGCCAGCTATCAAGCTGGCTTTCTTGTCCTAATCCTGGTGGGCGGTGCAAGTTTCGAACTTGCGACCCCAGCAGTGTGAATGCTGTGCTCTACCCCTGAGCTAACCGCCCTACTTTTCCTGCTTTGCTGCGAATGCATCGCTGCAATGACGAGCATTATAGGGGGAAATTTGCGTTCTGTCACCCCTGCGGAGAATATTTTCTCCAAACGCATTCTCCCTTCACCCCTTTGTCGAGTGCGGCGAGCACATTCTCGTGCTCGGCGAGCTCGTCCTCGGCTGCCGCGACGACGAGGATCTCGCCCAGCGGACCCGCTTCCAGCACGATGCCGCCGGCGCTCGTCTCGACCTCGACGTCCATCGACAGCGTGTTCTGGCCGCGCGTCATGGCCAGGTAGACGTCGGCCAGCAGCTCCGAGTCCAGCAATGCGCCGTGCAGCTTGCGGTGGGCATTCGAGATACCGTAGCGGTCGCACAGGGCATCCAGCGAGTTGCGCTTGCCCGGGTGCAGTTCCTTGGCCTGGACCAGGGTGTCGATCACGTTGGTGCAATGCTCGACGAACGGCGGCATGCCGATGCGCTGGAATTCGTGGTTCAGGAAGCCCAGGTCGAACGGCGCGTTGTGGATGATGATTTCCGCGTCCTTGATGAAGTCGCGCAGCTCTTCGGCGATTTCATGGAACTTCGGCTTATCGCTCAGGAATTCGGTGGTCAGACCGTGCACCGCCAGCGCCGCCTCGTCCGAGTCGCGCTCGGGATTGATGTAGCGGTGGTAGTTATTGCCGGTCAGCTTGCGGTCGACGATTTCGACGCAGCCGACTTCGACGATGCGGTCGCCGGTGCGCGGATTCAGGCCCGTGGTTTCGGTATCGAGGACGATTTGGCGCATGCGCGTGGGGATTCTCAAACGTGAAAGGAAGACCCCTCAGTATACCAAAGGGGTCGGGGGAACGCAGTGCGGGCCGGCGGCAGCGGTCAGCGCTTGACGGACGCGCAGCCCATATTGGCGAGCACGTCGGCGCGCTCGTTGCCCGGATGGCCGTTGTGGCCGCGTACCCAGCGCCATTCGACGGCGTGCTGCTGCTGGGCGGCGTCGAGCGCCTTCCACAGGTCGTCGTTCTTGACGGGTTCCTTGGTCGAGGTCTTCCAGCCGCGCGCCTTCCAGCCGTGGATCCACTCGGAGATGCCCTTCTGCACGTACTGGCTGTCCGTGTGCAGGACGACCTGGCAGGGACGGTTCAGCGTGGTCAACGCCTCGATCACGGCGCGCAATTCCATGCGGTTGTTGGTGGTATTGGCTTCGCCACCATAGATTTCCTTCTGGTGGCCGCCTTCGGCCGTCAACAGCGCGCCCCAGCCGCCGGTGCCCGGATTTCCCTTGCAGGCACCGTCGGTGAAGATTTCTACTTTGGTCATGCTGTTCGTTTCCCTCGTGTTGACTTTTATTTATGTCGTTCGTTGCGATTCGTGGCCGGCACCGCTTGCGGCGCCTTGGCCTTTTTCTTGTTCCAGGCCGGGCCGATCAGGTGCATGCCCTTGACGCGCTTGATGGCGTGGACGATGTAGACGGCGCCCAGGTAGGGCCACCAGCGCTGCCCCGCGCCTTCGACGAAGGCGAAGCGGTTCAGCCATTGCGCGGTGCGGAACGGTGGCGCGTAACAGCCGAAATGGCTGCGCGTGGCCCCCAGATTGAGCAATTTTAACCAGTCTTTGAGACGTGGCAAAGAAATGAACTCGCCGGCCGCCGGCAGGTAGTCGCTGCTCGTGATCCGCCCCATCCCCTGGCGCATGCCCCACATGCTGGCCGGGTTGAAGCCGCAGATGATCAATTGCCCCTCCGGGATCAGGACCCGCTCGACCTCGCGCAGCACCTGGTGCGGCTCTTCGGCGAACTCGAGCACATGCGGCAGCACGACCAGGTCCAGGCTCTGCGAGGCGAACGGCAGGTCGGCGAAATCCAGCGCCACCGAGATCTGCTTGCCGCTCGTGGCGATGGCCAGCTCGTCCTCGGTGGACGTGCGCGTGGCCGCGACCCATTTGTTGGGCATGCGGCTGGCGGCCAGGGCGTCGATCTGCGGCAGGCCGATCTGCACCGCATTGAAGCCGAAGATATCGACCGTCAACTCGTCCAGGCAGGCCTGCTCCCAGGCGCGCACATAGGCTCCCGCCGGCGATTGCAGCCAGTGGTCGAGCGCTATAATGGATTTTTCGGATGACGCGCTATCCATGACTAACCCTTTTCGATCCCTCATATGACCCAGACGATGACTCCATTACGTCCTGAACTTGCCGTATTGACGGTGCCTGCTTTCCAGGACAATTACCTCTGGCTCATCCACGACGGCGACAGCGCGGCGGTCGTCGATCCGGGCGACGGCGAGCCGATCCTGGACGCCCTGCGCGCGCATGGACTCACCCTGACCGCCATTCTACTCACCCATCATCACGCTGACCACATCGGCGGCGTGCCGCGCCTGCTGCAAGAATATCAGGTCCCCGTGTTCGGCCCGCGCAACGACGGCATCGACGCCGTCACGCATCCGCTGGGCGAAGGCGACCGCGTCGCCGTGCCGGGACTGGCGCTGGAATGCTCGGTGCTGGACGTGCCCGGCCACACGCTGGGCCATATCGCCTATGTGCGGGAAACGCCGGGGGAACGGTGGCTGTTCTGCGGGGATACGCTGTTCGGCGCCGGCTGCGGCCGCCTGTTCGAAGGCACGCCGGCGCAAATGAAGGCGTCGCTGGACAAGCTGGCCGCCCTGCCCGACGACACGCTCGTGTATTGCGCCCACGAATACACGCTGTCGAACCTGCGGTTTGCCCAGGCCCTGGAACCGGACAACCGGGCCTTGCAGATGCGCGTGGAGAACGACAGCAAGCTGCGCGGCACCCACCTGCCGACGGTGCCGTCGAATATCGCGATCGAAAAGGCGACGAATCCCTTCCTGCGTGCGACGCAACCGGCGATCCTGGCGAGCCTGGTCGCGGCGGGACGCTTGCCGGCGGGCGCGGACGCGGCGCCGGACGCCGTCAGCGCGTTCGCGGCGCTGCGCGAATGGAAGAACGTGTTCTGACGCGCATGGTGGGCCAGTCATGCCCACCTGCGTGGTGACTTCTACCGTACCCGGCATTCTGACGGTGGGCACCACCTGCCCACCGTCCGACCAACCTCAGATTTCCTCGTACAGCGGCAAGGTCAGGAATTCCGCGAAGTCTTCCGACGTCGACATCTGTTCGAAGATCTCCGCCGCGCGCGCATAGCTCGGGTTGTCGCCGTTCGGCGCCACGTCCTTCACCTTGGCCAGTTCTTCCGGGATCATCGCGCGCACCATCTCGGCCGTGACCTTGCGGCCGTCGTCCAGCACGCCCTTCGGCGTACGGATCCATTGCCACACCTGGGAGCGGCTGATCTCGGCCGTGGCCGCATCTTCCATCAGGTTGTGGATCGGCACGCAGCCGTTGCCGGCCAGCCAGGCACCCAGGTAGTGGATGCCGACATTGATGTTGTAGCGCAGGCCCGCCTCCGTGATGGGCGCCTCCGGCTTGAAGTCGAGCAGGTCGGCGGCGGAGACGTCGACGTCCGGGCGCAGCTTGTCGATCTGGTTCGGGCGGTCGCCCAGCACTTTCCTGAATTCCGTCATCGCCGGCTCGACGAGGCCCGGGTGGGCGACCCAGCCGCCGTCGTAGCCGTCGGTCGCGTCGCGCGATTTGTCGCCGATCACGCCGGCCATGGCGACCGCATTCTTTTCCGGGTCGTTCTTGATGGGGATGAGGGCCGACATGCCGCCGATCGCCGGCGCGCCGCGCTTGTGGCAGGTCTGCAGCAGCAGCAAGGCATAGGCGCGCATGAACGGCGCCGTCATCGTCACCTTGGGGCGGTCGGCCAGGCAGAAGTCCTTGTCCAGCTTGAACTTCTTGATGCACGAGAAGATGTAGTCCCAACGGCCCGCGTTCAGGCCGGCGCTGTGCTCGCGCAGTTCGTACAGGATCTCGTCCATCTCGAAGGCGGCCAGGATCGTCTCGATCAGCACGGTGGCCTTGATGGTGCCCTGCGGCAGGCCCAGCTCGCGTTGCGTCATGACGAAGATGTCGTTCCACAGGCGCGCTTCCAGGTGCGATTCCATCTTCGGCAGGTAGAAATACGGGCCGGCGCCGCGCGCCATTTGCTCCTTGGCGTTGTGGAACATGAACAGCGCGAAGTCGAAGATGCCGCCCGAGACGCGCTTGCCGTCCACCAGCACGTGCTTTTCGTCCAGGTGCCAGCCGCGCGGGCGCACGACCAGCGTGGCGACCTTCTCGTTCAGCTTGTACTGCTTGCCGTTCTGTTCCAGGGAGATCGTGCCGCGCACGGCGTCGCGCATGTTCAGCTGGCCCGTGATCTGGTTGTCCCAGTTCGGCGTGTTCGAATCCTCGAAGTCGGTCATGTAGCTGTCCGCGCCCGAGTTCAGCGCATTGATGACCATCTTGCGTTCGACGGGGCCCGTGATCTCCACGCGACGGCACTCCAGCGCCTTCGGGATCGGGGCGATCTTCCAGTCGCCGCCGCGGATAGGGGCCGTCTCGGCCAGGAAGTCCGGACGCTCGCCGGCATCCAGGCGCTTCGCGCGCTCGGTGCGGGCTGCCAGCAATTGCTGGCGGCGCGGCTCGAATTCGCGGCTCAGCTTGGCTACCAGCGCGAGCGCGTCCGGGGTCAGGATCTGGTCGTATCCCGGCTTGATCTCGGCGCGGATCTCCATTCCGGCGGGGGTGGCGATGGTCATGGCGTGCTCCTCTGTAGTGTTGAAATCGTTCAACGCGGCTTGGCGTTTGCTATACGGTCAAGTATATTCACTCCAGCCTACCTAAACGAGACAAAAAATACATTCATCTGTGCGTTTTTATCACAGATGAAGGAGACAGCATGGGACAGTTCCGCCAGATTTCCACCTTCGTCGAGGTCGTCGCCCGCGGCAGCCTGTCGGCCGCGGCACGGGCCGAGGGCATCGCCCCGGCCATGATCGGACGCCGCCTGGATGCGCTGGAAGCCCGCCTCGGCGTCAAGCTGCTGCAGCGCACGACGCGGCGCCTGGCGCTCACCGACGAGGGCGCGGCCTTCCTCGAGGATTGCCAGCGTATCCTGGCCGAGCTGGAGGAAGCGGAAAGCGCCGTCTCGGAACGTAGCGCGCGCGCCAGCGGCCACCTGCTGGTGTCGGCGCCGGCCGGCTTCGGGCGCCAGCACGTCGCGCCCCTCCTGCCCTCCTTCCTGGCCGAACACCGCGACGTCACCGTCAACCTGAACCTGAACGACCGCGTCGTCGACGTGGTCGGCGAAGGCGTCGACGTGGCCGTGCGCATAGCCGGCCTGACGGACTCCAATCTGATTGGCGTCAAACTCGCCGACAACCGCCGCGTGGTCGTGGCGGCGCCGGCGTACCTGAAACGCCACGGTACGCCGCGCACGCCGGACGACCTGGTACGTCACAATTGCCTTGCGATCAGCAGCGAAGGCAGCCAGCGCGGCTGGAATTTCCGCGAGAGCGGCCAGACCATCACGGTGAAGGTGGCCGGCAATATGGAGTGCAACGACGGCGAAGTACTGCACGACTGGGCGCTGGCGGGACGCGGCCTGGCGTGGCGCTCGCTGTGGGAAGTGGGTGTGGCGATCGAGTCGGGCCGGCTGGTGCCGGTGCTGGAGGAATACGCGGCGCCCGGCAACGACATCTTCGCGGTCTTTGCACAACGGCGTCACTTGCCGCTACGCATCCGTTTATTCGTCGATTTCCTGCGGCGGGCTTATGCCCAGCCGGATTATTGGCGCAAGACCGGCGGCGCCTGAAAAGCAATCAACATCCGCAAACCAGGCCATTCCAGCTCAGCAATTTGCAGATGCTGGACAAAAAAAATCCCCGGAAATTCCGAGGATTTTTTTGCACGTCATTCAGCGCATTACAGCGGCTGGATGTTCGATGCTTGCTTGCCCTTCGGACCGGAGGTCACGTCGAACGACACGCGCTGGTTTTCTTGCAGCGACTTGAAGCCCTGGGTTTGGATCGCCGAGAAGTGAGCGAACAGGTCTTCGCCACCTTCGTCCGGGGTGATGAAGCCGAAGCCCTTGGAGTCATTGAACCATTTTACGATGCCAGTTGCCATTACAATTTCCTATTTCAGTTAAAGTGGACTTAACGTCCGTTTATGATCGTTTGAAGAAGCAAGAAACAAATGACAGACTAACTGCACTGCTACCTCGAATCCAACGATCCCGCATTATACCGAATAAAACCGAATGTATACAGTTTTCGCAAAATAAAACCCCTGATCACGTAACATTCCTAAAGCCAACTTTTACGCGCTCTTTTTGCTTCGGCAGTACGGAAAATATAGGTCATCGATGGTTGCCAAGTTTGTCTTGGATCAAACGACTCCCGGACAGTATTTTTGTTCAGGATCTAAATGCCGGGCTCATCGTTGGGATAGGACCCTTTCGGGTCGCGCAGGCCCCAGGCCACGAACGTGTCGAGCTCGCCCAACCAGGCGCGCCATTCCGTCGGGTTGACGGAGTCGAAGGTGGTCAGCACGCGCAGGCGCTGCTCGAGGGCGCGCGCGTGCTGGCCCAGGCCGCGGAAGCCGAACGTGGCCGACGATCCGGCCAGCGTGTGCAGCACCGCCTGCAGCTGCGCGATCAATGCCCCCTGCGGCCGCGCCACGTCGAAGGCCTCGCGCGCCGCCGACAGGCGGCCCAGCGTTTGCGGCAGGCTGGCGGCGAACTTGCCGTTCAGCTCCGCCAGGCGTGCGAAGAATTCCTCGTCCGCGCCGCTGCTCATGGCTTACTTGGTGCCGAAGATGCGGTCGCCCGCGTCGCCCAGGCCGGGGATGATGTAGGCGTGGTCGTTCAGGTGGCTGTCCAGCGAGGCGACGTACAGCTTGACGTTCGGATGCGCCTTGTGGAACACCTCCACGCCTTCCGGCGCCGCCACCAATGCCAGGAAGATGATCTGGTCGTCGGACACGCCGCGCTTCTTGAGCACGTCCACGGCGTACACGGCCGAGTTGCCGGTCGCCACCATGGGGTCGCACAGGATGAAGGTGCGCTCGTTGGTGTCCGGCAGGCGCACCAGGTATTCGACCGGCAGGTGGGTGTCCGGGTCGCGGAACACGCCGATGTGGCCGACGCGTGCCGACGGCACCAGTTCCAGCAGACCGTCGCTCATGCCGACGCCGGCGCGCAGGATCGGGACGATGGCCAGCTTCTTGCCCGCGATGACGGGCGCGTCGATGGTTTCGAGCGGCGTGTCGATCTGGCGGGTGGTCAGCGGCAGGTCGCGCGTGATCTCGTAGCCCATCAGCAGCGTGATCTCCTTGAGCAGCTCGCGGAACGTGCGGGTCGACGTGCCGCGGTCGCGCATGTGCGACAGCTTATGCTGGATCAGGGGATGGTTGGTGATGAACAGGTTCGGAAACCGCGGATCTTGTTTCATTGTCGACATGGGAATCTTGGTTGGTGCGAAGGGCGCCATTATCCCAGCCGCGCGCCCGTTTGTCCCGCCTTTTTGTCGAAGACATATGGCTACGCCGGCAGCGCCCGCGCCAGGATCGCCGCGCAGTCGACGCCCGCCGGCAGCCGCCCGAACGCCCCGCCCGCGTCGCGCGCGATGCGCGACGCCAGGAAGGCGTCCGCCACGCTCGCGGGCGCATGGCGCAGCAGCAGGCCCGCCTGCACGGCCACCACGAGACGCTCGGCCAGCCGGCGCGCGCCGCCCTCGTCGCCGGCCGCGTGCGCCAGCGCTTCCAGCAGGTCGGCGCAATAGGCATCGTAGCGGCCGTCGCGCCCGGCCGCCGGCGCCAGCTCGGCCGCCAGCGCCTCGCGCACTTCCGGGCCCTTCGACAGGGCGCGCAGCACGTCCAGGCACATCACGTTGCCCGACCCCTCCCAGATCGAATTGACGGGCAGTTCGCGGTACAGGCGCGCCAGCGGACCGTCCTCGACGTAGCCGTTGCCGCCCATGACTTCCATCGCCTCGGCGCCGAACGCGGGGCCGCGCTTGCAGATCCAGTACTTGCCGGCCGGCGTGAGCACGCGCGCCAGCAGCGCCTCGTGCGGATCGTCGGCATGGTCGAAGCAGCGCGCCAGGCGCAGCGCGAATGCCGTCGCCGCCTCCGACTCGAGCGCCAGGTCGGCCAGCACGTTCTGCATCAGCGGCTGCTCGGCCAGCGGCCGGCCGAACGCGACGCGTCCGCGCGCATGGTGCAGCGCATGCGTCAGCGCGGCGCGCATGGTGCCGGCGCTGCCCAGCACGCAATCGAGGCGCGTGTGGCTGCCCATCTCGAGGATCGTCGGGATGCCGCGCCCCTCCTTGCCGATCATCCAGCCGACGGCGTCGCAGAACTCCACCTCCGACGACGCGTTCGAGCGGTTGCCCAGCTTGTTCTTCAGGCGCTGGACGCGCACGGCGTTGCGGCTGCCGTCGGGCAGGTAGCGCGGCACGAAGAAGCAACTGAGGCCCGCGCCGCCGCCCGCATCGGTCTGCGCCAGGATCAGGTGGGCGTCGGCCTGCGGCGCCGAGAAGAACCACTTGTGGCCGACGATGTTCCAGGCCTGCGCATGCTCGTCGCCGAAGCGCTCCCGTGCCTGCGCCGGATCGATCGGCGCGGCGCGCGTCGTGTTGGCGCGCACGTCCGAGCCGCCCTGCTTTTCCGTCATGCCCATGCCCACCAGCGCGCCGCGCTTCTGCTCGACGGGCAGCGAACGCGGATCGTAATCGCGCGACAGGATCTTCGGCAGCCAGCGCGCGGCCAGCGCCGGCGCCTGGCGCAGGGCCGGCACGGCCGCGTAGGTCATGGTCACCGGGCACTGGCTGCCGTTCTCGACCTGGCCGAACATCAGGTAAGCGGTGGCACGCGCCACCTGGGCGCCGCCGCGCGGGGCTTCCCACGGCAGCGAATGGGCGCCGTTCTCGACCAGCAGCGCCATCAGCGCGTGCCAGGCCGGATGGAACTCGATCTCGTCGACGCGCCGGCCCTGGCGGTCGTAGCCGACCAGGCGCGGACCGTGTTCGTTGGCGAGCCGCGCGAGTTCCTGCAGGTCGCGCGCGCCCAGCCGTTCGCCCAGGCGGTCGAGTTCGGCCGCGGCCCAGCCGCCGCCCTCCCGCTCCAGCCCTTCGCGCAGCGCCGCGTCGCAGCGGAACAGGTTGACGTCGCCGAACGGCGGCGCCTGGTTGATGACGTCGTGGGTGTCGAAGCGGTTCATGGCGGTCTCCTCCATCGATCGGGGGGCGGGGCTATATTTGTTGCAACGTAGCATCATCTTCAATATGAAAAAGTTTCCTTGCTGCACTATATCAGCGACAATGCACCAGTTCCGCGCTTGCCTCGCCTTAACGATAAGGCAACAAGGCTAGCGCAAAGCCTCATGCCGGGCAAGCATGGCAGTCCCAAAATCCCGACTGCGATGCATCAAGCAGGTGTGAACGCGCCACGAGGAAATTGTCATGTTTGATGCTTCACGGAATTTTTCAGTGATACATTGTTTGTCGATTTGGTACACTCGTACGGTTTCACTGAAATCCAGGCTCCTGCCCAGCTAACAGAAAGCAGATATTTCAACAATGCGTGCCAGTTCACCCGCAGTACCGCACGAGGAGCCCCGCGATGCCCTTCCCGCCGCGAGCCTGGACGGCTTCATGGAGGCGGCGGGCGACATCGTGTTCCGGCTCGATCCGGGGGGACTGATCCAGTTCGCCAGCCAGCGCACGCTGCGCACGCTGGGCAGCAGCGACGCCGCACCGCTCGCCGGCAGGCCAATGCTCGCGCTGGCCCCGGAAGCGGACCAGCCGGCGCTGCGCAATGCCATCATCGACGCCAGCGCGGTCGCCATCGCCGACCCCGTGCTGGTCGAAGTACGGCTGCGCGCGGCAGACAAGGACATGGGCGACAAGGAAACCTGGTACGAGCTGCGCATCAGCAGCCTGCCCGGCAGCCATGAACTGCTCGCCATCGGGCGCGACATGTCCGCCCAGCGTGCCACCGAGCAGCGCCTGCGCCACATGGCCACGCACGACGCGCTGACGGAGCTGCCCAACCGCCTGCTGCTGTCCGACCGCATCCGCATGGTGATCGCCAGCGCGCGCCGCTCCGGCCAGGGCTTCTCGGTCGCCACCATCGGCCTGGACGGCTTCAAGAAGGTCAACGACGGCCTCGGCCACCCGGTCGGCGACGCCATCCTGCGCCAGGCCGCGGCGCGCCTGCGCAAGACGCTGCGCGACAGCGACACGCTGGCCCGCGTCGGCGGCGACGAGTTCGTCGCGGTGCTGCCCGGCACCTATACCGCGGCCCAGATCAAGCTCGTGACGGGCCGCCTGCTGGCGGCCCTGCAGTCGCCGTTCGAGATCGACAGCCACACGATCTACCTGGGCGCGTCGGTGGGCGTGTCGATCTACCCGGAACATGCGGAAGACGAAGTGCGCCTGCTGGCGATGGCCGATGCCGCCATGGGCCGCTGCAAGGAAACCGGCGGCGGCAGGAGCGTCGTCTACAACCTGAAGGACAGCGGCCCGCCGCAGCACGACATCTCGCTGGAAGCGGCGATGTTCCAGGCCGTGCGCGAAGGCGAATTCCTGCTGTACTACCAGCCCATCGTGAGCAGCCGCTCGCGCCAGATCGAAGGCTTCGAGACGCTGATGCGCTGGAAGCACCCGGTGCTGGGCATGGTGCCGCCCGTGCGCTTCATCCCGATCGCCGAGACCAACGGCCTCATCAACCTGCTGGGCGCCTGGGCACTGAAGGCTGCGCTGGTGCAGCTGCGCCAGTTCGAGGAGGTGGCCAAGCGCGAGCTGTACATCTCCGTCAACATCAGCCCGCGCCAGTTCCGCAACGACAAATTCCTGTCCGTCCTCGACGATGCGCTGGCCTTTTCCGGCACCCCGGGCGACAAGCTGGTGCTCGAGATCACCGAAGGCACGCTGATGATCGACCCGCTGCACGCCGAGGCGATCCTGGCCAAGATGACGGAGCGGCGCGCGCGCATCGCGATCGACGACTTCGGCACCGGCTACTCGAGCCTCGCCTACCTGAAGCGCTTCCCGATCTCGGTGCTGAAGATCGACCGGGCCTTCATCAAGGACCTGCCCGCGTCGACCAAGGACGCCGCCATCTGCAACGCCGTGCTCGACCTGGCCAAGCACCTCGACCTGTCGGTCGTCGCCGAGGGCGTGGAAACCGAAGAACAACTCGCGTATGTCGAGTCGCGCGGCTGCGATTACGTGCAGGGCTACCTGACCGGCAAGCCGATGCCGGCCCACGTGGCCATGGCCGCGCTCAGGGAAAACCTGTACGCCGAACTGCTGCCGGACGAACTACGGGTGGGCAAACCATGAATCAACTGAACTTCGAACGGTCGCCGAAGGCCGACGCCACCCTCGCCCTGCTGTGGGAACGCGTCCGCCGGCGCGGCGACATGCCCGGCTTTACCCGCGCGATCAACGCCATCCTGGCCTCCATGCGCGGCGAGGACGAGGCCGATTTCTCGATGGCCGAGACGGTGCTGTCCGATCCCGTGCTGACGCAGAAGGTGCTGCGCCTGGCCAACAGCGGCATGTACTCGGCGTTCGGCCAGCGCATCAACACGGTGTCGAAGGCGATCCTCGTGCTGGGCACCGAGGCGATCGGCCACCTGGCGCTGGGCCTGAAGCTGATCGAGGAACTGAGCAAGTCGACGCCGGATTCGCTGCAGGCCCAGATCGAGATGGAAAAGGCGGTCCTGGCCGGCATGGTCGCGCACCAGGTCGCGGCCCAGGCCCGCGTGAAGGACGCCGAGGAAGCCGTGGTGTGCTCGATCCTGCACTCGCTGGGCCGCATGATGGTGACCTTCTACCTGCCCGAGCAATGGGTGCTGCTGCAGCAGGCCGGCGGCGCCGGCGGCGAGGACGCGGCGGCGCACGCCCAGCTCGGCCTCCCGCTGGAACAGATCGGCCGCGCGACGGCCGAGCACTGGGGCCTGCCGCGCAACCTGATCGCCGGCATGCGCCGCGTCGAGCCGGGCGAGCGCGGCGAGCAGTTCGGCCACGACGACTGGCTGGCCGCGCTGGGCACCATGGCGTCGCAGACGGCGGACTCGCTGTGGCATGACGAGGACACGGGCGCCGACGAGGTGCAGAAGATCGCGGAGAGTTTCGCGCCCATGATCGGCATCGAGCCCGACTCCATTGTCGGCGCCATCGAGAAGGCCAAGGAAGAAGCGGCGGCCGACCTGTCGATCGCGCCGCTGGCCAACCCGCCCGAGAAGCGCGCGCGCGAAGCGGCCGCCACGCGCATGCGCGAGGCCGGCAACAAGATCCTGATGAGCGGCGTGGCCGACATGCGCGACGCTGCCGCCGGCGCCACGCCGGGGCAGATGATGTCGATGGCCATCGAGACGGCCTACCACGGCCTGTCGTTCACGCGCGCCTTCGGCTTCCTGCGCAGCCGCCGCGACGGCAAGTACACGGCCAAGATCGGCCTGGGCGACCATGCCAAGGCCCTGCTGCCGCAACTGGCCTTCGACGACGCCTACGACCCGAACGTGTTCTTCGCCGCCCTCGGCAGCGACCGCGTGATCTTCATCGAGAACGCGCGCGATCCCAAGTTCTCGAGCAAGCTGCCCGACTGGTGGAAGGCGTCGCTGCAGGAGGCGCGCTGCTTCGTCATCATCCCGCTGTGCACGCACGGCGAGCCGGTCGGCTTCATCTACGGCGACTGGGACGACCGCTATCCGACGGTGTACCTGAGCCAGACCGAGTTCGCGATGCTGAACGACTTGCGCGGGCTGGTCGTGAAGACGGTCGAGCGCAGGCAGCAGGCGGAAGCGGCGGCGCTCAGGACCTGAACGTCAACGACGTCGTCCCTGCCTGCGCAGGGACGACGTTGGTTTAGACCGTTTGTTTACGCCAGCTTCGGGGTATCGACCCTGACATCCCCGCACTGCGCCCGGTGCATCAACGCATGATCGATCAGCACCAGCGCCAGCATCGCCTCGGCGATCGGCGTGGCGCGGATGCCCACGCAGGGATCGTGGCGGCCGAAGGTCTCGACCTCCACCGGATTGCCGGCCTTGTCGATCGAGCGGCGCGGCGTGCGGATCGACGACGTCGGCTTGATGGCGATGGAGACCGTGATGTCCTGCCCCGTCGAGATCCCGCCCAGCACGCCGCCGGCGTTGTTGCCGACGAAGCCCTGCGGCGTCAGTTCGTCGCCATGCTCGGAACCCTTCTGCGCCACCGACGCGAAGCCGGCGCCGATCTCCACGCCCTTGACCGCGTTAATCCCTATCATCGCATAGGCGATGTCGGCATCGAGCTTGTCGTACAGCGGCTGGCCCAGGCCCACGGGGACGTTCTTCGCCACCACGTCGATGCGCGCGCCGATCGAGTCGCCGGCGCGGCGCAGCTCGTCCATCGCGGCTTCCATCCGCGCGATCAGCGCCGCGTCGCCGGTGGCGGCGAAGAAGGGATTCGCATGCACGTGCTCCCAGCCCTGGAACGGCACGTCGATGTCGCCCAGCGCGCCCATGCAGCCCATGAATTCGGTACCGAAGCGCTCGCGCAGCCACTTCTTGGCGATGGCGCCGGCGCCGACCACGGGCGCGGTCAGGCGCGCGGAGGAACGGCCGCCGCCGCGCGGGTCGCGCACGCCGTACTTGTGCCAGTACGTATAGTCGGCGTGGCCCGGACGGAAGGTCTCGGCGATGTTGCCGTAGTCCTTGCTGCGCTGGTCCTCGTTGGGGATCAGCAGCGCGATCGGCGTGCCGGTGGTGACGCCCTCGTACACGCCCGACAGGATCTGCACGCGGTCCGCTTCCTGGCGCTGCGTCACATGGCGCGACGTGCCGGGCTTGCGACGGTCCAGCTCGGGCTGGATGTCGGCCTCGGACAGCGCCATCCCCGGGGGACAGCCATCGATCACGCAGCCGATCGCGGGACCGTGCGACTCGCCGAAGGTGGTAACGGAAAACAGCTTGCCAAATGTGTTGCCGGACATTGAGAACTCTGGACTTGTAAGAAGGGAAAGGAAGATTCTACAGTATCGGGCCCGGCGCGGTCATTTGACAACACCTGTCACTATCGCAACTGTTGCCTCAAAGAATTTTTTCCTGGGCCTTGAGTATTGCATATATACTAGGTTCAAAGAACCGCGCTCACTGGAGAAGTAGCACATGCCCGCACCGAACGCGCCCTCGGGCGCTGCGCAGGACGACGATCTGGTATTCGTCGACGAAACGCCTGCCGCGCCGCAACCTGGCGCAGCAGGCGCATGGCGGGTGCTGATCGTGGACGACGATGCCGACGTCCACTCGACCACGACCTTCGCCCTCGGCAGCCTCGAGCTGCACGGGCGCCCGCTGGAATTCCTGCATGCCTATTCGCGCGCCCAGGCCGAGCGCCTGCTCGAGCGCGAACGCGACATCGCCGTGATCCTGCTCGACGTCGTCATGGAACAGGCCGACGCCGGCCTGCAACTGGTACGCCACATCCGCGACGTGCTGGGCATGCACGACGTGCGCATCCTGCTGCGCACGGGCCAGCCCGGCTATGCGCCGGAAATGGATGCGATCCGCGGCTACGACATCAACGACTACCGCACCAAGTCCGAACTGACCCGCACCAAGCTGTACACCAGCGTGGCGGCGGCGATCCGCGCCTACGAGCAGATCCACGCGCTCGAGGACAGCCGGGCCGGCCTGGCCCAGGTGGTGCGCGCGAATACGGAGCTGATGGCGCTGCACTCGATCAGCGAGATGACCCAGGGCATCCTGCGCGAAGCGGCCCTGCTGCTGGGCCAGCCGGCGCACGGCCTGCTGTGCGCCAGCGCGCCCGGCGACCGTCCGGAAGCCTGGCACGTGCTGGCGAGCTGCGGCGACTGCGCGGGCCTGGTGGCCGACGGGATGCTGGCACGCACGGCCCACGGCCCCGCCGCCGCCATCGCGCGCACGCTCGAGCGGCGGGCCAACGTCTACGACGCGCACGAACTGACCTTGTACTTCCGCGGCAAGTCGCACGCCGACTTCGCCGCCTACCTGCGCCTGGAGCGCCCCGTCGACGCGCTGCGCCGCGGCCTGCTCGACGTGTTCGCCAGCAGCCTCGCCGTCGGCCTGGACAACGTGGCGCTGATGACGGACCTGCAGCGCGCCGCCTTCTACGACGGCCTGACCGGCCTGCCCAACCGCACCCGCCTTGTCGAGCTGATCGACGACAGCCTGCGCCTGCGCCAGGACAGCGACGCCACCCTGTGCCTCGTCGACATCGACCATTTCGCCGAAACCAACGACGCGCTCGGCCACCAGTTCGGCGACGCGCTGCTGGTGGCCGTGGCGCAGCGCCTGCGTACGCGCCTGGACGCGCGCCTGGCGCTGGCGCGCATCGGCGGCGACATCTTCTGCGTGCTGGGCCCATGCTGCCAGCTCGACCCGGCCCTGCTCCACGCGCAGTTCGATACCCCGTTCTCGATCGAGGGCCAGGACGTGCAGGTCTCGGCCACGCTGGGCCTCGTGCGCCTGCGCGAGCACGACGGCAACGGCACGGACGCCCTGAAGGATGCGGACATCGCGCTCAAGCGCGCCAAGACCAAGCAGCGCGGCGGCCACTTCTATTTTTCGCGGGCGATGGGCGTCGAGACGCGCGAACGCGTGCGCCTGATGCATGCGCTGCGCAGCGGCTTCGCGCGCGGTGAACTGTTCCTCGCCTACCAGCCGCAGGTGGAGCTGGGCGCGCGCCGCGCGTTCGGCGCCGAGGCCCTGCTGCGCTGGCGCACCGAGGACGGCCGCTTCGTGCCGCCGGACCGCTTCATTCCGATCGCCGAGTATTCCGGCCTGATCATCGACATCGGCGCCTGGGTGCTGCGCGAGGCCTGCGCCGAACTGATGCGCGTGCGCGCGGCCGGCCACCTCGACTTCACGATGTCGATCAACGTGTCGCAGGTGCAGTTCCGCCATCCGCACTTCATCGACATGCTGCGCCGCGCCCTGCACGAGACGGGCGCCCCGCCGGAACGGGTCGAGCTTGAGATCACGGAATCGATGGCCATGGAAGAGCCGGACCTGCTGATCGAGCGCCTCGCCGAGATCAAGCGTACCGGCGTATCGATCGCGATCGACGACTTCGGGACGGGGTTTTCCTCGCTGTCCTACCTGCAGCGCCTGCAGGTGGACCGGCTCAAGATCGACCGCGCCTTCGTCACCGAGATCACGGGATCGGCGCGCGGCAGCAGCATCGCCGAGATGGTTATCGAGCTGGGCCGCAACCTGGGCCTGTCGATCATCGCCGAGGGCGTCGAGGACGAGCGCCAGGCGCAGATCCTGCAGTCGCTCGGCTGCCCGCTGGCGCAGGGCTACCTGTTCGCGCGGCCGCTGGCGCCGCAGGCGCTGCTGGAGTGGCTGGGGAACGATGCGCTGACGCGCGCGGCCTGAACGAACGATACGCGCGAACGGCATCGCCCCTGCCTGTGAACTGACCCAGAGAAGTTAGACATAACT
>NZ_JASNRD010000013.1 GCF_030412015.1 Massilia sp. YIM B02763 | reverse complement strand
AGTTCGTCAACTCCGTCTTCCCCCATTCCCCGCGAAGAACCAAAAAAATCCGCCCGTGCATCGCTGCCGCGGGCGGTGAATCCAGGCGGAGAGCCTGGAGGAGACAGGGAGCCACCAATGAAACCTACTCACCGGAGGTACGCTTTACAGGTAGGGACGGCGGCGGCGCCCGCAAGACCCATCTTGGGTAATCGAGACCGCGCCGTCGTGTCGGACCAGGCCGACGATCAGCGTTGCCCTTGCAGCGCTTCCAGGATCTTCCACCCGGCCGTCACCTTGGCCGGCGTCGGGTAATTCCGGTTGGCCAGCAGCACGACGCCGATCTTCTTTTCCGGCACGTAGACGACATAGCTGCCGAAGCCGCCCGTCGCGCCGGTCTTGTTGAGCAGCGTGCCCGGCGGCGCGGCCGTCGGTGCGATCTTCCGCGCCGGATTCGGCTTCCAGCTGACATCGGTCGAGTTGCCGGCCAGCAGGCGCGGCAGCGTCGGCGTGCCGCGGTATTGTTCCCAGCCCAGGCCCTGCGTCATCTCGCCGACCTGGAAATAGCCGACGTGCGTGCAGTCCAGCGCGGCGCGCATCGCGGCCGGCAGTTGCGACGGATCGATCTGCGCCTGCATGTAGCGCACCATGTCGGCGCTGCTCGACTTGACGCCATAGGCTTCCAGGTCGAACGGGCCGCGGTTCACGCGCACCGGCTTGTTTGCCTGGTTGTAGCCCCAGGCATAGTCGCCCATCGCGCTGTCGGGCACCGTCACATAGGTATGGCGCAGGCCCAGGGCCGGCAGCAGACGGCGCTCGACGGCTTCGCCGTAGGGCACGCCCAGGCCGACCGCCGCGGCGCGGCCCAGCAGGGCGATGCTGGGGTTCGAATAGCGGCGCAGCGTGCCGGGCGGCGCGTCCGGCTGCCATTGGCGGTAGTAGGCGGTCGCCTGCTCGTCGGTATCGACGTCGTCCGGGAATTGCAGCGGCAGGCCGCCCGGCGTGTAGGTGCCCAGGTCGAGCAGCGTGGCGCGGTCGATCGGGCTGCCCTTCAGTTGCGGTACATAGGTGCCGGGGTGGTCGGCGAAGTCGATGCGGCCCAGGTTCTGCGCGTGGCAGGCCAGCGTCGCCGTGAAGGTCTTGCTGACGGAGCCCAGCTCGAACAGCGTCGTTTCGCTCACGGGCTTGCCGCCGTCCCGGGCCGCGACACCGTAGTTGAAGAACAGCGCCTGGCCGTCGACGGTGACGCCGACCGCCAGGCCCGGCACGTCGTATTCCTTCATGAGGGGGCGGATGACGCGGTCGACGGCGGCGCGGACGGCGGCGGCGTCCGCGGCCACGGCGGCGGGAGCGGTGTTCAGGGCAAGGGCGGCAAGGACGGCGAAGGCGGTACGGCGGATGTTCACGTGGGTCTCTCCAGTGTCGTTCGATGATGGCGACCAGTGTAGCGACGCCGCCCCCGGCGGCACAGGGCGGCCGTCCCGGCGCACCGGCCTTTCGTCACATGCCGACCTTGACGACGCCCAGGTAGCGTTCGCTGACCGCCACTGTCCCGCCGCAGCGCAGCAGCAGGCGCCAGGTACCGTCGCCCGTCGCATCCAGGCGCGCCATCTGGCCGCGCCGCACGATGGCGCCGCGGTGCACGCGGATGAAGGCGCCGGGCGGCAGCAGTGCTTCCAGCTTGTTCAGCGTGATCCGGTGCAGCACCGTGCGCGCCGCCAGGTGCAATTCGACGTAGTTGCCGGCCGATTCGATCCACAGGATGTCGGCGATGTCGATGCGTTCGATGCGGCCGACGGAGCGCACGTTGAGGTGGTCGAGCGGCTGGTCGGCCGTGCCGTCTACGTAGTCGCGCAGCGCCGCGCCGTAGGCCTCGCGCTGGCGCTGGCGCAGCAGGGCGGCGGTGCGTTCCACGGCCTGGGCCAGGCGCGCGTCGCCGACGGGTTTCAGCAGATAGTCGAGCGCGTGCACGTCGAAGGCATCGAGCGCGTGCTCGCCGTACGCGGTCACGAACACGACCAGCGGCGGCTCCCGCATGCGGCTGATCTCGCGCGCCAGCACGAGCCCGGACTCTCCCGGCATGCGGATGTCGAGGAAGACGACGTCGATGTTCCCGGGGGCCAGCGCGGCGCGCGCGGCCGGGGCGCCGTCGCATTCGGCCGCGAGCTCCCAGCCGGCATGGACGGCCATCGCTAGGCGCAGGTTGGCGCGGCCGGGAATTTCGTCGTCGACGATCAGGTAGCGGATGGCCATGGCCTCACTCCGGCTCCACGATCGGCAGGCGGACCTCGGCGATGTAGCGTGCGCCCTGCACGCCGGCATCCAGCGACGCCGAAGGATGCACGAGGCGCAGGCGCTCGCGCGTATTGGCCAGGCCCAGGCCCGTGCCCGGATTCGGCGGCGTCTGCGTGCTCACGGGGTTCGTCACGCGGATGCGCAGCGCGTCGCCGTGCTCGGCGAATTCCAGGCGGATGTCGCTCGGGCCCGCATGGCAGTCGAGGTCGTGGCGCAGCGCGTTCTCGATCAAAGGCTGCAGCAGCAGCGGCGGGCACGCCACCTCGTGCAGCAGGGCCGTCTCGCCGTCGATGTGGACCTGCAGGCGTTCGCCGTAGCGCAGGCGCTGCAGGTCGAGGTAGTCGCGCACGAACTGCAGCTCGGTGGCGACGGTGGCGCCGGCATGGGCGTTGCCGTGCGCGCTGGCCGACAGCGCGTAGCGCAGCAGGTCGCTCAGGCGGCCGATGCCGCCCAGGGCGAGGGCCTTGTCGTCGTCGCGCACCAGGGCGCTGATCGCGTTCAGCGCGTTGAACAGGAAGTGCGGTTCGAGCTGGGCGCGCAGCGCCAGCATGCGCTGTTCTTCCAGCGCCAGGCGCAGGCCCAGCAGCGCCAGCTCGCGTTCGCGCGCGCGGCGGAAATAGTGCAGCGCCAGGATGGCGGCGAAGGTGCCCGTGGTGGAAAACCAGCCGACCAGCAGCATCCGGCGCAGCAGCTGCCAGGGGCTGTCGATGGCCGCCAGGTAGCCGCGCAGCCAGGCCATGTAGACCCATTGCGCCGGCTGGAACACGCACACGAGGGCGACGAACAGCAGGATGACGTTGCGCGGCCGCTCGATCAGCGCGGGCCAGCGCGCCAGCGCCAGCGACAGGCCGGCGCTCAGCACGATCAGCGGCAGCGCGTACTCGACGAACCAGGTGACCAGCAGCGACGGGTAGTGGCTGTCCACGCCGCCGCGCAGGTTGTCGCTGTAGGTCTGCAGCGCGCCCAGGGCGCTGATCGCCGTCCACACCAGCACGGTGACGGCGATGGTCTTCGCGGCGGACCGTGGCGGAAGAACGGGAAGGGAGAAGGGCGCTGGCGTCATCCAAAAAGTATAGCAGCGCCCCCGCCCCGTTTCGTCCCGCCGAACCGGGGTTTCGTCACCCGGTGGCGGGACCGCCCGGCCGACGTGCTTCAGTCGAGGTACTTCGGCGGGCGCGGCAGCGCGGCATTGTCCTTCGGCTCGTGGCCGAGGATCAGGCGCGCATGGTCGCGGGCGACGATGTCGTTCAGGCGCTTGGAGGAAGCGACGGTCTGGTCGTGGTCGTAGTTGAAGGTCGGCACCTGGTTGCGCTCGTGGTTTTCCGTGAAGTGCCACTGGTCGCCCGACAGCACCACCTTGCCCGCGTGCGGCAGCGTCAGTTCCATCGCCTGGTGGCCGGGCGTATGGCCGGGCAGGGCGTAGAGCTTGACCGAGCCGTCGCCGAACAGGTCGGTATCGCCGTCCAGCAGGCGCAGCTTGTCCTGCTTGCCTTCGGTGTGGGCGGCCAGCAGTTCGGGCTGGATGAAGTGGGCTTCGGCGTCTTTCTTGTTCGCCAGGACCTTGTACTCGGCGCGCTGCATGACCAGCGTGGCCTGCGGGAAGTCGTTCGACTGGCCGGCGTGGTCGAAGTGGGCGTGCGACAGCACGACGTAGCGGATGTCGGCCGGCTTCACGCCCACCGTGGCCAGCTCGTCGACGAGCGGTTTTTCCAGGTTCATCTTCAGCGTGCCCTGGGTGACGCCGCCCTGGAAGCTGCGCGGATAGCCGGTATCCCACAGCAGCCAGTCGTCGCCGTGCTTGATCAGGTAGCACGAGATGACGATGTCGTAGGAGCGGCCCTTGTACTCGCCCGCGTCGGACATCATGCTCAGGTCGCCCAGCGTCATGGTGCCGCAGTCGAAGCGGTACAGGCGCATGTCGGCATTGTCGGCGGCGGAGGCGGGCGCAACGCTGGAAAAGGCCGTCAGCGACAGCGCCAGGGCGGACAGGATTTTCTTCATGGATTACCTCATTGGTTGATTTTCGGGGAGACCATTGTCAGCATTAAACAGATGGCCATTGAGACGAATAACCCTCGTTAAGGGACATCGCACGCATTTCCCTCCAATCGGGCCGCAGGGCCATTGCCGCGCCACCGCCGAGGGGTATACTTGTTCCATGAACGAGATCCGCTGCACCTGGGCCAATATGGCCAATCCGCGCTACATCGCCTACCACGACCACGAATGGGGCGTGCCCTGCCATGACGAGACGACGCTGTTCGAAATGCTGAACCTCGAAGGAGCGCAGGCGGGCCTGTCGTGGGAAACCATCTTGAACAAGCGCGACAACTACCGCGCCGCCTTCGACGGCTGGGATGCGGAAAAAATCGCCGCGTACGACGATGCCAAGGTGGCATCGCTGCTGGCCGACCCCGGCATCGTGCGCAACCGCCTGAAAGTGGCCGCCGCCATCAACAACGCCAAGGCCTACCTGCGCCTGCGCGAGGAGGGCGGCACGCTGGACGACTACCTGTGGTCCTTCGTCGACCACCGGCCCATCGTCAACGACTGGCCGGACGGCGCCCGCCCGGCCAGGACCGAACTGTCCGACCGCCTCTCCAAAGACCTGGCCAGGCGCGGCTTCAAGTTCGTCGGTTCGACCATCGTGTATGCCTACATGCAGGGCATCGGCATGGTGGACGACCATGACCGGAACTGCCTGTGCCGCAAGCGCCGGGGATGACGGCGATGGACTACCGCGAGCACTGGCACGCCTCGTCGCGCTACACCGTCTTCGATTCCCGCCACGGCGGCGGAGCCGACGTGCGCGTGCTCGCGGACGTCTGGCGCACGGACCCGCAGCGCCCGCCGCACCTGCACCTGATCGCCGTGTGCGACCACCTGCAGCCGGGCTTCCACCGCTTTCCGCAGGCCGAGCCGGGGCTGACGGTCGACCTGGTCAACGCCCCGGTCGAGACGGCGCTGGCGCAGCTGGTGGGGCGCGTCGACTTGTTCCGCCTGGTGGGCCTGGAGCATGCCGGCACCGGCTTTGCGCGGCCGCTGGCACGCGTGGCCGCCGCCAATGCGCGCCTGCTGGGCCATGGACTGACCGGCGAACAAGTGGCCGCGCTGCAGGCGCAGGGCTTCGTGTTCGAACCCGGCACCCAGCGCGCGCGCTTCGCCAGCCGCAAGCCCCGTCCGCCCTTGCCCCCCGCGCCGGAGCGGCGCGCCGTCGTGCTGGGCGCCGGCATCGCCGGCTGCGCCGCGGCCGAGCGCCTGTGCGCGCGCGGCTGGCAGGTGACGCTGGTCGAGCGCCACGCGCGTCCCGCGATGGAGGCGTCCGGCAACCGCGCCGGCATCTTCATGCCGCTGCTGTCGAAGGACGACAACGTCCCGACGCGCCTGACGCGCGCCGCCTTCCTGTTCGCGCTGCGCCACTGGGAACGCCTCGGCGGCATCGGCCGCGCCATCGACGGCGCCGCCTGCGGCGTGCTGCAGCTGGCGCGCGATGCGGATCACGCCGCCGTGTCGCGCGAGATCGCCGCCAGCGGCGCCGTGCCGGCGGACTTCGCCGAATGGCTGGAAGCGCCCCGGGCCGAGGCGCTGCTCGGCCTGCCCGCGCCGGACGGCGGCTGGCTGTTCCGCCAGGGCGGCTGGGCGCGCCCCGGCAGCGTGTGCGACGCCCTGGTGGCCGCCTGCGGGGCCCGGCTGGAGCAGCGCTTCGGCGTGGGCGACGTGGCCATCGAACGCGCGGACGGCCAGTGGCAGGTGCGCGGCGCGGCCGGCAACCTCGTCGCCCATGCCCCGAACCTGGTCCTGGCCAACGGCGCCGGCGCCATCCGCATTCCGCAGGCGGCCGCGCTGCCGCTGACCGCCATGCGCGGCCAGGTCAGCCACGTGCCCGCGGAAATGCTGCCGGCGCTGCCCGTCGTGCTGTGCCGCGAAGCCTACCTGACGCCGCCGTCCGGTGGCGTGTGCAGTGCCGGCGCGACCTACGACGCCGATCCCGATCCGGCCCTGTCGCCGGCCTCGCATGCGGAAAACCTGGAGCGGCTGCGCGGCCTGCTGTCGGACCCCCGGGCGGCGGCGGGCGCGCCGCTGCAGGGACGCGTGGGCTTTCGCTGCATCGCGCCGGACCGCCTGCCGCTGGTGGGTCGGCTGCCGGACTTCGACGCGGCCGGCACCACCGAGCGCCTGCGCGACGTTCCGCGCCACCCCGGCCTGTACGCGCTGCTGGGCTATGCCTCGCGCGGCCTGATCTGGGCGGGCCTGGGCGCCGAGCTGCTGGCGGCCCAGATCGAGGGCGAACCGCTGCCGCTGGAAGCGAACCTCGTCGATGCGCTAGACCCGGCCCGGTTCGTGTTGCGTGCGCGCCGCAGTCCGCGCGGTCCGCGGGGCGTGGCGAGTGCCGAACTTTGATCTTTCCAGAGAAACTGGAAGTTTCAAAGGTATAATTGGCGATCGGCAACATTTCACACTGACGGTCATGGACGCTATGGACGAATCGCCCAACGCCCCGGAGCACGAGCTGTTCCTGTTTCTCGCTTCCACAGCGCACGACATGAAGAATTCGATCAGCGTCCTGTCCGGCACGCTGGAACGGCTGCTGGCCGAGTCTTCTCCGGCCCAGGACGGCGCCTATCCGCAGCTGGCGCACATGCTGTACCAGACCAAGCGCCTGAACGACAACCTGATGCAGCTGCTGGCCCTGTATAAAAAGGTCGGCAAGCCGGATTATCCGTTCGACCTGCAGCCGCTCGAGATGGGCCACCTGGTCGACCAGGTGGTGGCGATCGCGCGCGTGCTGCTCGGCTCGCGCGGCATCCGCCTGGACGTCGACGTCGACCGCGCACAGATCTGGCACGTGGACGAAGACCTGGTCGTGGGCGTGCTGTCGCATGCGATCAACAACGCCATCCACTACACCTGCGATACGGTGCGCCTGGCGATCCGGGAACTGGACGGCTCGCTCGAGCTGCGCGTCGAGGACAACGGTCCCGGCTATCCGCCCGCGCTGCTCGAGGCCGGCGCCAGCGCCGCGCGCGACATCGGCGGCGTCAATTTCCTGACCAACAGCACGGGCCTAGGCCTGTATTTCTCGAGCGAAGTCGCGAAGATGCACCGCCACCGCGGCCGCCACGGCACGCTGCGCCTGGAGAACGGCGGCGCCTACGGCGGCGGCTGCTTCATCCTGAGCCTGCCATGAACGCCGCCGCCCATCCCGCCGCCGGCGCCGGCAAGATCGAGGACGTCGACTGGGCCGACAAGAACTACCTCGTCGTCGACGACTTCGTCGGCATCCGCCAGCTGCTGCGCGAGAGCCTGCGCAGCCTCGGCGCGAAGAACATCGACCAGGCCTCGTCCGGCGGCGAGGCGATGGGCCTGCTCGCGCGCATCCGCTACGACGTCGTGCTGTGCGACTACAACCTGGGCGACGGCAAGAACGGCCAGCAGGTGCTGGAAGAGGCGCGCGTGCGCAACCTCGTCAATCCCAGCACCGTGTGGCTGATGGTGTCTGCCGAGAAGAGCGTGGAATCCGTCATGGGCGCGGCCGAGCACCAGCCGGATGCCTACCTGATCAAGCCGATCACGGAAGGCGTGCTGCTCACGCGCCTGAACCGCGTGTGGCACCGCAAGCAGGTGTTCCGCTCGATCGACCAGGCCTATGCCGACAAGGATTACCTGCGCGCGGCCAGGCTGTGCGACGTCCAGATCGAGGCGCACAAGGCGCACGAGATCGATTTGCTGCGCATGAAGGCGCGGCTGATGGAAAAGAGCGGCGAGCCGGTCAAGGCGCGCGACGTGTACGAGCGCGTGCTGGCCCAGCGCGAATACCAGTGGGCGCGCGTGGGCCTGGCCAAGATCCGCATGGCGAACGGCGAATTCGAGCAGGCGCGCCAGATGTTCCAGGGCGTGATCGCGGAAAACCGCCACTTCATCGAAGCCTACGACCAGCTCGCGCTGGCCTACCAGAACATGGGCAAGCAGGAAGAGGCGTGCGCGATCCTGGAGCGGGCCGCGAAGCTGTCGCCGAACTCCGTGACGCGCCAGCGCTCCTTGGGCAATATCGCCCTCAAGATCGGCAACATGCCGCTGGCGGAAAAAGCGTACCGCAAGTGCCTGGCGATCGGCGAGTATTCCGTCATGAAGACGCCGGACGCCTACCTGGGCCTGGCGCGCGTGCACGGCCAGAAGCGCGATACGAAGGAAGCCCTGCGCCTCCTGACCCAGGCCCAGCGCGAATTCGTGGCCGACCATCCGGACGTCATCGTGCGCTCCAAGGTCACCGAAGGCCTCGTCTACCACGAGAGCGGCGACGAGCGCCGCGCGCGCAAGGTCGGCGAGGAGCTGGAAGCGCTGCTGGAGGCGGCGCCGGAACGCCCGGACGTGGCCACCTGCCTGGAGCAGGCGACCCTGATGTTCGCGGTCGGCATGAAGGAAGCGCCGGCCGAGCTGCTGTGCTACGTGATCCGCAACAACCACGACAATCCGCTGCTGCTGGAAGACGTGCAGAAGATCTTCGACAATGCGGAGATGGGCGAGGAGGGCATGGCCCTGATCCAGGCCTCGAAGAAGGAAGCGAGCGACCTCATGAACCAGGGCGTGCTGCTGTGGAAGACGGGCAAGCTGGACGCCGCCGTCCAGTGGATGCGCGACGCCCGCCGCAAGGTGCCGAACAACCAGCGCATCCTGTTCAATGCGGCCCAGATCATGGTGTCGCACATGCAGCAGCAGGGCTACGACGCGGCGCTGTCGGCCGAAGCGTACGAGGTGTTGCACCACGTCGACCGCCTGCTGCCGGGGCAGCAGCGTTTCGCGCAGTTGATGGAGCAGCTGGCCTTGCTGCAGCCGCAGCCGGAGCCGGAGCCCGAACCGGAACGCGAGCCGGAGCCCGAGGAAAAGTAGGGTGGGCGGCTTCGCCGCCCACGCGTTCAAGGAACGCATGCGTCTTCGATCGCGTGATCGATCGGAAGAGGACGGGTATCGCCTTCGATCGCGTGATCGATCGGGAGACGACGGGTATCGCCTTCGATCGGGTGATCGATCGGAAGAAGACGGGTATTGCCTTCGATCGCATGATCGATCGGAAGACGACGCGTATCACCGCGTGGACGGCGAAGCCGTCCACCCTACGGCTTGTCGGCTTTTGGTCTGGTGCGGCTCTTGCCGTTGACACTGGCGGGTTTTCCTTCGGGCTCGGGCGCCCGAGCCGTGTCCTGGCCCGGTTCGGGCTTGGCGGCTGCACCGCTGTCCGCCGCAGGCGCCATCGCCACGTTGACGGCCTGGGCGAACTGGTCCTGCAACATATTCCACCACGCCATCGCGGCCGGCATGCCCATGGCGGCGGCGCCTGCACCGTCCGGCCCCTGGCCCGCCGGCGCGGATGCGCCGGGCTGGGCGCTGTCGCCGCCTGCGGCCTCGGCCGGCGATGCGGCCGGCGGCGCGGCCTCGGCGGCCGGCTTGGGCGCATCGCCAGCCGCCGGCGGCGCGGCGAAGAAGGGCGCGAACGGCATCGCGGCCATCTTCTCGGCGCTGACGCCGGACTGGCGCATGGCTTCGGCCATCGAGCTGCTCATCGAGCGCAGCGTCGCCAGCGTGCCGCGCTGCACCTCGAGCGCCTGGATCGTCCCGCGCAGCATGGTCAGGTTCAGGTTCAGCCAGGATTCGACGGCCTTCATGTCGGCGATGCGCTTGTCGAGGTCTTCCATGGACAGCGGCGGCCCCGCCATGCCGGACATGCCGGGCAGGCCGGCGCCGGGAAGATGCATCGATCCCCACAGGTTCTTGACGAAATCCAGCGTGTCCGTCATCCCGGGAATGCCGGAGGCAGGTGGTTTCAGCATGATCGTCTCCTCGTATTTGAGGCTGTCGCAAAAGGTGCACGGCGAGGCGCCGCAACGCCGCCATGCGCCTTTTGCGACAGCCTCTGTTTGCGGGTAGCCTAACAGATAAGTAATGGCCGTCAAAGCCGTTCGCGCAGACGCGGGACGGGTGGACAGGCTACACTAGCGGGATGAGCACCACTA
Organism: Massilia sp. YIM B02763; assembly: GCF_030412015.1. GTDB lineage: Bacteria > Pseudomonadota > Gammaproteobacteria > Burkholderiales > Burkholderiaceae_D > Telluria. The sequence goes on along the minus strand of NZ_JASNRD010000013.1, from coordinate 154,765 downwards.
CCGTACCGAACCGTCGCCGCCGGCAATTCGTACTGGGCGCGTTGACGGTCTTGTTGCACGTGCTCGTGTTCGAGTGGTTGAGCGGCCAGCTTGGACGCGCGCCCGGCCACCGCGGCGATGCGGCCCGTCCGGCCGCGCCGGTCACGGCGGAACTGGTGCCGGTCCCGGAACCGGCCCCCGCGCCGCTGCCGCCGCCGGCTCCGCCGCAGCCGGCCACGGAACCGCCGCCGCCCTTGCCCGAGATCGATCCCGAGCCGCTGCCGCCTCCGCCCGAGACGGGGGCCGGTGCCGATGTTGCCGTCGCCGAGGGCGCCCCTGCGCCGGAGTCGGCGGACGGTGCGCCGGCCGCGGCCGGCGACGCGGCAGGACAGGCGGGCGCTCCCGCTTCCGCAACGGGCGTACAATCGCAGCAAGCCGCCGCCGCGTCCTCGCCGGCAGCCCCGGCAGCGGCGCAGGCCGCCCCGCCCGCGCCGGAAGCCGCCGCGCCGGCCGCGCGCCGCTACCGCATCGACCTGCCGCCGTCGGCCGACATCGTGCTCGACGTCGCGCGTACCGACGCCAACGGCACCAAGTGGAACGGCGACCAGCTGCTATCGTGGCGCATCGCGCCGACGGGCTACACCATCCGCGTCGAGGCCGGCATCAAGATCATGTTCGCCCACGTGAACCTGTTGACGCTGACGAGCGAAGGCGCGGTTGGAGACGAGGGATTCGTCCCCACCTTGATGACGGAGAAACGGCGCGGCCGCGCGATGACGGCCACGCATTTCAACCGCAAGGAAGGCACGCTGACGTTCTCGGCATCCGAAGCGAAGGTGCCGCTGGTGCCGTATGCCCAGGACAAGGCCAGCGTGCCGCTGCAACTGGCGGCGATCGCCCGCGGCGACCCCAAGCAACTGTCCGGCACGATCGACCTGCTGGTCGGCGAAGACCGCGGCGCCACCGTGTACAGCTTCACGGTGGCCGGGCAGGAAGAGATCGACACGAAGCTGGGCCGCATCGCCACCTGGCGCCTCGTGCGCCCGCCCAAGCCGGGGTCCTACCACTCGCGCCTGGAATTGTGGCTGGCGCCGGGCTACGGCTGGTATCCGGTCCAGATCCGCAACACCGAAGCGAACGGGGCGGTGACGACGCAGACCGCCAGCAGCATCAAGATCGACAACAAGAATATGGAAAAATGACATGCGGAAAACTGATATGAACACCTTGATCAAAGCCACCGCCGCCGCCCTGGCGCTGACCCTTGCCGCGGCGCCCGCCGTCCGGGCCCAGGACGCCGGGGAGCACCCGGCCGTCAAGCGCCCGTTCGACCTGCCGCCCTCGGCCGACCTGGCCTACGCCATCAGCGCCACCCAGCGCGGCCTGGCCCTGAAGGGCGACGCTGTCATCACCTGGCGCGCCGACACCGGCAAGTATGCGGCGAGCGCCGAGTCGCGCGTGGCCATCATGGGCAAGCTGACGGAAAACCGCAGCAACGGCACGGTCGACAGCTACGGCCTGGCACCCGCCGAGTTCTACGACAAGCGCATCCGCAAGGAGCCCGTCACGGCCACCTTCGACCGCGACGCCAGGACCATCAGCTTCAGCGACGGCGACAAGACCTACCCGATCAAGGGCGGCGAGCAGGATCGCGTGTCGATCTCCTGGCAACTGGTCGCCGTCGCGCGCGCCGCCAAGGACAAGTTCAAGCCGGGGTCCGAGTGGAAATTCTTCGTGGTGGGCCCGCGCGATGCGGACCCCTGGACCTTCCGCGTGGTGGGCAACGAGAAGATCCAGACCGGCATGGGCGAAGTCGAGGCCGTGCACGTTTCGCGCGGCACGCCGCCGGGCTCTCGCGAGCAGACGCTGGACATGTGGCTGGCCCCCGGCAACGAGTGGTATCCGGTCAAGCTGCGCTTCACCGAGGGCGACCGCGGCGAGGTCGTCGAGCAGGTGCTGCAGAAGATCACGAAGAAATAAAGGACGACGGTGCCGCAGCGCTTCAGTCCTGCGGCCCCGGATCGTCCGGCGAATCGTTCTCCCAGTGCAAGGTCATCTCGCGCGGCGCATTGCCCACCTTGACCGTGCGCTTGAAGGTCTTGCCTTCCGCCGCGGCGCTGATGCGGTAGGTGCCGGCCGGCAGCTTGGCGTAGAACATGGGGCCCGTGTTCGGCACGCTCAGCAGCGTGGCGCCCTTGGCGTCCATGATGTCGAGCTGGACGTCGGAGCGGAAGGCGCCGCTTTGCCGGGTGGCGAAGGTCAGCAGCAGGTTGTAGTCGGCGCGCAGGGCGCGCATGGCGTTCTGCTCGTCCTGGCCGACGCCGCCGTTGATGTAGCTGATGCCGTTCTGTTGCTGCGGTCCGGCGGCCTGGACGGCGGAGACGGCAAGGCAGGCGGCCAAGACGACGGCCGCGGCGTATGTGCGTTGCATGGCGTTCCTCCTCGATGTGGGAATGTAAATAAGACAACGTCGATTATCCACGGACGAGCTCGCTGAAGGCGCGCGCCTGCCCCACTGCGACATGCATCGCCGTTGCCATCCTGGCAAGTCAAGCATTTCCGGTTTCCGTTGCTAATTCGCCAGATGTGACATCGCCCCGGCCATTCCTTTCAAGTTGCCAACCCTTAACTGTTATACTGACGCCCCCGCGCCTGCCGCATGGCCGCCGCGCGCGACAGCAGATTGGTAAGCCCTACGATGATCGACAACCTGGCCGGCGCACCCGCCGCCGAACCCCATTCCCCGGCGTTAGAAGAGCTCGACCCGCTGCAGGCCCACTTCCACGAGGGAGTGGCGCCGGACGAGATCGAGCAGGTCTACCACCTCAAGCGCGCCGCGCCCATGCTGCAGGCGTTCACGGCGCTGTTCCACGGCGCCCAGGACGGCGTCATCGTGCGCCTGCTGGTGCTGCGCGACCTCGCGGCCGACAGCGGCACGTCGGCGTTCTCGCGCGCCGACATCAACCAGAAGTTCGCCTACCTGATTCCGGAAAGCCTGGAAACGGTGCTGGGCCGCCTGCGCAGCCACGGCCTGCTGGCCTGGGACAACCAGGCCGGCGTGTATCGCATCACGCCGCTGGCGCGCAACGTGCTGGCCGCCCTCGACACGCTGCTGGCCCTGGGCCAGCCGGACGAGGACGAGGCCGAGATGGGCTTCCTGCTGTCGCAGGTGGCCGGCGCCCAGGCCGTGGGCGGCGTCACCGTCGAACAGTTGAAGCACCTGCTGGGGCGCCTGGTCGAGCTGCACGAGGAATTCCGCGACGCCATCGCGTCCGGCTCCGAATTCCGCCTGCGCGCCTCGCAGGCGAAGTGGCACACGGCCTGCGACTGGGTCGAGAAGGGATCCGACATCCTGCGCGCCATCACCTCGGACGAGCGCGCGGATTTCGCCACGCACCGCGCCGCCCAGGCGATCGGCCGCGCCCAGTCGCAATTGCTGAACATGCAGGGCATGTTCTCGCGCGCGCTGAACCAGATCGAGCGCCAGCGCGTGCACCTGGGCCAGTCCGGCCTGTCGACGACGGACATCAAGCGCTGGCTGCTGGCGCACGAGGACCTCGCGAGCCTGGCCGAGAACGCGATCGACCGCCCGGTGGTACCGCTATTTACCACGCCGGCCGAAATGATCGACGTGGCCGAGACCGAACTGATGACGGAGCGCGCGCCGGTGATGGCGCCGGGCGGCCTGCCGAACGGCGAGGACGCGCCCATGACCATCAACGACAACCCGGCGATGCAGGCGGAACTGGACGACTGGATCAAGCGCCTGTCCGACTTCGCCAACCTGGGCAACTTCCCCGTCATGTCCGAGGATTCGCCCAAGAGCGTGCCGATCCAGGAGTCGCTGCTGCCGGCCAGCTTCGCGGTGGCCTCCTACCGCGCCTCGCTGCTGCCCCTGCTGGGCGACGCGGCCGAGGCCAACCTGCAGGGCGCGACGGCCGAACTGGCGCGCCTGCCCGTGAAATTCACGTCCGAGGACGAGATGGTGCAGCTGGACGACCCGCACGTCGCCGCCATGTCGCGCGCGACCCTGTCGCTGAACCTGGACGACCTCACCCTAGACCTGGAAAGCAAGACGCAAGATGAATGACGACGCACAAATCCTGATCGCGCGGCTGCTCACGCACCAGACCCTGCGCCGCGACGACAAGATGGTCAAGCGCGCGCTGTCCGACGACACCTTCCGGGCCGACGTCGACAAGCGCCTGCTCGAGACGGGCCTCAAACTGCTCGACAACGTGTACGCCGACCACGTGACGCTGGCGCTGCACCGCAACGTCGAGCCGAAGATCTTCGGCGCCAAGGACATCTGGCAGAACAATAACTTCGGCCTCACGCGCGACGGCGTGGCGCTGCTGGTCGTGCTGTGGGCGCAGATCATCCTGCCCAAGCGCGAGCGCCAGGAAACCCACCAGGCGATCGACGTCGACCAGTCCGACATGTTCGACAAGGACAACCCGATCCCGCGCGCCGAGGACACCTCGATCGGCATCTCGTATTCCGCGCTGCTGGCCGACTTCGGCGACAAGCTGGGCAAGAAGACCCGCATGGACATGAACCTGGGCCTGCTGTCCAAGCTGGGCTTCATCGAGCGCCGCGGCGACGTGATCCTGGAAGGCCCGCTGCTGGACCTCCTGATGGACACCGACGTGCTGAAGGAACGCATCATCAACGGCGCGCTGGCCGACGTGTTCAAGCGCGCGCCGCTGGCCGCCGCGCCGCGCCGCCCCGCCAGCGAGGCGGCCAACGATGCTGCCGCCGCCGTGGCCGAGCCGGTTGCCGATGTTCCCGCAACTGGCGCTGCCGTAGCCCCCGATACGACCGAAGGTTAAGAGACGCATGTTCCACATCAAATCACTCGAGCTGGTCCACTGGGACTACTGGCAGCGCATCAAGAACATCCCGCTCGACGCCAAGATCATCACCATCGCCGGCCAGAACGGCTCCGGCAAGACCACGCTGCTGGACGCGCTGCGCACCCTGTTCGGCCTCGATTGTTCGATGGGCCGCACGTACAAGCACTATGCGCGCCATTCGGGCCAGCAGAGTGCCTGGATCCGCGCCGTCGTCGACAACAAGCCGGTCGGCCTGCAGCTGTCGAACCGCCCGTTCCGCCACTCCGGCTTCTTCAGCGACGACGAGGTCACGCTGTTCTGCCAAGTGCAGAAGAACGGCGGAGACTGGAAGCGCCAGTACCTGATGCGGCCCGGGAATATCCAGATCGAGGAAGTCACCGACGCCACCGACTGGCTGGGCGTGGAAAACTACAGGAAGCGATTGGCGTCGGCCGGCCTGTCGCCGGCCATGTCCAAGGTGCTGGCGCTGGAGCAGGGCGAGACCGATAAACTGTGCGAATACGCGCCGCGCCAGCTGCTCGACCTGGTGTTCCAGGTGTTCGGCGACAAGGAAGTGCTGGACGCCTACGACGAAGCCAAGCGCCACCAGCGCGACACCGAGGCGGAACTGAAGCGCTTCGAGGCCGAGCTGGAAACCTCGCGCATCAACCTGGAAGGCCTGCGCCTGCGCGTGGCCAACTTCCACCAGTTCGAGGACCTGAACAAGGAACGGCGCAACCTCGTCGAGGAAGTGCTGCCCAGCCTCGAATACCACGAGGCGCGCGAGAAGGCGGCCAACATCAGCCGCCAGTTGCGCGAGGCGAGGAAGCCCCTGGCCCAGGCCGACAGCATCCTGACCGAGAAGCGCAACGCGCTCGCGGCCCAGCAGCGCGCGCTGACCGAGGCCCAGCAGCAGGAAGTCAAGCTGGAACAGGAAGCCACCGAACTTGCGGGCCGGCTGACCCAGTTGAACGGCAAACTGAAACCGCTGGAAAGCCTGCTGGAGCAGAAGGAGCGCCTGAACAAGCTGGCCGCGGACGCCGGCGCCGACATCGCCGAGGTGGCGGCCCAGCTCGAAGCCAAGGAAGCGGAACTCGCGAAGAAGAAGGCCGAGCGCGATGCGCTGGCCACGAAGATCGCCGGCGAGCTGGCGACCGTCTCCGCCCTGCAGGGCAAGACCACGATGCCCGAGCCGGAAGCCCAGCGCCAGATGCGCCGCGCGCTGCGCGACGCCGGCATCCCGCACGCCATGCTATCGGACATCGTCGAGGTGACGGATCCGAAGTGGCAGGGCGCCGTCGAGGGCGTGCTGGGCGGCTATGCGTCCGTCGTGCTGCTGGAACGCGCCAAGGACGCGCCGGCCGCCTATAAACTGGCGGAAAAGGAACGCTACCGCCACTTCATCGTGCCCGATTGCGTCGACGCGCCCGTCGTCAAGGACGACACGCTGCTGTCCGTCGTGCGTTTCAGCAGCGCGGCCCCCGGCTGGCTGATCGACCAATTGGAACGCATCGAGCGCGTGGAATCCGTCGACGCCGGCTTCAAGAGCGATGCCGACGAATGGATCACGCCGGACGCCTACCACCGCGAACGGCGCGGCGGCCGCTCGCTGTTCGTCGAGCCCTCGCGCTACCGCTTCGGTGCGGCCGGCAAGACCCAGCGCCTGGAAGCGATCCAGAAATCGCTGCCCGCGCTGGAAGCGCAGGAAGACACGCTGACGCTGGCGATCAGCAAGCTGGCCTCGGAAGTGTCGGCGCTGCGCGTGCGCATCGCCGGCGTGGACGCGGCCAAGGAACTGGCCGCGCGCCAGGCCGAATTCGAGGAAGCCACGCGCGCGCTGGAACCGCTCAAGGCCGAGCGCCTGGAAGTGGGCGCGCGCCTGGGCGAGCTGCAGGTCCTGATCAAGAACGCCACCGTCACGCGCACCCGCGCCGACACGGTATGGCAGAACGCGCGCATGGCGCTGTCGGAAGCGGAAGCGGGCATGCGCCTGAACAACCGCCGCCAGCTCGAGCAGCGCAGCGAACACGCGCGCGACCTGCTGGCGCTGCGCCGCAACTGGCGCCACGTGCCCCAGGCCTGGCGCAACCCGCAGCAGCGCGCCGCGCTGGTGGCCACGCACCAGAACGCGCACCAGGTCAAGCTGCGCATGAACACCCTCGACCACTCGCTGGGCCGCAACGACTGGGAACAGGACCCCACCGTGATCGACCAGTACGCGCGCCTGAACGAGCAGCTGTCCGGCCGCCAGAACGAGACGGAAGAACGCCGCTACCAGAACAACCGCGCCATCGAAGCGACGGCCAATGCGCGCGGCGCCTACATCGAGCGCCTGCGCTACACGATCAAGACCTACTCGAAGAACATCAAGGAACTGGGCGAGCTCGCGAACATCGAAGTCACGGCCGACCCGGTACGCCTGGAAAACGACGACGTGCAGCTGGCCCAGGCCGGCCTGCACGTGCGCTTCAAGTTCGACGGCAAGGGCCAGATCGGCATGAACGACGGCGAAGCCTCGGGCGGCCAGCAGGTCATGAAGTCGCTGGTCCTGCTGATCGGCCTGCTGAAGTCGGAAGAAGGTTCGGGCGGCTTCGTGTTCATCGACGAACCGTTCGCCCACCTGGACATCCGCAACATCCAGCTGGTCGGCGAGTTCCTGAAGAACACGGACGCCCAGTACCTGATGACGACGCCGCTGACGCACAACACGGACGTCTACGATCCTTCGGACCTGACGCTCATCACGAGCAAGAAGAAGAAGGACACGCAGTGGGCGCAGCCGATCTTCGTCCTGCAGCGGCGCAAGGAAGGCGAGGAGGCGAAGGCGGCGTAAGGCTGCCCCGCTTTCCCGGCATGACGGCCGGCACTCCTCGGGATGCCGGCCGTTCTACTTTCAGACCCTGTCCTTGCCCAGCCCCGTCACGAACGCCAGCAGGAACAGCGCATAGCCGCATGCGACCAGCAGCACCGCCAGCGCCGTGCTGAGCGCCAGCGTGCGCCTGTCCTGGCCGCCCGCCTTGCGCATGCCCAGCAGCGGCGCAAGCGCCACGATCAGCGTCAGCGGCGCGATGCCCGTGAACACGCCGGCGATGGCCGTCAGGACCACCGCGCCCAGGTGGAACAGGATGAAGCGGCCGCGCGGGTAGCGCTGCGCGCCGTCGGCGGCGCTCATCCCGCCAGCGCCTTGACGAGGTAGGCCGTGTCGCGGCGCAGGATCGATTCGTTGAAGCCAAGCGTCACCTTGCCGCCGTCGACCTTCCCGATCCGCACGTTGGCCGCGCGCAGGCGCTCCTCCAGGCCGGCCTGGCGCTGCGGAGCAATCTCCAGCACGGCGAGGTTGCTGCCGTCCGCGACGCGCCGCACGGTGAAGCCGGGCGTGCGTTCCAGCGCCGCCAGCAGGCGCTCGCCGGCCGCGCGCACGCCGGCGTAGCGCTGCTCGGCGCCGTCCAGCGCGTCGAGGGCGGGCAGGGCCGCCTGCCAGGCGTGGTACAGCGTGCCGCCGAAGAGGTGGCGCAGTTCGCGCGCCCGCGCCATCAGGGGCTTGGGGCCGGCCAGCACGCCGCCGAACGGCGCGCCCAGGTATTTGTACAGCGAGACGTAGACCGTGTCGAAATAGGCGCAGTACGGCTTCACGTCGAAGCCGGCCATGCCGCACATGAGCAGCAGGCGCGCGCCGTCCAGGTGCAGGCCGATGCGTTTTTCCTTTGCCTGGCGCGCGATGGCGGCGACCAGTTCGGGACGCAGCGTGGCGCCCTGGGCGCGCCGCACGGGGCTTTCCAGCGCGATGGCGCCCACCTTGATCGGGTAGGGGCCGACTTCCGCGCGCTCGATGGCGGCGCCGATTTCTTCCAGCGTGGGCGCCGCGCGGCCGGGGGCGAGGGGCACCAGGTTGATGCCGCTCAGCGTCGTGACGGCATTCGATTCGTCGCGGTAGACGTGGCTTTCCTGCTGCACCAGCACGTGCTTCGCCTCGCCGCACAGGAGGCGCAGGGCGATGTGGTTGGCCAGCGTCCCGGTCGGCATGAAGACCGTGTCTTCCTTGCCGAGCAAGGCCGAGAACTTCGCTTCGAGTTCGGCGACGGCGCCGCCGGCCAGGTAGCTGTCGACCGGTTTCGCATGCTTGTCGATCAGCGCCTGCAGGCGCGCCGGTTCGGCGGCCGGATTGCGCGGCAGTGCGTCGCCGGCCAGCACGACCAGCGTGTCGTAGTCGGTGACGGGGGCTGGTGCGGAAGAAGCCGGGGCGCCGTATTGGGCGTGGGCGTGGCCCGCGGCCAGGCCCAGGGAAAGCGTCGGTACGGCGCCGAGGAAGCGGCGGCGGTTCAGGGTCATGGCGTCTCCGGTGGCGTGGGTACCGGGGAGTATAGGCCAGCCGGACCCGGCGCCGCCCGATCGATCACATGGTGCCGATTTCCTGGCGCTTCTGCCGGCGCCAGCGCATCAGGCCGAAGGAGTAGGCGGCGAAATAGGCGCCGGTGAGGCCCAGGCAGTACATCGTGACGGGGCTGTCGGTGAGGCGCGGGTTGGGCAGGTTGCTGCCCTGGTTCATGTAGATCTCGATGCCGAGGTAGATGATGCGCGCCACCAGCACCATGCCGACCAGGACGCCCAGGCGCCGGTCGGGCGTGAAGTAATAGCCTTCGTCGGTGTCTTCGAAGCGGGTGCGGCGCAGGCCGTAGCGGCCCAGCAGCACGCCCATGACGGCGCCGACGGCCAGGGCGATCAGGCCGTAGGGACGGTCGAGCAGGCTGGCGGCCGGCACCAGCACGAGGGCGCCGAACACCAGCAGGCCGGTGTAGTGGCGCGACATGATCGAACGCTGGCGCGTCATCTGGCTCTTCAGGCGCGAATAGATGCGCCAGACCAGGACGGGGATGAGGATGATGAGGGCGAGGGTCGTGATGCTCATGCAGGGATAGTAAGCGATGCGCTGCGCTGGCGCCAGGACAGCAGGCCGAACGCGTAGCTCATGTAGTAACCGGCGAGGACGCCGAAGATGACGAGGGTCAGCGGGTTGCTGACGAATTCATGGTGCTGGAACGCTTCCGGGTGCTGGAACGCGCCCTCCTGGTAGAACCCCCAGGCGCGCCAGGCCATGCGGCCCGTGAACAGGGCGGCCACCGCCAGGCCGATCGGCGCATGCGGCGTGAAATAGTAGTCGTCGCCGACCTGCTCGAAGCGCGTGCGCTTGATGGCGATGCGGCCCAGCACGGCGCCCACGGGCAGGCCGGCCGCCAGGGCCGCGATGCCCAGCAGGCCGCCCTTGAGGCTGACGGCGCCCAGCACCAGTACCAGCAGCGGGAAGAACACGAGGGTGGTGCGGTGGCGCCAGGTCTTCGAGCGCTGGCGGCTCGTCAGGCGCCGGATGCGGCTGTACATCCGCCACAGCACGAGCGGGACGAGGACGGCGGCAACCATCGGCGTTGTCATCATGGCGGACCCTTTCTGTCGAATCCGTCATTGTAATCCAGCCGGATGCCAGCGGGACGGCGGCCAAACGGCGGCCATGGTAGTGTTTTGGCATCATCTTGAGGAGTCCGCCATGTTTGCCACCGCCATCGAAGCGCACCGCGCCCCCGACCCGGTCCCCGTCGAGGAACCGTCCGAAGACCCGTTCGAACCGGCCGATCCGCACCAGCCGCCGATCCGCACGCCCATGAACGACGAGCCGCCGGTGACGGATCCGAATCCGAGCATCGCCGCTCGCCGTCGCCTGCACTGATCCGTCGGCCATACCCTCCGCGCATTGACCCTTGCATCCCGAGAAACTACGATGGGACCGCCATCGACCGACGATGGGCCGAATGACGACGCGAAATGCGAGGAGGAACGATGAGGAAGTCCGTGGCGCGGCTGCTGCTGCCCTTGTGCATGCTGGTACTGGCGGCGCAGGCCGCCAAGGCGGCCGAACAGGCCATCGATCTCGCCACGCCCACGGGCACGCTGGCGGGTACCCTGAACCTGCCTGCCGGCGCCAAGGTGCCGGTGGTCTTGCTGGTGTCCGGCTCCGGACCGACGGACCGCGACGGCAACGGCCCCGTGCCGCAAACGCGCAACGACAGCATCAAGCTGCTGGCCGCGGCCCTCGCGGATGCCGGCTTCGCCTCGGTGCGCTACGACAAGCGCGGCATCGCGGCCAGCAGGGCCGCCGGTCCCGCCGAGTCGGCGCTGCGCTTCGACACCTATGTCGACGATGCCGCGGCCTGGGTCGCCAGGCTGAAGGGAGATCCGCGCTTCGGCCCCGTGATCGTGCTGGGCCACAGCGAAGGTTCGCTGGTCGGCATGCTGGCCGCGCAGCGCGCGGGCGCCAATGCCTACGTGTCGATCGCCGGCCTGGCCCGCAACGCGGGCGCCGCGCTGCGGACCCAGTTGGCGGACAAGCTGCCGCCCGACCTGCTCGCGGCCAGCAACCGCATCCTGGCCGCGCTAGAGCGGGGCGCGACGGACGCCGACGTGCCGCCCGCGCTGGCGGCCCTGTACCGGCCCAGCGTGCAGCCTTACCTGATCTCGTGGATGAAGTACGTGCCGGCCGAACGGATCGTCGCCTTGCGCGTGCCGGTGCTGGTCGTGCAGGGCACGACGGACATCCAGGTCGGTGTCGACGAGGCGCAGGCGCTGGCGAAGGCCAAGCCGGACGCCGCGCTGGCCATCATCCCGGGCATGAACCACGTCCTCAAGGAGGTGCCGGACGATCCGCAGCGCCAGATGGCCTCCTACGGCGACCCGTCGCTGCCGCTGCACCCGAAGCTCGCGCCGGCCATCGTGGCCTTCCTGCGCGGCGTGCCGGCCGTCAGCAAGCCATGAGCCGGCGCACCTTGTCGACGTCGTCCTGCGTCGCCGGGTTGTAGACCACCATGCCCAGGTCGGTCCGGCCGTCGACCGTGAACGACGAATACTCCATCGCGATGACGCCTGCCACCGGATGGTGCAGGTGCTTCGTGCCCTCGCCGAAGCTGCGCACGTCGTTGTCGCGCCAGAAGGCGGCGAATTCCGGGCTGCGCTCGGACAGCTCGCGTACCAGCGCGTCGACGTCGGCCCGCGCTTCGGCGCTGGCGCTGGTGCGCGCGGCGTCGGCGCGGAAGGCGGCCACGACGAAGCGCGCCACCTTTTCCCAGTCGATCCCGTTGCTCAGGCGGCCGCGCGCGCCGAAGATGCGGCGCAGGATGTTGCGCTCGCCGGCGGGGACGCCGCTGTAGCCGAACACGGCGTCGGCGGCGCGGTTCCAGGCGACCACGTCCCAGGTCAGCGTCTTGACGAAGGCGGGACTCGTCGGGAGGGCGTCGAGCACGCGCTGCACGCGCGGCGACATGCCGGCCTCGGGCTGGTAGCGCGGTTCCGGCGGACGGCCCAGCGCCAGCAGGAACAGGTGGTCGCGCTCGGCCCCGGTCAGCATGAGGGCGCGGGCGATCCGCTCCAGCACCTCGGCGGACGGCGCGCCGCCGCGGCCCTGTTCCAGCCAGGTGTACCAGGTGGCGCTGATGTGGGCGCGCTGCGCCACTTCCTCGCGCCGCAGTCCCGGCGTGCGCCGGCGCGCGGCCGGATAGCCCAGCGCCACCGGGTCGATGCGGGCACGGCGGTCCTTCAGGTAGTCGCCCAGCGGGTGATCGTTCTCCCTCGCGCGTGCGATCGGCAAGTCCATCCTGTCAGTCCTTATACCAGTATAAAGTCACTACTTTACCCCCATGGGCCCAGCGCAGATAGTAATGGACATCCACAAACAAAGGAGAACACCATGCGAATTTTCGTTACCGGCGCCACCGGCTTCGTCGGCGCGGCCGTCGTCGAGGAGTTGATGAGGAATGGCCACGAGGTGCTGGGACTGGCGCGCTCTGACGAGGGCGTGGCACGGCTGGAAAGGATGGGCGCCCAGGTGCTGCGCGGCGCGCTCGAGGACGTGGACGGCCTGGGGCAGGGGGCGCGCGCGTCGGACGGCGTCATCCACACGGGCTTCAACCACGACTTTTCCCGCTTTGCAGAAAGCTGCGCGCTGGACAAGCGCGCCATCGAGGCGCTGGGCGCCGCCCTGGAAGGCACGGCGAAGCCGCTGCTGGTGACGTCGGGAACGGCCCTCGTCGCGCCGGGCCGCCTGGCGACCGAGGGGGATGCGCCGCATCCCGTCATCGAGGCCTTCCCGCGCGCCTCGGAACACGCAGCGGAAGCGCTGGCCGCGCGCGGCGTGCACGCTTCCGTCGTGCGCCTGCCGCCGTCCGTGCACGGCGAGGGGGACCACGGCTTCGTGCCGATCCTGGTCGGGACCGCGCGTGCCAAGGGTCTCGCGGCGTACGTCGGCGAGGGAGGCAACCGCTGGCCCGCCGTGCACCGCGTCGATGCGGCGCGCGTGTACCGCCTGGCGATCGAGCGCGCTGCAAGGGGCGCGCGTTATCACGCGGTGGCGGAAGAGGGCGTGCCGTTCCGCGCGATCGCCGAGGCCATCGCGCGCCGGCTGGGCGTGCCGTCGGCGAGTGTGAGTAGCGAAGAAGCGGAGCAGCACTTCGGCTGGTTCGCGCGTTTCGCCGCGATCGATGCGCCGGCAGCGAGCGGCTGGACGAGGGAGGTGCTGGGGTGGGCGCCGGAAGGGGCGACGCTGCTGGAGGATGTGGACAGCGAGCGCTATTTTCCGCGCTGACCCGTCGCCCCCGCGCAGGCGGGGGGCCAATTTCTGACCGTGCCAGCAACGCACGCAGAAATTGGGTCCCTGCCTGCGCAGGGACGACGGCTCAATTAGTCAAACGACCACGAATACAAGGCATCCAGCGCCGTGTTGGTCCCCGTCTGCAGCTGCAGCGTGATGCGCGGATTGATCTTGTAGCGCAGGCGCACCACGCTCGAGGCGGTGGCGGCACCCTGTTCGAAGCTCAGGTACAGGCGCGAAGAGATGCGCTTGCCCACCGTGACCACGGTGCTTTCCAGGCCGCTGGCCTGGCCCGCGCCCTGGCGCACGCCCAGTTCGTCCAGGCCCAGCGAATTGGCCAGCTTGCTGGTGATGCCGCCGGTGCCGCCCTTGCCGCCCAGCAGGGCGCCGGCCGCCGCGCTCAGCACGCCCGCTTCGTTACCGGTCGTCGATTCCATGCCGTGGCCCAGCACCAGCCAGGACAGCTTGTCGCTGTCGGACACGTTCGGCGTCGACACCAGCGTGGCCGACGGCGCCAGCGCCGTGCCGCGCACCTGCACGCCCGCTTCGACGTTGGTCTCGCTGAGCTGTTCGCCGTCCGGGCGCTTGCGCACCGCGAGCACGTCGATCGACGGATTGTCGTACGGGCCGCTGAAGGTGACCACGCCGCGTTCGATCGACAGGCGCTGGCCGTAGGCGGCATAGGTGCCGCTGACGGTGCGCACGCTGCCGTTCAGGCGCGGCGGGCCGTCGCCGACCATGCGCAGCTGCACGGCGCCGGCCAGGTAGGCGTCGGCGCCCAGGCCGCGCACGTGGAAGTCGTCACCCAGGTCGGCCGTCAGGTCGACCGTCAGCGGCACTTCCCTCTCTTTCTTTGCCGCCGTCGGCTTCTGCGTGCCGCGGCCCAGCACGATCACGTCGTCCGACAGCGTGGGGCGGTCCTGCGGCGCGAATTCGACCAGCGCGCGGTCGGCGCGGAACTTGCCTTCGACGGCGAAGCGGTTCGCGTCGCGCACCACGGAGGCCTGGCCGCTGACGATCACGGTGCGGTCCGGGCGCGACAGCGCTTCCAGCTTGTCGGCCACGAGGCGCAGGTCCATCGCCGCCTGGGCGCCGGCAAAGCGCACATTGCCTTCCAGGCTGGCGCGGCCGCTGTTGCCTTCCAGGGAGAAGCGCTGTAATTGCAGCTGGTCGCCGGCCAGCGTGGCGCGCAGGGTGCCGTTGCGCAGGCGCAGGCCCTGGTCCGGCCAGCGCACGGCCAGGCCTTCGCCGTTGATACCGCCGTTGAGCGTGGGGGCGCCGACGGTGCCCGTGCCCGTCACGCTGGCGCGCAGGGCGCCGTCGACTTCCAGGCCCGGCTGGCCGATGAGGGGCGACACCCATGCGAGCGAACCGAGGTTGGCTTCGGCCGAGAGCTTCAGCGGGCTGTCGTTGTCGACCATGCCGCGGATCAGCTGGGCCGTGGCGTCCACCTTGGCATTGCCGATGCGCGTGCCGTCCACGCCCAGCTGGGCGCGCAGGGCGCCGCCGGCGACGTCGGCGCGCAGGTCGAGCGTGCGCAGGCCCAGCTTCACCGGCGCCGTGTCGCCCGCGATCAGGTCGCCCCCTTCGCGGAACACGTGCAGGTTGCCGTCCAGCGCGGGCACCGCGCCGGCGCTGCTCGGTGCGCGCAGGTCGAGCGCCCATTGCGCGCCGATGGTCATGTCGCCGCGCAGGTTCTGGCGCACGGCGTCCGAGGCCTGCGTCAGGTAGCTGACCGGCACGCCTGTGGCGCCGCCGCGGCTGGTCCAGCGCGCGCCGTCCTTCTGCAGCGACTCGACCGTGATCGAGCCGGCCGGCAGGCGGATGGTGGCATTGGTGAACGCGATTTGCGAGGGATTGGCGAGACCGGCCACGCCGCTGCCGGCCGGCGCCGCGATACGCAGCGGCGCCGGCGCGGCCAGCGTCAAGGCATAGCGGCCGCGGTTGGTCAGCGTATCGAGGCTACCGGTCCAGGCATTGTTGTTCCAGCCGCCGTGCACGGCGACGGCGGCGTCGAACATGTCGCCGCGCGCGGCCGCGCTGATCGTGTGGGCGCCGCGCGTGCCGGTCGACTGCAGGCGCGCGCTGGCGATGCGGGTCTGCTCGCCCGAACCGTTGGCGGCGCTGCTGGCGTAGTCGGCCACCTGCACGTCGAGGGCGAGCGGGTCGCTGGCGCCGCGGCCGGAACCGAGGTTGGCGCTGGCGCGCAGGCTGCCCACCGACTGGCCGGCCATGCGCAGCTTCTGGCCTTCCAGCGATGCCGTCAGCGACGGCGTGTCCATGGTGCCGGACAGCGTGCCGGAGCCGCGCAGCAGGCCGCCGAAGTCGGGACCCAGTGCGCCCAGCTGCGGCGCGTCGATGCGCCAGTTCAGCGTGTCGCGGCCGCTGCCGAAGGCGCCCTTGGCGGCGACCACGTTGCCGCCCAGGTGCAGGTCGACGTCGGCGTCGGACACGTGGCGCTTGTCGGCCGTGAGTTTCGCGTAGCCCCACAGCGGGGAGTTCGACAGCGTCGACTGCTGCAGCGCCAGGTTGACGGAGCCGCCCATGTTCTCGCCCGTGCGCCCGCTGGCGTCGAACGTGCCGTTGATGCTGCCGGCCAGCGGCGAGCCGAAGGCGGCCGGGTTCAGGCGCTGCATGTCGCCCTTGGCGCGCACCTCGACGATGCGCGCGTCCGCCTTGCCGCCCAGCCAGGCTTCGCCGCTCGCATGCAGGCGGCCTTCGTTGGCCTTGCGTTCCTTTGCCACCCAGCCCAGGCTGCGCGCATCGACCTCGAAGGTGGTGCGCGGCGCCTGCATGGTGCCGGTGACGACGCCATTGGCCTGCACGGCGCCGTACAGGTCCGAGCGCAGCGCGGCCAGCTGGCGGCCGTCGACGCGCCACGACAGGCGTTCGCCCTCGCGCCCGAAGGCGCCGCGCACGTCGACCGTGTTCTGGCCCAGCGCCAGGCTGGCGTCGACATTGTCGACGTGGGTGGCGTCGGCCGTCAGCTTGCCGCGGCCGGATAGCGCCTGGTCGAACAGGCGGCTCTGCTTCACCGCGAAGTCCGCGTTCACCTGCCACTGCGGGGACAGCGCGCCAGCCGCATTCACTTCGGCATTGATGTCGGCCTGCGGGAAGTCGCCGAAGTCGGCCGGGTTGAAGCGGCTGGCGACGGCATTGACCTTGAACGGCTTCTTGTCGAGCAGGTTGGCATTGCCCGTCACGCGCACGCTGCTGCGGCCGGCCGTCAGGCGCGCGTCGCGCACGGTCAGCACGTTGTTGTTCAGCGCCGCCTCGGCCACCAGGCGCATGCCGGCGTCCGACAGGTTGATGTTCAGCGTCTGCGTGTCCTGCGTGTTCGCGATGCGCAGGTCGCCGGCGATCTTCGTCGGCTTCATGCTGGCCTGGATTTCGTGCAGGTCGAAGCGGTCCGTGTGCAGCGCGAATTCGGCGGTGCCGAGACCCTCCTCGTTGGGGCCGCGCTGCACGCCGCCCTGGCCCGTGAAGCGGCCGGCCGCGCCCAGGTCGATCAGGACGTCGGAGATGACGGGCGCATCCAGGTTGCCGCTCAACTGGCCGCGCATGGCGCGCAGCGGCAGGCGCTGCTGGTCGAGCGTGCCGGTCGGGCCGTCGTTTTTGAGGTCGACCGTGCCCGCCAGCTTGCGGTCCGGGTCGAGGCGCACGGCCACGTTCAGGTTCAGGTCCGCCGTCGGCAGCGAAGGGCTGAAGAAGCCGGGGTCGATGTTGCGCGCATCGAGCTTGAACGCCTGGAGCGGGAGGTCCGCGAACGGCGCCAGCACGAGCTGGCCGCTGCCCTGCGCGCGCGCGGCCTTGCCGCTGGCGTCGATGACGGTGCGTTGCAGGTCGCCGCCCGCGTGCACGGTGAGCTGGGCGCCCAGGTTGGCCGGTGTCACCGCAGGTGCGGGCTCGCCCGGCTTTGCCGCCGGGGGCGGGGCCTGGGTCTGGCTCAGGCTCGCGTTCAGGTCCAGCTTGTAGGGCAGCGTGTTGGCGATGGTGCCGTTGGCCTTGACCTGGCCCCAGGGCGTGGAGGCGCCCGCGTAGTCGAGCTTCCACTGCTGCTTGTCGCCGTGCAGGCGCGCGCGGATGTCGTCGATCTCGGTCGAGGCGCCCTTGTTGACCATGACCAGCTTGGCCAGGCGGGCATCCTCGACGGCGATCTTGAACGGCGGCGCCAGGCGCGTGGGCATCGTCGACTTCTCGTCCGTTTCCTTGAGCGTCTCCAGGCGCAGCGACGCGGCATACAGCTGGTTGATTTCGACGCCGCTGGACAGGAACTGCCAGGGCTTCCAGTCGATGTCGACGGTGTTCGCCGTGATCAGCTGGGTCTCGGTGCGGAACACGATGCGGTCCACGTGCATGCGGCCGTACAGCGAGCCGGAGACGCCGGACAGCGTCAGCGCGCCGCCGCTGGCATTGGCGACGCGCTGGGCGATCATCTGCAGCGTCGTCTCGCGGCCCAGGTACCAGACCACGCCGCCGAGCACCACGACGGTGACGGCGGCGCCGATCGCGACGCGGCGCGGCCAGCGCCGCGGTTTGTGTCCTGTCGGCGGCGCCGCTTGTTCGGAGGTGTTGTTATCGACTTCCATCAGAAGGTGAATCCCAGGGAGAAGTGCAGGCGGACCTTGTGCACCGCCTGGCCGTAGGCGACGTCGACGTTGATCGGTCCGACCGGGCTGCGCCAGCGCGCGCCGACGCCGTAGCCCGCTTTCGGTTTCAGGTCGCTGAAGTTGTCGGCGGCATTGCCCGCATCGTAGAAGATGGCCGCGCCGTATGGCGGCTTGAACCACCAGTCGTATTCGGCGCTGGCCGTGAACAGGTAGCGGCCGCCCGTGATCGCGCTGGCGACCGGCACGCCGAGCTGCTGGTAGCCGTAGCCGCGCACCGAGCCGTCGCCGCCGGCGCGGAACAGGAAGGTGGAGGGCACGCCGGCCTTGTCGCCGGAACCGACGGCGCCGAATTCGCCGCGCAGGATCAGCGTGCCTTCGCTGCCGACCGGCTTGTAGGCGAGGGCGCGCGTGTACAGGCGCACGAACTTTTCGTCGGTCAGGATCGGCAGCACGGCCGCGCCCAGCTGGACGTTGGCGATGTAGCCCTTGGTCGGCGCCACCAGGCTGTCCAGGTGGCGCTTCGTGATCGAGAAGGTCAGCGGCAGGCTTTTCACGCGCGTGCTGGGCGTGGTCTGGCCTTCGAGGGTCACTTGCTCGGTCAGCGCTTCCAGCTTCAGGCTGCGCTCCAGCAAGGGCGAGCCCCAGCTGCGCGTGGCCGAGACGCTGGTGGTGCGGGTGATCTGGCCTTCGATGTCCTCGCGGTCGAAGCCGCCGCCCACGCTGTTGCTGTAGCCGTTCGACGTGGTCGGCCAATAGAAGTCGGTGCGCGCGGCCTGGTGCTTCTGCTCGTACAGCACGCTGCTCTTGTTGCGCTTGCCGAACACGAACAGGTCGCCGTAGGTGGCCTGGGCGCGCGCGCCCGTGTTGGTCGAGTAGCCGACACCCACGGACACGTTCTTGCGCTTGTTTTCCGTCACGCGCACCAGCACGGGCAGCGTGGTGGGGGCCGCGGTGGGCCCCGTGGCGGCGGGCTGCGCACCCTGGGCCAGGTCGTCCACCTGCTGCGCGACCACGCCGGACATGTCGGCGCTGACCTCGACCGTGGCGAAGTAGCCCGTGTCCTGCAGCTGGCCCTGCAGCGCCTGCAGCGCGGCCTCGCTGTATTCGTCGCCGGGGCGGATGTGGTTCAGGTTCGTGATCACGCGGGCCGGATAGCGCTTCAGGCCCTCGATCCTGAGTGCGCCGAAGCGCGCGTCCGGGCCGCTGTCGATGACGACCTTCAATTGCGCCTTGCGGGTGTCCGGATCGACGGTGGCGCTGGACTCGATCAGCTGGGCGCGCGGGAAGCGGCGCTGGGCGATCTGGCGCAGCATGTTGCGCTTGGCCGCTTCCCAGTCGGCTGTGCGGAAACGCGCGCCCGTGCCCATCGACCAGCCCTGGCGCAGGCTGGCGGCATCGACCGGGGCGCTGCCCTTGTCGGCCGGGACGAAGCCGCGCAATTCGATGTCGACGTCGCCGACCACCACCGGCTGGCCCGGCTCGACATTGATGCGCACTACCGGCTTGGCTGCGGACGTATCCAGCGTGCTGGACACCTGCGGCGAGTAGTAGCCCTCGGTCGCGACGAGGGTCTTGATCTGTTCGGGAGCGACGCGGACCAGGCGCTGCAGCTGTTCCATATCGACGCGCGGATTGCCGCGCCAGCGCATCAGGTCGATGTTCCCTTCGATGAGCTCGCGCAAATCGCGCGGCGCCTCGATGCGCACGTCGTAGTCGACGGCGCGCGAGGGCGCGTCCATCGGCAGCGGCGCGGCCGTCTTGTCGTCGGGCCGGGCTTCCGTGGCCGGCTTTTGCTCGGCAGCGACAGGCGGGGAAGCGGGCTGCTGTTCCTGCGCCCCGACAGCAGGGATCAGGCACAGCGCGTTCACGCCCAGCACGATTTGTGCCAAAATTCGTGATTGCGCCGTCGTCTTCGCCTCGGTCTGGTCGGGTCTTGCGGGAAACATGTCTCTCCATTGTGTCAATTTGCCGGCCACATCTTAACGGATTGTCAAACGCCATGGCGGACGCTTAGTGTCAACTTAGCTCAGGAATATTTAACATGCATCAACCCGATACCGCACTGGTCCTCTTCAGCGGCGGCCAAGATTCCACCACCTGCCTGGCCTGGGCCCTGCAACGCTACGAGCGCGTCGAGACCATCGGCTTCGACTATGGCCAGCGCCACGCGATCGAGCTGGAGGTGCGTCCCACCGTGCTGGCCAAGATGCGCGCGCTGTCGCCGCAGTGGGACCAGCGCCTGGGCGAGGACCACATGATCGACCTGTCGCTGATCGGGCGCATCTCCGACACGGCACTGACCAGCGACGTCGCCATCGAGATGCAGGCCAACGGCTTGCCGAACACCTTCGTGCCGGGACGGAACCTGATGTTCATGACGGTGGCGGCGACCGTCGCCTACCGGCGCGGCCTGACGGTGCTCGTCGGCGGCATGTGCGAAACCGATTTCTCCGGCTATCCGGACTGCCGCGACGACACGATGAAGGCCCTGCAGGTGGCCCTCAACCTGGGCATGGCGACGCGCCTGAAGGTCGAGACCCCGCTGATGTGGCTCGACAAGAAGCAGACCTGGGAACTGGCGGAACAATGCGGCGGCGAAGCGCTGGTCGACCTGATCCGCTTCGACACCCACACCTGCTACCTGGGGGAACGGGGCGCGCCCCACGCCTGGGGCCACGGTTGCGGCACCTGCCCGGCGTGCGCGTTGCGGGCACGCGGTTACGAGCAGTACGCGGCGTAGGGTGGACGGCTCCGCCGTCCACGCGTTCAAACCTTGTTCGCTTCGACGCGCCGGTTGCTTGAACGCGTGGACGGGGAACCCGTCCACCCTACACCGGATGTTGCATGATCCGGTTGCGGCGCGAGCGCGACACCAGCCACCACACGATCGCCACCGGCACCAACAGCGGCAGCAGCAGCGGCGACACCACCAGCGCCAGGACCAGCGCACCGAGCGCCATGCCGCCCAGGCACAGGATGCCGACGCCGGCGAACACCACGGCCAGCACGGCGCCCACGGTCAGCATGATCACGCCGGCGAGCAGCACGCCGCCGCCCGCGAACAGCACGGCCAGCAGTCCCTCCAGCGGGCCGTCGATGTCGTCGCCGTTGACGTGGAAGGCCATGTCGCCGTGCCAGGCGAACAGGTTCCACAACAGCAGGGCAACTCCGAACAGGATGACGAATACGGCGGTCTTTTTCATGATGGCTCCTCGTTGAATGCGTTGTGACGTTCTTTCCGCTGTTCCCATTTGTCGGCGGCATGGTCACAATGTATCTGCATCGGAACAGCGCCTCCATCGACGTGAGACAGGCTGCATTCCGGCGGGGCCGAACGGTGCAAGGGGATGATGAGTGGTACGGCCTGCGCAAGCGGGAAGCTGCCGGAAAGCAAGCCTTGCAATGCAGGACATGCGGTCTATACTGACAGCCTGCTGTGTCACAGGAGGTCCCATGCAACTGTTTCAGCAAGCGTACCGGGCATGGTTCGACCGGGGCGGCCACAAGAACCCGCCCTCGGCGCCGCCGGCCATTCCGCCCATCGTCATCAATCCGCACGTCGATCCGCGCAGCGATCCGACCGGCCGCCAGATCCCGAATCCGGCCATCGATCCGCTGCGCACGCCGCCCGGGCCCCCGATCGTCCCGCCGCGCGGACCCGACCTGCGCATCATCTGAATCAAGCGAGGAATTTCATGGGTGCGGCGCTTGTCCGGCAGGCGCTAATTCCCTATGATCTGGCTTTGGGCACGGCCCGCAGATCACGATGGAACCCATGAACGACGAAGTACACGACGAAGCACCCGACAACGACGCGCCCGTGCAGGAAGCGCGCCTGTGGCAGGACAACGGCTGGACCGCGCGCGTCATCAAGAACGAGGACGACGAGGGCTGGGCCGTCGCCATGTACAAGGAGGGCGAGTCCGAACCGGCCCTGGTCGGCCCCTGGACCATGGGACGCGACAAGAAGAACCCGAAGCCGCTCGACGTCAATGCGTTCAACACGCTGGTCAAGACGGCGTCGGAAGTCATCCGCCGCCACGAGCAGCACCTGCACGCGATCCTGCACAAGAGCACCGTGGTCTCCACCGCCGACGGCGAATTGAAGGTCACGCTGGACATCGTGCCGGACGAGGACCACCCCTACGCGCTGCTGGCCGCCATCGACGAGATGGGCGAGCAGGTGGCGCAGGTGCGCGTCGAGGCCAATTTCAAGCTGTCGCCGGCGTCGGCCATGGCCTGGGTCGAGAACGATTTCCGCGCGCCGCGCTGAGCGCGTCTTCGCGTGGGCGGGGATCCGTCCACGTTTTCTGATGGTATTTCCGCGACAAATGCTCCAGCGGGCAATATGAGCTGCTAATATTTCCCTGACGCATTATTGTGCCGATAGGGGAACCATGGAAAGCCGTCTTGCCCGCCTGGAAGCCGTCCAGGCGATGCTGCTCGAGATCGGGCAGCTGTCCGCCAGCTGCACCGACATCACCGAATTCATCGGCGCCGTGCACCGCGCGCTGGGCCGCATCATGTATGCGGAAAACTTCTACGTCGCCCTGGCCGACCGCGAGGACGGGACCGTGCGCTTCGTCTACTTCGTCGACACGCTCGACCAGGGGCCCGACCCGCAGGAACGCGTGAAGCTGGCGTCGCCCGAACAGTCGCCGACGGCCTGGGTGCTGCTCAACAAGCAGGCGCTGTCGATGACGTCGGACGAGGAGCGCTCGCGCGAGAACGGCAGCACCTGGGGCACGGGCAGCGTGGCCGAGCACTGGATGGGCTGCCCGCTGCTGGACCAGCAGCACGAGGCGGTGGGCGTCATCGTCGTCCAGAGCTACCTGCCCGAACACACCTACAGCGTCGAGGACCAGGCGCTGTTTTCCCTGATCGCCAACCATATCTCGAATGCGCTGCAGGGCCTGCAGAGCATGGACCGGCTGGAACGCGCCGTGCAGGAACGCACCCGCGCGCTGGCGCGCGAAGTAGCCGAACGGCGCCGCGCCGAGCAGGTGCAGCATGCGCTGTACCAGATCGCCGACC
Source organism: Massilia sp. YIM B02763 (assembly GCF_030412015.1). Taxonomy (GTDB): domain Bacteria; phylum Pseudomonadota; class Gammaproteobacteria; order Burkholderiales; family Burkholderiaceae_D; genus Telluria. Next base: position 131,678 of record NZ_JASNRD010000013.1, on the reverse strand, counting down.
TGTCCGCATCCGCGCTGGAGACGGGCGAACTGGCGTCCAGCCTGCACCGCATCATCGCCGAGCTGATGGTGGCGAAGAACTTCCTGATCGCCCTCACGCATCCGGACACGGGCGAGATCAGCATCCCGTATTTCGTCGACGAGAAGGATGGAGAAGCACCGCACAAGCGCTTCCCGTTCGGCATCGGCATGGTGTCGTACGTGCTGCAGACGCGCCAGGCGCAGCTGCACGATGCGGGCAGCTTCGCGCGCCTGCAGGCGTCCGGCAAGGTGCGCGAGCCGCTCGGCAACGTCGGCATCGCGAGCTGGATCGGCGCGCCGATGCTGGTGCACGACAAGGCCTACGGCGTGATGGTGGTGCAGAGCTACGACCCCATCATCGTGTATTCCAAGGCCGAGCTGGACCTGCTCGCCTTCATCGCCAGCCACGTGGCCGTCGCCATCGCGCGCATGCAGGCCGACCGCGCGATCCGCAAGGCCAAGGAGAGCCTGGAGGCGCAGAACGCGGCGCTGAACCAGGCCCTCACCCAATTGCAGGAAGCGCAGTCGGAACTGGTGCGCCAGGAAAAGCTGGCGTCGCTGGGCCGCCTGGTGGCCGGCGTCGCCCACGAGATCAATACCCCGCTGGGCATCTGCGTCACCGCCACCAGCCACCTGGTGCAGGAGCTCAAGCTCACGCGCGAGGAGCTGGCCGACGGCAGCATGACGCAAGAGAGCCTGGACGCCTTCCTCGACGTGGTCGACCAGTCGCTGCGCATCATGACCACCAATACCCAGCGCGCCGCGGCCCTGGTGCGCAGCTTCAAGCAGGTGGCCGTGGACCAGTCCTCGGACGACATCCGCAGCTTCAACCTGGGCGCCTACGTGAACGAGGTGCTGCTGTCGCTGCAGCCGAAACTGAAGGGCCGCCCCGTCAAGGTGGAGGTGGATTGTCCCAAGGACCTGGTCCTGGAAAGCTTCCCAGGCGCCGTGTCGCAGATCCTGACGAACATGCTGATGAACTCCCTGGTGCACGGCTTCGAGCGCGAGCAGGCGGGGCAGATCCGCATTCACGCCGCACTGGAAGAAGAGATGGTGACGTTCGAGTACGGCGACGACGGCGCCGGCATGGACGCGGACACGCTGGCCAAGCTGTTCGACCCGTTCTTCACGACCAAGCGCGGCAGCGGCGGCAGCGGCCTCGGGGCGCACATCCTGTACAACCTGGTGACGGGGGCGCTGGGTGGCACCTTGCGCGTGGAGAGCGAACCCGGCAAGGGGCTGCGGTATCACCTGCGTTTCCCGCGTAAACTGAAGAAGCCACAACTGGTCGCGGCGGAGTAGGGTGGACGGCTTCGCCGTCCACGCGGTGATACGCGTCTTGCGATCAGTCGTAACCGTGCACGAAGCCGATTGACCGATCGGTGGCTCATGTGTCGCTGGAACGCGTGGACGGCAGAGCCGTCCACCCTACCGTACGTTCAACGGATGAACAATTCCTTGTACCCCGTCGCCGGATCGTCCTCGCGGCTGAACCGGTGATCCGGCAAGAGCATCACCAATACCTCCGCCGTCGTGCGCACGATGCATCCCGGTCCCATGTGACCGCCGATCACGCGCCCATCCGCATCGGACACGGCGATGTGCAGGTGCGGCCCGTCCGGCGACAGCGAGCCGCCCAGGCTGACGATCTCCAGGTCCCCGTGCAGCGCCGTGCAATCCGGCCGCCCGGCGAAGCGGATCTGCGCCACGTTCAGGCTGCCGATGCCCTGCACGACGAAGGCGGCGGCCACGCCGTGCCGCGCGGGCACGGCGGCGAGTTCGGCGCGCAGGTCGGCGCCGGGGCCGATGCGCAAGGGGAGCGGGTGCAGCGACGTTGCCATGGGATTTACTCCTGCCGGGCCAGGCCGGCCAGCAGATCGACCAGCTGGTCGATTTCGTAGGGCTTGGCCAGCACCTGCACGCCGGGGACGGCCACGCGCTGGTCGGTATAGCCGGTGGCCAGCACCACCGGCAGGCCGGGACGGCGTTCGTGCAGGATGCCGGCCAGGTCGATGCCGCTCACCTTGCCCGGCATGACGATGTCGGAGAACACGACGTCGGCATCGAGGCCCGCCTCGATCATGGCCAGGGCCTGGTCGCCGCCCGGCGCCACCACCACGTCGAAACCGGATTGCTCGAGGCCGCGCACGACGGTCTCGCGCACCAGTTCGTCGTCCTCGACGAACAGCACGCGGCCGGCCCCGCGCGGCGCCGCGGCGCCCGTGCGTGCCGGAGATTGCGGCGACAGCGGCTGGCGCGAGCGCGGCAGGTAGAGGTCGACCGTGGTGCCGGCGCCGACGCTGCTGGACAGCGTCAGCCAGCCCTGCGACTGGGTGGCGAAGGCATAGGCTTGCGGCAGGCCCAGGCCCGTGCCCTGGCCGGGTTCCTTGGTGGTGAAGAAGGGGTCGAGGGCGCGCGCCAGCACGTCGGGCGGCATGCCGGTTCCGGTGTCGGAGACGCTCACGCGGACGTAGTCGCCGCCGGCGCGTTCCGTGCTTTGCTCCACGACGACGTTGCGCACCGCGATGCCCAGGCGGCCGCCGTCCGGCATGGCGTCGCGCGCGTTGATCGACAGGTTCAGGAGGGCCAGGTCGAACTGCAGCGGGTCGACCGTCACCGGCCAGACATCCTCGGCGCAGTCGACTTCCAGGCTGCTGCCCTGGCGCAGCACGCCGCGCAGCAGCTGCAGCGAGCCGCGCACCTGGTCGGCCGGGTCGACCGTCAGCAGGCGCGCATCCTGCACGCGGCCGAAGGAGCCCAGGCGCGTGGTCAGCGCGGTGGCGCGGCCCACGGTGCGCCGGCAGGTCTCGATCAGCGACTGCACCTTGGGCTGGTTGGAGGTGAGCGCGGCCATCTGCAGCGCCGTGGTCAGGGTCTGCAGCAGGTTGTTGAATTCGTGCGCGATGCCGCCCGTCAGCCGGCCCAGCGCTTCCAGCTTCTGGCCGCGCATCAGGGCGTGCTGGGCGCGCTCGCTGTTCGCCACCGCCTCGGCCACGCGCCGTTCCAGCTCGCCCTGGGCGCGCAGGATCTGGCGGCTGGCTTCGCTCATGCGCCGCGCCACCGTATCGATTTCCAGCACGCCCTGCGGCTCGTAGACGATTTCGCGGCCCTGGCCCATCTCCTCGGCGCTGCGGCCCAGGTNCGCCGCGCCACCGTATCGATTTCCAGCACGCCCTGCGGCTCGTAGACGATTTCGCGGCCCTGGCCCATCTCCTCGGCGCTGCGGCCCAGGTATTCGATCGGCGCGGCGGCGCGCTGGCCGAACCAGCGCGCCGCCGCCACGGCCAGCACCAGCAGCACCGTCATGATGGCGCCGAGGAAGGCGGCGGTATGCAAGGGGACGCGGCGCAACTCGGCCTGGGGGATCGTGACCATGACGCGCCACCCGGCGTCCGGCACGGTATTGAAGAAACCGCGCATCGGAATGCCGGCCAGGTTGGTGGCGGACACGGTGCCCTCGGACACCGCCGCGAAGCTGCGCAGCACCTCGTCGCGCACCAGGTGGCCGCGGAACCGTTCGGCTTCCTGCAGGCGCGCCACGATACGGCCCTGGCGATCGGTGATCGCGGCCTGCCATTGATCGGGGAAGCGCTGGCGCGTCAGCAGTTGCTGCAGGGAGGCGGCATCCGAGCTCATGCTGAGGAAATAGGCGATGCGCCCGCCGAGGTGCACGGGGATCTGGATCACGAAGCGGTGGCCGCCTTCCGGCGACGCGAACACGTCGGACACCAGCGTGCGGTCGGCGCCGTAGCGGCGCGCCAGCGCGTCGATATTGGCCAGGCGCCGCTCCGGCAGCGCGTTCCCCGGTGCGATGCGGGTGTCGAGCAGCCTGCGCCCGGCCGCGTCGTACAGCACGATGGCGCCGCCGCGCAGCGGTACGATCGCCCTGGCGTGGCGGTAGAACTCGTCCAGGTCGCCCTCGGCCAGCGCGGGCGAACTGGCCAGCGCATGCAGGATGCCCTCGTTGGTCTGGAGCTCGTTATCGACCAGCAGGGAAAAGGCGCGCACCGTTTCCGTGACGCTGTTTTCCTGCGCGCGCCGCTCCTCCACGTAGACGTAGCCGACCGCCAGCGCGACCGCCAGGAAGGCGGGCACCAGCACGGCGAGGATCAGGATCAGGAGGCGGGTTCGAATGCGCATCGGAGGCATGCAGGAGTGAGTCGGAAGGGCGATTCGTTTCGCCGTCCCGCATGGTACCCGACAACACGGCAGCTGTCCCGCCGGGCAACGGTCGTCAGTCCGGCCAGATGCGGTTGATCTCGGCCGCCTTGTCGAGGTTCTTGATGAGCAGGTCGACGTAGTAGGGATCGAGGTGCTTGCCCGCCACCTCGCGCAGGTAGTCGCGCACCTGGTCGATGGGCCAGGCTTCCTTGTAGACGCGCTCGTGGGTCAGCGCGTCGAACACGTCGGCCACCGCCACGATGCGCGCATACGGGTGGATGTCCTCGCCCTTCAGGCCTTGCGGGTAGCCGCTGCCGTCGTACTTCTCGTGGTGCTGGTGGGCGATCACGGCGGCCGCCTTCAGGATCGGACGCTGCGAGCCGTCCAGGATCTGCAGGCCGACGGTCGGGTGCTGCTTCATGATCTCCCACTCTTCCGGCGTCAGGCGGCCCGGCTTGAGCAGCACGGCATCCGGCGTGGCGATCTTGCCGATGTCGTGCATCGGCGCGGCATGCATCAGCACGGCGGTCTCGTCTTCCGGCATGCCCGATTCCTGCGCCAGCATGTGGCAGACCTGGGCCATGCGGCGCACGTGGTTGCCCGCTTCGTTCGAGCGCGATTCGACCACGTCGCCCAGGCGCAGGATCAGCTCGGCCTGGGTATCGGTGATTTCCTGGTTCAGCAGGATGTTGTCGAAAGCGACGGCGACGCCCGAGCAGAACACGTCGAGCAGCTGGACGTCGATCTCCGAGATCTCCTCGACGCCTTTCAATACCAGCAGCGAGGCCTTGCCGCTGCTGTTGGGGAAGTAGCCGACATAGGTGTCGCCGTGCAGCTTGGAGATGCGGTTGTGGCGCGCCTCGTCGAGCTGGGCGACGAGCTCCGGGCCGATGTCGGGCTCGCCCAGGTCGCCGATGCGGGCCAGCACTTCGTACTTGCTCTCGCCCGTGATCACGCTGGCGCCGGCCAGGCGCAGCAGCATGCTCTGTTCCAGGCGCAGCAGGGCCACGACCTGCTGCAGCAGGCCGCTGGCGAAATCCTTCAGGTTACGCTGGCGGAACAGGTGGGTCGACGCGGCGATCACGCGTTCCAGGCCTTCGCGGTAGTTCTGCTGGGTGCGGCGCGCATCCTCGACCTTCATGATGTCGCGGTAGGCGCGCAGCGCGGCGAAGGTCGTGGTGAACAGCTTGGTGCGATCGAGCTCGGTCTTTTCCTTGTAGTCGTTGATGTCGTAGTCGACGATCACGCGCTCTTCCGGCGCCTGGCCCGGCTGGCCGGTGCGCAGCACGATGCGGGTGAACTGGTTGTCCAGCTCGCGGCGCATCCAGCGCGCCACTTCCAGGCCGCTGTCTTCCTGCTCCATCACCACGTCCAGGAACACCAGCGCGATGTCCTTCTCGCGCGCCAGCACCTCCTTCGCCTCGGCGCCGCTGTAGGCGTGCAGGAAGGTCAGGGCGCGTCCGTCCAGGCGGAAACGCGACAGGGTCAGCTTGGTGACGTCGTGGATATCCGGTTCGTCGTCGACCAGCAAGACCTTCCAGGGAGCGAGTTTGGGCGCGGCAGAAGCAAGGAATGACATAAACGATGTCCGTATCGTGAATGCGTCAGGAAAAAGAGCGGATATTGCGTTAGGGCAGTACTACGGCAATTTGATTGTAGTATGGGCAGTAACCATTAACAACAAGAAATATTGAGTGGGCGCGTAAAAAAGTCACAATGTCGCAACACATGGTATGCGGGAATATGCGACGGGCAGGTCCATGCCCCCGGATGGGTCATCGGCGGCGCCGCCACGGTGCGGGTGCACCGCTGCGGCTCAGCCGTAGCGTTTCTGGCAGCGCTCGCACCAGAAGCCGCGGCGCGCGGTCTTGCCGAGCTTGCCCTTGTGGAAGGGGATGTGGCAGCGCGGACAGGTCTTCTGGCTGTGCGCCAGCCAATGCCGTTTCAACACCCCTTCTTTTTTCCAGCCGAGGAAGTCGAAGCTGTACTGGCGCGCTTCCTGCACCAGCGCGCGCAGCTTGGCCGGGGGCAGGCTGCCCACCGTCGACAGCGGATGCAGGCGGATGCGGAACAGCACCTCGTTCTTGATGATGTTGCCGACGCCGGAAAAGATATCCTGGTCGAGCAGGGCGTCGCAGGCGAGCATGTCTGGCGCTGCACGCAGCTTCTTGCGTGCCCGCGCCGGATCCCAGTCGTCGGACATGACGTCGGCGGCCCAGTCGTAGTCGGCGTCGAGGTCGCCGTGGAATTCCTTGACCGAGCATGCATAGAAATTGATTTCACCGCCGTCGGCGAAGCCGAGCGACAGGCGCGGCACCTTGTCGCGGCGCTCGTCGATGCGGTAGGTGCCGAACAGCAGGAAGTGGATGCGCACCGTCATGGCCGGCGTCCGGATCAGGAAATGCTTGCCCCAGGTGCGCAGCGCCAGCACGGGCTGGCCTACCAGGCGCGCCGTGTCGATGGCCCAGGTGTTGCCGTCGGCGCGCACGATCTCCTGGCCCACGAAACGGGCCGTCTGTTCCTTCAGCATGACCAGCGATGGACCTTCGGGCATGGCGTTCTCCTCCTGCCCCCATTCTGCGAGCGGGCTCTTGAATTGCCGGTGCGGGGCCTAACATTCCGATACAAAGTTTGACGTTCCGGCGACGGACACCGCCGTGCGAACAGGCGTATATTCGTGTCCGGATACCCGATTTCGAGAAAAGGACATGACCATGAAATCGTTCATGAAGAGGGCGGCCCTGGCGGGCGTCCTGGCATTGGGCGCAAGCAGCGCGTTCGCCGACGTCACGGTGACCTACGTGAAACCCGAAACGTTCTACGACCTGCCGTTCGCCACCTGGGAACGCGACGAATTGCTGCAGCAGATCACCGACCATTTCGTCGAGCTGGGCAAGTCGCTGCCGCCGGGCCAGAACCTGCGCATCGAGGTGACCGACTTCGACCCGGCCGGACGCCTGTATCCGAATGCCCGTGCCGGCAAGGATATCCGCGTGGTGAAGGGCATGGCCGACTGGCCGCGCATGGACCTGCACTACACGCTGGAGCAGGACGGCCAGGTGCTCAAGAGCGGCGACGCCAAGCTGTCGGACATGAATTACCAGCAGAACTTCAACCGTTACTTCGACACGGAACCGCTGCGTTACGAAAAGCGCATGATCGACGTCTGGTTCGACAAGGAGATCGCGCCGCTGAAGGACCGGCGTGGCCTCGCGGGCCGATGATGGCAGTAATATAATAAAAAGCTATCGCAATGATAGAAACGATTCAATGCTGACATCAACGCTACGTTAGCGCGCTAACGTAGCGTCCGGTCTTCCTGGGCTAACTTGGCTGTTGGACAAATGCCAACAACCAACCAGTGAGGACAGGATGACTTCCAACAGCAAGACCCCGGCAACAGGCAAGCCCGATGGCGCAGGCTCGGTCCTGAGCACCATGGCAGGTCCCTCGGACCCGACCCCGCCCGCCGCCAAGCCCCACAATCCGGTCGAGGACCGCCTGTTCGACAAGATCGCCGCCGAGAAGGACCTGGCGGCAAGCATGCCGTTCAACCCGAACAAGCCGGCCGAATACGGCGATGCGTCGCGCGTCCCGCAGGAAGGCGCCCACGCCAAGCCGGCCACCCACGCCGCCACGGGCAGCACCAGCACCGAGATCGCCAGCTCGTCCAAGGTCGGCAGCGGCCAGCCGCCGGAAGGCGAGAACGCCACCGTGCTGCCGCTGGACCGCGTGCGCGTCGATCCGGCCGAGCGCCACCTGACCACCAACCAGGGCGTGCCGGTCGCCGACAACCAGCACTCGCTGAAGATCGGCCTGCGCGGCCCGACCGCGATGGAAGACTTCATCCTGCGCGAGAAGATCACCCATTTCGACCACGAGCGCATTCCCGAGCGCGTGGTGCACGCGCGCGGTTCGGGCGCGCACGGCTTCTTCGAAGCCTATGACGATTTCTCCAGCCTGACGCGTGCCGCGCCGTTCGCGGCCAAGGGCAAGCGCACGCCGGTGTTCGTGCGCTTCTCGACGGTTGCCGGCGAGCGCGGCTCGACCGACGTCGCGCGCGACGTGCGCGGCTTCGCCGTCAAGTTCTATACGGACGAAGGCAACTGGGACCTGGTCGGCAACAACATCCCCGTGTTCTTCATCCAGGATGCGATGAAGTTCCCGGACCTGGTGCACGCGGCCAAGCCGGAACCGCACCATGCGATGCCGCAGGCGGCCACCGCCCACGACACGTTCTGGGACTTCGCCGGCCTGTCGCCGGAAATCGCGCACATGCTGATGTGGGTGATGTCGGACCGCGCCATCCCGCGCAGCTACCGCACCATGCAGGGCTTCGGCGTGCACACCTTCCGCCTCGTGAATGCCCAGGGCGAATCGCGCTACGTGAAATTCCACTGGACCCCGCTGCAGGGCACGCACTCGCTGGTGTGGGACGAGGCGGTCAAGATCTCCGGCGCCGACCCCGACTTCCACCGCCGCGACCTGTGGGAAGCGATCGAGTCGGGCAACTTCCCCGAGTGGGAACTGGGCCTGCAGATCTTTACCGAAGAGCAGGCGCAATCCTTCCCCTTCGACATCCTCGACGCGACCAAGATCGTGCCGGAAGAGCTGGTGCCCTTGACCCCGGTCGGCCGCCTGGTGCTGAACCGTAACCCGGACAATTTCTTCGCCGAGACCGAGCAGGTGGCGTTCTGCACGGCGCACATCGTGCCGGGCATCGACTTCACCAACGACCCGCTGCTGCAGGGCCGCAACCACTCCTATCTCGACACGCAGCTGACTCGCCTGGGCGGCCCGAACTTCCACGAGATTCCCATCAACTCGCCGGTCGTGCAGATCCAGAACAACCAGCGCGACGGCTTCCACCGCCAGGCGATCCACCGCGGCCGCGTCAACTACGAGCCGAATTCGCTGGGCGGCGGCTGCCCGTTCCAGGCCGGCCGCATGGGCTTCATGAGCTTCCCGGAGCGCTTCACCACCGAGGACAAGGTACGCGGCAATCCGGAGCTGTTCGCCGAACACTACGGCCAGGCGCGCCTGTTCTACCAGAGCCAGACCCCGGTCGAGCAGGCCCACATCGCCAACGCCTTCCGCTTCGAGCTGACCCGCGTGCAGACCCCGGCCGTGCGCGAGCGCATCCTGGCGCTGCTGGCCAACGTCGACGCGGACCTCGCGGCCAAGGTCGCCGAAGGCCTCGGCATGGACGTGCCGGATCCGCTGCCGCGCGCCCTTGATGCGCCAGTGCCGAGCTATGCCCCGTCGCCGGCGCTGTCGCTGCTGGCGCGCCCGGGCCAGACCGGCATCCGCACGCGCCGCGTCGCCATCCTGGTGGGCCGCGACAGCGACGCCGCCCAGGTGCGCGCCCTGTACCAGTCGCTGCTGGACGACGGCGCCGTGCCGCGCCTGGTCGGCAATATGCTGGGCAAGCTGCCGGCCGCGAACGGCGACGCGCTGGACGTCGAGGTCACGCTGGAAGCGGCGCCGTCGGTGCTGTTCGACGCGATGATCGTGCCGGATGGCGCGCAGGCCGTGGAAGCGCTGGCGCGCAACGCCCACGCGATCGACTTCGTGCGCGAACAGTACCGCCACTGCAAGACCATCCTGGTGCTGGGCGCCGGCGCCCAGCTGCTGGCCAAGGCCATGGTCCCGTCCACGCTGCCGGACGGTTCGGCCGACCCGGGCCTCTTGGTCGACGCCCCGATCGACGCGTTCAAGACGGCGCTGGCCAGCCACCGCGTGTTCGTGCGCGAGACCGATCCGCCGATGGTGTAAGCGTTTCGCTGCCCGTCGTCCCCGCGCAGGATAAAACAGTCCAGTGGACTGTTTTATCCCATGCTGAGCACCAGAATTCGGTACGCCAGACTTGAGTGGAACCGAAGCACCGGCTTCGGTTTTTCAGCATGGGTCCCTGCCTGCGCAGGGACGACGGACGATCAATCGACCCAATTCACCCGGTCGAACTTGCCGCGGAAGTCGTCCGGCATGTCCACCACCTGGCTCGTCTTGTAGTTGTAGAACACGAAGCCCTGCTTGGCGAGCGCGATCGTGCACTTGTCCTTGGGCCGGGTGACGCGGAAGATGACGTCGCCGCCGTACTTGTTGAAGTCCATGACGCCCACCTCGAACAGCAGCTGGTCGCGCGCATGGGCCTCGGCGCGGTAGACGGTGGCCAGGTCCGTGACGATGATGCCGGTGCCGTCGCGCTCCGTCTCGGCGACGCCGTACTCGAACAGGAAGCGGGCCCGCGCCTCGGAGATCATCGAGATCATCGAGTCGTTGCCGAGGTGGTCGGCGGCGTTGATGTCGGTGACGCGCACCGTCAGCAGCGTCGTGTAGCAGTACTGGTCCTCGGGAAAGGTAAGCTGTAGTCGTGCCATGGCTGCATTCTATAAAAAATCAGCGGAAGTTCAGCGCGAGGTTGGCCTGGTCAGGCGATAGATCAGCAGCGCGGCCCGGATCGCGCCCCGCTCGATCGAGCCGACGTCCAGGTCCTCGTCCGGCGAGTGGGCGCCGTTGCCGTTGGCGCCCAGGCCGTCCAGGCTGTCGAGCAGCGGGGCCACGAACTGGACGTCGCCGGCGCCGCGCGCCTCGGCCGGCACGGCGCCCACCGGACCCAGCCCCGCATCGCGGCTGGCGCGCGAATACGCTTCCAGCACCTTCAGGTTGCCCGGCGTGACGGCCATCGGCGGATACGAATCGTGGAAAGCGATGGTGGCGCTGGCACCCGGCAGGCTCTGCGCGACGATCGCCTGCATGCGCGCCTGGGCGCGGTCGCGCTGGGCATAGTCGAGGTAGCGCAGGTCGCCCTTGATCCTGGCCCCGGCCGCGATGACGTTGGTCTTGCCGAAGGCGGTGCCGCGCGAGGCGGCGTCGTCGGCCGTCAGCTCGGTGCCGCCCACGATCAGGCCGGGGTTGAAGGTCAGGCCCGGTTCGGCCACCTCGCGCCGGAACGCGTCGAGGATGCGCGCCGCCTCGTACACGGCGCCGTAGCCGTTGGCGCCGAACACGGTCGAGGAATGGCCCGGCTTGCCCTTGACGTCCAGCTCCCAGCTCGCCGTGGCGCGGCGCCCGACGGTAGCCGTGGCCAGGCCGTCCTTGTCGATGATGCTGCCCTCGAAGCTCAGGGCGATGTCGCTGCGCTTGGCCAGCGCGACCATGTCGCCGCGCGAGACGCTCTTCGGATTGCCCGCTTCTTCCTCGTCGCCCGTGAACATCACTGCGATGCTCGTGTTCTCGAGCGCCCCGACCTGCTTCAGCGCGCGCAGCGCCTCGATCACGATGACGTCGCCACCCTTCATGTCGGATACGCCCTGGCCGCGGATCCGGTCGCCGTTGCGCTGCCACATGGGCACGGCGCTGCCCGGCTCGAACACGGTGTCCAGGTGGCCCAGCAGCAGCAGGCGCTTGCCCTGGCTGCCCTCGCGCGTGGCGACCAGGTGGCCGGCGCGCTTCATCTCGGGCGGCAGCTCGATCCAGCGGGTGGAAAAACCGAGTGCGTCGAACTGGTCGCGGAACAGCTTGCCGACGGCGCGCACGCCCTGCGTGTTCATGGTGCCGCTGTTGATCAGGACGCTCTGCTCGAGCAGGGCCAGCGCCTGCGGCGAATGGGCCTTGACCTCGGCGACGATGCGCTGTTCGACTGGGCTCAGCTCATCGGCGGCGGCCGCCCCTACGCATCCTGCGGCGAGCATGGCCGCGACGATCGTCCTGCGCATCATGATCTTTCCAAAAAATAATGATGCTCGACTTTACACCGATTCGGCAGCCGCATGCAGGCGTTTGTTGCTGACCTGCACCGAGGCGCTGGCGATCCGGCCGTCGACCACTTCGTAGACCGCCACCATGTTCACGGTGCCCGTTCCATCGGGGAAGGTGCGCGTGACTTCCTCATGGTCGACGACGATATTGCCCATCACGGCGCGCTGCAGCAGGCGCGCGTGCAGGTTCGGCTCCTGGAAGCGCACGGCCATGCGTTCGCGCATCTCGGCCGCTCCGGTCGCGAGCAGCTTGCCCGGATGCTCGTACTGGCGCGCATCCGGCGCATAGGTGGCGAGCAGGGCGTCGATGTCGCGGGCATTGTAGGCGTCGAGCTGGCGCTGGACGACGGCTTCGGGAGAATCGTGCATGGCGGTGGTGGCTGGGTTGAAAGTTTCCATTCTGCCACGCATCGCCGTTCAGGGCGCCGGATCGCTCGGATAGGGCGGGCGCGTGCGCATCTTGCGCACCACGCCGGCACGGTCCAGCAGCAGCACCAGCTCGGCCGTGCGGCCGTTGCCAGCGTCGGTGCTGTAGACCCAGGCTTCCATGCCGCTGTCGAACACGACGTTGCGGGTCTGGCCGAAGGCGGCCAGCAGCTCGGCGCGCGTGGTCTTGCCCGGTACCACGAGCTGGTTGAAGCGCTGCTGCTGCACGAGCGTGCCCGGCGCCTGCGAACGGGTGGCGCAGCCGGCCAGGGCCGCGACGATGAGGACGGCGGCGAACAGGCGGCTCATGGCGCGGCCTCCGCGGCGTCATCCATGTAGTCGAAGCTGACCAGCGTGTCGTCGGGCCAGGTCCTGTCCCAGATCGGTGCGTAATATGTGCGGTCGAGCAGCACCTGGCAATCGCAGTACTGCAGCATGTCGCGCGTCTGTTCGCCGCCCGCGTACAGGAAGCGGAAGGGCAGGATCTCGGTGCGCGCGCCGGCACGCAGCGTCACGGAGAACACGGGGCGCTCCGTAAAGAACAGGAAATTGCCGTCCGGGCTGTTGCAGACTTGCTCCGGACTCGTGAGCACGTTCGCGATCCAGCCGAACAGCGGCGAGCTGTTCGACACCAGGCCCGCCTCCACGCCGACCAGGCATTCGAGGCGCAGGTCGCCCAGCCGGCGTGTGTCGGGCGGCAGGCCGGGCGTGATCACCTGGGCGCGCCAGGTCATGCTGGTGGTCTTGCGGTTGGCGATCACGGCCGCGTCCTCGCGCAGCGCCTGCTCGTTGCGCGGCAGCGTGAAGGTATTGTCGGGCGCGACGGGGATCGGCAGGGTGATGCCGTCGCCGACCACGCGCAGCGTGATGCCGCTCATGTCCACCCGCGGCGTGCGCGGCAACAGGCGGAAGCGCAGCGATGCCTTCGGCGCCAGGCCGTGCTGGCGTTCGAAGCGTTCCATGCCGTGCAGCATCTTGCGGTAGGACTTGTCGACCGGATCGCGCGTGGAGGTCACGGTGACCGTCTGGGCGGGCGGCACGACGGCCGCGGCCGGCGGCGCCTCCTGCGCCGACTGCTGCACCTGGGAGAAGGCGACAGCAGGCAGCAGGGAGGCAAGCAGCGACAAGATCCGGCGCATCGTCGGCCGCTTACCAGTAACGCACGCGGCCGACGTCCATGTGGACGAATTGCGAGTCCGGATAGTAGCCGACCCCGCCGCCCTTCGCGGCCATGGCCGCCTTGTGCAGCTTGGCCAGGTCCTGGCCAGGGATGCGCACGTCGATCGCCTTGCCGTCCATGTGCAGGCTGTGCTTGGCGACGCCGCTCGTGTTCTCGTGCAATTTCGCATTCGTTTCCGGCGAGCGGTAGCCGGAAATGACGTGGATGGTCGGATGGTCGCCGAATTTCGCGCTGACACGGTCGAGCAGCAACAGCAATTGCGGATCGATTTCCGCCACCTTGTTGTTGCGGTGGTCACGCAGCAATTTGTTGATGTCTTGCAAGGCGTCGGGGATGAACTGGCCCTCGGCCCAGAACACGCTGCGCGTCGTTTCGCCCGTATGCGTGTTGTACAGGCGCAGGATGCGTTCTCCCGGTGCGGCGGCAACGGCGGCCGGTACCGACTTGGCTTTCACCACGGCCGGCGCACCGAGCACCGAGGCGAGAACGGCGGAGCTTTTGAGAAAGGAGCGTCGTTGATTCATGAGGCTGTCCTTGCTGGTGGCTAAGTCCGCATCATACGCCCCATGGCGGGATCATGCAGACAGACCACGCCTCCGGAGGATGTCAGTCCAGAACTACAAGCCGCTGCAACATTTCTTGCAGACAGGCGTGCATCGGGTACGCAGGCATCGCGCCTACAATAGCCTGTTTGAATGGATCGTTCCAGGGAGAACCCATGCGTGTACTGGCTTGCTTGCTGGGCTTGTGGCTCGTCGTGCAATCGCATGGCGCTGGCGCGCAAGCCGCTCCCGCCGTCGATGTCCCGACGCCCGACATTGCCTACACACGCTTCGTGTTGAAGAACGGCCTGACGGTCATCGTGCACGAAGACCACAAGGCACCCGTGGTGGCCGTCAATACCTGGTACCACGTGGGTTCCAAGGACGAGCAGCCGGGCAAGACGGGCTTCGCCCACCTGTTCGAGCACCTGATGTTTTCCGGCAGCGCCCATTTCGACAAGACCTTCCTGTCCGCCCTGGAGGGGATCGGCGCGCGCGACCTGAACGGCACCACCAACAAGGACCGCACCAATTACTTCGAGACGGTGCCGGCCTCCATGCTCGACTACGCGCTGTTCGCCGAGAGCGACCGCATGGGCCACCTGCTGCCCGTGCTCGACCGCAAGAAGCTCGACCTGCAGCGCGGCGTGGTGCAGAACGAGAAGCGCCAGCGCGAGAACCAGCCCTATGGCGTCGTCGAACAGCTCGTCGCCGACAACACCTGGCCGCGCGGCCATCCGTATTCCTGGACCACGATCGGATCGATGGCCGACCTCGACGCGGCGAGCATGGACGACGTGACGGCCTGGTTCAAGCGCCACTACGGCCCGAACAACGTCGTGCTGGTGCTGGCCGGCGACATCACGCCGCAGCAGGCGCGCGCCAAGGTCGAGCGCTACTACGGCGACATCCCGCCGGGACCGCCGCTGGCGAAGCAGCGCGCCTGGATCGCCAGGCGCACGGGCACGCACCGCGCCCAGGTGCAGGACCGCGTGCCGCAATCGCGCATCTACCGCATCTGGAACGTGCCCGGCGCGGACACGCCGGAAGAAGCGCTGCTCGACCTGGCGGCCCAGGTGCTGGGCGGCGGCAAGGCCTCGCGCCTGTACCAGCGCCTCGTCGTCAGGGACCAGCTGGCGACGTCGGCCTTCGCTGGCGACGAATCGGAGGAGATCGCCGGCCAGTTCGGCATCAACTTGACGGCGCGTCCGGGCGCCGACACGGCCGCCATGGCGCGCGCGGCCGACGAGGAATTGCAGGCATTGCTCGCGCACGGTCCGACGGCGGAGGAGTTGCAGCGCGCCCGCATCGCCATCCTGGCCGGGCAGGCGCGCGCGCTCGAGCGCGTCGGCGGCTTCGGCGGCAAGAGCGACGTGCTGGCGCGCTGCGCCGTGTTCACGGGCCAGCCCGACTGCTACAAGACGTACGCCGGGCGCATCCGCGCCGCCACCCCGGACAGCGTGCGCCGGGCGATGCGCGAGTGGCTGGCGGACGGCGACTTCGTGCTGCAGGTCGACCCGTTCCCGACCGGCTTGTCGGCCAGCGCCTCCACGCTCGACCGCAGCCAGGGGCCACCCATGGGCGGCCCGGAAACGCTGGCGCTGCCGCCCATGCAAAAGGCGACGCTGAAGAACGGTTTGAAGGTGGTGCTGGCCGAGCGCCACGGCGCGCCCGTGATCAATCTGTCGCTGATGGTCGATGCCGGCTTCGCGTCCGACTCCCAGCGGCAGCCGGGCCTGGCCAGCTTCGCGCTGCGGATGCTGGAAGAGGGCACGGGCGGGGCCGGCGCGGCCACGCGCGACGCGCTGCAGATCGGCCGCGCGCTGGAAGCGCTGGGCGCCTCGTTCGGTACCACGATCAACCTGGACGGCGCCTTCGTCAACATGAACGTGCTGCGGCCGACGCTGGCGTGGGCGCTGGACCTGTATGCGGACCTGGCCCTGCATCCGTCGTTCCCGGCGGCGGAGGTGGAGCGCCAGCGCGCGCTGCGCCTGGCCGGCATCCAGCGCGAGAAGACGGTGCCGCGCGCGATGGCCCTGCGCGCGCTGCCGGCGCTCGTCTACGGCCGCGGCCACGCGTATGCGCTGCCGCTCACGGGCAGCGGCACCGAGGAAGCGGTGGCGCAGATCACGCGGGCCGACCTGGCGGCCTGGCACGCGGCCTGGTTCAAGCCCGGCAATGCGACGCTGCTGGTCGTGGGCGACACGACGCTGGCCGCGCTGCTGCCGCAGCTGGAGCGCGCCTTCGGCGGCTGGCGGCCCGGCACGGTGCCGGCGAAGCACGTGGCGACGGTGGCCCAGCCGGCCGGCACCACGGTCTACCTGATCGACCGCCCGGGCGCGCTGCAGAGCGAGATCGTGGCCGCCCAGCTGGCGCCGCCGCGCGCGTCGCCGGACACGATCCCCCTGAACCTGCTCAACGACGTGTTCGGCGGCACCTTCAGCGCGCGCCTGAACATGAACCTGCGCGAGGACAAGCACTGGTCCTACGGCGTCGGCTCGACGCTCGTGCAGGCCGTGGGCCAGCGCATCCTGTACAGCGCCTCTCCCGTGCAGACCGACCGCACGGCCGCCGCGCTGCGCGAGCTGGCCGGGGAATACGCGGCCATCGCCGGCAGCCGTCCCGTCACGCCACGCGAACTCGCCGATGCCCAGGCCAACGAGACGCTGGGCCTGCCCGGCGCCTTCGAGACCGTGGCGCAGCTGAGCAATGCCTACGCGACCATCCTGCAGTACGGCCTGCCGGACGATTACTACGACACCTATGCGGCGCGGGTGGCGGCCCAGACGCCGGCCGGCATCGATGCGCTGGCGCGCCGCCTCATCCTGCCGCGCCAGCCGGTGTGGATCGTCGTGGGCGACCTGGCGAAGATCGAAGGGGACATTCGCGCCTTGAAGCTGGGCGAGGTGCGCCGGATCGATACGGAAGGGCGTTTGCGCGAATGACGCAATCTCGATTGCTACAAAGTGGTAAAAAAACTTCCATAAAAACGTTGCATACTACTTCGGTATGGAATATGGTTGTTCCAATAACAGCTATTTTCCACTCCGAGGAGGCGCAGCATGGTCGGTATTTCCACTGCATCGCGATGTGTCTTGCTGGCCGCGGCCGGTGTCGTCGGGCCGGCCATGGCCCAGCAGGCGACCCCGCAGGTCGAAGTGAAGGGCAAGGCGGCCGACTACGACGCCCGCCGCGACGACACGGCCATGAAGCTCGTCGTGGGACGCGAGGACATCGAGCGCTATGGCGATACGTCCTTGCCCGATGTCCTCAAGCGCATCCCCGGGGTTACCGTGGTGAACACGGGGCGCAGCGTCGAAGTGCGCATGCGCGGCCTGGGCAGCGGCTACACGCAGGTGCTGCTGGATGGCCAGCGCACGCCGCCCGGCTTCTCGCTCGAGGACCTGGCGCCGGACACGGTCGAGCGCATCGAGGTCATGCGCGCGCCCACGGCGGAGTTCTCCACGCAGGCGGTGGCCGGCACGATCAATATCGTGCTGCGCAGCGCGCGCAAGTCGAGGGCCAAGCCCAAGCGCGAGGCCAAGCTGGGCTACCTGGCGGGCGGCGACTTCAAGGGGCCGAGCGCGACGCTGGACCTGTCCGGCACGGGGGAGCGCAGCGGCTATGCGCTGGCGGCCAACGTCAACCACGAAAGCTTCGACCGGCACTTCTTCGGTTTCCAGGACAATACGCGGCGGGATGGCAGCGTCGACCTGCTGCGCCGTACCGACGTGGCCGAGGACGGGCACATCAACCGCTACAGCATCAATCCCAAGCTGGAATGGACGCTGGACGGCGGCGATACGCTGTCCTGGCAAACGCTGGTCAACGGCAACCGCTTCCGCAACCATGCGCATGCGCTGGTGGCCACGGCGATCGGTGCGCCGCCGCAGGTGCCGGACCTGCGTTCGACCGTGGCCAGCGACAACGCGACGCTGAAGTCCGACCTGAGCTGGACGCATGCCTTCGATTCCGGTACGAAGCTGGAGGCGAAGGTGGGCATCGAAGGGGCGCACCAGGACAGCGACAGCGCCGGCATCGGCGACGACGCGGCGGGACGTCCCGCCACCGACCAGCGCATCCGCCTGAAGGGGCGCGAGCGCGGCGTCGATTCGACGGGCAAGCTGACGAAGACCCTGGACGGCGGCCACGTGCTGGCGGCCGGCTGGGACGGCGGCATGCGCTGGCGCGACGAGACGCGCACGGAGCGCGACGCCGTGCGCCCGTTGCCGCCGACCTTGCCGGCCGACGAGTTCTCCGACGGCCGGCTGGCGCGCCTGGCGCTGTATGCGCAGGACGAGTGGACGCTCGACCAGGCCTGGTCCGTGTACCTGGGCACGCGCTGGGAAGGCATCCGCACGGACGCCGCCGGCAACACCTTCGCCACCACGCGCGTGCGCTCCAGCGTCTGGAGCCCGATCGCCCAGGTGCTGTGGAAGGTCCCGGGCAGCAAGGGCGACCAGCTGCGCCTGGCCGTCAGCCGCACGTATAAGGCGCCCGAGCTGGCGAACCTGCTGCCGCGCCGCCAGACCTGGGAAAACAACGACGCCACCGAGGCCGACTACATCGGCAATCCGCGCCTGCAGCCGGAACTGGCCTGGGGCGTGGACGCGGCCTGGGAACACTACTGGGCCGAGGGCGCGATGGTATCGCTGGCAACGTCATGGCGGCGCATCGGCAACTACACGGGCAACCGTGTCTACTTCGACGGCTACCGCTGGATCTTCATGCCGGAGAACGTGGGCCGCGCCGACAGCAGGAGCCTGGAGCTGGACACGAAATTCCCGATCAAGGCCCTGGCGCTCGATGTGCGTGCGAACGTCGCCCGCAACTGGTCGCGCGTGGACGACGTGCCCGGACCGGACAACCGCATGGAGCAGCAGATCCCGTTGACGGCCAACGTGGGCCTGGACTGGAAGGGCGGCGCCTGGTCGGCCGGCGGCAGCTTCGCCTTCCGCGCCGCGGCGCCCGTCTCGAGCAGCATCGACCGCGCCACCTACCTGCCGGCGCGGCGCGACCTGGAAGCGTATGCGGTGTGGAAGATGGCGCCGACGGTGCAGCTGCGCGTGGCGCTGGCGAACATCCTGCGCGAGGACGACGGGTTCGAGGTGAAGTACATCGATCCGGTGGCGGGGGTGCAGAAGCGCAGCTGGAGGTATCCGGGGAATATCAAGCTGAGGACGACGCTGGAGACGGCGTTCTGAAACCTGGCTATTTTAAGCAACGTCGTCCCTGCGAAGGCAGGGACCCATGCTGAACGTCCGAATTCGGTACCTTGGAAACATCAGAAGAACTTCCGACATACCGGATTCCTGTTGCTCAGTATGGGGCCCCGCCTTCGCAGGGACGACGGCGCTCAGTTTTTCGGCTTCGTCTTCTTCTGCTGCTCTTCCCGCCACTGCTGATACCGCTCGATCTGCTCCTCGCGCCGCAGCACCTTCGAATGCGGATCGAGCGTGTAGCTGGCTCCCGCCGGCAGCGCCACGCTGCCCCGTCCATCCGTCATCGGCACGGTGACCACCTTGGCGCCGACGCGCACCTCGACCGGCATCGGGAACGGCGTGTCCTTTTCCGTCTTCCATGCCAGTTGCAGGGTATCGCCGCTGCGGGTGGCCTGCAGGTCGGGCAGGGCGGCCTGGTACAGGTAGGCCTGGAAGAACCAGTCCAGGTCGCGGCCGGCGTTGCGCTTGACGATGGCCATGAATTCCCGGGTGGTGCCGTAGCGCGGCGCGAAGTTGCCGGGACGCGGATCGGGCGTGCCGTAGACGATCTCGCGCACCGAGCGGAAGAACGCGTCGTCGCCGACCAGGCCGCGCAGCGTGTGCATGACGAGCGAGCCTTTCACGTAGATGTCCTGGCCCGGCCCCTTCTTCTCGTCGTACACGTCTTCTTCCAGCTTGGGCGTGCCGGACACGATCGGCTTCTTGTTGCGGATGCCGGCGCGCGACGCTATCAGCAGGGCGAAATATTCCTGGTCGCCGCGCAGCACCTGCATGTACAAGGGCTGCATATAGCTGCCCAGGCCCTCGTGCAGCCACATATCGTCCCAGTCCGCGTTGGTCAACTGGTTACCGAACCATTCGTGGGCGAATTCGTGCTGCAGCAG
Organism: Massilia sp. YIM B02763; assembly: GCF_030412015.1. Taxonomy (GTDB): domain Bacteria; phylum Pseudomonadota; class Gammaproteobacteria; order Burkholderiales; family Burkholderiaceae_D; genus Telluria. The sequence goes on along the minus strand of NZ_JASNRD010000013.1, from coordinate 111,483 downwards.
CTCGTCGAAGCCGTAGGCCGTCTTCGCGTACTTGTTGCCGTAAGCATTGATGGTCTGGTGCTCCATGCCCTTGTGCGGCGTCTCCACCACGCCCATCTTTTCGTCGCCGAACGGGTAGGGGCCGATGGTGGATTCGAAGAAGTCCAGCATCTGCGGGAATTCGGCGAACAACTCCTTCGCCTGCGCCTCGCTCTGCGGCAGGTAATAAAAGCGCAGCGGGATGGTATTGCCGTAGCGGCTCTTGTAGTCGCCCTCCAGCAGTTTATACGGACCGACGTTGATCGAGATGCCGTAGGTGCTGGGGTTCTTCGTGCGCCAGTGCCAGGTGTTCCAGCCATCCTTCGTGTCCATGCCCAGCGCGACGCCGTTGCCGGCGGCGACCAGCGGCGCCGGCACCGTCAGGTGTTCCTCGACGACCTTCGCCTTGCCGGTCGGGTGGTCGATGCAGGGCCAGAACAGATCGCAGCCCTCGCCCTGTACGGCGCTGGCCACCCAGGGCTGGCCGTCCGGCGTGGTCGACCATACGAAGCCGCCGTCCCACGGCGCCTTCTTGGCCACGTGCGGCTTGCCGTGGTAGCGCACCCGGACGGTGGTCTGCTTGCCGGGCTCCAGGCGCCGCGGCAGCTCGACCGTCAGCTTGCCGTCCGGATTGCGCCAGCGGTTGGCGGGCAGCGGCTGGCCGTCCACGTCGATGGCCTCGATCGGCAGGTTGCGGTCCAGGTCCAGTTCGATGCGGTCGACGGCGGCACGGGTGCCGAAGGTCAGCAGCACGTCGCCCTGGATGCTCTTCGTCGCCGGCTCGATGCGCAGCTTCAGGTCGGCCTTGTCGAATTCCAGCGCCTGCTGGTCTGCGCTGCGGACGGCGCCGGAACCGACGGTGGTCGCGGTCAGGGGCGGCTGGGTGGTGGCGCAGGCGGCGAGCAGGGCGCTCATGCCGGCCAGGGCGAATCGTTTCATGGACACTCCGCTGTTGATGATCTTGAGAAATCTATCACAGAGGAAACCCGAAGCGGATGAAAATGCGCGCCATCGATTCCGCCGCTGCCCGATACTGGAGACCAAGGAGGGTTATTGAACATGGATGATGTCAAGATCGATATCGGCAGCACCGCCCTGGTGCTGATCGACCTGCAGAATTTCAATACGACGCGCGAACTGGCGCCGCATCCGGCCGACCGGGTGGTCGGCAATTGCGTGCTGCTGGCGGACGAGATGCGCAACCGCGGCGGCATGGTCGTGTTCGTGCGCGTGCTGATGGGTGAATTGCTGGCGCTGCCGGCCGACAATCCGATGAAGAAGCCCGGCACGCCGGAACCGCCGCCGGAAGCCATCCAGTTCTCGTCGGACGCCCAGGTGCAGGCCACCGACATCGTCGTCACCAAGCGCCAGTGGGGCGCGTTCTACGGCACCAACCTGGAGCAGCTGCTGCGCCGGCGCGGCATCGAGACCATCATCCTGGGCGGCATCGCCACCAATTTCGGCGTCGAGTCGACGGCAAGGGCCGCCTTCGACCAAGGATTCGCCCTCGTCTTCGCCGAGGACGCGATGAGCGGCATGCAGGCCGAGGCGCACGAGTTTGCTTGCCAGAACACGTTCAAGGTGGTGGGGAAGGTACGTTCGACGCGTGCCTTGATCGACGCGTTCCAGGCCGGGACGGGCGACGCCTGATGTCGCTCCAGGCGCCGCCGCGGCTTATTTGCGAGCTTATTTGCGGACCGGTGCCTGCTGCTGACTCTGCTGGGCCTGGGCATTCGCCTGGGCTTGCGCCTGCTGCTGCTCTTGCTTTTCCTGCTTCTTGGCCATGTGGTGGCCCACGGCGCAACCGGCCGCGGCACCGATGACGCCGTGCTTGCCGGCGAAGTGGCCGCCGACGGCGCCGACCGCCGCGCCCTTCAGGCAGCCGGGCTTGGCCAGCGCGCCTGCCGATGCGCATGCGAGCGCCAGCGCCGCGGCGCCCATGGCCATTGTCTTCATTGCTTTCATCGTCATTCTCCTGTTCGTCACGGCGCGCATGTGCCGCCGTCATGAGAACAGGGTAGGCGCACTCCGCACGAACGGATGTGCGCCAGGCCACCGATGACACGCGCTGTAATGTTCAGCGCCGCATTCAGCCTTTGCGCTGGATATCCGCCGCGATCTCGTACGAACGCAGGCGCGCGTCGTGGTCGTAAATCTGCGCCGTGATCATCAGCTCGTCCGCGCCGGTGCGCTCGATGAAGGCCTTCAACTGGCGTTCGACGGTCTCGGGCGAGCCGATCGCCGAGCAGGACAGCACCGAGTCGAGCATCGTGCGCTCGGCCGTGCCCAGCAGGTCGTAGTAGCCGGGGACCGGCGGCTTGAGCTTGGTCGGGCGGCCCGTGCGCAAATTCACGAAGGCCTGCTGCATCGAGGTGGCGCGCACCTGCGCTTCCTCGTCCGTGTCGGCGGCGAACACGTTAAAGCCGAGCATGACGTAAGGCTTGTCGAGCTGGGCCGACGGGCGGAAGGTGGCGCGGTAGATCTCGATCGCCTGCATCATCATCTGCGGCGCGAAGTGCGAGGCGAACGCGTACGGCAGGCCGAGGGCCGCCGCCAGCTGGGCGCCGAACAGGCTGGAACCGAGGATCCAGACGGGCACGTCCAGGCCGGCGCCGGGCACGGCGCGGATGTGGCGGCGCGGCGACTCGGAAAAATAATCCATCAGTTCCACCACGTCCTGCGGGAATTCGTCCGCATCGGAAGCGAGGTTGCGGCGCAGCGCCCGCGCGGTCGCCTGGTCCGAGCCGGGCGCGCGGCCCAGGCCCAGGTCGATACGGCCCGGATACAGCGAGGCGAGGGTACCGAATTGTTCCGCGATGACGAGCGGTGAATGGTTCGGCAGCATGATGCCGCCGGCGCCCACGCGGATGCGCGAGGTGCCGCCGGCCACGTGGCCGATCAGCACCGCCGTCGCCGCGCTGGCGATGCCCGGCATGCCGTGGTGTTCGGCCAACCAGAAGCGGTTGTAGCCCCAGCGCTCGCCGTGCTGGGCAAGGTCGAGCGAGTTGCGGAAGGAGTCGGCTGCGGTGCCGCCTTCCGCGATGGGGGAGAGGTCGAGTATCGAGAATGGGATCATGCGGAAATCATACGCCGATCCCATGTTTCGCGTGCACGGACCCCGATTTTCCGCTCCGTAATGACGGCGCCCGTCCGTGCCGGGCCCTGCTATGATGGCCTTTCCTTCAAGCAGTCCCGTCCATGCGCATGTTCCCGATCCGCCTGCCGCGCCAGCGCAGCACCCTGCTCGCCCTTGCCTGTATTGCCGGGCTCGCCGCCGCGTGCGCCACGCCGCGCACGCCGCCCGGCCGGCCCGCCGCTGCCCTCGATGCGTCCACCTTTCCCGCGATCGATGCCGCCATCGGCCAGGCCATCGCCGGGCGCAAGCTGCCGGGCGCCGTGTTCCACCTCGAGCGCGACGGCGATGCCTACGAGCAGGCCTACGGCACGCTGAGCTACGACGACGCGACGCCCGTACGGCGCGATACCGTGTTCGACGCGGCGTCTCTGACCAAGGTGCTGGCCACTGCACCCGCCGTGCTGATGCTGGCGGAGGAAGGCAAGCTGGACCTCGATGCGCGCCTCGTCGACGTCTTTCCCGAATGCGCGAACGGCGGCAAGGACGCGATCACGATCCGCCACCTGCTGACGCACAGCTCCGGATTGCCGTCGGGCCTGCCCGCCAGGCCGGCCTGGCACGGCGATGCGGCCGGCCACGTGCTTGCCTGCACGTCGGCGGTGACGCAGGCGCCGGGCACGCTGCTGCGGTATTCCGACATCAACTACGTGCTGCTGGGCCAGATCGTGCAGCGCGTATCCGGCATGCCGCTGGAGGCGTTCGTGCGCACGCGCCTCTACGAACCGCTGGGCATGCGCGATACGGGCTACCTGCCGCTGCGGCGCGGCGTCGCGCGCGCCGTCATCGCGCCGACCCAGAAGGGGCCGCAGCCGGGTACGGCGAGCGCGCATACCGATCTCACGCCAGGACAAGTGCTGCAAGGCATCGTGCACGACCCGACCGCGCGCCGCATGGATGGCGTGGCCGGATCGGCCGGCGTGTTCGCGACGGCGCACGACGTGGCGCGCTTTGCGCGCATGGTGCTGCGCAACGGAGAACTGGACGGCGTGCGCGTATTGAGCCCCCGCAGCGTGCAATTGCTGACGACCGCGCAATCGCCGCCGGGGCTGGCGCTGCGCGGCATGGGCATGGACATCGATTCGCCGTACGCGGTGCGACCGCGCGGCACGCTGTATCCGGTCGGCAGCTTCGGCCACACGGGTTTTACCGGCTGCGTGCTGTGGATCGATCCGGGCTCACGCAGCTTTTACGTGCTCCTGTCGAACCGCGTCTACCCGGACGACGCCAGCCGCATGCTGGAGCTGTACACCGCGCTGGGGACGTTGGCCGCACGTGCCGCCGGCATCGGCGCCGCGGTCGCGGAATGAGCGGCTGCTGCGGCGCAGCATATATTTTCCTCCCGGCTACCGCGCGCACCCTTTGCCGCGACCGTCATAAACTTGTTCTTCGCTCGATATCTACTTGATATTGTTGAGCTTTTTGCCCCATATACAACTTAGGAGAACGACATGAAGATGAATAAATTGCTGAAAGGTCTCATGGGTGCGTCGGTTGCCATGGCAATGCTGGGTGCGGTGAACGCACAGGCGCAAACCAGCTCGTCGACCGGCTCCAGTGCCTCTTCGCAGGATCAATCGTCGACCGGCTCGTCTCAGAAACATTCAGGCAAGAAAAAATCCGGCAGCTCCTCGGGTAGCAGCTCCAGCGGCTCGATGGGTTCCGGCTCCTCGACCGGCTCGTCGGGTTCGATGGGTAGCGGCTCGTCCACCGGCGGCTCGTCGGGCTCGATGGGTAGCGGGTCGTCCACCGGCGGCTCGTCCGGCTCGATGGGCACCGGCACGTCCGGCACCAGCGGCAGCAGCGGCACCAGCGGCGCGGGTTCGATGGGCACGGGCAGCGGCGGCACCGGCACCGGCGCGACCGGCAGCGGTGCCACCGGCACCGGTGCTACCGGCACCATGGGCTCGGGCTCCTCGGGCAGCAGCGGCATGAGCGGCAGCACCGGCGCCGGCGGCGTCAGCTCGGGCAGCGGCCTGAGCGGCTCGGCAGGCGGCATGAACAGCACCGGCGCAGGTTCCGGCGCGGGCACCAGCGCCACCGGCACCGGTACCTCGACGGGCACCACCACCGGCGGCACCAGCACCACCGGTACCGGCTCCACCAGCGGCACTAGCGGCGGCACCGGCAGCCGCGGCTACTGATCGCGACGGGCCGGCATGCCGGCCCTGCGATGCATGAAGAAAAACACCAGCCCGCGGGCTGGTGTTTTTTTATCCGTCGGCGATCAGGACACGATGCCGACCGCCAGTTCCGCCCAGACGAGCAGCAACGCCAGCAACACGCCGGCCTTCATCAGCGCGCGGCGGCCGGGCGCGCGCACGCGCCGCGCCACGCCGACCCAGGCAAAGCCGGCGCCCGCCAGCAGCGCGCCGGCGGCCAGGAAATCGCCCGGCCCCCAATCCACCTGGCGGGTGAACTGCATTGCCACGAGCGGCACCAGGAGCAGGACCGCGGTGCCCAGCACGATGCGCACGATGTCCCGCGCGAGCGGGGCCCGGATGGTCGAACCGTCTTCGATGCCTTGCATGCCATTCTCCCCACCGTGAAAGACCCGCCCGTGCGGATGCGCCGGCGGCCACCGTTCCATCATAGCGCGCCTGCGGCGGAAATCCATGCGGTGCCGCGACGCTGCAGTACAATCGCCGATTCCGCACAACGCATCATGCAACGCAGCCGATGAACGCCTTTTCCTTCCGCCAGTACCGACCCGCCTCCGCGCGCGGCCGCGTGCTCGTGTGGCTGGCGACGCTCGTCTTCCTGCTGCAGATGCTGGCCGCGACCGAGCACCACCACGAGTTGTCCGCCAAATCGCAGCATTGCGTCGCGTGCACGCTGCATGCGCAACCGCTGGCGGCGCCGCCCGACGCCGCGCTGCCGCTGGCGCCGTTCGTCTGGCACCTGCTGCACGCGCTGGCGCCGGCAAGCGGCGCCAGCCAGGCCGTGCCGGCCCTCGGCTGGCTGCGCCCCCCGCCGCACGCGCCTCCCGTCTTCCCGCACCCGTAACGTTCGACGCGCCATCGCGCGCGGCGGCCGCCCGCCCGCGCGGTGGCCGTTCCACGACCAGTTGCCGCGCCCGCGGCGAGCGCCGCTGCGCCTTCCGACGCGCAGCGGCGGCGCCATGCCGTGCGCGGCCATGCAGGACAGGAAGACAGATGACATCCATCGACATGAAATACCGTGCATTACCGTGCCTGGCGCTCCTCGCCGGCGCTTTTCCCGCTTTTCCCCTTTCGGCGCTCGCGCAATCCGACGCCATCGACAGCGTCGTCATCAACGGCAAGCGTTCCCCCTACGGCACGCTGGCGGTCGCCGGCGCCACCAAGACCGATACAGCGCCCAGGGACTTGCCGCAAAGCGTGCGCACGCTCGGCAATGACTTGCTCGAGGACGCCGGCGTGACCAGCCTGGCGGGGGCGCTGGAACTGGCCAGCGGCATCGCGCGCCAGAGCGACCTGGGCGGGCTGTGGGACAGCTACGCGATGCGCGGCTTCACGGGCGACCCGAACTTCGGCTCGGACTACATGGTGAACGGCTTCAGTTCCAGCCGCGGCTACAACGGCATGCGCGACGTCGCCGGCACCCAGGCCATCGAGATCCTGAAAGGGCCGGCGTCCGCGCTGTACGGGCGCGGCGAGCCTGGCGGCACCGTCAACATCCTGACCAAGAAACCGCGCTTCAAGCCGCAGTACGGCATCGACGTGGCGCTGGCCAGCCACGCCACCCGCCGCGCCGCCGCCGACCTCACCGGGCCGGTCACGGACAGCGTCGCCTACCGCCTGAACGTGGCGCACCAGGAAGGCGGCAGCTTCCGCGAGACCGTGCAGGTCGACCGTTCCTACGCGGCGCCCTCGTTCCTGTGGCTGGCGGGGCCGGATACCACGGTGACCTACGAGATCGAGGCGACGCGCCAGCGCGCGCCGTTCGACCGCGGCATCCCGGCGATCGGCATGCAGCTGGGCGCCGTGCCCGTCGAGCGCTTCCTCGGCGAACCGGGCGACGGCCGCACCACCGTGCGCTCGACGGGCCACCAGGTATTCGTGCAGCACGTGATGGCGGAGGGCTGGTCGCTGCAGGGCGGCGCCGCCTGGCGCGACAGTGCGCTGGACGGCTATTCGACCGAAGCGAACGACCTGCTGGCGGACGGCCGCACGCTGCGCCGCCAGCGCCGCCATCGCGATTTCTCGGCCGAGGACCGCTCGGCGCGCCTGGAGCTGCTGGGCACCGTGTCCACGGCCGGCATGCGCCATGCGCTGCTGCTGGGCGTGGACGGCTACCGCTTCGACGACCGCCGCATCCAGCTGCGCCGCAATCCGTCGGCCGCCAATCCCTATGCCATCGACGTGTTCGCGCCCGTGTACGGTGCCGCGGCCGCGCCGCTGGCGCTGTCGATCGACACCAGCGAGGCGCAGCGCGCCCATGCGCTCTACCTGCAGGACCAGGTGAGCCTGGCGCCGCGCTGGAAGGCGCTCGTGGGCCTGCGCCACGACCGCTACCGCCAGACCGTCGCGAACTACCGGACCGGCACCGTGAACCGCCAGGCGCTGAGCGCAACCAGCCCGCGCGCCGGCCTCGTGTGGCAACCGACCGACGCGCTGGCGCTGTATGCGAGCACGGCGAAGGGCTTCCGCCCGAACAGCGGCATCGGCATCGACAACACCGCGTTTCCGGCCGAGGACAGCCGCTCGCACGAGATCGGCGCCAAGCTGGACGTGCCGGGCGGCGTCTCCGGCACGCTGGCCCTGTACCGCGTCGAGAAGGGCAATGTGCTGACGACGAACCCGGTCAACACGGACTACGCGCTGCCGGCCGGCGAGGTGGCCAGCAGGGGCGTCGAGCTCGACGTGGCCGGCGAATTGCGGCGCGGCCTGCGCCTGTCGGCCGCCTATGCCTACACCGATGCGCGCGTCACGCACGGCGACAACACCATCCGCACGGGCAGCCGCTTCCCCAACGTGCCGCGCCAGAGCGGCAACGTGCTGCTGGTGGCGGGCGACGCGCGCGCCTCGATCGGCGCGGGCATCACCTACGTGGGCGAACGGTTCGGCGACGTCGCTGCCTCCAGCGACTTCCGCCTGCCCGCCTACACGACGGCGCGCCTGCTCGCCGCCTGGATGCCGCAGCCGCGCTGGCGCCTCGCGCTGAACGTCGACAACCTGTTCGACCGCCGCTACTACGCCAGCGCCTACAGCCGCCTGTGGGTGGCGCCCGGCAGCACGCGCACGCTGACGGCCACGGCCTCGCTGCGGTTCTGAAGGAGCGCCGGTGAACCCTTCGAGCAAACGCATCCTCTCCATCGACGTGGCGCGCGGCCTCGTCATGCTCCTGATGACCGTCGACCACGTGCGCGAAACCTTCTTCCTGCAGCACCAGGTGAGCGACCCGATGGACGTCGCGGCGACCAGCCCGGGCCTGTTCTTCTCGCGCCTGGCCGCGCACTTCTGCGCGCCGATGTTCGTGTTCCTGACCGGCCTGTCGGCCTGGCTGTACGCCCATCCGCCGGGCGGCGCGCGGCCGGCCGGCGGTTTCCTTGCCAGGCGCGGCCTGTTCCTCGTGCTGCTCGAGATCGTGGCCGTGAACTTCGCCTGGACCGGCACGTTCGCGCCCGCGACCGTGTACCTGCAGGTGATCTGGGCCATCGGCCTGGCGATGCTGGCGCTGGCCCTGCTGCACCGGCTGCCCCTCGCCGTGCTGGCGGCGCTGGGCCTGGCCATCGTGGGCGGCCACAACGCGCTGGCGGGGGTGGCCTTCGAGCCGGGCAGCGCGGCGGCTCATGCCTGGACCGTCCTGGAACAGCGCGGCTTCCTCACCGACGGCGCGCCGCGCGTGAAGGTCAGCTATCCCGTGCTGGCGTGGATCGGCGTGATCCTGCTCGGCTACGCGTGCGGCCCGCTGTATGCGCGGGCCATGGCGCCGTCGCTGCGCCAGCGCCGGCTGCTGCTGGCCGGCGCCGCCTGCCTGGCGCTGCTGGCCGTGCTGCGGACGTGGAACGTCTACGGCGAGCCGCTGCCGTGGCGCGCCCAGGACGACGCCCTGCATACGGCGATGGCGTGGCTGAACTTCACCAAGTATCCGCCGTCGCTGGACTTCCTGCTGCTGACGCTGGGCTGCGGCCTGCCCGTGCTGGCGTGGCTGGAGCGCGCCGACAACGCCTTCACCCGCGCCTGCGGGGTGTTCGGCGGGGCGCCCCTGTTCTACTACCTGCTGCACCTGTACGCGCTGCTGGCCATGCAGCGCCTCGCCGCGGCCCTGCTGGGCGCGGAGCGGGTGGACTTGATGTACGTGTGGGAAGTGTGGGTGCTGGCGGCGGGGCTGGCCGCGGCGCTGTACTGGCCGACGAGGGCGTTCGGGCGGTACAAGCGGGAGAGCGGGAAAGGGTGGGTGAAGTACCTGTAACGTCGTCCCTGCGCAGGCAGGGACCCAATTTTTTCATCGCGACGACGCCAAATTGGGTCCCTGCCTGCGCAGGGACGACGGTGTTTCAGGTCAACCCTCCAGCATGCTTCCCGTCTCGCGATAGCGCTCGTGCCACCCGAACGCCTTCTCCAGCACGTGCGGCGTCTGCCCGCCGCGCGTCTTCGCTTCCGCGACGTAGGCGCGCAGCAGGTCCTTGTACGGCTCGGCCACGCAGCGTTCGATGATGACGTCGGCGCGCTCGCGCGGCGCCAGGCCGCGCAGGTCGGCCAGGCCCAGCTCGGTGACGATGATGTCGACGTCGTGCTCCGTATGGTCGACGTGCGACACCATCGGCACGATCGACGAGATGTGGCCGTTCTTGGCCAACGACTTGGTCGCGAAGATCGACAGGTAGGCGTTGCGCGCGAAGTCGCCCGAGCCGCCGATGCCGTTCATCATGTGCGTGCCGCCCACGTGGGTCGAGTTGATGTTGCCGTAGATGTCGGCCTCGAGCGCCGTGTTGATGGCGATGATGCCCAGGCGCCGGATGACTTCGGGATGGTTCGACACTTCCTGCGGACGCAGCACCAGGCGGTCGCGGTAGCGACCGAAGTCGCCGAACACCTGCGCCGACTTTTGCGGCGACAGCGTGATCGACGAGCCGGACGCGAAATCGAGCTTGCCGGCGTCGAACAGGTCGAAGGTCGAGTCCTGCAGCACCTCCGAGTACATCGTCAGGTGCGAGAACGGGCTGTCGGCAAAGCCGGCCAGCACGGCGTTGGCGATGGTGCCGATGCCGGCCTGCAGCGGCAGCAGCGAATGGGTCAGGCGGCCGGCCGCGATCTCGTCGCCGAAGAACTTGATCAGGTGGCCGGCGATGGCCTGCGTGTCCGCGTCCGGCGGCAGCACCGACGAGGTGCTGTCCGGCTGGTCCGAGATGACGACGGCGACGATCTTCTCGGGCGGGATCTCGATGAACGGCACGCCGGCGCGCTGCTGCACCGACATCACGGGCACCGGTTCGCGCATCGGGCGCTTCTTCGGGATCCAGATATCGTGCAGGCCTTCCAGGTGCGGCGACTGCGACAGGTTCAGCTCCACGATGACCTTGTCGGCCAGGATCGCGAAGCTGGCGCTGTTGCCGACCGACGTGGTCGGGACGATGGCGCCCGTCTCGGTGATCGCCACCGCCTCGACGACGGCCACGTCCACCGGCTTGATGTGGCGGCTGCGCAGCTGCTCGACGGTCTCGGACAGGTGCTGGTCGATGAACATCACTTCGCCGCGGTTGATGGCCGCGCGCAGCACCGGGTCGACCTGGAACGGCATGCGCCGCGCCAGCGCGCCGGCCTCGGTGAGCAGCTTGTCGGTGTCGTGGCCCAGCGAGGCGCCCGTCAGCAGCGTGATCTTCATCGGTTCGCGGCGGGCGCGCTCGGCCAGCGCGGCCGGCACCACCTTGACGTCGCCGGCGCGGGTGAAGCCGCTCATGCCGACGGTCATGCCGTCCTTGATCCAGCTGGCGGCATCGGCAGCGGTGGTGACGCGTTCGCGCAAGGGAGCGTGGCGGATGCGATCCTGGTAGTCCTGTGTCATGGTCGTCTCTATCGTTATGAATCAGCCGAGCCGGTAGTTCACCGGCTGCAGCGGTGGGGGAAGGTCGCGTTCGCCCAGTGCCATGCGCACGTCGATCTCGATCGTGCGGCACAGGGCCTCGAGCGGCAGGTCGTTGTCGGATTCGCCGAACGGTTCCTCGATCTCGTCGCCCAGGGCGTCCAGGCCGAAGAAGGTGTAGGCGACGATGGCCGTGACCAGCGGGGTGGCGTAGCCGATCGTGTCGACCAGGCCGAAGGGCAGGAAAAAGCAGTACAGGTAGGCGGTGCGGTGCAGCAGCAGCGTGTAGGAGAACGGGATCGGCGTGCCGCGGATGCGTTCGCAGGCGGCGGCGACGCCCGTCATGGCCGTCAGCGTCGCGTCCAGCGCCGGCGCCGTGCAGGCGTCCAGGCGCCGCTCGCGCAGGCACAGCGCCAGGTCGGCGCCCATCTCCAGCATCAGCGCGTGCGGCAGGTTGGGGAGCATGCGCACGCGTTCCCACTCGCTCGGTGCGAGCCAGGGCGCGACGTCGGCGCCGGCATCGCCGCCGCGCAGGCGGTGGCGCAGCGCATGGGCATACGCGATCGCGCGGCGCAGCATGCGCGTGCGCGGGTCGGTGCCCTCCGCCGCGAACGGCCGGCCGGCATCGACCAGCGACAGGCACTGGCGCGCCAGGCTGCGGCTGCGCAGCACCAGCTCGCCCCATTGCATGCGGCCTTCCCAGTAGCGGGCATAGGCCGAGTTGTTGCGAAAACCGAGGAAGATCGCCAGCGGCAGGCCCATCAGCGTGAACGGCAAGGCCGCCAGCGAGAACTTGATGCCGTCGATCGTGCCATGCATCGCCGTGACGGCGACGGCCAGCAGCGTGGTGACGGCGACGCTCTTCCAGATGCTGGGCAGGATCGAGCCGCGCACGGCGAGGAACAGGCGCAGCGGCGTGGGACGGTCGCGGACGATCATGCACGGCCCCGCGGGCGGTGGCTGGAACGATCGGAAGCGTGGAGATTCGGACCTGGCATCGGTAGTTGGACGAACGTGGACGACCATATTCTGCACCAGACACACTGGTGCGGCGACCGCCTTTTGGCGGGTCTGCATGGCCGGCCCCATTCTGCGCGCCGGGCCGCGAAATGACTAATTCTTATTGCTGATCGCGGCCATGCACGATATGCATGGGCTCATGGCGCCGGGTCGTTGATATGGCCCGTCCGGCCCGCGGGCCAGTGGCGCAGGCCCTGGATCGCCTCTTCCTTCAGCTTGGCCTCGATCTCGATCCACGGCGCCCGTTCGTACGAGGCGGGCATCACGGAGATCAGGTCCGAGTGCTGGCGGTCGTTGAAGCCTTCGCGGCCGTTCGAGATGTGCACCAGCTGGTGGTCGGGATCGGCCCAGGTGGCGCGCGCCTTGGCCAGCATCTCGGCCACGCTCGGGTCGTCGTAGCTGGACAGGCCCTCGCAGACGACGTGGTGGTGGGCGTCGAAGATCATCGGCACGCCACTGCGCACGCACACGTCGTGGATCTGGGCGGCGCTGTACGCGTATTCGTCGTTCTCCAGGCACAGGCGCGTGCGGATCGCTTCCGGCAGCGCCGCGATGCGTTCGACCAGGGCGTCGCTGCGGTTCGCCTTGCCGCCGTGGATCTCGAGCAGGGCCCAGGGGGAACGCGGTTGCTCCAGCAGGTCCATGATGTCGGCATGCATCTGCAGGATCTTGACGCTGTTGGCGACGACGTCGGGCGAGTCGGAGCTGAGCACCACGAACTGGTCCGGGTGCATCACGAGGCGGATGCCGAGCGCCGTGGCCTTTCGACCGGTCCTTGCCATGGCCCCGGCCAGCGGCCGCATCACCTCGCGCCCGATGTCCTCGTCGAAGAAGGGGAAGATCGAGGACGGCATGCGGTACAGGCGGATGCCTTCGCACTGGCAGTACTGCAGCGCGCGGTCCAGCGTCTGCAGGTTGTCGCGGTAGATGTCGTCGAGGATCTTGCGCTGGCCGGCGTCGGATTGCTCCAGCAGGCGCTTGCGCGTGACGGTGCGGTAGCGGACATCCTTCGACGACGTGATGCAGACGAGGCCGAGGGCGGGGCGGGGTAATGCGGACATGGAAGCGACATGAGCGTTGGCGTTGGCTCCATGGTCCGACGAATCGCGTAGGCCGTCAAACCAGTGCCGCGCTGCAACTCAGCGTGTGCCTAGACCGTCGCTTCCTTCGACACCAGCAGCGCGGCGAAGATCGTGCCGATGTCCAGTTCCTGGATCAGCACGGCGCCGCCGTTCGCCTTGATCAACCCCTTCGACAGCGGCCGCGTGCCGCCCGCCAGCCCGAGCGGCGCCGACTGGCTGGCATCGAATTGCTGGACCGAGTGCACGTCGTCGACCAGCAGGCCGACGGCGCGCCCGTCCTTGCGCACCAGCAGCACCTGGCTGTGCGGCGTCGCGACGGCGCCGCGGCCGCCCATCAGGCGCGCCAGGTCGAACACCCAGACGAAGGCGCGCGGCTGGCCGGGCAGGTCGATGTCGAGCATGCCGATGCGCGCATCCGGCCCCGGCGCTTTTTTCACCCGCGCGAACGGCACCGCCTCGACGACGCAGGCGGCGTCCAGCGCCATCAGGGCGCCCTGGGCGTGGAACAGCGCGACGGCGCGGCCGCCTTCGGGCACCGATTCGATGCGCGCGGGCTCCAGCGCGGCATCGAGGGCGGCATCGTCGCGCAGCAGCCCGAAGGTCTGCAGCAGCACGGCCAGCACCGGTTCCTCGCGGTGCGCGCCGGCGCGGAATTCGCGGTAACCACTGGCGGCCGTGCAGGCGGCCACGCAGTACTGGCCGCGCCAGGTGACGATGCGCGAGACGCTGGCGCCGTCTTCCATGGCCGCGTCCAGCAGGCCGGGTTCCAGCCCCAGCGGCGTGCCCGCGCCGATCGCCGGATCGGTACTGCACAGCACCCGGCCGTCCGGCGCGCAGAAGAACGCATGCATGCCGGGCCGTCCCGCCACGCCGCTGGCGAGCATGTTCGCCAATTCGGTGGCGCCGTCGAACACGATGCCGATGCCGCCGACGACGGCCTGCTCGCGTTCCGGGTCGCGGATCGCCGCGTGGTAGATGAAGGTCGGGCGGCCGCCGTAGAAGGCGGACGGCGCGAACGGCTCCACGTGGTGCTCGCCCGGATCGCGCAGCTTGCACACGCTGGAGAGCGTGCCGCCGTCGATGCGCGCGCCCACCACGTCCTGGCTGCCCGTGGCGGCGATCACGACACCGCTGCGGTCGTACACGAACAGGCGGCTGTACACCGTGTACAGCGCATTGATGGTCTTGAGTACCGCGCCGATCGCCTGGGCGCGGCGCGCCGCATCGGCATCGAGCAGGCCGTGGCGCAGCTGGCTCGCCAGCGCCCACCAGCGGCAATCGTTGGCGCGTTCGTACAGGCTGCGGTCGAGCATGTCGACCAGCAGTTGCGAGGTGAATTCGGCCGCGCGCATGCTCGAGGCGAGCACGGTGCGGTACAGGTCGCGGATCGAGCGCGAGAACACGGCGTCGCTGCGCTGGCCGGTTTCCGTGATCTGGTCGAGGATCGTCCCGAGGCGGGCGGCGCCGCCGTCCCCCTTGTCGTGCCTCTCGTTGCCCCCGTTGCCGGCGTGCGCCTCGACGCTGGTCGTCACCTTGCCGTTCCAGACGATGCGCTTGATGCCGTGGGTGGCCGCGGTGACGGCGGACAGCAGCGCGTGCAGCGCGGGATTGAAGCTGTCCGCATGCGACAGCAATCCCTGCAGCAGGCGCGGCTCGGTTGCGTCGATGCCGCCGCTGCCGGCGCGGGCGCTGTCGAACGCGAGGTCGAGCGGCACCATCACCTGGCTGGTCCAGCCGGCCGGGCCGGGATAGCCCTGGTAGCCGCCGCTCGCGAAGATGCTGGCCAGGTAGGCGCGGCCGGCGAACAGCAGCACGTGCGCTTGCTGCCCGTCGTTCTGCGCATCTCCATCCGCCTGTTGCGGCGGGGCCGGGACCCGCACGCCGGCGGGGATCCACAGCGGATCGGCGCTGCTGATCACGCGCCGCTCGGCATCGAGCAGCAGCATGTTGGCACGGCCGGCACGATCGCCGTAGGCGGCGAAGATGGCGGCCATCTCGTGCTCGAAGCGGAAGCTCAGGCACAGCACGGCGGCCGGCACGTTCGTCTCCGGATGGCGCATCGCCTGGGAATACACGAGGGCGCGCGCCTGGCCGGGTCGCAGGTCGGTGGCGCGGAAGGTTTCCAGGTAGCCGTCCGCCTGCAGGGTCTGCGCCACCAGCGGGTCGTCGCTCGCGGCCAGGTGCGCGCCGGCATCGGCCTGCACCAGCACGCGGCCGTCCGGCGCCAGCACGAGGATGTCGTCGTAGACCGTGTACTTGTCGCGGTAGGCGGCCAGGCGGGCCTGGGCACGCTCGTGGTCGTCATCGAGGCCGGCGGCGAAGCGGCACAGGTCGACGTCGGTCGCCAGGAAGCCGACGTCGGCCGTGCGTTCGAACAGGTTGCGTACAAGCAGGTCGAGCGCGTACTGGGCGCGCGTGGCCGCTTCGCCCAGCACCTGCTGCACCTTTTCGGACACCAGTTTGGCGACCAGCGCCTCTTCCAGCTGCCCCAAGTTGGTGCGCGTGGCCACGACGGCGGGCAGCAGCATGCGCGCCTCGGCCGGGCAATTCATCTTGGCGGACGCCTCGATCAGGCGCCAGGTCTGGTGCAGCTCGCGCAGCGCGGCCTGGTAGCGGCCGACGTCGGGCATGTGGGGCAGGAAGGAGTCCAGCAGCGAATCTTGGTTGGCGCGCATTGCTTGGAAAGTAAAAGGAGTTACTTTCTGTTAAGCAATAGTCGTGCCAGCCGTCATTACATATTTGCGAAAACACAAACCGGGGTCAGAGTCCGGTTTTAGGAAATGGCTAAGAGGTTGTTTCCAAAATCAGGACTCTGACCCCGGTTTGAGGTTGCTCAGGCGAGCAGGGGCAGGCGGACCGTGAAGGTGCTGCCGCGGCCCAGGCCGGGGCTGGCGGCGTCGACGCGGCCGCCGTGCAGTTCGACCAGCTTGCGGACCAGGGCCAGGCCCAGGCCCAGGCCGCCCTGGGTGCGGTCGAGGGTGCGCGAGCCCTGGGTGAACAGGTCGAACACGACGGGCAGCAGGTCCTGGCCGATGCCGCTGCCGTTGTCGCGCACCATCAGCTGGGCGCGGCCGTCGACGGCGTCCAGCGCGACTTCGATCAGGCCGCCCTCCGGCGTGTACTTGGCCGCGTTGTTGATCAGGTTGGCGGCCACCTGCACCAGGCGGGTATGGTCGCCGTCGACCATCAACGGCTGCTGCGCCATGCGCACTTGCAGCTGGTGGCGGCGCGCGTCGATCAGGGGGCGCGACTGCTCGATGGCCTCGCCGACCGCCGTGCGCAAATCGATCGGCTTGCGGTTGACGGTCACGAGGCCGCGCGTGACGCGCGAGACGTCCAGCAAGTCGTCGACCAGGTGGCGCATGTGCGCGACCTGGCGCGCGACGATGTCGCTGATCTGCTTGACGCGCGGCTCGTCGGCATAGGCCAGGCGCAGCATGTCGGCGGCGCTGGCGATCGGCGCCAGGGGATTGCGCAGCTCGTGCGCCAGCATGGCGAGGAATTCGTCCTTGCGGCGGTCGGCCAGGCGCAGCGCCTCTTCCGCGCGCTTGCGTTCGGTGATGTCGATGGCGACGGCGTGCATGACGGTGCTGCGGCCGTCCGGACCCAGGCCCAGGCGCCCGCGGATGTCGATCCAGGCCGTGTTGCCGTCGTCGGCGCGGCGGATGCGCGGGGTGATGCGGTACTCGCCGCCTTCGCGCAGCGCGCGTTCGGTGAGCTCGCGCACCTGCTCGCGGTCGTCGGCGTCGACCAGCCGCCACAGCTCGGCGACGTTGTGCCAGGACTTGCCGAACACGCTGTGCAAATTGGCCGAGAAGCTGACCTGGCCGCTCGACGGGTCGCGCTCCCACACGGCCATGCGCGCCGCCACCAGGCCCTGCTGCAGGCGCTCCTCGCTGTAGCGCACCGCGCGTTCGGCGCGTTCCAGCGGCGTGACGTCGGTGCAGGTACCGAACCACTGGACGATGGCGCCGCCTGCATCGCGCAGCGGCGCCACCGAGGTGAAGAAATTGCGGTAGCGGCCGTCCGCGCCGCGCAGCGGGAAGGTCATCTGGGCCATCTCGCCGCTGGCCAGGGCCGCCTCCCAACGCCGCCGCACCTGCGGCAGCTGGTCGGGATCGTGGAAGGCATGCCAGTCGTTCGGATCCATCGTGCCCGGCGCCACGCCCGTGAATTCGTACCAGCGCTCGTTGAACCACATGATGTTGCCCTGCGGGTCGGCGATCCAGACGAGCTGCGGGATATTGTTCGACAGTTGCAGGAATTTCTGGCGTTCCGCTTCCAGGTGGACGTGCTGTTCGTACAGGCGGTCCAGCATGCGGTTCAGGGCGCCGGCCAGGCCGACGACTTCCAGGCTGCCCTCGAGCGGCGCGCGCTGGCTGCTGATGCCTTCGTCGCCGAGGCTGGCCGAGAAGGCCTGCAGGCGCCGCAGGTCCTGCGTCAGGCCCAGCGCCAGGCGCGAGGCGAGCAGGAACACGACCAGCGCCAGCACGGCGGCGACGCCGACGATCAGCAGGTATTGCGGGGCGGCGGCATCCAGCGGCGCGGCCAGGTGCCGTTCGTCCTCGCGCAGCTGCAGGCCGAGGTGGGCCAGGTGCTTCGGCAACGGCACGGCGGCCGCGATCTCGTGGACGTCGGGCGCGCCGCGGCGCGCCACGTCCGCGCGCGCATCCGTGCGCGCGAAGCTGGCCCATTGCACCGGCTTCAGGTCGGCCAGGCGGATCTTGACCATCAGCGCGCCTTCCGGCGTGCGCGTGCGCGAGTAGCGCAGCAGGTTCACGGCGATCAGTTCGTCGCCCTTGGGGCCGGACTGCAGCGCGGGCCGCTCGTCGCCGCTCTCGATGCGCGCGCGCAGCCAGGCCAGGTCGGCCTCGGTGAAGCCGGGCACGCCGTTGCTGGCGATTTCCTTGCCCTCGAAGTCGGTGAACAGTAGTTGCAGCGGGATGCCGTTCATCTGGCGCAGGCCGTGCAGGAACGGCGTCAGGTAGGTTTCCTTGCCGGCGCTGTCGACCAGCGCGGTGGCCAGGATCGGGCTGTTGGCCACCTCGGCGACACGCGTGGTCAGCACCTCCAGGTTGCGGCCGACCGTGGTCGCGTGGAAGGCCACCTCGCGCTGCTGCAGCAGGGCGTTGGCCTGGATGCGCTGGTGGTCGATCAGCCAGAACGAGACGCCGGCGATCAGCAGCACGGCGGCCGCCGTCAGGATCGCCGCGGCGAGCGCGAAGCGCTGCGACAGGCTGGCAGGGGGAGCGTTCGGCGTCATCGATCAGTCCCGCGTCGGCACCAGCACGCCGTCGGCGCGGTAGCGCGCCATCAGCAGCTCCCCGGGCCCGAGGGCTTCGTGGTTGGCGGGCGTAAACGGCGGCGCGTAGTGCTTGACCAGGCCGCGCCACGGCCCGAGTTGTTCCAGGGCGTCGCGCACGGCCTTGCGGTCAGTGCTGCCGGCGCGGTCGATCGCGCGCGCCAGGATGTGGGTCATGTCGTAGGCATGGGCCACGCCCACCGGCCCCTTGATGTCCTCGATGCGGCGCACGCCGGACACCTTGGCCGCGCCGGCCAGGAAGCGCTGCACGCGGGCCGGGTCGGCCTTGAAGAAGCTGAAGGTCTGGATCACCGTGAAGTCGACCTCCTGCAGCGCCGGCCCGGCCTGCTCGACGAATTCGCCGCCCGTCACGCCCCAGTGGCTGAGGATGGGGATGCGCTGCGCCTTCGGCAGCCGCGCCACTTCGCGCACCAGGATCGCCGCCTCGTCGTCGTTGGCAACCAGCACGATGGCCTGGGCGCCGGCCGCGCGCAGGTGCTGGTAATTGTCGATCAGGCTCGTGTCGCGCCAGTTGTACCAGGACGTGCCGACGATCTTCATGTCCGGCTGGCGCTCCAGCGCGTGCTCGGCCGCCTTGGCGTTGCTGCGGCCCCAGGAGGTGTTGGTCAGCAGCAGGCCGACCTTGTCCAGGCGCCGGCGGTGCGCCGCCGCCAGCAGGCGCGGCATGGCCAGCGCATCGCGCAGCGACAGCCGGTACACGTAGTTCGGGCGCATGTCGTTGTCGACGATGCCGTCGGCCGACGACCACACGGCCATGAACAGCGTGCGGGTCTGGCGCAGCGTCGGCAGTTCCTCGATGATGACGGGGCTGAAGCGGCCGCCGAACACGGCCACCAGGTCGGGCATGGCGGCGAATTCCTGGATGTTGCGGATGCCGCGCGCCGGGATCGATCGGTGATCCTTGGTCACGATTTCCAGCGGGCGTCCGTGCAGCACGCCGCCGGCGGCATTGATCTCGGCCACCGCCGCACGCATGCCCAGTTCCACCGCCTGGGCGGAGGTGCTGTTGTCGAGGCCGAATTCGCCGTCGATGCCCAGCAGGACGGGCTTGGGCGGTGCGGCGCGGGCGCCGGCGAGCAGGGCGCCCAGCAGCATCATGCCGGCAACGAGGCGCAGGGCGCGGGGGAATGAGTAGGCCATCGGTCAGTCGTGAAGAAGCGGATACATACACGGAGGGTGAAAACGCAACCGGCCATTCTAACGGGTTTGCCCGCGAGCACGGTGTCCGGCAAGAGATACAGCGGTATGTTGTTTTGCGACAACGTTTGATGAGAATCGGCAAAAAACTGCATTACCATGGCGGTGTACATACCAAAAGTTGTTCCCCAGGCCAAAACCTCGCCGCCAATGCTTTTCCGCCCGCCTTCCCCCTGCCGGGCATTCGTCGTACCGATTTCCGCATTGTCGAGGTAGCTATGCAATTGAAGAACATGAAAATTGGCGTCCGCCTGGGGCTCGCCTTCGCCGCCGTGCTGGCGCTGACGGTCCTGCTGGCCGGGATCGGCGCGCTGCGCCTGCAACAAGTCGGCGATGCCGTCGACGAGATGGACGGCACCATCCGCAAGCTGCGCCTGGCCGACAGCTGGCTGGCCGGCAGCCGCACCAACCGTGCCCTGGTCGACGCGCGCCTGCGCGCCCGCGACGCGCAGGACCTGGCGGCGATCGCGGCCAGGATGAAGGCCAACAGCGCCGCCATCACCAAGGCCAAGGAAGAACTGGAAAAGCTGGTCGTGCGCCCGGAGGGCAAGGCGCTGCTGGCGGAGATCGCCGACAAGCGTACCGTCTACGTTGCCGCGCGCGACGAACTGTTCGCGCGCCAGGACGGCGGCGCGGATGGCGCCGCGGTCCATCGCCTGGCCGAGGGAAAGATGAGTCCGGCGCTGGCCGCCTACGACGATGCGGTCGGCCGGCTGGCCGAACGCCAGCGCACGATGTTCGAGGCGGCGCAGGACCGCGTCGACGAGCTGACGACCAGTGGCCAGCAGATGATGGCCGCCGCCGGTGTCATGGCACTGGCCATCGGGGCGGTCATGGCCTGGCTGCTGGCACGCGGCATCACCCGTCCGCTGCGCCGCGCCGTCGACCTGGCCAACGCGGTCGCCGGCGGCGACCTGTCCACGCGCATCGAGGTCGACGCGCGCGACGAGACCGGCGAGCTGATGGCGGCCCTGCAGCGCATGAACGACAACCTGAACACGCTCGTCGCGCGGGTGCGCAGCGGCGCCGACAGCATCGCCACCGCGGCCGCGGAAGTCGCCACGGGCAACCACGACCTGTCCGTGCGCACCGAGCAGCAGGCCGGCGCGCTGGAGGAAAGCGCGTCGTCGATGGAAGAGCTGACCAGCACCGTGAAGCAGAACGCCGACAACGCCGTCCAGGGCAACCGCATGGCGGTATCCGCCTCCGACATCGCCACCCGCGGCGGCGACGTGGTGGCCCAGGTGGTCGGCACCATGGGCGCGATCAATGAATCGGCGCGCAAGATCGTCGATATCATCTCGGTCATCGACGGCATCGCGTTCCAGACGAATATCCTGGCCTTGAACGCCGCGGTGGAAGCGGCGCGCGCCGGCGAGCAGGGACGCGGCTTTGCCGTGGTCGCGGGCGAAGTGCGCACGCTGGCCCAGCGCTCGGCCGCCGCCGCCAAGGAAATCAAGGCCCTCATCGACGACTCGGTCGACAAGGTCGGCGTCGGCGCGCGTCTCGTCGACGAAGCCGGCGCCACGATGCAGGAAGTGGTCGCCAGCGTGCGCCAGGTGACCGGCATCATGGGCGAGATCTCGGCCGCATCCGGCGAGCAGAGCGCCGGCATCGACCAGGTCGGCCAGGCGATCATGCAGATGGACCAGGTCACCCAGCAGAATGCAGCGCTGGTCGAGCAGGCCGCGGCGGCCACCGAATCGATGCAGGAGCAGGCGCGCGACCTGGCCGAGGCCGTCAGTGTGTTCAAGCTCGCCCAAGGCAGCCAGGCGGCAGCGTCGCAGTCGCGGGCACCGGCCGTGCGGGTAACGGCGCGCCCGGAGCGCGCCACGCCGCGCGTGGCCCGTTCCGCGCCGGCGCCGGCCGCGGCGGCCCAGCGCAAGCCAGTCGCGGCAAGCGTAAGGGAAACGGAGTGGGAAACCTTCTGATCCTCCCTGGGCGCCCTGCGCCGCACCACGCGGCGCAGGGCAGGAGGATTACTGCTTGGCCTTGTAGGCTTGCAGCTGTTCGCGCAATTGATGGGCGTTCGAGTGGCTGTAGTCCTTGTTCACTTCCAGCTCGATGGCGGGCTTGAGCTGATTGTCGAGCTCGCCGCGCAGCACGCCCAGGAATTTCGGTTCGGCCACCAGCACCAGCTTGCCGAAGCGTTTTTCCTGCTGGCCCTTGAGCAGGAAGCCGCAGATTTCCTTGGCGAAGAATTCGGCGTCGCGCTGTTCGGGCGTCTGCGCCGGCTCGTACTGCTTGTTGGGGGTGGCGCCGCCCGTGTTGTGGATGCTCTGGCCGGCCGAGGTGGGACCGAGCCGGTCCGTGTTGATGTCCGAGACGCGCAGGCGGGCATTCGGACTGACCATGTCCTCGACTTCCTCGTAGGGCTGGTGCGGGTCGGATTCGGCGAAGATACGGGCGCGTCCTGCGTCCGCGGAAACGATCCAGGTTGTAGTCATCTTACCTCCCTTTTATCCAAAGAAAAGTTTCACTTGAAACGGCCGCGTTGGCCGCATGTGTTGGGAAGAAGTCTATCCCAAGCAGCTTTTTCGGGCGGTACGAAAGGGAACGGAAGCGGGACGAGGGCGCCGGCGCAAAGGCGCGCCCTGGCCGGTGCGACTGCGGCAGAATGATCCTTCGACCCTGACGACACCAAGGAGCACCAGATGAGCAACCAGCAGAAAGACACCAGCGCTTCGCCGCCTTCGACTACGAGCGGCGAAGGCGCGAACACGCGCAGCGATACGACGGCATCGGCCGGCGCCGTGCCGGTGCAGGGCCAATCCGGCCAGGTCGGCGCCGACATCGCCGGCCGCGCCGGCACCGATGCCGCGGCCGGCGCGACGATGGGCGGCGACGGCGGCAGCGGCCTGCCGCGCCAGGATGACGAGGGCAACCCGCAGGGCGGGCAGCTGACGCCGGGCGCGGGCGCCGCGGTGGCCGGCGGCACGGGCCTGGGCGAAGCGGCCAGCGCCGACGATGCGCGCGTGGTCACCAGCAGCGGCCAGGGCGCGCAGACGACGGGCGGCGACGCCAGCAGCGGAGAAATCCCCCCACCGACGAACAAGGGCGGCGCCTCGGCCGCCTGATGCCGCGCCAACGGAACCGCTCATGCAAAAACTCCTGATCGTCCTCGGCCTCGTCCTGCTCGCCGCCGGCCTGGCCTGGCCCTGGCTGCGGCGCCTGCCGCTCGGCCGCCTTCCCGGCGACATCCACGTCGTGCGCGAAGGGTTCGGCTTCAGCTTCCCCATCGTTACCTGCCTCGTCGTCTCGGTCGTCGTCTCGCTGCTGCTGTGGCTGTTCCGGCGCTGACGCCGGCCGGATCGGCCGATTCGACGCATAATATTGCCGTGTCGATCGGAGATCCGAGGTGAAGAGTGAGTGGCAAACCGCAATACGATGAAACGGCCGTGATCGAGGCCGCGATGCAGGTGTTCTGGCGCCACGGCTACGCGGCCGCGTCGATCAACGATCTCACCGCGGCCACGGGCCTGTCCCGCTCCAGCATCTACCAGCGCTTCCGCGACAAGGAGGGATTGTTCCAGCATACGCTGGCGCGCTACACCGAACGGGTGCTGCGCCGCATGGGCAAGGTCGAAGGGGAGACGGCACGCGGCCGCATCGCCGCGCTGCTGCGCGACTTCCTGCCGAAGGCATCGGCCGCGCCGCGCCCGGCTGGCTGCATGCTGGCGCGCAGCTGCGCCGAGCAGGCCGACCTGCCGGAGGGGGCGCGCGGCGCCGTCATGCAGGGCGTGGCGGGCCAGCACGCCATCTTCGCGCGCCTCGTCGCGCAAGGGGTGCAGGACGGCGAATTGCCGGGCGATGCCGACGTCGACACGCTGGCCTGGTACTACCTGGGCATCCTGCACGCCATCATGAACCTGCCGCAGGCCGGCGCGACGCCCGCCGCGATGGCGGGCATGGTCGACCTCGCCATGGCGGCGTGGCCGGCCAAGTCCTAGCGGAACAGGGCCAGGTTTTCCTCCAGCCAGGCCGTCAGCGTGCGCGGCGCGTGGCCGGTCAGCAGTTGCACGGTCGACGTCGTTTCCTGCAGCGCCGACTCGTAGAACGCCCGCTCGAGGCCGACCCGCACGCCGGCGGCAAAATCGGGAAGTCCCGCAGCAACCAGGCGCGCGCGCTGATCTTCCGCGCTGCGCTGCTCGTAGCCCACGGTCCGGCCCAGCAGGCGCGAAAGTTCGGCGGCGACCTGCGGCATGCTCCAGGCGCGCGGTCCGGTCAGGTGGAAGGCACGCTGCCAATCGCTGCTGTCCGGATCGAGCAGCGCGACCCGCGCGCTGTCGGCGACGTCGCGCGTGTCGACCAGGTTGACGACGCCGTTGCCGGCCGCGCCTCCCCAGTTGCCCTTGGCGATTTCCGGGGCCGCGCGCAGCAGGAAATCATTGAAGGTCGAAGGCCGCAGCAAGGTATAGCCGATGTCGCGCGTCGCCAGGTGCGCCTCGATGCGCGTGTGCCAGTCGAACGGATGCAGCTGCAGCGGCGTGCCGAATGCGGACAGCTTGACGATGTGCTTGACGCCGGCCGCGACGGCCGCGTCGATCAGGGCGATCTCGTTCTCGACCTGGCGCGGCGACGTGCCCTGGGCGAGGAACAGGCGGTCGGCGCCGTCCAGCGCCGCCGCCAGCGTGGCGGGCGTGTCGAAATCGACGGCGCGTTGCGTGACGGCGGCAGGGAAGCGTGCCGGATCGGGTTTGCGGGTCAGGGCGACAAGGTCGACGGGATCGGCCGCGAGGCTGGCGATCAAGGCGGCGCCGACACGGCCGCTGGCACCGGCGATGGCGACGCAGGGACGGGGACGGGCGGATGCAAGGTGGGACATGGTGAACTCCTTCGGTATCTTGGAACGACCGGTCCATAATGGAACGATCGTTCCGGCGTGTCAAGCGAATAGTCCAGGCGGGTAAAAGATGGCTATCCGGTCAATGCATACCGCCTAGCACACGCACGTGTCGAAAAGATGACACGGACGTTCGCGATAGCAAGATTTGACAAACATGGACATTCATTCAACGACACAATCCGCCCAGACGAACATAAGAGGCGAGACGAGCGGCTGCAGCGTTCGCCGAATTCGACACCGGAAACTTCATTGTCCTGGCCACGCCGAGCGGCGGCCATCACGGTTTGGGAGAGAACATGAATCAGTCGTTGAAACGGAAAACGGTGGCGCGCACGGCGATCGCGAGCGCGGTGGCGATGCTGGCGCTGGGACTTCAGGCACAGGCGCAGGCACAGGACAGCCAGCAGGCGAGCAGCGGCGCCGGCATCCAGCCGGAGCGTCCGGGCGACGCGCAGACGGTGATCGTGACGGGCGTGCGCGCCGCGCTGGAGCAGTCGCTGCGCCAGAAACGCAGCGCCGACGCGGTGGTCGAGGTGGTGACGGCCGAGGACATCGGCAAGATGCCGGACAAGAACGTGGCCGACGCGATCCAGCGCCTGCCCGGCGTGAACACGCAGTCGTCGGCGGGCGGCGAGGGCGGCTTCGGCGAGAACGACCGCGTCAGCCTGCGCGGCACCAGCCCGAGCCTGCAGCAGACCCTGTTCAACGGCCACGCGATCAGCACCGGCGACTGGTTCGTGCTGAACCAGGTCGGCGGCAACGTCGGCCGCTCCAGCAGCTTCTCGCTGCTGCCGTCGGAACTGGTCGGCTCCGTCGTCGTGCAGAAGAGCGCGACGGCCGACCTGGTCGAAGGCGGCGTTTCCGGCGCCATCAACGTGATCACGCGCCGCCCGCTCGACTTCAAGCAGGCGCTGACCGTCGAAGGTTCGGTGCAGGCCAACTACAACGACTTGCGCGGCAAGACCGAACCGCAGGTGTCCGCGCTGGTGAGCTGGAAGAATCCGGCCAGCACCTTCGGCGTGCTGCTGCAGGGCTTCTCGGAAAAGCAGGCCGTGCGCCGCGACGGCCAGGAGATCCTGGGCTACACGCCGATCAGCGCGACGAGCGCGGCGGCCCAGGCGAATCCGGCGCTGGCCGGCGTCGTCGTGCCGACCTTCATCGGCGCCGCGCTGTTCGAACAGACCAAGAAGCGCAAGGGCGGCGCCTTCGACATCGAAGCGAAGCCCTCGCGCGACGTCGGCATCGACCTGAACGGCTTCTATTCCAAGCTGGAAGCGCCGCACCAGAACACCAACTGGCTGGCCGCACCCGCGAACTCCATCAACAGCGCCGGTCTGATCCCGCAGAACCCCGTGATCCGCAACGGCACCCTGGTCGGCGCCGGCTTCTCCGCCAACTCGGGCGAGGTCGACAACATCTACCGTCCGGATGCGGGCGGCGAATCCTGGTACGTGGACCTGAACGGCCGCTGGCGCGTGACGGCCGACCTCAGTTTCACGGGCAAGGTCGGCAAGACCCATGGCGTGGGCTACGACCGCAACGACGTCTATTACCAGAACAACGTCGACGGCGGCATGGTCTACGGCTTGAACGGCCTGTCGCCGGCCAGCGTCAGCTACCCGGGCGGCACCACCAACCGCCCCGGCTCGACGGCCTGGGCGGGCGGCGGCGAGGCCCAATCGGTCGACCAGGAAAAGTATGCGCAGGCGGACGGCGAATGGCGCGTGCGCGACGTCGAGTGGCTGCAGGCGATCCGCTTCGGCGCGCGCTGGACCGACCACAAGCGCACCGCCGAGCACCCGCTCGAGACCCGTCCGGGCCCGCTCGGCTTCACGAATCCGGGACCGGCCTGGAACGGCGAGCACTATCCGTCCGACTTCGGCTCCGACCTCGGCGGCTTCGTCTTCAACGACTACTTCAAGTACAGCGGCGCGGCGCTGGGCGCCTGGGGCGCGGTGCCGGGCAACCGCCTGCTCGACTACACGCTGCGCCACAACTGGCTCGACGAATTCCAGGTCGGAGAGAAGACGGCGGCCCTGTACGGCATGGCCGACTTCAGCGTCGACCGCTTCAGCGGCAACGTGGGCCTGCGCGCCGTCGAGACGCGCCAGACGACGGTCGTGAACCTGCCGGGCGGCGCCAATCCGATCACCGGATCGGCCTTCGGCCCGTACACCCCGACCACCTATAAACGCACCTATCGCGACTACCTGCCGAGCGCCAACCTGAAATACGACGCGCGCTCCGACCTGGTGCTGCGCGCCAGCGTGGCCAAGACGATGGCGCGGCCGGACTACAGCGCGCTGGGCGGCTCCGTGTCGCTGAACGACGACGCCCTGTCGGGCAGCGGCGGCAACGTCAACCTCGATCCGATCCGCTCGGTGAACTACGACGTGACGGCCGAGTGGTACTACGCGCCGAAAGCGCTGCTGTCGGCCGGCCTGTTCTACATGGACTTCAGCTCGATCGTCGCGCAGGGTACCAGCACCGGCAGCTACTACAACAACAAGCGCGGCACCTTCACCGAGTACCAGATCACGTCGCCCTACAACACGAGCGCCAGGAACAAGGGCGTGGAACTGAGCTGGCAGCAGCCGCTGTGGAACAACTTCGGCATGCTGACCAACTACACGTATGCAGACGGCGAACTGGACGACGGCGGCGAGCTGCTGAACTCCTCGCGCAATACCTGGAACGTGACGGGCTACTACGAGAACGAGCGCTTCTCGGCGCGCCTCGCGTACAACTACCGTTCCTCGTACAAGGCCGGCGTGGACCGCGGCGCCAGCCAGCACGTGGACGGTATGCCCTCGCTGGCGGCCTCGGTGAACGTCAAGATCAACGAGCACCTGACGCTGACCTTCGACGGCCTGAACCTGACCAACGAGACGATCAAGATGTACGCCGAGAACAAGGACCGTCCGCGCGCCTTCTACTCGAACGGCCGCACCTTCTACGTCGGCCTGCGCGGCAAGCTCTGATCGTGCGCAGCCGTCCCATCGACCTGGCCTGGGAGTGCCTGTCCAACCTGGTCGACGAGCAGGTGTTCGCGGCGCGCCTGGTCCTGTCCAACGTCTCCGGCAGGACCATCGCGCCGGGATGGGCCGTGTACTTCAATACGGCCCGTCCCGCGCTGGCGGACAGCGTCTCCCCGGGCTACGCCATCGCCCACCTGAACGGCGACCTGTTCCGCCTGACGGCCGCGAGTTCTTCCTCCGGCGCCGGCTGGGCGCCGGGCCAGGAACACGCCGTGCATTACCAGGCGCGTTTCTGGGCCATCGGCGACACCGATGCGCCGCTCGGCTTCTACCTCGTCGAGGCGGACGGGCGCGTGACCGACCTGGGCGACCCCGAGATCCTGCCGTTCGCGCGCCCGGAGCAGCTGCAGCGCCACGCGGACGACGCCTGGCCGCCGGCCGACGCGGCCTGGCGCTGGCGGGAGAACGCGCAGCTGCAGCAACTGCCGCGTGCCCGTGTGGAGCGCATCACGCCGCAACCCGTGTCGGCGCGTTTCGCAGGCGGTACCTGCCTGCTGGCGGCGGACAGCGAGATCGCGCTGCCTGCGGGCGGACTGGCCGGCGAGGCGGCCCTGCTGCGCGCGCTGCTTGCGCCCTTGCCGCGCTCTGGCAGCGCGGCGCGCATCGTGCTGGACGTCGATCCGGACGGGATGGACGATCCGGAAGCCTACCGCCTCGACATCGGCGCCGGCACGGTGCGGATACGCGGCGCGTCCGCCCACGGCGTCTTCAACGGCATCCAGACGCTGGGGCAGCTGCTCGAAGCGGACGGCAGCGTGCCGCTCGGCCACGTGGCCGACGCGCCGCGGTTCCGCTACCGCGGCATGATGCTGGACGTGGCGCGCCACTTCGCCGCGAAGGAGACGGTGCTGCGCCTGATCGACTGCATGGCGCTGTACAAGCTCAATCGCCTGCACCTGCACCTGACGGACGACGAGGGCTGGCGCCTGCGCATCGACGCCTTGCCCGAACTGACCGACATCGGTTCGCGCCGCGGCGTCGCGTCCGATGGCGCCGCGCTGCCGCCTTCGTTCGGCTCCGGCGCCGACGTGGACGCCTCGCCCGGCACCGGCTTCTACGAGACCGCCGACTTCGTCGCCATCCTGCGCCATGCCCACGCGCGCCATATCGAGGTGATCCCGGAATTCAACATGCCGGGCCATGCGCGCGCCGCCGTGGTCGCCATGCGCGCCCGCCACGACCGCCTGCTGGCCGCCGGCGACGCGGATGCCGCGTGGGAATACCGGCTGGACGATCCGGACGACGCCTCCGTCTACGAATCCGTGCAGATGTGGCACGACAACGTGATCTGCATCGCGCTGCCCTCGGTCGACCGCTTCATCGAGACCGTCGTGGCCCACGTCGCCGCGCTGTACCGCGAGGCCGGCGTGCCCCTGCGCGCCATCCACACGGGCGGCGACGAGGTCCCGGCCGGGGCCTGGCTCGGCTCCCCGCGTTGCCGCGCGCTGATGGAAGAGCGGGGCTGGACCGGCGTCGGCCAGCTGCATGCCGACTTCGTGGGCCGCTGCCGCGCGATCCTGGCGCGCCACGGCCTGGCCTTCGCCGGCTGGGAAGAGAATGCGCTGCTAGAAGGCGCGGACGGCCAGGCCGTGCCGAATCCGGACTTCGCCGGCCCGGACTTTCACGTCTACGCCTGGAACAATGCCTGGGGCTCGGGCAAGGAAGACGTGGCCTACCGCCTGGCCAATGCCGGCTACGAGGTCGTGCTGGCCAACGCCGCCAACCTGTACTTCGACCTGGCCTACGCCAAGGATCCGCAGGAGCCGGGCTATTACTGGGCCGGCTTCGTCGAGACCCGCGATGCCTTCGCCTTCTGCCCGCTGGACATGGCCGCAGGCGAGGCCGCGCGCGACCCGATGGGCCGCCCGGTGCCGGCCGCACGCCTGGCCGCGCTGGAACGCCTGGGCGCCGCGGGCCGGGCGCACATCGCCGGCCTGCAGGGCGAGCTGTGGGCCGAGAATGCCTGTTCGCCCGCGCGCCTCGAGTACCTGGTCATGCCGCGCATGATCGCGCTGGCCGAACGCGCCTGGGCGCCGGAGCCCGGCTGGAGCGCCATCGCGGATCCGGCCGCGCGCAGCGCCGCGATGCAGGCCGACTGGAACGCGTTCGCCAACCGCCTCGGCCAGCGCGAGCTGCCGCGCCTGGACCGGCCGCCGCTGGCCTGGGACTACCGCCTGCCGCCGCCGGGCGCCGTGCGCGCCGGCGATGTCGTCCGCGCGAACGTCGCCCTGCCGGGCCTGGCCCTGCATTACACTCTGGACGGCAGCGCGCCGACGGCGGCCAGTCCGCGCGTCGGCGCGGCGGGCGAGGTCGCGCCCGTGCCCCGGGACCGCGTCTTCAAGGTCGCCGCCTTCGACACGCGCGGCCGCGGGAGCCGCATCGTCACCCTCGAACCGACCTCACTGGACGCGCATGGACAAGGCACACGCTGACGTGTTGAAACCGCAGGCGACCCGCCATCCGCTGGCCTGGGTGCCGACGCTGTACCTGGCCCAGGGCTTGCCGTTCTATGCCGTCGCGCTGGTGGCCGGCCTGATGTTCAAGAGCATGGGCGTGCCCAACGAGCAGATCGCGCGCTGGACCGGCGTGCTGGGCCTGGCCTGGGTGTTCAAGGCCTTGTGGAGTCCCTTCCTGGAACTGGCGCGCAGCAAGAAGCGCATCGTCGTGGCGCTGCAGGTGGCGGGCGGTATCGCGCTGGCCTGCGTCGCGCTGGCGCTGCAGCTGCCGGCCTGGTTCGCGCTGGCGCTCGTGCTGCTGGCCGTCGTGTCGCTGGCCTCCAGCACCCACGACATCGGCGCCGACGGCCTGTACATCGCCAGCCTGACGGCGCGCCAGCAGGCGGCCTACGCGGGCTGGCAGGGCGCCTTCTTCAACGGCGCCAAGTTCCTGTCGTTGGGCGGCCTCGTGATCCTCGCCGGCGTGCTCGAGCAGCGCGTCGGCGCGCCGGCCGCCTGGTCGACCGTGTTCGGCCTGCTCGGCGCCCTGCTGGCGGGGCTGGGGCTGTATCACGCCTGGGCGCTGCCGGACACGCATCGCGGCGGCGCGGCCCCGGCCTCGGTGCGCGCCACGGCTGCGCTGCTGCTGGACGTGATCCGCGCCTTCTTCGCCAAGCGCGGCATCTGGATGGGCATCCTGTTCATCGTGCTGTTCCGGCTGGCGGAAGGGCAGGTGCAGACGATCGGCCCGCTGTTCCTGCGCGACGCCCGCGCGCTCGGCGGCCTGGGGCTGTCGACGCAGGAAGTGGGCGCCATCTACGGCACGGCCGGCACCGCGGCCTTCCTGGCCGGCAGCGTGCTGGGCGGCTACTTCACGTCCTGGCTCGGCCTGCGGCGCGCCATGCTGTTCCTGATCCTGGCGATGAACGTGCCCAACCTCGTGTTCTGGTACCTGAGCGTGGCCCAGCCGGAGTCGCTGGGCCTCGTCACCGCCGCCCTGTCGGCCGAGATGTTCGGTTACGGCTTCGGCTTCGTCGGCATGATCCTGTTCATCATGCAGGTCATCGCCAGCGGGCCGTACCAGACCGCGCACTACGCGCTCGGCTCCGGTTTCATGCAACTCGGCTTCGTGCTCTCCAAGGTGGTCAGCGGCGACATCCAGCAGGCGCTCGGCTACCGCCACTTCTTCTTGTGGGTGGTGCTGTCGGCCATCCCGGTGCTGTTGCTGGCGCGCTTCGTGCGCATGGAGCCTGCGCCCGAGCAGTGACCGTTCCGTATCCCGGCACGGCCTTTTTTGGATGAAAAACGACTTTTATACTCTGGTTGGAGTATAAAGGGAGTATGAAATCGAAAAAGGCCATGCCATGAAACTCGTCGACAGCAAAGCGAAACTGCCGGACACCGACAAGGTGACGATCAACCTGGGCCTGGTCGACCTGGCCCAGATGGACCTGCTGGTCGAGGAAGGCTTCTATACGAACCGCACCGACTTCGTCCGCACCGCCATCCGCAACCAGCTGCAGCAGCACCAGGACGCCATCCGCCAGACCGTGGTGCGCAAGCGCTTCGTCATGGGCATGCAGCGCTATGCCAGGGACGAGCTGGAACGCGTCGCCGCCGCCGGCGAGCAGCTCGAGATCCACGTGCTGGGCCTGGCGACGATCGACGACGACGTCAGCCCCGAGCTGGCGCGCCGGGCGATCGCCTCGCTGCGCGTGCTCGGCGCCTTCCTCGCCCCCGCCGCCGTCAAGGCCGCGCTGGCGGACCGCATCCACACTTCCTAGGACATTCCATGAAACTCAACGACAACTTCGTCGGCGACCTGCTGCAGGCCGTCCGCAACAGTCGGGGCAAGGATCCACTTGCCGCCACCGCCATCATCCAGGACGCGCTGCGCAGCGCGGGACTGCTGCCGGGCGCCGCTGCCGCTCCGTCGCAGCCACGGGCACAGCAACCGCAGCCGCAAGCGCGCCAGCCGGTCGGAAAGCCCTTCGTCGACCTGAACGCGGCACCCGACTGGGCGAAACACTTCAAGATGCCGCAGGCGGGCCAGGCCCGTGCACGCGCGCCGCAGGCCGATCCGGCAGCGCCGTGCCAGTTCCTGCACGGCGAATTCGCCAACGGCGCCGGCAGCCGCCAGTACCGCCTGTACGTGCCGGCGGCGCCGGCCACCGGGCCGCGTCCCCTCGTCGTCATGCTGCACGGATGCAAGCAGGACGCCGCCGACTTCGCCGCCGGCACCGCGATGAACGCGCTGGCCGAGCGCCACGGCTGCCTCGTGCTCTACCCGGAACAGGCGCGCAGCGCCAACGGCTCTAATTGCTGGAACTGGTTCGAGGCGCAGCACCAGTCGCACGAGGCCGGCGAGCCGGCCATCCTGGCGGGCATGGTGCGCGACGTGCTGGGCACGCACGGCGGCGATGCGCGGCGGGTCTATGTGGCGGGCCTGTCCGCGGGCGGCGCGATGGCCGCGATCCTGGCGGCGTCCCACCCCGGCCTGTTCGCGGCCGTGGGGGTGCATTCGGGCCTGGCGGCCGGCAGCGCGCACGACCTGATGTCGGGCCTGAACGCGATGAAGGGCAGCCGTGGCCGCAAGGGTTGCCAGGCTCCGCGCGGGCGCGTGCCCGTGATCGTGTTCCATGGCGACGCCGACGCCGTCGTGCACCCGTCCAACGGCGCCGCCGTGCTGGCCCAGTTCTCGGGCGACGGCAAGCAGCTGCGCACGATCGAGGAGGGCGGTACCGGTGCCGCCGGCCGCACCCATACGCGGACGACGGCGCTGGACGGGGACGGCCGCGCCGTGGCCGAACACTGGGTGCTGCACGGTGCCGGCCACGCCTGGTCGGGCGGCAGTCCGGCCGGCTCGTACACGGATGCCGGCGGACCGGACGCCTCGGCCGAGATGCTGCGCTTCTTCCTGCAGCAGCACCTGGACTAGCCCGGGGGCAGGGCGTTTTGCTATGCTGGCGGCTTCGAGCGCCCGTCGGCGCATCCTTTCATACGGAGCAGTAACATGGTTTCCCTGCAAGAGCAGCTGATGAAGGCCGGCCTGGTCGACAAGAAGAAGGTCAAGGTCGCCAACCAGGAAAAGAGCAAGCAGCAGAAGATCGAGCGCCGCACCGGCGTCACCAGCGTCAACGAGTCGCGCGAGGCGGCGCTGGAAGCCCAGCGCCAGCAGGCCGAGCGCGCCCGCGCGCTGAACGCCGAGCGCGACGCCGCCGCCGCACAGAAAGCCGTCCTCGCCCAGATCGCCCAGATGGTGCAGGTCAACCGCCAGCCCAAGGGCAAGGGCGACATCCCTTATAACTTCACGATCGGCACCAAGGTCGAACGCATCCACGTGTCGGAAGCCGTGCGGGGGCACCTGGTCGCCGGGCGCCTGTCCATCGTCGAACTGAACGGCGCCTTCGAGCTGGTGCCGCGCGTGATCGCCGAGAAGATCGCCGAGCGCGCGCCGGAACGCGTGGTGCGCGTCAACAAGGTCGAGGCGGTGGCGGACGAGGACGATCCGTACAAGGACTTCAAGATCCCGGATGACTTCGATTGGTGACATCCAGGCCCGGGCCATCGCCCATGTCGCAGCCCTCAGCGGCGGAGCGGCGCTCGACCCGTGCCTGCGCGTCACGGTGAATTTCCATCCCGACCGCCTGCACCACGGGAAACCGGTGCTGGCCGTGCTGGCCGACGACGGCATCTACCGTTCCCAGTTCGAGACCGGCACCAGCAACGGCGGGCTCGGTGCCTCTCCCGGCGACGCGCGCTGGCGCTGGGAACAACGCATCTTCGGCGGCGCCTATGACGCGGCCGATCCGGCCGAGCGGCCGAAATACGGCGCGCTCGACTACCGGCGTCGAGCCACCGGGGCGTCCGTGCGCTTCGGCTCGGCCTTCCTGCGCCTGCGTTCCGACGTGCTGGCGCGCTGCACATTCTGCCATCCGGACAGCGTGTTCGAACCCGAGCACTTCGGCACGGCGCAGCACATGGACCTGGTGGCGCGCGCCTTGAGCGCCGGGATCGATCCCCTGGACGACTACATCGAGGCGCACGTGCACGGCGAGCTGCGGCTGGACCGCGACGCCGAGGCGCTGGTGCTCGATCCCTGCTACCGCGGCACGCCCATCGAAGCGGCCGCGCGCAAGCTGCCTTGCGCCCTCGAGTGGCATCCGGGTTTTCGGCTGGCGGTAAAAACGCTGCGCCGCCATCCGGATTACCGCGGCCGCGCTTATGTCGACCTGGGTGAGCGCATCGCCCGCGACGGCTGGCTCGACCCGGCCTGCATCGGCGCGGCCATGAACGGCGGCGTTCACGACCCGCAGGACGTCAAGAAGGTATGGCACTACCTCGCTCGCTTCGGCGACCTGTCGCGTGGCGCGGGCGCTAGCGCTTCTTGACGGGCAGCGCCAGCCAGCCGCGCCACCGTCCGTCCGGCCCGCGCTCCACCCTCTGGATGTGCGGGCGGGTGCTGTCCAGGCGCCACACCGCCTGCTTGTCCAGCCAGTCCTCGTACATCGAGCGGAAGCGCGGCCATTCGTCGGAGAATTCCAGGCAGGCGTAGCTGCCGGCCGGCAGCGTGCGCAGGCCCAGGGCGGGGTCGGGCGCGTGGTCGTCGGCGCAGCCGAAGTCGTAGCAGTATTCCCGCTCCCCCGTGAAACCCGGATCCTCGTCGAACACGCCGTACCAGGGCGTGCCGGGGGCCAGGGGATCGGCGCGTTCGCGCTCGCGGATGAAGGCATTGCAGGCCATCGACAGCGCCGCCCCGGATTGGCCGAAGAAGCGCTGGTAGCGCAGCGTCAGCGCGGGCAGGCTGCGCACGGCGATGCGCGCGGCCACCGTGCCCGGCTCCGGCGGACAGTAGGGCGCGAGGATCGCTTCCAGGTTGTCCGGCTCCGCCACGAAGAAGCTGACGTCGCTCTCGCGCCCGACCTGGCGGTCCATGTAGTCGCGCCAGCCGCCTTCGCGCCAGGCCTTGGCGGACATCGCGAATTGCTGCTTGAAGGCCTTGGCGAAGGCCGCGTTGGAAGGAAAACCGCAGTCCTGGGCGATGCGCACGATGGGCACGTCCGGTTCGTGGCGCAGCAGGTGGGCGGCGCGGCGCAGGCGCCGCTTTCTCTGGTACTCGACGGCCGAGAAGCCCGTCAGTTCGCGGAAGATGCGGTCGAAGTGGAAGGACGAATAGCTGGCCGACGCCGCCAGCGTCTTCAACGCGAGCGGATCGCCGACCGAGTCCAGCATCAGGTCCATCACTTCGTACAGGCGCGAGACGCGCGCGGCGGCAGTCTTCATGCGCGGGATGGTTGTTACAGAAATGAAATAAGTATATTCCGTAAATA
Organism: Massilia sp. YIM B02763; assembly: GCF_030412015.1. Classification (GTDB taxonomy): domain Bacteria; phylum Pseudomonadota; class Gammaproteobacteria; order Burkholderiales; family Burkholderiaceae_D; genus Telluria. The sequence goes on along the minus strand of NZ_JASNRD010000013.1, from coordinate 76,054 downwards.
ACCGTCCCTTGGCAAGCATTTAGGTGGAAGCGTTGTACTAAGAGCCTACCGGAATAGGCTCTGAAGCGCCTCACGCGCCGCTACTGGCGTGTCTTCTCCAGCTTCGACAGATCGAAGCCCTGGCGCTGCAGGCGCTCGAGCAGCGCCTCGTAGGCGTCGTGCGGTACGGCCGGGGTGCGCGACAGGATCCACAGGTATTCGCGTGTCGGCTCGCTGACGGCGACGAGGCTGTAGGCGGGATCGAGGTCGATCACCCAGTAGTCGCCCCACACCATCGGCAGGAAGGACAGCCAGCGCGGCGCGAAACGCACCTTCAGCGTGGCGGAAGCGGGACCGCCGATCTGGCGCGCGCTGCCGATCGCCTGGTCGGGCGTGCCGCCGGCGCGGCGGCAGCGGTTGGCTACCTGCACGGTCTTGTCGGGCTGCAGCGTGTAGGTGGCGGTGGTGAAGCCGGCGCAGTCCTTCTGGAAGCGGTTCGGGTACTTGGCGATCTCGTACCAGGTGCCCATGTAGCGCGGCACGTCGAGGCGCGGGATCGGCACGACCCGCGGCGCGGCGGCGGGTTCGGCCTGGGCGACGGCGCAGGCGCCGAGGAGGGCGGAAAGAAGAAGGGGAGTCAGGTATTTCATGGCCGCCATCTTACCGTGTGAGCTCAGCCGGCGGCGCCTTCCAACATCTGGGCGATGTCCGGATCCTGGGCGAAGGCGTCGGCGAAATAGGACACGAAGCGGTTCACCTTCAGCGACGGCCGGCGCGCCGGCTGGAACACGACGTTCAGCGGCAGCGGCGGCAGCTTGAACCGCGTCAGGATCGGCTTGACGCGGCCGGCGCGGATGTCGGCGCCGTAGATCCAGGTGGTCGAGTAGCTGATGCCCAGGCCCTCGCACACGGCCTGGCGCGTCGCCTCCGAGGTGTTGGACTGGAAGCGCGCATTGATCCGCAGCGTCAGCGGCGCGCCGTCCTCGTCGATGAAGGCCCACTCGTTGGACAGGCCCGTGTACAGCACGCAGTGGTGCCGGGCCAGCTCGTCCGGATGCTGCGGCTCGCCGTGGCGCTCCAGGTAGGACGGCGACGCCAGGATGGCGCGGTGCGCCGTGCCGATGCGGCGCGCGACCAGGCGGCTGTCCTTCAGTTCGCCGACGCGGAAGGCGACGTCGACGCCGGCCGCCACCAGGTCGACGAAGGCGTCGTCGAGCACCAGGTCGATGCGCATGCGCGGATAGCGCGCGTAGAACTCCTGCAGGCGCGGCACGATGTGCAGACGGCCGAAGGCGGCCGGCGCCGACACGCGCAGCAGCCCGCCGATGTCGTGCTCGGCGCGCTGCACTTCCAGGCGCGCTTCGTCGAGCGTATCGAGCACCTGGCGGCAGCGCTCGTAGTACAACTGGCCGGCCTCGGTGAGCGAATGGCTGCGCGTGGAGCGCACCAGCAGCCGGGCGCCGAGCTGGTTTTCCAGCGCCTGCACCTGCTTGCTGATCGCCGACTGGGTCGTCATCTCCTCGCGCGCCACGGCCGAGAAGCTGCCGCTCTCGACGACGCGGCAAAAGGTTTCCATCAGGCGCAAGCGGTCCATCGTGTGCTCTCTCCCATTCCTGTCAGGAATAAATCATATCACTCGTATTGACTATTTGATCCGGTCGGGAATGGGCATAATGGCATCAATGCACGGGGCCGCTACGCCAATCATTCGGCGAACGCGGCCCCTTCATCATTTCCTCTTCATCAAAGGACGAACGATGGCAACCAGCGCAAACGAACCCTTCCTGCTGTTCCAGCCCACCCGCATCGGCGACATCGAGGTCGCCAACCGCGTCGTCATGGCGCCGCTCACCCGCAGCCGCGCGGACGAGGCGGCCGGCGACGTCCCGGGCAGCCCGATGAACGTCGAGTACTACCGCCAGCGCAGCAACGCCGGCCTGATCATCAGCGAGGGCACCCAGGTGTCCCCGGTCGGCAAGGGCTATATGGCGACCCCCGGCATCTATTCGGACGCCCAGGTCGAGGGCTGGAAGCCGATCACCGCGGCCGTGCACGCGGCCGGTTCGAAGATCGTCGCGCAGATCTGGCACGTGGGCCGCATCACCCATCCGGCTTTGACGGGCGGCGCCGAACCCGTCGCCCCGTCCCCCGTCAAGCCCGACGCCGTCGCCTACACGCATGACGGCAAGGTCGACATGCCAACCCCGCGCGCGCTGAGCGAGGACGACATCCGCGCCGTGATCGACGAATTCCGCCGCGGCGCCGCCAATGCGATCCGCGCCGGCTTCGACGGCGTGGAGATCCACGGCGCCAACGGCTACCTGATCGACCAGTTCATCCGCGACGGCTCCAACAAGCGCACCGACGGCTACGGCGGCTCGGTCGAGAACCGCGCCCGCTTCGCGCTGGAAGTGGTCGACGCCGTGGCCGCCGAGATCGGCGCCGGCCGCGTGGGCATCCGCCTGTCGCCTGTGACGCCCGTGAACGATGCCCGCGACAGCAACCCGCAGGCCGTGTTCGGCTACCTGGTAGAGCAATTGAATGCGCGCGGCATCGCCTTCATCCACTTCATCGAAGGCGCCACGGGCGGCCCGCGCGACGTGCCGGGCTTCGACTTCGCCTGGGCCCGCAAGACCTTCAAGGGCACCTACATCGCCAACAACGGCTACGCCCGCCAGATGGCGATCGATGCCGTGCAGTCCGGCGCCGCCGATGCCGTCGCCTTCGGCCGTGCCTACATCGCCAACCCGGACCTGGTGCAGCGCCTGAAGCTGGATGCGCCGCTCAATGCGCCGAATCCGCAGACCTTCTATACCTTCGGCGCGGAAGGCTATACCGACTATCCGGCATTGGAGCAGGCGGCCTGACCCGGCTTCGATGCCACCCCCTCGACGGCGCTGCGGCGCCGTTTTTTATTTTGTGCCGGCGGGATTGCGCGGCGCAGCATCGACGGACGTCCATGTCGCAGGGGTGCCGCTGTTTCGCCCATCGTTTCCATGGGCGGTGCCGCTCGCGCGTCGTTCCGGTGCGTCGGGCCGCGCGGCACGCGACATTTCCATTCATTTTCGTGCGCGAAGGATGGTTTTTGGTGCAATGAAAATCATCATTTAATTTCTTTTATTTAATTATTTTATGTCTATTTGCGTTAAGAAATAGCTATCATTTTCCGCCGAGCGTGTCGATGTTTTTTTCTATGTGCAATGAGTTGTAATTAAAAAACGACAATTCGATGACAGGTGAGAATGCGGTTTTCATAGGGAAATCCAAATCTTATTTTGCGTATTGTTCTATATATAAATTTAATTTGAGAAAATTTGTTCTACATAAATTGTGTTTCTTGCTAGAGTAAAAAGCCGTGTGAATTAGTAAAAAAACACCCCCGTGCCATGGCGACATGGTCCGGTTCACTACAGCGAGAGAGATAATGACCACGATCTTCAGTACGCGTTCCACCGCCCGTTCCGGGCTCACCAAACTTGCACTGGGCGTCACGACGGCGCTGACCATGCTGGCGGCGACGCCGGCCATGGCGACCGTGCTGAATTTCGAGAACGAGATGCCGTTCCCGCTCAACGGCGGCGAACAGATGTTCAATGGCGACTACACGCTGACGGTCGTCGACAACCATGGCAACGGCAAGGGCGGCGCGGGCGTCATCGTCAACGGCAATGACCCCTACACCTGCTCGGCCGACGGCTGCCCGACCGGCAACAACAGCTACTACTACCTGGGCGTGAACGACGGCGGCATCGTCCTGACCCGCAATAACTGGGGTTTCCGCCTGACTGGCTTCGACTATTCCTTCCTCGCCCCGGTGGGCGGCCTGGACGATTTCTCGTACGGCGCCCTGAACCTGGTCGGCACGCTCATGGACGGCTCCACCATTTCCGCCAGCCTGGACTTCCCCGGCTACGTCGACGGCCACCCGAGCTTCGGTGCCGCGCAGCTGGGCAGCGACTTTTTGAACGCCACCCTGACCAGCCTGACCATCCGCGCCTGCGTCAACGTCGACGGCGACGACGGCAGCCTGTCGTGCGTGTATCCGGCGGAGGGCAGCCCGATCCTGAACCAGGCCCAGTTCGGCATCGACAACATCGCGCTGGCCGAAGTGCCGGAGCCGGGCAGCCTGGCCCTGCTGGGCCTGGGCGCCGGCGCCCTCGCGCTGCGCCGCCGCAAGTCGAACGCCTCGTCCGCCAACGCCTGATTGCCAAGGATCCGACCCATGAAACTGCGTCCCATTACCTCGGCGGTCCTGTTCGCGCTGGCCGTCGCCGCCACCACCCCGTCGCTCGCCGACGACGTGCGCCGTTCCTACATCATCCAGCTGTCCGACAAGCCGGTCGCCACCTATACCGGCGACGTCGCCGGACTGGCCGCGACCAAGCCCGCCACGGGCCAGCGCCTGAACGTCAACGCTGCCACCGTCCAGAACTACGTCGCCTACCTCGAGAAGAAGAAGGCCGATGTGCTGGCCGTCGTGGGCAAGGCCCCCGTCACCAACAACTTCAACGTCGTCTTCAACGGCTTCTCGGCCATGCTGACCGACGCCGAAGTGCGCGCGCTGAAGAAGCAGGCCGGCGTGGTCAACATCACGGCCGACTCGATCATGAAGCTCGACACGAGCTACACCCCGACCTTCCTCGGCCTGGACAAGTCCGGCAGCCTGTGGGAACAGGTCGGCGGCCAGGACAAGGCCGGCGAGGGCATCATCATCGGCATCGTCGACGGCGGCATCTGGCCGGAGCACGACAGCTTCGCCGACCGCGTCGACGAGAACGGCAACCCGACCCGCGGCGGCAGCAAGCTCGCCTATACCGCACCGCCGGCCACCTGGAAAGGCACCTGCGAAATCGGCGAAGGCATCAAGGCCAGCGACTGCAACAACAAGCTGATCGGCATCCGCTCGTTCCGCAACTCGAGCGCCGCGCTGCACTGGAGCGAATTCCGCTCGGGCCGCGATTCGGTCGGCGGCGCCAGCGGCGAAGGCGGCCACGGCGACCACACGGCCAGCACGGCGGGCGGCAATGCCCACGTGACCGCCTACTCGGGCGGCGTCGGCCTGGGCAAGATCAGCGGCATGGCGCCGCGCGCCCGCATCGCCGCCTATAAGGTGTGCTGGACCGACGCGGCCACCGCGCAGAACGGCTGCGCCACCTCGAACAGCGTGGCGGCGATCGAGCAGGCCGTGGTGGACGGCGTCAACGTCATCAACTTCTCGATCGGCCCGAACGCGGGCGGCGGCTCGTTCAGCGAAGCGACCGAGGTCGCCTTCCTGGGCGCCGCGTCCGCCGGCGTGTTCGTCGCCGCGTCGGCCGGCAACTCCGGCCCGTCGACGGCGCCGGCCTCGCACATCAGCCCGTGGCTGACCACCGTCGGCAACTCGACCCACAACCGCCTGTACGCGGGCGACGCCGTGCTGGGCAACGGCGTCACCGTGACGGGCGCGTCCGGCAATGCCAACACGCCGACCTCGCAACTGATCCTGGCCAGGGATGCCGGCAAGGCGGGCGTCGACCCGGCCAACGCCAACCTGAACCGCTGCTTCGGCCCCGCGGACACCGTCGCGCCGACCGAGCTGCTCGATCCGGCCAAGGTGAGCGGCAAGATCCTCGTCTGCGACCGCGGCGACAACGTGCTGGTCAACAAGAGCGCCAACGCGAAGACGGCCGGCGCGGCGGGCGTCATCATCGCCAACGTCGAAGGCGGCAACGCCAGCATCCTGAACCAGGCGCACTCGCTGTCGACGGTCCACATCACCGCGGAAGACGGCGCCAAGGTCAAGGACTACATCGCGGCCAACCCGGGCAGCGCCACCGCCGCGCTGGGCAACCTGCGCGGCATCGTCGACCCGAGCGTGAAGGCGCCCGTGATGAACAACAGTTCCTCGCGCGGCCCGAACGTGGCCAACGCCAACATCATGAAGCCGGACCTCACCGCGCCCGGCACCGACATCCTGGCCGCCGTCAGCGCCGACATCACCCGCGAGCAGCGCAACGCGATCGCCGCCGGCGCCGAAGCGACGGTCAAGGACTTCGCGTTCTACACCGGCACCTCGATGGCCTCGCCGCACGTGGCCGGCATCGCCGCCGTGCTGAAGCAGCGCCATCCGGACTGGAGCCCGGCCATGATCAAGTCGGCGCTGATGACCACCGCCTACGACACCCAGAGCGACGGCCTGGACGGCGCCGTCTCGTGGGATGCCACCGCCCGTACCACCGGCACGCTGCCGTGGGCCCAGGGCGCCGGCCACATCGCCCCGACCGCGGCCGCCGATCCGGGCCTGGTCTACGATGCGTCCGAGATCGACTATGCGCGCTTCCTGTGCGGCATCGGCGCCGGCGTCTACAACACCGCGACCTGCAACGCCATCGGCACGATTCCGGCATACGACCTGAACCTGGCATCGCTGACGGCCGCCAACGTGCTCGGCTCGCTGACCCTGAACCGCACCGTCACCAACGTCGGCGCGACCGCGGCGACCTATACGGCCAGCGCCGAACTGCCGGGCTTCACCGTGCAGGTCGTCCCGGCGACGCTGACGCTGGCGCCGGGCGCCAAGGGCAGCTTCCAGGTCAAGCTGAACCGCACCACCGCCGAGCAGAACACCTGGAAGTACGGCAAGCTGACCTGGACCGACGGCACCCACGTCGTGCGCAGCCCGCTGATCGCGCGCGGCGCCTCGCTGTCGGCACCGGCCACGGCCTACAGCGAAGCGCCCAGCGGCAGCAAGGTGCTCAGCATCGGCACCGGCTTCAGCGGCGCAATGTCCGTCGCCAAGGGCGGCCTGATCCCGGCGACCCAGGCCGGGAAGAGCGTCGGCCAGGCCGACATCAGCGAGAACGCCAACAACGAGCTGCTGTGCTACAACGGCGGCGGTGCCGGCGTGGTCGTGCACGACTTCGCGGTCCCGGCCGGCATCTCGGTGGCCCGCTTCGCGCTGTTCGACGCCGACACGGGCGACGGCAAGGCCCGTTCCGACCTCGACATGGTCGTGCTGCGCGGCACCAGCATCGTCGGCAGCAGCGGCAGCGGCACCAGCAACGAGATGGTCACGCTGACCAACCCGGTGGCGGGCACCTACCGCGTCTGCGTCGTCGGCTATGCGCCGGAGACCGCGTCCACCAGCTACAAGCTGTCGTCCTGGCTGGTAAACCCGGCCACGGCCAGCAGCAACCTGAAGGTCAGCGCGCCGAGCGCCGTCACCATCGCCGGCACCGCGTCGGTCACGGTGGGCTGGGCGGGCCTGGCGACGGGCAAGCGCTATCTCGGCTCGGTCGGCTACATGAACGGTTCGACCCTGCTGGGCACGACCGTCCTGGACATCGACACGACCGACCCGCTGCCGGTGTTTAACAACGCGACCAACAAGATCGTCGGCACCAAGTGATGCAGCATGCGGGACCGCCTGCGGGCGGTTCCAGCGACAAAAGCCGCGGCACCCGCCGCGGCTTTTTTATTGGAAGGAAGGGGCGGAACGGTCAGCGCGCCTGGCTGCCGCCCAGGCCCGGCGGGCGCAGCACGCATTGGCCGGCCTGGCAGGTGGCGCCGGGGTCGGGTATGAGGTTACAGGTCGACATCATGCCGCTCGCCGCGTCTTCCTGGCGGCGCAGCGCCGCATGCTGTTCCACCAGCGTTTTCAGGCGGCTGCCGTCGCCATCCTTGCTGGACCAGGCCAGGTAGCGTTCCGGTCCGCCGCAGGCCTTGGCGCCGACGCCGATGGTGCGGCACTGGGCGTCGCTGTCGCACGACGCAGCGCCGCGCTCGGCCTCGATGGCGGCCAGCAGGCTGGCGGGCGTGGCGGGAGCGGAGGCGGGCGCGGGTGCATCGGCGCGCGGCGCGTCGCTGCTGCACGCGCTGCTGGCCAGCAGCAGCAGGGCGGTGGCAAGCAGGGAGCGAACGGAAATGGATTGATGGGTCATGCGGCCATGATCGCGCGGCCGTGGCGGCTTGGCAAGCCCGCACGGTTGCGGCCGAGCTGGCGTGCGCCGCAAATCCCTGCCGGGTAAATAAGTGTCGGGAAAATTGACACGCGAAACATGGCGTCATGCGCTTCGCATGCGTCACATTCGTAAGTACTTGTTGCGTAGTTTATTTCTGTTGAGATACTGTTGCTGGAACACTTAGTGCTTTGTATTGACTTGCTTCATTCACTAGGGAGGTCATATGAAGATGTTCCGCAAATTCCTTACGAAGTTTTTGTTCTTGTTGTCTTTCGGCGTGACGTGCGCGCAAGCGACCACGCTGTCTTACAGTACGACCCAGTTGGGCGAACATCGCTGGCGCTACGACTACACGATCCATAACGACAGCCTGTCGCAATCGCTACAGGAATTCACAATCTATTTCAACGAAAAGATGTTCGCCAATCTGGTCGACGAATCTACCGTGGCCGGGTGGGACTTGCTGCTGATCCAGCCGGACAGCGGCATTCCTGCCGCCGGCTTCCTCGACGGCCTCGCCCTGGGCGAGGGCATCGCGGCCGGTGCTTCGCTGGCCGGGTTCTCCGTATCCTTCGACTACGCCGGCTTGGGCCTGCCTGAACGCCAGCCGTTCTCGATCGTCGATCCCGCGACGTTCGTGGAGATCGATAGCGGCCTGACCGACAGTGCTGCGATTCCCTTGCCGGGCACGCTCGGTCTGGTCGGGCTCGGCCTGGCCGCCGGAGTCCTGCAACGCCGCCGCAACGGAGGCGCACGATGAACATGCGTTCTTGGAGCATGGCGCTCGCGCTCGCGGCGCTCGGACTGCTTGCCGCCTGCGGGCAATCCGCCCAGGATGGCGGCAGCGATACGCCGCGCATGCTGGCATCCGTTTCCCACAAGGCCGCCAGCGCCCAGTTCGAGGTGACCGGGCTGCAGAAGCTGGGAGAAACGCGCGTTAACCGTACGGTGTACGAGTACACCTACCAGGTCAGCATCCGTAACAACGGTGCCGCTGCCGCCAATGTCCAGGCGGTGCTGACGGGCGTGCCGAACGGTGTCACCGTCATCGACGGACAGGTCGCCGCCGGCAGCATCGGCGCGGGCGCCAGCGTCAGCCCGCAGGACACGATCATCCTGCGCATCGACCGCACCATCCCGTTCGATGCGGCCGGGCTGGCCTGGAACATCGCGTCCAGCGCCGTCATGGAACTCGAACCGGTCAAGCCGGCCGAGGTCGTGGTGCTCGCGCTTGCCGATATCGGCCTGCCCGACGGTGCCGACAAGGTCACCGTCAGCGGCGCTGTGAGCGACGTGCTGCTCAAGGACGGCACCTTGCGCTTCTCGACGCCGGGCGACACCGGCGCGCCCCAGCATGCCGAGTTCACCCTCGTCAAGGGCGGCACGAGCACGGTCCTGGCGCTGACGATCCTTAGCGACCGTCCCGCGACCCCGCTGGTCTACGTGGAGCCGAACGAGGACGGCAGCGACGGCAAGCCGCTGCCCACTTTGTCGGTGGCGGGGCTCGGGCCGAACAACAGCTTCTCGGGCAACCCGCTGACCTTCAAGCTCGCAGGCGCCAGTGGGCTCGACCTGGCGCAGGACAGCGACGGGATCGTGCTGGGCGCGAACAACACCCTGCTGAGCCTGAAGCCGTACTGGACGTTCGACCCTGTCGCCGGCAGTTTCACGATCCAGGGCGCAAAGCTGCAGCAACTCCTGGCTGCGCTACCGTCGGGCGCGCTCAACGTGTCGCTGAACTTCGTCTCGGCCGACGGAGAGTTCGCCGCCGTGTACCAGATGCTGGCAGCGGGCAAGGGGGCGACGCTGCAGGGCAAGCTCGTCTCGCCGCAGGGCGCGGCCGTGACCGGCCTGGCGGGCAGGAAGATGCTGCTGCGCGGCTTCAACCAGCGCCTGCGCCAGGTCGCCGTCATCGATGCCAGCGGCGGCTTCACGTTCCCGAATGTGATTCCGGATACCTATCAGCTGACGTTGAACGACCTGGATAACCCGAACGTGGTATCGGCCAGTACCATCGTCCAGCAGGATGCAACGGTGGCCAACGTGTCGATCGTCTACAACATGGGCTCCATGCAGAAGGCGCTGGCTTCCGCGAGCGCCGCGAAGGGCGCCTCGTTCGTGGCCAGCACCGTCAAGCAGGACGGCACGCCCGTCGCGGCACGTTCGATCGCCGCGCCGGACCGTAGCGGCGCCCGCGCTGCCGTCACGCAGGCCCAGGGCGGCACGACGTTCAGTGCCACCGCCGCCGCGCAGAACGCGACGATCACGACACCTATCTCGTTCGAGGTCCCGAAGGGCACCCAGAATGTCGGCGTGAAGATCACTGTCTTCACGGAGGAGTACCCGGTCTACACTACACAACAGAGCCAGTACAACGACACGTGGTCATATGCGATCACGGGATTGCCGGGCGCATCGCTGTCGGCCAGCGGCTCCGTCAACCAGTCGCACTATACCCAGGGCTCGATCGGCAGCAGCGCCTGCGTCGATGTCAGCGCCCAGGCCAAGAACGGCGCCTTCACCGTGTCCGGGCAGGTCAGCGCGACCAATATCGGCGACAGCGCACTGCCGACCATCACCACGGTGGAGCTGAGCACGGGATGCGTGGGCCTGAAGGTCACCGAAGCGAAGTTCACGTCGCCGAACAAGGATGCCCATCCGGTGCTGCAGCCGCTGAACCTGCAAGGCAACCTGCCGGGGCCCTACCTGTCGGTACCGCTGAACGGCACGGACGGTACCCATACCATCCCGCTCGAGATCCGCTACGCGCCCGCCAACGCCAAGATCAGCGAGGTGAACATCAGCGTTTCGTCGAACGGCACGCCATCGTTCTCCAGCGACAACCTGATGGGCCAGGCCCATACCGATACGAACGGCACGATCAAGTTCAGCGGCATCAGGCTGCCTGCTTTCGCCGACGCCAATACCGGCGGCAAGGTCTCGGTAACGGTGCGCATCAAGGGGAGGGTCGAGGACACCGACGTCACGTCCGATCCGCAGGAGGGGGGGCAGGTCGCGTTCAACGGCGCCACGGCCTTCACGCCGCTGTACCTGGCGAACAACGAAAGCGGCCTGGGTGGACGGCGCTACGGCAGCCGCGACGCTGGCGGCGATTCCTGGGCCACGCGCCAGACGATCGCCTGGCTGCAGTCGCGTGCCTACCGCTTCGACGACACCAGTGGCCAGCACGTGACGCAGACGTCAACCGGCCGTTCGATCCTCGGCCATAGCGGGCACAGCGACGGTCAGCAGATCGACATGCGCTACGCGGACGGGCAGGGCGGCTACAGCGAAGCCCTGGGCGGCCAGGGCGAAGGCGCCGCCATCCTGCAGATGATCAACGCGGCACGGCAGGAAGTGGCAAGCAATGCCCCCCAGAAGCCGCAACTGGCCGCGCTGCAGGCCTGGATTACGGCCAACCGCAACAACATGGCCAACGAAGCGGCATCGGCGAGCACCCGGCACATCTATATCGGGCAATCGTTCATCAAGCTGGCGCTGGTCGACGGCAAGTTCGCGGGAACGCCCGCCCTGGCCATTCCAGGTATCGAGGCCTGGAACAAGCCGGCCCGGGTCCAGGTCGCCGCGAGCCACATGCACCACTGGCACCTGAGCACCACTGCGCATCCCTGACACACCGACAGGCCCATGCCGGCCTGTCCGGCAATGCACGGCATGCCGCTCCGCAAGGAACGGCATGCCGTTTTCTTCGGGCGCCCAGTTGGGCCGGCGCGCGTTATCTTATCCGGCCGACGAGCCGGGGGACGCTGCGGCGATGTGGAATCGGCTCCAGCCATTCACGGAGAGATGGGAAACCATTCTGCCGTACCTGGAAGTCCGGCCTTAAGGCAAGCGACCCCGTGCGCCCAGGCGACTGGCTTCCAGCTGCTCCGCCGCGAACCGCTGCAGCGCGCCGGCGGTGGCGGGTTCGATGCCGAGTTCGCGCGCGACCGGTTCGGCGGCGCCCAGCGAGCGCGGGTCGCGGCCGGTGACGTTGCCGAAGATCGTCAGCGCTTCCAGGTAGTAGCCGTGCACGCTGGCGTGATAGGAATCGGGCGCCCACAGGTTGACCTGGCCCGGCGCGATGCCGTCGTAGGGGTTGGGGTCGGCCACGCCGGCGGCGATGGCGCGGTTCCACGCTTCGCCGACCGGGATGACGTCGCGGAGGCGGTTCGCGCGCGCCGCCGTGTCGTAGCCGCGCCGTACGTCCAGCGCCATGCGTTCGATCGGCGCGCCATACCAGGCGCCGTCCGGCTTGTAGGCCTGGTCGGCGCGCGACCAGGTCGACACCAGGCGGATGTCGACGTTCGGATTGCGGGCGCGGAAGGCATCGGCCAGCAGGCCCGTGTACTTGACGAGCTTGTCCGGATTGCCCGGCTTGTGGGCATCCAGCGTGCTGTAGCTCTGCAGCAGCACCACGTCGAACGGCTTGACGATCGTGTCGTACTTCTGCTCGTAGTGGGCGTCGAGGCCGGCGCCCGGAATGGTCTCCAGGCTGACGTCGTAATCCAGGCCGGCCTGCTCCGTCATGGCCTTGAACAACGCCGGCACGCCGCCGATTCCCGTGCCGTTCAGGTCGGTGACCGTGTGCGGGCGGTAGATCTTGGCCAGCGGCGCCGCGCCGGCGGGATCGCCGTAGGTGAAGCTGTTGCCGACGAACAGGATCGTGGTGGCCGGCTTGGCCGCGGGCAGCTGGCGGGTCGAGCAGCCGAGCGTCAGCATGGCGAGGAAGACGGCGCCGCTACAGCGCAGGGCATGGGAAGAACGCATCGGATGTCGCGTGCCAGTACGGCGAAAGGGTTTCTGTCAGGCAAAGTGTAACCCTTTTGGCGCATCCTGCGAACTCCTGCCGGTTACCGCATGGCGTTCAAACAACATGGGAAGCGTGCGGGATGGAAGACATGGCATGGCGTGGCGATGTTGAACGAAACGCCATCTTGCATCGCAACCTGCTGCCGCGTGAACGAAGAAATCCGGCCATCGATATGCGCGGACAGTTAAAGCGCGAAATTAAAGCGCGAAACGCATATCGATGAGCGAAAGCCTTCGTTGGCGTGGCGGGAGCCGCGTTCTACGCTGTTGCCGTCCTTGTCGAAACGGGAACACACCATGAGCGTCTTACTGCTGGGCATCGAGACCTTCATCCTGTCCGGCTATCCGCACCTGGAAGAGTCCTACCGCTTCGCCGAGCCGGTCTTGCCCTTGCTGGGCAAGGGCAAGGCGGCGGGCGAACAGTCGATCACGGGGCCGTTCGGCGAGATGATGGCCAGCGATATCCTGCCGAAGAAGGCGGCGTAGAAATACCTGCGCCACAAACGACAACGCCACCCGAGGGTGGCGTTGTCGTTTGCATCATCGCTGATGCGGGATTCTTGGTGGCCCGGGGCGGAATCGAACCACCGACACAAGGATTTTCAATCCTCTGCTCTACCAACTGAGCTACCAGGCCAAGGCGGCGCATTATAGCACGGCTTACGTAAAGTACATAATCCCGCTACATCGCATGCATTGTGAGGGCCCGGTCCGGCACCGTGGCGCCGGACCGGGCCTGGCCTGTTACCAGCCGATGTCCTTCAGCAGGGGCAGGGTCAGGTCGTACGGCGCCACCAGCGTGGTGCCCAGGTCCGCATTGATGTTCGGCTCCATCAGCAGGTTGGGGCTGGCGGTGACGTCCCAGTGCGAGACCGACGAACCTGGGGCCAGCGTGGCCGGCGTGTACAGCAGCGGACGGCCGTAGGCATCGGCGCCGGCGATGCGGGTCGGGTCGGTGCCCAGGTTCACGGTGACCACGCCCGGCTTGGCGCGGCTGCCGAGGAGGGCGGCGCTGCCGACCGAGGCCGTCAGCTTGTTGCCATCCTCCAGCGACACGCCCACGGCCGGAATGGTGACGGTGCCGTCGGTGCCGCCCGGAACGAGCGAGCCGGCCACGTTGTTGGCCAGGATGACGCCGACGGCGCCCGCGTTCTGGGCATTCTTGACCTTGAGCGCGAAATTGCAGCCGCCGCGGCTGATGACGGGCACCTTGCCTTTCACGGCGACGGTGTTGGCGGCATTGAATTCGCTGCAACCCGGGCCGAGTTCGCCTGGCTGGGCGGCGATCAGCGCCAGGGTGCCGAGCGTGCCGCTGGACGGCGGCAGCGGACCGAACGACGAGGTATTGAAGTCGATGCTCAGGTTGCCGTTGGCGGCCGGCGAGACGGTCTTGATGACCGGGATCGCCTTGAGCATCTGCTTGGCGCCGGCGACGGCGTTCGGACCGGTCCAGGCCAGCTGCAGCGGATTGATCGCCGAGGCGCGGCGCTCGGCCGAGCTCATGTTCAACCAGTATTTCCCTGCGGTGTTGTCGTACATGAACTGTTCCCAGATGCTGGGCAGGCCGCCCGTCGCCACGTAGGCGCTGGCGTCGGCGTTCAGGCGGTAGCCGCTCGAGGTCGAGACGCTCAGGACGGAGAAGCCCAGGCCGTGCCCCAGTTCGTGCAGCAGGGTTTCGACGAAGTTGACCTTGTCCCCGGCCTTGCCGTCCAGGCCCAGGTAGAACGGCGAGCCGTCCAGGCAGCCCGGGTTGCCCAGGTTGACGTTGAACTGGGTCTTGATGTCGACGCCGCCATAGCCGGTGCCGTCGTCATAGCCTTCGCTCAGGTTGACGCCGGCCAGCTTGTTGGCCAGCGCCTGCGGATACCAGGTGCCCGGCTTGGCGTTCTTGAAGTCGGACCAGATGTTCCAGGCGCCGGCGCTGCCCAGCGTGGCCGAGGTGGCCGTGCAGGTCAGCGCTTCCCAGCCCGCGCTGACGGTGATGGTGACGTCGCTCTTGATGTTCTTTTCCCAGATGCCGGCGACGTATTTGTAGACGTTCCAGCGCTGCTCGCCCAGGGTCGTGCCGGGGTTGCCGCCCACCGGTGCGACCGGGGTCGGATCGTTGAAGCCGACGCCGACGGGGTCGCGGCTGGTGATCTGGATGGTGGCGGCGTGCGCGCCCACGCAGGTCAGGGCGCCGGCGGCGATCAGGGAGCGGACGGTGTGCGAAATGACGTTGGTGCGCATGAATTACTCCACGACGGGGGTGTTGGCGGCTGGCGCTTCTTGTTGCGCGGTCTCGGCGGTGCCGTGCTCGATCTTGAGGGTGCCGTCGGGCTGGCGGACGGCGACCGACGAGGTCAGGAACTCGTCCGTCAGGCGGGCGCCCCGGGCGCCGGTGGCGTGGGTCTTGGGCAGCGTGCGCGGGGCGGCGAAGCGTGCCGTGGCGCGTGCCTTGGACGCTGCCAGCGCCTGCACTTCTTCCGGGGTGGCGGCGCGCAGGCGGCCGGTGCTGGCGTCGCGGGCCACGGTCTGGGCATCGGCGCTCTGGGGGGCCGGCTCGGCGACTTGTTGCGCGGCGGCGGGCAGGGCGGCTGCGCACAGGGCCAGGATGCTGGCGGCGCCCAGCAGGCGCTGGAGGGAATGCGGTGTCGACATGGTGTTCTCCTGTTCGTTGTTCAGGCGCGGCGGCGGCGCGCGATACCCAGCCCGAAGGCGCCGAAGGCAAGCAGCGCGAGGCTGGCCGGTTCCGGCACGCTGGTGATGGTGACGTTGTCCAGGCCCACGTAATCGGACGTGTTGAAGTCGCCCACGTACTGCACGCCGAAGCGCGCCATGCCGACGGTGCCCGCGTCCAGGACGGCCGTGTACTGGGTCCAGCCGTCGGTCGGCACCACGCTGACCGGCGTCATGTTGACGAACTGGCCGTTCAGGTTGAAGCCGAAGTTCACCTGGTCGTAGTAACCGGCGAGCGCTTCCGCGCGCAGCCAGAAGGTGACGGTGGCGCCGCCGGTGGCGTCGAAGACCGGCGACAGCAGCCAGCTGCTGATCGTGCCGTCGGCGCCGGCCAGCCGATAGTTGGCGGCCACGTAGGACGTGGCGGCGCCGGACTGGGCGGCGAAGGTGTCCGGATTGCCGCCGATCCAGCCGTTCGGCTCGCTGCTGCTGCTGTTGTTCACGCCGAGCCAGCCCTTGGCGGCCAGGCCGTCGGTTCCGTAAACAGTGTCGAATCCCTCGTTGGTCACGATGCCGGCCTGTGCCGACATGGCCATCCCTGCGAGTGCCAGTGCGGCGAACGCTTTCTTCATCATCATGGGTAGTGCGCCTCTTCAAGTGTTGGAAGCGGGGTCTGCGGTGCCCCTCTGCGTGACGGGGAGGGCTATCCCTTCCGGGTCACGAAACACCTGGATTGCATATAGCGTGCCACCGAAGTAACTATTTGATTTCCAATAAGAAAACGTTGGCCCCCTGGAAAATGTCATCGAAATGTAAAAAATATCGACGAATTTGTACGAAAACACACTTGCGCACCGTTTTTGTGCGCATTTGTCAGGGGTGGAGAGGAAACGTTGAGTTCCTTCCGGAATGAATCGACCGACAGTTGCCGACGGTGCCGAAACCCTGAGGCAAGGAACTACAAACGGTTACATTCGCGGAGGATACGTGGCTGAGGCGAGTGGAAAGATTTCCGACAAGATGAGGTGGCTTGCCCCAAGACGGCGCGTCCTGGGGAAAACCCGGCGGCATGCACCGGGACCGGGCATGCGCGAGGAAAGGGGAAGGCGCACGGCGCCTGGTCGCGGATCAGCCGCGGGTGGCCGCGCGTTCGGCGTGCTGGCGTTCGAGCGCCAGGCGCAATTCCTTGCGGCCCTTGGCTTCCTCGAAGCGGCGCTGCTCGTCCGGCGTGAACGGGCGCAGCGGAGGGACGGGGACGGGCTGCTTGTCGTCGCCGACGGCCACCATGGTGAAGAAGCAGCTGTTCACGTGGCGCACGGCCTGGCTGCGGATGTCCTCGGCCACGACCTTGATGCCGATTTCCATCGAGGTGCGGCCCGTGTAGTTGACGGCGGCCAGGAAGGTCACCAGCTCGCCCACGTGGATCGGCTGGCGGAACGTCACCTGGTCCACGCTCAAGGTCACGACATAGGTCCCCGCATAGCGGCTGGCGCAGGCATAGGCCACCTGGTCGAGCAGCTTCAGGATGGTCCCGCCGTGCACGTTGCCGGAGAAGTTCGCGGTATCCGGGGTCATCAGGACCGTCATGGTCAATTGGTGGGCAGGCAGGTTCATGGCGGTACTCTTGAAAAAACGAAATAAGGCAGATGGTGCCTCATAACGCCTGCCGCGACAACCCGGCAGATCGACGGGTTGCCGCGGCAGGCAGGGTGGAGCGGATCAGAACGCTTCCCAGTCGTCGCCGGCTGCCGCCATGGCTGGCTTGGTGGTTGGCTTAGTGGTTGGCTTGGTGGCCGTCTTATCGGCTGACGTCGCCGCGGCCTTGCGCACGGACGGCAGCGCCGGCTTGGCCGCGGTCCTGGCGGCCGGCACAGCGACGGCGGGTACTACCGCGCGCTCGCCGCCTTCCACCTGGAACAGCGCCACCTGCGCCACCAGGGCCTCGGCCTGGTCCTGCATCGAACGGGTGGCGGCGGCCGACTGCTCGACCAGCGCCGCGTTCTGCTGCGTGCTGCCATCCATCTGCATGATCGCCTGGTTGACCTGGGCGATGCCGCTGGCCTGTTCGCGGCTGGAGCTGACGATCTCGTTCATGATGTGCGACACGCGCGCGATGCCGTCGACGATGCCCTGCATGGTCTGGCCGGCCCGGCCGGCCAGCGTCGAGCCGTCGGCGACGCGGCGGGTCGATGCGTCGATCAGGTCCTTGATTTCCTTGGCGGCGGCGGCCGAGCGCTGGGCCAGCGCGCGCACCTCGGCCGCGACGACGGCGAAGCCGCGCCCCTGTTCGCCGGCGCGCGCCGCTTCCACCGCCGCGTTCAGCGCGAGGATATTGGTCTGGAAGGCGATGCCGTCGATGACGCCGATGATGTCGGCGATGCGCGCGGAAGAGGCATCGATCTCGCCCATCGTCTCGACCAGCTGGCCGACCATCGTGCCGCCCTCGCGCGCCACCTTGGCGGCATCGGCCGCCAGCCTGTCGGCCTGCTCGGCGCTCGCCGCGCTGTGGCCGATCGCCTGGGTCAGTTCTTCCATCGACGACGCCGTTTCCTCCAGTGCCGACGCCTGGCTCTCGGTGCGCGCCGACAGGTCGCGGGTTTCGCCCGCCATCGTCGCGATCGAGGTGCCGATGCTGGTGGCGCCGGTGCGCACCTGGCCGACGATGCCGGACAGGCTGGCGCGCATGCGTTCCAGCGCGGCCATCAGGCTGTCCTCGTCGCCGGCGCGGCGCGGCACGTCCACGCGCAGGTTGCCGGCCGCGATCTCGGCGGCCACCGCGGCGGCGGCTGCCGGCTCGCCGCCCAGGCGCTTGAACAGGGCGCGCACGAACAGTACGCCGGCGGCGATGCTGAATACCAGCGTCGCCAGGCACAGGGCCACCAGCACGTCGCCGCTGAGCTCCGCGCTGGTCAGCACCGCATGCGATTGCGTATCGATGGCGCGCTGCTGCAGCGCCAGCAATTCGTTGATCTTGCCGACGTAGCCGTTGGCGGCCGGCGTATAGGCCTGGTCGAACAGGGCCAGCGCCTCGTCGCTCCTGCCTTCGGTCTTGAGCTTGGCGACGCGGTTGCGCGCTTCCGTGTACTTCTCGCGCACGCTGCCGATCTCGGCGAAGACCGCCTTTTCTTCCGGCGTGTCGAGCAGCTCGCCGACCTTCTTCTGCAGTTCGCCGCCCCGCGCGCTCGATTCGCGCGCTTCGTCGGCATAGGCCTTGGCCAGGTCCGTGTCCGCGGCACGGGTGATCAGGGCGGTACGCTTGACGCCCACCGAGGTATTGAGCAGCCAGCTCGAGATCAGGCGTTCCTTGGCGAGCGGGCGCTGGGTCAGCGCTTGCGTGTCGGCGGCCAGCACCTGCAGGCGCCAGATGGCGATGGCGGTCGACAGGAAGGACAGGGCAATGATGATGGCGAACGTGAACCTGAGCTGGTTGCGTACGCTGGAGGTGGCGGATGGGTTCACGACGGTTCCTGTGAGGGTTGCGGAAGTCTACTCCCGAGGCATGAGATTTTGAATGAAATGATTCTGTTATGCAATAAAAGTGATGTAAATTACATGAAGGTGTAGATGACTCATACTTCCGTATGAGCCGCCGGGTAAGTGGGAAGGTAAGCAGGCAGATGAGCCGGCAAATGAGCGGGCATCTGCTAGGATGCCGGCATGGCTATCCTCCTCGTCCCCGGCTTCATGGCCGATGAAACCCTGTGGAACGACATGCTGCCGGCACTGGAGCGCTTCGGACCCATCGTGCACGCCGACCTGCGCCATGACACCTCGGTCGAGGCGATGGCGCGGCGCGTGCTGGAGACGGCGCCGCCGGCGTTCCTGCTGGTCGGCTTTTCGATGGGCGGCTATGTCGCCCGCGCGATCGCGCGCCAGGCGCCCGATCGGGTGCGCGCCCTGGTGCTGGTTGCCACGTCCACGCGGCCCGACACGCCCTCGCTGCAGAAGCGCAAGGGCGCGATCGGCGCCGCCGCGCCGTCGATCGCCTTCAGCGGCTTGAGCCGCGTCGCCGTCGCCAGCTCGCTGCATCCGAAGCAGCGCGACAACGAGGCCATGATCGAGCGCGTGCGCGCGATGGGCGTGCGCCTGGGCGGCGAGGTGTTCCGGCGCCAGTCGATGCTGGACCGCCCGGGCGACCTGGAACGCTCGCACGAGATCCGGTGCCCCACGCTGGTCGTGGCGGCCGCCCAGGACCGGCTGCGCAGCATCGAGGAAGCGCGCGAGATGGCCGCTGCCATTCCCGGCGCCGTGCTGGAGGTCGTCGAGGACAGCGGCCACATGATCCCGATCGAGGCGCCGCAGCGCCTGCTCGAGATCGTCGTGCCCTGGCTGGCAGCGCAGGAGCGATGACAGCGGCCGCTATGCGCTCGCGCGGCCGGCGCGCCGGCGCAGTGCCAGCGTCAGCGTGCCCGCGAGCAGCAGGCCGTAAGCGGCAGGCTCCGGCACGGCGCTCGTGACCTGGACGGAATAGGTGTCGACGTCGCCGCGCATTCTCCAGCTGAAGATGAACTCGTCGTTGATGTAGTACGTCGTGATACCCATCGAGGAGTTCTCATTGCCGTTGCCGCCGAAGGCCATCGGCGTCAGTGCGCCGCCCGGCCCCATGCTGCCCGCCGGGGAGTGCAGCATGTGGCTGAAGTCGAAGGAATAGCCATAGCTGCTGCCATTGGGATTGGCCGAGACATCCTGCAAGTACGCGTCGCCGCCGAGGTAGGACGGCGTGTACAGGTTGACGTGACTTGTTTCCGTGCCAGCATACTGGTAGTGCAGGTCGCCCATGCGAAAGTCGACCGCGACCGCGCCGTAGTTCCATGCGCCTTCGTCGCGTGCCGGCAGCGGGGCGTTCCAGTCGAAGGTGGACGTCAGTGTCAGTTCGTACGGCAGAACCTCTTCTTCGGGAAACTCTTCCAGCCCGAGCGCGAACAGCACGGTCGGGTAGACGTAGGCGGTGCCGGTCGAGTGTGTCACGACGGTGACCGGCGCGGCCAGCGCCGCCGCCGGCAAGGCGAGTGCAAAAAGCGCCGTCAAGACTTCACACACTGCTGCGCGCGTGCTGGGCATGATGCCTCCGGAGGGCAGGGATGCGAACCAGTATTGACGCAAGGCGGCCGCAACGGCGCACGATAAGCGGTGTGCGTTGTCCCTATCCAACTCAGCAATGCGCAGGCAGCAGGAGCGGGGGCTTCCGGCCTCGCGCATGAAAAAGGCCGCGCCGAATCGTCGGCGCGGCCTCTTGGCTTGCATGGCGGCCAGGTTGTCGCTGGCCGTCATGCGCCCTTGCCGTTTCAGGCCTTGTTCAGGATGCGATTGACCGCGTCCGCCACGCCCTTGCCGTAGGCCGGGTCGGCTTTCGCCAGGTGGCCGATCCAGCGGTCCTGGACCGTGGCGTCGGCCTGGCTCAGCGCGCCGGCCATGTTGTTGATCAGGTCGCGCTGCTCGTCGGCGTCCAGCAGGCGGAACAGGTTGCCCGCCTGGGTGTAGTGGTCGTCGGTCATGCGGGTGTCGTAGCGGCCCGCCACGCCTTCCACCTGCCAGCCCGCATCGCCGTGGCCGAAGCCGCCGGCCGCCGGCACGCCGCCCATGTGCACGGGATCGTAGTTCTGCGCCGCGCCGCCGTTACCGACCGCCATCGCGCCGTCGCGCTGCTGGTTGTAGACCTCGACGCGCGGACGGTTCACCGGCAGGTACTGGTGGTTGGTGCCGATGCGGTACAGCTGGGCATCGTGGTAGGAGAAGATACGTGCCTGCAGCATCTTGTCCGGGCTGTAGCCCATGCCCGGCACGATGTTGCCCGGCGACAGGGCGGCCTGCTCGACGTCGGCGTGGTAGTTCTCCGGATTGCGGTTCAGTTCCAGGATGCCGACCTTGATGCGCGGGAAGTCGCCGTGCGGCCAGACCTTGGTCAAATCGAACGCATCCCAGCCGGTCTTGGCTTCCCAGGCCTGGCGCTGCTCGTCGTTCATGATTTGCGCTTCCACGCTCCAGCGCGGGAAGTTGCCGGTGGCGATGGCATTGAACAGGTCGCGCTGCGCGTAGTCCGGATCGGCGCCGGCCAGGCGGGTCGCTTCGGCCGCGCTCAGGTTCTTGACGCCCTGCAGGGTCTTGAAGTGCCACTTGACCCACACGCGTTCGCCGGCATCGTTGATCAGGCTGTAGGTGTGGCTGCCGAAGCCGTGCATGTGGCGGTAGCCGTCCGGGGTGCCGCGGTTCGAGAACAGGGTTGTCACCTGGTGCAGGCTTTCCGGGGTGTTGCTCCAGAAGTCGAACATCATCTGGGCCGACTTCAGGTTGCTCTTCGGATCGCGCTTCTGGGTGTGGATGAAGTCCGGGAACTTGATGCCGTCCTTCAGGAAGAACACCGGGGTGTTGTTGCCGACCAGGTCCCAGTTGCCGTCTTCCGTATAGAAGCGCAGGGCGAAGCCGCGCGGATCGCGTTCGGTGTCGGCCGAGCCTTTTTCGCCGCCGACAGTCGAGAAGCGCAGGAAGGTCTCGGTCTGCTTGCCGACCTGGGCGAACACCTTGGCGTTGGTGTAGCGGGTGATGTCCTCGGTGACCGTGAAGGTGCCGAAGGCGCCCGAGCCCTTGGCGTGCACGACGCGCTCGGGGATGCGCTCGCGGTTGAAGTGCTGCAGCTTCTCGATCAGGTGGAAGTCCTGCAGCAGCACGGGGCCGCGCGGACCGGCGGTGATCGAATTCTGGTTGTCGACGACGGGAATGCCGGAGGCGGTGGTCAGTTTGCTCATGTCAGTTCTTTCAGGACGATGGTGGGGGCTATCGAGTGATTTGACCTGATAGCTGAGTGCTATTTGTGATCATGGTAGAGCGTTAAGGCGATTTAATCAAACTATCCATTTATATAGCGTCGATAGAAAAAATAAATTCTGCGCCGACGTATCTTAGTTGTACTCTATTTCTCAAAATCATCAAATATTTCATTAAAGATACAAAAAGCGCGATGGATCCCTCTGCCTTTGCTCAAAAATCGTTGAAACTGTCGGAATTGATCGGATCCCTCAGCTATGCCCTGGACATTACCGAAGGGCAGCCGGCCGGCCATTGCGTGCGCTGTTGTTGGATAGGAACACATATCGGGCGCCAAGTGGGCCTGCCGGAAGACCAGTTGTGGGAGCTGTACTACACGCTGCTGTTGAAGGACCTGGGCTGCAGCAGCAATGCGGCGCGCATCTGCGCGCTCTACCTGACCGACGACCTGGACTTCAAGCGCGACTACAAGCTGGTCGGCGACAGCCTGCCCCAGGTACTCGGTTTCGTGCTCAAGCACACGGGGCTGAAGGCCGGCCTGGCCGAGCGCTTCCGCAGCGTGATGACGATCCTGCGCGACGGTCCGGAGATCGCGCGCGACCTGGTCGCCACGCGCTGCCAGCGCGGCGCCGAGATCGCGGCGCTGCTGCGGTTCCCGCAGGGCGTCTCGGACGGCATCTATTCGCTCGACGAGCACTACAACGGCGAGGGCAAGCCGGCGCGCCTGGCCGGGGAAGACATTCCCATCCATTCGCGCATCGCCCTGCTGGCCCAGGTGATCGACGTGTTCCATACAGAGAACGGCCGCGCGGCGGCGCTGGCCGAAGTGCGTGCGCGTTCGGGGCAGTGGTTCGACCCGCGCCTGGTCGACGCCTTCGCGGAAGTCGCGCGCGATGAGGCGTTCTGGAGCGTGCTGTCCGGTCCGGGCATCGACGATGCCGTGGCCGCGCTGCAGCCCGCCGGCGGTTCCCAGCAGCCGCTCGACGACGACTACCTGGACGACATCGCCACCGCCTTCGGCCAGGTGGTGGACGCCAAGAGCCCCTACACCAGCGGCCACAGTGCGCGGGTGGCGCTGTATACGGACATGATCGGCGAGACGCTGGGCCTGTCGCAGCAGCGCCGCCGCTGGCTCAAGCGCGGGGCGCTGCTGCACGACGTGGGCAAGCTGGGCGTCAGCAACAGCGTGCTCGACAAGGCCGGCGCGCTCGACCGCGCCGAATGGGACGCGGTCAAGCAGCACGCCGCATTCACCGAGACCATCCTCGGCCGCATCGACGCCTTCCGCGAGCTGGCCTCGATCGCCGGCGCCCACCACGAGCGCCTGGACGGCAGCGGTTATCCGCGCGGCCTGGGGGCGGACGAGATCCGCCTGGAGACGCGCATCATCACGACGGCCGACATCTTCGACGCCATCACGGCGGCGCGCCCCTACCGCGGCGCGATCCCGGTGCCGCAGGCGCTCGACATGATGAGCAAGACGGTCGGTACGGCACTCGACCCGCAGTGTTTCGACGCGCTCAGGCGGGCGGTGGAGCGGGTGCCGTTTCCGGAGGCGGCGTAGCGCCTCCCCGCAGCAGGCCGATGCCGTCGAGGATCAGGTCGATGCCCGCCAGGAAATCGTCACGGTCGTCATGGGCGCGTAACTGTGTGCCCATGCTGCGCGTGAACGCGTAGTCCTGCGCGTCCAGCCGGGCCCACATGGCGGCCACGCTGTCCAGGTAGCCATCCCGGCTGCCCAGGCCGCGCTCGCGCGCCAGGCGCCGGTTCGCCGCATTCTGGCTGGCCAGGCCGAGGATGTAGTTCAGCAGCGTCGACGTCGCCATCCACAGCGCATGCTCCGGCACGCCGAGTGCGCGCACCTGCCGTCCCAATGCCTCGAGGATGCGCACCGTCGGCATCTTCGCCGGACTGCGCGCCAGCTCCGTTCCCACCCAGGGATGCGCGTCGATCGCATCGAACATGCCCAGGCCGACGGCGCGGATCCGTGCGCGCGCTGTCGCGCCTCGTGCCGCGCCGGCCATCGCGGCGGCGACGATGGCGTCGCAGGCCGCGTCCAGCAGGTCGTCCTTGTCGGCGATGTGCCAGTAGATGGCGCCCGCACCGGTGGCGAGCGCATGGGCCAGCGCGCGGAAGGTCAGGCCTTCCTCGCCTTTCTCGTCCAGCAGCGCGATGGATGCCTCGACGATGCGTTCCCGCGACAGCGAGGGAGCGCCGCGTTGCGTGCGCCGGGTAGTCGTGGCCATGGTGCTTGACATTAGTGGAACATCGTTCCAATAATACAGTGGAACGCTGTTCCACAAAATACTCGACAAGGACAACACCATGGCAACTTCCATCGCGATCGTCGGCGCCGGGCTCGGCGGCCTGCTGCTGGCCCGCGTCCTGCACCTGCACGGCATCGCGGCGACCGTCTACGAAGCCGAGGCCGGGCCGGAGGCGCGCCCCCAGGGCGGCATGCTGGACATCCATGCCGAGGATGGGCAGGTAGCGCTCGCCGCGGCCGGGCTGACCCGGGAATTCGGCGCCATCGTCCATCGCGGCGCCGAAGCGACGCGGGTGCTGGGCAAGGACGGCACGGTCTTGGTCGATGCGCCCGACGACGGCAGTTTCCGCCGTCCGGAGGTGCCGCGCGGGGAATTGCGCCGCATCCTGATCGCATCGCTGCCGCCCGGCACCGTGCGCTGGGGCTGCAAGGTGGCCGGCGTGACCGCGCTGGGGCAGGGCCGCCATGCGCTGGCGTTCGCCGACGGCACCCGCGCGACGGCCGACCTGGTGGTGGGCGCGGACGGCGCCTGGTCGCGCATCCGGCCCCTCGTCTCCGCAGCGCAGCCGGCCTACACGGGATTCGTGTTCATCGAGACCTGGCTGCACGACGCCGATGCGCGCCATGCCGCGGCGGCACGGGCGGTCGGTGCCGGCATGCTGATGGCGCCCGCACCGGGACGCGCCATCTTCGCGCACCGCGAACCCGGCGGCGTGCTGCATGCCTACCTGGTGCTGGAACGGTCGCAGGAATGGATCGCCGCCATCGACTTCGCCGACCGGCCGGCGGCCCTGGCCCGCATCGCCGCCGCATTCGAGGGCTGGGCGCCGCAACTGCGGGACCTGGTGCTGGGCAGCGATACCGATCCCGTGCCGCGCGCCATCCACGCGCTGCCCGTCGGGCACCGTTGGGAACGTGTACCAGGCGTCACCTTGCTGGGTGACGCGGCGCACCTGATGCCGCCGTCGGGAGACGGGGCCAACCTGGCGCTGCTGGACGGTGCCGAACTGGGGCGCGCCATCGCCGCCCACGCCGGCGACGTGGAGGCGGCGCCGGCCGCCTACGAGGACGCCATGTTCGTCCGCAGCGCGCGCGTTGCGCGCGAGGCGGAGGCGATGCTGGAAACGATGTTCGGCCCACGTGCGCCCGCCGGCGTGCTCGAGATGTTCGCCGGCGGCGAGGCCATGGGCTGACGCCGGCCCCAGGTAGCAAAAAAGGCGCCGGCCCATTGCGGGCGGCGCCTTTTGTCTTCCGGGTTGCCGGACCGAGGTCCGGCGAGCTCGATCAGATCAGGGTCAGCTTGACGTCGATGTTGCCACGGGTCGCGTTCGAGTACGGGCACACGATGTGGGCGGCGTCGACCAGGTCCTGCGCCACGGCGCGGTCCAGGCCCGGCAGGCTCACGGCCAGTTCCACGGCCAGGCCGAAACCGTTGGGGATCGGGCCGATCGAGACGCTGGCGTCGACGGCGCCGTCGGCCGGGAAGGCGATCTTCTTCTGGCCGGCGACGAATTTCATCGCGCCGATGAAGCAGGCCGAGTAGCCGGCGGCGAACAGCTGTTCCGGGTTGGTGGCGCCGCCCTTGCCGCCCATTTCCTTCGGCGGCTGCAGGGTCACGTCCAGGATGCCGTCGTCGCTGACGGAACGGCCTTCGCGGCCGCCGGTGGTGTGGGCCTTGGCGGTGTACAGGACTTTGTCGAGTTTGGTGGTCATGGCGTTTCCCTTTCTGTCGTTACGTTCAGGTTAAATTCAAACAAGTACAACAATCTTCTATAGCGCACCGGCCAGGCGCTGCCGCAGCAGCTTCACTTCCTCGGCCAGCTTCACGATCTCGTCCACGCTGCAGCCGGCGGCGCCCAGGATGCAGGCGGGAATACCGGCGGCCTGTTGCTTCAGCGCGCGTCCCTCGTCCGTCAGCCGGATCACGACCCGGCGCTCGTCCTGCGGATCGCGGCTCCTGTCGACCAGGCCCTGGGCCTCGAGCCGCTTCAAGAGCGGGGTCAAGGTGCCGGAATCGAGGAACAGGCGCTCGCCGATATCGGACACGGTGATCCCGTCGCGTTCCCACAGCACCAGCAAGGCCAGGTACTGGGGGTAGGTCACGCCCAGGCGGTCCAGGTGGGGCTTGTACACCTTCGTCATCGCCAGCGATGCCGAATGGAGTGCAAAACACAGCTGGTTGTCCAGGAGCAGGGCTTCGTGTGCAGCGTTCGTTTCCATGGGTTGAACTATAGCGCGCAATTCAATTGTGCGCAATATGTCTGTGTCAATCGGGTCGATAGCGAACGTATATGAACATGGTTCAACGGGGCGCGCCGAACACCTGGGTCCAGTAGGCGGTGCGGTTGTCGTTGCCGGGATTGATGGCGTAGGCCGCGCCCATCTCGCTGAACTTCGGATTCATGATGTTGGCGCAGTGGCCCGGACTGTCGAGCCAGGCGGCCATCGCCTCGGCCGGCGTGCGCTGGCCGGAGGCGATGTTCTCGCCGACGACGCGCCAGCGGTAGCCGGCCCGGGTGGCGCGGTCGGCCGGGACGGTGCCGTCCGGCTGCTGGTGGCTGAAGTAGTGGCGCTGCGCCATGTCGTCGCTGTGCGCGAAGGCGGCCTGGCCGAGTAGCGGGTTCCAGCCGAGCGGGCCCGCCGGTCCGAACGCGCGGTCGCCGCAGGTGCGCGGACGGGCCCGGGTCGCGTTCACGAGGGCCAGGATTTCCTGGCCGGCCTGCTGCCAGTCCGGCAGGTCGGGAATGACGACGGGACGCGCCAGCACGACCTGCCAGCCGTTGCCCAGATGCGCCGTGCCGATCGCGCTGAAACCGGCGTCCAGGAGCCGGCCGCAGTATTTCTGCCGCAGCACGTCCATTGCCGCGCGCGCATCCTGCGGCCCCGTGAGGACGATCGCCTCGGCCCGCTCCGCGCGGTAGCCGAGCTGGCGCAGGCGCGATTCGAGGAAGGTGCCCACGCCGATGCGCACGTTCGACAACACGGGTTCGACCGCCAGCGCGGGCGCGGGGGCGCCGCCCTTGCAATCGCCGGGCGCGGCGCGGTAGGCGTTGACGAGGTCGGCCAGTTCGTCGGCGCGGGCAGGCGCGGAGAAGGCGGCGATCGAGAGAAGGACAAGACAGGAAAGGGATCTCATACGGCCCCACAGGTGGGGCCGCCCGCCGCGTTTTCCAATCGTTTTACGCTTTGCGGACGAATTCCGACTTCAGGCTCATCGCGCCGAAGCCGTCGATCTTGCAGTCGATGTCGTGGTCGCCGTCGACGAGGCGGATGTTCTTGACCTTGGTACCCTGCTTGACGGTGCCGCCGCCGCCCTTGAGCTTCAAGTCCTTGATGACGGTGACGGTATCGCCGTCCTGCAGCAGGTTGCCGGAGGCGTCGCGCCATTCCCTGGCGTCGGCCGCATCGGCCTGCGCGGACGGCCGCCATTCGTTGCCGCATTCCGGGCAGGTGAGGAGACCGGTGCCGTCGTCGTAGGCATAGGCCGATTGGCATTGGGGGCAGGGCGGCAAGGTGCTCATGGGGAAGGCTCCGGCAAAGCGCGGGATTATACCTTTCGCCGTAGCGCAACCGCCCAACCTTGTCTAGACAGGATGTTGGCTTGAAAACTTTTAATTCGTAAAGGATTAAATTAGCATGCAGCCTCGATGAAAATAATGGAGACCTCATGAACCGCACCCTGTGCAGCGCCCTGATCGCCGGCGCGTTCGCCTTGCAAGCCCACGCCGCGGAGAACGTGCCGTCCACCGCTTCCGGCGTGGACAAGACCGCCGTCGATGCCGCCGTCCGTCCGCAGGACGATTTCTTCCGCTACTCGCAAGGCAACTGGCTCAAGCGCACCGAGATCCCCAACGACCGCTCGAGCTGGGGCGCCTTCAATATTGCACAGGAAAACGTCGAGGGCCAGATCCGCACGCTCATCGAACAAGCCGCGCAGGACCGGCAGGCCGCCGCCGGCTCGGACGCCCAGAAGATGGGCGACTACTACGCCAGCTACGTGGACAAGACGCGCCGCGACGCGCTTGGCGTGAAGCCGCTGGCGCCGGAACTGGCGCGCATCGCCGCCCTGCAGGACAAGCAGGGACTGGCCGTGCTGGCCGCCCACGCCGAGCGTATCGGTGCCGGCAGCCCGCTGCGCATGGGCGTGGGCCAGGACAGCAAGCAGTCGACGGCCTATCTCGTCGAGATCGCGCAATCGGGCCTGGGCATGCCGAACCGTGACTACTACCTGCAGACCGGCGACGCCAAGCTGATGGACACGCGCGCCAAGTACCAGGCGCACGTGGAAAAGCTGCTGGCGCTGGCCGGCCAGCCCGATCCCGCCGGCCAGGCCGCACGCATCGTGGCGCTGGAAACGGAGATCGCCAGGGCGCAGTGGAGCGCCGTGCAGAACCGCGATCCCGTCAAGACCTACAACAAGCTGTCCGTCGCCCAGCTGAAGGCGCTGGCGCCGGGCTTCGACTGGGATGGCTGGATGAAGGAGCAGGGCATCGCCGGCAAGGCGCCGTTCGTGAACGTGGCCCAGCCGACCTACATGCAGGCCTTCGACAAGATCGTCGCCGCCACGCCCGTCGCCACCTGGAAGTCCTATTTCACGTGGCGCCTGCTGAGCGCCTATGCGCCCTACCTGTCGCAGGACTTCGTCGACGAGAGCTTCGCCTTCCGCGGCACCGTGCTGACGGGCGCCAAGGTCAACCGCGCCACCGAAAAGCTGGCGATCGCCCAGATCAACCGCGACCTCGGCGAAGTGGTCGGCAAGGTCTATGTGCAGCACTACTTCCCGGCCGAGCGCCGCGCCCAGGTGCAGGAGATGGTGAACAACTTCCTGCTCGCGTTCAAGGAGCGCATCGACACGCTGGACTGGATGACGCCGGACACCAAGAAGGCGGCCCACGCCAAGCTGGCCAAGATCTCCGTCAAGGTCGGCTATCCGGACAAGTGGCGCGATTACTCGACGCTGGCGATCAAGCGCGACGACCTGGCCGGCAACGTACTGCGCGCGCGCGAATTCGCCCATCAATATGGCGTGAACAAGCTGGGCAAGCCGGTCGACCGCAGCGAATGGCACATGACGCCGCAGACGGTGAACGCCTACTACAGCCCGGAGATGAACGAAGTCGTGTTCCCGGCCGCGCGCCTGCAGGCGCCGCTGTACGACGCGAACGCCGAGCCGGCCATCAACTACGGCGCGGTCGGCATCTCGATCGGCCACGAGATCAGCCACGCCTTCGACGACCAGGGCGCCCAGTACGACGGCGACGGCAACCTGCGCAACTGGTGGACCAGGGAAGATGGCGAGAAATTCGCCGCCAAGGGCAAGGTGCTCGTCGCGCAATACGGCGCCTACAGCCCGGTGCCGGGCTATACGCTCAACGGCGAGCTGACGCTGGGCGAGAACATCGCCGACAACGCCGGCGCCATCATGGCCAGCCGCGCCTACCACATCTCGCTCAAGGGCAAGCCGGCCCCCGTGATCGACGGCTTCACGGCCGAGCAGCGCATCTTCATGGGCCTGGCCCAGGCGCGCCGCGGCAAGGCCCGCGACGCGGCCCTGATCGCCCAGGTGAAGTCGGACCCGCATTCGCCGTCCGAGTTCCGGGTCAACGGCAGCCTGCGCAATCATCCGGGTTATTACGAGGCGTTCGACGTGAAGCCGGGGGACAAGATGTATTTGAAGCCGGAAGAGCGGGTGATTTTCTGGTAACAATCCCGCCACATCAATACGTCGTCCCTGCGAAGGCAGGGACCCAATCTTCGCGCACCGTCTCAACGCACGCAGAATTTGGGTCCCCGCCTTCGCGGGACGACGCTTCCGGTGTCGCATTTCTGCATCCCGCATGCCTTGACCAGCCTCTGAACCGCTATAATGACGAAATTGACGGTTCATAGGCGGTTCACTCATGTCCAATCAACACGACGACGATAGCGACGTCACCTACCGCAGCGGTGTCGCGGCGCGCCTGGCCGGCCTGTCGGTCGAGACCCTGCGCGTGTGGGAACGCCGCTACGAGCTGTCCGACACGCGCCGCTCCGCGCACGGCCAGCGCCTCTACTCGGCGGCCCAGGTGCAGCGCCTGGGCCTGCTCAAGCAACTGGTCGACCAGGGCCACCCGATCGGCCAACTGGCCCACCTGCCCGTCGAGCGCCTGCGCGAGCTGGCGAATGGCGACGGTGCGGACGACTTGCCGGCCGGCCCGATCGGCGTGGTCGTCATCGGCCTGGGCCTGGCGCGCCGCATCGCCGCCAGCGGGGGCGATGCGCTGCTGCTGGAGGTGCAGGCCAGCTGGTCGCGCTTCGACCAGCCGGCGGCGCAAGCAGAGGCACCGGCGGAACATGGCGGCACCGATGTCCTGCTGGTCGAATTGCCGGAACTGGACGAGGGCGCCGTCCCCATGATCGCGCAGGCGCGCGAGGCCGTCGGCGCGGCCGCCGTGGTGGTGCTGTACCGGTTCTGCTCCAGCGCGACGATCCGTGCGCTGCGCGCCCGCGGCTGGGTGGTGGCGCGGGTGCCGGCCGAGATGGGCGAAGTGGTGCCGCTGTGCCGCCAGGCGCTGGCCGGCCAATCCTTGTCGCCGCACCTGGTGGCCAGGACGTCCGCCAAGTCGCCGGTCGAGCCGCCGGCGCGCCGCTTCGACGACGAGGCGCTGGCCAACATCACGGCGGCCGGCAACCGCCTCGCCTGCGAATGTCCGCGCCACCTGGCCGACCTGCTGCTGATGGTGGGCAGCTTCGAGCGCTACAGCGCCCAGTGCGCCTCGCGCGACGAGGCCGATGCCCGCCTGCACCAGGACCTGGGCCAGGCCGCGGCCCAGGCGCGCGTGGTGCTGGAGGGCGCGATGGAACGGCTGGCGCGGGCCGAAGGCCTGCCGCTGCCGCCGGCGCGCCGTGGGCCGACCGTGCAACACTGAACCGGGATTGCCGCGCCGGAAAATAGGGCTCGACATTTACGTCCGACAATACCGGGCTATAATCCCGTACTTCATCGACGGTTCCCAGCGACCGTCCGCACGACCCAGGGACTGGCCGTCCCGCACCGATGCACCACGCGGACGCACCGCGTTGCCGCCCGCGCCACATGGGCGCCTGCATCCGATTGACTAGATTTCAGGAATTTCATGCCGAACGATCTCATTCCTCCTTTCGAGCCGGAGAACCTTGCCGCCGCCGAAAGCACCGCTGCCGCCGGCCCCGCTGTCAGCCCCGTCTCGCAGCGCATCCGCGCGCGCCTGCAGGCCAGCGGCACCCGCTATTTTGCCAACGACAACATCTCGGCCCACATCGCACCCGGCGAGATCGAGGAACTGGTGGACGAAGTGAGCGGCAAGATGCAGGGCGTGCTGGAAAGCCTCGTCATCGACACCGCCGCTGACCACAACTCGCGCGACACCAGCCGCCGCGTGGCCAAGATGTTCGTCAAGGAAGTCTTCGGCGGCCGCTACGAGCCGATGCCGGCCGTGACGGAATTCCCGAACGTGTCGAACATCGACGAACTGATGGTGGTGGGGCCGATCACCGTGCGCAGCGCCTGCTCGCACCACCTGTGTCCCGTCATCGGCAAGGTCTGGATCGGCGTCGTGCCGAATGCGGAGTCGGAACTGATCGGCCTGTCGAAGTACGCGCGCATCGCCAACTGGATCATGAGCCGTCCGCAGATCCAGGAAGAGGCGGTGATCCAGCTGGCCGACGCGCTGGAAGCCATCATGGCGCCGAACGGCCTGGCGCTGTTCATGGAAGCGGACCACTTCTGCATGCAGTGGCGCGGCGTGAAGGACATGGACGCCTCGATGGCCAACAGCGTCATGCGCGGCGTGTTCCGCGAGGATGCGGCGCTGCGCCGCGAATTCCTCTCGCTCGTCAAGCGCTGATCAAGCGCCGCCGCGCCTTGGCGGCGGTGTCCCTTCCGCCGGCGCCGGCCCCTTGGCCGCGCGCCGGCAGCGTTCGGAGCAGAACTTCACGTTCTCCCAATCGCGCTCCCATTTTTTCCGCCAATTGAACGGCAGCCCGCAGCGCGCGCATGGCTTGCTGGGCAAGTCGGCCTTTTTCCTCATTTTCATCGTCGGTCCTTGCGCACGCCGCGGCATCCCGATGAGCCACGTGCAATGCACGGCGCGCGCACCGGTTCCGGTGCGGCGCGTGTGCGAATGATAGAAGCGGCGGGGTAAATACCACGCACGCTTGGCGGCGTGCGCGCGGCCGCCGACGGTACAATCGAATCATATCGATTCAACAAGGACCGCCATGCGCACGACCGCCGCCTTCCTGCCTTGCCTGCTTGCCCTGGCCTTTGCCCCGGCTCATGCTCAAACCGCGGCCCAGACCGTCGTCAAGATCGGCAGCGCGTCGCCGCTGTCCGGGCCCGGCGCCCACCAGGGCAAGGACATCGAGAACGGCGCGCGCATGGCGGTCGACGACCTGAACGCGAAGCACATCGTCATCGGCGGCAAGCCGGTCAAGTGGGTGCTGCAGGCCGAGGACGACGCCAGCGACCCGAAGCAGGGCACGAGCGTGGCGCAGAAGCTCGTCGATGCGAAGGTGGCGGCCGTCGTCGGCCACCTGAATTCCGGCCCCACGGTGCCGGCCTCGAAGATCTATGCCAGCGCCGGCGTCCCGCAGATTTCTCCTGCCGCGACCACGCCCGTCTACACGCGCCAGGGCTACAAGACGGCCTTCCGCGTCGTCGCCAACGACAATATGGTCGGCAGCGCGCTGGCGAAGTATGCGATCCAGACCTTGAAGGCGAAGCGCATCGCCGTCATCGACGACCGCACCGCGTTCGGCCAGGGCCTGGCCGACGAATTCACGAAGAGCGTCAAGCGGATGAAGGGCGCCGAGATCGTCAGCCGCCAGTTCACCAACGACAAGGCCACGGACTTCAACGCCATCCTCACGCAGATCCGCGCCAAGAAGCCCGACGTGATCTTCTACGGCGGCATGGACGCCGTGGCCGGCCCCATGCTCAAGCAGATGAAGGCGCTGGGCATCGCGGCGAAGATGGTCTCGGGTGATGGCATCTGCTCGGAAAAGCTGCCGGAACTGGCCGGCGACGCGCTCGGCGACGACAAGGTCACCTGCGTGGTGGCGGGCGGCGTCACCGACAAGGAGCAGCCCGCGCTCGACGCCTTCTCCGAACGCTACCGCCAGCGCTACAAGATCCCGCTGCAGACCTATGCGCCGTACGCCTACGACGCGACGATGGTGTTCGCGGCCGCCATGCAGAAGGCGAACTCGGTCGACCCCGTGAAGTTCCTGCCGGCGCTGGCCGCCATCCGCTACCAGGGCGTGACGGGCACCATCGCCTTCGATCCCCACGGCGACCTGCGCGACGCCGCGCTCACGCTGTACACCTACCGCCAGGGCAAGCAGGTCAAGCTGCAGGTCGTGCGCTGATGCGCGGCTTCGACTTCAGTTCCTGGCAGGCCGCGCTGACGACGCTGTTCGGCCTCCTGCTGTTCACCCTGATCGGCGTGGGCATCCGCGTGCTCATGATGCAGACGATCCAGCAGCGCCGCGAGCGCATGAACCGCCAGATCAACGAGCGCCTGCGCACGCTGATCGCGGCCTACCGCACGCTGGGCGGCTCGTTCACGGGCGAGCTGACCGTCGACCCGACCCATCTGCGCGACGTGCGCACGACGGGGCAGGAAGCGGCCGAAGACCTGGGCACGGTGGAAGCACGCGCGGGCTCGGAGCGCTCGCGCCGCATCCGCGACGCGGTCGAAGGCGCGCTGGCCGACATCCTGCTGCTGGGCACCGAGGCGCAGTGCCGCATGGCCGCGCAAGCCGCCACCGACATGGCGGCCGGCCGCCCGATCCACACGGCCGAACTGGTGATCGCGCTGCGCGACTTCATCCGCGAGGCGCTCGACCTGGGCCCCGTGCCCGGCGTCGCCATTCCGCTGCAGGGGCCGACCCGCGTGCAGGGCGGCGGCGCGCGCGGCAGGAACGAAGGGGGCAAGGGCGGCGGTGGTGGCGGTGGTGGAGGGGGCGACGGTGGCGGCGGCGGCCTGGGCGCCGGCCTCGGTCTGGGTCTCGGGCGCCGCGGCGCCGAACACGAGCCGCCGGCGTGACGCCTGCTAGGGCTTGCCGCGCTGCTCGGCGATCAGCTTGCCGATCTGCGAGTCGGCGCCGACCGGTTCCACCAGCAGCACCTGCTGGCGGTTGACCAGCATGCGGTCCGGCCCGTGCGCCTCGCTGCCCCGCTTGACGAGCACGTTGGCGACGGCGCGCGTGTCCGGGTTCTGGCGGGTCTGCACGTAGAACACGTCGCGCAAGGCCAGGTAGCCCGTGGCCGCCCGCTCCAGGCGGCCGAAGTAGACCTGGCCATTCGTCAGCGCGACGGCCTGGTAGCTGCTTCCCTTGTCGGGCACGGCGTCGTGGCGCGTCGATTGCCAGGCGAGGGTGCACAGCGCCAGCGCAATGACGGCAAGTGCGAGCGCCATGATGCGCGCGGCGAAGGTAGGCATGACAACTCCGGTTGGTGGGACAGCGGCGCAGTCTAGCAGAGCCGGCCGGCATGGGAAGCGGGTAGTTGTATCCAAGATGCAATTCCCGATACGTCATTTTCTTGTCATAAAAGCAGTTTAAATTTGACAACACCATCTTTTCCCGGAACGTCGCATGCCCGCTCCTTCGCTCCCCTTCGCGCACCGCACACTGGCCGGCGCCACCTTGCTGGCCCTGGCACTCGCCTGGGGCGCGGCTCCCGTTCATGCGACCCCGTTCACCATCACGGGGCCAGTGACGACGGCGCAGACGCTGGGCAGCGCAAGCGGAGAAAAGGGCAGCATCGCCCTGGGGGCGTCGCTGACGCTGGGCGGCTCGACGGTGGCCGTGGCGATCACGGGCAACAACGCGACGCTCGACAACCAGGGCACGATCGCCCAGACCGGCACGGGACGCGCGATCCGCGACAACAAGGGCGTGACGAACCTGACGATCAACAACGGCAGCAGTACCAACACGGCGGCGACGATGCGCACGGCCGATGCGGACGTCGTCCAGATGAACGTGCCGGCGTCCAGCGTGGTGCTGAACAACTACGGCGCGATGATCTCGACGAATGCGTCGGCGGGCGGGGCCCAGGCCGTCGACTTCTCGGTCGTCACCGGCGCCAACGTCGTCAACAACTACGCCGGCGGCCTGCTGGCGGCCAGCGAGGCGGACGCCGTGCGTCCGGGCGCCAACGGCGTGGTGAACAATGCCGGTACGATCCGTTCGGCGACGGCCAGGGCCGGCACCAGCGACGGCATCGACGGCCAGTCCAATTCGGGCATCCGCGTCGCCAACGCCGCCACCGGCCTGGTCGATGGCGGCCGCCACGGCATCACGGCCGAGCAGGCCACGGCCGGCACGTCGTTCACGCTGGACGTGAGCAATGCCGCGGGCGGCATCATCCGCGGCAACGACGGCGGCGGCATCAATGTGGACGGCTTCAACGCCAGGCAGGTCGTCACGGTCGTCAACCACGGCACCATCAGCGGCAACGGCATCACGGGCGACGGCGACGGCATCGACGTGGACGGCACGGTCGACATCGTCAACACGGGCACGATCCGCTCGCTGAACGCGGTCAGCGCCCCGTCCAGCGGCCTGGCCTACAGCGAGGGCATCTCGGCCGGCGGCGGCCGCATCGTCAATGCCGGCCTGATCGAAGGCCAGGTTGCTGCCGGCAACACGAACGCGGTGGGCCGCGGCATCACGCTGGCCGGCAACGACCTGAGCGGGGGCCTGCGCGAAGGCCTGTACGCGAACGCCACCGTCGTCAACCAGGCCGGCGGGACCATCCGCGGGGCAAGCGATTCCGCCATCGTCGGTTCGGGCGAGGCCAGCGGTTTTACCATTACCATCGACAACCGCGGCGGCGGCGCCATCGTGGGCGGCGGCCGCGCGACTGCGGCGATCCTGACGAAGGCCGACGCCACGGTCATCCGCAATGCCGGCCTGATCGACGGTGGCAGCAGCGGCCAGGCGATCCGCATGGGCAGCGGCATCAATGCGCTGTTCATCGACGGCGGCAACGCCCGCATCATCGGCGACATCGACGGCGGCAGCGGCGGCAAGAACAGCATGACGGTCGATGCGGGCAAGGGCAACGCCTTCGCATACGGCGGCGCGATCTCCCATTTCGCCAGCATCGTGCTCGCGAGCGGCACCTTCGCCCTGCAGGGTGACGGCGCCATCGACCCGGCCGCCACGCTCGTGCTGGCCGGCGGTACGCTCGACGTGGGCGGCCTGTTCGACCGCAAGCAGACCTTTGCCAGCCTGGTGCTCGGGGCCGACTCCACGATCGACTTCGGCGGCACCTCGCTGGTGTTCGACGCACTGGGCGACATCGCCGCCGGCGCGCGCCTGACCCTGACGGGCATTGGGGATGCGGCCGGCTCCGTGCTGCGCTTCCAGGGCGACCTGTCGAACGATGCCAACTTCCAGGCGCTGCTGCGCGTGCTGTCCGTCGGCAGCCTGGCCGTCAACTACCGCTTCGACGGCGTCTACACCAACATCGACCTGGCCGCGGCCGAGGTGCCGGAACCGGGCAGCGTCGCCCTGGTCCTGGGCGGCATGGGCCTGATGGGCGCGCTGGCGCGCCGGCGCTGGCGCAACGCCTGAGCGCCGCGCGCGGCGTCCGGCCCGGCCGTCATGGCCGGGTCACATTCGGTGGCTAGAGTGGGATCCATGAACGGCAACGACCTCCACCTGCGCATGGCCGGGAAACGGATCCTCCTGCTGAGCGTGCCCGCCGGCGCCGGGCATACCCGCGCCGCCGAGGCGATCCGGGCCAGCGCCGCCATCGTCTACGGCGACGCCGACGCCATCCACCTCGACGCGATGGCCTTCGCCACGCGGCGCCTGCGCAAGGTCTACACCGATCTCTACATCCTGCTCGTCAAGCGCGCGCCCGGCTTGTGGAGCCATGTCTACCGCCTCAGCAACGACGCGTGCCCCGACGGCTGGGTCAACCGCCTGCGACGCTGGATCGAACGGCGCGACAGCCGCAAGCTGGTCCACGAGATCGCCGCGCTGGCGCCCAGCGCCATCGTCTGCACCCATTTCCAGCCGGCCGAGATCCTGTCGCAGCAGATCGCGGCGGGGGTGCTGTCCTGCCCCGTCTACGTGCAGGTGACGGACTTCGACCTGCACCGCATGTGGGTCCATCCGCACATCGCCGGCTATTTCGCCGCCAACGACGAAGTGGCGTTCCGCATGCGCGACGCCGGCATTCCCGCCCACCTCGTCCATGTCACCGGCATCCCGATCATGCCGGCCTTCGCGCGCGCGCCGTCGCGGGCCGAATGCGCCCGCGCGCTGGGCCTCGACCCGGCGCTGACGACGCTGCTGCTGATGGGCGGCGGCGCCGGCCTGGGCGGCCTGTCCGGCGTGGCGCAGCGGCTGCTGGCCATTCCCGGCAACTTCCAGCTGATCGTCCTGGCCGGCCGGAACGAGGAAGAACTGGCCGCCCTGCAGCGCCTGGCCGTGCGCCACCCGGGCCGGCTGGCGGCGCTGGGATTCACCGACCAGGTCGAGCGCCTGATGGCCTGCGCCGACCTCGCCATCACCAAGCCGGGCGGCGCCACCACGGCCGAATGCCTGGCGATGGGCCTGCCGATGATCGTCAACGCGCCGATCCCCGGCCAGGAGGAACACAACGCCAACTTCCTGCTCGAGCATGGCGCCGCGCTCAAGGCCTTCGACCTGCAGACGCTCGAATACCGCATCCGCTACCTGATCGCGCACCCCGCCCGGCTGGAGGCGATGCGCGCCAGCGCGCGCGCCCTGGGACGGCCGCACGCCGCCCTGCATGTGCTGGAGACGGTGCTGAACCAACACGAAAGCGACGATGTCCACGTTTGAATTATCTTCTTCCGGCCAGCTCGCGTCGACGCTGCTGGCCGTGCTGGCGGCCGCCTACCTGTTCGCGCGCGTCGAGGTCGAGATCGAGGGGGAGGGCGGCTGGGCCGCCAACCTGCCGACCTGGCGCATCGAGGAGCACGTGCTGCTCGACATCTTCTGGGGCGGCCGCGCGCTGACCGGCTACCACCTGTGGATGTTTTCCTTCATCGGCGTGTTCTTCCACTTCCCCCTGTTCTTCATGGGCGAGTGGTCGTTGCAGCTGGAAGCGCGCGTGATGGCGTCCGTGATGGTGTTCTGGATCGTCGAGGACTTCCTCTGGTTCCTCATCAACCCGGCCTTCGGGTGGCGCCGCTTCAAGCGGGAACACGTGTCCTGGCACAAGCGCTGGGCGCTTGGGGCGCCCATCGACTACTGGATCTTCGGGGCGGCCAGCGTGCTGCTGTTCTGGTACGGCTTCTGATCCTCGCGCCGGCACGTCGCCAGCACGAGCTGGCGCAGCCAGCGGTGCGCGGGATCGGCGTCGAGCCGCGGGTGCCACATCTGCGACACCGTGATCGGCGCCGTCGCCACCGGCAGTTCGAACGCATGCACGCCGGCCGGGCCGGCGGCGCAGAACGACGCCGGCAGCAGGGCCGCCAGGTCGGAGGCGCGCGCGACGGCCAGCGCCGCCGGAAAGCTGGGCACGATGGCGACGACCTTGCGCTCCAGTCCCAGCGCCGCCAGCGCCGCGTCGACCGGGCCGTCGTGGCGTCCGCGGCGCGAGGTCACCACGTGCCCGAGCGCGGCGTACTGCGCCGCATCGACGGGGCCTGCGCAGGCGAGCGGATGGCCGTCGCGCACGACGCCGACGAAGCGGTCGCGGAACAGTGCCTGCAGCCGCACTTCCGGCGCCATCTCGCCCAGCACGCCGATCTCCAGGTCCACGACGCCGTCGCGCAGGGGCGCCGCCGTCTTGTCCGGTTTCGGCGCGAAGCGCAGGCGTACCCGGGGCGCGGCGGCCGCCGCCGCGGCGATCAGGCGGGCCGCGAACACTTCCACGAAACCGTCGTTGGCGCGGATCGTGAAGGTGCGCGCCAGCGTCGCCGGATCCAGCGCCGCCGCGGACGGGCGCAGCACGGCGCGGGCCTCCTGCACCGTGTGCCGCGTGCGTTCGCGCAGCGCCTCGGCATGCGGGGTCAGCACCATCTGCCGCCCGGCCCGCACCAGCAAGGGGTCGCCCGTGGCCGCGCGCAGGCGCGCCAGCGTACGGCTCATCGCCGAGGCGCTCAGGCCCAGGCGGCGCGCGGCCCCGGCCACGCTGCCTTCCGCCAGCAGGCAGTCGAGGGCGACGATCAGGTTCAGGTCGATGTCGGACATGCGCCGATGCTAGCATGCACGGGCCGCGCCGTGACATGGCGCCGCACGCAGGGTGTCATTGCAGCCCGCGCGTCTTCCGCCATGCCGGCCGCGCCGCTATAGTCGACAGCCTGATCGACGCGTGCCCCGGCACGGAAAGGCTGTCATGGAACTGTTCTCCGACATGCCGGGCGACGAAGGCTTGCCCGGCCCCGAGCGCCGCCTGGCGATGATCGCCGTCATGACGGCGACGACGATGGCCGTCCTGGACGGCAGCATGATCAACGTGGCGCTGCCGCAGATCGCCCGCGCGCTGGAGGCGCCGGCGGGCGCCGCGCTGTGGGTGGCCAACGGCTACCTGCTGGCTGTCGCCATGACCTTGGCGATCTTCGCGGCGCTGGCGGCGCGCATCGGCTTCCGGCGCCTGTTCGCCGCCGGCCTGGCCGTGTTCACGCTGGCTTCGCTCGGCTGCGCGCTGGCGCCGTCGCTGGAACTGCTCACGGCGCTGCGCGTGCTGCAGGGCGTCGGCGGGGCGGCGTGCCTGAGCATCGCGCCGGCCATCCACCGGACGATCTTCCCGAACCGCCTGCTGGGGCGCATCCTGGGCTTGAATGCGCTCCTGATCGCCGCGAACACGGCAATCGGTCCCACGCTGGGGGGCGCCATCCTGTCCTGGCTGGGCTGGCCCTGGCTGTTCGCGATCAACGTGCCGCTGGGCGCCATCGGCCTGGCGCTGGGGCTGCGCGCGGTGCCCGACAAGCGGCAAGCGGCCCGTGCGGGCTTCGACGGCGCCGGGGCCGTGCTGTCGGCCGCCGCCATGGGCGCGTTCATCCTGGCCGCGGATGCCTGCGCGCACCTGGGGACGGAGCCGCGGGCAGGACGGACGGCCGCCATGTACGGGGCAATCGCCTTCCTTGCCG
The DNA here is from genome assembly GCF_030412015.1 of Massilia sp. YIM B02763. Taxonomy (GTDB): domain Bacteria; phylum Pseudomonadota; class Gammaproteobacteria; order Burkholderiales; family Burkholderiaceae_D; genus Telluria. Next base: position 35,534 of record NZ_JASNRD010000013.1, on the reverse strand, counting down.
GCTGGGCGTTCGTCCGGCGCCAGCGCCGCGCCGCCGCGCCGCTGGTCCCGCTCGACATCTTCGCCACGCCGCGCTTCTCGCTGGCGGCCCTGGCCTCGCTGGCCTCCTTCTTCGGCCAGGGCATCACCTTCGTCGCGCTGCCTTTCCTGTTCCAGGCGGTGTACGCCGATTCGGCGCTGCGTTCGGCCCTGCTGTTCACGCCCTGGCCGATCGGCATCATGCTGGCCGCGCCGCATGCGGGACGCTTGGCAGACCGCTATCCACCCGCCATATTGTCGACGACCGGCCTGGCGCTGCTGGCGGCGGGACTGGCCTGCCTGGCGCTGCTGCCGGCGCAGGCGCAAGCCTGGGACATCGCCTGGCGCAACCTGCTGTGCGGCGTCGGCTTCGGCCTGTTCCAGAGTCCGAACAACCGCGAGATGCTGGGCAGCGTGGCGCGCGAACGCAGCGGCAGCGCATCCGGCATCCTGTCCATCGTCCGCACCTTCGGCCAGTGCTTCGGCACCGCGGTGGTGGGCATCGTCCTGTCGATCTTCGACCGCGACCTGGCCGGCGGCGCGGCGGGCATGCAGGCGATCCGGCTGTGCCTAGCCATCGCCGTGGCGGCGACCGTCATCGCGCTGTGCGTCAGCGCCAGCCGCCTGCGGCGGGCGCCGGCGTGACGATTCAGGCCAGGTCAAGCGCGTGGCGCACGCGCTGGCACAGTTCCTTCGAGGTGCGCGAGATCAGCTCCGGCGGCACGTCGAACTTCGCCGTCAGGCGGTCGTGGTCCTCGAAGCCATAGGACACCATGAACGGGTGCATGCCCGTGTTGACGGCGGCCGTGAAGTCCTTGTGCTCGTCGCCGCAGATGTAGGCGCGCGCGGGGTTGATGCCGAACTGCTCGCGGATGGCGCGGAACTGCGCCGTCTTCTTTTCGCTGAGCGGGATGTGGACGAGGAAGTCCAGTTCGTTGATGTCGATGTCGTGGCGCAGGAACAGCTGGCGCAGCGTCTCGAGCGGCTCGTTGGTGATGTTGCGGGTGACCATGCCGACGACGATGTCGGGCGCGGCGATCAGTTCGCGGATCAGTTCGGGGATGCCGTCGTACAAGGCGGCTTCCTCGCGGTACACGCTGGTGAGGCTCTCGACCAGCCGGGTGCGGCTGTTCTTGCGCAGGTTCTTGCGGATGATCGAGGGGAATTCCTTCAGCCCGCCCAGGTATTTCAGGAGGTTGTGGCGCTTCTGGAAGCGCGCCTCGTCGCCGATGACGAGGCCGTGGCGGGCAAAGGCGGTCTCGATGGCGGAAAACGCGTCGATGGTGGTGCCGTCCGCGTCGAGGATCAGGAGCCGTTGTGTACTGTTATACATATACCTGTCCGATGTTTCTCCCAATCATACAAGCGGCTGTGTTACGGGAGTGTGACAGCCCGGCGACCGTTGCGGTTTTCAAACGTGCGGGAAGGGCTGCCGATCTATGTTGAAATCGGCTCATCTTATCAAGGGAGGCAAGCATGACGGACGAATTCAAGGCGGGCGACAAGGTCGAATGGCATTCCTCGCAGGGCACCGTGCGGGGCACGGTGAAGAAGAAGCTGACGTCGCACACGGCCATCAAGGGCCACGAGGTCGCGGCGTCCGCCGACCATCCGGAATACCTCGTCGTGAGCGACAAGACGGGCGCCGAGGCCGCGCACAAGGGCAGCGCCCTCAAGAAGGTCTGATGCGCATCCTGCTGGTCGAAGACGACCTGTCCCTCGGCGAGACGATCCTCGACTGGCTGCGCCTGGACCAGCACGCGGTGGACTGGGTGCGGCGCGGCGACTCCGCCGAGACGGCGCTGCTGGCGCACCGCTACGATTGCGTGCTGCTCGACCGCGGCCTGCCGGGCCTGTCCGGCGACGCGCTGCTGGCCGCATTGCGCGCGCGCGGCAACCGCGTGCCCGTCATCCTGATCACGGCGTTCGATGCGCTGGCCGACCGCGTCGAGGGGCTGGACCTCGGCGCCGACGACTACCTGGTCAAGCCGTTCGAGCTGGAAGAGATGTCGGCCAGGATCCGCGCGGCCGCGCGCCGCGGCGCCGACCAGCCCAGCAACACCCTCGCGCACGGCGGCATCGCGCTCGACATCGACACCAAGCAGGCCACGCTGGACGGCAAGCCGGTGGCATTGACGGCGCGCGAATACCACGTGCTGTATGCGCTCCTGCTGCGCCGAAGCGGCATCACGACCCGCGCCCAGATCGAGGAGACGCTGTACGGCTGGGGCGAGGAAGTCGAGAGCAATGCCATCGAAGTCTACATCCACAACCTGCGCCGCAAGTTCGGCAGCGACAGCATCGTCACCGTGCGCGGCCTCGGCTACCGGTTGAACGACCATGGCTGACACGATCATGGCCGAAGCGCCTTCGTGGTCGCTGCGGCGCCGCCTGCTGGCCGCCATCGTTTCGGCCAGCATCGTGCTGTGGCTGGCCAGCCTCGGCATCGTCACGGCGATCTCCTGGCAGGAGACGAACGACGTCTTCGACGACGCGCTCGAGGAGGCCGGCACCATGATCATGGCCGCCACCACCGATTGGGACGAGCGCGGGCTGCTGGCCCGGCTGCAGCCTGGAAGGGGCAACGAGGGCAAGGCGCGCAAGGTCGACATGCATTACCAGGTCGTCGTCGACGGCCGCGTGCTGCGGCGCACCGGCGACGCGCCGGAACGACCCTTCGTCTCCGGCTTCGACGACGACCACGGCTTCGCCGATCCCAGGATCGGCGGCAAGCGCTGGCGCGTGTTCGTCGTGCGCGATGCCGCCCGCCGCGCCGAGGTGCAGGTCGGGCAGCGCTACGACGAGCGCTACGACATCCTGGAGGAACTGGCCGAGTCGCTGTGGCTGCCCGTGCTGGGCATGCTGGTGCTGCTGGCGCTCGTGTGCTGGCTGCTGACGGGGCGCGTGCTCAAGCCCCTGCGCAGGACGGCGGCGGCCATCGCCGCCAAGACGCCGGACGACCTGGCGCTGGTGCCCACCTCCGGCCAGGCGCGCGAGATCCTGCCCATCGTGAAGGCGCTGAACGGCGTGCTGGGACGGCTGGACGGCGCGCTGCAGGCCGAGCGCCGCTTCACGGCCGATGCCGCCCACGAATTGCGCACGCCGCTGGCGGGCCTGCACATGCACGTGCAGCTGCTGCAGCGCCAGCATCCGGAGCTGGTCCAGCCGCTGCGCAAGCTGCGCCAGGACACGGCGCGCATGACGGCGCTGGTCGACAGCCTGCTGACGCTGGCGCGCCTGGATCCGCTGGCGCGCGAACACGTGCGGCCGCAACCGGTGGCCCTGATGCCGCTGCTGGAGCGCCTGCGCGCCGACCATGCGCAGGCGGCCGGGGAGCGCGGCATGCAGGTAACGGTGCGCTGCGATGTGGACACGGTCGACGCCGATCCGGCCCTGCTGGAGATTGCGCTGCGCAACCTGGTCGACAATGCGCTGCGTTATTGCCCGGACGGCTGCCGGATCGAGGTGCAAGCCGTACGCATCGACGGCCGCGTGCGCATCGCCGTGCGCGACGACGGCGCCGGCGTCGACGCGGCCACGCGGCAGCGCCTGACGGAGCGTTTTTTCCGCGTGCTGGGGCAGGGCAAGGAGGGCAGCGGGCTCGGACTGTCGATCGTCAAGCGCATCGCCGACCTGCACGGCATCGTACTGGCATTCGGTCCCGGACTGGATGGACGGGGACTCGGTGTCACCCTCGATTTTCCCGTTGCGGGATCTTAAGACCCCATTGGCATCTTAAGATCCCGTTAATGTCCGGACCGTGTAATGCACCCATGCCTGCCGTCCACGACGGCTTTACATCGAGAAAGGACTGATCATGAAACGCATCGTATCCCTCACCGCCATCGCCACCCTGTGCGCCGCCGCTGCCTTTGCCCATGCTCAATCTACCGGCTACGTCGGGCCATCGACCAAGGCCGCGCCGTCGGCTGGCTACACGGGCCCGTCGAACGTGCCCCTGATGACGGCCAAGGACTTGCTGGCCAAGGGCAAGGACGACCAGCAGGTGCGCCTGCAAGGCAAGCTGGTCGGCCACAAGGGAGGAGACAACTACGAGTTCGCCGACGCCAGCGGCCGCATGACGGTCGAGATCGACGACGAACACTTCCCGCAGGGCGTCAAGGTCGACCAGAACACGACCGTGGAGCTGGTGGGCGAATTCGACAAGGAACTGGTCGGCGAATCGACGCTCGACGTCGACCAGCTGAAGGTCGTGACGCGCTGACGCGGCCTCAGGCCGGGCGCGCTTCCAGCACGGCGTCCACCCATTGCAATGCGACGGGTTCGCCCTCGCGCGCATGCAGCCAGGCGAAGCCGGCGCGCAACGCGTCGTCCACCAGGTGGCGGTCGCTGCGTGCGGCCGTCTCCAGGTGGGCGAGGCCTTCGCGGCGCTGTTCGCCCAGCAGGATGCGGCCGTAGACATAGGACGCGCGCGGGAACGGCCCGCCCGGCTGGCGCAGCAGGTGTTCCAGCACGGGCTTGGCGGCTTGCGGCGTCTCGAATTCGGCTTTCAGCAGCGCCATCTCCTGCAGCTCGTGCAGGGGCAGCGCGGCCAGCGCGGCGCCGTTCAATGCGCGCAGGCGCGCCAGCGAGCGCGTCGCGTGGCGGTGGCGCTCGCCCCAGCCGGATGCCTGTTCCTTCCACCAGTCCGCATCGAACTCCTCGGCCAGGCGCTCGCCGAAGGCCCCCAGCAGGGCCGTGGCGGCGCTGCGCTGCACGGGTTGCGGCAGGGCGGGCGGCTGGCCCAGTGCCTCCACGCGGTCGCGCAGGCAGGGGTGGGTGTCGTCCGCGTTCGAATCGCGCCGCCAGGCCGCTTTCAGGGCGTCGCCGCTCGCCCATTCGTCGTGGCTCATGCGGAACGCCGTCCCCATCGCCTTGTAGGGAAGGAAAGCGGGACGCTCGCGCGTGTCGGCCTGGCGGTACAGCGTGCTCCAGAAATCGCGGTGGAACCAGTCGCCCAGCAGGCTGCTGCGGATCAGGCTCGAGGCGGCCGCCGGCGCGCCCGCCATCTTGACGGATGCCTGGTCGGCCTCGTACTCGTTCTGGCGCGACAGCACGAAGGTGTAGGCGCTGAAATAGGGGAAGAAGGCGTGCAGCGCCCTGGCCATCAGCATGTGCGCGAACGAGGCCTCGACCGTGCTTTCGACGCGCGCCAGCACCTCGGCGAACAGCAGGCGCTGGCGGTAGATCCAGGCGCCGGTGCGGCCGTGGGCGCCGCAGATGTGGCCGTATTCGTGGGCGACGATCGCCAGCATCTCCGACGTGCTCTGGCCGAACATGAACGGCAGCCCCACCACCAGGTAATTGACGCTGGGCCCGACCAGGCCCCAGCGCGGGCGCTGGGCGATGCAGGCGTTGTAGTCGCGGTCGATCAGTACGTGGTGGATCGCCGGGCCGCCGAGTTTCGCGCGCATCTTGTCCAGCAGCTCGAACAGCACGGGCGCCTCGTTGCGGGCGATCTCCCGGCCTTCGGGCGGCGGCAGGCGCATCAGCATCGTGCGCAGCGTGACCCAGAACACGGGCAGCGTCACCAGCCCCAGCGCGCAGGCGGCGAAGGCGATGCGGCTGGGCCCATGCGTGCGCGCATGCACGACGGCCCAGCCGAACAGCAGCAGGATGGCGAGCAGGGCGAGGAACAGGGCGACGTAGGCCGCTACGCTGATGAAGAGTACCTTGAGGCGGAAGGCGCGCGGCGCGTTCGCCGCCTGGGTGTCGAGGCGGGCGACGAGCCAGCCGAATTCTTCATTGGTCACGGGAGGTCCTGGTTGCTGTCGTAGGCATCCAGGAAATTCTATGTGGAAATCTTACTTCTTGGGCAAATTGTAAACATTCCGGCTGTTGCGGCGCATGGATGTCGTTTTTTTGTGAACAATGTCGACATGGACATGCGCTCCGGACGCAGCGGAATCGCCCGGAGCGCGGCGGACATCAGTCGCCGACCACGTGCCATGCGTTCATGACCTTGTCGCCGGTCTTGTCGCCCGGCTTCTTGTCCTTCACGAAGGTGTACAGCGGCTTGCCCTTGTAGGCCAGCTGCTTGCTGCCGTCGTCGCGCGTGACGGCCGACCAGGGGACGGCGACCTGGGCGTCGCCGGCCGGCACCGGCGGCCAGTTCTCGGCGCAGCGGTCCGTGCAGGCGCTCTTGCCGCTGTTGGCGGTGTCCTTGTCGAAGGTATAGACGGTCATGCCCTTGCCGTCGACCAGCACGCCATCGGATTTCTTGAGCGGCACCGTGTCGGCGGCGTGGGCGGGCAGGGAGAGCAGGGCGATCAGGCAGGCAGAAGCAAGGCTAAGCGATTTCATGGAAGTCTCCTGTGAAAAATTCAGTGCACATACAGCGGGTCCGGGTTGCCCGGCCATTGTAGAGCAGGGGCGCCGGGCCCGCCGTGCGGTCCCGCTCTACCAAATGGCAGGCGCCGCCTTTCGAACTTGTAACGCGCGCGCATGGCATGATCCTCTACACTGTCCCCGAGACAACGTATTCGTTGTCGACGACGTTCGGGAAGGAGAGCGTGCAGCATATGAAACATGTAACCCTCCGCCAAATCAAGATCTTCGAGAGCGTGGCGCGCAACCTGAGTTTTTCGCGTGCCGCAGAAGACCTGCATCTGACCCAGCCCGCTGTATCGATGCAGATCAAGCAGATGGAAGGCCTGGCCGGCTTGCCGCTGTTCCGCCATAACGGCAAGCGCATCTCGCTGACCGAAGGGGGCAGCCTCGTGCTGCGCCATTGCCAGGTGATCCTGGCCGACCTGCGCGCCGCCGAGCAATCGCTGGCCAATCTGCTGAGCGGCGGCGTCCAGCATTTGCGGATCGGCCTGATCACGTCCGGCAGCCGGCTGTTCCCGCACCTGATCCATTCCTTCGTGCAGCAACACACCGCCGTCGATCTCGACATGAAGGTGGGTCCGCGCGCGCAATTGATCGAGATGCTGCGCAACGAACAGATCGACGTGGCCGTGATGGTGCGCGCCCCCGACCTGCCGCAGATGGTGGCGCAGCCGTTCGCCGACCACCCGTTCGTGCTGGTGGCGGCGCCTACCCATGCGCTGGCCGGGCAGCGCGCCATTCCCCTGGCGCGCATGGGCGCCGAATGCCTGATCGTGCGCGAAACCGGTACCGATACCCGCATCGTGGCCGACGACGTCTTCCTCGGCCAGGCGGCCGCGCCCCGCTATATGGAGCTGGGCACCAGCGAAGCGATCAAGCAGTCGGTGATGGCGGGCCTGGGCGTGGGCCTGCTGTCGGTGCACGAGGTCGACGCCGAGGTCCGCTCCGGACAACTGCAGCTGCTCGACGTGCAGGGCTTTCCTCTGCTGCACCGGTGGCAGGTGGTCCACTCCGGCGAGCGCCCTTTGCCGCCGGCGGCGCGCGAGTTCCGCCAGTTCCTGCTGGCCGACGGCGGCGCCATCGTGGCGGCCCTGGCGGGCCATTGAGGGCGGGGTCATCCCGCCAGCCCCTGCCAGACCAGCGCCGCGTTCAGGGCCACGATCGCGCCCGTGGCGAGCGACGCCGTCCACGTCAGCCGGCGGCAGGCGGCGAACCGTCCCATCACCGAAGGCCGCGCCGACAGCACCACCAGCGCGACCAGCGGCACCGGCAGCACGAGGCTCAGGACGATCTGGCTGTCGACCATCGCCTTCATCGGATCGCCGGCCATGCACACGGCCACCGCCGGCACGGCCGTGACGAGGCGCCGCGCCAGCAGCGGAATGCGCACGCCGACGAAGCCCTGCATGATGTGCTGGCCGGCCAGCGTGCCGACCACCGAGCTGGAAATGCCGGATGCCAGCAGCGCCACCAGGAACAGCAGCGCCGCGCCCGTTCCCAGCGCCGGCGCCAGCGTGCGGTAGGCGGCCTCGATGTCGGCGATGCCCGGCGCGTTCTTGCCGAAGGCGGTCGCCGCCATCGCGACCATCGCCATGTTCACCAGGCCGGCCAGGCCCAGGGCGATGACCACCTCCCGGTTCGAAAAGCGCACCAGCCGCCAGCGCTCGCCGTCGTTGCGGGCCGGCGCGCGGCCCTGCGTCAGTCCCGAATGCAGGTAGATCGAGTGCGGCATGATGGTGGCGCCGACGATGCCCACGGCCAGCATCAGGGCATGCTCTCCGTGCAGCTGCGGCACCACGGCGTGGAACAGGGCGGCATGCCAGTCCGGCGGGGCGATCGCCAGCTCGGCGAGATAACTGAGGCCGATCACCGCGACCAGCGCCGCGATCGCGATCTCCAGCGGCCGGAAGCCGCGCGCATCCAGCGACAGGATGGCGAAGGTGACGATGCCCGTGACGAGCAGGCCCCAACCCAGCGCCACGTGGAACAGCAGCGAGATGGCGAGCGCGCCGCCCATGAACTCGGCCAGGTCGGTGGCCATGGCGGCGATCTCGGACCCGATCCACATGCCGATCACCACAGGGCGCGGGAACGCGTCGCGGCACAGCTCCGCCAGGCTGCGGCCGGTGACGATGCCCAGCTTGGCCGACATCGCCTGGAACAGCATCGCCACCAGGCTGGCCAGCACCACCACCCACAGCAGTTCGTAGCCGTAGGTGGAGCCGGCCTTGATATTGGTGGCGAAGTTGCCCGGGTCCATATAGGCCACCGAGGCGACGACCGCCGGTCCGGCGAAGGCCAGCAGCGAGCGGATGCTGCGTCGGGAGCGGTGCGGGCGGTCGAGGCTGTCGCGCATGAGCGCGACGGTGTCGGCGGTGGTCATGGGGCGGGTCCTTTCAGGCGATCACGTCGCGGCGGTCCTTCAACTTGTGGATCACGTCGAGCGTGGCGTCGTCGACGCGCAGGTGCTCGCGCACCAGCTGGCGCGGCGTGTTCGCGAGCCACTGCGACAGCGTCACTTCCGAAAAATGGTCGGACTTGAACAGTTCCAGGAACACGAGGTCGGTCGTGCCCGTGTTCTTGATGTAGTGGCCGAGGTTCTTCTCCACATAGCCGACGTCGCCCGGATTGAAGTTGACGGTCTGCGCGGCCGGGCCGGTATTGAAGACGGTCATGGTGCCGCTGCCCTTGATGAAGTACTGCCATTCGTCGGCATCCGGATGCCAGTGCATCTCGCGCAGGCCGCCCGGACGCAGCGTCACCATCGCCGCCGCCACCGTCTTCGAGACGGGGAAGTTGCTGCTGTCGACGATGCGCACCTCGCCGCCGGGCTGGCGCAGCGTGGGCGCCATGGAGCTCATGCGGAAGATGAACGGGTGGTCCGGGCGGCCGTTCGAGGAGGCCGCGTACACCTGGTCCGGTTTCAGCGGACCGGGCTTGGCGCCCTGGTAGATCCACAGCTGCTCGAGCGGGATGTCCTTGAACTTCTCGGCCGGCACGCCGAAGTTCTGCGCCAAGATCTCGGGCGGCGTGTGCGCCAGCCAGTCGGACACCATCAGCGTATTGAATTCGCCGGCCGCGCCGTTGTCGAAGGCGAGCACGAATTCGCCGCCGTTCTCGCCCAGGCCCTGCAGCGAATGGGGCAGGCCGGGCGGGAAGTACCAGAGGTCGCCGGCGCGCACGTCCGACACCTCGGCGCGGCCCAGCGCATCGATGGTGGTGATGCGCACCTCGCCGCTGACCATGATCGCCCACTCGGCCTGCTGGTGCCAGTGCAGCTCGCGCACGCCGCCCGGCCCCAGGCGCATGTTCACGCCGGCGATGTCCTTCGAGATCGGGAACGCCTTGGTCGTCACCTCGCGCGCCCAGCCGCCGTTCTGGATGCGCTTGTGCGCCAGGTTGAACGAGGCCCAGGGAATCGCCATGCCGCCCACGTCGGTCGGCGGCGGGTTGGCGAACGCCGGCATCGTGTCGCGCAGCTGGGCGAACTGCGGCCCCGGTTCGGCGTTCGCGATGGCCGAGGAATTGATGGCGCCCTGGGGTGGATTGTCCGGATTGCCGAAGGTGGGGCCGAGTTGGGCCGCCTTGGCGGCGGCGGTGGCACCGAGGGCGACGGCGCCGGCCGCGGCGCCGGCAAGTACGCTGCGACGTTTGAGGTCGGTCATGTTCATTCTCCTGAAGGCCGGGTGCGCCAACGGCACCCGATAGAACACATGCTAGGACGCAAGTCGGCGCAGCGATATTCACGAATTCTTGGGAGCAACCATAAGAAGCTTTGATGGTCCGCCGAATCGTGCACAGGGAAAAACGTGGTAAGCGGGAAATTGTTACCTCATCCGTAACAAAGAGTTCGATCCAGTCCTATTTTTCGTACTCATCCGCACGACTATGATGAGTTCCACAGCAAATCGCTCATCCGGCGATCGAAGGCGCCGCCCGTAAGGCGGACGGCGCCACGCTGCACCACTGTCTGAACTGGAGCCCGACATGAAAACCGCACTGATTCTTCCCGTATTGCTCGCAAGCACCCTGGCAGCCGGCGTTGCCGGTGCCGCTCCCCAGCCGCTCGAAGTCATCGGCAGCAGCGCGCCGCAACAGGCGGCGGTCGACAAGGTCATCGTCGTTAACGATGCGACCCGCTACGTCAACGTGACCGGCGGCTCGACCGTCCGCTTCGTCGTCGGCGACCGCTCGTTCACCTGGAACTTCCAGACCGGCACCGAGCAGGTGATCCCGTTCGACCTGCAACGCATCGCACCGGAGGGCGTGCTGAACCACAAGGTCACCACCTACGTGTCGACCAATCCGCTGTACCTGAATAACTGATCCGGAAAGGCCGGCGCCCGCCTGCGGTAAGATGGCGGACTTATGCGCAAGGATCTCGACTACGGCCTGTTGCACGCGATGAATGCGTTCGTGCACGTACTGGACGGCGGCAGCTTCACGGCCGCCGCCGAGCACATGGGCGTCACCAAGGCCCAGGTCTCGCGCCTGGTCACCTTGCTGGAAAACCGGCTGCAGACCAAGCTCCTGTACCGCACCACGCGGCGCCTGGCCCCGACGGGTGTCGGCGAACGCTACGCCGCGCAATGCAAGGCGATCCTCGACATGGTGGCGCGCGCCGAAGGGGAGGCCAGCGGTGCGGGCCAGTCGGCCGGCCGCCTGCGCGTGATGAGCATGACGGCCTTCGGCAACCGCTACGTGGCGCCGCTGGTCGCCGCCTACTGCACGGACAATCCGCGCGTCACCATCGAATACAGCTCGTCGCAGAACCCGCCCGACCTGCTGGCCGAGGGCATCGACGTCAGCGTCTACCTGGCCCAGTACCTTCCCGATTCCGCCCTGGTGGCGCTGAAGCTGGGCCAGATGGTCTCGGTGCTGTGCGCCGCGCCGGACTACCTGGCGCGGCGCGGCGTGCCGCAGCATCCGCACGACCTGTCCCGCCATACCTGCCTGCGCCTGGTCAATTCCTCGGTCACGTCCTACTGGGAACTGGACGACGGCGCCGAACACGTCAAGCTCGACCCCGAAGGCCCGCTGGTCGGCAACGCCGCCGAAGTGGTGCTCGACAGCGCCCTGCGCGGCCTGGGCATCGCCATGCTGCCGCTGTACAGCGTCGTCGACGACCTGCGCCGCGGCACCCTGGTGCAGGTGCTGCCCGCGTGGCGCTCGCCCGAGATCGGCATCTTCGCGCTGCTGCCCTCCGGACGCTTCGTGGATGCGAAGACGCGGGCGTGGATCGACTTGCTGAAGCAGGAATTGCCGCGTGCGGTGGCGCGGGACATGGCGTTCTTCGATTGAGGGAGTGCGCCGGAAGCGCGCCGGAAAACAAAAACGCCACCCGAAGGTGGCGTCTTGCTGTACTGCAGAATTCTTGGTGGCCCGGGGCGGAATCGAACCACCGACACAAGGATTTTCAATCCTCTGCTCTACCAACTGAGCTACCAGGCCAAGAGAGGCATGATTATAGCCAGCACTTTGCGGTATCGCAAGTCCTGAACAGCAATTTTTTGCGATCCAGGGGCTATGGGCCGTCCGGGAGGGGCGAAGGGGCTGGCGGTGAAGGTCTATAATGTCTCCATGACCACACAGACCACTTCCTCCGCCACCTTCCGCTCCGACGCCCGGCATGGCGATGCCCGTCGCAGCGACGTCTGCATCGTCGGTAACGGTGCGATCGCCAAGACCGCCGCGCTCGGCCTGTCCCAGGCCGGGCACAGCGTCACGCTGCTGGTGCCGCCCGCGCGAGCGGGGCAGGAGGGGGCGGCCGGCGGCGAGAAGCCGTGGGATACGCGCGTGTACGCGCTGAACCACACGGCGCACACGCTGCTGTCCTCGCTCAAGGTCTGGGGCGCGCTGGACATGGGAAGGGTGGCGCCCGTCGATGCGATGGACGTGCAGGGCGACGGCGCGCAGGGCGGCCACCTGGGCTTCGATGCCTTCGGCGCCCATGCCGGCACGCTCGCGTGGATCGTCGAGGACAGTAATCTGAATGCCGCGCTGGATGCGGCGCTGCGCTTCGCCCAGAACGTTACCATCGTCACCGGCCGCGCCACGCGCCTGTGCAACGGCGGCGACGAGGCGACCGTGGAACTGGACGACGGCAGCCGCCTCGCGGCCAAGCTGGTCGTGGGCGCCGACGGGCGCGAATCGTGGGTGCGCGGGCAGTGCGACATCGGCGTCGACTACCGCGCCTACCACCAGCGCGGCATCGTCGCCAATTTCGAGTGCGAGAAGCCGCACCACAACGTCGCCCACCAGTGGTTCACCTGCAAGGACGGCATCGTCGCGCTGCTGCCGCTGCCGGGCAACCGCGTCTCGCTCGTGTGGTCGGCGCCGGATACGCTGGCCGACACCATCATGAACGAATCGCTGGGCGAGCTGGCGATCCGCCTGGGCGAGTTCGCGGACGAGAAGCTGGGCCTGTTGAAACCCCTGCAGCCGGAGGCGGTGCAGGCGATCCCGCTGCGCCTCGTGCGCCCCCATTCGCTGGTCGCGCCGCGCGTGGCGCTGGTCGGCGACGCCGCCCACGCCGTGCATCCGCTGGCCGGCCACGGCATGAACCTGGGCTTCGGCGACGTGGTCGACCTGCTGCGCGTGCTGGGCGAGCGCGATGCGCACCAGGGCATCGGCGACGAGCGCGTGCTGGCCCGCTATGCGCGTGCGCGCAAGGAAGACGTTTTATTGATGCAATTGGCCACCGACGGCCTGGAGCGCCTGTTCGGCGCCAACCTGGAGCCGGTGCGCGTGATTCGCAATTTGGGATTAAACTTGCTGGATAAGTTGCCACTGGTCAAGCGTCGGCTGATTGCCCATGCGATGGGTCGGTAACCTCCACAGAAGATTTTAGGAATCAGTCATGATGAAAACGAAGCTCGCCGTCCTGCTGGCAACCGGCCTGATGGCGTCCTGCGTGGGCGCCCAGAACTCGGTCGAGGCGACGATCAAGAAGAACGTCGAACCGCGCCTGGGCGGCGCCAAGATCGAGTCGGTCAAGGAAACCCCGTATGCCGGCCTGTACGAGCTGCGCGTCGCCGGCGACATCCTGTACACGGACAAGAAGGGCGAGTACCTGGTCATCGGCCACGTCTACGATGCCAAGACCACGCGCGACCTGACCCGCGAACGCATCGACGAGATCAACAAGATCAAGTTCTCCGACCTGCCGCTGGACTCGGCGATCAAGCAGGTCAAGGGCGACGGCAAGCGCGTGATCGCCGTATTCGAGGATCCGAATTGCGGCTACTGCAAGCGCCTGCGCCAGACCACGCTGAAGAACGTCGACAACGTGACGATCTACACCTTCATGTACAACATCCTGTCCGACGACTCCTTCGTGAAGTCGAAGAACATCTGGTGCGCGCCGAACCGCGCCAAGGCCTGGGACGACTGGATGATCAACGGGAAGGCCGCGCCGGCCGCCGCCGACAACTGCGAGACCCCGAACGACAAGGTGCTGGCCCTGGGCCAGAAGCTCAAGATCACGGGCACGCCGGCGATCTTCTTCGCCGACGGCACCCGCATCCCGGGCGCCATCGACCAGAAGACGCTGGAAGCCAAGCTGGCCACGGTCAAGCAGTAAGCAGATAAAGTAAAGCAGCACCGTCAGCAAGTAATCGCAGCAAATAATCGCAGCAAGTAATCGCAGCAAGACGCCGCGCCATGCATCCGCATGCGCGGCGTCGTCGTACATGAGCAGTTGACAGGTAGTTCATAAGCAGTCAAGAAGCAGTACGTCCACAAACGATAGGGAGTTTCATGGTCACTCTGAACATCAACGGGCGCGACGTGCAGGTCGACGCCGATCCTTCCACGCCCATCCTCTGGGCATTGCGCGACAACCTCGACATGACCGGCACCAAGTTCGGTTGCGGCGCCGCCCTGTGCGGGGCCTGCACCGTGCACATGAACGGCGCCGCGATCCGCTCCTGCATCACGCCGATCTCCGCGGCCGCCGGCCAGAAGATCACGACCATCGAGGCGATGGAGTCCGACAAGGTCGGCAAGGCCCTGCAGGACGCCTGGGTCAAGCACGACGTCCCGCAATGCGGCTATTGCCAGAGCGGCCAGGTGATGAGCGCGGCCGCGCTGCTGCGCACGAACAGGAAGCCGAGCGATGCCGACATCGACAACGCCATGAGCGGCAATATCTGTCGCTGCGGTACCTACCAACGCATCCGCCTGGCCATCAAGGACGCGGCCAAGACCCTGGCCTGAGGAGACCGATATGCGAGCAGAATGGTTCAAGGGCGCAGCCGAGGCTGCAGCCGTCAAGGTATCGTCGCGCCGCGGCTTCCTGAAGGCCGGCGCCGCCGCCACGGGCGGCCTGGTGCTGGGCTTCGTGCTGCCGGGCGGCCGCCGCCTGGCGCGCGCCGCCGACGCCAAGCCTGTCGTCTACGCGCCGAACGCCTTCGTGCGCGTGGCGCCGGACAATACCGTCACCGTCATCGTCAACCGCCTCGAATTCGGCCAGGGCGTGCACACCGCGCTGCCGATGGTGATCGCGGACGAGCTGGACGCCGACTGGGCGCAGGTGCGCAGCGAGCTGGCGCCGGCCGCCGACGTCTACAAGGACCCCGTGTTCGGCATGCAGATCACGGGCGGCTCGGGCACCATCGCCCACTCGTTCACCCAGTACCGCGAAGTGGGCGCCCGCGCCCGCGCGATGCTGGTGGCCGCCGCCGCGAAGCAGTGGCAGGTCGACCCGTCGCAGTGCCGCACCGAGAAGGGCGTCGTGATCGGCCCGGGCGGCCAGAAAGCCACCTATGGCGCGCTGGCCGACGCGGCCGCGAAGATGCCGGTGCCGGAAACCGTCGTGCTGAAGGACCAGAAAGCGTTCCGCTACGTCGGCAAGCCGATGGCGCGCCTGGATGCGCGCGCCAAGTCCACGGGCCGCCAGCAGTTCGGCCTGGACCTGAAGCCGCAAGGCACCAAAATTGCCGTCGTCGCCCATCCGCCCGTGTTCGGCGCCAAGGTCGCGAAGTTCGACGCCGCCAAGGCCAAGGCGATCCGCGGCGTCGTCGACGTGCTGGAAATCCCCGTCGACCGCGGCGGACGCGGCATCGCCGTGATCGCGGACGGCTACTGGCCGGCCAAGCAGGGCCGCGACGCGCTGGAGATCGAGTGGGACACGAGCGCCGTCGAGAAGGTCGACAGCGCCAAGCAGATGGCGCAGTTCGCCGAGCTGGCGAAGACGCCGGGCGCCGTCGCGCGCCAGGCCGATACGTCGAAGCTCGCGGGCGCGGCAAAGAAGATCTCGGCCGTCTACGAATTCCCGTATCTCGCGCATGCGCCGATGGAACCGATCAACTGCACGGCCGACCTGAAGGACGACAGCTGCACGCTGTGGGTCGGCTCGCAATACCAGACCGGCGACCAGGCCGCCGCCGCCGCGACCGCGGGCCTGAAGCCCGAACAGGTGACGCTGCATACCGTGATGGCCGGCGGCGGTTTCGGCCGCCGCGCGGTGCCGAGCTCGGACTTCGTGGTCGAAGCCGTCAACATCGCCAAGGCCTATAAAGCCGCCGGCCACCAGGGACCCGTGAAGATGATCTGGAGCCGCGAGGACGACATCAAGGGCGGCTACTACCGTCCGTCGCACGTGCACCGCGCCGACATCGGCCTGGACGCGCAGGGCAATATCGTCGCCTGGGACCATGCGATCGTCGGCCAGTCGATCATGGCCGGCACCCCGTTCGAAGCCTTCATGGTCAAGAACGGCGTGGACGGCACCATGATCGAAGGCATGGGCGAACCCTACGACATCCCGCTGAACCTGACGGCGCACACCGCCAAGGCCAACGTGCCGGTGCTGTGGTGGCGCTCGGTGGGCTCGACCCACACGGCGTTCGTGATGGAGACGCTGATCGACGAGGCGGCGCACGCGGCCGGCCAGGATCCCGTGGCCTACCGTAAGAAGCTGATCGACGCGAAACACACGCGCCACCACGCGGCGCTGGACCTGGCCGTGGCGAAATCCGGCTACGGCAAGGCCAAGCTGCCGAAGGGCCACGTGCATGGCGTGGCCGTGCACGAGTCCATCAATACCGTGATCGCCTACGTGGTCGAGGCGTCGATGAAGGATGGCGCACCGAAGCTGCACAAGGTCACGGCCGGCGTGCACTGCAACCTGGCCGTCAATCCGCTCACGATCGAGGCGCAGATCCAGGGCGCCGCGCTGATGGGCCTGGGCACGACGCTGCCGGGCGCCGCCATCACGCTCAAGGACGGCGTCGTCGAGCAGCAGAACTTCAGCGACTACGTGGTCCCGCGCATGAACGAGATGCCGCAGATCGACGTGCACATCGTGCCTTCGCAGGACGCGCCGACGGGCATGGGCGAACCGGGCCTGCCGCCGCTGGCGCCGGCGTTCGCCAATGCCGTGTTCAAGCTGACCGGCAAGCGCCTGCGCAAGCTGCCGTTCGACCTGGCCTCGGCATGACGGGGGTGTCATGACGGCGGCGCCCCTGTCCGTGGTCGGCATCCTGATGGCCGCGGGCCGGGGCCGCCGTTTCGATCCGGCCGGGCAGCGCAACAAGCTGCTGCAGCCGCTGGCGGAGGCCGGCGGCATGCCGGTCGCCGCCGCCAGCGCGCGCAAGCTGCTGGCGGCCGTGCCGCGCGTGGTCGCCGTGGTGCCGCCAGGTGACGGCGGGGTGGCCGCGCTGCTGGCGGATCTCGGCTGCGAGGTCGCCGTCTGCCCCGATGCCGACAGCGGCATGGCGGCGTCGCTCACGCATGCGATCCGTTACTCTCTTCCGGATGCGGACGCCTGGCTGGTGGCGCTGGGCGACATGCCGCACGTGGCGCCCGCCACGCTGGCGGCGCTGGCGGCCGCACTGGCCGGCGGCGCGCCGATCGTGGCGCCCGTCATGGATGGAAGACGCGGCAATCCGGTCGGTTTCGGCCGCCTTCACCTCGATGCCTTGCTGGCCCTGGAAGGGGAGCAGGGCGCGCGCCGGCTGCTGCGAACCTGTCCGGTCACGGAAATCCCTGTCGACGACATGGGTATTTTCCGCGATATCGATACGCCGGACGATCTGTAGCGCTCCCCGGCGCTGGGGAATCCGATTACACTACGGCGCATCGAGAGAGGATTCTTCAACCCCATGAAAAAAACCAACCAGAAGAAGCAGGCGGCGGTCCACTACACCATCGTGCCCAAGGACCTGGCCGGACACCTGTTCAACGTCACCGCCACCGTGGCGGCGCCCGACCCACAGGGGCAGGTGTTCTCGCTGCCGGCCTGGATCCCGGGTAGCTACATGATCCGCGAATTCGCCCGCAACATCGTGCGCATCCGCGCCGAATCGAACGGCGCCGCCGTCGCGCTGGCCAAACTGGACAAGCATTCCTGGCAGGCGGCGCCCGTCGCCGGTCCGCTCACGCTGCACTACGAAGTCTATGCCTGGGACCTGTCGGTGCGCGCCGCCCACCTCGACCAGACCCACGGCTTCTTCAACGGCACCAGCGTGTTCCTGCGCGTCCACGGCCAGGAAGGGACTGCGCACCACGTCGACATCCAGCGCCCGGCCGACCCGGCCACGAAGAACTGGCGCGTGGCGACCTCGCTGCCGGAACTGCAGGCCAAGCGCTACGGCTTCGGCACCTATGCCGCGGCCGACTACGACGAACTGATCGACCATCCGGTCGAGATGGGCGACTTCGCGCTGGGCGGCTTCACGGCGCACGGCATCCGCCACGACATCGTGATCACGGGCCGCGTGCCGAACCTCGACATGGCGCGCCTGGAGCAGGACTTGAAGGCCATCTGCGAGACCCAGATCGCGTTCTTCGAGCCGAAGACGAAGAAGGCGCCGATGGACCGCTACGTGTTCCTGACGATGGCCGTGGGCGACGGCTACGGCGGCCTGGAACACCGCGCCTCGACGGCGCTGATCTGCTCGCGCGCCGACCTGCCGACGACGGCCGCGCCGAAGACCGCCGAGCCGAACGAGGGCTATACCAAGTTCCTGGGCCTGTGCAGCCACGAGTACTTCCACACCTGGAACGTCAAGCGCATCAAGCCGGCCGTGTTCGCGCCCTACGACCTGCAGGTCGAGAACTACACGCCGCTGCTGTGGCTGTTCGAAGGCTTCACCAGCTACTACGACGACCTGATGCTGGTGCGCAGCGGGATCATCAGCGAGGCGACCTATTTCAAATTGCTCGGCAAGACCGTCGCCAGCGTGCTGCGCGGCAGCGGCCGCACCAAGCAGAGCATCGCCGAGTCCAGCTTCGACGCCTGGAGCAAGTACTACCGCCAGGACGAGAACGCGCCGAACGCCATCATCAGCTACTACACGAAGGGTTCGCTGGTGGGCCTGGCGTTCGACCTGACCATCCGCGCCAAGACGGGCGGGACGAAATCGCTGGACGACGTGATGCTGGCGCTGTGGGAACGCTACGGCCGCGATTTCTACCAGGGTGGAGCGCGCGGCGTGACGGAGCAGGAAGTCGAGGCGCTGTTCGACGAAGTGGCCGGCGTGCGCCTGAAGTCGATCTTCGAGCGCTACATCCGCGGCACCGAGGACATCCCGCTGGCCAAGCTGTACGCGCCGTTCGGCATCAAGGTGGCGGAAGAGCGCAAGAGCAGCAAGCCGTCGCTGGACGCCGGCATCGGCCGCGACGCCGCCGGCGCCAAGCTGACCCAGGTCCACGAAGGCGGCGCCGCGCACCAGGCCGGCCTGTCGGCGGGCGACATCGTGATCGCCGTCGACGGCCTGCGCGTGAACGGCGCGCCGTCCAACCTGGAACAGCTGTTCGCGCGCTACCGCGTCGGCGACAAGGTGACCGTGCACGCCTTCCGGCGCGACGAGCTGATGGCGTTCGACGTGACGCTGCAGGGCGACCGCGTGCCCTGCATCCAGATCACGACGGCGCCCGGCACGCGCAAGACGGCGGTCAAGCGGCCCAGCGCGAGCTGAATCGTATTGCATTGCCACCAACAACGCCCCGACCGAGTTCGGGGCGTTGTCATTTCTGCTTCCGCCTTTGGCCATGTTTATGAATACCTGTCATCACATAAATACCGTTTGAATTTCAAATACCGATCGGTATAATTACCGGGATTCGTTTCTTTCCGGCATCCCATGTTGACCTTCAAACCTCTTCGCGCCGCAGGGCCGGCGTTGTTGCCCTTGCTGCTGGCGCTCGGCGGCTGCGCCACCGGCCCGGACTTCCATGCGCCGGCAGCGCAGACCCATGCCGCCGTCTTCGATGATGCGCGCGCGGCCGGCATCGCCAGCCAGGCCGTCGGCGAGCCCGTCGATCCGTCCTGGTGGACGCTGTTCGACGACCCGGCCCTCGTCGCCCTCGAGCGGGACGCGCTGGCCGCCAATTTCGACTTGCGTACGGCCGCGTTGCGTTTGGAGCAGAGCCGCGCCGCCCTCAGGATCAGCGGCGCGGCGCTGCTGCCGCGCGTGGGCGCCAACGCGTCCCAGCTGCGCGAGCGCGCCAGCCCGAACGGCATCCTCGCGTTGATGGGCACGGCCGAGCCCGTGAGCGCGAACGCCGCCAGCGGCGCCGATCCGTTCGGCACGGCGTCGATGCCGGGCGAATCCGGTTCGCCCCCGTACAGCCTGACGCAATACGGCATCGACGCCAGCTGGGAGCTGGACCTGTGGGGCCGGGCGCGCCGCATGCGCGAATCGGCCGCCGCGCAGGCGGAGGCCGCGCACTTCGATGCGCAGGCGATGCGCGTTTCCGTGACGGCCGAAGTGGCGCGCGTCTACCTGGAACTGCGCGGCGTGCAGGACGACCTGCGCATCGCCCGCACGAATGCCGACCTGGCCGGCAAGAGCCTGCACGTGGCCGAGCGCCGCCGCGAGCAGGGCGTGGCGACGCAGCTCGACACGTCCGTGTCGGCCGCCCAGGTGGAGACGATCCGCGCCACGATCCCCGCGCTCGAACAGCGCCGCGACGCCCTGAAGAACGCATTGGCCCTGCTGCTGGCGCAGCCGCCGCATGCGCTGGATGCGCGCCTGGCGGATACCGTCGAGGTCCCGCGACTGCCGGCCCGCGTGCCGGTGGGCCTGCCGTCCGAGCTGGCGCGCCGCCGCCCCGACATCCTGCGCGCCGAAGCGCAGCTGCACGCGGCCACCGCCGCCATCGGCGTGGCCAAGGCCGATTTTTATCCGAGCATCAGCCTGACGGGCAGCTTCGGCTTCCAGTCGCTGAAGTTTTCCGATGCGGGCGACTGGGGTTCGCGCCAGTTCGCCGTCGGTCCCGTGCTGCACCTGCCGATCTTCGAAGGCGGCCGCCTGACGGGCAATCTCGCCCTGACCCAGGCGCGCCAGCAGGAGGCGGCGATCGACTACCAGCGCACGGTGCTGGGCGCCTGGCACGAAGTGGCCAATGCGATGACGGCCTACCGCGCCGTGCAGCAGCGCGCCGCCCACCTCGAGGTGGCGGCGGCGGAGAACCGCAAGGCGCTGGACAACGCGCAGCGCCGCTACACGCAGGGCGCGGCGGACTACCTGAACGTGCTGGTCATCCAGCAGCGCCTGCTGGACAGCGAGAACGCCGCCTCGCGCGGCCGCACCGAGATGGCGCTGGCGATGGTGGCCCTGTACAAGGCGCTCGGCGGCGGCTGGGATCCGGCGCAGCCGGCGCTGGCCGCGGCGAAGTGAGGAGGCCCGCATGAACGATTGGTACCAGTCCGCGGAATTCGAGACGCCCGTGTGGGTGCGCGACCTCGACGCCGCCACCTACAGCGTCGATCACCGCCGCCTGTGCGTGTGGGCGGACGAGTTCGACGCCATCTGGCACTGGGAAGTGCAGACCTATGCCGATGGCGGCGTGGCCGGCAGCGGCGTCTGCGCCGACCGCCAGGCGGCGATGGCCGCGGCCGAGGCGGCGGCGCGTGCAGCCGCTGCCGGCAGCGACGGGAGCGCGTGACGATGGCCGCTGAATTGTCTCCCGGCCTGCCGGGCCTGGCCGCGCCAGCGGCGCCGGCCGCCCCGGCAGCGCCAGCCGCTCCCGTGCCGCATCCCTTCGGCGCGCGCATCCTGACGGGCGTGGTCGGCGTCTTCGTCGCCGCCATGATGTCGGGCCTGAACAGCCGCATCGGCGGCCTGGCGCTGACCGACATCCGCACCGCCTTCGGCATGGGCGTCGACGACGGCAGCTGGATCACGAGCCTGTACGGCGCGTTCGAACTGGCCGCGATGCCGTTCTCGGCCTGGTTCGCGATCACGTTCTCGTTCCGGCGCTACCACATGGCGGTGGTCGCGACCTTCGCCGTGCTGGGCATGCTCACGCCGTTCGCGCCGGACGTCGGCACGCTGCTCGTGCTGCGCTGCCTGCAGGGCTTCTTCGGCGGCTTGCTGATTCCCGTGCTGATGGCGGCCGCGCTGCGCTTCTTCCCGCTGCCGATCCGGCTGTACGGCCTGGCGCTGTACGCGATGACGGCGACGTTCGCGCCGAACGTGGCCACCTGGCTGTCCGCCACGTGGACGGATTCGCTGGCCAACTGGCACCTGCTGTTCTGGCAGATCGTGCCGATGGCCGTGTTCTCCCTCGTGGCCGTGGGCTGGGGCATCCCGCAGGATCCGGTGCGCCTGGAACGCTTCCGCCAGATCGACTGGATCGGCCTCGTGACCGGGATCGCCGGCCTCGTGATGCTGGGCGTCGGCCTGTCCCAGGGCGAGCGCCTGGACTGGTTCGACAGCGTGCTCGTATGCTGGCTGTTCGGTGCGGGCCTGACCCTGCTGGCGATCTTCCTCGTCTGCGAATGGTTCCACCCGATGCCGTTCGTGAAGCTGCAGCTGCTGCACCGCCGTAACCTGGGCCTGGGCTTCACGATCTTCGTCGGCATGCTGGTTGTGCTGCTGTCCGGCTCCCTGCTGCCGGCCGACTACCTGGGCCACGCCTGGCACTTCCGCACGCCGCACCTGGCCGTGATCGGCCTGGAAGTCGGCCTGCCGCAATTCGTCATCGGCCCGATGGTCTCGTGGCTGCTGTACAAGAAGTGGGTCGACGCGCGCCACGTGTTCTCCCTCGGCCTGCTGCTGATCGCCATCGCCTGCTGGTGCGGCGCCCAGGTCACGCCCGAGTGGATGGCCGACCAGTTCGCGCTGGCGCAGGCATTGCACGCGTTCGGCCAGCCGATGGCCGTGATTTCGCTGCTGTTCCTCGCGACCAGCGTCGTGCAGCCGATGGAGGGGCCGCAGGTGTCCGGCATCGTCAACGTGCTGCGCGCGTTCGGCTCCATGTTCGGCGGCGCGCTGGTCGGCCGCATCCTGACGGTACGCGAAGCCACGCATGCCAACGTCTTGCTGGACCAGGCAGCCAATGTGCGCCGCGTCGCCGGCGCCGTGGAGCCGGGCGCGTTCGCCGAGATCGCCCACCGCGTGTCGCACCAGGCTTTCGTGCTGGCGATCGCCGACGCCTACCTGGTGCTGGGCGCGCTGGCGCTGGCCCTGATCCCGCTCGTGCTGTCGCTCCGGTACATGGCGCCGCCCGTGCTGCCGCCCAAACACTGACGTATCAAACAATATAAATATCGAGGTATCCCATGTCTCTCCCCAAATCCGCAAAGCTGTCGATCGCCGTCCTGGTCGCCGCACTGGTCGCCGGCAGCGCCTATTCCTATCAATACCGCGAGAGCGGCAGCGCATCGCAGAGCACCGACGATGCCTATGTGACCGCCGACTTCACCCTGGTCGCGCCGAAGGTCGCCGGCAATGTCGTCGAGGTGCTGGTCGAGGACAACCAGCAGGTGCACAAGGGCCAGCTGCTGGCCCGCATCGACGACCGCGACTACGTGGTCGCCGTCGACATGGCCAAGGCCGAACTGGCCAAGGCGAACGCCGACCTGGTGCGCGCCCGCGCCGCCATCGCCCAGCAGGGCAGCACGATCAAGCGCGCCGCCGCCGCCATCGATGCGGATGCCGCCACGCTGAAGTTCGCCAAGGCGAATGCCGAGCGCTATCGCAACCTGGCCTCGGACGGTTCCGCGACCCAGCAGGACCGCCAGCAGGCGGAGTCCCAGGCCGACACCGCGGCGGCCCACCATACGGCGGCCGTGGCCGCGCTGAGCGCCGCCAAGCAGGAAGTCGACGTGCTGCAGGCGCAGCTGGCCCAGGCCGAGGCGCAGGTGGCGCGCAGCAAGGCGGCGCTCGACGCGGCCGAACTGAACCTGTCGTACACGCGTGTCGAGGCGCCGGTGGACGGCATCGTGGGCCAGCGCAGCGTGCGCGTGGGCGCCTATACCCGCGTCGGCGTGCCGCTGCTGGCCGTCGTGCCGCTGCAACAGGCCTATGTGGAAGCGAATTTCCGCGAAACCCAGTTGGCAAAGATGCGCGTGGGCCAGCGGGTTACAATGACGGTCGACATGCTGCCGGGCACGACCCTGACGGGCCATGTGGACAGCCTGGCGCCGGCGAGCAGCGTCGCCTTCTCTCCCGTCGCCCCGGATAACGCGACGGGCAACTTCACGAAGGTCGTGCAGCGCCTGCCCGTCAAGATCGTCCTCGACCCCAACCAGCAGGCGGCGCGCCTGCTGAAGGTCGGCATGTCGGTCACGCCGACCGTCCATGGCGGGGACGGCCGGACCGGCTGACCCTGTCCGCAACAACACGCACCTTATGAGCGAACACGAATCCTCCCTGTTGCAAGACCAGCTGAACGGCGCCCGGCCGGCGCGCCTGACGCGCGAACAGAGCCGGGCGCAGACGCGCGAACGGCTGCTGGCATCGGCCGCCGTCGTCTTCACGCGCGAAGGCTATGGCGGCGCCTCCTGCGACCGCATCGCCGAGGAGGCGGGGTATTCGAAAGGCGCGCTGTATTCGAACTTCGCGTCCAAGGACGAACTGTTCTGCGCCATGTTCGACCATTACGGCGGCGGCCAGGCCGCCGAGCTGTGCACCCGGCTCGATGCCCTGGCGCCGGACGGGGACGTGATCGGCACCGTCGTCGACTGGGCCAACGGCATGCAGCACGAGCCCGACCTGCGCCTGCTGGTGCTGGACATGGCCCGCCGCGCCCGCGTCGACGCCGCGCTGGCGGCCCGCTACAGCGGGATGTTCGACGCCCAGTGGAAGGAAGTCGGCCAGCGCCTCGCGCGCATTTTCCCGTCCGGGCAATCGTCGATTCCGCACCTGAAGCTGGGCGCGCTCGTGATGGAAATCGCCTATGGCAATGCGGTGGAACTGCATGGCGACGTCAAGCCGGGCGACTTGATCGGCATTGCGCTGCGCGCGCTGCGCGATACGGCGGGCCGCCAGGCCGGCTAGTCCTTATTCCCCCGCCTGCGGCGGTTCCAGGCTGCGCAACTGGTAGCGGTAGCGCTCGCCGAACAGGAAGGTTTCCGAGAACGTCAGCTTGCCGTCCGCCTGCGCCAGCCGCTGGGGCGGCGGCAGGGGCAGGCTGCGCCACAGCGAATCGACGGCTACCCGCGATGCGTTCGCGTCGCGCGAGCGCTGTACTTCCACGCCCGTCATCTGCCCTTGCCGGTCGACCGTGATGCGCAGCACGACGATGGCGGGCATCAGCGGGGGCAGCGTGCCGGAAAACGCGAGGTTGGGATTGTGCTGGAGGACGTGGCGGGCGACCTGCGTCTTGTAGTCGTCCAGGCCGCTCGGGGAAGGTAGGGAAGGCGGCAGCGAAGACGGCAGCGAAGACGGCAGCGAGGCCGGCGCCGGGGCGGCGGGGGCGTCGGGCTGGATGGGAGAGGACGGCGGCGGTGGCGCCCCGACGAGGGTGGTGCGGACGCCCGAGCATCCGCCCAGGCCTGCGATCAATAGAATGAAGAGGCCTGCGCGGATGTGGTTCATGTCAGTCGAATAATCGTCGCAGTTCGGTGCCGGGATCGGGCGCGCGCATGAAGGCTTCGCCCACCAGGAAGGCATGCACGTCGGCGTCGCGCATGCGCTTGACGTCCTCCGGCTTCAGGATGCCCGACTCGGTGACCACCAGGCGTTCGGCCGAGATGCGCGGCAGCAGGCCGATGGTGGTGTCGAGCGTGACCTCGAAGGTGCGCAGGTTGCGGTTGTTGATGCCCAGCAGTTGCGTCTTGAGTCGCAGTGCGGCCGTCAACTCATCGTCGTCATGCACTTCGACCAGCACGTCCATGCCGAGTTCCATCGCGCAGGCTTCCAGCTCCGCCATCAGGCCATGGTCCAGCGCCGCCACGATCAAGAGGATCGCATCGGCGCCCATCGCGCGCGCTTCATACACCTGGTACGGGTCGACGATGAAGTCCTTGCGGATGACGGGCAGCGCGCAGGCGGCGCGCGCCTGCTGCAGGTAGGCGGCGGAACCCTGGAAGAACTGCTCGTCGGTCAGTACCGACAGGCAGGATGCGCCGCCCTGCGCATAGCTTTGCGCGATGTCGGCCGGGCGGAAATCGGCGCGCAGCACGCCCTTGGACGGCGACGCCTTCTTGACTTCGGCGATCACGCCGGCGCGGCCGGCGCCGATGCTGCGGCGCAGGCTCGCCGCGAAACCGCGGATGCCGGCGCGCAGTTCGCCGTCGCTCTCCACGTCGCGGCGCAGGCTGTGGAGGTCGCGCCGCTTGTTCGCGGCGGCGACTTCGTCGGCCTTGACGGCCAGGATCTTGCTCAGGATATCGGACATGCTCACTCCTCGATCAGGCCGCCGCGCCGAGCCGGCGCGTCACGTCCACGAATTGTTCCAGCTTGGCCAGCGCCGCGCCGGAGGCGATGGCGGCGCGCGCCTTCTCCAAGCCCGCGGCGATCGACGGCGCCACGCCGGCCGCGTACAGCGCGGTGCCGGCATTGAGCGCCACGATGTCGTGCGCCGGACCCGGCTCGCCGCGCAGCGCTTCCAGCACGCGCGCCTTCGAGGCGGCGGCGTCGGCGACTTTCAGGTTGCGGCTGGAGATCATCGACAGGCCGAAGTCTTCCGGATGGATCTCGTATTCGCGGATCTGGCCGTCGACCAGCTCGCCGACCAGCGTGCCGGCGCCCAGCGAGACCTCGTCCATATTGTCGCGGCCCCACACCACCAGCGCATGCTGGGCGCCCAGGCGCTGCAGCACGCGCACCTGGATGCCGACCAGGTCGGGGTGGAACACGCCCATCAGGATGTTCGGCGCGCCGGCCGGATTGGTCAGCGGTCCCAGGATGTTGAAGATGCTGCGCACGCCCAGCTCGCGGCGCACGGGCGCCACATGCTTCATGGCGGCGTGGTGGTTCGGCGC
Source organism: Massilia sp. YIM B02763 (assembly GCF_030412015.1). Lineage (GTDB taxonomy): Bacteria > Pseudomonadota > Gammaproteobacteria > Burkholderiales > Burkholderiaceae_D > Telluria. Next base: position 9,026 of record NZ_JASNRD010000013.1, on the reverse strand, counting down.
GAACATGAAGCCGATGCCCGTCTGCGCGATCGACTGGGCGATCTGCTCGGGCTTCAGGTCGATGTGCGCGCCCAGCGATTCGATCACGTCGGCGCTGCCGGACGACGAGGACACGCTACGTCCGCCGTGCTTGGCCACGCGCGCGCCGGCGGCGGCGGCGACGAACATCGAGGCCGTGGAGATATTGAAGGTATTCGCGCCGTCGCCGCCCGTGCCGACGATGTCGAGCAGGTGGGTGGTGTCGGCCATCGGCACCTTGGTCGAGAATTCGCGCATGACTTCGGCGGCGGCGGTGATCTCGCCGATGGTTTCCTTCTTCACGCGCAGGCCCATCGTCAATGCGGCGACCATGGTCGGCGACATCTCGCCGGACATGATCTGCCGGAACAGGTGCAGCATCTCGTCGTGGAAGATTTCGCGGTGCTCGATGCAGCGCAGCAGGGCTTCTTGGGGGGTGATCATGGCGGGGTCCGTTCTTGAAAATCAGTGTTCGATACGCGGCACTGGAACGTCGCCCCTGCGCAGGCAGGGGCCCAATGTGCAGGCAGTTCGCGGAAATTGGGTCCCTGCCTCCGCAGGGACGACGCGGTGGGCGCTCAGCGCTCGAGGAAATTCTTCAGCATCGCATGCCCATGCTCCGACAGGATCGACTCGGGGTGGAACTGCACGCCCTCGATGTCGAATTCCTTGTGGCGCACGCCCATGATCTCGCCGTCGTCGGTCCATGCCGTCACTTCCAGGCAGGACGGCAGCGAGGCGCGTTCGATGGCCAGCGAGTGGTAGCGGATTACGGTGAAGGGGCTGGGCAGGCCCTTGAACACGCCCACGCCCGTGTGCGCGATCTTCGAGGTCTTGCCGTGCATGACCTGCTTGGCGCGGATGATCTTGCCGCCGAACGCCTCGCCGATGGCCTGGTGGCCCAGGCAGACGCCCAGGATCGGCTTTTTACCCTTGAATTCCTTCAGCACGTCGACGGAGACGCCGGCATCGATGGGCGACTTCGGGCCCGGCGAGATGCAGATGCGGTCCGGATCCATGTCGGCGATCTGCTCCAGCGTGATCTCGTCGTTGCGCACGGTGCGCACGTCCTCGCCCAGCTCGCCGAAGTACTGCACGATGTTGTAGGTGAAGGAATCGTAGTTGTCGATCATGAGCAGCATGTCAAATCTCCCCGTCCAGGCCGTCCTGGACCTGCTCGGCCGCGCGCAGCACGGCGCGCGCCTTGTTTTCCGTTTCCAGCCATTCCATCTCGGGGACGGAATCTGCCACGATGCCGGCCGCCGCCTGCACGTACAGGTTGCCGTCCTTGATCACGCCAGTGCGGATGGCGATGGCGACATCCATCTCGCCGCCGAACGACAGGTAGCCGCAGGCGCCGCCGTAGATGCCGCGCTTCACGGGCTCCAGCTCGTCGATGATCTCCATTGCCCGCACCTTGGGGGCGCCCGTCAGCGTGCCGGCCGGGAAGGTGGCGCGCAGCACGTCCAGGTTGGACATGCCATCCTTGAGCGTCCCTTCGACGTTCGAGACGATGTGCTGCACGTGCGAGTATTTTTCGATGACCATCTTGTCCGTCACCTTGACGCTGCCCGTCGTGGCGATGCGGCCGATGTCGTTGCGCGCCAGGTCGATCAGCATCACGTGCTCGGCCACTTCCTTCGGGTCGTTGAGCAGTTCGTGCGCCAGTTCGGCGTCGCGTTCCGGCGTCGAACCGCGCGGGCGGGTACCGGCGATGGGGCGCAGCGTGACCTTGCGCTGGCCATCGGCTTCCTTTTCGTTACGGACCAGGATCTCGGGCGAGGAGCCCACGATCTGCATGTCGCCGAAGTTGTAGTAGTACATGTACGGCGACGGGTTCAGCGAACGCAGCGAGCGGTACAGCGACAGCGGCGAATCGACGTAGGGCTTGCGGATGCGCTGGCCGATCTGCACCTGCATCAGGTCGCCGGCCATCACGTATTCCTTGGCCACGGCCACCGCCTTCAGGTAATCCTCCTTGCTGAAGTCGCGGACCGCCTCGGTGCGCACGGAGCTCGACGTCACCGGCGCGTCGACGCTCCGGCGCAGCATCATGCGCAGGTCCTTCAGGCGCTGGCGCGCCTTCGGATAGGCTTCCGGCTGCGACGGATCGGCATAGACGATCAGGTACAGCTTGCCGGACAGGTTGTCGATCACGGCCAGCTCTTCGGTCAGCATCAGCTGGATTTCCGGCAGGCCCAGGTCGTCCCTGGGTGCGCCGCCGGCGAGTTTCTTCTCGATGTGGCGCACGGTGTCGTAGCCGAAGTAGCCGGCCAGGCCGCCGCAGAAGCGCGGCATGCCGGGACGCAGCGCGACCTTGAAGCGGCCCTGCACCTGTTCGATGAAGTCGAGCGGATTGCCTTCGTGGGTCTCGATGATCTTGCCGTCGCGCTCGATCGTCGTGACGTTGCCGACGGTGCGCAGCAGCGTGCGCGCCGGCAGGCCGATGAAGGAGTAGCGGCCGAAGCGCTCGCCGCCGACCACCGATTCCAGCAGGAAGGTGTTCTTGCCGGCGTCCTGGCTCTGGGCCAGCTTCAGGTACAGCGTCAGCGGGGTTTCGAGGTCGGCGAATGCTTCCGCGACGAGGGGAATACGGTTATAGCCTTGCGTGGCCAGCGATTTGAATTCGAGTTCGGTCATGCTTTTCTCCGGGCCGGCCGTGAAAGGGGAGGGACGGGCGGCGATGTCTTCAAAAAACCTGCAGGCACGTGCGTGTGCCTGCAGCAATCAGGCGGTCAGTTGGACCAGGATTGCCAGCGTCGCCAGACCCAGGCCTCAGGGGCTCCGGAGTGGTTGACGGTGTGTTTTTTGGTGAAAAACATGTATAGACGAGTTACGTTGCGGTGTCGTTGTGTGCAGATATCAGCTTTGCCGCTTCGAGCAGCGAATCAACTATACCATCGGAATTAATCGTTTGCACAGGCTTTCCGTGGTTATAACCATATGGCACCGTCAGCACGAAGCAGCCGGCCGCGCGCGCGGCCTTGGCGTCGTTGCTGGAGTCGCCGATGGCGACCACCTCGGCCGGCGCCAGCCCGAAGTCGCGGCACACCTGCAGCAGCGGCAAGGGATCGGGCTTCTTGCGCGGCAGCGAATCGCCGCCGTAGACCAGCTCGAAGAAGGGCGCGAGGCCCTTCTGGTCGAGCAGCGGCGTGGCGAAGGCGATCGGCTTGTTGGTCACGCAGGCCAGGCGCAGGCCCTGTTCCTTCAATGCCGCCAGGCCTTCCAGCACCAGCGGGTACAGCGTGCTCCGTTGCCCGTTGATGGCGAGGTAGTGGCGCTGGTACGACGCCATCGCTTCGGTGAACACGGCGTCGATGCGGTCCGGGCCGTAGTCGAGCGCCAGCACGTCGCGGATCAGGCGCTCCGATCCCTTGCCCACCATCGGTTCGATGATGGCTTGCGTGACCGGCGCCAGGCCATAGTCGGCGCGCATGCCGTTCAGGGCCAGTTCGAAATCCGGCACCGTGTGCAGCATGGTGCCGTCCAGGTCGATGATGGCGGCCCGGATGGCCGCAGCGCCGTCCCGCATGTTATTTCCCGACCGTCGCCAGTTCGGCGCGCATCGCGTCGATCACGGCCTTGTAGTCCGGCTTGCCGAAGATGGCCGAGCCGGCGACGAAGGTGTCGGCGCCCGCCGCCGCCGCCGCAGCGATGTTCTCGGCCTTGATGCCGCCGTCCACTTCCAGCATGATGTCGCGGCCCGACTCGTCGATCAGGCGGCGCGCGATCGCGATCTTCTTGAGCGCTTCCGGAATGAAGGACTGGCCGCCGAAGCCCGGGTTCACGGACATGATCAGGATCATGTCGATCTTGTCCATCACGTGTTCCAGGTAGTGCATCGGCGTGGCAGGGTTGAATACCAGGCCGGCCTTGCAGCCGTTATCGCGGATCAGCTGCAGCGTGCGGTCGATGTGTTCCGACGCTTCCGGGTGGAAGGTGATGATGTCGGCGCCGGCCTTGGCGAAGTCCGGGATGATGCGGTCGACCGGTTTGACCATCAGGTGCACGTCGATCGGCACCTGCACGTGCGGACGGATCGCCTGGCACACCAGCGGGCCGATGGTCAGGTTCGGGACGTAGTGGTTGTCCATCACGTCGAAGTGGATGATGTCGGCGCCGGCGGCGACGACATTCCTGACTTCCTCGCCGAGGCGGGCGAAGTCGGCGGACAGGATGCTGGGGGCGATGCGGTAGGTGGTCATGGTGTGCTGGAACTGCTGATGTCGAAGAGGCGACATTGTACGCCGACAAGAGCGCCAGGGCACGGCGACCGGGACATCTTCCTGCCAGCCGCCGCCCATCCGGCGGGCGTTGTATCATGTTGGCCACGCTTCTCAACACCCACAAGGAACATCGATGCCCGTCTACGACTTCGCCATCACCGTCAGGACGCAATACCTGCCCGAGCAGTCCAGCCCGGACCGGGGGCGGCACGTGTTCAGCTACACGATCACGATCAAGAACACGGGCGACATCGCGGCCCAGCTGATTTCGCGCCACTGGACCATTACCGACGCCAACAACCAGCTGCAGGAAGTGCGCGGCCTGGGTGTCGTCGGCCACCAGCCGCTGCTGCAGCCGGGCCAGCAGTTCGAATACACGAGCGGCACGCAGCTGGAGACCCAGCTCGGCTCGATGAAGGGCGAGTATTTCTTCGTGGCCGAGGATGGCCACCGTTTCGAGGTGCCGATCCCGGAATTCGTGCTGTCGCTGCCGCACGCCCTGCATTGATCAGGACCGGGGCGGCTCGTCCCGGGGCGGCAGCGGCCGAGCTTGCCGCTGTTGTTCCCGTTCCTGTTCCTGTTGCTGCTCCGGCTTGCGGCCCGCGAACATCGTCCACCAGACGATGAACACCAGCAGGAACAGCGCCACGCCCGCTTCCAACAGCAGTATCCACATATGGTTTCCCCCATGCTCTCGACATCCCGCAGTGTACCCGCCTTATTGACCATCGTGACCATCGTCGCCATGCAGGCGGCGTGCACGACGGCGCCGCAGCAGCCGGCACAACCTGGGCAGCCCCAGCAGCAGCCGCAGCCGAAGCCGCAGCCGCAGCCGGCCGAGCCGCCGATCAAGATGCCGCCGCCGGTGGGGCCCGTGACCGTGCCGCCGCAGCCCCCGGCGCCCTTGTTCACGCCGGTCGCCTTCGACGCATTGCCCGGCTGGCGCCAGGACGACCTGCGCCAGGCCTGGCCCGCGTTCCAGGCTTCCTGCCGCGCGCTGGCGGCCAAGCCCGACTGGAAGGCCGTCTGCGCGGCCAGCCGCACGGTCGACGCGGCCGACGGCGAGGCGATCCGCCGCTACTTCGAAGCGTATTTCGTGCCGAACCTCGTGCGTTCCGCCGACGGCGCGGATGCCGGCCTCATCACCGGCTACTACGAGGCGGCACTGCGCGGCGCCCGCAAGCGCGGCGGCGCCTACCAGACGCCCTTGTACAAGGTGCCGGACGACTTGATCACGGTCGACCTGGCCAGCGTCTACCCGAGCCTGAAGGGCATGCGCCTGCGCGGCCGCCTGTCCGGCAAGACGGTCGTGCCCTATGGAACGCGCGCCGAGATCGAGCGCGCCCGGATCCCGGGCAAGGAGCTGCTGTGGGTCGACGACCCGGTCGAGGCCTTCTTCCTCGAAGTGCAGGGCTCCGGCCGCGTGGAGCTGGACGGCGGCGAGACGGTGCGCGTCGCCTACGCCGACCAGAACGGCCATCCGTACAAGGCGATCGGCCGCTGGCTGGTCGAGCAGGGCGAGCTGACGTCGGCCGAGGCCACGGCCCAGGGCATCCGCGCCTGGATCGCCGCGCACCCGGAGCGGCGCCAGGAACTCCTGAACGTCAATCCCAGCTATATCTTCTTCCGCGAAGAGCGCCTGCCCGATCCCAGCGTCGGTCCGAAGGGCGCGCTCGGCGTGCCGCTGACGCCGTCCCGCTCGGCGGCGATCGACCCGGCCTTCCTGCCGCTGGGCGCGCCGCTGTTCCTGTCGACCACGGAAGCGGGCAGCGAGGTGCCGATGCAGCGCCTCGTGATGGGCCAGGACACGGGCGGCGCCATCAAGGGCGCCGTGCGCGCCGACTTCTTCTTCGGCTTCGGCCCGCAGGCGGCGGACAATGCGGGGCGCATGAAGCAGCGCGGTCAGATCTGGGCATTGCTGCCGCGCCCGGCCGCGCGCTGATCCCGGTCAGCTCCGCATTCGACCGGGCGCACGCCGCGCCGGCGCATCCTTGCAATCGACGACGGCGATGACGGCAGGACAAAGTTTCCGTATACGTCATACAATCGACGCTCTTGGATAATTCAGATGGGGGTGTGCCATGGAATATGCCGATCTGCTGATCGAGCAGCACGAGAAGGTCGTCGTCATTCGCTTGAACCGTCCGAAGGCGATGAATGCGCTGAACGACAACATGATGAACGAGCTGGGGCATGCGCTGCATGCCTTCGATGCCGACCCGTCGATCAACGTGATCGTCCTGACGGGCAGCGACAAGGTGTTCGCGGCCGGCGCCGACATCGCGGCCATGGCCAACTACACGTATGCCGACACCTATCCCGGCAACTACATCGGCCGCAACTGGGAACACATCCTGGATGTGCGCAAGCCCGTGATCGGCGTCGTCGCCGGCTATGCGCTGGGCGGCGGCTGCGAGCTGGCGATGATGTGCGACTTCCTGATCGCCGCCGACACGGCCAAGTTCGGCCAGCCCGAGATCAAGGTCGGCGTCACCCCGGGCGCCGGCGGCACCCAGCGCCTGCCGCGCGCGATCGGCAAGTCGAAGGCCATGGACATGCTGCTGACCGCGCGCATGATCGACGCCGCCGAGGCCGAACGCACGGGCCTGGTCTCGCGCGTGGTGCCGGCCGACCTGGTGATGGACGTGGCGCTGGAAGTCGCGAACGGCATCGCCGCGATGCCGGTGTCGGTGGCCATGCAGATCAAGGATGCGGTCAACCGCGCCTTCGAGACCACGCTGACCGAGGGCGTGCGCTACGAGCGGCGCTTCTTCCACGCGGGATTCGGCACCGCGGCCCAGAAGGAGGGCATGGCCGCATTCCTGGAGAAGCGCAAGCCGAACTTCGACGGGATGTAAGAACCTGTCTCAGTAGGCCGGGGGAAGCACATGGCGATGAATGGCAAGCGCAGGCAAGGCGCGAGGAGGCCGCGTGGCGATCCACGCAACGACGAGCAACGCCGCCTGCGCTTGCCAGGCGCGCCCCCGGTCTGCTGGGATAGGTTTTAGCCGTGCGGGCGTCCGCAGTCATCAAGATCGGCGGGGTGTTCGCCTTCGCGGCGGTGGCCGTCTTCGGCTGCACGGCGCTGCCGCCGCTGGCCCCGCGGACGCCATCCACGGCTTTCACCGATACCGGCGGTACGCGCCTGGGCGCCGCCATCGGGCCGCTGCTGGCGCAGCACCCCGGGCAGTCGGGCATCCACGCGCTGGCCGACGGTCGCGACGCCTTCGCCGCCCGTGCCCTGCTGGCATCCCGCGCCGAGCGCAGCCTGGACGTCCAGTACTATATATGGCACGGCGACCTCACCGGCACCTTGCTGCTCGACGCCTTGCGCAGCGCGGCGGCGCGCGGGGTGCGCGTGCGCCTGCTGCTGGACGATAACAACACGTCCGGCCTCGATCCCGTCCTGCTGGGCCTGGCGCGCATGCCGAACGTCGAGGTGCGCCTGTTCAATCCCTTCGCGCTGCGGTCCTGGCGCGGCGTCGGCTACCTGACCGATTTCGCGCGCCTGAACCGGCGCATGCACAACAAATCGTTCACGGTCGACAACCAGGTGACCATCGTCGGCGGGCGCAATATCGGCGACGAGTATTTCGGCGCCGGCGACGATTTCCTGTTCGTCGACCTCGACGTGCTGGCGGTCGGGCCGGCCGTGCGCGACGTCTCCAGCGATTTCGACCGCTACTGGAACAGCGCGTCCGCCTATCCTGTGGCGTCCCTCGTCCACGCGGACGATGCCGAGGACCCGCAGGCGCTGGCCAGGCGTGCCGAGGCACGGCGCCGCGAGCCGGCGGCACGCGACTATATCGAGGCGCTGCGCAGGCTGCCTTTCGCCGAACAGCTGATGCAGGGCAGCCTGCCCCTGGAGTGGGCGCCGGCACGCCTGGTCAGCGACGACCCGGCCAAGGCGCTCGGCAAGGCGCGCAAGCAGGAACGCCTGGCGGTCGCGCTGGGCAAGGCGATGGGCGAGCCGCAGCGCAGCGTCGACCTGGTGTCTCCTTATTTCGTGCCCGGCAAGGAAGCGACGGCGACGCTGGCCGGCATGGCGCAGCGCGGCGTGCATGTGCGGGTGCTGACCAATTCGCTGCAGGCGACGGACGTCGCGGCCGTCCATGCGGGCTACGCCAAGTGGCGGCGCGACCTGCTCGAAGCGGGCGTGTCCCTGTACGAATTGCGCCGCATGGACGACGGCGCCACGCAGCAGCGCCGCATCGGCGGCAGTTCCTCGTCGAGCCTGCATGCCAAGACCTTCGGCGTCGACGGGAAGCGTGTCTTCGTCGGTTCCTTCAATCTCGACCCCCGCTCCATCGAGCTGAACACGGAAATGGGCCTGGTCATCGACAGCCCGGCGCTGGCAGGCCAGCTGGCGCAGCGCCTGAATACTTCGATGCCGGCCAAGGCATTCGAAGTCCGCCTGGATGCCGACAGCAAGCTCGTCTGGCTGCAGCGCACGGGGGAGACGGTGACGGCGTACCGCGAGGAGCCGGGCACCAGCGTATGGAAGCGGGCCGGCGTACGCGTGCTGTCGTGGCTGCCCATCGACTGGCTGTTGTAAAAAACTGCCGGGACACTCTTGCGGACCTGCGCATGCGTTTGCTATAGTCTCGCTCCTCCGACGCGGACGCAGCTTCACGGCAGCGAAAGCGGAAGAAAACGAGGGGTTGACGAGTCAAGCGAAACACTGCATAATCTCACTTCTCTGCTGCTGACGAACAAAACGATTCGCGGAGCGCAGCAAGGTAGTACAAGATTCGAGTTCTTTAACAATAAACAGTCGATAAG
>NZ_JASNRD010000012.1 GCF_030412015.1 Massilia sp. YIM B02763 | reverse complement strand
AAACCCAGAAAAGTTATGTCTAACTTCTCTGGGTCAGTTCAGGGGTGGGGTGACGTCGTGGCCGAAGTCGCGCAGGCGCTCGACACCCGGCCTTGAATGACGTCGTCCCTGCGAAGGCAGGGACCCAATTTTGCACGCGCTGTCGAGATGCGTGCATGGCTTGGGTCCCTGCCTTCGCAGGGACGACGGTGTTCAATGAGCGGGTTTAGGCCCGCTGCAACAGCTCCTGATGCGCGCTGCGCAGCATCGCTTCCGTATCTTCCCACCCGATGCACCCATCCGTCACCGAACAGCCGTACTTCAGCTGCGACAAGTCGCTCGGAATCGGCTGGTTGCCGCTGACGATGTTCGATTCGATCATCACGCCCACCAGCGACCCGTTGCCGTGGCGGATCTGCTGGATCACGTCCGACATCACCAGCGGCTGCAGTTCCGGCTTTTTATAGCTGTTGGCGTGCGAGCAGTCGACCACCAGGTTGGCGGGCAGGCCGGCCTTTTTCAGCGCCTGCTCGGCGATCGTCACCGAGACCGAGTCGTAGTTCGGACGGCCGCCGCCGCCGCGCAGCACCACGTGGCCGTAGGCGTTGCCGCGGGTGCGCACGATGGCGACCTTGCCTTGCTCGTTGATGCCCAGGAAGGAGTGCGGGCTGGACGAGGACAGCACGGCGTTGATGGCGATCGAGACGTCGCCGTCGGTGCCGTTCTTGAAGCCGACCGGCGTGGACAGGCCCGAGGACATCTCGCGGTGGGTCTGCGATTCGGTGGTCCGGGCGCCGATGGCGGTCCAGGCGATCAGGTCGCCCAGGTATTGCGGCGAGATGGGGTCGAGCGCCTCGGTGGCGGTCGGCAGGCCCAGTTCGCACACGTCCAGCAGGAACTGGCGCGCGCGCTCCATGCCGACGTCGACGCGGAAGGAGTCGTCCATGAACGGGTCGTTGATATAGCCCTTCCAGCCGGTGGTGGTGCGCGGCTTTTCGAAATACACGCGCATCACCAGGACCATCGTGTCGGCCACTTCGGCCTGCAGCGCCTTCAGGCGGCGCGCATAGTCGAGGCCCGCGACCGGATCGTGGATGGAGCAGGGGCCGACGACCACGAACAGGCGCTTGTCCTTGCGGTCGAGGATGTTGCGCAGGGTTTCGCGGCCCTTCATGACCGTGGTGAAGGCCTTGTCGGTCAGCGGCAGCTTCTGGTGCAGCTCGACCGGCGACGGCATGGTCGCGAACGAGGTGACGTTGGTATTTTCGATATCGGGCGTGATCAACATGGTATGACGTGTTTTTCCTGAGGGATCGGCCAGTCTAGCGCGAAACGCGCACGATTGCAGCCGCCCCGGCCAAAATGTCGCATTCTCTGACCTCCTGCGCCGGTGGTATGCTTCGACACATGGACCCTACTCAAGCACCGAACCACGCACCGGACCAAGCGCCATTCCCCGCCGCCCGTTTCATCAAGGAGATCGGCCGCGGCGTGAAGGGCGCGCGCAGCATGACGCGCGAGGATGCCCGCGACCTCTATAAAGCCATGCTCGACGGGCGCGTCTCCGACCTCGAACTGGGCGGCATCCTGCTGGCGATGCGCATCAAGGGCGAGTCCGTCGAGGAGATCGCCGGCTTCATGGACGCCGCCGAAACGTCGTTCCCGCCGCTGCCGCTGCCGCCCGGGGAGTTCGCGCCGGTGCTGATCCCCAGCTACAACGGTTCGCGCAAGCTGGCCAACCTGACCCCGCTGCTGGCCATGCTGCTGGCGCGCGAAGGCGTGCCCGTGCTGGTGCACGGCGTGCGCCAGGATCCCGGCCGCGTCACCACCTTCGAGATCCTGGCCGAGATGGGCATCGGCCCCACCGGCTCGACGGCCGACATGCTCGATGCCTTCGCGGCCCGCCGCCCCTGCTTCATGCCGATCGAGCTGCTGGCGCCCCAGCTCGCGCACCAGCTGTCGCTGCGCCGCATCCTGGGCGTGCGCAATTCCACGCACACGCTCGTCAAGATGCTGCAGCCGTTCGCTGGCCCGGCGCTGCGCCTGGTCTCGTACACGCACCCGGAATATCTGACCATGCTCACCGCCTATTTCGGGGGCGTGGCCCCTACCGAGCGTGGCGACGCCTTCCTGATGCGCGGCACGGAAGGGGAGACGGTGGCGAATGCCAACCGCGCCCAGCAGATCGACTGGTTCCATGCCGGTACCCAGACCGTGCTGGTCGAGCGCGACGCCCCGGCCGACGCGCTGGCGCCGGCGCCGGAAGGGCGCGACGCGGCGGCCACCGCCGACTGGATCGCCCGCGCCCTGCGCGGCGAGCAGCCCGTGCCGGGGCCGATCGCGGCGCAGGCGGCGCAGTGCATGCGGGTCGCGCGGGCGTTGCGTTCGGAGAGCTGAGCGACGGCGGATCGCGCCGTGCATCGTAGGGTGGACGGGTTTCCCGTCCACGCGTCCAGCGACACTCGCCGCACCACTATTCGGCCCTGCCATTTACAATACCGCCTTTTGTGCGCGGCAAAGGCGGTTCGGAAATGGCAAAACACTACGATGTGGCGGTGATCGGCGCCGGTGCGGCCGGCATGATGTGCGCCTTTGTCGCCGCCCAGCGCGGCAAGCGCGTCGTCCTGGTCGACCATGCAGCCAAGCTGGCCGAGAAGATCCGCATCTCCGGCGGCGGCCGCTGCAATTTCACGAACATCAACGCCGGCCCGCAGAACTACCTGTCCGAGAATCCGCACTTCTGCCGCAGCGCGCTGTCGCGCTACACGGCGCAGGATTTTCTTGCGCTGGTGAAGAAGCACCGCATCGGGTACCACGAAAAACACCGCGGCCAGCTGTTCTGCGACGATTCGGCCGAGCAGATCATCCGCATGCTGAAGGACGAGTGCGAGGCCGGCGGCGTCCACTGGCGCATGCCGTGCAAGGTGATGGGCGTGGAGAAGGGCGATGCCGGTTTCCGCATCGAGACGGATGGCGAGCTCATCCTTGCTACGAACGTCGTGGTGGCGACCGGCGGCCTGTCGATCCCGAAGATCGGCGCCACCGACCTCGGCTACCGCATCGCGAAGCAGTTCGGCCTGAAGATCGTCGAGACCCGTCCCGGCCTGGTGCCGCTGACCTTCGACGGTCCCAGCTGGCAACCGTTCGTGCCGCTGGCCGGCATTGCGCTCGAAGTGGACGTCGAAACGGGCTCGGGCAAGGGCCGCAACGCCAAGCGCGGCTATTTTCGTGAAGACCTGTTGTTCACGCACCGTGGACTGTCCGGCCCGGCGATCCTGCAGATTTCCAGCTACTGGCAGCCGGGCACGCCCATCGTGCTGAACCTGTTGCCGGACATCGATGTGGCCGAGGAATTGATTTCCTCCAAAACCACTGTGAAAAAGCAGCTCGGCAATATCCTGTCGCAATGGCTGCCCGCGCGCCTCGCCGAAGGGTTGCTGACGGCAAACGGCCTGGCGCCGGATGCCCGTCTGCCGGACATGGCCGACGCAAAATTGCGCAAGCTGGGCGACGCGATCAACCGCTGGGCCATCGTGCCGACGGGTTCCGAAGGCTATAAAAAGGCCGAGGTGACGCTGGGCGGCGTCGACACGAAGGAGCTGTCGCAGCAGAGCATGATGGCGAACAAGGTCCCCGGCTTGTACTTCATCGGCGAGACCGTCGACGTCACCGGCTGGCTGGGCGGCTACAACTTCCAGTGGGCATGGGCGTCGGGTTTTGCCGCAGGTAGTGCAATCGAATGAAGGCCGTGACAGGGCCCGGTGAGCCATTGTTGTGATTGCAGCACATTGACAAAAATCTCGCACAGCTCTTGAAAAGCTGTTAGAATTTCGTTCTTCCCTAAATCCAACGGTTTCATTTTTACATGACCACTATCCGCCTTAAAGAAAACGAGCCGTTCGAAGTCGCTATGCGTCGCTTCAAGCGCACTATCGAAAAAACCGGCCTGCTGACCGAACTGCGCGCTCGCGAGTTCTACGAAAAGCCGACCGCAGAGCGCAAGCGCAAGCTGGCCGCTGCCGTGAAGCGCCACTACAAGCGCATCCGCAGCCAGCAACTGCCGAAGAAACTGTACTAATTTGGTTCAGCTGCCTGATCCGGTGACGGTTATGCCAGTCCCGGCGCATCAGGCCTGAATGTGACGAAGCCCGCTCCGGTTGTACCGCAGCGGGTTTTGCCTTTTGCCCCATCCCATCGAACGGAGACTCCATGAGCCTGAAAGATCAAATTACCGACGACATGAAAAATGCCATGCGCGCCAAGGAAAGCGAGCGCCTGGCCACCATCCGCCTCATCCTGGCCGAGATCAAGCGCCGTGAAGTGGACGAGCGCATCGAGCTGGACGATGCCCAGGTGACCGCCGTCGTCGAGAAGATGATCAAGCAGCGCAAGGATTCGATCACCCAGTTCGAAGCCGGCGGCCGCCAGGACCTGGCCGAGATCGAGAAGAAAGAACTGGCCGTGCTGTCGGCCTACATGCCGGCCGGCCTGTCGGACGAGGAAGTCGCGGCCGAAGTCGCCGCCGCCGTCGCCGCGTCGGGCGCCGCCGGTCCGCAGGACATGGGCAAGGTGATGGGCATCCTGAAGCCGAAGCTGGCAGGCCGCGCCGACATGACGGCCGTATCGGCCCAGGTCAAGAAGGCGCTGTCCGGCGCTTGATGTTTTTCCAGCGCATGCATTTGCGGCATTCGCGCCACAAACGCATGCGCCCGCCGATGCACCCGGGCGGCAACGCCTTGTTGCCTGCTGCAAATCAACCTGTGGCAAGCCCTGCGGTATAGTCTGACCTTAGACAAAACACTGTTATATCAAGTGATTCCGCAATCCTTCATTACCGATTTGCTCAACCGCGTCGACATCGTCGACGTGGTCGGCCGCTATGTGCAGCTGAAAAAGGGCGGCGCCAACTACATGGGACTGTGCCCCTTCCACAACGAAAAATCCCCCAGCTTCACCGTCAGCCCGACCAAGCAGTTCTATCACTGCTTCGGCTGCGGCGCCCACGGCACGGCGATCGGTTTCCTGATCGAGTACTCGGGCATGGGATTCGTGGATGCGGTCAAGGACTTGTCGCAAAGCGTCGGCATGATCGTCCCCGACCAGGACGACAAGATCCCGCCGGCCCAGCGCGCCGCCCAGCAGGCCCAGTCGCTGGCCATGACGGATGCGCTGAACCAGGCCTGCGACTTCTACCGCGCCCAGCTGCGCCAGGCCCCGGCCGCCATCGCCTACCTGAAGGGCCGCGGCCTGACGGGCGAGGTGGCCGCACGGTTCGGGCTCGGCTATGCGCCGGGCGGCTGGGACAACCTGCGCTCCGTGTTCCGCGACTACGATGCGCTGGCGCTGGTCGAATCCGGCCTGGTGATCGACAAGGTCGACGAGGACGGCAATAACAAGAAACGCTACGACCGCTTCCGCGAGCGCGTCATGTTCCCGATCCGAAACACCAAAGGGCAGGTGATCGGTTTCGGCGGCCGCGTCATGGATGGCGGCGAACCGAAATACCTGAACTCGCCGGAAACGCCGCTGTTCCAGAAGGGACTGGAACTGTACGGCCTGTTCGAGGCGCGCCAGGCGATCCGCGACGCCGGCTACGTGCTGGTGACGGAAGGGTATATGGACGTCGTCGCGCTGGCCCAGCTCGGCTTCCCGCAGGCAGTGGCGACGCTCGGCACGGCTTGCACCAGCACCCACGTCCAGAAACTGCTGCGCCAGACGGACAATGTGATCTTCAGCTTCGACGGCGACAAGGCCGGCCGCCGCGCCGCCCGCCGCGCGCTGGAAGCGTGCTTGCCACAAGTGTCCGACGACAAGGTCATCAAATTCCTGTTCCTGCCGCAAGAGCACGACCCGGACAGCTATGTGCGCGAATTCGGCGCCGAAGCGTTCGCCCAGGAAATCAACGAGGCGATGCCGCTGTCGCAATTCCTGCTGCGCGAAGTCTCGACCGAACACGATCTTGATACGCCGGAAGGTCGGGCCCATGTTCAATTCGATGCCAAGCCGCTGCTGCAGGCGATGGCGCCATCCGCGCTGCGCCTGCAGATCGTGCGGGGCCTGGCCAACCTGACCCAGTCAACCCCGGCGGAGATCGAAGCGTTGTTCGAATTGTCGAAGCCCGTCGCCGTCGCCCGCAAGGCGCCGCCGCGCCAGGGCCGTCCGGAGCCGGTAGGGCTGGAGTTGCAGATGTCGCGCATCCTCGTCGCCCACCCGGCGTTGGCCCTGGACCTGGACGACGCGGCATTGCGCGCCTTCGACTTCTTCGGCGAGGAACAAGCCGAACGTTTGCGCCAGCTCGTGGGCATGGCCCAGGCGCTGGGGGCGAACGGTACGTTCGCGGCGTTGTCCCAGCAATTGAAGGAAGTGAGCGGAGACTACGACCGTTTGATTTCCGACATTGCCTCGGAACCCGAATCGGATAGCGATGCAGACAGGGTTTGGCTTGTCAGTGCTGTGAGGCAAGTCAAGCGCGATCTATTGAAACAGGAGCTCAATCAGTTGATTTCCTCCGGTTTGCCCTCAGATCAGGTAAGTACTCGCTATCGCGAGATCACTGCTCAGCAGGCCTTCCTGGACAGGGAGGAGGCGAGCCAGCCCGCAGCGAAATTCTCCTGATGGGACCAGGGCGCCACCGAGGCGTTTGTAACTGGAAAGTCAAGGGGCGCGTGCTATAATAAAACGCTAACTATTGCAAGCTTTGAAACGATTTTTCGTCTCAGACCGGGCGGGGTGTTTCAGTTAGCGGGGCAACAGATTTGTGCCTGTAGCGTGATGTAAGGTAACAAAACTTTATCTTTTAACCATAATAAAGTGGTCGTTGTGACTTCGAAAGCGCCTGTGCCAACCAAGAAACCCGAAACCAAAGTGGCTACCAAATCCACCAGGATGTCCGCCAAGGCGGACAATTCACAAGACAAGGCGGAAGCCCGCGTCGCGGGTGTCGCGCCAGTGAACCAGACGACCGATGCGGAAGCACTCGCCGCGATCGACACGTCGGGCTACGTGCTGCCGGCCGTCAAGGTACCGGGCCGCCGTGGCCGCAAGCCCAAGGAATTCACGCCCGAGAACGACGAAGTCGCCGCCCTGAACGCGGTCGAGCGCGCCGAGCTGAAAGCGGTCGACAAGGCCAAGGCCAAGGACCGCAAGGCCAAGGAAAAGGCGCTGCTGAAGGATGCGTTCTCCTCGGACACGGAAGCGAGCGAGGAAGAGCTCGAAATCCGCCGCCAGAAGCTCAAGGCCCTGATCAAGTCGGGCAAGGAGCGCGGCTTCCTGACCTATTCCGAGATCAACGACCACCTGCCGGACAATATCGTCGATCCGGAAGCGATCGAAGGCATCATCGGCACCTTCAACGACATGGGCATTGCCGTCTACGAGCATGCGCCCGATGCCGAGACCCTGCTGCTGTCCGACAGCGTCGCCACCGTCACCAGCGACGACGAAGCCGAGGCTGCCGCCGAAGCGGCGCTGTCGACCGTCGACTCCGACTTCGGCCGCACCACCGACCCCGTGCGCATGTACATGCGCGAAATGGGCTCGGTCGAGCTGCTGACCCGCGAAGGCGAGATCGAGATCGCCAAGCGCATCGAAGACGGCCTGCGCGACATGATCCAGGCGATCTCCGCCTGCCCGGTGACGATCGCCGAGATCATCGACGCTTCCAACCGCATCGAACGCGACGAGATCAAGATCGACGAGATCGTCGACGGCATGGTCGACGAGAACGAAGACGAGGCGACCTCGCCGAGCGCGGTCGCCCCGACGTCGGCCTCGGACGATGAGGACGAGGACGACGACGAGGAAGAGGAAGAAGAGGAAGAGGAAGAAGAAGCCAGCGCCGGTTCCGGTGCGGCCGGCTATTCCGCCGAACAGCTCGAACAGCTGAAGAACACGGCCCTCGAGAAATTCCGCCTGATCGAACAGCAGTTCGACAAGATGCGCAAGGCCTACGAGAAGCAGGGCTACAACTCCGAAGGCTATATCAAGGCCCAGGAAGCCATCTCGAACGAACTGCTGGGCATCCGCTTCACGGCGAAAGTCGTCGAAAAGCTGTGCGACACCCTGCGCGGCCAGGTCGACGAAGTGCGCCACATCGAGAAGCAGATCCTGGACGTGGCNGGGCATCCGCTTCACGGCGAAAGTCGTCGAAAAGCTGTGCGACACCCTGCGCGGCCAGGTCGACGAAGTGCGCCACATCGAGAAGCAGATCCTGGACGTGGCCGTGAACCGCTGCGGCATGCCGCGCGCCCACTTCATCAAGGTCTTCCCGGGCAACGAGACGAACCTCGACTGGGTCGACGGCGAAGTGAACGCCGGCCACGCCTATAGCGCGATCCTCGGCCGCAACATCCCGACGATCAAGGAACTGCAGCAACGCCTGATCGACCTGCAGGCGCGCGTCGTCCTGCCGCTGCCTGACCTGCGCAACATCAACCGCCAGATGGCGGCCGGTGAAATGAAGGCGCGCAAGGCCAAGCGCGAAATGACCGAAGCGAACTTGCGTCTGGTCATCTCGATCGCGAAGAAGTACACGAACCGCGGCCTGCAATTCCTCGACCTGATCCAGGAAGGCAATATCGGCCTGATGAAGGCGGTGGACAAGTTCGAATACCGTCGCGGCTACAAATTCTCGACGTATGCGACGTGGTGGATCCGCCAGGCCATTACCCGCTCGATCGCGGACCAAGCGCGCACGATCCGTATTCCGGTGCACATGATCGAAACGATCAACAAGATGAACCGGATCTCGCGCCAGATCCTGCAGGAGACGGGCGCCGAGCCGGATCCGGCAACGCTCGCGGTCAAGATGGAAATGCCGGAAGACAAGATCCGGAAGATCATGAAGATCGCGAAAGAGCCGATCTCGATGGAAACGCCGATCGGCGACGACGACGATTCCCATCTGGGCGACTTCATCGAGGACAACAACACGCTGGCGCCTTCGGACGCGGCGCTGCACGCCTCGATGCGCGGTGTCGTGAAGGACGTGCTGGACTCGCTGACCCCGCGCGAAGCGAAAGTCCTGCGCATGCGCTTCGGCATCGAGATGTCGACCGACCATACGCTGGAAGAGGTCGGCAAGCAGTTCGACGTGACCCGCGAGCGCATCCGCCAGATCGAAGCGAAGGCCTTGCGCAAGCTGCGCCACCCGTCGCGTTCCGACAAGCTGAAGAGCTTCCTCGAGGGAAGCGGCGGCTGAGCCGCTGTGCAGCCAAGAAGCTTGACGGACCAGCGCTAACACAATATCCTCTCGCCACTTTGGGTCATCCATGTCTTCCTGACATGGCCTGATCCGGGTGGCGAGCAGTTGGCGTCCATCCCCGTTGAAGAAGTACGTACCAGTTTCGGGCCTCTAGCTCATGCCTGGTTAGAGCAGCGGACTCATAAGTGCGCCGTAGATAGGGCGCATTCTCGTTGTGGAAGTAGTTTCACCCCACTGAAGCAATGTGGGTAAAACAGCGGCTTACTAGGGAGGTAAACCCTAGGATACCTGAAAAGGAAACTTTAAGGGGACTGCAGCATGCCGTTAAAAGGCAGACGAAAGCTAATATGCAAGCTTAACAGGTCTGTCAGTTAGGCCAGTCATGGTGAAGGCTGATTGTCTGAAACCTAATCCGACCGGAGCATCACGAGCAACTGGTGGACACGCATATTTACGTCCATCTTGACGAATGAGCGGTAGCGATTATGAATACCTCTCAAGCTTCTTCGTCAGCCGGCACCCAAGTAGGGATGAGAAGGATGTATGGGACACCTAAAACTGGACCGCGAGAATGTGTTAACTACGGGATTGCCTACGGGGAGTAATCCCTAGAAGCTTGAGTTGAGATATGCAACTCAGGTAGAATCGATGAAGTTACGGCAACGTAGTGGAACGATTCGGCAACGGACTATTCGATAGTACCCGTTGTGGTAGAAATGTTGGGCCGTTAGCTCAGCTGGTCAGAGCAAGGAACTCATAATTCCGGGGTCGCAGGTTCAAGTCCTGCACGGCCTACCAAAGTACACCCTATACAGCCCAGGTAACTCTGGGGCAAGGGAAAGCGAAGACGCAAGGAAGTCGATAGAAGGGAAAGGTTTACTCGGATGAGTAATAAAGACCTGGAACGACTAGAAACACTACGTAAACTTAACGCCAAACCCGGTTGGGTCAACGGAGACCTATATAGGCTAATGTACAAAACCGACTTGTATGTCGTGGCGTATCAGAAGCTCAAAAGTGTCCCCGGAAACATGACGCCAGGCCCCGACGGGACTACGCTCGATGAATTCTCTCTGAGGACCATCGAGAGAATCATATCGAACATCAAGGACGAGTCTTTCCAGTTCTCTCGTGCTCGACGTGTTCACATCCCCAAGGCAAATGGTAAAACCCGTCCGCTAGGTATCGCTCCTCCTCAGGACAAGATCGTACAAGAGGTCATGAGAATGATTCTCGAAGCTGTGTACGACAGCCCCTATGGGAGCAGTTTCAGCGACGACAGTCATGGTTTCAGAGCCAAGCGAGGCTGCCACACAGCGTTAAAGTCTATCCGCAACAACTGGAGCGGAGTGACGTGGATCATTGAAGGTGACGTTAAGGCTGCCTTCGATTGTATTGACCACGACATCCTAATCAACATTCTGCGTCGTAAGATCAAGGATGAAAGATTCATAAACCTGATTAGGAAAGCACTAACGGCAGGTTACTACGAGTTCAAAACACCCGTAGACAGTGTCGTTGGTACACCCCAAGGCTCAATCGTATCTCCTATCCTGTGTAACATCTTCCTTCACGAGCTCGATGAGTTCGTAGCAGGTCTAATTGGAACACATGAAAAAGGGGATAAGAAAAGAACCTCGACCGAGTATAACTACCGTCAGAAGCAGATTGAAAAGGTTCGCTCGAAGCTAGGCGAGCCCGGACAAGACGCCGACGAACGCAAGGAATTACTCAAAGAGTTGAAAGCCCTTCTTACGGCCCAGAAGCAATCCAGTCCCATGCGGGACGACGGATCGTTTATTAGGATGAAGTACGTAAGATACGCGGACGACTGGTGTGTGGGAATCAATGGTCCAAAACATCTGGCCGTACAAATCCGTGATGAGATCAAAGCATTCATGGCGGACAAGCTCGGACTTACTCTGAACATGGAGAAGACCCACATTCGACATGCCAAAGACGAAGAGGCTTTCTTCTTGGGTACTAGAATTAAGGTGGGTGCTAACTCGCAGAAGGTGGTTCGTATCGTTGATAAGAACGGTCGCAACTACCAAAAGCGGGTTACCGGATGGTTACCCCAAATGTTTGCACCGTGCGACAAGCTGGTGACCAGACTGAGTTCCAGGGGATTCTGCGACCTTGAAGGGCGTCCGCTCGGAAAGGCTGCATGGATGTTCCTCGACGACGATCAAATCGTATCGATGGCTGGAGCGGTGCTGAGAGGGCTAATAAATTTCTATAGCTTCGTAGACAACTATCCAGATCTACGCAGGGTTCAATACATCCTGAAATACTCAGCGGCGAAGACCTTAGCTGGAAAGCATAGGACTTCGGTTAGACGAATCTTCCAGAAATTTGGTGACGCGCTGGCGATCGAGAAGAAGCGGAAGGCTAAAACAGCTTTCATTTCATTCCCGACGGTAGTGGATTGGAAACGAGACCCGACCAGATTCAAGATCGGCGAGGTTCCCAGTTCAGATTATGCTCTCCAGAAGAGCATAACACTGCGTACCCGAAGCAAACTCTGGATGAACTGCGTGATTTGTGGTTCTGACGAGAAGGTGGCGATGCATCACATACGCCATGTCAAGAAGATGGGGGAAAAGGTGACCGGGTTCAATCGACTCATGGCTATCCTGAACAGAAAGCAGATTCCAGCATGTACGCCCTGTCATGTGAAAATTCACAAGGGTATATATGACGGCCTTAAGTTGTCGGATTTGCACGACCCCATCGCAGCGGCGAGGTAGTGAGGAAGACGTAGTTCGCGTAAAAGCGTGCCTTGATGGAGAGCGTAATGCTTGGAAACTTGCACGTTGCGTTCGGAGGAAGGTAGTTGACTTCCTGCATAGCGCGGCTTCGCCGCGCTATGAAAGGGGTTGGCTACCCATCCTACTCCGTTGGTGCGCGGTTCGACTCCGCGGAGGCCTACCAATAAAATCAAGAGCTTACATTGCTGTGGGCTCTTGTTCCTCACAATGCTGAACTGCCGTGTAGGCACTATGTAGGCATTTCTCTATCGTTACTTCCTTTTGCTATCACCCTTCACTGAAGTGTGGACAGCATCCGCACGCCTTGTGTGTTGTTTGTTTTTCTTTTTGGTAATGCCAATCCCTTCAGCACGCAATGCAGGCCGAGATATCCCTAAATAAGCTTTTAGGACCTTGTTATACTGCAATTCCAAAGCAATGATGCCTTTCCAAGCATCTGCACTACTAATTCGTATATATGGCGATCAAGAAGTCAGACCTCTATTCCTCCCTCTGGGCCTCCTGCGATGAACTGCGCGGTGGCATGGATGCCAGCCAGTACAAGGACTACGTCCTGTTCATGCTGTTCATTAAGTACATTAGCGACAAGTATGCCGACAGCGACGACTTCGCGCCGCCGGTGGTCATTCCGCCCGGTGCCAGTTTCAATGACATGATCGCGCTCAAGGGCAAGAGCGACATCGGCGACAAGATCAACACCCAGATCATCCAGCCGCTGATCGATGCCAACAGCCGCCTTGCGCGCAGCGACTTCCCGAACTTCAACGACCCCGAGAAGCTAGGCACCGGCGCCGAGATGGTGGAGCGCCTCACCAACCTGGTGGGCATCTTCCAGAAGCCCGAGTTGGACTTCTCGCAGAACCGCGCCGAGCACGATGACATCCTGGGCGATGCATACGAGTACCTGATGCGCCACTTCGCCACCGAGAGTGGTAAGAGCAAGGGTCAGTTCTACACGCCGTCCGAAGTCAGCCGCGTCATCGCAAAAGTCATCGGCATCTCCCCCGCCAACACTAAGGCCAGCACCACCGCCTACGATCCCACCTGCGGCTCCGGCTCGCTGCTGCTGAAGGTGGCCGCCGAGGCCGGCAAGCACATCACGCTGGAAGGCCAGGAAAAGGACGTGAGCACCGCCGGCCTCGCGCGGATGAACATGATCCTGCACGACTTCCCGACGGCCAACATCCTCAGTGGCAACACGCTGGCCAACCCCAAGTTCAAGGATGGCGAGCAACTGCGCACCTACGACTATGTGGTAGCGAATCCGCCGTTTTCGGACAAGGCGTGGAGCACGGGACTCCTCCCCACCGAAGATCCCTACCAGCGGTTCACCTGGGGCACACCGCCCACGAAACAGGGCGACTACGCCTACCTGCTCCACATCATCCGCAGTATGAAGGCCAACGGGAAGGCGGCCTGCATCCTGCCGCATGGCGTGCTGTTCCGCGGTAATGGGGAAGCCATCATCCGCAGGCAACTGGTCAGTAGCGGCATCCTCAAGGGCATCATCGGCCTGCCGGCCAACCTGTTTTACGGTACCGGGATTCCTGCCTGCATCCTGGTACTGGACAAGGAAAACGCCGCCGCCCGCAAGGGCGTGATGATGATTGACGCCAGCAAGGGTTTCATCAAGGACGGCAACAAGAACCGCCTGCGCGAGCAAGATATACACCGTATCGTCGACAGCTTTCAGAAGCTGGACGACGTGCCCGGCTACGCCCGCATGGTGCCACTCAGCGAGATCGCCAGCGAGAAGAACGACTACAACCTCAACCTGCCGCGCTACATCGACAGCACTGAGACTGAAGACATCCAGGACCTCGACGCGCACTTGAATGGCGGCATCCCGAACCGCGACCTTTTCGGCGCCGCCAGCGCCTTGGCCCCCTACTGGCAGGTGATGCCGGCGCTGCGCGCTGCACTGTTTGCGCCGCTGCGCGAGGGCTATAGCCAGCTCCAGCAACCCGTAGCCGAGATCAAGGCCGCAATTCTGGGGCATGCCGAGTTCCGCGCCTTTCAGGCCACCGTGACCGAGCGCTTTGCCGACTGGCAGATCCGCAACGAGCCGCGCATGAAGGGCATCAAGCAGGGCGACCACCCCAAGGCCTTTATTGAGCTGCTGTCAGAAGACCTGCTGGCCAGCGTCAAGTCCGCGCCGCTGATCGATGCCTACAGCGTTTATCAGCACTTGATGGACTATTGGGCGCAGGTGATGCAAGACGACGTCTATGCGATCGCCCTGGACGGCTGGATGGCCAAGCCGGCACGCATCATCGAAACCGACAAGAAAGGCAAGAAGAAGGACAAGGGTTGGGCCTGCGAGCTGGTGCCCAAGCCGCTGATCGTGGCGCGCTATTTCGCTGCGGAGCAGGCGGCTCTGGACGCCAAGCAGGCCGAGTTGGGCGCGGCGAGCAGCGCGATCACCGAGCTGGAGGAAGAGCACAGCGGTGACGATGCCGTGTTTAGTGGTTTCGATAAGATCAACGCGGTTGCTGTCAAGGAGCGCATCCAGGAAATTGGTGCCGATCCGGACGGTGCCGTCGAACTGAAGGTGTTGAAAGACTGGCTCAAGCTCAGCAGTGATGAAGCGGCCCTGAAGAAGGCCGTAAAGGAGCTGGATGCCCAGCTGGACCAACTGGCCCATGACCAGTACGCTAAGCTCAGCGTCAGCGACATTCAGCGGTTGGTGGTGAATGACAAGTGGCTGGCCCATTTGGCCGCTGATCTGCGAGCCGAACTCGATCGCGTAAGCCAGACGCTAACCCGTCGCATTCGCGAACTGGCTGAGCGCTACGCTATACCGCTGCCCGCCATGGTGGACGAGGTGGAGACCTTGTCAGCCAAGGTGGGTGGGCACCTGAAGCGGATGGGCGTAGTATGGGCATGACGATCAGCGAGGGCGTAGCCCAGGATCCCGACTACCCAGCGGAATGGCGAATTTTGACCATCCAAGATGCTGCTGCGAACACCTCTAACGCCATCGTCGGCGGCCCATTTGGATCAGACCTTGTTTCTGCAGACTACGTGGCCAACGGCGTACCAGTCATTCGGGGCCAGAACATGTCTGGCAAGTTCGTCGATGGAGAATTTGCCTTCGTTTCGCAAAAAAAGGCGAAAGCGCTGGTTGCGAATCTTGCCCGCAGTGGGGACCTAATATTCACCCAGAGAGGCACATTGGGCCAAGTTGCTATTGTTCCACATGCACCGTATGAGAGCTATGTCGTCTCCCAGAGTCAGATGAAACTCACCTTGGACCGGATGCGACATGAACCTACATATGTCTATCACTACTTCAACAGCAATGTCGGACAAAAGCAGATTGGCCTGAGCGCTATCCAGACAGGTGTTCCCCATACCAACCTTGGAATCCTGCGCGGCTACACATTTCCCGCACCGCCTGTCGAGGAGCAACGCGCCATCGCCACCGCCCTCTGCGAAGTCGATGCCCTGATTGCCGGGCTCGAGCGGCTGATCGCCAAGAAGCGCGACATCAAACAGGCCGCGATGCAGCAACTCCTCACTGGCCAAACTCGTCTGCCGGGGTTTAGTGGTACGTGGAAGTTGAAGCGCTTAGGGGATTGCTTGGTCTCGCATCCTGATTACGGCATTAACTCGGCAGCAGTTGAGTACTCTGATCGTTTGCCGACCTATCTCCGAATTACAGATATTACAGAAGATGGATGCTTTAACCCGACTCCACGTGTATCTGTAAACTCAGCTGCTTCAGATCAATACTTACTAAGCGATGGCGATGTCGTTTTTGCCCGAACTGGAGCAAGTGTGGGTAAGTCTTACCGATATCGGCTGACTGACGGTCCCTTGGTATTTGCTGGGTTTCTGATTCGAGTTCGACCAGATTCGGCTTCCCTAAATCCGAAATATCTCGCGGCCTATGCCACTAGTGAGGCTTACTGGAATTGGGTGACGTACGTTTCTATGAGAAGCGGTCAGCCTGGGATCAACGGCAACCAGTTGGCTCAGATGCCAATAGAGTTGCCGCCGGTAGCAGAACAAGCCGCTATTGAAGCCGTCCTCTCCGATATGGACGCCGAGCTGGCTACCCTTGACGCTCGTCTAGCCAAGACCCAAACCTTAAAGCAAGGCATGATGCAAGAACTGCTCACCGGCAGGACTCGTTTGATATGAGCGCCATCACACCACATTACCGCAGCGTGCAGCAGTTGCTTCAAAGTCAGTCGTTCTCCATCGACGAGTACCAGCGCGAGTACAAGTGGGAGAAGGAGAACATCGACGAACTGCTGTCGGACCTGCAGGCCAAATTCTTCAGCCACTACAAACCCGGCGATGAAACCCCTGCAGTAAGCGGCTACGGCGAGTATTTCCTCGGCTCCATCATCGTCAGCAAACGCAATGGCAAGAACTATCTGATCGATGGCCAGCAGCGGGTGACCTCGCTAACGCTGCTGTTGATCTGCCTTTACCGCTTGGCGGAAGTGCAGGGTTTGCCGGTGTCCAAGACGATGGCGCCGCTGATCTTTAGCGACAACCTGGGCCAGCCCAAGTTCAACCTCGACATCCCCGAGCGCCTGCCGGTCATCCAAGCGCTGTTCCAGGGCCAGAGCTATAACCCGGACGGCAAGGACGAATCTATCCGGACCATGTACGCCCGGTACGGTGACATCGAGGCCAACGACCTGCTGGCCGAGCTGGACGACGCGTTGCCGCATTTCATCTACTGGTTGCTGACGCGGGTGGGCTTGATCGAGATCGCCACCGACAACGACAGCTATGCCTACGCCATCTTCGAGACCATGAACGACCGGGGCAAGCCACTGAGCCCGGTGGACATGCTCAAGGCCTACCTACTGGCTCCGATTGAAGAGCCTCAGGCCCGAGTGCAGGCCAACCAGAGCTGGAAGCAGCAGGTGCTGGAGTTGATCTCCTGGGGCGGCAGCCACGAGCCCGAGCGCGACGCGAACTGCATCAAGGCCTGGCTGCGCGCGCAGTACGCCGAGAGCACGCGCGAACGCAAGGCCGGCGCCGTGGACAAGGACTGGGAGCTGATCGGCTCGGTTTTTCATCGGTGGGTGCGCGACCACAGCGTGCAACTGGGCCTGGGCAAGGCACAGGCCAACCAGAAACTGATGGCCGAGAGCTTTCCTTTCTTTGCCAAAGCCTATCGGCGCATCTTGGACGCCAGCAGGCACTACACCCCGGGCCTTGAGGCAATCTACTATAACGCTCACAATGATTTTACGTGGCAGGGCACAGTGGTGTTGGCGCCGCTAGTTGAGACGGATGACGACGAGACAGTGCGCCGCAAGCTGGCCGTTACGGCCACCTACCTGGATATTTGGCTGATGCGCCGGGCGGTGAACTACATCCGTGTTGGGTATTCCAGTGTCTCGTACGCGATGTGGCTGCTGTGCCGCGACATCCGTCGCAAGCCGTTGGCCGAGTTGGTGGACGTACTGAGCCACAAGCTGGCGGAGGACGATGTAACCTTTGCGGGCAGCGAAGCCAGAGGCCGCATCGGCATCGATGGATTGGGGCTGAACCAGTTTAGCCGTCGCTACATTTACCACCTGCTGGCGCGGCTGACGGCGACGACCGAGGCCGGCTCGGGACGCACCGAGTCGTTCGACAAACTGGTCAACCGCCAGGTCAAGAATCCGTTCGACATCGAGCACATTTGGGCCGACAACTTTGACGCGGTGGAGGCGAACTTTGTGGACGAGCAGGAGTTCCAGGAGTGGCGCAACCACGTCGCCTCGCTACTGTTGCTGCCGGCCGACGTGAACCGCAGCCTGCAGGACAAGCCCTTCGCCCATAAGCGCGCGCACTACGCCAAGCAGAACTTTTATGCGGCCAGCCTCGACGCCAGCGCCTACCAGCATCAACCCCAATTCCGGCAGTTTGCTGCTGTCCATCAGCTGCCGTTCAAGGCCTTCGACAACTTTACTAAGCAAGAACAGCGAGCCCGGCGCGAGTTGGTGGCCGCCTTGGTGGAGCTCGTATGGTCACCACAGCGCTTGCAGGAAGCCGCCATATGACCCCGCCACTACGCCCCGAACGCGTGACTCAAAACCGTATCGTCAAGTGGATCTGCGCGCCGGTCCCGGCTGGTGGCCTGGGCTATGCCAACCTGGGCGACTGGAGCAAGCGGGCGGACAACCGGTGCATCGAGGCGGCGTACCTGCGCGAGAACCTGATGTCGCGCGGCTATTCGGAGGTGCACGTCTCGCAGGCCATCCAAAAGTTGATGGCTGCAGCAGACGCTACCGGCATTACGCTCTATCAAGCCAACTTGCGTACCTACCAGCTGCTGCGCTATGGCGTGCCGGTGCAAGTAGCGGCGGGGATGCCGCATGAGACGGTTCACCTTATCGACTGGGCCACGCCGGCGAACAACCAATTCGCGCTGGCCGAGGAGGTTACCCTCAAAGGTGGGCACGAGCGCCGGCCCGACATCGTGCTTTACGTGAATGGCATCGCGCTGGCGGTAGTGGAACTCAAGCGCAGCTCGGTGGACGTGGCCAATGGCATTCGCCAGCTCATCACGAACCAGGAAGAGATTTTCAACCTGGGCTTCTTCAGCACGGTGCAGTTGGTGCTGGCAGGCAGCGATTCGCAAGGTCTGCGCTATGGCACCACGGGCACGCCGGAAAAGTTCTTCGTCGAATGGAAGCACCACCGGGTGGGTAGCGACACCACTGCCCCTTCCGAAGGTGAGTTACTGGACAGGCCGCTCAGCCAGATGCTGGCCCCAGCTCGACTGCTGGACCTGCTGCGCAACTTCGTGATTTTCGATGCGGGTCAGAAGAAGGTGCCGCGCCTGCATCAATTTGAAGGCGTGAAGGCCGCGCAGGAGCGAATCAATAAGCAGGAAGGCGGCGTGATCTGGCACACTCAGGGCAGTGGCAAAAGCATTCTGATGGTGTTGATTGCCAAGTGGTTGCTGGAACACGACCCGGATGCGCGCATTCTAATAGTGACGGACCGGGATGAGCTGGACAAGCAGATCGAGGGCGTCATGAAGAACGCCGGGGTGATCGGGGCGGAGGCGCCGTCGCCCCGCATTCAATCGCGCCGCGACTTGGTAGAGAAGCTGGGCTCCGCATCGCCGCGGCTGATGTGCGCACTGATCCACAAGATCGACGCGTCCGATCTGAAGGGCGAGCCGCCCAAGCTGGCGGGTCGCTTCTACGTGTTTGTGGACGAATGCCACCGCACCCAGGGCGGCGACATGAACAAGCAGATGAAGCGCTGGCTGGCCAGCGCCATCTTCATCGGCTTCACCGGAACGCCGCTCTTGCGCCGCGACAGGCAGACCACGCGCGACGTGTTTGGCAGCTTCATCCACACCTACAAGTTCAACGAGGCCGTGGCCGACAAGGTGGTGCTGGACTTGAAGTACGAGGCCCGTGCGGTGCCGCAGCGCCTGACCTCGCCCAAGGCGGTGGACGACTGGTTTGAGAAGGCCGCCAAGGGCCTCAACAACTACCAGAAGTCGATGCTCCGCAAGCGCTGGGCCACGATGGAAGAGCTGATGAGTTCGGGTGAGCGCAAACAGCGCATTCTGGCCGACATCATTCACGATTTCGGCGTTCGGACCAGGCTGAGCAACGGCCGCGGCACAGCGATCCTGGTGGCGGCCTCGATCTATGACGCCTGCCACTACTACCGGTTGTTCCAGAATACGAACTTTGGCAAGCACTGCGGGATCATCACCTCGTTCGAGCCGAACCACAACGCTATCTCGCAAGAGCCCAAGGATAGTGATGAACGCTATAAATTCGACACCTACACCCAGCATGTTCTGAAGGGGGGCCAGACGACCACCCAGTATGAGGCAGAGATGAAGCGCCGCTTCATCAAGGAACCGGCCAACCTCAAACTGCTGATCGTGGTGAGCAAGCTGCTGACCGGCTTCGATGCGCCCAGCTGCACCTACATCTACCTGGACAACGAGCTGCGTGACCACAACCTGTTTCAGGCCATCTGCCGCACAAATCGGCTGGACGGCGAGGACAAGGACTACGGTCATATCGTCGACTACAAGGAATTGTTCAGCAAAGTGCAGAACGCGATTGCAGTCTACACCTCGGATGAGCTGGACACGGAGACCTGCGGCGACGACGGCAACGTGATCGTCAAGGACTGGCGCGACGAGGGCAAGACCAAGCTCGATGCAGCACGCGAGGCGCTGATCTACCTTTGCGCGCCGGTCAAGCAACCGCAGGGCATTGAGCAGCACATTCACTATTTCTGCGGCAGTGTGGCAGATGCAGCCGCGCTGAGCGACACCGAGCCACTGCGCATTGCCTTCTACAAGGCTGTAGCGGCCTATGTGCGCGCCTATGCGGACTTGGCACAGAACTTGGATGAGGCGGGCTACAGCGCGAAACAGATCGAGACCTTCGAGAAGGAGACGGCCTTTTACAGCGAGGCGCGCGCCGCGATCAAGAACCACTCTGGAGAGGAACTGGACATTAAGCCTTTTGAGGCGGACATGCGCCACCTCATCAATACATACATCCAGGCCGATCCGGCGGACTTGCTGGGTGACTTGAGTTCGCTGTCCTTGACCGAGCTGATCATCGAAACAGGCATCCACGATGCGATTGCCAAGAAACTCAACGAGAAGGGCAAGCTATCGCGCAACGCGATTGCGGAAGGTATTATCAACAACGTCCGCAAGACCATCATCCGTGACGAGTTGACTGATCCGAAGTTCTATGAACAGATGTCAAAGCTGCTGGAAGACCTGATCAAGCAGAAGCGAGACGATACAGAGAGCTATGAGGAGTTCTTGAAGAACGCCGAAGCTTTGGCTAAAAAGCTGGGCAGTCACGGCCAAGACAGCAACACGTTACCGGCCGCACTTCAAGGCAATAAGGAGGCGGCAGTCCTGTACAACAACTTGCCTAGCATCCTGGCCGCTGTGCCGGAGAACACTGTGGCGGAACCCGCGGCGCCATATGGCGACGAATACTTAGCCTTGGCGCTGATGCTGGACAAAGCTATTCGTGAGAAGGCGCCGGCGGACTGGAAAGGTGACTCTGCGCGGGAGGCCCAAGTGCTGAATGCCATCTATCCGATCATGAAGAAGAACAAGGCTGCCACCCTGGCCATATTCGAGATCATCAAGAACCAGCCAGGGTACTGATGAGCGAAGAGATTGTCTTGGGGGTGCTAAGGATCGAATTGATCCGCAAGGGCGTAAAAAACGTACACCTCACCGTACATCCGCCAGATGGACGCGTCAGCCTGGTGGCCCCGCAGAGCACTCGTACAGAGGTGGCCCGCGCGTATGCCATCTCCAAGCTCGCGTGGATTCGCCAGCAGCAGGAAACACTCAAAGCCCAAGCGCGCGAGACACCTCGCCAGTTCCGTGAGCGTGAGAGCCATGAGCTATGGGGGCGCCGCCATCTGATGACCGTAGTAGAAGCTGACGTGACGCCCTTCGTCAAATTGGACCACAAGCGCATCACGCTTTCAGTGCGCCCTGGGCACGATTTGGCTAAACGTGCTGAGGTGATGCATGCTTGGCACAAATCCCTACTGCATGCGTTGGTGCCGCAGCTGATCGCGAAATGGGAGCCCATATTGGGTGTGCAAGTGGCGGGCTACTTCCTACAGCGCATGAAAACCAAGTGGGGCAGTTGCAATCACCGTGCAGGCAACATTCGTCTCAACACCGAGTTGGTGAAGAAGCCCAAGGATCTTGTGGAGTATGTCGTGGTGCATGAGATGCTTCACTTGCTTGAGCCAACACACAACGAACGCTTTGTCACTCTACTTGACCAACACTGGCCGCGCTGGCGTGAGTCACGTGCTGAGCTAAATGCCCTGCCTTTAGGACACCAAAGCTGGGGACGGTGATGTTTGCGATCGGGCTCACTGTAGAGATTCTTAATCATCATGTAGCGGGTTTAAGTCCTGCTGCCGCTACCTGCAAAATCAGGCACTTAGCCTGGCCTCCATGGTCGAGCTTTTACGTTCTTAGTGACTGGTTCCCACGGACTGCGCAATACTCGTCCTTGCTTGATCGTTTAGTGACATGGGGGCGTAAGTAAACGCCGAGTGTTTTTAGCTTCGCTTAGTGATTGAGCCAGAAACCGTCCAGATTTCGTTCAGTTCACATGCGTGCAGTGACGGTTTGCAACGGTCTTTTCCAACGCAAGCCGTTGAACTGACGTACAGTGACGATCGATCGCAACGTCCAAGACGCACTCATAATCCGTTGGTGCCCGGTTCGACTCCGGGGAGGCCTACCAAAACATCCATCGTAACGTCAGGGGCTTGAGTGAAATTCGCTAAGCCCCTGATGCTTTTCCAGGCACCGTATCGACCGCCGCTGCCGCTCGCCGTTCACCCACCTCACGCGCGCATGCCGCGCGTGTCCGATATCCAGGCAAAGCAGCACGCCAATCGCAACCACAGCACCCAACACCGGCACGCCGAAAGCCAGCCCCTTCATGCCCAGCACAACCTCGGGCGACTGCGCAGTGCCCGGCACATATCCCAGCGCCGCCAGCGTCCACCCAACGGTCGCCAGCGCCGCCGCGCCACCACCTTTGAGCAATACCAGCATGAGGGCAAACGCAATGGTCTCGCGCCGCTCGCGGTAACGGAATTCAGCGAAGTCGATGATGTCCGCCAGGATCCCCCACGGCAGCATGAAGACGCCCGCCAATCCGATGCCCGCCAGCGCGGCGCATGCGTACAGCAATGGACGATGCGTGCCCGCCGCGCGAACAAGACGATGCCGGCGGCGACGACGGCGTGGCTAGCCGCGAGCAACTTGGTCTTGTCATGGCGTCGCACAAGCGCGGTCCAGAGCGTCGCGCCGGCGATCTGGCTGACGGCCAGCGTCAGCAGCACGTGGCCTGCGAAGGCGCCATCCTGCAGGACATAGGTGCACAGGTAGAGCAGGGTCTTGCCGAACATCGGTATCGCGAAGCCGGTGACCAGCGCCACCGCCGCGAGCGCGCCATACAGCCGGTCGGGTTTCGGCACCAGGCGTCGCGCGGGTGCAGGCGCGGGCGGCGCGTGGCGCGTACGGCATGCAGCATGGGACGACCAGGCCGAGACCAGCAGCGTCGCGCAGAACAGCAAACCGGCGCCGACACCCAGCCAGGCGATGCGTCCGGCGGTCGACGCGTTCCCGGCGACGTGCATCGCCGGTGCGACGACCGTGGCCACGACGATTGATGCGCTGGCGCTGAACAGCGTGCGGTAGCCCGACGCCCGTCCACGCGCGTGGCTGTCGGTCGTCACGCGGGCCAGCAGGGTGTTGTGGGGAACGTCGATCAGTGCGAAGGTGGCCCGCAGCGCCAGCAGCAGGGCGGCGATCAGGGCAAACGTCTTCACGTGCAGCAGCGGCAGCGCATACAGCGCGCCGAACGCAAGAGAGCACGGCACCACGCACAGCGCAATCAGGCGCGGATAGTCGATGCCGTGGCGTTCGGCCCATACCGCCACGACGCCGGCGCCGAGGTCGAACGCGAGATCGCCCACGAGCACGACCAGCATGAGCAGGCTGACGTCGTGGGCCGGCATCCCGATGATGTCGGTCAGGAGGAACAGCAGCGTGACGTCGATACTGCCGAGGAAGATCGCCTTGCCAAAGTTGCCCGACGCGTAGCCGATGACGTGGCGGTCGTTCTTCAGCTGGGCGATGGTGGATCCACGTTCTGGCATCGCGCCGATACTACGCGACGACGATGACAATTCGATGTACGCGCTACTGGTGCACGAGGGCGGTCGCCGCATGGATCGACAGCAGCGCGGCGCCCAGCGCGATGGCGCTGCCGCCCAGCTTGGACACCCGTACCTGGCCGCGTTCCCGGTAGTCCGGCCAGCGCAGGGGCAGGGCGTTCAGGCGCGCCGCCAGGCGCGCCACGACCCATTCCGGCAGCGGGCTGGAAAACACGATGTCGTCCGGGTCGAACCAGGCGATGGCGCCGTTGACGAGTCCTTCCAGTTGGCCGGCGGCGCGGTCCAGCCATCGTTCGATGACGTCGGCGTAGCCGTCCGTGAGTTCGTCGAAGCGTGCCACCGACTCGATGGGGCAGCCGGCTGCGCGCAGCACGGACAGCAGGTCCAGCGTGCTCGGGCGCGGCGCGTCGCCAGGATACAGCCGCCCGATTTCGCCCGCGCCGCCGAACTCGCCCCGGACCAGGCGGCCTTCCTCGATCACGCCGGCACCGATGCCGTAGCCCAGCAGGATCAGGACGACGGTCGCCGCCTTGCCCACGGTGCCGTTCAGGTAGTACTCGGCCAGCGCCGCCGCCTTGGCGTCGTTTTCCAGCAGGACGGTCGTCCCCAGCGCCTCGTCGAGCATGCGCCGCAGGGGCACGTCGCGCCATCCCGGCAGTTCCATGACGGTATGCCAGCGCTCGCCCATGCGTGTCATCGCCGGTCCCGGCACGCCGATGCCGATGCCGAGGAAGCGCATGCCCAGCAGCCGGTGCTGCACCGACAGGGCGTGGATGCGCTGTTCCAGGATGCCGGCAAATTCGGCCGGATCGGGCGCGCCGACCTGCTCGCTGCTGAGGGCGATGATGCCGCCAGCAAAATCGACGAGCGCGATCTCGAGCACGCCCTTGTGCACCGTTGCACCCGCCGCGAAACCGCCCGTGGCGGCAATGCCGAGGGGGACCGTCGGCCGGCCGCGCGCGGGCGCGTCGGCCGCGGCGCGTTCCTCGACCAGCCCCAGGCTGATCAGGTTGTGCGACAGCTTCGTCAGTGCCGAGTTGCTCACTTGGAGCGCCAGCGCCAGCTCCGTACGCGGCATCGCGCCCTTCGTGCGCAGATGCCAGAGCAGGCGTTTTTCTTCCGACAGCAGGTGCAGGCGCGTCGCCTTCATCGTCCCACCCCGATCCATGACAAGGAGATTAATCTATTTATTTTACAAGTAATAAATAAAGCGGTCAAAATTCCTCCTTATCCTGCGGCTCGATATCGACCCATCGACCAGGAGTAATACATGATCAGGAAGAAAACGACAGTCGCCGTCGGCTGTGCACTGGCCGCGCTGGCCTGTCCGGCCTTCGCACAGGAGAGCGCACCGGCATCGCAGGCCGCGGACGCCAGCGCCGACACGGGCGACGGCCAGGTCGTCGTCGTCACCGGCTCGGCGCGTCCGCAGCGCCGTTTCGACGTGTCCTATGCAGTCAACGCGCTGTCGCAAAGCGACATCCAGAAGCTCGCGCCGCAGAACATGGCGGACTTGCTCGGCAAGATGCCCGGCATCCAGGTCGAGGCCACGGGTGGCGAAGTGCAGAACGTCACGCGTGTGCGCGGCATTCCTACCGACGACGGCTACGCGCTGTTCCAGCAGGACGGCCTGCCGCTGATGACCGAAATTAACGGCTTCTTCTTCCGTGGCGACAGCATGAACCGCTACGACCTGATGACGAAGTCCATCGAGGTGGTGCGTGGCGGTCCGGCGCCGATCTATGCCAGCCAGGCGGCCGCCATCGTCAACAACACGACGGTGACCGGCACGGACAAGACGAAGGGCAAGGCCCAGCTGACGGTCGGCACGACGGGCCTCAAGCGCCTCGACGCCTACCAGTCCGGCAAGATCGACGACCGCACCTTCTATGCGATCGGCGGCTTCGTGCGCAAGGACGACGGCCACCGCGACAACGGCTTCCCGAACGACCAGGGCGGCCAACTCCGCGCCAACATCAAGCGCGTGACGGATGCGGGCACGTTCAAGGTCAGCGCCAACTACCTGAACGACCACAACGTCTTCTACCTGCCGATTCCGACGGCCGACCCGCGCAATCCGTCCGTGTCGCTCGACCCGTACATCGATTACTTCAAGGGCACGCTGAATTCGCCGGCGCTGCGCAACGTCCCGCAGAAATACCTGGACGGTACGGGGACGCTGCAGACCGACCGGCGCGACCTGGCCAACGGCCGCCACCTGGAGTTCGGCAACATCGGCCTGCAGTACGACGGCGAACTGGGGCCATGGCAGCTCTCCGTCAAGGGCGGCCTGACCAAGGGCAGCCTCGATTTCGACGCGTTCTATTCCACCTCGAACCCGGTCGACGCGCGCACCTTCGCCAGCGGCTTCCTGGGCGCCGCGAAAACGGCCTTCGGTCCGGTCGACCACCTGGGCTACGCCTATGCGGGCACGAACGGCAGCCAGGCCTACGATCCGTATGGCGCCTCCGGCCTCGTCATGCAGGGCCAGTACCGCGCTGCGGGCGCCGACTTCCGGTCGAACCAGGTCGACGCCAATGTCACCCGCACCTTCCATACCGGCATGGGCAGCCACGATGTCAAGGCCGGTTTCTACGGCAGCGTCTACGCCACCACCAGCAAGTCGGTCTACAACGACATGCTGATCGAAGTGAAGGGCCAGCCGCGCACCCTCGACCTGGTCGCCTACGGTGCCAACGGCGCCGTGCTGGGATCGGTGACGGACAATGGCGTGCTGCGCTACGCGACGACGTTGAACCAGGGCGACGTGCATGCGCGCATGGGCGCGCTGTACCTGAACGACACCTGGGACGTCACGGATCGCCTGCGCCTGGACGCCGGCGTGCGCACCGAGCGCTATCACTACGACGGCTACGCGCTGCTGACCCGCCAGGCCAACCTGGGCGATGCGGCCACGCTGGCCGACGACACCACGCGCGCGTTCACGGGCCAGCGCCAATCGCATGTCTACACACCGCATACGACCAACTGGACGCTGGGCGCCAACTACGACTTTAGCGCGCGCCTGGGCGGCTACGCGCGCGTGTCGCACCTCGAGGTGCCGCCGACGATGAACGTGGCGTCGACGGTCGATCCGTTGGTGCTGACCACGAAGGCCGACCAGTACGAAGTGGGCTTCAAGGCCACCTTCGGCCGGTCCTACCTGTACGTCACCGGCTTCTATACGGAGTTCGATCCGCTGAATGCCTCGTTCGCGGCGTTCAACCCGGCCACGGGCCGCAACGACCAGACCGTGCCGTTCTTCGGCAAGGCCGTCGTGCGCGGCGCGGAAGCGGACGGCGCCTGGTATATCACCGACCGCTTCGCCGTGAACGCCTCGCTGACGCTGCAGGATCCGCAGTACCGCAACTTCGTCAGCGCCACCGGCGCCGATCCGTCCAAGGTGGTCGGCAACCAGATCATCCGCGAGCCCAAGGTATTCGGCAACGTCCGCCCGACCTACAGCTTCAGCGTCGCCGGCAACCAGGTCGACGTCTACGGCAGCTATGCCTACACGGGCAAGCGCTACGTCGACTTCTTCATGGCGACCGAACTGCCGGCGTACCACTCGGTGGGAGCGGGGATCACGCTCACGCGCGGCGACTGGCAATTCCAGCTCACCGGCGACAACCTGACGAATGCCAAGGGTCTCACCGAAGGCAATACCCGCACCGATACGCTGGCGGGGCAGGGTAGCAGCACGGCCATCTACGGCCGTCCCGTGTTCGGCCGCAGCGGCCGCTTCTCGATCAGCAAGGCATGGTGACCCGATGTTCAAACGACTCCTGACCACGGCCGCACTGGCCACCGTATCGTTCGCGGCGCTTCCCCTGCAGGCCGCGCCGGCCGCCGACCAGCAATGGGCGCTGATGGCCACGCGCATGTTCCCCTTCGTCGCCAGCGTCAAGGCCGGCGCCGGCCAGCCGCCGGCGGCGCTGGCCGCCGTGCTGGAGGCGCGCCGGAAACGCATCGACGCGTGCCAGCTGGCGCCCAAGTGCCTGTTCCTGGCCGCGACCTGGAACGATGCCGAAATGGACGCGGTGGCGGCCGCCGTGCCGCCGTCGGCCAACCAGCCGGTGCTCGCCGACGACGGCATCAAGGCCCAGGTGGTGCGCGAACTGCGCGGCCTGAACGCGGTGCTGCAGACCTATGGCTTCGGCACCCAGACGCGTTACCCGATGATCGACGGCCCCGTGGAGCAGACCGGCGGCGCCGACTTCAAGGCGCTCGTGGCCGATGCCATCTGGCTGGCCGACGCCGGCAAGAACGATCCGGCCGTGCGCCTGGACCCGAGCCTCGCGCTGGCCATCGCGCTGATCGACGTCAACGAGCGCCACGACGCCGTGGCCTTCGAGCCGCTCGACACGGCCCATAACGCGGCGCCGTTCGCGCTGGCGCGCACGCTCGACTGGAAGCGCTACCGCTACAGCGCGATCATCATCCCGGGTGTGGGACCGGAGAACCCGACGATTCCGTTGAGCGCGCGCGGCAAACTGCACCTGCAACTGGCGGCGCGACGCTTCGCGCAGGGCGACGTCGCCTTCATCATCACCAGCGGCGCGGCCGTGCATCCGAAGGGATCGCATTTCGTCGAAGCGGTGGAGATGCGCAAGGCGCTGGTCGAGCGTTACCACATCCCGGCCGAGCGCATTGTCATCGAACCGTACGCGCGCCACACGACGACCAACCTGC
The DNA here is from genome assembly GCF_030412015.1 of Massilia sp. YIM B02763. Lineage (GTDB taxonomy): Bacteria > Pseudomonadota > Gammaproteobacteria > Burkholderiales > Burkholderiaceae_D > Telluria. The sequence goes on along the minus strand of NZ_JASNRD010000012.1, from coordinate 153,448 downwards.
GCAATGCCACGCGCCGCCTGCACGCGATGGGCGCACCGCTCGACAAGCCGACGCTGATCGTCGCCAACGCCGACCAGAGCCGCTACATCACGAGCCCGGAGTTCGCGGCGCGCAATCCGGCGGAGCTGGGCTATGACCCCGGAACGCTCGGGACGCGGTTCTCGCCGTACGAGGTGGAGTTCACGCCGTCGCTGCATTCGCTGCGTGTCGATCCCTGGGATCCGCTCGATCCCTGATCCCGTTCGCGGCAGGACGATTTTTCGTTCTGCCGTTCCACATGTATCATCCCAGACTCGGCCGGCGCGCCGGGCGCGATGAACAACGTGTGGAAAGCAACAATGAGAAGTATGGTATCTATCTGGTCAAGAACGGCGCTGGTCGCCGCGTTGGCGCTGTCTCTTGCAGCCTGCTCGACAGCACAAGTCAAGCCAAGGAAAGCCAGTGGCGGTTATTACCTCAACGACGGTCCGCCAAAAGGCGTCACGCAGGCGCAGATCGATGCCGTCCAGGAGCCGGTACCCAGGGCAGAGCGGTTCGTCTCCGGTACCCTGAAGCCTTATGTTGCCATGGGAAACAGCTACCGGCCGATGACGACATTGGCGCCCTACCACGCGCGCGGCGTGGCGAGCTGGTACGGCACCCGTTACCAGGGATTGCCGACCTCAAGCGGTGAACCCTATGACGTGCTGAAGCTCACGGCTGCGCATCCGATCCTTCCCATCCCCTGTTATGTCAGGGTGACCAACCTCGAGAACGGCCGAACGCTCATCGTCCGCGTCAACGACCGCGGCCCGTTCCACTCGAACAGGATCATCGATCTGTCGTACGCGGCCGCCGCCAAGCTCGGTTATGCGGCGAAGGGTAGCGCGCTGGTCGAGATCGACGTCATCTTGCCGTAAGGGCGCTGGTGCATGGCGAGCAATGGCTGCTCTTGGTAAGTTCTTGCCGGCGGCGACAGTCCGACAACTTTGCAGCTCGACAACCTACTATGCTGGTTCGATCGTTTAGCCGGGCGTCTGCTATTTATCTGGATGTCGGCTAAATCCAGTTTATCCGATATGCGGATATATTGACTTTATCTGTTATTCAGATAAAATCGATGTATCTGAATAACGGATATTTGTCCATGTCCTTCGCGCCTAACTACCACACGCTCTCTACGGCGTCCCACCTCGGGCAGCTCCTCAAGACCACGCGCAAACGGCACAAAATCACGCAAGCTGCGCTGGCAGGCTATGTCGGGATCAGCCAGAACCGCCTCTCACACCTTGAGAATCACCCAGAGGAAATCAGCGTCAAGCAGCTGCTCAGCTGGTGCGCGGCACTAGAGCTGGACCTCAAACTCGGCGAGAGGGATACGTCGGCGGCCAGCAGTGCGGCGGAGTGGTAGTCATGGGACGTCGCTCGCACAGCCAGACCCTCAATCTCTGGGCCAACGGAGAGTATGTCGGACGCTGGACGATCAACGCCGCCGGAAACTCGGAGCTGCAGTACGATGCCGGCTGGTGCGCCTCTCCGCGCGGCCGCCCCATCTCGCTGTCGCTACCCTTCAACCTGCACAACGAGCCGTTGAAGGGAGCCCGGGTTTCCCACTACTTCGACGGCCTGCTGCCCGACAGCGATTCGATTCGCAGACGGGTTGCGGCCCGATTCAAGACGGGCTCCATTGACGCGTTCGACCTGCTGGGCGCCATCGGCCGGGACTGCGTTGGCGCCCTGCAGCTGCTGCCCGATGGCGTCCAGCCGGAAGGCCTTGACCACGTGGACGGCACTGTAGTCGATGACGAAGCCATCGAGCGCCACCTCCTGGATGTGGTGAACCCAGACCAGCGCGGCGGCCCGCAGGACCCAGACGACGACTTTCGGATTTCTCTGGCTGGCGCGCAAGAGAAGGACGCGTTCCTGTGGTGGGATGGCAAATGGATGAAGCCGCGCGGCGCCACGCCGACGACGCACATTTTCAAGCTTCCAATCGGGCTGGTCGGCGGCCGCAAAGCTGACTTCTCGACCTCGGTCGACAACGAGTGGCTTTGCCTACGACTGTTCAAGGAATTCGGCTTGCCGACGGCGCACGCGGAGATTGCTACCTTCGGCAAGCAGCGTGTCCTCGTCGTCGAGCGCTTCGACCGGGTGCGCGCGGCCAATGGTCAGCAGCTGTTCCGGCTCGTCCAGGAGGATTTCTGCCAGGCCACTGGCGTGTCGCCTCTGATGAAGTACGAGAATGAAGGTGGCCCGGGCCTGAAGCAAATTTTCACCCTGGTCCAGCAGTCGCAGCAGGCCAAAGAGGACATGCGAACGCTGATGGCGTCGCAGCTGCTGTTCTGGATGATGCGCGCGCCGGACGGCCACGCCAAGAACTTCAGTATCCAGCTGCTGGCCGGCACGGGCCGCTTCAAGCTGACACCCATCTATGATGTGATGTCGGCCTACCCCGTCATGGGCCCAGGCCCGAACCAGTGGTCGGAATACGACGTCAAAATGGCGATGGCCCTCCTCGGCAAGAACCGGCACTACCTGGTGCGCGACATCCAACGACGGCACTTCAACAGCACCGCGAAAAAGGTCGGCTACGGTGATAACGCGGAGCCGCTGCTCCAGGAGTTCATCGCCCGCACGAAGGACGTTGTGGAGAAGGTCCGCAGTGAGCTTCCGGAAGGCTTCTCAGCCGCAGTCGCGGACAAGGTTCTGGATGGCGTGCTGGCCGCGGCGCACGCGCTGGAAGCAATGTCGCCAAGCTAAGAAGGTCTAACAAACCCTGTCCTTATCATCAGAGGTATTCAGACGAGTACATCGCCTCCAGTGCACGTCGAATGACGGCTGACCTCACCTGAACAGCGGTTCGGCCATGTCCTACCGGTGCTCCGTCACCCCCACCTGCGCACACATCGCCAGCACAGGACACGTCGAACACTTCGGCTTGCTCCCCGTGCAGATGTGCTTCCCGAACGGCACCAGCAAGCGATTGATGTCGATCCAGTGCTCCCGCGGCAGCTTGTTCTCCAGCGCCACCAGCGCCTTCTCGGGTGTCGACGCCTCGATATACCCCCACCGTCCCGTCACCCGATGCACGTGGATGTCCACGCTGATGACGGGCGTCCCGCACGCCACCCCCAGCACCAGGTTCGCGCATTTCGGTCCGACACCGGCAAACGACAGCAGCACGTCGCGGTCCCCGGGCAGCGTCTCGCCATACGACTCCGCCACCTGCCGCGCGATCGCCAGCATCTGATGCGCCTTGCGCTCATGGAAGGTACTGGGACCGATCAAGCCATCCAGCTCCTCCCAGGACAGCGCGGCGATGGAGGACGGCGTACGCGCCCGAGCGAACAGCTTGCGCGACACGGGAAGCGTCACTTCGTCATAGGTACGAATGGAGATGATGCAGGCGAGGAGCTGTTCGAAGGTCGAGGTGTAACCCTCTTCGAACAGCTGGAACAAGGCCGCCTTGGGCCACGGGCGCACCGCTTCCTCGATGCGTTCGAGTGCGACGTCGATGTCGAACGGTTGCTTGTCCATGGGCCCTCCAGCGATCGGATGCAGGAAGGGTAGACCGTCACGTCACGGCACTCCGTTCAGTGCCGCACACGACGAACCATCAAAGCCTTCCCGTCAGCATCCGCCCTGGCTGGTACACGACTCTTCCGACGATGCTGCACTGGCCGCTGCGTACATTGACCGGGCCGAAGTCCGGATTGATCGAATGCAGGCACCAGTCGTTGCCGCGCTTGATGAGCTGCTTCACCAGCGCTTCGCCATTGAAATTGACGGCATAGATCTCGCGGCTGATCGGCTTCTTGTCCGCCGTGTTCACGACGACGACGTCGTCTTCGAACATCATCGGCTCCATGCTCTGGCCGCGCACGCGGATCGCCAGTAGCTGGTGCGGCACCAGGTTGTTGGCCTCGACGACAGCGCGCGGCAGGTGCAGCACGCCGCCGTCTTCCAGGTCCGGTTCCGTCTCGAAGCCCGTCACGCCGGCGTGCAGCTTGAGCGTGACGCGGCGGATCGGAATCGTGTCCGGCTCGTCGCCCACGCGGATGCCGCGGGCGTCTTCGATGAAGGGATTGTCGACGGCCGGCGCGATGGTCTCGCCATCTTCGCTGGCCAGGCGCAGCGCCAGCGCCATCGGCGGCTCGCCCGTTTCCAGCCACGTGGCGGAGCAGCCGATGGCGCTCTGCGCCTTCAGCAGGCCCGCCTTCGAGATGCCGCGGGCTTCCCAATTGTTCACCGTTTGCTGCGACTGGTTCAAGGCGCGGGCGATCTCCGCCTGCGTCTTCAGACCGGCCAATGCTTCGGCGGCCTCGTAGAGGCGTTTCATTTGTACGTGCATGTCGCGATTGTCCATTGAACTACACAAGGTGTGTTACACAAATTGTTGACGCCGATTATAAACATGATGTTTAATATTGTCTAAGCGGCGTGCGTTTTCCTGGCAAAAATACGACAAGAACCTGGACGGGACCACGCTTTCATGCACCGTCGCATACACGCGACGTGTATTCATCGCTATCACTGGAGGAATCATGGGATTTGCCGATCACGATGTCCGCGTGCTCCTGGCGCACGCATTCAAACCCGTCATCGATGGCTTGACCGTCGTGGCGGCCGGCGCGGCGTTGATGGGTGGCCTGGTCCACCTGTTGCCGCCACTGGCGGCCGTCGTGTCGATCCTGTGGATGGGATTCCAGTGGTACCACTCGGCGCCGATGAAGGAGTGGCGCGCGCGGCGCCGGGAACGGGCGGCGGCATACGGCCGCCGGCCTGCCGTGGTACTGTGCTCGGTCGGGGTGTGGTGCAACGCCATGCTGCTGGCGCTGTTGTCATTCACCGGCGACATCGCCCAGGCACTGGCGACGTACCTGCCAGGCCTTGCCCCGTATCTGCCCGAGCATCTCCAGAAGTGGGTCGGCTTGACCGTCGTCCTGCTGAATATCGTCAACGCAGTCCGGCATGGGCGCAAAAAGGCCGATGCGAAGGACAGGGGCCGTGTGTGAAGCATGTGCAAATATGCAACAACGGAGGTGGGTATGTTGACAAAAAATTTATACAAAGCAAGTATGTAAAAATTGTCACCTCGATACCCGAACAGCCATGATCTTCTCGCGCTCGTCGCTCCGGCGTCTCTTCGTTGCTGCCTCATTCCTCGTCGCCGTATTCGAAGCCGTCGCCGCCAATCCGCCAGTGGAGGCATTCTTCCGCAACCCCGACGTCGGCTTCGTCAAGATCTCGCCCAGCGGCCGTTTCGTCGCCATCCTGAACCGTGCGGAGGACGGCACGCAGTTGCTGGCCGTGCGCGACACGGCCGACCTGACGAAGGTCACGACCGCCGCCAGCTTCGACACGGCGCGCCTCGCGAGCCTTGCCTGGATCAACGACAAGCGCCTGACGTTCACGCTGAAGAACCCCAAGCTCGATTTCGAGGGGAACTACGACCAGTTCGCGGTCGACCGCGACGGCAACAATATGGTCCACCTGATTGCGGGCAGCTGGCGCCACAGCCAGCAAAGCCTGGGCAGCAACATCAAGGACCGCAAGCTGACGGCGGACCATGTCTTCCTGGACGTGACGCACGACGGTTCGGACGACATCATCGTCGCGCGCTTCACCTGGAACAACATCGACCGGCGCCCGCAATCGCTGCATCCGTTCCGCCTCAATACGCGCACCCAGGTGCTCACGGACATGGTGGTCGGGCCGCAGCCGGACAACGTGCTGGACTGGGTGTTCGACGCGTCCGACCAGGCGCGCGTGGCCATGGTGCACAACAAGGGGCGCTGCATCGCGTATTACCGGAGCGGCCCGGATGCGCCCTGGACCGACATCGCCAACCGCGACTGCTTCAAGGACGACCAGTTCGAGCCGCTGGCGTTCGACGGCCGCCATACCCTGTACGTGCGCGCCGGCTACAAGGGACGCAGCGCGCTGTTTGCCTACGACCTGGGCAAGCGGGAACTGGCGAAGGAGCCGTTCGTCGACATCGACGGCTTCGATTTCGACGGCGACCTGAAACTGGACTATCGCGCCAACAAGATCCTCGGCGTGCATTTCACGGCGGACGCCAGCTCGACGGCGTGGCTCGACACCACCATGAAGGGCATCCAGGACAAGGTCAATGCCCTGTTGCCGGGTTCGGCCAACCGGATCGATTGCGGCATCGATTGCCGCAATCCGCAAGCCGTGGTCGTCGTCGCTCGCTCCGACCGGATGCCGCCGACCTACTTCGTGTACACACCGGCGGACAACAAGCTCGTCGGGCTCGGCAGCAGCAATCCCGGCATCGATCCGAAGCGCATGGGCAAGCGCGACTTCTTCCGCATCGATGCGCGCGACGGCCTGCAGATTCCCGTGTACGTGACGCTGCCGGCCGCGAAGGCGGACGGGCCGCGGCCGGCCATCGTGCTGGTGCACGGCGGGCCGTACGTGCGCGGCGGTTCCTGGGAGTGGAATGCCGAGGCGCAGTTCCTGGCGTCGCGCGGCTACGTCGTGCTGCAGCCGGAGTCGCGCGGCAGCACGGGCTTCGGCTTCCCGTTGTTCCGCGCCGGCTGGCAGCAATGGGGCCGCACCATGCAGGACGACCTGGCCGACACGGCATCCTGGGCCGTCAAGAAGGGTTGGGCCGATCCCAAGCGCATCGGCATCATGGGTGCCAGCTACGGCGGCTATGCAACGCTGATGGGCCTGGTGCGCAATCCGGAACTGTTCCGCGTGGGCGTCGAGTGGGCGGGCGTGACGGACATCGGCCTGATGTTCTCGGCCGTCGAGAGCGATGCGTCGGAAGACGCGCGCCGCTACGACATGCGCACGCTGATCGGCGACCCGGAGCGCAATCCGGAGGCGTTCGCCGAAGTGTCGCCGCTGGCCCAGGCCGGACGCATCGCGCAGCCGCTGCTGATGGCCCACGGCGGCCAGGACGTGCGCGTGCCCATCGTCCATGCGGCCGCATTCCGTAACGCGGTCAGTCGCAAGAACCGCAAGGTCGAGTACGTCGTCTATCCGGACGAAGGGCACGGCTGGCGCAACGAGGAAACCCGCCTCGATTTCTGGAAGCGGGTCGATACCTTCCTCGACGAAAACCTTGCGCGTTGAGCACCGCCGCCGTCGCGGCGTCGTCTACAGGACGATCTCCGTCCCCAGCACCTTCAGGAACTGCGCCAGCCACTGCGGATGTGCCGGCCACGCCGGCGCCGTCACCAGCTTGCCGTCGGTGACGGCCTGGTCGACGGGGATGTCGGCATACTCGCCGCCGGCCATTCGCACCTCGGGCGCGCAGGCGGGATAGGCGGAGACGCGCTTGCCGCGGATGACGTCGGCGGCCGCCAGCAGCTGGGCGCCGTGGCAGACCGCCGCGACGGGCTTGTCGAGGCGGACGAACTCGCGCACCAGGTCGATCACGCGCGGATCCAGGCGCAGGTATTCGGGGGCGCGGCCGCCGGCGATCATGAGGGCGTCGTAGTCGGCGGCGCGGCTCTCCGCGAAGTCGGCGTTCAGGGCGAACAGGTGGCCCGGTTTTTCCGTGTAGGTCTGGTCGCCCTCGAAGTCGTGGATGGCGGTCTTGACCTTGTCGCCCTTGTCCTTGCCGGGGCAGACGGCGTGCACCGTGTGCCCTACCACCTGCAGCGCCTGGAACGGCACCATCGTTTCGTAGTCTTCGGCGAAATCGCCGGTCAGGAACAGGATCTTCTTTGCTGCCATGACGTTCTCCTCGAGGGGTGATCGGACCTCGACAAAGATAACATCGGCTTGCGGGATTTGCTAAGCTTGCATTCTGGACATATCCAAGGACAAGCATGGCACCCGACCACCTCCTCAGCAGCGACGACATCATGGCCCTGGCACGGACGTCCAGCGCGGTGGAGCGCCCGTGCACGTGCCGGATCGACAGCTTCCGCGAGTGGACCCGCGTCCCCGCCGACTTTCCCCAGGCGCAGATGCGTCCGGCGGGCACCCTGATGCCCGACCCGTATGCCGAGCCGACCTATGCCGAATACCATCCGCACGGCACGAACTACTGGTCGCCCGATGCGCCGATCGCGCTGCGCCATTTTCCCGCCAACCGCTGCACGGTCCAGCAATGCAGCGTGTGCGGGCGCGCCTGCCTGCGCTACGTGGAGGCCGGCGGCTACTACGTCGAGCCACGCATCCGGGCGCTCGCCCCAGACCTCATCGTGGACGCCGCCGTCGGCGACTGATCATTCGACGCATTCGGGTGGCAGCGTCGCGATGCGCGCGCGACCCTCGTCGTCGGGTGCGCGATGGATGCGCACGATGCGCAGCGCGTCCGGCCTTTCCACCAGCACGCAGGCCGTGCCGGTGCGCTTGCAGTGGTCCTGCACGCGCCAGTAGTCGCCGTGGCTGAGGCATCCGGTCTGGCAGATCACCAGGTCGGCGCCGCTCAGGCGTTCTTCCAGACGTTCGGCATCGTCCACGGGGGCAGGAGCAGGAGCAGGGGCAGGGGTGGGGGAAGATGAGCGCCTGCGCGGCCGCTCGCGCAGCAAGTCCTCAATGCGCACCTGCAGCGCCTGCACCCGCCGCGCCAGCGCCGAGCGCTTTTCCAGGCCGGGCATCTCGCGTTCCAGCGCGGCGCGGTCTTCCCTTTCCCAGGCCAATTGGCTGTCGCGCGCGACCACGGCGGCGCGTAGTCGCACGACCTGCGCATCGAGCGCCGCGATCTGGCGCGCCTGCGCCTGCAGCAGGGCCGTGCAGCGGGCCTGGACGCGGGCATGTTCCCGCATCATCGCGCAGTGTTCTCGGAGCAATCGGTCGAAGTCGTCGGCGGTAGCCTGCATGGTGGTTCCTCCGGTGGTGAGACAAGGGCATGCCGGATGGCGGCGCATGGCGATTCTATATGAGAATGATTCTCATTACAAATTGTGCGCTCGTGGTTTTAACGACATGGCATGCAAAAAACGTGTGCTTTTTGCTACGTCCAATCGTGCACATGCAAGCACCTCGCTATAGTGAGAAAATAAATGATCGTCTGGTCAGTTATTTCAAAACGTACGTGACCGGCGGTATTTTTCAACTCACCAAGAAGAACATATGTCCCGCCTTGCTCAATCGCCACGCGTGTCGCCACGCGTTTCTCCTCATGAATCGCCGCGTACATTGCTGCGCTTTTCCGCAGCCGATGCCCTGTTTTTGGCATTCATCCTCGTTTCCTATCCGCTCGCCATGGCCATGCCCGAAGCCTGGGGCCTGGAAAACGGCGTCATCGAAAATACCCAGGTCGTTGCGCTGCTGTGCGGCGGCGTGGCCGCTTTCCTCGTCTGGGCGCGTACCGCGGCACGCCGCTCGGCGCGCTGGGCGCGAGCACGGCACCCGTCTGGCTCATCCTCGCTGCGCGCGAGCTGAGCTGGGGCGCCGTGATCACGCAGGCCGATGCCGTCCGCGCCGGCCTGCCACTGCAGCCGATGTGGTACAAGCCGGCCGTGGCCCCCATCATCTGCGCGTTGCTGGCGTGGTCGGCGTCGATCATCTGGCGCCATCGCCTTGGCCGCTACCTGGTCGGTCTCGTACGCAATGGCCACTACGCGCTCGTGCCGCTGGTGCTGGCCGTCGTCGCGTCCTACTTCTCCGCCTGCGCCGAAGGCCACGTCGTCTGCGGCATCCACGCCAACCCGCACCATTCGCAGGACTGGGAGGAGGGGCTCGAACTCATCGCCTACGTGGCGCTGGTGTTCGCCCAGCAGCGCGTGTTCCGGTCGTACGCGCGGGCGGAAGCGGCGCCGGCCGGCGCCGTCGGCCCCTGACAGGAAGGCAGGGCATGTTACAAGCGCTTGCATCTGATACCTTTTCGCTCTTGGCAGGGTAGCGCGCGCCCCGTAATCTGCAGTCATGCCAATCACAACGACATCAGGGGAAAACGTCATGAACAATATCACCACCCGTCTCGCCGCCCGCGCCACCTTGCTTGCCGCCATCGCCATGGCCGGCGCCGTCCCGCTCGCCAGCCAGGCCGCGCCGCAAGGCCATTCGGTGCAGTGCCAGAACTGCGGCACCGTGGTCTCGACCAACACCTACAAGAAGGAAGCGGAGCGCGGCAGTGGCCTCGGTGCCGTGGGCGGCGCCGTCGTCGGCGGCCTGCTGGGCCACCAGGTCGGCAGCGGCAATGGGCGTACGCTGGCCACCGCCGCGGGCGCGGCCGCCGGCGCCTACGGCGGCAACCGCATCGAGCGCAACATGAAGGCGGAAATCTATACGGACGTGCGCGTGAAGATGGCGCGCGGCGGTTACCGCACCTTCACCGAAAGGGGCCAGTCGCGTTACCGCAATGGAGACCATGTGCGCGTGCAGAACGGGCACCTGGTCCGCTAAGCAGCCGGTATGCAGGCAATGGTGGGCACGTGGTGCCCACCCTACGGCAAGCGATTCGTAGGGTGGGCACCACGTGCCCACCATGCGTTTACGCGGCTTCTTCCGGCCGCACCCGCACCCGCTCGATCACCATCCCGCTCGCCGGGAGCGTCGGCATCCGGCGCAGGCTGACCGACAGGTCCTGCGGCGGCACGTCGTAGGCGATGGCGCCGGCGAACAGTTTCAGGGCGGACGTCACCAGGTCGGCCGTGGAGGATTCGCCCGGGCAGCGGTGGCCGGCGTAGTAGTCGCCGCCACCCTGCGGGATCAATGCGAAGCCGCTTTCCTCGCGGCGCTCGAAGCGCTCGGGGCGGAACACCTCCGGATCGCCCCACAGCGCCGGATCGTGGTTGGTGCCGTACAGGTCCAGCAGCACCCAGGTTCCCTTTTCGATGCGCATCTGGCGCCAGTCGAAGTCGTGCAGCGCGCGGCCGGCGACGGCCGGAAAGAACGGGTAGTAGCGCCTGACCTCCTGGGCGAACAGCGCGGCATGGCCATCGTCGCCGGCGGCGATGCGCGCGCGGCTTTCCGGATGCTCGTGCAGCGCCAGCACGGCAAAGGCGATGAAGCGCGCCACCGCCACCGTGGGACGCAGCAGGTTGATCAGCTCGACGGCCGCATGGCGCCGGTTCAGCAGCATGCCGTCGGCATCGCGGTGGCTGGCGATCACGCACAGCGGACTCTGCGCGGGCGGCTGTACGCGGCCGGCGCGCACGGCGTCGACCAGCGCCCGGGCCCAGTGCTCGGTGCGATTGCGCATCAGCTGCGCGCGCCAGTTGCGCGGGCCGGCCGATCCGGCGGCGTCGATCATCGCCGCCAATTCGCGCGTCCTCCTGGCGCTCTCGGCATCGTCCAGCGGCGGCAGGCCGATCCATTCGCAGGCCGCGCGGCACAGCACGTGCTGGGCTTCCTCGAACACCACCACGCGGGACTGGCGCGGCCAGCGCGCGAAGCGTTCACGCCATTGCGCCTCGGCCAGCGCCACCAGGCGCTGCCGTTCCAGCGGTCCGAACAATCCCATCAGCATCGCCTTGCGCTTGTGGTGCATGTCGCCGTCCTGCACGGCCACGCTGCCGTAGTCCTGCAGCAGGGCCAGCACCGTGGGCGGCAGCGCGCCGCGGCGCGTGAAGCGGCCGGGTTGGTAGAACATGCGCGCCGCATCCTCGCCGCGCACGCACAGGGCGCGGCGCAGCATCAGGCGGGTGGAGAAGGCGTCGCTCTGCAGCGCTTCGTGGCGCCGCTGCATGAAGCAGTAGCCTTCCGCCAGCAGGGCGAAGGTATTGTCGAAGCCGCGGGCGCGCGGCAGGGCGGTGCGCGCGTCGGCATGGCGGGGAAGATGTTCGGTGCTTGCCAAATCGGGCCCTCCTTGGTGAATCGAGGCCCATCATCGCCCAACGGCCGCGGAACTCGGCGCACGCTAGGGCATGCGCCTACCGGGATCAGTGCGGGACCGGCGTGAACGCGGGATCGGGCGCATCCTGCAGCGCGCGCGGCAGGTAGATCGTTACCACGGTGCCGCGGCCCGGCTGGCTGGCCAGGCGGATATGGCCGCCGCTCTGCTTGACGAAGCCGTGCGCCATCGACAGCCCCAGGCCCGTGCCCTTGCCCTCGGGCTTGGTGGTGAAGAAGGGCTCGAAGGCGCGCTCCATCACGTCGGGCGGCATGCCGCTGCCGGTATCGGCCACGGCGACGGTCACGTAGGCGCCGGGGCGGATGCCGGTCTCGGCCTGCGGGCTGTCGGGGCCGATCTCCACGTTGGCCAGCGCGATGGCGACGCGGCCCTGGCCGTCCATCGCGTCGCGCGCATTGATCACGAGGTTCAGCAGCACGTTCTCGAGCTGGTTCGGGTCGACCAGCGTGTTCCACAGGTCGGGCGGCATGTCGAAGCGGATCTGCACGTGGTCGCCGGCGGCGCGGTGCAGCAGGCTGTCCATGCGCTCGATGAGCTGGGCCAGGTTGACGACGCTCGGGTGCAGCGGCTGGCGGCGGGCGAAGGCGAGCAGCTGCGCGGCCAGCTTCTTGCCGCGTTCGACGGCGTCCATGATGCCGAGCAGGCGCTTGCGGTGGTCTTCCTCGCCGCGCAGCATCAGCTGGGTGTTGGCGCTGATGATGTGCAGGATGTTGTTGAAGTCGTGTGCCACGCCGCCGGTCAGCTTGCCCACCGCTTCCAGCTTCTGCGAGCGCTGCAGCGCGGAGCGGGCCTCGTCCAGGCGCAGCTGGCGCTGGCGCTCGCGCTCGAATGCCTCGCGGCGCGGGCGGATGTCGCGCACGAAGGCGGTGATGCCGTAGCCGTCCGGCGTGGGCAGCGGCGTGATCGCGATCTCGACGGGGATCGCCTGGCCGTGCATGGTCAGCATGTCGATCTCGCTGGTGCCGGACAGCATGGCGCATTCGCCGCTGCGCGCGAAGTGCGCGAGGCAGGCGCGCCGTTCCTCGCGCTCGTGCGGCACGGCCAGCAGTTCGAGCGCGTCGCGCCCGAGCGCCTCGTCCTCGCGCCAGCCGAACAGGCGGCAGGCTTGGGCGTTCCAGTCGGTGATGCGCCCGTCCGGGCCGATGCCGACGAAAGCGTCGTAGGCGTCCTGCAGGATCAGGCGGATGCGCCGGCGCTCGGCGTCGACGCGGTCGTGCGATTCGCGCAGCTCGAGCGTCATGCGCCCGGCCAGCTGCAGCGCGCGGCGGCGCTCGGTGGCCAGCAGCCATACCACCAGCGCCAGCATCAGGCCCAGGCCGATGCCGGTGGCGGCCATCAGCCGCGCCTCGGTCCGGTCGAGCGCCTCTTCGTAGGCGGGGGCGGAGCGCACGCGCAGCGTCCACGGCCGGCCGGCGGTGTCGATCGCGGTCTGGCTCGCATACAGCGCGTCGCGTCCCGGCACGTGCGCGCCCGGGGAACGGTACAGCAGGGCGGGCTCCTTGGGCGCCAGGCCGTCGAAGATCTCCACCTCGAGGTCGGCCGCGTGCTCGCCGCCGACGCCACGCATCAGGTCCTGCATGCGAAACGGCGCATAGGCCCAGCCGACGATGGCGGCGCGGCGTTCGAGGATGGTGGCGTGCTTCTGGCCGGCGCGGTACACCGGCACGTACATCAGGAAGCCCGACTGCTGCGCCTGTCCCGGCCTTTCCTGGACCAGGGTGACCTTGCCGGTGGCGGCGGCGAAGCCGCTGTCGCGCGCGGCTTCCATCGCCGCGCGCCGCACCGGCTCGCTGAACATGTCGTAGCCGAAGGCGCGCAGGTTGCGGCTCTCGAACGGCTGGATGTGGGTGATCGAGGTGACGACGTCGCGCCGCCCACCCGGCTTGAGCGTGTACTCCGGATAGCCTTCGGCGCGCACCCGGGCGACGTGCGCATCGAGGGCGGCGGGCGGCACGATGGTGGCGATGCCGAGCGCCTCCATGCCGGGGAAGCGCTGGTTCAGGCGCAGCGATCCGTAGTACTCGGCGAAGTCGGCGCGGCTCAGGTCGAGCGAGCCGCGCAGGTAGCCGCGCGTGGCGTACAGTACCTCTTCGTAGATGGCCATGCGCTGCCGGATGGCGGCCGACAGGTCGCGCACCCGGTAGTTGAACGTGGCCTGCTGTTCCTCGCGGGCGTTCTGCTCGGCATTGCCGATGACCCAGCGCGTCACCACCAGCGCGGCCAGGAACACGAGCGCCGCCAGCAGCAAGGGCAGCGAGGCCGAGTTGCGCCAGCGGTTGCGTGGGGACTGGGACGAAGGTTCGGGGGAACGGGGCATGGGCTGGTTCGCGACCGGCACGTTGTTTGGGGCCGGTATCGTCAAAGTAAAAGGGGGCGCCGTTGCGCAGAGCATACGCACCTGCGCAACCGATGGGCGCACGGAAGCCGACATGTACGAAAAGCAAGCGCGTTCGCTACAATACCAGACTCTTCCGCGCCACCCCTGAACTTGCCCGCCACCGTGTCCGACCGAACCGAAACCCGCCCGGGGTCCCGCCTGTACGCCTGCCGCGCGGAGGCAGCGTGAGCCTGCTGCGCCGCGTACGCTGGGCGCTGGCCATCGTCCTGCTGGCGCTGCTGCTGTGGGCCGCGCTGTGGCCGCTGCGCTATCCGAGCCGCGAGCGCGCCGTCGATTTCCCGCGCGGGGCGACGGTGTTGAAGGGCAGGGCCATCGCGCCGGACCGGCCGCCCCAGCTGCCGGCCGAGATCCGCCTGACGCTGGGCGTGCGCGACGTGCTGCTGCTGCGCAACCGCGACCTGTCGGCGCACGTGTTCGGCCAGGTGCTGGTGTTGCCGGGACGCGAGGTGCGGTTGCCGTTCGGCGAGGCCGGCGACTACGGCTTCGCCTGCGACGCCGCGCCCGCCAATACGGTGACCGTGCGCGTGCTGCCCCATCCGGACCCTGGCTGGGAGCGCCTGCGCTGGCGCCTGCACGCCCTGAAGGATGCCGTGCGCGAGCTGCCGGTACATGGTCCGGAAGACTGAGCGCTTGTCTGAAGCGCCGCAATCGTGCACCGCCGCGCGCTTCGAATCTGTCATCATGGGTCCATGGCGACGATTTCCATTCCCCTGTTCCCGCTCAGCACGGTGCTGTTTCCGGACGGCGTGCTGCCGCTGCAGATCTTCGAGGTGCGCTATCTCGACATGATCGGCCGCTGCCTCGCCGAGGACGAACCGTTCGGCGTGGTGCTGCTGACGCAGGGCCAGGAAGTGCGCACGCCCGAGGGCGTCGAACAATTCGCCGGCACCGGCACGCTGGCCACCGTCACGGACACGACGGCGTCGGCGCCGGGCCTGCTGCAGGTCGTTTGCCGCGGCGGCTCGCGCTTCCGCGTCATGGACAGCGAACGCCGCGCCGACGGCTTGTGGATGGCCGAGGCGAGCATGCTGGAAGACGACCACGCGGTGCGCATCCCGTCCGACCTGAAGGGCGCGGCCGATGCGCTCGACCGCGTGCTGGCCTCGCTGCACGACGTGCCGGAAAGCCGCTGGCCGGTGCAGCCGCCGTTCCGCCTGGACGATTGCGGCTGGGTATCGAACCGCTGGTGCGAACTGCTGCCGCTGCCGAACGTGCAGAAGCAGCAGATGCTGATGCTGGATAACCCGATGATCCGGCTGGAGCTGCTGCACGACGTGCTCGACGAGCATGGGTTGATTACTTCTTGAAGAGATGACGTAGTTAGACCGTCGTCCCTGCGAAGGCAGGGACCCAATGTATTGGCGCAGCCGCGATGCCGGAAAACTTGGGCCACTGCCTTCGCAGGGGCGACGGTGGCGACGGTTACGCTTCCACGCTGACGCTCGACGCTGCCGTGGACCCCGTCGACGCCGCCGACGTGCCGTTCTCCGCATACGCCTTCAACAGATTCATCGCATGCGCCAGCTCGCGGATCGGGTCGCGCTGCGGCGGGCCGTCCGGCTTGCTGGTCGTGCCATGTGCGCCGTTCGTGCCGCTGCTGCCCGTGCCCGCTTCGCCGCTGGCCACCTTCTTGTCGTAGGCCGCCTGTTCCTCTTCGCTGACGGTGCCGTCGCCGTCGGTATCGGCCGCCGCGACGTAGGTGCTGCTGCTCGTTGCGTCGGTCTCGCCGGCCGAGCCGGCGCCGCCGGCGCCCTGCGCGCCGCCGCCCGGCGGCGGGCCGCTCGGCGGCCGCGTGCCGCCGCCTGCGCGCGACGCGTCGAACTGCGCGTTCAGCTGGTCGGACAGCTTGGTCATCGCCTCCGTCAGCTCGCTCTTGGTGACCTTGCCGTCGTCGTCGCCGTCCAGCGCGCCGAAGGTGCTGTCGATGTCGACCGACTGGCCGCCGCTGCTGTTGCCGGCGGCGCTCAGCGCGCTTTCCAGGTCCGATTTCTCGATGTATCCCTGCTTTTTCGTGTCGAGCTTGGAGAAGACCGAATCGGCCCAGTTCGACACGCTGCTGCTATTGGTGCTGCTGATGCTGGCAACCATCTCGCGTCCTTTGAATGTTGATTGATTGCATGAATTATCGGCCGAGGCCGGCGTGGCAGGAGCGGGCGGATGTGTAAAGCCGGGTAAAAGCGTGTAAAGGGAAGGGCGTGGCCCGGATTGCCAAAAAGGAAGCCCATACGGCATAAAAATCGGGATTTCATACACAGAGGGGTGGTTTTGAGGTAACCTTGAGCGCGATTGTCGTGTCTCTATGTCCGTGCGGTCCAGATAACCGCCGCGAGCCAGGCGCCCCAGGCGCGTCCCGTCCCCCGGTTTTTTCGCGTTGGCCATGCTTGGCCGCTGCCCGGCGTAGAGCTCAAGCTTGAAAACCGCGCTTATCGTCGAAAGAACGCCGAAAGAACGCCGAAAGAAACGCCGAAAGAAAACATGTCTGAAACACCGACCACTAACGAAACCGGCGGCGCGCCGACCGTGCGCTTTGCCGATTTCGGCCTGGCGCCTGAGATCCAGCGCGCGCTGTCGGACCAGGGCTATGTCCACCCGACCCCGATCCAGGCCAAGGCGATCCCCATCGTCCTGCAGGGCCGCGACGTCATGGGCGCCGCCCAGACCGGCACCGGCAAGACCGCGAGCTTCTCGTTGCCGATCATCCAGCTGCTGCTGGCCCATGCCAACACCAGCATGTCGCCGGCGCGCCACCCGGTGCGCGCCCTGGTGCTGACGCCGACGCGCGAACTGGCGATCCAGGTCGCCGACAACGTCAAGGCCTACGCCCAGCATACCCCGCTGCGCTCCACCGTCGTCTTCGGCGGCATGGACATGAAGCCGCAGACCGAGATCCTGCGCCGCGGCGTCGAGATCGTCATCGCCACGCCGGGCCGCCTGCTCGACCACGTCGAACAGAAGAACATCAGCCTGGGCCAGGTGCAGATGCTGGTCATGGACGAAGCCGACCGCATGCTCGACATGGGCTTCCTGCCCGACCTGCAGCGCATCATCAACCTGCTGCCGAAGAAGCGCCAGAACCTGATGTTCTCGGCCACCTTCTCGCCCGAGATCAAGAAGCTGGCATCGAGCTTCCTGACCGATCCGCTGACGATCGAGGTCGCGCGCAGCAACGCCACCAATACCTCGATCACCCAGGTGCTGTACAAGGTGGAGGAGTCGCAGAAGCCGGAAGTGGTCCAGCACCTGATCCGCTCGCGCGACCTGAAGCAGGTGCTGGTGTTCTCGAACACCAAGATCGGCGCCTCGCGCCTGTCGCGCACCCTGGAACAGGCCGGCATCAAGGCGCTGGCCATCCACGGCGACAAGACCCAGCAGGAACGCATCGCCGCGCTCGACGCCTTCAAGAACGGCACCATCGACGTGCTGGTCGCGACCGACGTCGCCGCGCGCGGCCTGGACATCACCGACCTGCCGTGCGTGATCAACTACGACCTGCCGTACAACGCCGAGGACTACGTGCACCGCATCGGCCGCACCGGCCGCGCCGGCGCCACCGGCGACGCGCTGTCGGTCTACTCGGACAAGGACGAGCGCCTGCTGGCCGACATCGAGAAGCTGATCAAGCAGACCATCACGCGCGGCGAGCTGACCGGCTTCGTGCCGGGCCGCGGCGCCCGCGAGGAACGCTACGGCGAGCGCCCGGGCGCGCGCGGCGGCCGCCGCGAAAGCGATGGCGCGCAGCGGGGCGAACGCGCCGAACGGAGCGAGCGTCCGCGCAGCAGCGGCCCCATGCCGCGCCGCGAGAAGGTCGACCCGTGGTTCCTGAAGCCCTACGAACCGTCGATCGCCCCGCGCCGCGACGAATCGGCGCCCGCCGCGCCGAGCAAGCCGAAACCCAAGCTGGCGGCGCTGCTGGGCGGGTTGCCGAAGCAGTAAATGAAAAGGCCTGTCGATGACAGGCCTTTTTCGTTAACCCACGTCGTCCCTGCGCAGGCAGGGACCCAAGTCCTGCCGGCGCCGTCGCAACGCATGCAATATTGGATCCCTGCCTTCGCAGGGACGACGTTGTTTTATCGTGCGACGAATCCGGCGCTTACTTTGCTTACTTATTTGTCCCGCCCCAACGCGGCCTCCACCCTGGCCAGCAAGGCCTCGTGCTTGTACGGCTTGGCCAGGATGTTCAGGTCGCGTCCCCGTCCCGGCAGCTCGTCCATGTAGCCCGTCGTGACCAGCACCGGCAGGTGCGGATGCGAGGCGCGGACCTGGTCGGCCAGTTCCAGGCCCGTCATCCCGCCCGGCATGATGACGTCGGTGAACAGCAGGTCGATGCGGGCGCCGCCTTCGAGCACGTGCAGGGCCTGTTCGCCGCTGGCGGCGGACAGCACGTCGTAGCCGGACATCGCCAGGACGCTCTCGGCCAGTTCGCGCACGTCGTCGTTGTCCTCGACCACGAGCACGCAGGGCTTGGCGCCGGCCAGGTCCTCTTCGTTGGCATGCGCCTCGTCGCCCGGCTGTTGCGGGGCGCCCGCGCCGATGCCGCTGTCGGTGGCCGGGAAGAGCATGCGCACGGTCGTGCCTTCGCCCGGCTTGCTGTCGATCTCCAGGCGCCCCTGCGACTGCTGGACGAAGCCGTGCACCATCGCCAGGCCCAGGCCCGTGCCCGGTCCCTTGGTGGTGAAGAAGGGTTCGGTGGCGCGGCGCAGCACGTCGGGGGTCATGCCCTTGCCCTTGTCGATGATGCACAGGTCGACATAGGTGCCGTGCGGCAGGCCGTGTTTCTTGAGCCGGTCCTCGCCGCGTACGATCGCTGTGGCCACCGTCACCTCGCCGCCGTCGGGCATGGCGTCGCGCGCGTTGATCAGCACGTTCAGCAAGGCCATCTCGAGGTGGGTGGGATCGAGGTTGGAGACCGGCAGGCCGGGGCGCAGGTCCAGGCGCAGGTCGATCCGCTCGCCCAGCGTGCGCACCAGCATCTCGGAAAACTCGACGACCAGGTTGTTGATGTTGATGTCCTTCGGCTCGAGGCGCTGCTTGCGCGCGAAGGTCAGCAGTTGCTGGGTAAGCTTGCCGGCACGCATGGCGGCGCGCTGGGCGCGGTCGATGGCGCCGCGCGCGGCCTCCGGATTGTCCAGGCTGAGCGTCGCCACTTCGAGGTTGCCGTTGATGACCTGCAGCAGGTTGTTGAAGTCGTGCGCCATGCCGGCCGTCAGCTGGCCGATCGCTTCCATCTTCTGCGCCTGCAGGTAGGATTCCTGGGTCTGGCGGCGCTCGGTGATGTCCATCTGCGACGCGAAGTAATACAGCAGTTTCCCGTCCTGGTCGAAGATGGGGCCGATGAACAGCGCGTTCCAGAACGGCGTGCCGTCGGCCTTGTAGTTCAGCAGGTCGACGGCGACGGCGCGCTGTTCCTTCAGCGCCTGGCGCACCTCGGCGACGGTGGCGCGGTCGGTCTGGGGACCCTGCAGGAAGCGGCAATTGCGCCCCAGGATGTCCTCCATGCGGTAGCCGGTCAGGTCGATGAAGGCCCCGTTGACGAACACGATCGGGTCGTCCGGCTGGCGCGGGTCCGTGACCAGCATCGGCATGCGCGTCATCTCGACGGCGGCGAAGAAGATGCTGCGGTCGTCCAGGCCGTCGCGCGCGATATAGCTGGCCTGCCAGTGGCGCACGCCGGGATTGCCCATCGGGCTGACGGCGTTGCCTTCGACCTCGCCCTCGGCCGGCAGGCCAATACTCTGGCCGCTGCCTTGCACGTCGAGTTCCTGTTCGGAGTGGTCTCCCTTGTCGCGTCCGACTGCCATGTGGTTTCCTTCGAATAACCGTTGCGGGATGAAGGCCGCTTGTCAGTCTATTATGGATGCTTACCGCCAGGAGCTCGGTTCGGGAGCGCACATTCGCTCCCGGATTATCAGCGCGGGACGATGGCGCGCAACAGCGGGATCGCCTGCATGATTCGCACCAGCACGGCGGACAAGGCCGCCGCCAGCAGCGTCACCAGCGGAACGGCCAGCCACGGATTGACGAAGCGGTAGTCGATGCCGTATCCGTCCAGCACGAACAGGACCAGGACATGGCTCAGGTAGACGCCGAAACTGACGCCGGCGAACGCCGCGACGGCACGCTGCAGCGCGCTGCCGGACCGGATGCAGGCGGCCGACAGGCCGCGCGCGAAGACGAAGGCCGGGATGGCGGCCAGCAGCACCAGCGGGCTCGAATACACGTAGAAGGTCTCGTCGGCATGCGCCACCCGGTCGCTGCGCCACCACGTCGCCAGCGCGATCGCCAGCGCCAGCAGCGCCCAGGCTACTGCGGCCCAGGCCACGCCGCCGCGGCGCGGCACGGCGGGCAGGTGCCGGTACAGCAGGGCGCCCAGCGCCATGTAGCCGGGATACAGCGGCAGCGATCCCCAGTCGATGCCCACCAGCCGTCGTCCCGTGAGGGCGATCTCGAGCGGCACCAGGCTGGCGCCGACGAACCAGAACAGCAGCGAGAACAGTTGCATGCGCGCGGGCAGGGCCTGGTGGAACACGGCCAGCACGGGCAGGAACACGTAGGCGCCGGCCAGCGCATACAGGTACCAGAGATGGCCCATGACGGGGCCGGAGACGATCATGCCGAGCCAGTCGCGGTGGTGCTGGCCGCCGTAGCGCAGCCACAGCAGGTAGATCAGCGACCATCCGATCAATGGCAGGCCGATGCGCCACTCGCGCCGGCCGATCGAGGCGATCGTGTGGCTGCGCGGCAGCAGCAGGGCGCCGCTGATCATGAAGAACAGCGGCACCGCCACCCGCGCCAGGCTTTCGTAGGCGTTCAGCGCCCACCAGCCGCGTTCCCCCATCGCCCCGAAGCCCTTCGCGCTGACGTGGATCGCGATCACCAGCAGGGTGGCGATGACGCGCATGCCGTCGAGGGCGTGGTCGCGCGAGGCACTGGGAGGAGATGCGGCGCTAATGGTGGCTGAGAGTACGGGTTTGGTCATCGTCGGGAGGTGCTCATGCCGGTTGGCGGAACGTGAACGCCTTGTGCAGCATGTACGTGAGCACCGGACCGCACAGCAGCACCAGCAGCAGGCCCGCCAGGTAGTGCCAGTGCAGCGCCTCGGCCAGCGCCGAGAGGCCGATGGTCAGCGCAAGGCTGAGCAGCGACACGGCCAGGAAGGTGCGGTAGCGGCGCCAGCTCGGCGGCTGGCCGAAGGTGAAGCGGCAGTTGGCGAAGAAGGAGGCCGTGTTGGCCACCGCGAAGCCGGCCACGTTGGCCGGCACCGGGCCGGCCAGCGCGCTCTCGACCACGGCCACCACGGTGGCCGAGTGCAGCAGGGTGTTGGCGACGCCGATCGCGCCGAACACGATCAGCGCGCGGTGGCGCGCGAGCAGGCGCGCCACCGGCGAATCAGGCCCGCTCAAGCTCGCGCTCCTGGCGGACCGGATGCAGGACGGCGCGTTCGAACTCGTGCTCCTCGCGCACCAGGTAGACCGGACGGCGCTTGACCTCGTGGTAGATGCGGCCGACGTATTCGCCCAGCACGCCGATGCCGATCAGCTGCACGCCGCCCAGGAACATGCCGCTGACCATCAGCGAGGCGTAGCCCGGCACGTCGATGCCCTGTACCACCGTGCGCAGCACGATCACCGCCGCGTACAGCAGCGCCAAGGCCGACACGCCCAGGCCGACGTAGGTCCAGATCTTCAGCGGCGCCGTCGAGAAGCTGGTGATGCCTTCGAGCGCCAGGTTCCACAGCTTCCAGCCGTTGAAGTTCGACTTGCCCGCGTGGCGCTTGGCGATGGTGTAGGGGATGGTGACGGTGCGAAAGCCCACCCAGGCGAACAGGCCCTTCATGAAGCGGTGGTTTTCCGGCAGCAGGCGCAGCGCCTGCACCACGCGCCGGTCCATCAGGCGGAAGTCGCCCACGTCCATCGGCACCTTCACGTTCGAGATCATGTTGTGGAAGCGGTAGAACGAGGTGGCCGAGATCTTCTGCAGCCGGCCGTCGGTATCGCGGTCGGTGCGCCGTCCCAGCACCACTTCGGCGCCTTGCTCCCATTGCGCCAGCATCTCGCCCAGCAGCTCGGGCGGGTGTTGCAGGTCGGAGTCGATGGGCACCACGGCGTCGCCGCGGGCGCGGTCCAGGCCCGCGGTCAGCGCGGCTTCCTTGCCGAAGTTGCGCGACAGGTCGACCAGGTGCACCCACGGATGGCGCGAGCGCGCCTCGAGCAGTTCGTTCCAGGTGGCGTCGCGGCTGCCGTCGTTGACGGCGATGACCTCGAACGCATACTGCGGCAGGCTGTCCGCCACGACGGCCACGCGGCGGAAGAATTCCAGGACGTTGCCCGATTCGTTATAGAAGGGAGCGACTAGCGATACTCGTTTTTTCATGATCCGGTTCAGGAGAGGTGGCGGCGTTGCGGCGGCACAGGAACACCAGTTGCATGTCGGCGCAGGTGGCGTTCGCGCCCATCTCGCGCTGCGCGTCTTCCAGCCGCGGGAAGTGCGGCTTGTCGAACACGACGGCGGTGCTGGCCGGCAGGTGCGAGATCGTCGCCGCGTAGCCGGTGCACGACTTCGCGGTGCGGGCGATGTAGCCGGTCGACAGCGGATAGCGGCGCTTGACGGCGTACGCCGTCGTCGGCAGCAATGCTTCGGACGTCGGCGGGTCGCCGCAGCCGAACGGCGGGTAGTAGTGCAGCGCCTTGACGCCCGGGCCGAGGAAGGCGTCCCAGCGCGCTTCGTCGATGGCCGGCTGCACGGGCAGGGAAACGGTTTCGCGGGCGCGCGCGTGGTGCGGCTGCAGGTCCCAGAACTGCAGGAGCACGACCGCCGCCAGCAGCAGCGCCGCCGAAGCAGGCTTCAGGTAGCGCGCCGCGCCCAGCACGGCGAACACGACGATCGCATAGCCCACCGGCCAGAAGAAGCGGCCGGACGAGCGGAAGGTCGAGGTCACGGCGTCGAGCTGCGGCGGCAGGTGCAGCGAGTACAGGCGCACGTTCCCGAGGTAGACGGTGTTCGACAGCGCGAACAGGGTCAGCAGCACCAGCACGCCGAACAGCACGCCGTGGCGGCGCCAGAACGCCGGGTCGTGGCGCTGGCGCAGCTTGTACACCACGGCCGCCAGCAGCAGCAGGAAGATGCCCAGGTAGTTGAAGCCCTCGCCCTGGCCCTCGTGCGCGATGGGCGTGGCCAGCTCCAGCAGGCGGCCGCCGTGCAGGGGCCCCAGCAGGTTCATCGAATAGAAGCCGAAGCCCCATTCCTGCCTGCCCGAGCCCGGCGGCATCGGCAGCATGGTCGCCCACATGGTGACGAACAGCAGGCCGTAGGCCGCCACCGGCGCCGCCAGGGCGCGTGCCACCGACTGGCGGCGCAGCGCCGGCGTCGGCTGCGGCCGCAGCAGCTGGCGCAGGATGTCGGCGCCGAAGATGGCCGAGAACATCGCAAAGAGGTAGATGTTGATGTAGAAGCCGCACACCACCAGCGCCGTCCACGGGCCGGTGGCGATCCGGCCCAGCCGGCCGCCGCGCAGGTAGATCGCCAGCGCGAACAGCAGCATCCATTGGGACATCAGGCTCGTATGCGCGATGCGGAAGGTGAGGGCGGGGAAGCTGGCCAGCAGCAGCGTCATGGCCGCCAGCACGGGCCAGCTGCGCATCTTCGCTTCGCGGCAGATCCACCAGGCGCCGACGCCCTGCAGCACGTAGCAGATGGCGATCCACAGGCCGAACGGGTTCCAGTAGCCGTGGCCGGGATGCACGAGCTTGAGGAGCATCGCATACAGCGGGATCGCGTCGACGAAGGTCGCCAGGGTGCCGTCCGGCGTGTTCAGCGATTCGATGCGCAGCAGCGGCCAGTGCCACGGTTCGTGGACGTAGGCATTGAAGCCGGTGACGTACTGGGTGATGTCGGCATGGTCGCGCCACCAGAACGCCGCCTTCCCGCTCAGCATGGGCGCCTTGTACAGCCACAGGGCATAGCCGAGGGCCAGCAGGACGGCCAGCGCCAGGCCGAGCGCGCCGCGCACGTCCAGCAGGCGGGTCCGTGCCGCGCGCAGGCTGCGCGGGTCGAGGCGCGCCTCGGGCGCGCCGGTACGGTACATGTCGTTCATCGAGCGGCCCTGTCCTGCTGTCCGGCCAGCAGCGCCAGCAGCGCGCGCGACTGTTCCTGCCAGGTCATCCAGGTCATGCCCGCGGAGGCCGGATGGCGTCCTTCGGCGTGCAGCGCGAGCCAGTCGCGCACGGCGCCGGCCAGCGCCGCGCCGTCCAGGCCCGCGAAGTAGGCGGCGTGCTCGCCCGCCACCTCGCGGAATACCGGGATGTCGCGCACCAGCAGCGGCAGGCCGTGGTGGGCGGCCTCGATCAGCGGCAGGCCGAAGCCTTCGCCTTCGCTGGGGAACAGCAGGCAGGCGCTGGCCAGGTAGACCTGCTGCAGCGTGTCGTCGTCGATGCCGTCCAGCCACAGCAGGCGGCGGCCCAGTTCCGGGCTGGCGCGCAGGCGCTGCATGATGCGCGGCAGGGTGCGGCGGTCGCTGTCGGCCAGCGGCTTCCAGCCTTCGCGGCCGACGATGACGAGGTTCACGTCCTCGCCCGCGGCCCACAGCTGCTCGAAGGCGTCGATGGCCTGCAGGTGGCCCTTGCGCGGCTCGATCGTGCCCACCATCAGGAAGCTGGGACGGGCGGCGACCTGCTGGACCACCGGCGACGGGCTGGTGCCGGCGGCGGCGCGCACCTCGAGGTCGGCGCCATGGTGCAGCGCCGTCAGCACCTGGCCCGGGCGGCGCGCGATGTCGCGCGTCGGCAGCCAGGCGGCGAGGTCGTCGCGCACGGCGCGCGAGACGCCGATCAGGCGGTCGCCCTCGGCTGCCATGCAGTCGAGCCAGGCGGCGTGGGTCGTGTCGGCGTGGGGCGGGAAGAATTCCGGCCGCAGCACCGGCAGCAGGTCGTGCACCAGGAAGTTGATGCCCACGCCGCGCGCGCGCCAGGCCGCGAACAGGCCGGTCCTGGCGGCTTCCATGTGCGCCTGCGGCGAATGGTCGGCGCTGTAGAAGATGTCGCCGGCCTGCACGTCCACCACCGGGTCCGGGCCCTGCAGCACCTGCTCGATGCCGAGCAGGCGCGCCGCATAGTTGCGCGCGTAGCGGTAGTGCGGCTGGCCGTCGGCGCTGTCGAAATACACGGGCTCGATGCGCCAGCCGATGGCGCGCATCTGCATCAGTTCCAGCAGCTGCTTGCGCACGACGCGCTCGATGCCGGTCTTGAGGTCGTGGCGCGCGATCGTCGTCACGTCCAGCAGCAGCTGGCGCGGCTGCAGCGGGTCGGGCGCATGCGCGATGCAGCGCGCCAGGCGCTGCAGCATGGCGTCGTCGCCGTCCAGGCCGGGCGTGCGCAGCAGCGCGCGCAGCAGGGCGGGGCGGGCCGTGCGTGCCTTGCCGGCGGCGACGTCGAGCGCGTCCTTGTACATGCGGCCCACGCGCTCGGGGCTGTTGCGGGTGCCCATCAGCGTGAAGCCGGCCCGGCCCAGCGCCAGGCGGCGCGCGTCGTCCGTGCGCAGGGTTTCCAGCGCATCGACCAGGGCCCCCTGCTCGAATTTGTCGTCCAGCATCCACACGGCGTCGTGCGAGAATTCGGCCATGGCGCCGTTGGCGTTGATGATGACGGGCAGGCCGTAGATCATGCAGTCCAGCACCGTGCCGGAGGTCTCGCCGCGCGAGCCGGTGCGCAGCTGCACGCCGATGTCGGCGGCCTGCAGCCAGCGGAAGTAATCCTCGTCCGAGGTCCAGCCCGAGACGCGGATCGTCTCCGTGGCCCTGGCCGCGGCGATGGTGTCCGTGATCTGGCGGCCGTAGTCGCCGCCGTGGTTCTCGCCCACGAACACCAGCTGGCAGCGCGGGTCGCGGTGCAGGCTGGAGGCGAGCCAGGCCTGCAGCAGTTCCATGCAATGCTTGGTGGGCGCGACGAAGCCGAAATTGGCGACGACGAAGGCATCGTCCGGGATGCCCAGCGCGCGGCGCGCGGCGCCGCGGTCGTTCACGGCCGGCACGGCGCGCGGCAGCTGGGCGGCGCTCCAGTCGCGGCCCGCTTCCGGACCGTACCAGTCGCGCGCGAGCTGGCGCGCATAGTCGGAGTGCACGATGACGTGGGCGGCGTCCTGCAGGATCTCCAGGTTGCACGGATAGTCCTGCTTGGCGCGCTCGAGGCTGTCCGGCGCGACGCTGGCCGCCACCGCGGCGTAGCCGTGCGAGTGCATCAGGCTGCGCGTCCACACGCCGGGCATGGCGCCGGTGATCTGCTCGTAGGACAGCATGCTGCTCAGGAAGAAGTCGTGCAGCACCACCACGCCCGGATGGCGCTGCAGCAGGCCGACCATGTGGCTGTGGAAGGGGCTGTTGCCGAACTGGTAGACGATGTGGTCGTAGCGGTCCGCATGGTCGTCGAGCCAGGCCGCCGGGTGGCAGGGCAGGTGCGCGAGTTCCGGCGGCAGCGCCACCGCGGGCTGGTTGACGACCAGCTCGACGTCGAAGTAGGGCAGCAGCGTGGGCAGCACGCGCACCGCGTAGTCGGCCACGCCGGTGCGCTCCGGCGGCAGCGGGGACACGAAGGCGATGCGCGGCTTGGCTGGGGCCTCGGCGGTGACGGCGGGCGCGGGTGTACGGGCCGCATGCGCTTCCAGCGCGGCGATGGCGCGTTTTGCGCTGTTGTCCCAGCTGAAGGTGCGGGCGTGGACGGCGCCGTGCGCGCGCAGGCGTTCCTGCAGCGCCGGATCGCTCAGCACCTGGACGATCTTGGCGGCGATATTGGCCGGCTCGCGCGCGTCGAACATGGCTTCCGGGTTGCCGATCACTTCCGGGACGCTGGTGGCGTCCGAGCCGATGACGAGCGCGCCGCAGGCCATCGCCTCCAGCGCCGGCAGGCCGAAGCCTTCGTGCAGCGAGGGGAACACGAACAGGGCGGCGGCGCGGTACAGGTCGATCAGGTCGGCGTCCGTGACGTAGCCCGTCAGCACCAGCTCGTCCGGCGCCAGGCCGTACTTGCGGGCCAGGTCCAGCAGGTGCTGGCGCTCGCCCTCGTTGGACTTGCCCGCGATGACCAGCTGGTGCGCCGCGCGCAGCGTCTCCGGCAGCATGCCGTAGGCGGCCATCAGGCCTTCGATATTCTTGCGCGAATCGAAGCCGCCCGGCGCGCACATCAGCGCGGCGCGGCGGATGCCGAAGCGCGCGCGCAGCGCGGCCGTGTGCGCCGCATCCGGTTCGCCGGGGTGGAAGGTCTCGTCCACGGCGGTCGAGATCGAGACGATGCGGTCCGGATCGAGGCCCAGCGTGTCGATCGCTTCCTGGCGCGAATAATCGGAAATCGCCAGCAGCAGCCCCGCTTCGCGCAGCGAGGCGACCTTGCGCTCGTAGTAGTTGCGCTGTTCCGGCTGCGGCAGGTATTTCTGCGGGTTCAGGTAGGGAATCAGGTCGTACAGGATGGCGGCGGTGGCGGCGCCGTCCGTGAAGCGGCCGATCGAGACCACGCTGTC
The DNA here is from genome assembly GCF_030412015.1 of Massilia sp. YIM B02763. Lineage (GTDB taxonomy): Bacteria > Pseudomonadota > Gammaproteobacteria > Burkholderiales > Burkholderiaceae_D > Telluria. The sequence continues at coordinate 125,786 of NZ_JASNRD010000012.1, read as the reverse complement.
GTCGACGTAGCCTTCGAACAGGCTGGTGACCAGCACGGCGTCCGGATGCAGCTGGGCGATCGCATGCTCGCGCAGCAGCTCGGCGGCGCGCGCGCGCGGGCTGTTCGGCGCATGCGCCTCGGCGGTGGGGCCGGCGATGTCGAACACGCGGATCCGGTCGGGCGGCACCAGGCCGGCGAAGGCCTGGCGCAGGTCGTCGATGGCGCTGCCCAGCGCGGCGTTCAGGACCAGCCACACCTCGTGCTCGCCGGCGTTGCGCGCGATGCCCAGCGCCAGCGCCAGCGAATAGCGGCCGATGCCGCGGAAGCGGCTCGCCGACTGCGCGCCCTGAAGATCAATGACTATCCGCATTGGCCATCCTTGCTTGTTCCTGTTTCAGTTGGCGGTATGCCTTGGCCGCGCGCGGCGACAGCTCGCCGGCTTCGTCGTCCAGCACCAGGCGGGTAGCGCCGCTGTTGTCCAGCATCAGCGCGTACAGGCGCGATTCCAGCGCCGGGATCCGGCGCAGCACGGCGCGCACGGCGCGCTTCAGGGCCGGGCGGCGCAGCACCGCGCCGCCGGCGCGGCGCACCACGCGCTTCACGCGCGACTTCGCGGCGGTGCCGAGGCGGCCTTCGCGCCGGGCGTTGCGCAGGCGGTAGACGATCGCCATCGTGCGGCGCAGCGGCTCGGTGATGCGCCACGAGCTGCTGTTCAGCAGGTCGACCACGCGCTGCGACATCTCGGCCGCATGGGCCTCGGCCTGCGCGATGCGCGCCTCCTGGCGCCCCAGGTGCTGGCGCAGTTCGTCCAGCTGCCCCTGCTGGGCGTCGGTGCGCGAACGCGTCTGCGCCAGCTCCACCGCCAGCTGCGAGCCGTGGCGCTCGATGCGCGCCAGGATGTGGTGGATCTCGGCGTTGCGGGCCGCGTGCTGGTCGTCGTAGCGCAGCGCCAGCTGGGCCAGGGTAATGCCGTGGTGGGCGTCGAAGGCGGCGTCGAAGGGCGCGAGCAGCGCCGCGCCGGCCGCCTTCTGCGCGACCACGGCGTAGTCCGGGCTGACGCCTTCGAGCACGGTGATGATGCCCACCTGCGCGCCCGTGTGCAGCTGCTGTTCTTCCTGCAGGCGCACGATGCGCTGGCGGCCGAAGCCCGCGTGTTCGGCGGCAAAGCCGAGCAGGTCGGGCGGCAGCGGATGCAGGTGGGTCGGGTCGCGGTAGAAGCTGGTGGCGCCGACCGTCAGGTTTTCCGGGTTCGGCGTTTCCATGATCAACAGGCCCGCCGGCGCCAGCGCGCGCAGCGCCTCGGCGATCAGCTCCTGCACCAGCGCGAAGGGCAAATGTTCCACCAAGTGGAACGCCGAGACCAGCGCCAGGCTGTCGTCCGGCTGCGCGCGCAGCGCCGCCAGCGCGTCGCCGTGCCGGGCGTTCAGGCCGCGCTCGCGGCAGGCGGCCAGCATGCCCTCGTCCAGGTCGACGCCGCGCGCGTCGAAGCCCTGTTCGCCCAGCAGCTCCAGCCACTCGCCGCGGCCGCAGCCCAGGTCCAGGGCACCCACGGGGCCGCCAGTCTGCAGCAGCGGCGCGGTCAGCGGAGTATAGGCGCGCAGCCGGTCCTTGATGGTCTCGCGCGAGCCGCGGTAGCGGTCCTCGAAAGCACGGTAGAACGAAGCCTGGGACGTCTGGCTCATCGTTGGATCTCCACTTGCGGTTCCAGCCAACTGCTGCCGACGAATTCGCGCCGGTTCATGTTCATGACCACGAAGATGGCGGCCAGGTCGCGCCACTCGTAGTTGTCGGCCAGGTGGGTTTCGGTGCTGGTGAGCGCGGTCGTGATCGAATAGCTGCCCGGCCCCAGGTTCAGGGGGAAGCGGAAGCGGTAGTCGATGGTTTCGCCGGCCTGCAGGTTCTCCAGCGCGCGCTCGAGGTGGTGGGTATTGGTGCCGAAGATCTGCTGGCCCAGGCGGTCCTTGATCATGTAGCCCAGCACCAGGCGCGGGAGCGGCTGGTTGACCTTGACGCGGATGCGCAGCGTGGCCGGCACGCCGACATTGAGCACCTCGAGCGCCTGGCCGTCCTCGTTTTCCAGCGCTACCTCGGTGACGTTGGCGTGACCGTTGCCGGACGTGGTCTGCACGCGGCCCTCGGGCGTGCGCACCTGTTCCACCGTGCTGCCTTCGCGCTCGGCGATCAGCGCGTTGTAGTAGTCCATCACTTCCTCGGGCGTGCCCTGCTTGGCCAGGCGCCCGCTGTCGAGCAGGATCGCGCGGTCGCAGATCGACTGCATCGCGGCGCGGTCGTGGCTGACGATGAGGAGCGTCGTACCCTCCTTGCGGAAGGCGCGGATGCGCTCGAAGCTCTTGTGCTGGAAGTAGGCGTCGCCCACCGACAGCGCCTCGTCGACGATCAGCACGTCGGGACGGCGCACCGTCGCTACGCTGAACGCCAGGCGCATCTGCATGCCCGACGAGTACACGCGCACCGGCTGGTCGATGTAGTCGCCGATCTCGGCGAACGCCTCGATCTGCGGCATCATCTGCTCGAGCTCGGGCACGGACAGGCCCAGCAGCTGGCCGGCCATGAACACGTTCTGGCGCCCCGTGAAGTCGGGGTGGAAGCCCATGCCCAGTTCCAGCAGTGCCGCCACGCGGCCGCTGATGTCCACGCTGCCGGTGGTCGGCTGGGCGGTGCCCGTGATCAGCTTGAGCAGCGTGCTCTTGCCGGCGCCGTTGATGCCGATGATGCCGACGGCGTCGCCGGGCGCCAGCTCGAAGCTGATGTCCTGCAGCACCCATTTCAGCTTGTGGCGCGGCTTGTCGCCGGGGAGGATCCACTCGGCCAGGCGGCTCCAGCGGTTGCCGTATTGTTTATAGGCCTTGCCCAGGCCCTTGACGATGATCGCGCCCATTACAGTTCATCCACCATTTCGCCCGCGCGCTTGCGGAACAGCTGCAGGCCCAGTGCGCACAGCAGCAGCGCCAGCGCGGTGGCCGGCAGCAGGCTGCCCCAGTCGGGCGCGCGGCCGTTCAGCAGGATCGTCTGGCAGGCCTGCACCACGGCCGCCATCGGATTGAACGCGAGCCAGGCGCGGTACTGTTCCGGCAGCGCCGTGACCGGGTACACGACGGGCGTGAACCAGAACCAGAACTGCAGCAGGATCGTGAAGAACTGGCCGACGTCGCGGAAGAACACGTTCAGCACGCCCAGCACCATGGCCAGGCCGATGGCGAACAGGATCAATACCGCCAGCACGGGCAGCAGGGCCAGGTAGACGGCGCCCGGGAAGCTGCCGCTGAAGACGAGGAACAGCGAGAACAGGCCGAAGATGATCGCGAAATTGACGAAGGCGTTGAGCACGACCACGATCGGCAGGCAGATGCGGGGGAACTGCAGCTTCTTGATCAGGTTGGCGTTTTCGAGGAAGACGTTCTGGCCGCGCGTGGTGATCTCGGCGAACATGCCCCAGGTGAGCACGCCCGCGCACAGGTAGATGCTGTAGGCGAAGTGGCCCGTATTGCCTTGCAGGCGGTTGCCCATCACCTGGGAAAAGATGACGGTGTAGACGACGATCATCGCCAGCGGATTGAGGATCGTCCAGGCGGCGCCGAGCAGGGAATTGCGGTATCTGGCCTGGAACTCCCGGCGCACGCTGCCGGCGATGAAGCCGCGGTAGCGCCAGACGCCGCCCAGCATGGAACGGGAAATCATAGGTGTTGGAGCTTGATCATGACATCGGAATCGGGACGCGCGGAGCACATCCGTATTCGGGAAGAATCCCGAAGATAAGTTGCCGATTATAACATGATGCAGATGAGGAATTTACGCTTTACTAATTGTTACCTGTTTATTTCAGGCAACTAATTCGTCGTCCCTGCGCAGGCAGGGACCCAATGATCCGGGCTGTAGCCACGAACTTGGGTCCCCGCCTGCGCGGGGACGACGGTCGTCGGAATCAACCGTCGCCCTGGATCAGCTTCTGCAACTCGTCCGGCTTGATGATGGTGATGCGGTGCGTGCCCTTTTCGATGATGCCCTGCTGCACCAGCGCCAGCAGCGCGCGCGTGACGGTCTCGCGGCTGGTATTGATCATGTTGGCGATGTCCTGGTGGGTAGGCAGGTTTTCCACCACGTGCACGTCGCCTTCCTTCTTTTCCTTCAGCAGGTTCAGGAACGTGAAGATGCGGCGCGAGGTGTTGTGGATGCTGAGCAGGGCGCGGAATTCCGAGTCTCGCTGCACCTTCTCGGCCAGGAAGCGCAGCATCTGGTGCGCCACCGACGGCGAGTGGGTGAACATGTGCAGGGCGATCGCGCGCGGCAGCAGGGCCACCAGCACGGGCGTGAGCGCCACCACCGACGCCGAGCGCATGGCGCCGTTGATGACGGCGATTTCCCCGAAAAAGTCGCCCGGCTGCAGCATGCGCAGGCCGATCGCGCGGCCGTCCTCGGTGACGTCGATGACCTGCAGCGAGCCGCTCAGCAGGAACAGCAGGCTGTCGCCCGGCGCGCCTTTCTGCAGCACGACATCGCGCTTGGCGTACTGGCGGATGCGCAGGTTCGATTTCACCTGCTGCATGTCCTCGTCGCTGAGGTTGGCCAGCAGCGGGATCTTGCGCAGGTGGATCTGCACTTCCTGCTCCTGCTGGACCGGCTCGTTGGCGGCCGCGGCGGCCGGGTCAGGCACCAGGTTGCCGGGGGCGGCGTCCTTCTCGAGGTCGTTCTTGCCGATGTCGGCCTTGCGTTTTGTCGACGATGTCATGCGTATCAGATCACCTTGATGAGCCCGAATGCCAGGGTGGCGGCGGCGATGCCGGCCGTGTTCGCACCCATGTCGCGCCAGCAAAAACTGCGTCCGGGCACCAGTTTTTGCAATAATTCGATGGCCAGTCCGGCCAGCAGCAGCCCCAGCAGCCATACGAGGCGCCGGGTCCAGTCGGGCTCGATGAGCAGCGCAAGCGTGCTCAAGCCCGCAAATGCAATGAAATGCAGCAGCTTGTCATGCGGAAGCAGTGGAAGCCAGCGCGCCGGCAGCAGGCATCCGAGGGCGACCGCACAAGCGGCCGCCACGAAGACGATCAATTCCCAGGACATATCGGCCTATTGCTTGTACACCAATCCTGGCGTTAGAAATTATCCCAGCGCAAACTCAGCTGCAGGGCATGGCTATTATATTGGAACAGCGAGATATTCTCGCGGTTGAGTGTTGCGCGCCACTCCAGTACGAGGGTGGTGTGCGGACGCAGCTGCCAGTTGGCGGCGGTGCGCAGCGTGGTGGTGTTCTGCAGGCGCCGCGTCTCGATCAGCCCGGGCGAATACAGCGTCTTGCTGTGCCAGCGCTGGCGCGTGGCGCCCGCTTCCAGCGTCACGTTCTCGGCCGCCTCTCCCACCCATTGCACGCTGCCGAACCAGCCGTCGCGGTCGCCGCCCGGGCGGTCGTCGGAACTGTCGTCGTGCAGGCGCGTCAGCGTCAGCTGCGTCAGGCTGCGCCTGGTGCGGTAGCCGGCGATGCCGCCCAGCTCCACCGTATTGCCGTCGTAGGCCGGCCGCGTCGGATAATCCACGCGGCTGACGTTGGCGGACAACGCGAAGTCGGCGCCGGCCGGCAGCTTCCACGGCGGCGTGATGCGCGCCTGCAACTGCTGCTGGCGCTGGTAGAGCGTGCGGTCCAGCGTCACATAGCCCAGCGCGGCGGTGCCGCGCAGCAGCCAGCCGCCCGGCTTCCACGTGTGTTCGAGTGCGCCCAGCACCGAGGCCGTGTCCTGCTCGCGCACCTCGTCGTGCCAGCGCGAATAGGCTTGCACGATGGCGTTCGTGCCCGTGTTGCCGAGCGGGCGCAGCCAGGATACGGCCAGCTGGCTGAAACTGTCGGCGCGCGGCAGGAAGGCCGGGTCGAGTTCGTATTCCGTCTGCGTGCTGCCGGTGCCGATGGTGAAGCGCGGATCGCTGGCGCCCTGGTTGACGTTGTCGTCGTGGCCGCGCGTGGCCGCCAGCAGCCACACGCTGCCTTCGCGCGCGGCCGGCTTGCCGCAGCCGGTGGCGCGGTAGCGTGCGACGGCCTCGAGCATGCCCGGCGGCAGGGCGAAGCGGTGCTGCAGTTCGCCGAACAGGCGGTCCGCCTCCGCCGCGTTGCCCAGTTCGCACTCGCTGATGGCCAGGTCCATCCAGGCGCCGGCGTGGCGCGGTTCCAGCACCAGCACCCGGCGCAGCATGGCGGCCGCTTCTTCCGTGCGCCCGTCGGCCAGTGCGCGCAGGGCGGCGCGGTACAGCTCGTCCTGCGGGTCCGCCGGCGTGGCGGCGGCAGTGGGAGCCGGGTCCGGAACCGATTCCTGGGCGCCCGCCAGGCACGGCCAGGACGCCGCGGCCAGCGCGGCGCAAAAGAGCAAGCGCTTCATTCGCCGGACTCCAGCGTGTAGACGCGCGTGGGCCGGCCCTTGCCGCGCAGTTGGCGCTCGCCCAGCAGCAGCAGCCGGTGGCGCTTGGCCAGCGCCGCCGTGCCTTCGCCGACGATGACGTCGTGCGGATAGTCGCGCGCGGCCTGCTCCAGGCGCGCCGCCGTGTTCACGCTGTCGCCGACGGCCGTATAGATACTGCGCGCGGCCGTGCCGTAGTCGCCGGCCATGGCCACGCCGCTCTCGATGCCGATGCGCACGCGCAGCGCCGGCTTGCCGCTGGCCACGCGCAGGGCCGAGAACTGCGCCACCTCGTGCAGGATGCGCGCGGCCGCGTCCAGCGCCAGGTCCGCGTGCTCCGCGTTCGGCAGCGGCGCGCCCCAGAAGGCGACCAGGCCGTCGCCCGTGTATTTATCCAGGGTGCCGCGCTGCGCGAGCACGGGGCGAGTCAGGCATTCCAGGAATTGCGTCGTCAGGTCCGACGCCTCTTCCAGCGACAGCGACTCGACCTGGCTCGTATACCCCTGCATGTCCGCCACCAGGGTCGTTACTTCCAGGCGCCGTGGCGCCAGCGGATCCTTCAAATCGCTGCGCAGCAGCTCGTCCACGACTTCGCCCGCCACGTACTGGCGCAGCGTGCCGAGCAGCTGGCGCGAGCGGCGCTGCGCCAGCTCCCACTGGAACGGCACGGCCACCGCTAATAAATAGAGGCAGCACAGCAGCGGCGCCGCCGGCGCAAAATCCGGGTCGCGCGGCGCCAGCACCCAGGCCACGGTCAGCCACAGCAGGGCGCTGGTGCCCAGCAGCAAGGCGTTCGCCGCGGCCGACATGCGCGGCAGCGTATAGCTCGTCAGCAGCACGACGGCCAGCACGAAGAGGAACGCGATCGCCTTGCCCGGCAGCGGCGCCGGCGCCAGCCCCTGCTGGCGGTCGAGCAGCGACGTCAGCATGGACGCGTGGACCAGCAGGCCCGCGCTGGAGGCACCCAGCGGCGTCGACACGCGGTCGCCGATGCTCAGCGACGAGGAACCGATCAGCACCAGCTTGCCGCGCGCCATGCCGGGCGGCATGCGTCCCGCCAGCAGGTCGGCCGCCTTGACGACATCGTAGGCGGCCCAGCTGCGCGCGTACGGCACGCGCTCGACGGCGCGCAGCGGCAGCGTCGCCGTCGCGCCGCCGCAACACTGCATCAAAGCGAGCGCGAGCGTAGGATAGACTCGCGCCTGGTAATTGGTGAACACGGGCAGGCGGCGCAGCGTGCCGTCGGCATCCGGCAGCACGCCGATGTTGCCGGCGTAGCGCGCCCCGGCCAGGCCCGGGTGGTTGGCCAGGTAGCCCTGGGCGGGCAGGGCGGGATTGTTTCCAGGCATGCCGCCGACGAGCTGGCCGCCGGCGAGCGGCGCATCGGCGTGCAGATAATCGAACATCTGGGCCAGCACGAGGGGGCCGTGGCTGGCGAGCATCGCCAGGCGCATGTCGCCTTCGGCATCGGCCGGCTTTTCCATCAGGATGTCCAGCGCGACGCCGCGGGCGCCATCGGCCAGCGCCAGCTCGACCAGGTCGGCGATGCGCGCACGCGGCCAGGGCCAGGCGATCTGCGCCACGCTGCTTTCGTCGATGTCGACCACCAGCACGCGCCGTTCCGGTTCATTGCTGGCTTGTAGCTGGATGAACCGGTCGCGCAGCCACTCGTCCGCCGCCACCGTGAGCGTGGTGCCGCCTTGCCATTGCAGCCATGCCGCCATGGCGAGCGCGACGAGCGCGATCAGGCCGCGCAGGACGGCAGGATCACGCAAGTCGATGCGCAGGGAGCGGGACATGGTCATTGAGGCGGACGCGGGGCCGGGAAAGTACGGCGACGGGGAAAAGCTGGAGTATACCGGGTTGTATTTGCGAAAAGAAATATTTTGCCGGTAGCGAGCACAGGTGTAAGAATTGTAAATTGTGATGGGTGTCACAGATTTTATCTGTTGAGCCCGCACAATGCTAGGGATGGAGGATTGTATGTTTAAAAAATTCGCGGTAGCTGCTGCCCTGTTGTGGTCGTTCGCCGACAGTGCGCTGGCGGCGGAAGCCGGCCGCGTCGTGTTCGTCACGGGCCAGGCGCAAGTGGGCCGCCACGCCGCCGTCCAGGATGCCACGATACAGGAGGGCGACGAGCTCTCGACCGGCGCCGACGGCTACGTCTACGTGAAGACCGTCGACGACGGCTTCCTGATCCTGCGCCCCAACAGCACCGCGCGCGTGGTGGCGTATTCGATCGACAAGAACGACCCGTCGAAGACCCAGGTGAAGCTCGAGCTGGTGCAGGGCGTGGCCCGCGCGATCTCGGGCCAGGGCGTCAAGCAGGCGCGCCAGAACTTCCGCTTCAACACGCCCGTCGCCGCGATCGGCGTGCGCGGCACCGACTTCACCGTCTACACCGACCAGCAGACGACGCGCGTGACCGTGCTGTCGGGTGGTGTGGTGATGAGCGGGTTTGGTAGCAATTGCTCGGCGGCGGGGACGGGGCCGTGTGAAGGGCGGAATGCGCGGGAGTTGTTTGCAGGGCAGGCGGGGTTGTTGCAGATAGAGCGCGGCAAGACTGTGCCGCAATTGCTGCAGAATCCTGCGCTGGTACCGGATCAAGCCGAAAAGCCTCGCAGCGATGAACCAGCCGCCAAGCCGACGGCACAGGCGCCGACGACGCAGGTGAACTTGGATCCGCAACGCTCGGAACAAGCGCTGAATAATGTGCGTCCCGTAACGGGGCAGACGCCGCCTGAGACGCCGGCTCCTTCCATCCCGGGTCCCGTTGTCGTGACTCCTCCTCCCGTCGTGATTGTGGAACCTCCGAAACCGGCGCTTCCTTCGGTGCCCGAAGTCTTCTGGGGCCGCTGGCAGGCAATTGCCGGCATGCCGGCAGTATTAGGTCGTATCGGCGATGCGGATGTGGACCTTGCGACTTATTACGGGCCTTACGCAATTACTCGGTTGAAGAATTCTGCGCTGGTGATGCCGAATGAGGGTACTGCAGCGTTCGCACTGACGAAAGGTGAAGCGATCATTAGCAACGCAGATGGGGACCGATTAGCGAATATCGATTCCGCGCAGCTGAGCATGGACTTTTCCAAGAAAACGTTTGCTACTTCGTTGGTCGTGAGCGCTGGTAATGATCGTGCAAATGTCAATGGTAGTGGCGTCATTACAGACAAGGGGATGCTCTATGAGGACAAACGCTCCGACACGATTATCCGAGGTTACTTGGGAGGTGCCAATGCTGAGCAAGCGGGGTATATCTTCAAGAATTACGCGAATCCTGGAATGACCGTAACTGGCGCAACTTTATGGGGGCGCTGAATATATAAAGAAAGATTTTTAGCGATACCCGGTGGTTTTTTGAAAGAATTTGTAAAAAAGATGTAGCAACAGCGTAAAAAAGTTGGCGTTTGTGATGGCGGTCACAACACTGCTCTGGCGATCTGGCAATATACTTCGCAGTTCTGCAATAGCCTACCGGAACACAGCAGTACGGTCCGGCAGCAGACTTGGTTATAACCACAATCTTAAAGGATTTAAACATCATGGCAGCACAAGACTACACCGCAGTAGTGCAACAACTGTACATCTCGTACTTCGGCCGTCCGGCTGACTACTTTGGCCTGCAGAACTTCTCGGCTCAGCTCGACGCAATGGGCGCACCGAAGACCTTCGCTGAAGTGCAAGCTGCTGTGCAGGCTGACGCCGCCGGCACCACTGCGCTGTCGAAGCTGGTCAACACCTTCAACAACTCGGAAGAGTCGATTGCCCTGTACGGTAACGACAACAGCCAGATCGGCATCTCGCGCTTCGTTGCTAACATCTACCAAAACGTTCTGGGCCGCGAAGCTGACACCGCTGGCTTCAACTTCTGGGTCAACGCTATCACCTCGGGCGCTCTGAGCAAGGCTAACGCCGCTGCTGCCATCACCCAAGGCGCACTGAACAACACCTCGGACCAGGGCAAGCTGGATGCGCTGACCGTGCAACACAAGCTGAGCGTCGCTACCGCGTTCACCGATGCACTGGACACTCCGACCGAATTCAACGCCTATGCAGGCGAAGATGCTGCTGCAACCGGCCGTTCGCTGCTGCAAGGCGTGAACAGCAGCACCGACGTGACCGCATACCAGTCGAACATCAACGATGCGATCAACACCATCGTTAACGTGTCGGTTCCGGGCTCGACCACCGGTCTGACCATCGGCGTCGATACCTTCAACGGCACCGCTGGCGACGACGTGTTCAACGCCATCCCGCAAAACGCGCAAGGCACTGGTGCCAATACCCTGGGCGCATTCGACACGATCGACGGCGGTGCAGGTAAAGACACGCTGAACATCTACACCGGCACTGGCACTGTCGACGGCGCTGCTGCTAAGTTCAACGTTGTCCAGCAAGGCACGGTGAAGAATGTTGAAACCATCAACATCTACAACCAGACTGGCGCTGTGTTCGGCACCACCACCAACGGCACCACCACTGTTGATGCATCGAAGTTCGTCGGCGCAACCAACATCAACCAAGTTGGCCTGGCTACTGGCGTGACCAAGCTGGCTGCCGGCACCACCGCAACCTTCACCAACGTGTCGGCCACCGGTGCTACCGCTCTGAGCGTTGCAGCTGCTGACGCTGCTACCTCGGCCAAAGTGGCTCTGAGCGGCGTGACTGGCGCTACCGCCAACAATCAAGCTACCCTGAACGTGTCGGGTGCTTCGCTGTCGTCCGTCACCGTGTCGGGCTCCATCGCTCAAGCTGACCCCGAAGGCGACGACGCTGCTTCGCTGGCACTGAACGTCAAGACTGGCGCATCGTCGACCGGCGTTTCGGTTTCGACCCTGACGGTTAACACCGCAGTGAAGACCACCCTGACCGTTGATGACACCGATGCAGACAGCGGTAACGTAACCACGATTGACGCATCGGCTTCGACCGGTGGCATCACCTTCGCTGGCGGCACTGCGGCTGTTCCGGAAGTTCCGGCGGATGAAGATGGTAATGGTGGTTCTGATGCTGTTGATGCTGTTGCGACCAAGGTTCTGACCATCCGCACCGGTACCGGTAACGACAACATCAACGCCATCTTCGCTACCGCTGCTGCTGCTGGCAGCGACGCTGCCAAGAACGCATCGATCTCGACCGGCGCTGGCAAAGACACGATCACTGTCGTGTCGACCGGCTCTGGCGGCTCGATCACCGTCGATGCAGGTGCTGGCGACGATACCATCAACGTCACCAAGACCGCTGGCGTCGCGCTCAACATCATGGGCGGCGAAGGCAACGACACCATCGCTCTGACCGGCACCCTGGCAACTACCGATGTCATCGACGGTGGCGCCGGTACCGACACCATCTCGGTCGCTGGTTCGAAGACCGCTCGTACCGCTGACGACTTCATCGTCTTCAACAAGCTGGTCAAGAACTTCGAAACCCTGAAGCTCACCGGCGTCGAAGGTTCGTCGACCGTCTCGTTCGACGCATCGAAGCTGGCTGCCACCTACACCACGATCAACCTGGGCGCTGGTTCGTACATCGAAAAAGTCGGCTCGCAAGCGATCGTTGCCAACGGCGACCTGCACGTGTCGGCTTCGGGCTACAGCGCAGCGACCGTGGCTGCAGGCAGCACCCCGGCAAAAGACGCTGTCTATGCTGGCACGCTGAACATCACCGAAAAAGCCACCGGCACCGTGACCGCCAACGCCGACATCGTCAAACTGACCGTCTCGGCAGGCACGACCGCCGCTGGCGTTGTCGGTACCCTGGCGGGCGACGCTCAGTCGGCTATCGTTACCGTGACCAACGGCCTGACCGCCGATGGCGAAACCGACACCGTCGCCAAGTTCGTGCTGAATAACAGCGCAACCGACGCAGCACTGAAGTCGGTTACCGTGTCGGGCACCGGTTCGGCAACCATCACCAACGCAGACGACACCGCGCTGGTTTCGGTTGATGCATCGGGCCTGGGTGGCAAGTACACCGTCGGTACCGACGCAGGCAAGGCAATCGCTGGTCTGGAGTACATCTCGACCAACACCGCAGCTGAAACCATCAAGCTGGGTGCTGGCGTTGACAAGATCAGCCTGGGTGCTTCGAACTACGGCGCAATCGACACGGTTACCGGCCTGAACCTGGTTCTGGCTGCTGATGGCAAGTCGCTGGATGCCAAGTCGGACTCGCTGATCCTGACCGGCGTGACCACCACTGACGTCGTCAAGTTCACCACGACCCAGACCGACCTGGATCTGGCCCTGAAAGATGCGGCCGCTGCCATGACCTCGACGGTTCACACCGTTGTGTTCGCCCTGGGCGGTGACACCTACATCTACCACGATGCCACCACCGGTACCGTGGGCGGTGTGGACGCAGCTGACACCATCGTCAAGCTGACCGGCACCATCGATCAGAATGCTCTGATCGTGGATCTGGGCGGCAAGGTTGCTTAATTAAGCGTCGTTTTTGCGGGACCGAGCTTTGCGGGGTTCCGCGAAAACTAAGGTGTTCTTGTTTTGTCGGTCGGTCAGTTTGACTTTCTGTAGTGCTGTCGAATGCGGAGCATTGCTCTGCTGAGTGTCGGCCGGATGGAATAACGTAACGCGAACGCATAACAACGGTACCTTCGAGGGGTCATGCTGAAAAGCATGGCCCTTTTTCATACGCGCCTGACGGCCGGCATTCATCTATTTGCAAGCATCGTACAAGCTAGCCTTGGCGTGAACTGCAACGGAAAAGGGCAGTCGAGTGCGGGCGGAAAGCGGGGGATAAGCCCAACAGCGATATGTCAGCAGCGTCTCCGGTGCAGCCCGTATGCGGATAGAAAATGGTAGGTCACGCTAGCGTCGCCAACGCCTACTGTCGTAACGATCCCGGCACCACAAATCCGCAACATTCTTCTTGGTAAAATGTGATGCTCGTCACATTTCTTGGCGTTTTTAGGCGATAATGTTCCGTCTGCTCGATGCTGGCCAGAATCCAGCTATCAAGCACCTCTTCCTGACGGCCTAAAAATGATCAATAAACTATCCGAAGCAAAGAACGAGATCGCGGTGGCCTTGCGCGGTTTCAAAAGCACGTTCGTCACCGTTGGCACCTTCAGTGCCATTACGAACCTGCTGGCACTGGTGCCTTCGCTCTACATGCTGCAGGTCTATGACCGTGTGCTCGCCAGCCGCAACGAAATCACGTTGCTGATGCTGACGCTGATGATGCTCGGCGCCTATCTGCTGATGTCCTCGCTGGAAATGATGCGCAGCTTCGTGCTGGTGCGTGTCGGCGCCAAGTTCGATATGCTTCTCAACAAGCGCGTCTATACGGCGGCGTTCGAGCAGAACCTCAAGCGTGCTGGTGGTAACGCGGGCCAAGCGTTGAACGACCTGACCAACCTGCGCCAGTTCTTGACCGGCAATGCGCTGTTCGCGTTCTTCGACGCGCCGTGGTTCCCGTTCTACATCATCGTCATCTTCTTCTTCGAACCCTGGCTGGGCCTGTTCGCGCTGTGCGGGACGGCCATCCTAATCGTCCTGGCCGTCGTCAACGAACGCGTATCGCGTGGGCCGCTCAGCGAAGCCAATACGATGGCGCTCGCCGCCGGTAACCTGGCGACCAACAACCTGCGCAATGCCGAAGTCATCGAATCGATGGGCATGCTGCCCAACCTGATGCGCCGCTGGTTCAAGCTGCACAGCCGCTTCCTGAACCTGCAAGCCGAAGCCAGCCAGAAGGCCGGTGTCGTCGGTGCAATCACCAAGTTCTTCCAGACCTCGCTGACCTCGCTGGTGCTCGGTTTCGGTGCGCTGCTGGCGGTCGAGGGCCGTATTACGCCGGGCATGATGATTGCCGCGTCGATCCTCGTCGGTCGCGCATTGGCACCGGTGCAGCAGGTGATCTCCGTCTGGAAATCGTGGGCCAGTACCCGCAGCGCCTACGAGCGTCTGGCAAAACTGCTGAACGACAATCCGGAGCGTAGCGCCGGCATGGAGCTGCCGAAGCCGCAGGGTGCGGTTACGGTCGAAAGCGTGACCGCGGCGCCGCCAGGCGCGCAGCAGGCCGTGTTGCGCGGCCTGTCGTTCGGTATTGTGCCGGGCGATGCGCTGGGCGTCATTGGTCCCTCCGGTTCCGGCAAGTCGACTCTGGCGCGCCTGCTGGTGGGTGTGTGGCCTGCCGTGGGTGGCAAGGTACGCCTCGACGGCGCCGACATCTACAGCTGGAACAAGGCCGAACTCGGCCCGAACATCGGCTACCTGCCACAGGATATCGAGCTGTTCGGCGGCACCGTCAGCGACAACATCGCCCGCTTCGGTGAAGTGGATGCGGAAAAAGTCGTCGAAGCCGCCAAGCGTGCCGGCGTCCACGACATGATCCTGCACCTGCCCAAGGGCTACGATACGCCGCTGGGCGATGGTGGCGCCGGCTTGTCGGGCGGCCAGAAGCAGCGTTTGGGCCTGGCACGTGCCATGTACGACGATCCGGCACTGCTCGTGCTCGATGAGCCGAATTCGAACCTGGATGAAGTGGGCGAACAGGCACTGGTCCAGGCCGTGCTCGACATGCGCCGCCGCGGCAAGACCGTCGTGCTCATCACGCACCGTACCAGCATCATCGGCGCGACCAACAAATTGCTCCTTCTCCGCGACGGTGTCGCCCAGGCATTCGGCCCGACCGACCAGGTGCTGGCGGCCATCCAGGAAGCGAACCAGAAAGCACAGGCGCAAGCCCAGGCTCAACAGCAGGCGGCGCAGCAGGCACGCCAGGCGCAGCTGCAGGCACAGGCAGCTGCTGCCGCGACTGAACAAGGAAGCAAATAAATGAAGCTGATTCAACAGAAGGATGCGGCCACCGAAGTCATCAGCCATGACGTTGCGCCGCTGACCGTGAACACCGATGCGCGCTCGTATGCGCGCATCGGCTGGCTGATCGTGCTGTTTGGCTTTGTCGGTTTCCTGGTCTGGGCGTGCTTCGCGCCGCTCGACAAGGGCGTGCCGATGTCGGGTACCGTGGCTAAAGAGTCGAACCGCAAGAGCGTGCAGCACCAGACGGGGGGCACCATCCAGGAAATCCTCGTCAAGGACGGCGACGTCGTGAAGGCAGGGCAGGTGCTGGTGCGCATGAATGCGATTACCGCCAAGGCCGGCTACGACATCACCGAAGCGCAGTACCTGACGGCGCGCGCCACCGAGGCGCGATTGATGGCCGAGCAACTCGGTCAAAAAACCATCCGCTTCCCGGAAGAGCTGACCAAGCGTGCCAATGATCCGCGCGTGGCCGAGATGATGACGCTGCAAAGCCAATTGCTGGCTTCACGTCAGGCATCGCTGCAGAATGAGCTGGGCGGCGTGGATGAGAACATTGCTGGTCTGAAAGTGCAGATCCAGGGCCTGCAGGAATCGCGCGACAGCAAGAAGGCCCAGGTAGGCTTCCTGAAGGAGCAACTCGAAGGCATGCGCGACCTGGCCAAGGACGGCTACGTTGCCCGCAACCGCCTGCTGGACCTTGAGCGTACCTACGCGCAGCTCCAGGGTGAGATTTCCGAGGACATCGGCAACATCGGCCGTGCCCAGCGTCAGGTCATGGAAATGACGCTGCGTAAATCTCAGCGCATGCAGGAATACCAGAAGGAAGTGCGCACGACGCTGGCCGACACGCAGAAAGAGGCGGAAGCCCAGGGCGCCCGCATGAGCGCCCAGCAATTCGAGCTGTCGAACGTCGACGTCAAGGCGCCGGTCAGCGGCACCGTGGTCGGCCTGGCCGTGTTCACCAATGGCGGCGTGGTGCAGCCGGGCTTCAAGATGATGGACATCGTGCCGACCGACGATCCCCTGATCGTTGAAGGCCAGCTGCCCGTCAACCTCGTCGACAAGATCCATGATGGTCTGCCGACCGAGCTGATTTTCTCGGCATTCAACGCCAACCGTACACCGCATATTCCGGGCATTGTCGAAACGGTGTCGGCCGACCGTAGCGTCGACGAGCGTACTGGCGCTGCTTACTACAAGGTCCGCGTAAAAGTGTCGCAGGAAGGTGCCAAGATGATCGCCCATCATAAGATGGATATTCGTCCAGGCATGCCAGTAGAATTGTTCGTCAAGACTGGCGAGCGCACGATGATGAGCTACCTGCTTAAGCCGGTATTTGACCGCGCCCATTCTTCAATGAGCGAGGACTGACTGTGGCGAAAGTGATGAACAAGGCGAGCGTTTTAAGTTGGAAAGCGTTGGTCACCTCGGCATTGCTGGCGTTTGTTGCCGGCAATGCGGCCGCGGTGAGCCTGCAACAAGCATATGAAGCGGCACTGAAGAATGATCCGCAGTACCGGATGAATTATTATGAAAACGAGTCGGCCAAGGAAAATGTAATCATCGGTCGTTCTAACTTGCTGCCACAGGTGTCGGCAAGTGTTACTGCGAACCGAAATATTGCGGATCGGTATCAGTGCTGTACGAGGGAAGGCGATCGTGTCTTTGACCAGCCACGGTATATCAGTCGTTCTTCGGTAATCCAGGTGAGGCAGCCTATCCTCAACCTTGACGGCATTGTGCGTTATCGACAAGGTAAAGTGCAGACTCAGCAAGGATCGAAAAAGTTCGAATCCGATACGAATGAAGTGATCTTACGTGTCGTCGGCGCGTACGCAGATGCCTTGTTTGCCGAAGATCAGGTGGAGCTCTCCAAGGTGCAGCGTGACATGTACCTTGAGCAGATGAAGGTAAATAATCGTCTGTTCGAAAAGGGCGAAGGGACGAAAACCGACATGCTGGAAACCCAAGCTCGGTTGGATTTGGCCGAAGCGCAGCTGGTGGAGGCCCAGAACAATGCAGTAGCCCAACGCAATACGCTTGCTGGCATCATCGGCATGGACCCGGGAACGCTTGATAAGCTTGGAGAGAATTTCCACTTCCAAGATCTCCCGCTTAAGTCGTTCGACGACTGGCGTACTACCGCGCTGGAGCGAAATCCGCTGCTCGCGGCTGGGCGTCTGGCGATCGAAAACGCTCGCCTGGAAGTCCAGCGTGACAAGGCAGGACATCTGCCTCGTCTTGACCTTGTTGCGTCCTATGGTAAAGACGAATCGGCTACGCTAACGAGCTTTAATCAGGATGTATTGAACCGTGCTGTCGGCGTACAACTAAATATCCCTATTTACCAAGGTGGCGCGATTAGTGCGACGACACGTCAAGCTGCCGCGAATCTGGAACGTACCCGAGCCGATCTCGATAATCGCTCCAACCAGATCATGGTGGAGTTGCGAAAATCTTTCGACCTAGTGCAAAACAGCGTCGCTAAGATCAAGGCGTTGGAGCGTGCTGTCGCTTCCGGTAAGGAACTCATGACTGCCACTGAACAGAGCATCAAGGGGGGAGTTCGTATTAATCTTGATTTGTTGAATGCTCAACAACAGCTATATACGAGCCAGCGAGATTTGGCGCAGGCGCGATATGCTTACCTGATCGGTTTGCTGCGCTTGCGTGCAGATGCTGGTACGTTAGATGAAAGCTCTGTACGTGAGGTGGCAGCGTACTTTCGCTGATTAATAGGTTCGCTTATTCTTTAGAAGAGCAAATTCTACATAGTGACCGCTCATTTAACAGCTCTGTAGAATCACCAAACCGCTGCTCACGCAGCGGTTTTTTTTATTCCCGGAAATTTAATATACGTAACAATTCCATTCGGAAATGTAAGCAATCACTTCCTCCAAGAAATAGTATCCATGAGCAACTAGCTCAGCACGATTGAGCTCGCTTTGCGCCGCCTTATTGTCGAATCGGGTAGTATTTCTTTACATTGTGATATAGGAGGCAGTCATGGCAGATAACACCCAAGCAGTACAAAAGCTGTACATCGAATACTTCCAACGCCCGGCCGACCCGGAAGGCCTGAAGTTCTGGGTCGATGCCCTGAACGGCAACTCCAATCCGAACCTGCTGGCCCAGATCGAGCATGATTTCGCTACCTCGGCGGAATACAACGCCACCTACAGCGGCATGAGCAACCGCGAGATGATCCAGAAGGTCTACAACAACGTGTTCGGCCGTACGGCCGATACCGAAGGCCTGAACTTCTGGACCAATGCGCTCGACACGCATTCGATCAGCGTGGAAACCATGGTGCGCGAAATCGTCAAGGGTGCGCAGACCGCGCAGAACGCGGATGCCGTCGTGTTCAACGGCCGCGTCGCCGTGGCTACCGAATTCACCACCCATATCGACACCCAGGCGGAAATCGACGCCTACCTGAAGCCAAATGGGTTCAAGATCGCGTCGGACTATGTCGGCGACGTCGTCGACCTGGGCAGCGCCGCCCGCGCCATGCAGCCGAGCCTGATCGACGACGCCATCGCGCAGATCGTCGGTACGCAGACGGCCACGGCCGAAGTCGCGCACATCGCCTGAAGCGGCATCCAATGAAAAACGC
Organism: Massilia sp. YIM B02763; assembly: GCF_030412015.1. GTDB lineage: Bacteria > Pseudomonadota > Gammaproteobacteria > Burkholderiales > Burkholderiaceae_D > Telluria. The sequence continues at coordinate 107,005 of NZ_JASNRD010000012.1, read as the reverse complement.
CCCGGCCGCATGACGCGGTCCGGGGCGTTTTCTTGCGCAGGCAGGCCCCAATTTTGCGAGCGTCTCGATAACGCAGGCGGCAATTGGGTGATAGTGCCGGTGGCACTATCACGCCTGCGCAGGGACGACGTTTTTTCAAGCCGCTTGATTAATACGCGGCAGTGCCTTCGGCTTCCTTGCTGGCCGCCTGCTTGCCCGCACAATGCGGACACGATTTACCAACCACATACTCCGGCGCCAGCTGCTGGCGCGGCGTCACCACGGCGCGGCAGGCGAAGCACTGCACGGTCTCGGTCGGTTCCAGTTTCGGGTTCAGCGCGGTACGGTAGTCGAACACGAAGCAATCGCCCGTGTAGTGGTCGCCGCCGACTTCCTCGAAGTACTTCAGGATGCCGCCATCGAGCTGGTAGACGCGGTCGTAGCCGATGTTCTGCATGTGGATGGCCGCTTTTTCGCAACGGATGCCGCCGGTGCAGAAGGTCACCACGGTCTTGCCCTGCAATTCGTCCTTGTGCGCGGCGACGACGTCCGGGAACTCGCTGAACTTGTCGATGCGGTAGTCGAGCGTGTTGTTGAAGGTGCCGACGTCGACTTCGAACGCGTTGCGGGTTTCCATCATGACGACGGGGACGCCATCGTCGTCGTGGCCCTGGTCGAGCCAGCGCTTCAGGGTCTTCGGGTCGACCGACGGGGCGCGGCCCAGTTCCGGCTTGATGAGGGGCATGCGCATCGTGATGATTTCCTTCTTGATGCGGACCAGCATGCGGCGGTGCGATTGCTCCGTCGATAGGCTTTCCTTCCACTCCAGGTCGGCCAGGCGCGGGTCGCTGCGCACCCAGGCCAGGTACTGGTCGATCTGCGCGCGGGGACCGGAGACGAACATATTGATGCCTTCCGGCGTCAGCAGCACGGTGCCCTTGAGCCCGAGCTCGTTGCACAGCGCCTGGTATTGCGGGCGCATCTCTTCGAGGTTGTCGAGGGTGATGAATTTATAGGCGGCAATGTTGACGTGCGTGGTCATGGTGATCGGTTCGGAAGGCGGAAAGACAGCCGGCTATTATAAGGCAGGGAGGCGGCACAGTCAGCCGAGCGGCAACGCTCACACCATCAGTACTTCTATCCCACGATTTTTCACTACTTGCAGCATTTTCAAGGCAAGCCCGCTTGGGTGCTTTTGGCCGGATTCCCATTTCTGGACGGTGCTTGCACTGGTATTGATCAAGCGCGCAAAAAGCGCCTGGCTCAATTTGTTTTCCACACGAATAGTCTTGATTTCTTCAGGGGCCAAGTTGGCCACAGGTTGAAGACACAGCGCTTCAAAGTGCCGCATCGTCTTGTCGTCCATGGCACCGACGCTGTGTAGTGCAGCTGCGGACGCATGCATTGCAGCGAGCCGAGCGCTCTTCGGGTCAGTCTTCTTTGCAGTCATTGCAAATCTCCAGTAACTTTTTATGGGCAATCAGCTGGTTGAGCTGAGTATCAGTAAGCGCAGCATAACTTTTCGCCAGCATCTTGTAGCCTTGCTCTTCGTCGTTATCGATGTTGGCGCGTTCGTTCTTGGCAAAAAGGTATTCGTACACCCAGCGCTTGCCGGCTTTGGCAAGGATGATTGAACGATGCATATTTTTGTTCAGGCGCTTTTTGTACACCCCGCCGCCCAGATCCGCATCATATTGCCCTTTCATGACCTCTTCGATGGCGACGCATAGATCTTTGTCGGTAATGCCGTCCTTGCGCGCCGACTTCGCAAACAGCGCAGTTTTGAACACGCGCATTGTTTTCGGCGCGCGGTCTGCCGTTGCTGGAGCTTGGATGGATTTCTTCGTCGGCATCCAGTAAGTATAGCACCAAGTCCGTTAGTTGGCCTTTGCGGCTCGTCCGGTGACGCGGCATGCTTGTCAAGATCCTTGCTGTTTGTAAATCGCCACGGAGTATGCAATCCGGCAAGCCGGGATCCCGGACCCGGCCCGGTCGCGGTAAAATGCCCGGATGACTTCCCCGACTTTTACCCACCTTCGCGTTCACTCGGAATACTCGATCGTCGACGGCCTGGTCCGCATCGACGACCTGGTCGCGGCCGCCGTCAAGGACCAGCAGCCGGCCGTGGCGGTCACCGACCTGGCCAATGCGTTCGCCCTGGTCCGCTTCTATAAAGCGGCGCGCGGGAAGGGGGTCAAGCCGATCGTCGGGGTCGATGCCTGGATCACCAACGACGACAACCGCGACAAGCCGTTCCGCCTGCTCATCCTGTGCAAGAACCGCACCGGCTACCTGCAGCTGTGCGAACTGCTGTCGAAGGCGTGGCTGACCAACCAATACAAAGGCCGGGCCGAGATCCGCGTCGAGTGGCTGGAGGCGCTGGCGACCTCGGTCTCCACGCTCGAGCCGGAGGTGCCGCAGGCGAACGGCCTGATCGTGCTGTCCGGCGCCCAGTTCGGCGACATCGGCCAGGCCATCGACAACGGCGACGTAGCCAAGGCCGAGGCCTGCGCGCGGCGCTGGGCGCAGATCTTCCCGGGGCATTTCTATGTCGAGATCCAGCGCGCCGGCCAGCCGAACCAGGAGCAGCAGGTGCGCCATTCGGTGGCGCTGGCGGGCCGCCTGGGGCTGCCGGTGGTCGCCACGCATCCGGTCCAGTTCATCAGCAAGGACGAATTCATCGCCCACGAGGCGCGCGTTTGTATCGCGGAAGGCGAGATGCTGGCCAACGCCAAGCGCGTGCGCCGCTTCAACGAAGGCATGTGCTTCAAGTCGCAGGCCGAGATGGCCGAGCTGTTCAAGGACTTGCCGGGCGCGCTGGCCAACTCGGTGGAAATCGCCAAGCGCTGCAACGTCACCCTCACGCTGGGCAAGCCGCAGCTGCCGAACTTCCCGACCCCGGGCATGACCATCGACGAGTTCCTCGTCGCGGAAACGAAGAAGGGCCTGGAAGAGCGCCTCGTCCAGCTGTATCCGGACCCGGAGCAGCGCGAGAAGGAACGGCCACGCTACGAGGCGCGCCTGCAGTTCGAGAACGAGACCATCATCAAGATGAAGTTCCCGGGCTACTTCCTGATCGTGGCGGAGTTCATCCAGTGGGGCAAGAACAACGGCGTGCCGATCGGGCCGGGCCGCGGCTCCGGCGCGGGTTCGCTGGTCGCGTACGCGCTCAAGATCACGGACCTGGATCCGCTGAAGTACAACCTGCTGTTCGAGCGCTTCCTGAACCCGGAACGCGTCTCGATGCCCGACTTCGACATCGACTTCTGCCAGGAAAAGCGAGAGCTGGTCATCCAGCACGTGAAGGACCTGTACGGCCGCGACGCGGTCTCGCAGATCGCCACCTTCGGTACGATGGCGGCCAAGGGCGCGATCCGCGACGTGGGCCGCGTGCTCGATTTCGGCTATACCTTCTGCGACGGCGTGTCGAAGCTGATCCCGTTCAAGCCGGGCAAGCCGGTGTCGATCGCCGAGGCGATCGAGGAGGAGCCGCTGCTCAAGGAGCGGCTGGAGAACGAGGAGGAGGTCAAGCAGCTGCTCGACCTGGCGCAGCAGGTCGAAGGCATCACCCGCAACATCGGCATGCACGCCGGCGGCGTGCTGATCGCCCCCGGCAAGCTGACCGACTTCTGCCCGCTGTACACGCAGGGCGGCGATGCCGGCGTGGTCTCGCAGTACGACAAGGACGACGTGGAGGCGGCCGGCCTCGTGAAGTTCGACTTCCTGGGCCTGACCACGCTGACCATCCTGGACCGCGCCGTCAACTACATCCGCGCGCTCGATCCGCAGGATGCGGAGTTCGACCTGGCCAAGGTGGCGCTGACCGACCGGCCGTCGTACAAGCTGCTCACCGAGGCGAAGACCGTCGCCGTGTTCCAGCTTGAATCGCGCGGCATGCAGGGCATGCTGAAGGATGCGCGGCCCGACCGCTTCGAGGACATCATCGCGCTGGTGGCGCTGTACCGTCCGGGCCCGATGGACCTGATCCCGGACTTCTGCAAACGCAAGCACGGCGAGAAGTTCGACTACCCGGACCCGCGCACCGAGTCGATCCTGTCCGAGACCTACGGCATCATGGTCTACCAGGAGCAGGTGATGCAGATGGCGCAGATCGTCGGCGGCTACTCGCTGGGCGGCGCGGACATGCTGCGCCGCGCGATGGGCAAGAAGAAGCCGGAAGAGATGGCGCAGCACCGCGAGATCTTCCGCGCCGGCGCGGCCAAGGATGGCCTGACGCAGGAAAAGGCCGACGAGATCTTCGACTTGATGGAGAAGTTCGCGGGCTACGGCTTCAACAAGTCGCACGCGGCCGCGTACGCGCTGCTGTCGTACCACACGGCCTACCTGAAGGTCCACCATACCGCCGCGTTCATGGCAGCCAACATGTCGCTGGCCATGGAAGACACGGAGAAGATCAAGATCCTCGTCGAGGATTCGATCGACGTCTGCAAGCTGACGATCCTGCCGCCGGACGTGAACGAATCGCAGTTCCGCTTCACCCCGGAAGGCCAGCCGCGTTCCGTCACCGGCAAGCAGGTGTCGAACATCCGCTACGGCCTGGGCGGCGTGAAGGGCGCGGGGCAGGGCGCGATCGAGGCGATCATCGCCGCGCGCGAGGAAGGCGGCAAGTTCAAGGACCTGTTCGACTTCTGCAAGCGCGTCGACCGCAAGCAGATCAACCGCCGCACGATCGAATCGCTGATCCGCGCCGGCGCCATGGATTGTTTCGGCGTGGACCGCGCGGTGCTGCTGGCCTCCGTGAGCTTCGCCATCGAAGTGGCCGACCAGGCCGCGGCGTCCGCCAACCAGGTCAGCCTGTTCGGCGGCGACGACAGCGACCTGGTGGCCCCGCCGGAATACGTGAAGGCCACGCCGTGGACGGACCGCCAGAAGCTGTCCGAGGAAAAGATCGCGCTGGGCTACTACCTGTCCGGCCACATGTTCGACTCCTACGCGAAGGAGGTGCGGCGCTTCGCCAAGACCAAGCTCTCCGACCTGGAACCGTCGCGCGACCCGCGCATGCTGTGCGGCGTCATCACCGGCGTGCGCACCCAGCTGACGCAGCGCGGCAAGATCCTGATCGTCCAGCTCGACGACAAGTCGGGCGTGGTCGAAGTCACGATCTACAACGAGCTGATGGAGCAGAACAAGAACATCTTCCGCGAGGACGAGTTCCTGCTGGTGGTGGGCAAGGTATCGGAAGACCGCTTCAACGGCGGCCTGCGCATCACGGCCGAAAAGGCCTTCGACATCGCCGCGGCCCGCATCCAGTATGGCCACAAGCTGGAGATGGACCTGGCCTGCACGGCCTCACCGTCCAAGCTGGCGGAGATCCTGCAGCCCTACCGCCAGACCGACGGCCTCCCGGTGAGCCTGCGCGTGACGCCGCAGGGCATCCCGTGCACGCTGCAGCTGGGCGACGACTGGCGGGTGGCGCCGTCGGATGAGCTCAAGCATGCGCTCGAGTTGCAGCTGGGGGCGAAAGAGGTGGCGGTCGAGTACTAGGACGCGGCGCTAATACCGTCGCCCCAAAAAATACCGTCGCCCATGCGAAAATACCGTCGCCCCTGCGAAAATACCGTCGCCCCTGCGAAGGCAGGGGCCCAATTTTTCACGCGCAACTGCAACGCATACAAGATTGGGTCCCTGCCTTCGCAGGGACGACGGCGCTTTTTATTGCGGAGGTAACGTAGGGTGGGCACCACGTGCCCACCGCACCGCATGCGGTCACGCGGCCTGGTGTTCCCGCAACCCCACCGTCGCCTGCGTCACCTTCGCCTCCGCCCGCTCCAGCACCACGCGCCGGTTGCTCGATTCCTGGTCCCGCTGCGCTTCCCGATGCCACAAATGAAATACCTCGGTGGCAAACGCGCCATCCTTGCGCAGTACGCCGCTGTGGAACAGGCGCACGACCAGGTCGGAATCCTCGTGGCCCCACCCCGTGAAACTCTCGTCGAAGCCGTTGACACGCTCGAGGTCGCTCTTCCAGACGCCCAGGTTGCAGCTCTTGATACGGCGCCAGCTGAATTTCTTCGTCGTGCGGCCCAGGTCCGGCCAGCGCACGGCGAGCTGCAAGACCTTGTTCATGTGGCCGCGCAGGCGCCAGCCGAGGCGCGTCGCCAGCGGCGCCACGGCGACGTCGACACCCTCGTCGAGCACGCGCCGCGTCAGCGCCTCGTCCAGCAGGATGCGGCTGCCGGAGACGAGGCAGCCGGGTTCGGACAGCGCCCGGTGGCGCGCGATGAAGTCGCGCTGGGGAATGCAGTCGCCGTCCAGGAAGACGATGTACTCGCCCGTGGCGGCCAGCGTGCCCCGGTTGCGCGCCATGGCCGCCCGGAATCCCTGGTCCGGCTGCCAGACATGTTGAACAGGCACGGGGCTGCCTTGCGCCAGGCGCTCGATGCAGGTTCGCGTGTTGGCAGTCGAGCCGTCATCAGCGATAATGATTTCGAAATTCTTGTCGTTCTGCATGAAACATGCCCGAACCACCGCCTCCAGCGCGTCTGGCCGGTTATAGGTGGTGATCACGACCGAGATTGTCTGTGCGTGCCGCATAAGGTCCGATGTACACTGCTGTATTCAGGGGCATGAGTATCCCACAAGAACATCAATGAACAGTAATTCGACGAATATGGGGGCGCCGGCCCGGAACTGGATCGGCGCCCTGGCTTTCTTGTTACCCTTTTTGAGCCTCGTCACGCTGTTCGGCGTCAGTCTTGTCAGTTTTCTGTTCCTGATCAGCGCTTTGATCTGGTTCAAACCCAGTCGGGATGCGCTGCGCAGCCATTGGCCCCAAGTACGGTGGGTAGTGCTGGCATTCCTGTTGTACTTCGTGTTCGTGCAGGGTTGCGCGCTGGTGCGCGGGGCCTCGATGGGGCCGGTGGAAAAGCCGGCCCGCATGTTCCTGGCGCTCACCGCGCTGGTGGCCGTGCTGGTGTCGAACGCGCCGCGCCGCGCCCTCTGGTGGGGCGCGAGCACGGGCGCGCTGGCGTCGCTGGCCTTCATCGGCTGGCAGCGCCTGGCGCTGCACATCGACCGTCCGGGCGGCTTGATCAATGCGATCACCTTCGGCGACCTGGCCCTGCTGCTCGGCTTGCTGTCGCTGGCCGGCGCGATCGACCTGCGCGCGTCCCGGCGTGAGACGCTGCTGTGCGGCGCCGGCGTGCTGGCCGGGCTGGCGGCCTCGATCCTGACGGGCACCCGGGGCGGCTGGATTTCGCTGCTGCTGGTGGCCCTGGTGCTGGCGCCGCGCGTGCGCATGATCGACAGCCGCGCGCTGAGCGGCTTGCTGGCCGCCGGATTGTTGCTTCTGGGCACGTCGTGGTTCGTGCCGGCACTGGGTGTGCAGGAACGCTTCGCCGAAGGCGTGCGCGACGCCGAGACCTGGTACGAAGGCGGCAGCGTCTGGACGAATGTCGGCACCCGCCTCGAGCTGTGGAAGGGCGCGGCGATGCTGATCGAGGAAAAACCGCTGCTGGGACGCGATTTCGATGCTGCAAGGACACGTCTTGCCGAATTTGCACAACAAGGACGCCTCGATCCCTTGGTACTGGAGCTGCCGCACCTGCATAATGACGGGTTGCAAGCGCTGGCGACGGGGGGCGTGGTCGGGTTCGTGCTCTGGGCCAGTATCTTGGTGGCACCGTTGGCGTTTTTCCTGCGCCGCCTCGGCCGCGATGCGCAGGCGCCGCAGTTCGCCGCGGCGCTGGCCGGGACGTTCGTCGTGCTCGGCTATATTGGATTCGGATTGACCGAAGTGATCTTCTGGTCGATGAAAGGCAGCCTGTTCTATGCGCTCATGGTGTTCATGCTGATGGGCTTCTGCCTGAATGCGAAAGATAAAATTGGATAACCGTATCATCATCAAGCGCCTGTGGGCGATCCTCAAGCCCTATCGGGGGCGCGCCTTCCTGTCGCTGCTCGCGATGGCGCTGACGGCCGCCACCCAGCCGCTGCTCGGCAAGGCTTTGGAATTGCTGATGGACAAGGGCTTCAACGACAAGGTCGAGTTCTCGCTGTGGTGGATCCCGGGCGTGCTGGTATCGATCTTCGTCCTGCGCGGCATTGGCACCTTCGCCACCGCCTATTACAACAACTGGGTGCTCAGCCGCGTGCTGAACGATTTGCGCGCCAAGGCCTTCGAGCGCCTGCTGCGCCTGCCCGTAGCCAGGTTCCATGAAGAATCGACCGGCAAGGTGATCAATACGGTGGTCGGCGACGTGCGCCAGGTCGTCGACATGATCAATTCCGTCTTCATTTCCTTCGTGCGCGACGTGCTGGTCGTGATCGGCTTGCTCGCCTCGCTGCTGTACCTGAACTGGAAGCTGACGCTGGTCGCCATCGTCGTCGTGCCGCTGACGGCCGTCATCGTGCGCACCACCAGCAAGCGCCTGCGCCACCTGAACCGCGAGAACCAGCGCGTCACGGCCGAGATGACGCAAGTGGTCGAGGAGGCGGCGCGCGGCCACCAGGTGATCCGCGTGTTCTCGGGCGAGCGCTACGAGAGCCGCCGCTTCTACCTGCGCAGCGAGGCGCTGCGCGGCTTCTCCCAGCGCATGACGGTGGCCTTCGCCGCCACCACGCCCGTCACCCAGATCGCCACCTCGCTGGCGCTGTCCCTCGTCGTCGTGCTGGCCCTGCAGGCCGGCATGACGGTGGGCGAATTCACCAACTTCGTCACGCTGATGCTGATGCTGCTCACGCCGCTGAAGGCGCTGGCCGAGGTCAACGGTCCCATGCAGCGCGGGATCGCCGCCGCCGAGACCGTGTTCGAGATGATCGACGCGCCCGTCGAGCACGATCCGGGCACCCGCACGCTCGGCCGCGCGCTGGGCAACGTGCGCTTCGAGAACGTCGTGTTCCGCTACCCGAACGCCCATGCGAACGCGCTGGATGGCGTGTCGCTCGACGTGCGCGCCGGCCAGACCGTCGCGCTGGTCGGCATGTCGGGCGGCGGCAAGTCGACCTTCGTGAACCTGGTGACGCGCTTCTACGAGCCGAACGCGGGCCGCATCCTGCTGGACGGCATTCCCTACCAGGACATCAAGATGGCGTCGCTGCGCGAGCAGCTGGCGCTGGTGAGCCAGAACGTGGTGCTGTTCGACGACACGCTGCGCGCCAACATCGCCTACGGCGTCGAGCACGTGGACGAGGCGCGCCTCATGGCCGCGATCCGCGCCGCCCACCTGACGGACGTGGTCGAGCGCCTGCCGGAAGGCGTCGACACGATGATCGGCGAGAACGGCATGCGCCTGTCGGGCGGCCAGCGCCAGCGCGTGGCGATCGCGCGCGCGATCTACAAGGATGCGCCGATCCTGATCCTGGACGAAGCCACGTCGGCCCTCGACAACGAATCCGAACGCGCCGTGCAGGCCGCGCTCGACACCCTGATGGCCGGCCGCACCACCTTCGTGATCGCGCACCGCCTGTCGACCATCGAGCGCGCCGACCGCATCGTCGTGATGGAACACGGCCGTATCGTCGAGCAGGGCACGCACGACGAGCTGCTGGCGCTGGGCGGCATGTACGCCAACCTGTACCGCCTGCAGTTCACCAACGTGGCGGAAGCGTCATGAACGGGAACGACATGAAGAACGGGCCGCGCACCCTCGTCATCTCGCCGAACTGGATCGGCGACGCCGTGATGGCCCAGCCGCTGCTGCGCATGCTCAAGCAGCAGCATCCGGAGCGCCCTATCGACGTGCTGGCGCCGCCGCAGGTGGTGCCCGTGTGGCGCCGCATCCAGGAAGCGGACGACATCCTCGTGACGCCGTTCCGCCACCGCGCCCTGCAGCTGGGCGAGCGCTTCAAGTACGCGCGCCTGCTCAAGGAGCGCAACTACAGCGACGCCTACGTGCTGCCGAATACCCTGAAATACGCGTTGATCCCCTGGCTGGCAAGGATCCCGCGCCGCATCGGCTACAAGGGAGAGATGCGCTACGGGATGGTCAACGTGATGCACCACGACGACGTCCCGCGCCGTTCGATGGTGCCGTTCTACTCGGCGCTGGCGCGCGAGCCGGAACTGCCGTCGCCGCACGCGGTGCGGCCGATCCTGATCGTGGGCGGAGAAGAATCGAACGACGTGCGCGCGCGCCTGGGCCTGGACCTCGACCGCCCGCTGGTGGTGTTCGCGCCGGGCGCGGAGTTCGGCATCGCCAAGCGCTGGCCGCCGGCCCACTACGGATCGCTGGCCGAGCGCGTCGCGGCCCAGGTGCCGGGCGTGCAGATCGCGCTGCTCGGCTCCCCGAACGACCGCGAGACCTGCGACCAGGTGCAGGAATGCGCCGGCCAGGCCGCGCCCGCCGTCGTCAACCTGGCCGGCCAGACCTCGCTGGACGACGCGATCGCCCTGATCGCCCAGGCCGGCGCCGTGGTCTCGAACGACTCGGGCCTGCTGCACATCGCCTCGGCGCTGAACCGCCCGGTGGTGGCGCTGTACGGCTCCACCGACCCGGACTACGCGCCGCCGCTGTCCGACCTGTCGCGCACCGTGTCGCTGCGCCTGGAATGCTCGCCGTGCCGCAAGCGTGAGTGCCCGCTGGGGCACCACGATTGCATGAACAAGATGAGTGTCGACCGGGTGTGGCGCGAGCTGGCGCCGATCCTGGGCGGGTGAGCGATGTGCGCCCGGGCGGGCGTATGGGAAACACGGAACAAACACCACGTCGTCCCTGCGAAGGCAGGGACCCATGCCGAGTTTCCAACGTCCGCATATTGGATATACCGGAGTGTATTCGACGTACTGAATTCTGATGCTCAGTATGGGTCCCTGCCTGCGCAGGGACGACGGGAATCAGATGCGTGCATCCCGTGCGCGCAACGCCACGCACACCCCCTCCGCCAGCGCACTGACCAGCGCATGCCGCCTCCTCGCCTCCGACCGCTTCTTCGACGCAATCGCCTCCAGGTCCGGCGCCTCCAGCGGCGCGCAATCCAGTTCGTAGTCGCCGTCGGCGCGCCGCACGGCGCCCAGCTCTTCCCACAGCTGGTCGTAGTCGGCCAGCACGCGGCCGTGGCGGATCGCCTTGTAGATCACGCGGTTGCGGTTCGAGACCAGCAGCATGCGCTCGCAGCCGTATTCGTGGCCCAGCTGGCGCGCCAGCGTCACCATCAGCTGCTTCGGGCGAATGCCGTGCAGCTCGCGCGTGGCCAGGCGGATCGCCTCGCGCGCATCCTCCGTCTTGCCGCCCTGGACGCAGCCGATCGAGAGCGTGGGGCGGCCGTCGCGCGGCGCCACCGTGAACGCCACCGTGTAGACGATCTTGTCGTCCTGCGCCAGCTGCAGCACCAGTTCGCCCTCGCGGTCGAAGCGGTCGATCGTACGCAGCTGCACCTGATAGGGCAGGCCGCTCCGGCCGGCCGCCTCGGCCAGCACCACCGGCCCGCGGCTGGCGCGCGCCACCGTGTCGCCCAGGCCGCGCCGGAACATGAACAGGTAGTGGGCGTGGATCGCCTCCAGGCGCTGTTCCGGCGTGATGGCGTGGGTGCAGTAGGGCCGGAAGGCCTTGTACAGGAAGCGCGGGCACTGGCGCACGTAGTCGGAAAACGCCGGGTGCGAATTCAGCAGGGTCAGCCAGTCCCGGGCGAGGCGCCGGTGCTGCAGGGCGCGCAGGCGGATCTTGCCCAGTTCGCGCCAGCGGCGCATGCCGGCGAGGTGCGGCGGCACGGCGCAGGCGAGGGTCACGGATGGGAGGGCGATGGCGACCAGGCGTTCGGCCAGGCCGCGTTCCGGGCTGTACAGCTTCATGCGCGCCGCTCCGGCGCGAGATCGGCAGGGAGGCAACGCAGGACGGCAGGCATGTGGACCTCGATACACGTTAAGTGACGCAGGGTAACGTCATGTAACGCAGTGTATCAATGCGAAATGCTTGCCGTAAATACCATGGACAAATTGTAATGTTCAGAAACAACGGCCGGGGCGTCGCTACCCCGGCCGCCCGCTTACGCTTCCTTGCTCTTCGCAAACCCCGCGGTGCCAGTTTCGGCCCTGGCCTGCACCGCTTCCCGGTCGCTCAGGTAACGCGCCAGGGTGGCCTGGTGTTACCAATCCCTACAGGCTCGGGTCGCAAAACCCCCCAAGACAATCAGATCTGGGGAACTGGCCGGGTAGAACTCGCCAGCGTAGTCACACCGAAAAGTCAGGCAGTTTTCGGTTTCACGATTACGGCCCCGTCGACACCCGGAACGTACAGCTTCAGTTGGGGCATGTTAAGAGAGGGCGCGTACTGGTTCGGCCCAGTCGCCTCTACAACGATCACCGTCACTGCCCCGTCACCAGTCTACGATGCCCAAGTCGTGTCCGCCAATGTACCTTCGCGGGTAACGGCAGGCAGTTATTACAATGTGTCGCTGACCTTGAAAAACACGGGGAACGTAACGTGGACGACGCCTGACTATCTTCTTGCGAACCCGGACGACAACATGATCTGGGGGGTGAATCGTGTCAGCATGAATACGTCGAGTGTCGCACCTGGTCAGAATACGACTTTCAGCTTCCAAATGCGTGCGCCGACGAGCTCTGGCACATATCCCTTCCAGTGGGGGATGGTGTGGGAATACCACCAGCGTTTCGGCCAGACAAGCACCACTTACATCGTCGTCGATCCGGTCACTAGTACGCCGGCGCCTACGATCAGCGCATCGCACACGGCCATGACGGCTGGACAAGCTTTCTCCATGACCTGGGGCACTTCCAATGCGACATCGCTCGTGCATACGTGTTCGGCCGGAGGGACCGGCTATACCGTCAATGAATCGCTCGCAGTCAATGGATCGCGCACGATGACGGCGCAATCGGGATGGGTCAACTATCCGTCGACCTGTACTTGGACGGCCAGCGGCGCTGGCGGAACAGCGACCTATACGGAAACAATGACGACTGCCGCTGGCTCGACCGCGTCAAACGGCGTCACGTACATCCATACCGATGGCCTTGGTAGCCCTGTGGCACGTACCGACGCCAACGGCCAGGTCGTGAGCCGCACGAGCTATGAACCCTATGGCTATGTCGCAGCCGGTACGACGCCCACGATTGGGTTCACGGGACATGTGAACGATGCGGATACTGGCCTGACGTACATGCAGCAGCGGTATTATGATCCGGTGGCCGGACGATTTTTGAGTAACGACCCAGTAGCGGCCGACGTGCTTACGGGAAGTAACTTCAACCGCTATAGCTATGTGAACAATAATCCGTACAGCTACGTTGATCCTGACGGTAGGAATGCAATCGTAGTGGGATTTGTAGGCGGAGCTACCGTGCTCGCAGTCGGTGCCTGGAAATACGCGACCGACCCGCAGGCCAGAGCCGTCATGAACCGTGCATTTGACGTGTGGCGTAACCATTCGGGACCCAAGAGAAGTGACTCGGCAGACGCCTCAAAGCCGAACAAGAACAGCCCGCCGCCAGTTCCCAGCGACTTGGTTGGCGACCAAAGCGACCCGCGTGCAGGCCCAAGTAATAGCGGAAAGCGCCATACGAGCGGACCACTTACGCCAGAAAATGGTGGAACTGGCGATGCTGAAAAGGATTTTGATAAGTTGACTGGTGGTACAGGAAAACCGTTCCCAGATAGTGATGGCCGAAGCAAAATTCCTGGCGCGCAGGTCGGCGATAATGGTGTTTGGATTCGCCCCGGCACCAAGAACCCAGGCGACGGCCCTCGCATTGAGATACCCGGTAATGACAACAAGCTGCCTGAAACCCTTCACTATTAATTAGGAGATATTGTGAAGAAGGTAATGTGTTTTGATGTGGTTTCTGCCCCCGCATTGGCAGCGGGATTGTCCAATGGCTTAAGTGCTTATGCAATTAATACCCCAAAGGTCGGGCCGCCAGCGACATTGTGGCTGCGGTTATGCGATGGCCGAACTCTCAAGGTGGGTGTAGATATGCACGGCATCGGCGGTTGGGAAGAGATTGGCACGCTCACGTTCGAAGTGGTCAACGCGGACGACGCTCCGGAAATGGTGAGCCTGCCTCTATCTTGGTCGGAGGTACGGAGAATTCAAAAGCTTGTCTACCTTTCAGATGAGTACGAAGCTGAATGTGGATTTATGTTATGCACGGGCAATGGGGACGATCTTATAGTCGTGCCTGGCGCAGATGTCTACACTTTGGCAATAAAAGCGCCATTTTACTGGCTGCCTTTTACCCCGGAAAACGATTTAGCGGCCTATGTGTGTAAGGATTTCTAGAGGATTTCGCGGGTGCTGAGCTATCAGCTACCACATGTTGTCGAAGCAGTGAACGAAAAAGGGCCCCTTTCTGAAAGAGAAAGGGGCCCTCTGCTTGTCTTTGCGCCACTTAAAATCGCATTCAAGCCTCTTTCGTGTGCACGTACTCGAACATTCTGCTGCCGTCCGCGGCATTAACTGCCTCCCGGTCACTCAAGTAACGCGCCAGCGCGTCGTCGAACGAGGGAAGCAGCATGCCGCGTTCGCTGCTCAGGGCACTTGCCGCCGGGCGCGGCGCGCGCAGGCCCATGTCGGCGGCGGAGATCTCGCGCAGGCCGCCTGCATCGACGCCTGCGGCCTCCGCGGCGCGGCGCGCCAGGTCCGCCCAGCTCATCGCCTCGCCGTTGCTCAGGTGCCAGATGCCGCATTCGCGGTCGATCAGCAGGTCGAGGGTGGTATTGACCAGGTCCGGCACATAGGTCGGCGTGACCATCATGTCGCCGGCGGCGGCGAATTCGCGGCCGTTGCCGAGGGCGTCGAGCGCTTGCGTGACGAAGTTGTGCTCGTCCCACGGGCCGAAGAAGGCGCTGGTGCGGATGACGAGGGCCTGCGGGTCGGAATCGAGCACGCGCCGTTCGGCGTCGGCCTTGCTGCGGCCGTACACGTTCAGCGGAGATACCCGGTCGGACTCGACGTAGGGACGGCCCAGGGTGCCGTCGAACACCAGGTCGCTGGAGAAGGTCGCGAAGCGCAGCGCATGGCGGATCGCGGCCAGCGCCAGCACCGTCGGGCCGTGCGCGTTCTCGCGCATGCAGCGTTCGACGTCCTCCTCGGCATCGTCGACGCGCACGTAGCCGCCGGCGTTGATGATCGCCCAGGGCTTGAAGCGCACGATCGCCGCCTCCACCGAGGCCGGATCGGCGATGTCCATCTCCTGGCGCGTCAGCACGTGGCAGGCCAGGTTGCGTTCCGCGCAGATGCGGGCGAAGGCGCGGCCCAGCGTGCCGGTGGCGCCCGTGATCAGGATCGGTTGCGGGAAGGTGGAGCGGAAGGCGCCGCGTTCGGCGATGTCGGCCACCGTCGTGCGGGTCGCCACGGGCTTGGCCAGGAAGCGTCCCGGCCGGCGCCACCAGCCCTGGCCCTGCAGCACCGGGGCCGACAGCGGACGGCCGCTGGCCAGCTCGCGCATCAGGGTGGCGACGGCGGTCGGGCGCGGCTGCGGGCCGCGCACGTCGTACGGGCCGGATTCGTAGTAGCCGTTGCAGGCCGTGACCAGGCAGTTCCAGTCGTAGGAGCCGAGCAGCGCCCACACGGTGACGGCGCGGATGTCGGCGCCGCCCTGCTGGACCTTCTTGGCCGCATTCCACATCTCGACGAGCCAGCGCAGCTGGTCTTCGCGGTTGGCGTCGATGTGGGCCTCGGTGATCGCGATCGGCAGGCCGTAGCGGTCCCAGGTTTCCTGCAGCAGCGGGCCCACGCCCGGCGTCGGCGTGGCCAGCACGCGCGGGCATTCGATGTCGGCGTGGGGGATGCCGCGGTACTGGGTGCGGCGGCTTTCCGGATAGCGTTCCAGACGGTGGTCGAGCCAGCGCTCGCTGGTGATGTAGTAGTTGACGCCGATGATGTCCGGCGGGCAGGGGTTCTCCTTGAACCACAGCAGCTCCTCGGCCGTGGCCTCGTTCTCGAGCAGGTAGTTCCACAGCGCGTGCTGTTCGTCGACCTTGCCGCACAAGAGGTCCCAGCCGAGCCAGCGGCGCTCGTTGAAGAAGTTGGTGATCTCGGCCATTTCCGGCGTGCCGTAAGTGCGCGACAGGTCGTCGGTCTGCACCAGCTTGGCGTCCGGGTTGACGGCGCGGATCGCCTGCATCGACAGCACCACGGCACGGCACTGGTTGATCAGCGCGCGGATGAATTCCGCCTCGCTGCTGCCGTGCGGGTACCAGACGCCGTTCAGGCCGGAGAAGCGCGCGGTCGTGCAGGGTTCGTTGACCGGGGTCCAGTACTCGACCCACGGATAACGGCGCGCCACGGCGCCCGCGTATTCGGCAAGCTTGTCGGCGAAATCGGGGGCCATCAGGCTCGTATGGCGCGGGCCGCTGCCGTGGTGGATCAGGCCGACGATGGGCGAGACGCCCAGTTGCTGCAGCACGGGCAGGCGTTCGTCGGACCATGACCAGTCGGCCGACTCGATGCCGTCCGGCGCCGTGCGTTCCCATAGCACGGGGTAGCGGATGGCCTTGATGCCGAGCGAGGCAAAGCGCTCCAGGTCCTGCAGGCGCTCTGCATGGCCGTTGCGGTCCATCTGGGAAAAGTATTCGTCGCGTACGCGGTTGACGGTGCATTCGAGACCGCCCCAGACCTGGAGCGGAGAAGTTGCTGGCTGAATATGACTGTTGAGGTTCATGAGCGTTTCCTGCGTATTTGATCCAAGGCCTTAGCCTAGACAAGCGATCCACCTCCTTGTGTGGGGTGGCCCACATATAGGAAAGATTTAGGAGTAGTCCTACGTGCATAGTCAATTTATATATGACACTGGCCGCTGGACACGCTCCTTGACAGGACACGGGGCGCGCCGACATGCTGCCGGAGGAAGCGCCGAGGCGCAAAAGGAGAAACGATGTACATGGTTTATTGGACGATCGCCGATGCCGCCGGCAGCACGCCGCATGCGCAGGCCTTCGGGACGGACGCGATGGTGGATGCGATGCGCTTCATGGAGGACCTGCGCCGGCGCCAGCGCGAAGGCGAGGGCGTGCGCTTCGTGACGATGTGCTCGGAGCATCCGGACGTGGTGGGGCATCCGGGGGTGGACGTGACGGGGCCGGACTACAACTGGAAGAAGCGGCGCAGGTAGCGGAAAACGGCGGTGGGAAACGGCTACGGAAAACGGCAGCGGAAAACGGCAGCGGAAAACCCCGTCGCCCCTGCGCAGGCAGGGGCCCAATTTTGTCAGAGCGCCACCGAGGTCAAATTAGGCCCCTGCCTGCGCAGGGGCGACGGTAACGTGCGTTAATCACCGTGGCGTAGGGTGGGCACCACGTGCCCACCATCCGGTAACGTGCGTTAATCACCGTGGCGTAGGGTGGCACCACGTGCCTACCATCCGGTAACGTGCGTTAATCACCGTGGCCGTCGGGTGGGCACCACGTGCCCACCATTGCGTACCGCTTACGGCAATTCCAGCGCCATCTTCGCCAGCACGTGCTTGAGGACCTTCCCGCTCGGCGCCGCCGGCAGCGCCGCCAGCGCCACGATGCGCGCCGGCCGCTTGTACGGCGCCAGGCGCGCGGCCGCCCAGGCGGCCAGTTCGTCGGGCGCGGGCGCCTCGCCCGGTGCCGGCTGCACGAACGCCACCACTTCCTCGTTGCCGTCCGCGCACGGCCTGCCCACCACCGCCGATTGGGTGACGCCCGGGTGGCTGTTGAGCGCCGTCTCGACTTCCAGCGGGAACACGTTGAAGCCCGAGCGGATGATCAATTCCTTGCTGCGCCCGACGATGGACAGCGCGCCGTCCGCCGCGCGGGTCGCCATGTCGCCCGTGTTCAGCCAGCCGCCGGGACGCAGCGCGGCCGCACTCAAGGCCGGTTCGCGGTAGTAGCCGCGCATCAGGTTCGGGCCGCGCACCCATAGTTCTCCCGGCGTGCCGTCGCCGGCCAGGTCGTTGCCGTGGCGGTCGACCAGGCGCACCTCGACGCCGGGGATCGGCAGGCCGACGGCCGTGTCGGCGCGGGGCGCGTCCAGGCGGGTCTGGCTGACCGTGGGCGCGGCTTCGGTGAGGCCGTAGCCGTTGTGCAGGGGCGTGCCGAGCAGCGCCTCGACGCGCTCCTTGAGCTGCGGGTCGAGCGGCGAGCCGCCGGCATAGGCGAAGCGCAGGCGCGACGGCAGGTGTAACGGCGAGCGGGTGCCGGCGATGCCGGGCAGCGCCAGCAGGCGCGCGTACATGGCCGGCACGCCCTGCACGATGGTGAGGCCCTCGTCGCGGATGGCGGCCAGCATCTCCTGCGGCGCGAAGCGCGGCGCCAGCTGCAGGCAGGCGCCCGCGCTCAGGGTGCCCAGCATCACCGAGGTCAGGCCGTAGACGTGCGAGATGGGCAGCACGCCCCAGGCGCGGTCCTGCGGCACCAGGCCGCGCAGGCGGCTCGACACGGCGGCCACGTACAGCAGGCTGCGGTGGCTCAGCATCACGCCCTTCGGCTGGCCCGTGGTGCCCGTCGTGTAGACGAGGGCGGCGACGGGGTCGTCGCCGTCGGCTTCCGGCATGCAATCGTCGCTGCGCGGCCCCGCCATCAGGCCGTCGAAGCCGGGGCAGGCCTGCGCACCCGCGCGCGCCGCATGCGTCGCCGCCTCGGCCGACACCCCCGCCGTGTACAGCGCGATGCGCGCGCCGCTGTGCACGGCGATGCCATCCAGCTCGGGCGCGGTCAGGCGCGGATTGACGTTGACGATCCACGCGCCCACGGTCGATGCCGCGAAGATCAGCGCCACCTGGGCGGCGCAGTTCTCGCTCGCCAGCAGCACCCGGTCGCCGCGGCGCACGCCGAGTTCGCGCAGCAGCGCCGCGTGGCGGTCGACGGCGTCGACCAGGGCGCGGTAGGTGACGGTATGGCCGGCTTCGGCCAGCGCCGGGGCGCCGGGCGTGCGCGCGGCGACGGCGCGGGGAATGGCGTCGATGCGGGCCGGCAGGCCGGCCAGCAGCTGCGCCACGTCGAATTCCTGGTTCATGCGCTTCCTTGCTGGGGTCCGGCCGGGCCGGAGAACCGGCGATGATAACCGGGCCGTGCGTCCCTGTCATGCGCCCCCCATCCGCCCGGCGGTTTATGATCCTGCCGACAAGAACCGCTCAGGAACAGCGGCAGGACGAGAACGGACGAGGGGACACGCATGGGAGCGATCGACGACAAGGCAGTGGATGCCGGCTATGTGGACCACGCGGCCTACCGCGCCGCCGGCGGCTACCGCCTGCTGCAGGCCTGCCTGGGCGGGCGCATGCATCCGGAAAGCGCGATCGTGACGATGATGGCCGCCGGCCTGCGCATTCCCGACGCCGGCGGCGGCACCGTCCCGGCCGGCCGGCGCTGGCGCCAGGTGCGCAGCGCGGCCGGCCCGCGCACGCTGCTGCTGGGCGTCGACGGCGGCGGGCCCTGGGCCTTCCGCGACCGCCACTACCTGGGCAGCGACCCGCACCGGGTGCTGGAAGGCGCGCTGGTTGCCGCCTGGGCCGCAGGCATCGACCACGTGCAGCTGCGCCTGCCCGACGGCGAACCCGGCCTGCGCGCCATGCTGCGGCAGGAGCTGGCCCATCTGCGCGCCGATCCGCCGGCGAGCGGCCTGGCGCACATCGCGGTCGACGAGGCCTCGCCGGCCACCGGCACCCTGCTGGAACAGGACGCCGAAAGCCTGCACTGGGTGCGCGACATCCTCGAGCGCGGCGCCGACTGGTTCACGAGCCAGGGCCGGCACGGCAAGCGCGGCCTGCGCTCCTTCGCCGTGTCCGGGGCCGTGCGCGTGCCCGGCGTCAAGCTGGTACCGGCCGGCACCACGGCGCGCGAACTGGTCGACGACTACTGCGGCGGCCTGCGCGAAGGCGCCCGGCTGTACGCCTGCCTGCCGGGCGGCGCCGCGGGCGCGATCCTGCCCGCCGCCATGGCCGACATCCCGCTCGACGCCGATACGCTGGGGCGCCACGGCGTCGACGTGCATCCCGGCACCGTGCTCGTGCTGGCCGAGGGAGAGCGCGCCTGCGACGCCGCCTGCGCCGTGCTGGCGCATTGGCGCGCATCCGCGGGCAATGCCGGCCGCGACGCCATCGACGAAGCGCTGGCGCTGCTGGCGCTGCCTACGCCAGGCGGCACCGCCGCGCGCCTGGCCGCACTGGCGCAGGCCCTGCGCGACGGCAGCCCGGCCGCGTCCCGCGCCATCGACTCCGTGCTCGTCCACTTCGGCCATGAACTGGACGGCCGCGGGGACGTGGCACGCGCCGCGTGATGGCCGCCCTGGACGCCACCCTGCGCGCCTTCGGCCTGCTGTTCACGGGCGATGCCGCCCTGTGGCACCTGGTCTGGGTGTCCCTGATGACCAGCCTGGCCGGCCTGCTGCTGGCCGCGCCGCCGGCGCTGCTGCTCGGCTACCAGGCCGCGCTGCACCGCTTCCGCTGGCGCCGCGCCGTCGTCTGGCTGGCCGAGGCGATGCTGGCCGTGCCGACGCTGCTGGTCGGCCTGCTGCTCTACCTGTTGCTGGCGCCCGCGGGACCGCTGGCCGGCCTGCGCTGGCTGTTCGCCGAACCCGGCATGGTGCTGGGCGTGTTCGTGGTCACGTTTCCCGTGCTGTTCGCCTACACGCTGGCGGCCGTGCAGGCCGTCGACCCGCTGTATGCGGAGACGGCGCTGGCGCTGGGCGGTACGCGCAGCCAGGTGATGCTGCGCGTGCTGCACGAAGCGCGTTTCGGGGTCATGGCGGCCATCCTGCTCGGCTTCGGACGCGCGATCGCGGAGATCGGCTGCGCGCTGGTCCTGGGCGGGAATATCGCGGGGCACACGCGCAGCCTGGGCACGGCGCTGGCGCTGGAGGCGGGCCGTGGCGACGTCGACCAGGCCATCGCGCTGGGCATCGTGCTGCTGGCGTTCGCGCTGCCCCTCACGGGCGTGCTGGCGTGGCTGCAGGGCGCGCCGCGCGTATTGCGGAGGCAGCCGGCATGATCCAGAGCATATCGATCCAGAGCATGCTGGCAAGCGTGGACGTGCGCACCGGCGACGAGCGCCGCAAGGCGCTCCTGGGCGTGCGCGGCCTGCGCAAGCGGCTTGGCGCGCATCCGGGCGAGCGTCTGCTGCTGGACATCGACCGCATCGAGATCGCCACCCACGGCGCCTACCTGCTGACGGGCATGAACGGCGCCGGCAAGAGCACGCTGCTGCGCGTGCTGGGCGGCCTGGAGCGGGCCGAGATCGACAGCCTGCGCTTCGAAGGCCTGGACGTGATCCCGCATCCCTACCCGTGCGCCATGCGCACCGGCATCGTCTACGTGCACCAGCATCCGGTGCTGTTTTCCACCAGCGTGGCCCACAACATCGGCTACGGCCTGGCGGTGCGCGGCGTGGCGCCGGCGGAGATCGCGGCGCAGGTCGAGGACGCCATGGCCTGGGCCAACGTCGCCCACCTGCGCGACATCGATCCGGCGCGCTTGTCGCGCGGCGAGCAGCGGCGCGTGGCGCTGGCCCGGGCCAAGGTCCTGAAACCGAAACTGATGCTGCTGGACGAGCCCACGGCCGACCTGGACGAGGTCGCGCGCGAGCGGCTGTTCGGGTCGATCGCCGCGCTGATCGATGCGGGGGGCAGCGTGCTCATTGCGTCGCACGACCGGAACCTGGTGGGGCAGGAGGGGGTGCAGCTGATGGAGCTGCGGGAGGGAAGGTTGGAGATCAGTTAGCACGTCGTTCCCGCCTTCGCGGGAACGACGTATTGTCGTTTAACTTACGCCAGCGCGTGCATCACCGCCTGCACCGGAATCGCCTTGACCCAGTCGCGCCGCTGGTCCGCCGTGATGACGGTGGAGTTGGCCTTGTCGACCGGCGCCCATTCCGGCGTCTTCTGGCGCATCAGCGCGACGACCGGCACGCCCACGGCATTGGCCAGGTGCATCACGGCCGTCTCGACCGAGACGATCAGGTCGCACTGGGCCAGCATGGCCGGCAGCTGGAAGAAATTCTCGTTGGCGCTGAACAGTTCGGTGCGGTCCAGCTTGCGCTCGGCCAGCATCGCCTTCACGCGCTCGACTTCCTGCGGCACCGCATTGACGATGAAGCAGGCGTCGCGCCATTCCGGCTGGGCGCGCATGGTCGTGATCAGCTCGGCGACGCGCTCGACGGGCCAGCAGCGCTTGCGGGTCTTGGCGAACGGGTTGATGAAGACCAGCTTGCCCTGGCGGCCGTCGAAGCCCCAGTCGTGCAGGCGCGCGCGGGCGCCTTCGATGAATTGCTGCGGAATATGCACGAAGGGAATGCGTGCCGTCGGCGGGATGTCGACGTTGGCCAGCTGGCGGAACCATTCGGCATGCACGTCGCTGATGTGCGGTGCGCTGTTGCGGTCGGCCACGTCCGGGTTCAGGCTGGCGTCCAGCTTGCGGTAGGCGAACCAGTGCGGCAGGTCGAGCAGGCCCAGCGGCTTCTTGAGGCCGACGACGAAGCCGTCCGGGCTGATCTCGCGCGCCAGGTTGGCATAGAAATGCGGACGCAGCGTGCCGAGCGAGACGACGATCGGGTAGCGTTCCTGCCGGGCTTCCTTGATGGAGGCCTGGAACAGCTCGGGCGAATAGTTGCGGTCGTAGACCTTGTCGATGAAATCGCAGGCCGCCAGCCAGTCGTACAGCACGTTCTTCTTCAGGTGCGGCCACTGCGAGGCGTCGCCCGTGCGGCGCACTTCGTCGACCCACAGGTGCAGCTTCAGGTGCGGATACGCTTGCGCGAACGCCTGGAAGCAATTCTGCAGGTACGTGTAGTCGCCCAGCGCCAGGTGGGCGATGAACAGGATTTTGTCCGACTTCTGCAGCAGTTCGGAAGGAATGAGAGGTACGTTCATTGTCTCTTACGGGTCGCCTGCCTGTGTGATGACGCCGCCAGTGGTCCATTCAGGGGAGCCGCGGCGTACAAGCTGCGCCAGCAGCACCAAACGGGAACCGCGACACCCCGTTGTTCGTCAACAATGACGTCTCTCCACGGTTGATCAAGGTTCCCTGCCGGTCGGCTGGCCGCATCCCGCAAACGTCGCTGGAAACGCGCTACCGCCAACTCTCTAATTCAGCAAATTGTCACGAATTGTAGTCTAAACCGGGGAGCGGCGTGTCCGCCAGCCCTATTTTCGGACGCTTTGTCCATCGGCAGCAACAAGCCTTGAACTGCTTGGCAAGTGTTTGTCGCGCCCCGTACATTTTACAGACAAAATTTCACATCAAAATGACATCGTACTGCTCCTGGTGGTAGCCTTTTTCCACCTGCAGCGAGATTTTCTTGCCGATGAAATCACCCAGCATGGCCAGGTGCTGCGACTCTTCTTCCAGGAACAGGTCGACCACTTCCTGCGAGGCCAGGATGCGGAATTCGCGCGGGTTGAATTGCTTGGCTTCGCGCAGCAGTTCGCGCAGGATCTCGTAGCAGATCGTGCGCGAGGTTTTCACTTGGCCCTTGCCGCTGCAGGCAGGGCAGGGCTCGCACAGGATGTGCGCCAGCGATTCGCGCGTGCGCTTCCTCGTCATCTCGACCAGGCCCAGGGCCGAGAAGCCGCTCACCGACACCTTGGTGCGGTCGCGCGACAGGGTTTTCTTGAGCTCCGCCAGCACGGCATTGCGGTGCTCGTTGTTCTCCATGTCGATGAAGTCGAGGATGATGATGCCGCCCAGGTTGCGCAGGCGCAGCTGGCGCGCGATGGCGTGGGCCGCTTCCAGGTTGGTCTTGAAGATCGTGTCGGCGAAATTGCGCCCGCCGACGAAGCCGCCCGTATTCACGTCGATGGTGGTCATCGCCTCGGTCTGGTCGACGATCAGGTAGCCGCCCGACTTGAGGTCCACGCGCCGGCCCAGCGCGCGCAGGATTTCCTCCTCGACGCCGTACAGGTCGAACAGCGGGCGTTCGCCCGTGTAGTGCTGCAGGCGCGACAGCACGCTCGGGGTATAGACCTGGGCGAATTCGACCAGCTTCAGGTAGTTCTCGCGCGAGTCGACGAGGATCGCCGCCGTCTCGTCGTGGACGAAGTCGCGCAGCACGCGCTGGGCCAGGCTCAGGTCCTGGTACAGCAGGCTCGTCGCCGGACGGGTGCGCGCGCCCTTGGTGATCGCGCCCCAGGTCTTGCGCAGGTAGTCGATGTCGGCGGCCAGGTCGGCGTCGGACGCGTCCTCGGCCTGGGTGCGCACGATGTAGCCGCCTTTCTCGTCCGGCGGCAGCAGGCCCTGCATGCGCGCGCGCAGCGCCTCGCGCTCGGATTCCTTCTCGATCTTCTGCGAGATGCCGATGTGTTTATCTTGCGGCAGGTACACGAGCATGCGGCCGGCGATGGAGATCTGGGTCGACAGGCGCGCGCCCTTGGTGCCGATCGGGTCCTTGATCACCTGCACGGTGAGTACCTGACCGTCGAACAGCAGTTTCTCGATCGGGGTCGGCGGCACGTTGGCGCCGTCGTGCGGACGGGCTTCCCAGATGTCGGCCACGTGGAGGAAGGCGGCCCGCTCCAGGCCGATGTCGATGAAGGCGGACTGCATGCCCGGCAGCACCCGCACGACCTTGCCGAGATAGACATTGCCGGCCAGCCCGCGGGTGAGCGTACGCTCGATATGCAATTCCTGCACGGCACCCTGCACCACCAGCGCGACGCGTGTTTCCTGGGGGGTGATATTGATCAGGATGTCTTCAGTCATTGGGGGCGGGCCGTGCGTTATTGTTCAGAACGACATCATACACGGTGGGGGAAAGGGCCGTTGGCCCTGAACACCGTCGTCCCTGCGAAGGCAGGGACCCATGCTGAGCATCCGAAGTCCGTATTTCTGAAACGCTAGAATGCATCCAGCATACCGAATTTTGATCTTCAGTATGGGTCCCTGCCTGCGCAGGGACGACAGGTTTTATTGAGCGGGAGCGATGATATGCCGCTATTGCTTATAAAGGATTGATCCCCGCCTTCCGCAGCAGCTGCACCGTCTCGAACACCGGCAAGCCCATGATGCCCGAATGGCTGCCCTCGATGTGCTCGATGAACAGCGCCGCCAGGCCCTGGATGCCGTAGGCGCCCGCCTTGTCGTAGGGTTCCGCGGTGGCGCAATAGGCGCGGATGGCGTGCGGGGACAGCTTGGCGAAGCGCACGTGCGATACCTGCGTGACCTGCTCGACCAGGTTGTGCGCATGCACGGCGATCGACGTCAGCACCTGGTGCGTGCGGCCCGACAACTGCTCCAGCATGGCCACGGCTTCGCGCACGTCGGCCGGCTTGCCGAGGATCTCGCCATCGATGGTGACGGTGGTGTCGGCCGACAGCACCGGGCGGATCTGCATGCGCCGCTGGTGCAGCACGTTCCAGGCCGCCGCGCCCTTGGCCAGCGCGACCCGTTCCACGTAGGGCAGCGGTTCCTCGCCGGGCAGCACGTCCTCGCTGACGTCGAGGCTGCGGCCCAGGTCGGAGCGCAGGCTGAGCAGTTCGAAATCGATGCCGACCTGGCGCAGCAGTTCGCGCCGGCGCGGGCTCTTGGAGGCGAGATAGATCTTCTGGTCGGGCGTTTTCAGCGAAGGCATGGACGGGGCAGGTTCAAACGCGGTGGTATGGGTGGTTCTGGGTGATCGACCAGGCACGATACAACTGTTCCGCCAGCATCACGCGCACGATGCCGTGCGGCAGCGTCATGCTGGAAATGCGGATCAGGCCGTCGGCCCGCGCCTTCAGCTCGGGATCGAGGCCGTCGGCGCCGCCGATCAGGAAGGCCACGTCGCGGCCGTCCTGCTGCCAGCTTTCCAGCTGCTGGGACAGGCCGACGCTGGTGAGGTCCTTGCCGCGCTCGTCCAGGGCGACGATGCGCACGCCCTTCGGCAACACGGCTTCGATGCGCTCGCGCTCGAGCGCCATCGCGGTCGCCGCGGTCTTGCTGCCGGAGCGCTCGACCGGCTTGACTTCCTTGAGCACGATGCGCAGCTCGGGCGGCATGCGCTTGGCGTACTCCGTGAAGCCGGTCTCGATCCAGGCCGGCATCTTGTGGCCGACCGCGACGATCATCAACTGCATCGAGGATTACTCTTCGGTCTTCTTGATGCGGCGGATGACTTTCTTGGCCGGTGCTGCTGCTGCGGCGGCTTCGGCCGGGGCGGCCTTGGCACGCTTCGGCGCGGCGGCTTTCGCGGCCTTGGCGGCGGCGGCCGAGGCGACGGCGGTCTTCGGCAGGGCGACCTTCACCTTGGCGCCGGTCGGGATCTTGGCGGCCGGTTTCTTGGCGGCGGCGGTGGCGGTGGTGCCTGCGGCCTTCTTGGCCACCGGCTTGCGCTCGCGCACCGGCTTGGCTTCCGGCTGGTCCTGGTTGGCGGCCAGGTGCTTCGACTTCGTCTTCGGCGCGGCGGCGGCTTCCTGGCCTTCGGCGCTGGCCTTGCGCTTGGCGGCGCCCAGCTTGACGGGCTTCTCGCCCCAGATTTCTTCCAGGCGGTAGTACTGGCGGATGGCCGGCTGCATGATGTGGACGATCATGTCGCCCAGGTCGACCAGCACCCATTCGCCCGTGTCCTCGCCTTCCAGGCCGACCACGTCGCCGCCTGCTTCCTTGACCTTGTCGCGCACCGAGGCGGCCAGCGCCTTGGTCTGGCGGTTCGACGTGCCCGAGACGACCGCGATGCGGTCGAACAGGCTGGTCAGTCCGGTCGTGTCGAACAGGACGATGTCCTGGCCCTTGACGTCTTCGAGGGCGTCGACGACGAGCGTTTGCAGTTTCTTGATATCCATTAGCTCTTGTATAAGTTATGTTGTTGAATATAGTCTAGCACTTGCGGGGAGAGCAGCGCGCCGACCTTGGCCTGCGCGCCCGCGTCCGTCGCATCCGATTCCTTGCCGGATTCCCCGCCTTGTTTCAATGCCTCGCGCACCTGCGTGGCCGAGATGTCGACCGCCAGCGTGTGCACGATGCAGACCTTGCCGGCCGCGCTGGCGCAGAGCGCGCCGGGTTCCACGCGCCGCGCCGCCACTTCGCGCGCCACCGCAAGCGGCAGCGCGGCCTCGTCGAGCCGGTAGCCGGGGCGGGCGGCGACGCCGAAGCTGGCCAGCGCGAACAGGCTTTCCCAGTCGCGCCAGGTATCGAGCTTCTGCAACTGGTCGGCGCCCATCAGGAACACGATCGCCGCCTCGGGGCCGAGCTCGGCGCGCAGCTCGCGCAGCGTGTCCACCGTATAGGTCGGGCTGCGGCGCGCGATCTCGCGGGTATCGATCGTCACGGGAGCGCTGCTGCCGGCGAAGGCCAGCTCCAGCATCCTGATGCGGTCGGTATCGCCGGCCTGCAGGCCGTTCGATTTCTGCCACGGCTGGCCCGCCGGCAGCAGGCGCAGCTCGTCCGGGTTCAGCAGGCGTGCAAACAGTTCGGCCAGCGCGACGTGGCCGTGGTGCACCGGGTCGAAACTACCTCCCAGCAAGGCGACACAGCGGGTCACGGGGCCAGCCAATCCCGGTGGGGGAGGAAGTCGCGGTACAGCGCCTCCTCGGCGCTGCCGGCTTCCGGGTGCCAGTCGTAGCGCCATTTGACGATCGGCGGCATCGACATCAGGATCGCCTCGGTCCGTCCGCCCGATTGCAGGCCAAACAGCGTGCCGCGGTCCCAGACGAGGTTGAACTCGACGTAGCGGCCGCGCCGGTAGGCCTGGAAATCGCGTTCGCGCTCGCCGTAGGGCTGGTCCTTCCTCGCTGTCACGATCGGCAGGTAGGCATCGAGGAAGCCGTTGCCGACGCTTTGCACCAGCGCGTACGACTGGTCGAAGCCGAGTTCGTTGAAGTCGTCGAAGAAGATGCCGCCGACGCCACGCGCTTCCTTGCGGTGCTTCAGGTAGAAATACTCGTCGCACCACTTCTTGAAGCGCGGATGCAACGCGTCGCCGAACGGCGCCAGCGCGTCGCGGCAGGTGCGGTGGAAGTGCACGGCGTCGTCGGCGTTGCCGTAGTAGGGCGTCAAGTCCATGCCGCCCCCGAACCACCACACCGGTTCCTTGCCCTCGGCCGTGGCTTCGAAGAAGCGCACGTTCATGTGCACGGTGGGCGCATACGGGTTACGCGGATGCAGCACCAGCGACACGCCCATCGCTTCCCAGGCGCGCCCGGCGAGCTCGGGCCGCGCGGCCATCGCCGACGGCGGCAGGCTCTTGCCCTGCACGTGCGAGAAATTGCAGCCGCCGCGCTCGAACACATTGCCTTCCTCGATCAGCCGCGACACGCCGCCCCCGCCTTCTTCGCGCTCCCAGCTGTCGCGCAGGAACGGCTTGCCGTCGACCTCTTCCAGCCCCGCGACGATGCGCGCTTGCAGGTCGAGCAGCCAGGCCTTGACGGCGGATGGGTTGGGGGTGGACATGTCGGAACGAGGTGGAAAAAATCAACGGGGGATTGTACACCATGCGCGCGGATGGCCAGGCAAGAACTACGTCGTCCCTGCGAAGGCAGGGACCCATGCTGAGCCTGATAGTTCGATGAATATCATTGACCAGCTACGCGGATGAGGCAGCGATTCAAGGTGACCATGTATCGTCTACAGATAAACGATCATGGAAAAATCCAGCTACGTCTACATATTGGCCAGCGCCCCTTACGGCACCCTTTACGTCGGCGTTACGGCGGATCTTGTCAGGCGTGTATGGGAGCACCGCGAAGGCGCGGTTGCCGGCTTCACGAAACAATACGATGTCGCGCGACTGGTGTGGTACGAAGTGCACACCGATCTCTATGAAGCCATTCGTCGCGAAAAGCAGATCAAGGCTTGGAAGCGTGCCTGGAAGGTGCGCATGATCGAAGAAATGAATATTCGCTGGCGCGACCTTTATGCGGATTTTACGGCTTGAATCATTTCAGCATGGGTCCCTGCCTTCGCAGGGACGACGTGCTTGTTGTGCTGTAGAAAAACTGTCGATTCAGTTTTTTCGTCCCAGCGAAATCGCCCCGAACACCCCATCCCTGAGCAGCAGCGCATGCAGCAGCCCCGCCATGATGTGCGCGAGCACGGTCAGGAAGAACAGCTCGCCCAGCACCGTGTGAAGCGAGCGCAGTTGCGCGTAGCGCACCACGTCCGGCGCCAGCAGCGGCGGCAGGTGCAGGGGCAGCGGGAAGCCGCCGGCGGACAACATGGCCCAGCCGATCAGCGGCATCGCCAGCATGCAGCCGTACAGCAGCCAGTGCGACGCATGGGCGGCCAGGCGCATCGGCAGCGGGAGCGTGGACGGCAGCGGCGGCGTCTTGCCGGCCAGGCGCAGCAAGAGGCGCAGTACGGCCAGCACCAGCAGCGCCAGGCCCAGCGGCTTGTGCAGGTTCAGCAGCGACAGGCGCCAGGGCGAGACGGTGGCGACCATGCCGGTGCCGATCAGGAGCATGGCCAGCAGCAGCGGCGCCATGGTCCAATGCAGCAGGCGCGAGGCCAGCGAGAAGCGTTGCGGGGTCATTGGGCGCCTCCGTGGGTGATGCGGGCAGCTTGTTCGCCGGTGCGCAGGTTGTACGAACGCGAGTAGGCGCCGGAGCGGGCGGCCAGCAGCGGGTCGTCCGATACCAGGATGCCTTTCGGCAGGATCGTCGGATCGAAGTTGACGTCGCGGCAGGGGCCGTCGTCCTGCGAGACCGCGCGCTCCAGCGTCAGGACGCCGGCATCGACCACGCGGCGGTCGTCGGGCCAGGCGCGCGTGGCGTCGTTGCCCGGGTCGCCCGGCTGGGCCAGCTGGATGGCCAGGTGCCAGCGCAGCGGTCCCTGCTGCAGGCGTTGCACCAGGTCGTCCTGCAGCACGTTCGGGGTTGCCTGGGCCTTGTCGAGCGGGACGGCCGGCGTTTCCGGTACCACCGACCAGCGCGCCAGGTGGATGCCGCCGGCGGCGTCGACGAAGCGGAACGCATTGATGCTGTAGAAGCGCGTGCTGGCGAACGAGGACGTCGCGCGGAAGTCCTTGAGCCAGGCACGGAACGGCGCCGATTCCGGGTGCGCGTCGAAATAGGCCTTCAGGCGCGCCGGGTCCGGCTTGCCGGTGGCCGGATCGGGGCGCGATGCCACCACGTTGTCGAAGAAGCCTTGCGGGGTGTTGGACACGACGATGGGGGAGCTGTTCATGCCGGTGCGCCACTGTTCGCCGTTGGGCAGCTGGAACAGCAGGGCCAGGCTGCGCACGGGACTGGCGGCATCCGGTACGGCCGGGTTGCCGCCGGGGACGGCGAAGCGGCCGATCACGGGGGTGCGTCCGGGCGCGAATACCGTGGCGCTGGACCACGGCGTGGCCATGCCGTTGGCGTCGAAATGGCCGGTCACGCAGATGCCCTTCGTATGGTTGCGGCGCAGGCCGGGATGGACGCCGAAATTGGCGCCGAAGGCATCCACGACGTGTTGCGGCGTCAGGCGCTGCGGCGTGACCCAGCCGGCCGCATAGGCGTAGCCGGCGGCGAGCAGGGCGCCGGCGCCGGCGATGGCCGCCAGCGGCAGCAGGATCGGGGCCCGGTCGGGCAGGCCGAGGGCGCGCCGCAGCGCCTCGGCCGGGCCGCCCGCCGGCTGGGAATCGGAATGGTCGCGCATGGTTGTCTGCCGTCGAGTGGATCGAAGCGCCATTCTAGGAAGCGCATGGTGACGCAAGATGGCTGTCGGATGACAATCTTGTCATTTTGCACGCGCACACACCCCGGTCGAACGGCCGGGCAGGCCCCGAAAACAAACGGGACGGCGCCTCGCGGCAGCCGTCCCGTCTTCGTGCCGTCAGGCGGCGCTTACTTCACGCCGCGCCAGCCGATGTCGCGGCGGTACTGGGCGCCATTGAAGTGGATCTTTTCGACCGTCTCGTAGGCCTGCTTCTGCGCCATCTTGACGCTGTCGCCCAGGCCCACCACGCACAGCACGCGGCCGCCCGCCGTCTGCAGGGTGCCGTCCACCAGTTTGGTGCCGGCGTGGAAGGTGACGCATTCCGGCGTCTCGGCCGGGATGCCGTCGACGACGTCGCCCTTGGCCGGATTGTCCGGATAGCCGGCGGCGGCCATCACCACGCCCACGGCGGTGCGGCGGTCCCATTCGAGTTCGACGGCGTCCAGCGTGCCGTTGCAGGCGTGTTCCAGCACCGTCACGAAATCGCTCTTCAGGCGCGACATGATGGGCTGGGTTTCCGGGTCGCCCATGCGGCAGTTGAATTCCAGCGTCTTCGGGTTGCCGGCGGCGTCGATCATCAGGCCCGCGTACAGGAAGCCCGTGTACGGGATGCCGTCCTTGGCCATGCCCTGGATGGTCGGGTTGATGATCTCGCGCATCACGCGTGCGTGCATCGACGGGGTGACGATGGGGGCCGGGGAATAGGCGCCCATGCCGCCCGTGTTCGGGCCCTGGTCGTTGTCCTTCAGGCGCTTGTGGTCCTGCGAGGTGGCCAGCGCCAGCACGTTCTTGCCGTCGCACATGACGATGAAGGAAGCTTCCTCGCCGGCCAGGAATTCCTCGATGACGATGCGCGCGCCGGCGTCGCCGAAGCGGTTATCCGACAGCATGTCGTCGACGGCGCCGTGCGCTTCTTCCAGCGTCATGGCGACGACGACGCCCTTGCCGGCGGCCAGGCCGTCGGCCTTGATGACGATCGGCGCGCCGTTGGCGTCGATGTAGGCGTGGGCTTGCGCGGCGTCCGAGAAGGTCTGGTACTTCGCGGTCGGGATGCCGTGGCGCTCCATGAAGGCCTTCGCATAGTCCTTCGAGCTTTCCAGCTGGGCCGCCTCGCGGGTCGGGCCGAACACCTTCAGGCCGCGCGCGCGGAACAGGTTCACGATGCCGGCCGCCAGTGGCGCTTCCGGGCCGACCAGGGTCAGGCCGATGTGCTCGGCGACGACGAAGTCGGCCAGCGCGGCCGGGTCCGTGATGTCGATGTTGACCAGGCGGGCATCGCGCGCGGTGCCGCCGTTGCCCGGCGCGACATAGACCATCTGCACGCGATCGGATTGGGCCAGTTTCCAGGCCAGGGCATGTTCACGGCCGCCAGAGCCGACTACCAGGATTTTCATGGATGGGTTCCGCTGCTTATTCGTCGATCACGGCGTTGGTGTACACCTCTTGCACGTCGTCCAGGTTTTCCAGGGCGTCGAGCAGTTTCTGCATCTTGAGCGCGTCTTCGCCGGTGAACACGGTTTCCGTGTCCGGCTTCATGATGACTTCGGCCGAGTCGGCCTTGAAGCCGGCCGCTTCCAGCGCTTCCTTGACGCCGGCGAAGGCGTTCGGGTCGCACAGCACTTCGAAGCCGCCTTCCTCGTCGGCGACCACGTCGTCGGCGCCGGCTTCCAGCGCCGCTTCCATCAGCTTGTCTTCCTCGACGCCCGGGGCGAACAGGAACTGGCCGACGTGCTTGAACATGAACGAGACCGAACCCTCGGTGCCCATGTTGCCGCCGAACTTGCTGAACGCGTGGCGCACTTCGGCCACGGTGCGGACACGGTTGTCCGTCATGCAGTCGACGATGATCGCGGCGCCGCCGATGCCATAGCCTTCGTAGCGGATTTCTTCGTAGTTGACGCCTTCCAGGCCGCCCGAGCCGCGCTGGATCGCACGGGTGACGTTATCCTTCGGCATGTTGGCATCCGCCGCCTTGTCCACGGCCAGGCGCAGGCGCGGGTTCGACGCGATATCGCCCCCGCCCATGCGCGCGGCGACGGTGATTTCCTTGATCAGTCGGGTCCAGATCTTGCCGCGCTTGGCGTCGGTGGCGGCTTTCTTATGCTTGATGTTGGCCCATTTGCTGTGTCCAGCCATGTCGAGAATTCCTTGAGAGGGTATACGTAATCCTCGACATTTTAGCATAGGGCCTTTGTACAAAAACTGTCAGGGAAACAACAAGGTAGTGCCCCAGGCCACCAGCCCGAGGCCCGTGGCGCAGGCGAATATGTGTCCTCCTGGTAACATTTTTTCGGCCAGGATCAGGGCCGCCAGCCCGCCGGTCACGGGCAGGTTCGGCACCCCGGCGGGCAGCATCACGGCCAGCAGCAGCCAGCAACAGCCCATGCCGCAGCGGGCGTCGGCCATGCCCATGCGTAGCGCGCCCCGGGCGCCGCGGTGCCAGTGCGTGAGGAGGACGGCCAGCGGCTCGCGGCAATTGTCCAGGTACCAGTGCTTGGCCGGCGTCCATTGGTAGACGCCGGCGGCGACCAGGGCCAGCGCCACGGCGCTCGGATGCGCCACGGCCAGCGTCTCGTCCAGCAGGCCGGCGTCCTCGCTCATTGGCTGGCGGCTCCGTCGACGACCTGCGCGATGTGCGCGAGGTGCAAACTCCTGCGGCAGCGCATGTGTTTCCTCCGTAACGTCTGGTTGACGATGTGGCTTGGACCGCATCGGGCCCGGCCGCGTTCTTGGCCGGCCTCAACGGACCGTAGCAATTCGCCTTACAATCGTCGGATGAGCAAAACTGCAAGCGACATATCCGTTGCGCCGGCCACACGCCCGGCCCTGATCGCCGGTCTGGCCATTGCCATTGGCGGCGCCGTCCTGTTCTCTACGAAGGCGGTGGTCGCCAAATTGCTGTACCGCTACCACATCGACGCCGTTACCTTGATCGCGTTCAGGATGCTGTTCTCGTTTCCTGTATTCGCCGGCGTGGCGATCTGGAAGATGCGCACCGAACCGCCGCTGTCCGGCAGCGACCGCTGGCGCCTGCTGGCGCTGGGCCTGGTCGGCTACTACCTGTCGAGCTACCTGGATTTCCTCGGCCTGCAATACATCTCGGTGGGCCTGGAGCGCCTGATCCTGTTCCTGACGCCGACCTTCGTGCTGCTGGTCAGCGCCGTCTTCCTCAAGCACCGCATCGGCCGCACCCAGTGGGCGGCGCTGGGCCTGTCCTATTGCGGCATCGTGCTCGTGTTCGTGCACGACCTGCAGGGCGGTTCCAGCATCGCGCTCGGCTCGCTGCTGGTGCTGGGCTCGGCCGCCGCCTACGCCGTCTACCTGCTGGGCACTGGCGGCATGGTCAAGCGCATCGGCTCGCTGCGCCTGGTCGCCTACGCGATGTGCGTGTCCAGCGTGGCCTGCGTCGCCCAGTTCTTCCTGCTGCGCCCGGCCAGCCTGCTGGTGCAGCCGCTGCCCGTGTATGGGCTGTCGCTCGTGAATGGGATATTCTGTACGATCTTCCCGGTCTTCATGACCATGGTCGCGGTGCAGCGCATCGGCGCGGCGACGGCCTCGCAGGCCGGGATGATCGGCCCCGTGTCCACGCTGTTCCTCGGCTGGGCGCTGCTGGGCGAA
Source organism: Massilia sp. YIM B02763 (assembly GCF_030412015.1). Lineage (GTDB taxonomy): Bacteria > Pseudomonadota > Gammaproteobacteria > Burkholderiales > Burkholderiaceae_D > Telluria. Next base: position 72,921 of record NZ_JASNRD010000012.1, on the reverse strand, counting down.
CCGATCACGGCCATCCAGCTCGCGGGCACCGCCCTGGTGCTGGCCGGGATCTACATGTTGTCGCTGAAAAAATAACGAAACCCATCACGGAGAATCAATGAAGCCGCGCATCGCCCTGATTGCCCACGACAAGAAAAAAGACGAGATGATCGCCCTGGCCGGGGAATACCTCGGCTTCCTGAAGGGCTGCACGCTGTCCGCCACCGGCACCACGGGCGGGCGCCTGATCAACGAGCTGGGCCTGGAGGTGACGCGCATGCATTCCGGCCCCGTGGGCGGCGACCTGCAGATCGGCGCCCAGCTCGTCAACGGCGAGATCGATTGCGTGATCTTCCTGCGCGACCCGATGACGCCGCAGCCGCACGAGCCGGACATCAATGCCCTGGTGCGCGCCTGCGACGTCCACGACATTCCCTGCGCCACCAACGTGGCGACGGCGCACCTGGTGCTGTCGCAGCTGATGGCGCGCGCCTGATCCTGTCAACCCGAATCGAGGAGAACGACCATGGCAACAGCGGCCAAAGCGATCCGCATCGCCCGCACCGGCGGTCCCGAGGTGCTGGAATACGTCGACGTCGAGGTGGGCGAGCCGGGACCCGGCGAAGCGCGCGTGCGCCACCACGCGATCGGCGTGAATTTTATCGACGTCTATTTCCGCACCGGCCTGTACCCGCAACCCTTGCCGAGCGGCCTGGGCCAGGAAGGGGCGGGCGTGGTCGAGGCCGTCGGCGCCGGCGTGACCCACGTCAAGCCGGGCGACCGCGTCGCCTACGCCGCCCGCCCGAACGGCGCCTACAGCGAAGTCCGCACGATGCCGGCCGACATCCTGGTGCGGCTGCCCGACGCCATCTCCTTCGAGACGGGCGCCGCCATGATGCTGCAGGGCCTGACCGTGCAGTACCTCCTCAAGCAGACCTACCAAGTGAAACCGGGCGAGACGATCCTGTTCCATGCGGCCGCGGGCGGCGTGGGCCTGATCGCCTGCCAGTGGGCGCGCGCGATCGGCGCGAACCTCATCGGCACCGTGGGGTCAAACGAGAAAGCGGAGCTGGCCAGGGCGCACGGCGCCGCGCACGTCATCAACTACAACACGGAGGACGTGGTGCAGCGGGTCATCGAGATCACGGGCGGGGCCAAGGTGCCGGTCGTCTACGATTCGGTCGGCAAGGATACCTTTACGCGCTCGCTCGACTGCCTGCAGCCCCGTGGCCTGATGGTCAGCTTCGGCAATTCCTCCGGCGCCGTGCCGCCGTTCGCGCTGTCCGAGCTGAATTCCCGCGGCTCGCTGTTCATCACCCGTCCGTCGCTGCCGGCCTATGCGGGCACGCGCGCGCAGCTGGAAGCGATGGCGGCCGACCTGTTCGAGATGGTCGCGAGCGGCAAGGTCGGCATCGAGATCCACCAGCGCTTCCCGCTGGCCGACGCGGCCCAGGCCCACATCGCGCTGGAAGCCCGCAAGACCACGGGCAAGACCATCCTGCTGCCCTGAGCACTGTTCGCGGGGACGACCATGAGAGAGTTCAGCGACGACCACGAACCGCAGATGGAGCCGCAACAGGCGCCGCAGCCGAAGTTTGGCCGCCTGCTGCTGGTGCTCCTGCTGGCGGTGCTGCTGATCGTGGCCATCACGTTCGCCTCGCAGGCGTATTTTTCCTGAGGCCGCATGGAACTGGACCACGTCTTCCTGCGCGCCCGTGCCGGCGGTCCCGAGGCGCAAGCACTGCGCGGCGCCGGCCTCGCCGAGGGCAGCCCGAATACGCATCCGGGCCAAGGCACGGCCAACCGCCGCTTCTTCTTCGGGAATGCCTATATCGAGCTGCTGTGGATCGAGGATGAGGCCGAGGTCGACAGCGACCTGACGCGGCCGACGCAGCTGGGCGAGCGCCTGCGTGCCGGCACCGCATCGCCGTTCGGCATCTGCTTCAGGCCATCGTCAGGCCCGGCCACGGTGCCGTTCCCCGCGTGGGACTACCGGCCTGCCTACCTGCCGGCGGGCATGGCGATCCAGGTCGGACGGGACGTGCCGCTGGCCGAACCGATGTGGTTCTACCTGGCCCAGGCGCGGGCGCCGCAGGCTTTCGCTGAACATGCCGCGGGCCTGCGCGAGATCACGTCGGTGAAGGTGATGGTGCCTGGCGTGTCGGCCTGGTCGGCGGCGGCGCGGGCGGCGATGGAAGAGGGCGGGATTGTGCTGGTGGAGGGGGAGGCGCACTGCCTGGAGATCGGGTTCGATGGCGCAGCGTCAGGGCGGATACACGATTTTCGGCCGGTGCTGCCGCTGATATTCAAGCTTCCATAACACGTCGTCCCCGCGAAGGCGGGGACCCAATGTTGCATGCGTAGACGCGACGCGCGGAAATTGGGTCCCTGCCTTCGCAGGGACGACGTTGTCGAGCGCTGCTTGAAGATCAGGTCTTCGGCTCCTGCTTCAACTCGATCAAGCGCGACCCCCCGTTCGGCCCCGGAAACCCTTCGAACGCGCTCTGCACCAGCGCCGGCATCACTTCCGGCGTCGACATATTACTGCTGACGTTGCGCACCGTGACGTCGAACAGGCGCTTGCCGTCGCGCGCTTCCACGATGCCGACCTGCAGCTGGCGGTGGTAGCGGTGCTCGGTTTGCACGTCATAGGCGGGGAACGGGCCCCAGAACGGGTCGTAGAACGGGCTATACCAGCCGCCGCCCCACACGCGGCGGTGCCAGCCCAGGTAGCCGAAGCGCGGCGAATACGGGCCGTACATGGGCGCGTAGTTCGGATAGATCACCTGGGTGGGCACGTCGATGGTCGAGAAGCGCATCGACACCTTCAGGGCCGGCCCTTGCGGCGCCTCGCGGAAGCCGAGGCGGCCGAGCTGGCCGCGCACCAGGTTCTGGTAGGCCTGCAGTTCCAGCGTATTGTCCTGCGGCGGCGGCGCCTCGAAGGCATAGCTCTTGTCCGGCAGCTGGGCCGGCCACTGGTGAAAGGTGGTGACGTCGCTGCGGATCGTGGTCGCGCAGCCACCCAGCAACAGGCTCAGCGACGTTACCGCAGCGAGCATCGTGAATTTCATGACTTTCTCCAAAGATTCTATTCGGCAATCGGTAGAGTCTATCCCAATAGGCGGGGGGAAGTTGATGGCAGTGCATGGGAAGTGCGGGCAAGGCGCGAGGAGGCGCGTGGCTGTGCCACGCAACGACGAGCAACGCCGCCCGCGCTTTCCAGGCGCGCCAGCAACGACTCCAGCCTATTGGGATAGACTCTTATACAGGGGACATGATATGCCTGTTGTTTGATATTCGTCGATACATTTACGAGCGGTTACGAGCACTACATGAAGATACATGGAACGCGCGAAAATGCGCGCGTTTTGCAAGCCCGTCATGTTGGTAAAATAGGCACTTCACCAACGGCCTTGCGGATTCCTCACCATGCGCACCGATACGCCCCTGACCATCTACCGGAAAGACTATACCGCCCCCAGCTACCTGGTCGATACCGTGGAACTCGGCTTCGACCTCGACCCGCGTCGCACCGTCGTCGCCAACCGCCTGACGCTGCGCCGCAACCCGGCCAGCGCCCAGCGCGAGATCGAACTGTTCGGCGAGGAGATCGAACTGGTGGCCATCCGCCTGAACGGCAAGACCCTGGGCGAGCGCGAGTATGCGATCGACGGCACCGTCCTGCGCATCGCCAACGCGCCCGACGACGTCGTGTTGGAGATCGAAAGCATTTGCGTGCCGGAAAGCAATACCACGCTGAGCGGCTTGTACACCTCCAACGGCAGCTTCTATACCCAGTGCGAGGCCGAGGGCTTCCGCCGCATCACCTATTTCCCGGACCGCCCGGACGTGATGGCCAAGTTCACCGTCATGCTGCGCGCCGACAAGGACAAGTACCCGGTGCTGCTGTCGAACGGCAACCTGATCGAGCAGGGCGACCTGGAAGACGGCCGCCACTACGCGCTGTGGGAAGACCCGTTCAAGAAGCCTTCCTATCTGTTCGCCCTGGTGGCCGCGCGCCTCGTCTGCCAGGAAGAGACCTTCCGCCTGGCGGACGGCCGCGACGCGCTGCTGCAGGTCTGGGTCGAGGAGGGCAACCTCGACAAGACCGATTACGCGATGCAGTCGCTCAAGCACAGCATCCGCTGGGACGAGGAGCGCTGGAACCTCGAGCTCGACCTGGACCGCTTCATGATCGTCGCCGTGGGCGACTTCAACATGGGCGCGATGGAGAACAAGGGCCTGAACATCTTCAACACGAAGTATGTGCTGGCCAACCCGCGCGTCGCCACCGACACCGACTTCCAGGGTATCGAGGCCGTGGTCGGCCACGAGTACTTCCACAACTGGACGGGTAACCGCGTCACCTGCCGCGACTGGTTCCAGCTGTCGCTGAAGGAAGGCCTGACCGTGTTCCGCGACCAGGAATTCTCGGCCGACATGATCGGCACCGACACCGGCCGCGCCGTCACCCGCATCGACCAGGTGCGCACGTTGCGCCAGGCCCAGTTCCCGGAAGACGCCGGCCCCATGGCGCACCCGGTGCGTCCCGACTCCTTCGTCGAGATCAACAACTTCTACACGGTCACCGTCTACGAGAAGGGCGCCGAGGTCGTGCGCATGTACCAGACCCTGCTGGGCCGCGAAGGCTTCCGCAAGGGCATGGACCTGTACTTCGCACGCCATGACGAGCAGGCCGTCACCTGCGACGACTTCCGCATGGCCATGGCGGACGCCAACAATCGCGACCTGACGCTGTTCGAGCGCTGGTACAGCCAGGCCGGCACGCCCGTCGTGCAGGCCGAGACCCGCTACGACGCGGAAAATCAGACCTATACGCTGCGCCTGCTGCAATCCTGCCCGCCGACCCCGGGCCAGCCCGAGAAGCTGCCGTTCCACATCCCCGTCGCCGTCGGCCTGCTGGGCGAGGACGGACGCGATTTGCCGCTCGTCGTCGACGGCAAGGAATACGGCGGCACGGCGGTGCTGGAGCTGACGGAAGCGGACCAGACCTTCGTGTTCACGGGCGTGGCCGAGCAGCCGACCCCGTCGATCCTGCGCGATTTCTCCGCGCCCGTGATCCTCAAGTACGGCTACAGCGACGCCGAACTGGTCCACCTGTTCAGCCATGACAGCGATCCCGTCAACCGCTGGGAAGCGGGCCAGCGCCTGGCGATGAGCCGCCTGCTCAAGCTCGCGGCCCAGGTCGATACCGCCAACCCTGACAAGGTCAAGCTGGACCTGGACGACGTGTTCGTCGAGGCCATGCGCAAGATCCTGGCCGACGAGACGCTCGACCCGGCCTTCCGCGAGCAGGCCCTGCTGCTGCCGTCGGAAACCATGGTCGCCGACCAGCTCGAGGTGGTCGATCCGCTGGCCATCCACGTCGCGCGCCAGTTCGTGCGGGCCGACATCGGCGCGCGCCTGCGTGCCGAGCTGCTGGCCCAGTACGAAGCGAACCAGACGCCGGGCGAATACAGCCCGGACGCCGAATCGATCGGCAAGCGCGCGCTGAAGAACCTGGCGCTGTCCTACCTGTGCGCGGCGCCGGACGCCGAATCGATCGCGCTGGCCCAGAAGCAGTTCGACGAGGCCGGCAACATGACCGACCGCGTCGCCGCCCTGGCCGCCCTCGTGCATGCGCGCGCGGCCGGCGCGGCGGCGAATTCAGCTGATTCGCTGCAGCGCTTCTACGACGAATTCCAGAACGAGGCGCTGGTGGTCGACAAGTGGTTCGCGATGCAGGCCTCGGCCCCGACCACGAACGTGGCCGCCGTGCGCGAGCTGATGACGCACAAGGCCTTCACGCTGCGTAATCCGAACCGCGCGCGCAGCCTGGTGTCCACCTTCTGTGCCGGCAACCCGGTCGGCTTCCACGCGCCGGACGGCAGCGGCTACGCGTTCTGGGCCGAGCAGGTGATCGCCCTCGACGCCCTGAACCCGCAGGTCGCCAGCCGCCTGGCCCGCGCGATGGACCGCTGGCGCCGCTACACGCCGGCCCTGCAGGCGCACATGAAGAAGGCGCTGCAGCAGGTGGCCGGCCAGGCCAAGCTGTCGAACGACGTGCGCGAAGTCGTCGGCAAGGCGCTGGCCTAGGGGTCAGAGCCCGGTGTTGCTTTTAAAAGGGCTCTGACCCCGGTGTGCAGCCACCGCAGCCAACGACATGTGATAACGAATTTAAACAAACCGAAAGAAACCATGAAACGTGTCAGCCTGACCCAATACCTCGTCGAGGAACAACGCCTCCACGACAACATCCCGGCATCGCTGCGCCTCCTGCTGGAGGTCGTGTCGCGCGCCTGCAAGACGATCTCGCACTCGGTCGGCAAGGGCGCCCTCGGCGACATCCTGGGCAGCGCGGAAACGGAGAACATCCAGGGCGAGGTGCAGAAGAAGCTCGACGTGATCTCGAACGAGATCCTGCTCGAGGCGAACGAGTGGGGCGGCCACCTGGCGGCGATGGCGTCGGAAGAGATGGAATCGATCCACCCGATCCCGAACCGCTACCCGATGGGCGAATACATGCTGCTGTTCGATCCGCTCGACGGCTCCTCGAACATCGACGTCAACGTCTCGATCGGCACCATCTTCTCGGTGCTGAAGGCGCCGGAAGGCATGAGCCAGCCGACCGAGCAGGACTTCATGCAGCCGGGCAGCAAGCAGGTGGCGGCCGGCTATGCCGTGTACGGCCCGCAGACGATGCTGGTGCTCACCACCGGCAACGGCGTGCAGTGCTTCACGCTGGACCGCGAGATGGGTTCCTGGGTACTCACCCAGCGCAATATGCAGATTCCGGTGGAGACGAAGGAGTTCGCCATCAATATGTCGAACCAGCGCCACTGGTACCCGCCGGTCCAGCGCTACGTGTCCGAAATGCTGGAAGGGAAGACCGGCCCGCGCGGCAAGGATTTCAATATGCGCTGGATCGCCTCGATGGTGGCCGACGTGCACCGCATCCTGAACCGCGGCGGCATCTTCATGTACCCGGCCGACAGCCGCGACCCGTCTCAGCCGGGCAAGCTGCGCCTGATGTACGAGGCCAACCCGATGGCGATGATCGTCGAGCAGGCCGGCGGCGCCGCCACCGACGGCAAGGGGCGCATCCTCGACATCCCCCCGCAGAAGCTGCACCAGCGCGTGCCGGTCTTCCTCGGTTCGAAGAGCGAAGTGGACCGCGTCACGTCCTACCACGCCGAGTAAATCCACAGCGCGGCCGCACCCGCGCCGCGAGCCCCCGTCGCCCCTGCGAAGGCAGGGCCCAATTTCCTGTGCAGCACCTTTATTTTCGCGCTGCCCAAATAAAATTGCCGAGTTACTCTAGCAATCCTGTGAACTTCTTTGCTAGAATACGGCTCCCGCCGCTGTAGCTCAGTCGGTAGAGCAGCGCATTCGTAATGCGAAGGTCACCAGTTCGATTCCGGTCAGCGGCACCAAATACATCAAGCCCAGCTTCATCGCTGGGCTTTTTGTTTTCGGCTTCCATCCTCGTATTCCGCGCCGCCGCCGGCGTCCTGCTCGCGCCGACTTCCCCGTTCCCTCTTGTTTGTTATGCACCGCACAGTGCACGATGACCAAAAGTTATATTTTTTCTATTGCGACGCCGCATTTCGACGTTGTCGATTTTCAGGCACCCGCTGCACCCAATGAGACGCGAGGGGGATCGGACATCGATGGAACTTTTGAGCAGCTGCGCGGTCAACGCCAACAAAACTTGATCCCGTGCACTGTCCACTAGAGTCCGTTGATGTAACGCAGCCCATTCTCGTGCCTTCGTTTTGTTTCGAGGGGAATACAGGAAGAATGTGGTGATGGTCGAGTTTCGGTCCTATCCGCGCTGGTCTTACTCTCAGGTCCTACTTTTAACGAGGAATACATCATGGATAATCAGAAGTCGAACGAAGCAAAAGGCAGCACCATCGGCAAGGACAACAACGTCAGCAACCTGGGCAAGGACAGCGCCAACAGCCAGTCGTCCGTCAGCGGTTCGGGCAACCTGGGCAGCACCTCGGGCTCGGGCAGCATGAGCAAGAGCTCGCCGATGAACCAGGGCAAGGACCAGCAAGTCTCGACCGGCAGCAGCACCGGCGGCGCCACCGCATCGAGCATCGGCTCGACCGGCGGCTCGGTGGGCGGCTCCATGAGCGGTTCGGCCGGCAGCCAGAACAGCCAGAGCGCCGGCGCGGCCACCGGCTCGGGCACCGGCGGCGACAGCAAGGACCTCGGTTCCCAGGTCGATGCCAAGGCGCAGAACCTGCACCAGTCGATCGACAAGGCAGCGGACGCCGCCAAGCCCTACGTCGACAAGGCCGTCAACAGCGTGCAGCCGGTTGTCGAGCGCCTGGCTACCAGCGCCCACGCCGGCGTGGACAAGCTGCAAGGCATGCTGAGCGGCGCAACGAGCGGCCTGGGCGAGCGCCAGCAGCAGCTGACCGACGCCTACGGCAAGTGGAAGGAAGCCAGCTTCGACTACGTGCGCGAAAAGCCGGCTACCGCCCTGGCCATCGCCGCTGCCGCCGGCTTCGTGCTGGCCAAGCTGCTGGGCGGCTCGCGCCGCGACTACTGATCGGCGCCCAGCCGATCGCCATCGACTTCCGATAGCGGCCTGGCCTGGGGCCTGGCCGGACGCGGAAGGATCGATTCGACCCGGAAGCCGGCTGCGTGCCGGCTTTTGCCGTTGTTGCCCATCAAAACCGGTAGTTTTCCGCGGCCGTGCAATGTATCCGTTGTTCTAGATCGACAAATCTATCAAAAAATTGCATTAAGGGAACAATTCGGTTAGTCTTCCGCCTTTCAAGCGCATTTGCGCTTCGCGTGCCGCCCCACCTTCCGCCGGCTCCCCGACCATTCCCCGTGCTGCCTTCTGCGCGCCCCCGTCTCCGGCGCCCGTCGCTCGCGTCCATTTCTTCTCGCCATGCGTCTTTTGAACCTGAATATCGCCAATCGGCTGCGGCTCGGCTTCGGCTTGCTCGTTGCCCTGATCCTCGTGCTGGCGTTCGTCGGCATCCAATCCCTCGACAAGGTCCATACCAGCACCCAGGACCTGGCCAAGGGCGTCTGGCCGCGTGCCCGCCAGGCCAACGTCGTGCTCGACCAGGTGCGCGGCAGCATGGCGCGCGTGGGGCAGCTGGTGGGCAGCGACGACCCTGCCGTGCGCGCGGCCGCGGGCGAACACCTGCAGAAGAATCTGGACGCCATCGGCGCGGGCCTCGACAAGCTCGACACGCTGCTGGTCACGCCGGCCGACAAGGCGTTGCTGCAGGAAGCGAAGGCGCGCCGCGACGATTATGTCGCCCAGGTTGCCAAGGTGCGGACTATGGTCGCCCAGGGGCACATCGACGAGGCGACCGTGCTCGCGTTCAGCAAGACCTACGACGCCCTGCAGGCCTTTGCCGCCGTGCTGCGCAAGCAGGTCGACTTCCAGGAAGACCGGTTCGATGCCTTGTCCAGGGATGCGGACGGCGTCGCCTCGTATGCCTCGCTCGAGATCGGCATCGGTACCGTCGTCAGCGTGCTGCTGGCCCTCGGCGCCGCGTTCCTGACCACGCGCTCCGTCGTGCGCCCGCTGGGCCGCGCCGTCGACGTGGCGCGCACGGTGGCTGCCGGCGACCTGACCAGCGACATCGAGGTCCGCGGCAAGGACGAGGCGGCGCAGCTGATGCGGGCGCTCAAGGAAATGAACGACGCGCTGCGCAAGGTGGTGTCCGAAGTGCGCATGGGCAGCGACGAGATCGCAACCGCGTCGCGCGAGATCGCCTCCGGCAACCTGGAACTGTCCTCGCGCACCGAGCAGCAGGCGAGCGCGCTGGAAGAGACGGCGTCGTCGATGGAGGAAATGACGTCGACCGTCAAGCAGAATGCCGAGAACGCCCAGCAGGCCAACCAGCTCGCGCAGAACGCGTCCGACGTCGCGCGCAAGGGCGGCGACGTGGTGGCGCGCGTCGTCGGCACGATGGGCGAGATCGACACGGCTTCGCGCAAGATCGTCGAGATCATCGCCGTCATCGACGGCATCGCCTTCCAGACCAATATCCTGGCGCTGAATGCCGCCGTGGAAGCGGCAAGGGCCGGCGAGGAGGGCCGCGGCTTCGCCGTGGTGGCGAGCGAAGTGCGCGGCCTGGCCCAGCGCTCGGCCTCGGCCGCCAAGGAAATCAAGCAGCTGATCGACGATTCGGTGGCCAAGGTGCAGCTGGGCTCCGAGCTCGTCAACCAGGCCGGCAGCACGATGGAGGAAGTGGTGGCCAGCGTGCAGCGCGTGACCGACATCATGGGAGAAATCAGCAGCGCCAGCAACGAGCAGCAGGGCGGCATCACGCAGATCAACCAGGCCGTGGGCGAGATGGACGCGGTGACGCAGCAGAACGCGGCCCTGGTCGAGGAAGCGGCCGGCGCCGCCGGCAGCCTGCAGGAGCAGGCGGAGCGGCTGACGCAGATGGTGGCCGTGTTCAAGGTGGATGCGGGCGGCGCGAAGGCGGCTGCGCCGGTAGCGACGCAGCGCGAGGCGGTGCAGGCACCGGCACGCAAGCCGGTGGTTGCCGCCGCCAAGCCGAAGGCGAAGCCGGCATCGAAAGCGGCGTTGGCGGAGGAGTGGGAAACCTTCTAAATCGTTAGCACACGCACGTCGTCCCTGCGCAGGCAGGGACCCAATTTCGCAAGCGTTACGACAGCGCCAGCAACATTGGGTCCCTGCCTTCGCAGGGACGACGCGTCATTCGATCGTGCTTTCCTGATGCGGCGTAATCTTCCGCCCCTTCCCGCGCACCTTCCCCACCATCCTCCCCATCAGGTGCTCCGCATCGTCCACGTAGGTGAACACGGCCGGCACCACCAGCAGGCTCAGTAGCGTCGACGTGATCAGTCCCCCGATGACGGCGATCGCCATCGGCGAACGGAAACTCGGGTCGCCCGACAGGCCCAGCGCCAGCGGCATCATGCCCGCGCCCATCGCGATGGTGGTCATGACGATCGGGCGCGAACGCTTGTGGCAGGCGTCGACGAGGGCGTCGAAGCGATTCATGCCCGCCTTGCGCGCGAGGATCGCGTAGTCGACCAGCAGGATCGAGTTCTTCGTCACGATCCCCATCAGCATGATCAGGCCGATCATGGTCGGCATCGACAGCGCGCTGTGCGTCAGCAGCAGCGCCACGAAGGCGCCGCCGATCGACAGCGGCAGCGCGGCCAGGATCGTCACCGGCTGCAGGAAATCGGTGAACAGCAGCACCAGCACGCCGTAGATGCACAGCACGCCGATCAGCATCGCCAGGCCGAAGCTGGCGAACAGCGCCTGCATCTCCTGGGCGTCGCCCAGTTCCGCGATCTGCACGGAGGCCGGCAGGTTCTTCAGCGCGGGCAGGGCGCGCGCCTCGGCATTCACTTCGCCCAGCGAGCGGCCGTTCAATTCCACGTCCAGCGTCACGTTGCGGCTGCGGTTCAGGCGGTCGATCTGGGCGGGGCCGCTTTCCACCGTGATGTCGGCCACGTTCGCCAGCAGCACGGGGCCGTTCTTGCCGGGCACCGTCAGGCGGCCGATGGCGTCCAGGTCGGCGCGCGTAGCGTCCGGCAGCTTGACCCGGATCGGCACCTGGCGCTCGGACACGTTCATCTTGGCCAGCACCTGGTCGTAGTCGCCGGCCGTGGCCACGCGCACCGTCTCGCCGATGCTGGCGGCCGTCACGCCCAGGTCGGCGGCGCGCGCGAAGTCGGGGCGCACGATGATCTCGGGGCGCACCAGCGAGGCGCTGGACGTCACGTTGCCGATGCCGTGCAGGCCGCGCAGTTCGCGCTCGGCCTGGCGCGCGGCCGCGTTCAGCGCCACCGGGTCCTCGCTGCGCAGCACCAGTTGCATCTTGACGCCGGTGTCGGGCGGGCCCACCGTGAAGCGCGCGCCGGGAATGTCGGCCAGCTTCGCGCGCAGCGCGGATTCGATGGCGGCCAGCGATTCCTTGCGGTCGTCGCGGTGCACGGTGGTGAGCGTCAGCACGGCGCGGCGCGCCTCGGCCGCGGCGCCGGGGGCGAAGGCGTCGCCGCTGGAGCCGCCGCCGATGGAGCTGAACACGCCTTTCACGTTCTTGACGTCCATCGCGGCCAGGCGCACCCGCTCGGCCACGGCGCGCGTCTCGGCCAGCGTGGAGCCGGGCGCCAGCTCGACGTTGATCTGGGTCTGGGAGCGGTCGGCGGCGGGCACGAAGCCGGTCGGCAGCAGGGGCACCAGGGAAATGGAGGCGACGAAGAACAGGGCGGCCGCGATCATCGTCAGGCCGCGGTGCCGCAGGCACCAGCGCATGGTGCGCATGTAGCGCCGCATCAGCGGACCGTCCTTCTCCTCGTGGACCTTGGCCGGCTTGAGGAAGTAGGCCGCCATCATCGGCGTGAGCAGGCGCGCCACCAGCAGCGAGGCCAGGATCGCCAGCACGGCGGTCCAGCCGAACTGCTTGAAGAATTTACCCGGGATGCCGCTCATGAACGCTGTCGGCAGGAACACGGCCACGAGCGAGAAGGTCGTGGCGATCACCGCCATCCCGATCTCGTCGGCCGCTTCCAGCGCGGCCTGCATCGGCGTCTTGCCCATGCGCAGGTGGCGCGAGATGTTCTCGATCTCGACGATGGCATCGTCGACCAGCACGCCCACCACCAGCGCCAGCGACAGCAGCGTGACCATGTTCAGCGTGTAGCCGAACAGGTACTGGCCGAGGAAGGCGGGGATGACGGACAGCGGCAGCGCGGCGGCGGCCACCACCGTGGCGCGCCAGTCGCGCAGGAACCACCACACGACCAGCACGGCCAGCACGGCGCCTTCGTACAGCATCTCCATCGAGGCGTCGAAGTTTTCCTCGACCGGCGCGGCATTGTCGATCACTTCGCGCAGCACCACGTTGCCGTGCTTGCGCTGCAGCTCGGCCACGGCCGCGCGCACGCCGCCGGCGACATCCATCTCGCCGGCGCCGCGGGTGCGGAAGATCTCGAAGCCGACCACCGGCTTGCCGTCCTGCTCGGCGATGGCGCGCGGCTCGGCGACCGTGTCCATCACCCGCGCCACCTCGTCCAGGCGCACGCGACGGCCGTCGGGCAGCGGAATGTCCATGCGCGCCAGTTCGCCGGCCGTCTGCACGGTGGCCAGCGTGCGCACCGACTGCTCGGCGCCGCCGACGTCGCCGCGCCCACCCGGCTCCTCGCGCTGCACGTTGCGCAGCTGGCGCGAGACGTCCAGCGCCGACACGCGCAGCGCCGCCATCCGTTCGGCATCCAGCTCCACGCGCACTTCGCGGTAGACGCCGCCCACGCGCTTGACGGCGCCCACGCCGGGAACGCTGAGCAGGCGCTTGGCGACCGTGTTGTCGACGAACCAGGACAGGTCCGGCTGGTCGAGCGCGGCAACGCCATTCGCCTGGGTGGCCTGCGCCGTGTAGGTCAGCACGACGCGGCCGGCCGTCGTCGTCTTGGTGACGCTGGGGTCGCGCATCTCGGCCGGCAGGTCGGCGCGCACGCGCGAGACGGCGTCGCGCACGTCGTTGACGGCATCCGACAGGTTCTTCTCGAGGATGAACTCGACGGTGATGGTGGCCACGCCGTCGAGCACGCGCGTATAGATGTTCTTGATGCCTTCCAGCGTCGCGATCGAGTCCTCGATCTTGCGCGCGACCTCGGTTTCCAGCTGGGCGGGCGCGGCGCCGTCGAGCGTGGCGGTGACGGTGACGATGGGCAGCTCGATGTCCGGGAAGTCCTGCACCTTGTTCGCCTTGAACGCCAGCACGCCGGCGAAGGTGAGCAGGGCGAACAGCATGATCGCCGGGATCGGGTTGCGGATCGAGAGGGCGGAAAAATTCATGGTGCGCTCAGCGTCGGGCCACGGGGGCGGCGGCCACGTTCTTCACCAGGTCGCCGTCGTTCAGGAAGCCGGCGCCGCTGGTGACGACGGCCGTGGCGGCATCGATGCCCTGGACGACCTCGAGGCGCTCGCCCAGGCGCCGCCCCGTCGTCACCTTGACCTGGCTGACGCGGCTGTCGGGATTCAGGCGGAACACGTAGGAAAAGCCGTCGCGCACGACGACGGCCTGTTGCGGCACCGTCAGCGCTTCCGATTCGCCCAGCGCGAACTGGCCGCTGGCGAACATGCCGGCCTTGAGCGGCGCATTGGCGGCAAGCGCTGGCGGCAGGTCGACGTAGACGATGGCGAGGCGGGTCTGGGCGTCGACGGTCGGGGCCACCGCGCGCACGGTGCCCGTGACGCTGCTGCCGTTGGCGGCCTTCACGACGGCCTTCCGGCCCGGCGCGATGCGCGGGAGCTCGGCCGCCGTGACCTCGGCGCGCCATTCGAGCCGGCCCTGGCGGATCAGGCGGAACAGCTCCGTGCCGACGCCGGCCACGGCGCCCACGGTCGCGCTGCGCGCCGAGATGACGCCGCTGTCCGGCGCCACCACGCGCGCATATTGCAGGCGCAGGCGCTGCTGCTCGAGCGTGGCCTTGGCCGAGGCCACGCGCGCCTGCGCCGTGCGTTCGGTCGTGATGTATTGCGTGATCTGCTGGGCGCTGATCGCGCCGGATTCCTTCAGCGCCGCGGCGCGCTGCGCATCGGCGGTGGCGGCGGCGGCATTCGCCTCGGCTTCCTGGACGGCGGCCCTGGCCTGGGCCAGGTCGGCCTCCACCGTGCGCGCGTCGAACACGGCCAGCACCTGGCCCTTCCTGACCACGTCGCCGACGTTCACGCGCACCTCCTGCAGGCGCAGCCCGTTCGATTCGCTGCCGATCACGGCTTCCTGCCAGGCGGCCACGTTGCCGTTGGCGGCGAGGCCGAGCGGCAGGCGCGCCGTTTGCGGACGGGCCGTGGCGACGGCGAGGGCGGGCCGCGCCGCGGCGGGCTTGTTCTCGTCGGCGGCGCGGCTGGTGGCGAACAGGGAGACTGCCGCGGCCAGGGCAAGGAGGAGCGCGGCAGGGATGGCGAGGCGGCGATTGCGATCTGAAGTCATGGAATGTCGGTGAGTGGAAACCCAGGCTGACTGGGACTTCTACAGTGTAACAAACCATGCTGCATAGCCAGCGTTTTGTATGGACGCGTGCAGGGGGAGATGTCCGCGGAAAATCTTTCCCGCGTTGCCGCAGAAGTCCCCTGCCATGTGGCCTGGATGACGGCAAACGTCACTCTAATGCGACAGATTTCGACTACGTAGTTCTACTGTATTGCGGTGCACAAAAAATCGGACTATATTGGAACCGTCTCCTCCAGTTTTTCTCCGAAAAACCTGGATTACGGCCCGGTCCCCTGGACACGGGCCATTTTTTTTGCCTGTACGGCTGCAGCAAATCGAGCCCCTGCCTGCGCAGGGACGACGCAGTCAGCACGTCGTCCCTGCGCAGGCAGGGACCCCTAGTTCCTCTACTACGCGGCAACCTGCTCCACGTTGTCCCCCTGGAACGCGCCCGCGCGCCAGGTCAGCACCAGCGTGTCGCGATGGCCATGCTCGGCCAGCGGCTGGATGGGCGTCGATTCGTGGATGACGGCCGCATCGTCCAGCAGCAGCATGGTCCACGGCTCGGTCATCGTGAAGCGCTGGCCCTTCGGCCCGTCGGCCTCGAACACGCGCGTTTCTCCACCCTTGATGCCTTCGCGCCCGATCAGGATCACGGCCACGAAGTCGACGCCGTCGCGGTGCGCGCCTTCCGGGGTCGGGCGGCCGATGCCGTCGGCCGTGTCGATGCGGAACTGGTGCGCCTCGACGTACCAGGTCTGCGGCGCCTTGGCCTGCGAGCAGACCTTGCCGAGCGCGCGCAGCAGCTTGTTCCAGGCCGGCTGGGCGACGGTGGCCGGTTCGATCGGCACGAACAGGCGGTGCATGCCGCCATGCAGGGCGTTGTACTCGACCGGCTGCCAGTGCGCGCGGTGCGGGCTTTGCACGAGCGCGCCACCGTCGTCGACGAAGCAGGAGTGGCGCCGGCGGCGGTAGCGGCCGCCGTCCTTCAGGTAGTTGTCGAGTTCCAGGTGGTTCCAGCTTGGGACGAGGGCCTGCAGCTCGTCGATGGAACAGCCGGCCAACGCGGCCACGTCGGCCGGCGCCAGCAGCGCATAGCCGTCGCCGCGCAGGGCGTCGACGACGCGGGCGGGGTCGGTGTAGGGAGGTTGCGATGTAGTCATCCCGGTAGCGTAGCACCTTTTGCCGGGAGCGGTGATGAAGCGGCAGGGTGGACAGCTCCGCTGTCCACGCGTCCGATCACCGTTCGCTGTCCATGCGTCCGATCACCGTTCGCTGTCCAAGCGTCCGATCACCGTTCGCTGTCCATGCGTCCGATCACCGTTCGCTGTCCAAGCGTCCGATCACCGTTCGCTGTCCATGCGTCCGATCACCGTTCGCTGAACGCGTGGACGGCAGAGCCGTCCATCCTACCGAAGCCGGGTCCGATCAAAAGTTCTTGATAAGCGTGACCCGGAACGAGCGCGACTCGATCGGATGGAAGTGGATGTCCTCGCGCGGCTCGGCCTCGCCGCGCAGCTGCGACGCATAGTAGTAGTCGATCGCCGACACCTTGCGGTTCGCCAGGTTGAAGCCTTCCAGTTCCACGCGCAGGTCCTTGGCGATGCGGTAGCCGATGCGGCCGTTCAGCGTGGCGCTGGCCCGCGAGCGCACGCTGTTGTCCTCGACCAGCGGGCGCGGGCCGAAGTAGCGCAGGCGCAGCGCGCCTTCCCAGTCGCCCAGCTGGCTCACCGTCAGCGCCAGCTGGCCCACGCCCTCGACGGCGCCGGGGATGCGGTCCTGGCCCGCGTCCACGCCGCGCGAGCGGGCGCGCGCGAACGCGGCGTCGAAGTCCACCGACAGCCACTTGAACGGCTTGTAGTAGTTGGAGAACTCGATGCCGTAGCGGCGGCTCGGCGGTCCCGCCTCGGTATTGCCGGCGTCGCCGATATAGGTCAGCTCGGAATCGAAGTCGAGGCGGTACAGCGAGATCGCCGTCTGGTTCTTCGGGATCGCTTCCGTGCGCAGGCCGATCTCCATGCCGCGCGAGCGCACCAGGCCCGGCGTGCGGTCGACCGCTTCCAGCGTCTTCGGATCGACGGTCGCCACGGTGCCGCGCGCGTCGTTGCTGTGGAAGCCCGTGCCGTAGTTGAAGTAGAGCTCCGTGTCCTTCCACGGGCCCAGGGCGATGTTCAGCGAGGGGCTGGCGAGCGTGTCGTCGGCCTTGCCGGAATTCTCGGGGCGGTCGCTCTTCACGCGGAAGTCGTAGCGGTCGGCGCGCAGGCCGACGGTGGTGCGCAGCCACGGCGTCCAGCGCGTCGCGTTCTCGATCCAGGCCGCCTTGCTCGTTTCGCGGATGTGGTCCCGGCGCGTGATGCCGATCGTCTGGCGCGCCGCCGTGTGCGTCAGCGCGTTGAAGATATTGTCGCTCTGGCCCTGCACGCCGACGGTGACGTCGGACGTCAGCGTGTCGCCGCGGTGCGCGTGCCAGGTATGGATGGCATTGAAGCCGCTGGTGACGCGCCGGTCGGGCTGGGCGAACTGGTCGCCATTGACCGGGTCGTCCATGAAGTAGGTGAAGTTCGACCACAGGTCGAGCTGGTTGCGGATGACGTAGGCGTTCACCTTGGTCGCCGTGTCCGCCGTGGTCTGGCGCCACACGCCGGAGATGCTGTAGCGGCGCGCCTCGCCGCCGTCGGTCGGGTCGATGGCGTCGAAGCGGCCGATGGTCCCGTCGTCGACGGCGCGCTCGGGAATCTGGTCGGTCGAGTTCCACCTGCCGTGGTAGGCCATCGCCGTCACGCTCCAGCCGTTGTTGGCATAGCCGCGGCTGTAGCGCAGCACGGCGTTCTGCTTCCGGTAATTGTCGCCGCGCGTGAACGGGCCGTCGTTGTGCATCAGTTCCAGCGCGTAGGTGAGGGCGCCGTCCGCCGCATCGGTCGACCCGGCCACCGCCGCGCGGCCGTAGCCGTTCTGGCCGCCGCCGAGGGTGGCGACGTTGCGCACCAAGCGGTTGGCGTAGGTGATGGCGGCGCTGCCGGCCGAGGCGAAGTCGCCGTTGCGCGGCGAATACGGTCCCTTGGCATAGTCCAGGCGCGCGGTCAGCTCGGGGATGAGGAAGTTCAGGTCGGTCCAGCCCTGGCCGTGCGCATGGCTGCGCTGGTTGACGGGCATGTCGTCGACGAAGGTGGCGAGGTCGGTGCCGTGGTCGAGGTTGAAGCCGCGCAGGTAGAACTGGTTGGCCTTGCCTTCGCCGCTGTGCTGGCTGGCGATCAGGCCCGGCGTCGCTTCCAGCAGCTCGCCCGGGCGATAGATGGTGCGCATCTCCAGTTCCTTCTGGCTGACGCTGCCCGCGTTGGCGGAATCGGCGATGCCGAGCTGGCTGGCGCGCGAGCCCTCGACCAGCACGCGCTGGATCACGGGGTCGTCGGCAAAGGCGCAGGTGTGCGCGAACAGCGCAGCCAGGGCGCAGGGGATCAAGCGTAATTGCATAAGTCAGTGAACGGAAATCTCGATGCGGCCGGCGGAAAAGCCGAAGGTGCGCAGGCTGCCGCCCGCGGTGAAGTTGACGGTGTTGGCCTGGTCCGGGAGGAAGTCGATCAGCACGGCATTGTGGATGGTCTCGACCTTTTCGGCCGGCGTACCCGGCGCTTCCTGGAACACCGTCAGGCTGTCGGTGTCCACCGTGACGCCGACCCAGTTCAGGGGAATGCGCTTGCCGTCCTTGTCGGCCAGCCAGAACTGCTTGTCGATGTACTTGCGCACGACGGCCTGGTCGTCCGGGTCCGTCATGTCGAACTGGCGCTGGTACACGTTCATGAGCAGGGCCTCGACGTCGTGCGCCATATAGGTGTGCACGATTTCCAGGCTGCCGGTGCGTTCGTTGTGGCTGATGTCGGCGATGCCGGCATGGAAGCGGTGCGCCGGCGCGAGCGGACTCGCGGCGGCCACGACCGCCGCCAGTGCACCTTTCAGCATAGTGCGACGTGACGTCATTCGACCGCCTTACCGGCTTCGACCGCCTGGTCCGCCTTCCGTGCGGCGTCCTTGGCGTCCTTCGTCTTCAGTTTTTCTGCGTAGTCTTTCATCATGTCGTTCTGCGTCTGCTGCGACTTGAACAGCTCGAGGCGCGAAGGCTGGGCCTTGCGCGGCCAGCTGTTGTTGCTGGTGTCGATGTCGGCCGTCTCGAGATACGGGTCCTGCGTGAGCGCGACCATCGGCTCGTCGGTGACGATCAGCTTCGTGATCTTCTTCGGAGAATAGCGCCATACCTCGGCCGGGATGCGCTCGATGGTTTTCTTCCCGCTCCGCAGCTGGATCTCCAGCACGAGCGGGCTCACCAGGCCGCCGATGTTCGAGAAATCGACCAAGTATAAATGCTTGCCTTCCTTGAGCAGCGCCTTTTCCCAATCTTCCAGGCCCTCGACGGTCTCGGCGTACTTGTTGCGGTCCTTGTTCGTGACCGTGAAGTCGTCGTGCTCGTTGTAGAAGTCCTTCAGTTCCGGATGCGTATCGACGCGGCGGGCCAGGGTACCCTTGTTGCGCTGGTCGGTGATCGACACGGGTTGCGCATCCTTCTGGGCGCGCTGCCATGCCTTCTCGACTTCCGGATCCTTGGAGCCGATCGTGTACTCGCTGATGCCGTCCACGCTCACGTCCACGGCGTCGGTCGTGTAGAACCAGCCGCGCCAGAACCAGTCGAGGTCCGTGCCGGAAGCGTCTTCCATCGTGCGGAAGAAGTCGGCCGGGGTCGGGCGCTTGAACTTCCAGCGCTGCGCGTATTCCTTGAACGCGAAGTCGAACAGCTCGCGGCCCAGCACCGTCTCGCGCAGCACGTTGAGCGCGGTGGCCGGCTTGGCGTAGGCATTGCCGCCGCGGTTCGTCACGGATTCGGAATTCGTCATGATCGGCTGCTGGTTGCGGCTCTTCATGTAGTCGACGATGTTGCGGGCTTCGCCGCGGCGCGACGGGTAGTGTTCTTCCCAGCGCTGCTCGGCCAGGAACTGCATGAAGGAGTTCAGGCCCTCGTCCATCCAGGTCCACTGGCGCTCGTCCGAGTTGACGATCATCGGGAAGTAGTTGTGGCCCACCTCGTGGATGATCACGCTGATCAGGCCATACTTGACGTTCTTCGGATAGGTGAGGGCGCCCGTCTTCTTGTCCTTGGTCGGGCGGCCGCCGTTGAACGAGATCATCGGGTATTCCATGCCGCCGACGGGGCCGTTCACCGAGATCGCGACCGGATACGGGTAGTCGAACGAGTACTGGTTATAGCTGTCGATCGTGTGGATGATCGCCTGGGTCGAGTACTGCTCCCACAGCGGGTTGCCTTCCTTCGGGTAGTAGGACATCGCGAGGACGTCGGTGCCGCCCTTCTTGAAGCCTTGCGCGTCCCAGATGAACTTGCGGCTGGTGGCGAAGGCGAAATCGCGCACGTTCTTCGCCTTGTAGCGCCAGGTCTTGGTCGCGGTGGCGCGCTGTTTCTCGTTCGCTTCCGCTTCGGCCTGGGTCACGATGATGACCGGCTTGCTCGCGGTGCGCGCCCGCTGCAGGCGCTCGCGCTGGGCGGCAGTGAGCACGGCGTCCGCGTTCTGCAGTTCGCCGGTGGCGGCCACGATGTGGTCGGCCGGCACGGTGATCTCGACGTCGTAGTCGCCGAATTCCAGCGTGAACTCGCCGTCGCCCAGGTACTGCTTGTTCTGCCAGCCGTGGGCGTCGTAGTAGGCGGCCATGCGCGGGAAGAACTGGGCGATCTCGAACAGGTCGTTGTTGTCCTGGCCCTTCTTGTCGAAGCGCTCGAAGCCCATGCGGCGGCCCAGCACGTTCGTCTCCGGCACGTTGAAGCTCCACGCCACGTCGAAGGAGAAGCGCTGGCCGGGCTTCAGGGGCTGGGGCAGGTCGATGCGCATCATCGTCTTGTTGACGACGTGGGCCAGCGGGCGGCCGGACGTGTCGGTGACGGCGCCCAGCTTGAAGCCGCCGTCGAATTTGCGGCTCTCGACGAGGAAGCGGGCCGCCTCGTAGTTCAGGCCAGCCTGGCCACCGGGCGTGGCCGCCGTGCGCCAGGCGTCGCGCGACGGATAGCTGGAGATGTTGCGGTTGTCCGAATCGCTGCGGAACATGTTCTGGTCCAGCTGCACCCACAGGTAGGACAGTGTGTCCGGCGAATTGTTGTGGTACGTGACCGTCTCGCTGCCGCTGACGGCGCGCTTCGCCTCGTCCAGCGCGACGCGGATGCGGTAGTCGGCGCGCTGCTGCCAGTAGGCGTGGCCCGGGGCGCCGGAGGCGGTACGGGTGTCGGTGGGCGTGGGCAGCAGCTCGTCGAGCTGGCGGAACTTGTCGTCGAAGGCCTGGGCGGTGGCGTTCGACAGGGAGGCGATCAGGGCGAGGGTGGCGAGAGGGATGCGGATCATGGAGTAGGGTGGGCACCACGTGCCCACCATGTGTGACGGTGAGGTGATGGTGGGCACGTAGTGCCCACCCTACGGTGTGCGGACGGACGTTGAACGCGTGGACAGGGGACCCGTCCACCCTACGTCATTCCGTTTTCTGGGCTTCGGTCGCGGCGGCTTTGTCCTTCGCCGTGTCTTTGGTCTTCAGCTTTTCGTTGAAGTCTTTCATCATGTCCGACTGCTCGCGCGACGTCTTGAACAGTTCCAGGCGCGACGGGGTCGCCTTGCGCGGCCAGCTGTTGTTGCTGGTGTCGGTGTCGGCCGTTTCCCAGTACGGGTCCTGCGTGAGGGCGACCATCGGCTCGTCGGTGATGATCAGCTTCGTGATCTTCTTCGGCGAGTAGCGCCATACCTCGGCCGGGATGCGCTCGACGTACTTCTTGCCGCTCTGCAGCTGGATCTCGAGGATCAGCGGCGAAACCAGGCCGCCCACGTTCGAGAAGTCGACCAGGTACATGTGCTTGCCTTCCTTGAGCAGCGCCTTTTCCCAGTCTTCCAGGCCCTCGACGGTTTCGGCGTACTTGTTGCGGTCCTTGTTCGTGACCGTGAAGTCGTCGTGCTCGTTGTAGAAGTCCTTCAGTTCCGGATGCGCATCGACGCGGCGCGCCAGCGTGCCCTTGTTGCGCTGGTCGGTGATCGAGACCGGCTGGGCTTCCTTCTGGGCGCGTTTCCACGCTTGCTCGACTTCCGGATCCTTGGAACCGATCGTGTATTCGCTGATGCCGTCCACGCTCACGTCCACGGCGTCGGTTGTGTAGAACCAGCCGCGCCAGAACCAGTCGAGGTCCGTGCCCGAGGCGTCTTCCATGGTGCGGAAGAAGTCGGCCGGGGTCGGGCGCTTGAACTTCCAGCGCTGCGCGTATTCCTTGAACGCGAAGTCGAACAGCTCGCGGCCCAGGATGGTCTCGCGCAGCACGATCAGTGCGGCGGTCGGTTTCGCATAGGCGTTGTTGCCGAACTGGAGGACCGATTCCGAGTTGGTCATGATGGGCACCTGGTTACGGCTCTTCATGTACTCGGCGATCACGCGCGGCTCGCCGCGCGATTGCGGATAGTGTTCTTCCCATGCCTGCTCGGCCAGGTACTGCACGAAGGAGTTCAGGCCCTCGTCCATCCAGGTCCACTGGCGCTCGTCCGAGTTGACGATCATCGGGAAGTAGTTGTGGCCCACCTCGTGGATGATCACGCTGATCAGGCCGTACTTGGTGCGCTTCGAGTAGGTCAGTTCGCCGGTCTTCTTGTCCTTGGTCGGACGCGGGCCGTTGAACGAGATCATCGGGTATTCCATGCCGCCCACCGGGCCGTTCACGGAAATCGCCACCGGGTACGGGTAGTCGAACGAATACTTGTTGTACTCGTTGATGGTGTGGATGATCGACTGGGTCGAGTACTGGCCCCACAGCGGGTTGCCTTCCTTCGGATAGTAGGACATGGCCAGGACGTTGGTGCCGTCCTTCTTGAAGCCCTGCGCATCCCAGATGAACTTGCGGCTCGACGCGAACGCGAAATCGCGCACGTTCTTCGCCTTGAAGTGCCAGGTGCGGGTGCCGTCGGCGCGGGTCTTTTCCTTCGCCTCGGCTTCGGCCTGGGTGACGATGACGACCGGCTTGGTGGCGGTGCGCGCCTGCTTCAGGCGGTCGCGCTGGGCGGCCGTCAGGACGGCGTCCGGGTTCTGCAGCTCGCCCGTGGACGCGACGATGTGGTCGGCCGGCACGGTGACCTGCACGTCGTAGTCGCCGAATTCCAGCGTGAATTCGCCGGCGCCCAGGAACTGTTTGTGCTGCCA
Organism: Massilia sp. YIM B02763; assembly: GCF_030412015.1. Taxonomy (GTDB): domain Bacteria; phylum Pseudomonadota; class Gammaproteobacteria; order Burkholderiales; family Burkholderiaceae_D; genus Telluria. The sequence goes on along the minus strand of NZ_JASNRD010000012.1, from coordinate 49,765 downwards.
GCCATACACATCGTAGTAGGCGGCCATGCGCGGGAACCACTGGGCGATCTCGAACAGGTCGTTCTTGTCGTCGAATTTCTCGTAGCCCGAGCGGCCGCCGAGGATCTTCGACTCCGTGATGTTGTAGCTCCAGTCGATGCCGAAGGACAGGCGCTGGCCCGGCTTCAGGGGCTGGGGCAGGTCGATGCGCATCATCGTGCGGTTGATGACGTAGTGCAGCGGGCGGCCGCTGCCGTCCTTGACCGCCTTGATGTCGAAGCCGCCCGGGAAGGTGCGCGCTTCCAGCGTGCTGCGGATCGCGTCGAACTTGACGCCCGTTTCCGGCGTGGCGCCTTTCCAGGCGTCGCGCGAGGGCAGGGTGGCGGTGGTGCGCGCATCCGAACCCGGCTTGAAGAGGTTCTGGTCGAGCTGGACCCACAGGTAGGTCAGCGCGTCGGGGGAGTTGTTGTGATACGTGATCGTCTCGGCACCCGTGATCGTGCGCTTGGCCTCGTCCAGCGTGGCGCGGATCGTGTAGTCGGCGCGCTGCTGCCAGTAGGCGTGGCCCGGCGCACCGGAGGCGGTACGGATCGTGGTGGGGGTCGGGAGCAATTCGTCGAGCTGGCGGAACTTGTCGTCGAAGGGTTCCGCTGCGATGGCAGACATGGTGAAGCACAGTGCCGCCAAACCGATCGGCAAACGTATCATGTTTTCCCTGTATTTATGGTTGAAAGAAAGAAAATATTCTAGTCTTGCGTCCTGATAATGAGGATCTTGATTTGTAACAAGGCTGTTACAAAGACCTTGTGCTAAATAAAAGCAAATTTTTTAAGGGCGCAGGTGCCGCCAGCAAATTTATATATGTCTATACCTCTGAAAAACGTTGCGTTTTCGGTACTCCAGGCAAGTCACGCGGGGATTTCGCTATCGATTTCGACCAGGCGAGACAATCAGAGAGATTCCGTAATGGCAAGACTCTTATAATAGTGAAATCATAGTTGTTTAGTTTGCATATAGTGTCCGGGGAAGAGGATGGATGCCTTCACGCTCGTCGTTGCCGCAGCGCTCGCCAGTTCGATCATGGCCGGCAGCATGGGACTGCTTTATCTGGCGAGTTCGCGCCAGCGCTCGCTCGTGCATTGGGCGCTGGCCGGCATCTTCTTTGCCCTGAACAACAGCATTGCCGCCTACATCATCCATGGGCATGACGCCGGCCCCATGTTCGCCGGCCTGGGCAATGCGCTGCATGTCGCCGGCCAGTTCGGCATGCTGGCCGGCGCGCGCCGGCACCTGAACCTGCGCCCGGGCTGGGGCTGGTTCGCGGCGGTGTCCACGCTGGTGCTGGCGGCGCACGGCTTGCCCTACCTGAGCGCGTCGCCGGTCCACCGCCTGTACTTGATGACGCCGGTCGTGGTCACGATCAACCTGGCCACGGCCTGGCTGCTGTGGCGCGGCAGCGAGCGCGAAGCCCGCCCCGCCTACCTGCCGCTGATCGTGCTGGAGTTGTTGTCGGGCCTGCAGATGGCCATGCGCTGCGCCGCCATGGCGGCCAACGATGGCCATGCCCCGGCCTTCCTGGGCGGCCAGTTCCTGCTGACGACCGGCGCGCTGTCGATGCTGGTCTTCCTGTCGGTGGGCACCATGGGGTGTGCCCTCATCGTGACCCAGCAGCAGACGCTGGCCCTGCGCCGCGCCTCGCTCACCGACGTATTGACCGGATGGCTGAACCGGCGCGCCCTGCACGACATCGCCACGCGCGAATTCCGCCGCTGCCGCCGCACCGATACGCCCGCCTGCTTCCTCACCTTCGACATCGACCACTTCAAGTCGATCAACGACCGCTACGGCCATGGCGTGGGCGACGCCGCCATCCGCCACGTCACCACGCTGTCGGCACGCGTACTGCGCGGCTACGATGCGCTGTTTCGCACCGGCGGCGAGGAATTCGCCGTGCTGCTGACGGGCGGCACCGTCGACGACGTCGGCCACATCGCCGAGCGCCTGCGCGAAGCGATCAGCCAGTCGCCGCTGCACGCGCAGGGCCAGGCCGTGGCGATGACGGTGAGCGTGGGCGTGGCCGCGCTGGAAGCCGGCGACCACAAGTGGGAAGACATCCTGCGCCGCGCCGACGAGGCGCTGTACCACGCCAAGCAGCACGGGCGCAACCGCGTCAGCGTGTACGGGCGCGACGTGGTCGCGCGGGCGGCGGGGCAGAGGCTGCAGCTGGTGGGGAAGTGAGCGTGCCGGCGTCGTCGGAAGGCGATGCCGATGCGGGGGGATGACCCGGGATCTGCTGCAAGCGGGAGAGGATCGCTTCGCTCTCCCGGCGGAACGCGTCGAGAATGTGCTGGAGCTCGCCGACTGCGCGGGCGTGCCGGGCATCGAGCGGTGGGGCGTCGTAGGAAATGCGGTTGACGGCGCCGGATGTCGATGCCGTGGCTGGTCCGGCGTGCGTCGCCGGCTCCCAGGCATCGGGCGGCACCTGGCGCTTGACCGGCACGAACGCCACCTCCAACCCGAAGAACTCGCCGATCCGGTTCAACGTCGCTACCGTCGGATTTCCTTTCCCCAGCTCGAGCGCCTTGACGACGCGTGCGCTGACACCGCGGTGCTGCGCGAATTCTTCCTGCGTCATGCCGGCGATGGCGCGCATCTCGCGCACGCCTTCGGTCAGCGACAGTCGGGCTGCCGCTGCCACGTCGAGCAGGCGGTCGCGCCGCTGCCTGGCCTGCTGCTTGTCGATCGGTTTTCTTTTGCTCATGTCTACCTCAAGGCCAGCAGTTGCTCACGTTGCGCCGTGACGCTCGGCGTCACGAAGCCGACGATGTCGTCGTCCACGCCGGCATCGCGCATGCAGTCGGTCAGTGTCTCCAGCCGTGCGCCGAAGCCGACCAGCGCCTCGACGACTTGCGCATGCTCCGCTGCCGGCAGGGCCATGTGCGCCAGCACGTCGGTCCAATTCCGCAGTTCCCGGCGCGTCCCCGGCGCGTACCAGCGCGCGGCGCGGGTGATGCCTTCGGGGTCCAGGTACATCGGCGCGAAATCGAACAAGGGCGTCAGCCGGGTAACGCCATCGACAGTCTGCACGGCGGTATTGCGTGCATGGTTGTCCGGATTGCGCATCGCCAGGTTCAGCACGTCGCGCCGGATGAATTCGATCGTTTCCTCCAGCGGGGAATCGACGACGCGGCGGATCGCCGCCAACAGCTGGAACTGGTCGGGCTGGATGCCGAAGCCCGCCAGGCCGGCGATGGATGCCGCGCTTTCCTGGTGAAAGCGCAGCACGCGCCCATCCTGCGCACGGCGGTCGAAGCGGGGAATGAACAGCATGTCGCCACGCAGCTCGGGGATATCGAAGCTGCGGATGCCCATGCGGCGCGCGACGTCCAGGTAGCGCGCCTCGTTGCGCAGCACCTTGCGGTCGGCGTCGAGCGGTCCGCGCGGCCGCTTGACGATGTAATGGCGCCGGGCCCGGTCGTCCGGCAGGGCGGCATCGGGATACCAGTTGCCGTCATGGGCTTCGGTCAGCAGGTACTTGGGGGCGACGCCCTGGATGCCGGTGCCGCCGGTGGCCAGCATCCCGTACACCATCATGGTTTCGTGGAAGTCGGGCGGGCGCGCGAGCAGCGCATCCAGGTCGAAGCCGGAAGCGGCAGCCTCGTGCCGTTCGACATGCGCTTCGAAATACGTGACGGCTTCGCGGATGCGCAGCCTGCCGATGGGATTGAAGGCGCCGGCGCACAGCAGCGGCACATCGGATGCCTGGGCATCCGGCAAGCCAAGCTGGCCGAGGAGGAAACGGCGTCCATTTCCCTGCGGGACAAGGTCATACAGGAAGGCCGGCCAGTCCGCCAGCACATGGCGCGTGGCATCGACCGGCAAGGCCAGCGAAACGGGTGAGGGCGCGGGGCGGAATGCGTAATCGAAGTCGTATTCGAAGACGCAGCCGGAGGCGCGGAAGCCGTGGCGAACGCCGTCCGGGAAGCTCGCCTCGGCAGCTTCGATCCATTCACCCTCGTGAAAGATCTCGATATGGCAGTCCATCTCCGCTTTCCCATCGCCTGCACAAAGTGCATTAAAAGATACTCGCGGAGTATAGCAAATCCAATCCGGTGCAACATCGCACGGATTTGCCGCCGGATGGGCGCGGGCGGCCAGGGCGGGAACCGGCGCGTGCCGGTCCCCGCATGCCGCCGCTAGCGGTCGCTGCGCCGCGCCTGCAGCGCATCCAGCCTGGTGCCGCGGCCCGCGGCCCGGCCCCAGACGGTCTCGATGCTTTCCACCTGGATCAGCGTCGCGCCCAGGCGCAGGCTGCCGTTGGAAAACTCGACGCCGCCCATGTAGTGCCGTCCCGGCGCCAGTCCCGACCAGGTGTAGCTGGCCGAGGCGGGACGGTAGGCGAACACGGTCGAGGGCGTCAGCATCTTGAGGTTGCCGGTGCCCGTCTGGCCCGGCGCGATCACCCAGCTCGACAGCTTGGCGGTGGCGGTGCCGCCCACCGGGGTGCGGGCCACCACGCAGACGATGTACTCGCCCGGGTCCGGGTTCGGGGACTCGATGTCCTCGGCCGAGGAGAACAGGTTGACGCTGCCCACGATCAGGTTGCCCTGGCCGTCCAGCAGCAGCAGGTTCAGGTCGTCGCCCGAGCCGCCGCTGGCGTCCTCCTCGTACAGCGCGAAGCGCGCCCCGACGGTGCCGGCCGGGATCGTGACGCGCTTGTAGCTGACGCTGTCGCTGCCGCCCGCGGCGCATTCGGCCACGCCGTAGTCGCTGGAGTTGTTCGCATGCAGCGTGTACGTGTCCTGGGTCGCTTCGCGCAGACCCGCCACCTTGGCGGTCAGCTTGCCGTTGTAGGCGGTGGTGACGCTCACCGTCTTGTTGCCCGACGTCCCTTCCGAATAATAGTAGTCGTCCGGCGTGAACAGCGCGGTGCGGGCCGTGAGCGGGCTGCGCACGCGGTGCGTGCCGTCGCTCCAGTCCAGCGTGCCGTAGGCCCAGGCGTTGTTGGCCGCGCTGGTGCGCTTGAGCGTCACGCTGTAGTCGGCGCTGGCCCCGGGCGCCAGCGTCAGGCTGGCCGGCGCCACGGTGACGGCGAAGCCGGGCAGGCTGGCGCTGGCCGTGTAGGTCGCTTGCGCGCCGCCCACGTTGGTGACGCGGCGCTTGATGGTCTGCGTGTCCGCCACGTTGGCGGCGGTGACCGACGCCAGGTTCAGGTCGTAGTCGGCGACGGTGCCGACGCCGCTGCACACGGAAGCCGGCACGCTGTACGAACCGAGGCCGCACAGGAAGCGCTGGTAGTCGGTGGCGCCCAGGTCGTACACCAGGCCAGGATCGGCGGCCGGCGTCGGCGCGACGTGGCCGGCGCCCTGGCCGAACGCGTTCTTGCCGTTGAAGTCGGCGGGCAGGCCGTCGTCGACGGTCGGCGTCGCGGTCGTCATCAGCGCCGACTTGATCGCCGCCGGCGACCAGTCCGGGTGCTTCTGCTTGAGCAGTGCCGCCAGGCCGGACACGTGCGGCGTCGCCATCGAGGTGCCGCTGGCATAGGCCCAGGTGACGCCGCCGGCCGCGCCGCCGGCGGCGATGGCGTCGTGCTGGGCCGGCGTCAGGTCGGGCGCGAAACCGGCCAGGATGTTGACGCCGGGCGCCGCCAGGTCGGGCTTGAGCACGCTCGCCGTCGCCATGTTCGGCCCGCGGCTGGAGAAGCGGGCCAGCTTCGGCGCGGCTTCCGGGTTCGGCACCAGTTCGGTGGCGCCGATGCCGATGGTCAGCGCCGGTGTGACGGCAGCACTGATGGCGGCGCCGTCCTTGACCGACACGTGCACGGTCGGCACGACGAAGTCGTTGATCACCAGGCCGTTGCCGTCGTCCACCAGTACCATGCCGACACCGCCCGCTTCCCGCACGGCGCGGCTCTTGTCGACCATGGCGTTCTTGCCGCGCTGGCAGATCACCACCTTGCCCGCCACCAGGGCAGGATCCAGGGCGGCGTTGCTGCTGGCGCCGTTCGCCAGGCGGTCGGCCTCGGTATAGCAGAGCCGGCGCGCCTCGCGGTCGCCCGACGCCAGGTTGGCGTAGGGGATGGTGCCGGCGTCGCTGGACAGGATCGCCGGCGCGGGCGCCAGCGCCGTGGCGTTCAGCGACGCGCCCGTATAGCGTACGCCGGTGCTGAGCTGCACCTGGGCGCCCTGGATGCGGTCCGTGGTCGACGCCGCCACCGTCGTCAGCCATGGCGACGGGTGGTTGACGGCATTGCCGGGGCCATAGTTGCCGCCCGCGACGGACACGAACACGCCGGCATTGGCGGCGCCGAGGAAGGCCTGCTCGACCGGGTCGTCGACCGAATCGCTGCTGCCGCTGATCGAGTAGCTGAGCACGTCGACGCCGTCCAGCACGGCCTGTTCGATGGCCGCGACGGCCGAATTGGTCGAGCAGCCGTTGCTGGCGCTGCCATCGTCGTTGGCGCTGGAAAAGCAGATCTTGTACATGGCCAGGCGGGCGCGCGGCGCCATGCCCGACGTCGTGCCCAGGGCCGCGCTGCCGATGCCGGCCGCTACGCCGTTGTTGCCGGCGGCGGTGGACGAGGTATGCGTGCCGTGGCCGCCCTTGCCCTCGGGGCCGGCCAGCGAATCGCGCGGCGAATCGAATTCCGTCCAGTGCGGCGCGCGCCCCGCGTCGGCCAGGAAGTTGTACGCGCGCGCGCCGATCAGCTTGTTGTTGCAGGCGTCCGCGCCGAATCCCGGTCCGGCCTGGCAGGCGCCGTGCCAGCGCGCGGGCGGCGGCCCGTAGGCGGGCGTGCCGTCCGGATCGTGGGTGGGGGCGCCCTTGGCATCGACGCGGTCGGCGAACGCGGGATTCTCGGGCCAGATGCCGGTGTCGATGACGCCGATGATCATGTCTTCGCCGGCATGTTCCTTGCCGCCGAGCTGGCTCCACAGGCCGCCCGGCCGGTCCAGGCCGAGGAAGGTGGGCGTATAGCTCGTGGCCGGCGCGAAATACGTATCCGAACGGACGGCCACGACGCCGTCGCTGTGCTTGAGCGCGAGCGCCTCGGCCTCCGTCAGGCGGGCGACGAAGCCGTTGTATACCACCTTCAGGTCGTGCAGCAGCGCGCCCGGCGGGAGTGCGGCGAGCGCGGCCGCGCGCCGTTGCTGCAGGTACTGCATGTAGTTCTGCACGGCGACCGATTGCGGGTTGATCAGCGAGCCGGCCGGCGGCTTGGTCGCGGCCAGGCCGGCAACGCCGCCGGTGTACGACGCCACCGGCTTGTCGCCGAGCTGGACGATGTAGGTGCGGCGCGGCGCATCGGGAGCAGCAGCGGCAGCGGCGGCGGTGCCGCCGGCAGTCGCGGCCAGCAGCAGGGGCAGGACGAGCAGGCGGCGCATCATGCGGCACCCCCCGCCACGCCGGCGGCGGCGCCCGTGCGGCGGCGTCGGCGGCCGATGGCTGCAAGCAGGCCGAGGCCGCTGCCGAACACCAGCCAGTCCTGTGGCTCCGGCACGGCCTCCACTTGCAGGTTGTCGATGGCAAACTGCGCCAGGTTGTAGCTGGTCGCGCCGTTCACGCAGTTCAGCCCGTCGTCGAACACGCAGGCGCTGATGGTCAGGCTGGTCAGGTTCAAGCCGCTGAAGACGCTGTCGAGCTGCCAGGTATCGAAGATGAAATTACCGTCCAGGAATTGCCCTGGCAGATTCATATTGCGGGTCACGGGATCGTCGCTGCCTTCCGCCGTGGCGCTCAGCACCAGCTGGCCGTAGCTGAGATTGGGCAGGTCGTAGGTCGGCGCGACGAAGGCGAAGTCGAGCGAGAAGAGGTGGAACGCCAGGCCGTCGCCGCGCGCCAGCGTCAGCGAGCTGTCGTTGAGGCCGGCGTAGTAGTGGCTCTGGTTGAAGAAGCTGCCGGGACAGGTGACGATGCTGCAGGCGAGGCGGTCCGAATGGTCGACGATCACGCCGGCCGCGCCGGGCTCGTAGTCGGGCAGGCTCTGGGCGTAGGCGCTGTCCGCCACCGTCGCCGTGTAGCCGGCCGTGGTAAAGCGGTCGCGGCCGGCATAGGCGGTGTCGCCGCTGCCGAGCACTGGCGTCACGATATTGGTGTGCGTTTCGAAGTCGAGCGTGGTGGCGAAGGCCGGGGCTGCGCCTGCGCACAGGCTGCATGCAATGAGAAGGGATTGAACAACGCGGCTGAGACGATGATGCTGGAAAGGCATGGTCCGGCTCCTGAAAACGTTATCAAAAAGGAATTGCAAATTTATGATAGCGTTAACATTGCCCTGTCATAACCGGATAAAATTTTTAAGATCGCCGCATATCGAAACTTAATTCCGTTGCAAGAGTGAAAATGGAGGAAAACTGTCAATAGATGGCGTTGTCAGGAAGGTACGTTCCTGGCCCTTTGATCTGTTGACATTTTGACTTTTATCAATTGTCTTGACGTTGTGTGGCACGGCGGCAGGACGGCGCGCGGCTGGCGCCGTGGGAGGGGAGCCCGCCGCCTGGCGGCGGGAACGCCGCGTTCAGTCGAAGCCGCGCACCGGCAGGCTGGCGTCGCGCTGGATCCAGTTGCGCGGCGAATAAGCGGTACGGGCATCCGTCACGTGCAGCGTGAACGCATGGCGCGAGACGGGCGAGCGGTTCGGCGCGCTGTAGTGCGGCAGCAGGCCGTGGAAGCAGACCAGGTCGCCGGCCTTCGCCTCGAGCGGCACGGCCGTGCTGTCGTCGGGCCAGGGCGTGGCGTCCAGCTTTTCCATCGAGATGCGGTCGCCGTCGCGCAGGAAACGCTCGCGCAGCGGGCCGCGGTGGCCGCCCGGTTCGACCCACAGGCAGCCGTTCTCGATGGTCGCGTCTTCCAGCGCGAACCAGAACGTGGTCACGCTGATCGGGGTCGAGTCGAAGAAGGTGGCGTCCTGGTGCCAGCGCACCTCGCCGCCGATGCCGGGCTGCTTGAAGATGTACATCGATTGCCAGACCTGCGGCTGTTCCAGGCCCAGGTCGCGCGCCACCGCGGCCAGCTTGGCGTCGCGCGTGAAGGCTTCGAAGACGGGGTCGAGGTCGTGCATCGCGTGGCCGATCTTGTTGATCGACAGGGCCTTGGCCTGTTTCAGCTGGCCGTCGGCGCCGAACGCTTCTTCCTCGAAGAAGCAGCGCACCGTGTTGTCCGAGCCGAGGAACCAGGCGTCGCTGGCGCTCATCTGGTTCTGCGTGGTGAAGATGCTGCGCGACTCGGTGGGGTCGAAGGCGTCGACGATCTCGCCGGCGCGGCGGCGCAGGGCGGCGATGTCGGCATCGGCCTTGAAGCCGGGGATGACGATGTAGCCGTCGCGTTGGTACTGGTCGCGCTGTTCCTGGTTGAGCATGGTCGTTCTCGTTGGTTCGTGGTTCACTGGACGGTCCACGCGCCGTCGGCGTAGACCCGTTCGTCGTCGAGGTAGACGGCATCCGTCACGACGAACACGTCGATATGGTAGCGCGCATCCTTGCGCTTGAAGCCCGGCTTGGCGTACACGCCGTGCTTGGCGCCCAGCGACAGGTGGATGCCGCACATGCGCTCGTAGGTGCCGATGTCGTCGACGCGGCGCTCGCGCGTGAAGGCGCGGTTCATGCCGAAGCCCAGCTCGCGCACCCACACCTCGCCCTCGTCGCGGCGGATGATGTCGAGCACTTCCTGGAATTCCGGCGTGACGTTCTCGGCGCCCACCACGCGCCCGCGCTCGATGATGACGGTCACCGGCACGGCGGGACGGTTGACGAGGTAGGAAGTGTCGCCGAACACGTGGATCTGCGCGCGGCCGCTGACGGCTTCCAGGTCCCTGGCCTCGGTGAACACTTCGCCGATGGGGAACTGGCCGCCCACGTTGTGCATCGCGCCGTAGTCTCCCACGTTCAGCTTGGCGCCTTCGAACGGCGAGTCGAACGCCAGCACCTCGCCGCCGCCATGCACCTCGGCGCGCGCGGCCCGGTCGATGCGCGCCTTGAGCGCGTGGCCCACGCCGCGGAAATAGGCGGGGTCGTAGGCCAGCGACGCGACGTAGTGCTCGCCCTGGGCGCCCGGCATGCGCGACAGGTGCACGTGCTCGATCACCTTCAGTCCCAGCTTGAACAGTTCCACGCGCAGGCGGAAGCCGTCGAGGCGGAAGTTGGTCGACTGCACCAGCACGACGAGGTCCTGCGGCGCCAGCGTGCCGAAGGTGTCCAGCACCTGCTGCGGCGCGACGGCGTCGAAGTCGATGAAGCGCGCCTCCGGTCCTTCGGGCAGGTTGCGGCGGTAGGCCGCGACGAGGGCGCGTGATAGCGCAGTGCGGGTGTCGTACACGACCAGCGCGCGCCGGCCGGGGCCGTGCTCGAGCGCGATCGCGAGCACGTCGCGCAGGTGGGCGGTGGCGGCGTCGATGGCGGCGGCGGGCAGGTCCGGGGTGGTCATGGCGAAAACGGCGGATGGATACAGCCCGGCATTATACGATCCGGCGCCATCCGGGGCGATCGGGCGCGTGGCCGCCGCCGCCGCCGCCCCGCCGGCCGCCGCTTGCGCCAGCTCACGGGGCAGGGGCCGTCCTTGCTGCACAGTGGATGCTGTCGGGAGCGCCATCATGTTGATTCTAAATGGAAATTTCTTATTCGCTGGCTTATTCGCTGGCTTATTTGCCAGCTTATTTGCTCGCTTATTGGCGAGAAGTGCCGTGGCCCTGTGCTCGGTGCTGCTCGCATGGTGCGCGCTCGCCGCGCCGACGGCGGCGCCGGCCGCGCCCAGGCCGCCGGATGCGGTCGCGGTGGAATTCTACGGCTGGTACCTGGAAACGCTGGCGGCCGACCAGGACCCGCTCAGCGACCGCCACGAGCGCTTCCTCGGCTACGTGGCGCGCGACCTGGCGGCGCAGCTGGTGGCGCGCCTGCGGGACGCGCAGGCGGGCAAGGCGGGTGGGGCGCCGGACGGCGACTACTTCCTGCAGGCCGCGCACTACGACGGCAACTGGCTGCGCCGCCAGGTGCACGCCGTCACCGTGCACCAGCGCACCCTGGGCCGCGAACGGGTCGCCGACGTCATCGTCACGCTGGGCGCCGGCGGCGAGCCGGTGCGCACGCTGGCGCTGGACATGGTGCTCGAAGGCGGCAGCTGGAAGATCCGCCACGTGAACCCGGCGCGCGAGCAAGGCGCCGAAAGTTCCCTCGACCAGCCCGTCATTTGATGCCTGAAGCACAGCCAGCTGCTACCTCGTGAACGGCGCGCCGTCGCGTTGACGCCGGATATATCATTTCAAAAGCGCAACGGTCCCGATGTGCGAGGCTATCGCAAAAAGTGCAGGGCAAGGCGCCGCAACGCCGCCATGCGCCTTGTGCGACAGCCTCCTGCATGTGGACCGGGCGATTTTTGACGATCGACGGTGGAGCGAATGGCATACAGATGGGAAACGCCAGCCAGCGTCTGGCTGGAACGCGAGGCGGGCAGCGGCTACGTGCTGGCCGCGGGCACGGGCCTGGGCCGCATCGATTGGCAGGCCGGCGTGCAGGCGCGCGGCCGCGTGGCCGATTGCGCGCACCTGCTCGGCGCCTCGCTGCCGACGGCCTGCGCGCATGCCCCTGTCTATCCCGAAGGATTCGCCTTTTGTCCGGAGTGCGGCCAGCCCCTGCGCCGGCCGGCGCTGGAACGCGAGCGCCGGCCCGACTGGTGGGGCGCCTGGGCCGACCCGCTGCTGCCGCGCCACGTGCCGCACGGCTTGCCGGTGACCTCGCTGGCGCTGGGCGAGGGCCTGGAGGAACGCACGCCGGCGCCGCACGTGGGCCGCTTCGACGCCACGCTGCCGGCGCCGCCGAACGCCCACTGCGTGTTCGCCGCGGCCACCTTCGGCTTCCACGAACAGCGCCTGCTGGCGCTGGCGCCCGCGCGCGGCGTGCTGCAGTACTGGGACCCGCTGGGCGAGACCTGGCACGTGCTGCTGCCCGAGGAAGGCGCGGCCGACCTCGCGTTCGGCGCGTCCGACTACGGCTGGCTGCCGGCCGTCGAAGGCGAGCGCGGCGAGGTCGGCCTGGTGCCGACGGCGCGCGGCCTGTACCGCCTGTGGATGGACCCCGTCGGCGAAACCTGCCGCACGCGTGCCGTGCTGGCCGCCCCGGTGGCCGCGGCGCCCGGCATGATGCGGCACCAGATCGGCTGCCTCGTGCGCGGCGCCGCCGGCACGCTGGAACTGTGCACGCTGGGCGCCGATTTCTCGCCCGGTCCCGCCTACGATTGCGGCGCGTTGCCGCTGTCCGGCTGGACCCGGCCCATCGGCTACGACGGCCAGCTGTTCTGGCTGCACGGCGAAGGCCAGCTGGTGTGGCGTCCGGGCGAGGCGCCGCGCTGGATCGCCTGGCCCGATACCTGGCTGCCCAGCCTCGACCTGGGCGGGCCCACGCTGAGCCGCGACGGACGCATGTGGCTGATCGGGCACGACGGCCAGTCGTATTCCTTCCTTGAACTGGGCGTGGCCGCGCCGCAGCGCGCCCCGATCGACGGCGCGCGCCTGGGCTTCGCCAACCTGCTGTTCCGGCGCGGCCACCCCGTCGTCGACGAACCCTGGTCCGGCGAACACGTGGAAGACCAGATGGAAGACGATGCGCTGGTGCTGCCGCTGCTGCGCGGCTTCAACAACAACCGCGCCCAGCCCAGCGGCCTGGTGCTGCGCTTCCACAAGTACACGGGCCGCGCCGAGGAGGCGCTGGCCGACCGCGTGATCCCGCGCACGACGGTGGAGTGGATCGGCCGGCGCAACGTCATCCTCGACGAAGTCGCGCGCCTGGCGCGTCCGCTCGCCTGCGTGCCCTTCGTGTACGCGGGCCGCCTGTGGCTGCACCATCCGGACTGGAACCGGATCCGCGGCTGGGACCTGGAAGCGCCATGACACGTACCGTACGCTTCCTCGCGGCCGCGCTGGCGGCGCTGGGCCTGGCCGCCGCCGTGCCCGCGCAGGCCATCCCGCAGGTGGTGCTGGTGCAGAACTCGGGCTGGATGGAGCCGTTCTATGCCGATCCGAAGTCGCCGTTCAAGCCGCTCGTCGCGGCCCTCGTCGACAGCGTCGTGCGGCCCGGCGACGCGCTGGTGCTGGCCGCGTTCAACCAGTCGCAGCCCGGCGCGCCGTCGCCGCGCGGCCTGTTGTCGGAGCAGGCGGGCGGCGCCACGGCCGCGCACGTGCGCGCTGCGCTGGCGGGCCTGGAGACGGCCAGGAAGCCGAAGGGCGGGGCGCTGGCCGATACCGACCTGGGCGAAGCCGTCACGGCGTCCATCGACGGCGTCCTGCAGGGCAAGCCGGGCCTCGTGTGGCTGTTCACGAACAACCGCAACAGCCCGAACAACGACCAGGCGACGGCGCAGCGCAACCGCGAATTCTATGCGCTGATCCACCGCGGCCCGGCCATCGCCAAGGCGCTCGCCTTCCCGCTGCGCATGCCCGTGCAGGGCGAGCACTACCGCGCCAACGGCCTGATGGTGTACGTGTTCGCCGTCGGCGCCGAGGGGGAGCGGGCGCTCGACCAGCTGGTGGCGGAAGGGCGCGTGAAGCGCGTGATCACGGAACCGCCGGCGCGCCTGAAGCCGCTGGACCGCGACACGGTGCGCCTGGTGCCGCGCCGGGTCGAGGACGCGCCCGGCGTCGCGATGTCGATGGATGCGAACGGCGTGCTGCGCGCCGACGTCGCGCCGGGCGCGCTGGAACCCTTCGCCACCGTGCGCTGGAACCTGGAGAACACGATCTACCCCTACACCATCGTCGGCGCCAGCGTCGGCGCGCGCTCCGTGCTGAACGGCGCCAACCACCGCATCGTGCTGGAAGACGGCAGCGTCGCGCGCCTGGCGCCCGGCAAGCAGGCGCCGCTGGTCTCGCGCGTGCAGCTGCCGGTGGCGCAGCTGCCCGGCACCTGGTCGCTCGACGCGCTCAAGGCCGCCGGCTCCGCCTTCGTGCTGCCGGGCCATATCGAATTGCAGCTGCACGGCCAGAAGCTGGCGCTGTCGCAGGCGTTCCGCGCGCGCATGGCGGCGCTGTTCCCGGGCGATCCGCTGCCGGACATCTTCACGCCGCCCGCCGAGATCCGCGATTCCAGCGCGAGCCTGCCCGTCGAGGTGCGGGTGCACTACGGCTCGGGGCCGCTGTACGCGGCCATCGGCGCCGCGCTGGCGCTGCTCGCCGCCGGGGCCGCCGCGGCCTGGGCCTATGCACGGCCGCGCCGCGTGCACCTGACGGTGGAAGACGAATTGCGCACGGTGCGCACGCGCGCGGGCGCCGTGCAGCCCATCTACGACAAGGCGGGCAACCAGGTGGCCCGCCTGAAGACGACCCTGTTCGGCCACGAGCTGATCGACCTGCGCGACGGTGCGCAAGTCCGGCTGGGCCGCTGACAACAACGACGAAGGACGACCATGCAAGCCACGCCAAGCCCATCGACGCCGGGAACACCATCACACCAGGCGCCGGATACCGCCGCCGACCCCGGTTTCAAATTGCCGGGCCAGACCACGCCGGACGATGCCGGCCCCAGGACGGCGCCAGATACCTCGCACATGCCGGTCGAGATCGCGCCCGGCGGCGCCACCAACCCGAGCGCGGCGCCGCTGCGCGACACCTCGGGACGCGACATGGCCATTGCCGGGGCGATCATCGTCGTGCTGCTGGTGATTTATTTTTTCGTGCGTAACGCCTACGTGCATCACCTGGTGGTCAAGCGCGTGTCGCCGTCGTCGGCCGGCAGCGCGGGCTGGCTGCTGTTCGTCGGCATGTCCTTCCTGTCGGCGGCGGCCGTGCTGGCGATCGTCAATGCCAGCAAGTACCTGACGCTGGCGATCACGGGGCCGCTCGTCGTGGTCGGCGTCGTCACCCTCGTCGCCGCGTTGTTCGTCGGCCGCCGCTAAGACCAGGAACCAGGAGACAGCACCCCATGGCAGATTTTCCCGATCCCTCCGCACTGAACCGCAAGAACGAACTGAAGGTCGACCTGCGCCCGACGCTGTTCATCGGCGCCGGCGGCACCGGCATGGAAGTCATGATGCGCATCCGCCGCCGCATCCTGTCGGAAGTATGGAACCGCCACCACCCGACCCGCGTCGAGTCGATCGCCGACTTCCCGGTGGCGCGCTTCCTGCACTTCGACCTGGACGCGAACGCCGTCATCGACGAAGGCAAGTCGCAGCGCACGGACCCTTGGTTCGACCTGGTCAAGCTGACGGACGAGGAGCGCCTGGTCGAGCCGCTCGACCTGCCGCAGTACCACGAGTCCGACGACAGCCTGGCGCGGTTCCCCCTGATCGAAAGCTGGATGCCGCTGCGGCCCAAGAAGCTGCGCTCGCTGGGCATCGATCCGTCCAAGGGCGCGGGCCAGATCCGCGCGCTGGCGCGGCTGTACCTGTTCGACAAATACCCGAAGCTGCGCGGCCGCATCAAGGGCGCGCTGAATTCCCTGAGCAGCAATGCCGGCATCGAGCGCAAGGAAAACTACCAGCGCCTCGGCCTGCAGGTCGACACGTCGAAGTTCCGCATCGTCGTCATCGCGTCGAACGCGGGCGGCACCGGCGCCGGCAGCGCCATCGACCTGGGCTGGATCGCCAAGGCGATCGCGCGCCAGGAAGTGTCGGACAGCCAGGTCGACCTCGTGATGTTCCTGCCCTCGGGCTACGCCAAGGCGAACAAGGAGCGCACCGAGGCGAACGCCTACGCCACGCTGATGGAACTGGAAACGACGATGCGCGACATGAACGCGCAGGTGCAGTGGATGGAGCCGGACAGCGTGACGGGCCGCGGCGCCCCGTTCGACGACGTGTACTTCGTCGACACGGCCAATCTCGCCAACAAGGCCACGCTGGACGTCAAGGACGTGTACCAGATGGTGGCCGACACGCTGTTCGAGGATTTCGCCTCGGCCGACTTTGCCAACCGCAAGCGCTCGGTGGCCGTCAACCAGCAGCAGCACAAGCTGGGGCCGTACAACCCGCGCGTGCCGGAGAGCCGCTTCGGCGACATGCGCCTGTCCTACTCGAAGGTGTATTCGGCGTTCGGCCAGTCCGTGCTGGACACCCAGCAAAGCCTGCGCGAGGACATCCGCGCCTACGAGCTGGCGGCGCTGATGGTGAAGGCCTTCTTCGGCCTGGCGGGCAGCGATGGTACCGCGGCCCGGCGCGCCGCCGACAACGAGCGCGACGCCTTCATGCGCGAGCAGATGGGCATGAGCGAGCGCCCGTTCACGGAATTCCCGGACTTCCGCAAGGGCACCGTCGACGTCGGGCCGTTCCAGGAATACGCGCTCACCGACATGCTGCTGCTGGACCGCGACGGCCGCTCGCTGCTGGAGCGCGTGGAGAGCAAGGTGCAGCTGGAGATCGACCGCATCATGGCGTCCTACGAGCTGAAGGTCTGGCGCGAGAAGGTCGTCGAGCTGCTGCCGAACCTGGAACGCGACGCCATCCGCGAGGCCGGCGCCACCGCCGAGACGAGCGAGGACCGCATCAAGCGCCATACGGGGGAACTGCTGGCGCAGCTGCGCCTGAACGTGCGCGGCCGCCTGTACATGCTGCTGGACGACCGCAAGCAGGGCGGCCTGGAATTCGTGCTGTCGCTGCTGGAACAGGTGAAGGCGCGGCTGGCCCAGCGCGACCTGGCCAACGCCCAGCGCAACGGCAAGCGCTACCGCGACGTGCGCGACGCGCTGCGCACGCGCCAGGTCGAGGAATCGCTGAACAACCTGTCGCAGGCTTCCAGCCGCCTGTTCGGCAAGGACACCCAGGCGCGCGAGGTGATGAACCACCTCAAGCGCGACATCGCCGACTACCTGCGCTTCCACCTGCTGGCCGTGGCGGCCGGCCAGGCGATCGAAGTCATGCAGTCGCTGTCGGCCTGGCTGGGCGATCCGCAATCGCTGGACGAGCACGGCCAACCGCGCTGGAGCGGACTGGCCGGCGAGTTCCAGGACGGGCGCCGCGCCGTGCAGGCCATGCTGGCCGCCGTCGACCAGCGCATCGGCCAGTTGCGCTCCGACGCCCGCCAGGAACATGCGACGACGATCAAGCTCGCCGACGACACGCTGCCCGAGCCGGTGCGCCTGACGGGCGACGTCAGCGCGTGGAGCGAGGAAGTGCTGCTGGAATTCGGCGGCTCGGCGCGCCTGTTCCCGCAGCTGGGCGACGAGCGCCATCGCGCCGACCTGCTGCTCAAGCTGTTCCGTCGCGCCCAGGTGCAGCTGTCGGGCCAGGAGGCGACACACGCCGAGGACCCGCTGCTCGACCGCCTCGGCGCAATGCCCCCGCAGGAGCGCCACCGCGTGTTCAGCGAATGGATCCGCAGCGCCATGCCGTGGGTGAACGCGCGCTTCTCGGCCGAGTTCACGCCGGGCGCCGACCAGTTCAAGTGTTTCATCGGCGTGGGCGATCCGGTCGCCTGGCGCCGGCTGGAAGGGGAGATCCGCGCCGCCGTGCCGACCAATTTCTTCCACGGCGACCTGGTGTCGATCGTGAACACGGGCGTGCCGGGACGGGCCGTGTGCTATATCGAGCTGTCCGGCTATCCGATGACGGTCCTGCGCGGCCTGCCGACCTGGCGCGCCAGCTACCAGATCGAGAACCCGAAGATCCCGACCCACGTGCACTTCGATTCGACGCGCTACCGCCATCCGATCTCGCCGTCGATGGACGAACTGAACCGCCTGGCCGACGACTACGACTGGTTCCTGCAGGCCGTGGCGCTGGGCGTCCTGCGCCGCAAACAGGATGCGGGAGACCGCGAGGCGGCGTTCCAGCCGCGCGGCCAGTACCTGTTCGAGGTCGAGCCGGGGTCCGGAGAGTGGCTGCAGATCGGTAACGAGTACGCGATCCGCTCCAACGGCCTGCCGCCGTACTACCGCGAGCAGATCGTCGAGGCCGTGCGCCGCCGCCTGAACGCGATGGGGCCGCACCAGCTGGCGCTGCTGGCCGCGCTGATGCGCCACTACCAGCTGCGCGTGTACGAACCGAAGCTGGAAGTGGACGAGACCGGCGCCCAGCTGCCGTCGCCGTCGCTGCCCAACATCACGGCGCGGCGCCTGTACGACGCCTGGATCAAGCGCGCGACGGCGCTCGATCCGACGCTGTCGCCGGCCCAGGTCGAGGCCGCGCTCGCGCAGCTCGACGCGTGGACCGACGTCGTTCCCGATTCGGCCGGCGACGCCTACCGATGGGAAGTCGAGCGCGCCGTCGACAAGCGCGCCATCAAGCCGGAATTCCTGGCCAGCGAGGCGCGCGCCGCCCAGGCGCTGGAACGGCGCGCAGCAGGGGTGACGGGGGTGGCGGGGACGCCACGGACGGCGGCGCCCGGCGTGCCGATGGCGCAGCTGGGCCCGGCCGCCTTCGTGGTCGGCGCCACGCCGCCGGCCGCGCGCTACAAGCTGTTCGTCGGCGGCGCCCAGCGCGGGCCGTTCGGCGTCGACGAAGTGGCCCAGCAGCTGGCGCGCGGCGACATCGATGCCGGCACGCGCATCTGGAACATGGCGTGGAATCCGCGCGTCGACAAATGGAAGACGGTCGGCGAGATGCCCGAGCTGGCGCCGCTCCTCGACGACGCGATCCCCGATCCGGACGACGGCATCCCGGATCCGGAATGAGGGCCGACGTGCAGGACGAAACGATCTACCGCTGCATCAATCCCACCTGCGCGCGCGCCATGCCGCGCCCGGTGAATTTCTGTCCGTGGTGCGGCACCGCGCAGCACGCCGGCGCGCGCGCGCAGGCGGACGCGCGCAGCGCCGCTGACGAGCGCGAGACCGAGCGCGAGACCGGGCGCGAGACCGAGCGTAATTCCGGTCGCGCCGCCCTGGCCGCGGCCGGCGCCACGGCGGCCGCGTCGCTGTCCGGGTGGGCGGATGCGCCGGAAGCGGAAGCGTCGGCGCCGCCGCCCTCACCGTCACCATCGCCAGCGTCGTCATCGCCGGCGCCGCCGCCGAAGGCCCCGGAGCCGCCTCCAACGCCCAAGCCGCCACCTCCGCCGCCATCGCCGCCATCGCCGCACGCCTTCGGCCGTAGCGGCACGGCCAGCCCTGGCGCAGCGGCGGGCCCACCCCCGCGCCCCGGCGTCACGGGCGGCCAGTCGGCGCCGCGCCAGCGCGAACCGATCCGCCTGCGCTGGTGGATCCTGGCGCTGGCGATCCTGTGGGCCGTGTGGCTGGTCGCCAAGCCGTCGGCGAAGAAGACCGAGCGGCGCATCGAGGCGGCCATCGCGCTGGCGCGCGAATGCAAGGCGAAGGAGGCGCAGGACGAGCTGATCGCGCTGCGCGCGGAGCGGGCGACGCCGGCCCAGCTCGAGCGGGTGCAGAAGGCGCTGAACGAGGAAGCGGGCAAGTGCACGCGCCGGCGCCAGAAGGACAGGGCGTGGACGGAAGCGCAGGACGCGGCCGAGGCCGCGCTCAAGGCCGGCAACGCGGAGCGCGCCCGCCTGCGCCTGCAGGCCTACGTGAAGCGCTGGGGCGAGGACGAGGACACGCGGGCGCTGCGCGGCCGCATCGACGCCGCGCGGCGCGAGCATCCGCTGGCGGTGCCGTAGCGCCATCTCCTTGTTGTTGGGTGTATATTTGACAACAAAAAGGAGGTCTGCCATGAAACGCGCATCGCTTATCGCTACCTTATCGCTCCTTGCGCTGCTGTCCGCCTGCAGCCGCCAGGACGCCGGTCCCGGTCCGGCCGAGCGCGCCGGCAAGGCCGTCGACGATGCCGGCGCCCGCGCCGCCGCCGCGGTCGACGACGCCGGCGACAAGGTCAGGGACAAGATGCAGGAACAGGTCGCCAAGGCCGACGCCGCGGCGCGCCGGGCGCGCATCGACGCCCAGGACGCGACCGAGGAAGCGCGCCGCAACCTGGACCGCGCCACCGAGAAGGTCGGGGAGAAGGTGGAAGAGACGGGCCAGAAGATCCAGCAGGCCGCGCATTAAGCCCGTCGCTCCGTGATCAGGACGCCGCGCGCAGCTCCGCCGGATTGCCCTGCACGATCGACAGCTCGACCAGGCCGGCGCGCCAGGCCTGCTCGATGTCCTGCTCGACCAGGTCCAGCGCGGCGCCGTCCAGCTGGGCCAGGCCGCGCACGCCGTAGGCGCGGTTGCGGCCGTGGCCCTTGGCCAGGTACAGCGCCATGTCGACGATGTTCACGGCGCGTTCCCACGAGATGGGGGCGCCGCCCGGCGCCAGCGGGAACGGGGCAAAGCCGATCGAGACGTTGACCGACAGCGGGACGCCCTGGTAGTCGATGGTGCGCGCCGGGATGCCGGACAGCAAGCGGCGCGCCACCTCGTCCAGGTTGCCGCGCGGGACGGCCGGCAGGAAGGCGAGGAATTCCTCGCCGCCCCAGCGCACGATCATGTCGGTCTCGCGCAGGATGTCGCGCAGCGCGTCGGCGATCTCGCGCAGCACGGCGTCGCCGGCGCCGTGGCCGTAGGTGTCGTTGATGTGCTTGAAGTGGTCGACGTCGAGCAGGAACATGGCGCCGACCATGTCGTCGGCGCTGCCGGCATGGCGCCGCTCCACCCCGTCGTGGTTGCGCATGAATTCCTGGAAGTGGCGGCGGTTGTACAGCGCCGTCAGCGGATCGCGCGCGCTCTGCTGCTTCAGTTCCAGGTTCTTTTCCTCGAGCCGGGCGTTCGCGTGGCGCACCTTGCGGTACAGGATGCCGACGATGACGGAGGCCAGCGCGAACACGAGCGCCAGCAGCCACCAGATGCGCTGCTGCAGGCGGCGGTTGTCGAGTTCCGTCGACTTGACCTGGTTTTCCTGGCGCAGCAGCTGGATCTGGCGCTGGCGCTTGTCGGCCTCGTATTTCTCCTGCAGTTCCGTCACCGCCTTCTGGCGGCGCTTTTCGAACAGTTCGTCGGACAGCTTGCGCTCGCGGTGGTAGGCGGCCAGCGCGCCGGGCAGGTCGCCGACGCGCTCGAGCGCGTCGCCGTATTCGACCAGCACGCTCTGCAGGTCCGGCTTGTTGGCCGCGCGGTCGTACCAGGCGATGCCTTCCTCGATGGTCTTCTTGCCCTCGGCCAGGCGGCCCATGCCCAGGTAGCCGTGGCCGACGTTGATGCGCGCCGTGGCCGCGACCGCATCGTTGTGCAGGTGCAGCGCCTGGCCCAGCGCCTGCTGGGCATACGACAGCGCTTCGGCATACTTGCGCTGCTGCAGATAGGCGTCGGACAGGTTGACGAGGGTGTTCGCGATCAGTTCGTCCGCGCCGATCTCGCGTTCGAGCGCGAGCGTCTCCAGCAGCACCCTGGTACCGCGCTGCAGGGTGCCGGCGCCGACGGCGAGGAAATACTCCGTCGTCTTCAGGATGGCCAGGCGGCCCGGCCATTTCATCGCCACGGCGAT
Organism: Massilia sp. YIM B02763; assembly: GCF_030412015.1. Lineage (GTDB taxonomy): Bacteria > Pseudomonadota > Gammaproteobacteria > Burkholderiales > Burkholderiaceae_D > Telluria. Next base: position 28,465 of record NZ_JASNRD010000012.1, on the reverse strand, counting down.
GGCCTCGGCTTCCCCGATCGCCTCGAAACCCTTGTCGTATTCGCGGATCAGGTAGTACTGGTAGGCGAGCGCCTTCAGGGCCACCAGCACGTGCAGCGGCTGGCCGGTCTGGCGCGCCAGCGTGACGGCCGCCTGGGTCTTGACCAGCGCCATCGGCAGGTTGCCGTCCTCGCCAAAGGCCTCGCCCGAGGAAATCAGGGCGCGCACGCGCAGGCCGGCATCGCGGCTGTCCGTGCTGGCCCGTTCCGCCGCCCAGATCAGTTCGTGCGACTGCGTCATCTCGTTCAGGCTGAACAGCGCATAGGCCTTGGACAGCATGGCCTTGGCGATGGCATCGTTGTCGCGCGCCTGGCGCGCCAGCTGCAGCGCCTGGTCGCACAGCGCCGCCGATTCGACGTGGTCGCCCAGCCGGTGGCGCAGGTCGCAGGCGAGGATCAGGTAATGGGCCCGTTCGACGGGGCTGCCGGCGCGCGTCTCGGCATCGAGCTTGTCGAGCAGGGGGATGGCGCGCTGGGGCGTGACGCGGATGATCTCTTCGATCTGGGTAATGCGGTCCAGCGGCGCAGGGGCATCGTCCTGGGCGCTGGCCCGCACGACGGCGGACAGGGACATGAGCAGCGATGCGAGCACAGGCGCGAGCAGCGACGCGAGCCGGGGCGCGGTCCGCAACTGGCGGCGGCCGGGGTGCTGCAATGCGCTGTACAGGGCTGCCAACATAGTTCCCCAGGGATTCGTCGTTCGACCCAGGACGGGTCGAGAGGCGAAATTATAGGCCGCTTGCTAGCGAGAAAGACCAATTTTCTGAGGGGGATGCGTAAAAGACACACTACTGTGTCAGAAATTGAACAGTCTAATTTCCATGTGGAAATTACACGGCCAATTGCTGCAGCAAGTAGAGCCGCTGGTACAGGCCGCCCTCGATCTGCATCAGCTCCTCGTGCCGGCCCGCCTCGCTGATGCGGCCATGGTTCAGCACGACGATGCGGTCGGCGTCGCGGATCGTCGACAGGCGGTGGGCGATGGCGACGATGGTCACCTGGCCGCGCAATTCCGCCAGCGCCTGCTGCACGATCTGTTCGGTCTGGCTGTCGATGCGCGACGTCGCCTCGTCCAGCAGCAGGATGCGCGGGCGGCCGGCGAGGGCGCGGGCGATCGCGATCAGCTGCTTCTGTCCCGAGGACAGGCGCGAGCCGCCTTCGCCCAGCGCCGTGTCGTAGCCTTGTTCCAGCGCCATGATGAAGTCGTGGGCATGGGCCGCGCGCGCCGCCGCCTCGATGGTCTCCTGCGGCAGGCCGCGGCCCATGTCGATGTTCTCGCGGGCGGACGCCGCCAGCAGGAACGGGTCCTGCGGCACCAGGCCGACCTCCGCGCGGAAGCGCGCGTTGTCGATGCCCGCGAGCGGTTCGCCGAACAGGTCGATGCTGCCGCGGTTGCCCAGCGTCTCGTCATCGAAGGCGTAGTAGCGCAGCAGCAGCGACAGGAAGGTCGACTTGCCGCTGCCCGTGTGGCCGACGATGCCGAAGAAGGCACCCTGCGGGATGTCCAGCGACAGGTCGTGCAGCACGGTCTGGCCGGGGACGTAGGCGAAATTCACGCCGCGAACGCGCACCGCCGGCACGTCGGCCGCCACGGCCGGCCGTTCGCCGGCCGTTCGGCCGCCGGCATGTTCTGCCGCCGCCTTTTCGTCCAGCAGCGTGGCCACGCGCGCGGTGGCGACGACGGCCTGCTGCAGGCCGCTGAACTGCATCGTGATCTGGATGAGCGGCTCGACCACGCGCGCGATGTAGCTGATGAAGGCGTACAGCACCCCGACCTCGACCGCGTTCATGCTGCGCTGGCCGAAGCTGTAGATCACCACCGCCAGCAGCACCACGTTCAGGAAGTCGAGCGCGGGGCGTAGCAGGAAGGCGTTGGCGCGCAGCTCGGCCACGCGCGCCGTGTAGTGCTGCTCGTTGGTGGCGGCGAAGCGCTGGCCGAAGCGGTGCTGGGCATTGTTCGCCTGCAGCACGCTCATGCCGCCGATCGACTCGGCCATCTGGCCGTTGATGTCGCTGCGCAGGGCGCGGGCGCGCGTCACCGCCGGCGCCGACAGGCGCTGGTACAGCCACACGATGCCCAGCACGGCGGGGACGAGGGCCAGCACGATCAGCATCAGGCGCCAGTCCAGCCAGGCCATGGCGATCGAGGTGCCGACCAGGACGATGCTGCTGTCCAGGATCACGAACAGCACCTGGATGTACAGGGTCTTGACGGCCTCGGTGTCGTTGGTGACGCGGCTGACCAGCTGGCCCGTGATGGCGCGGTCGAAGAAGGCCATCGGCAGGCGCAGCACGTGGCCGTAGACCCATTCGCGCAGGCGCTGCACGGAGCGCATCGCCAGGCCCGACAGGCGCACCAGCTGCAGGAAGCGCAGCCAGGACGCGACCCAGCCGGTGACCAGCACGCCGCCCAGCAGCAGGGCCATGCGGGTCCAGTCCAGGTGGTGCGGCAGCAGGTGGTCGTCGATCAGCTTCTTGCCCAGCAGGGGGCCGAGCACTTCCAGCGCGGCGGCGACGACCAGCCAGGCGGTGGCCCAGCCGAGGTGGCCGCGGTCGGGGTGGGCGGCGCGGCGCAGCAGGCCGGCTGCCTGTTTCGCTTGCGCGCCACTGACGCTCTTGGCGGCCTGGTTCGGATCAGATGGCATCGAGGCTGGCCTCCAGTTGTTGGTAGCGCCACTGGCCGGCATACCAGCCGTCCAGCGCGAGCAGTTGTTCGTGGGTGCCGCGTTCGACGACGCGGCCGTCGCGCAGCACGACGATCAGGTCGGCCTTGACCACGGCCGACAGGCGATGGCTGGCGATGATCGCCGACAGTTCCGGGCGCGTGCGGCGCAATTCGTCCAGGTGTTCGAGGATGCGCGTCTCGGTGCCCGTGTCGACGGCCGACAGCGCGTCGTCCAGCAGCAGCAGGGAGCTGTCGGCCAGCAGCGAGCGCGCGATCGCCACGCGCTGGCGCTGCCCGCCCGACAGCGTGATGCCTTTCTCGCCGACCGGCGTGTCGTAGCCGTGCGGGAAGCGCAGGATGTCGTCGTGGATCGCCGCCATCCTGGCCGCCTGCTCGACCTCGGCACGCGAGGCGCCGGGACGGCCCAGCGCGATGTTCTCGGCGATCGAGGCCGAGAACAGGAAGGATTCCTGCGGCACCCAGGCGATGCCGGAACGCAGGGTGGCGAGCGTGTATTCGTCCAGCGCGTGGCCGCCCCAGAGTACGCGGCCCTGCTGCGGCGTGGCCTGGCGCAGCAGCACGCGCAGCAGCGTCGACTTGCCGGCCCCGGTGGCGCCCACCAGGCCCAGCGTGCGGCCCGGCTCCAGGCGCAGCGAGACGTCGTCCAGCGCCGGGCGCGGTTGCTGGCGCCGTTCCTGCGGCTCGTGGCTGCCGTAGGCGAAGCCGACGTGCTCGAACACGAGCGGTCCGCGTTCCAGCTGGGCGACGGTGCCGCGGTCGTCGACGCTCAGCGGCGTCTCCAGCAGCGGCTGCAGGCGCGCCAGCGCGGCGCGGCCGCGCTCGATCAGCGACAGCACCCAGCCGGCCGCGAACATCGGCCAGATCAGCTGGCCCAGGTACATGGAAAAACTGGTCAGGGCGCCGATGGTCAGCTGCTGCTGCCACACGAGGTAGCCGCCCAGGCCCAGCGTCAGGCCGGTGGCCGCCGTCAGGGTCAGGCCCACGGCCGGTTCGTACGCGGCTTCCCATTTCTGGGCGCGCAGGCTGGCCTCGGCCGCGCCGGCGGCCAGTTGCGAGAACTGCTGGCTGCTGCGCGCTTCCAGGCCGAGGGCGCGCAGCGTGCGCACGCCGGACAGCGTCTCCTGCACGTGGTCGTTGAGATCCGAGAAGCGCTTGAGCGCATCGCCGGCAGCCGTATGGATGTGGCTCGAGATGTGCCAGAACGCCAGCGCCATCAGCGGGAAGGGCAGCAGGGCGATGGCGGTCAGGCGCCAGTCGACGCCCAGGAACATGATGCCCAGCACCATGACGAGCGTGAGGCTGCCGTCGAACGCGGCCAGCAGCGCCTCGCCGGCGGCCTGCTCGATCGCGTCGATGTCGTTGGTGGCGAGCGCCATCAGGTCGCCCGTGCGCTGGTGCTGGAAGAAGGCCGGGCCCTGGGCCGCCAGGCGCGCATACAGCTGCGTGCGCAGTTCGACGCCGAGGCGGTAGGCGGCCGAATACAGGCGCAGGCGCCAGGCCACGCGCAGGCCGTAGATCGCCAGGCCGAGGCCGAGCAGCTCGAGGATGCCGATGACCAGCTCGTGCTGGCCGAGGCGGTGCGCGGCGAGCCCGTCGATGAGGGCACCCGTCTTGCGCGGAATGAGGACCGTGCACACGGCCACGCCGAACAGCATGACCGCCGACGATGCATAAGAACGCCAATGCCGGCGCACGAAGCCGCCGATCAGCCTTGCCAGACCCATGGAATATCCTGTTCTTGTTACTGCCGGACGGAGGCCGGAAAAGAAAAAGCGGGCCGCGGCCCGCTTCGAAGGAATGGAACAGCAGGCGGGCCGAGGCCCGCTAATGTACTATTTTTGACCGTCCTTTGCAGAGGCAATGGAGCGATGCAAGCGGCGGCGCCCGCCGCGATGGCTTATTTCTTGCGCGCCGCGCGCGCCGGCTTGCCCTCCTGCGCGGGCACGTGCAGCGGCGGCGTGCTCTCCACCGGCGTGACGAGCGGCAGCGCGACGTGGCCGTTCGCTTCCAGCGGCACGGTCGAGGCGATCGGGTGCTCGGCGGCAAGCGGTTTCGGCGCCACCTTGCTCAAGGCGCGCGCCAGCGGCTTGGCCTTGGCCGGCGGCGCCTCCTCGGCGATGACGGCGTCGATCGGGTCGGCTGCCGCTTCCTTCGTCACGATCGACGGTGCGCCGTCGACCGTGGCGCCGGCGTCGTCGGCCTCGGTGGCAGGTTGCTCGGAAGGCGCCTCGTTCGTCTTTTCCGCTTCCAGCTCGGTGGGCTCATCGGCCGCGACAGCCGGCTGCTGCGGCTGGTCCGCGTCGGCGGTCGCCCGGGCGACGGCCTGCTGGCCGGCGTCCAGCGTCGCCTCGGCCAGCGCGCCGCCCGATTCGGTCGCGGCGGCCGCGATGTCGCTCACGACGGTGGTCGCGTCGTCGGCGGCGATGGCCGCCTGTTCCAGCACCTGCGGCGCGGCCAAGCGGGGCAGGGGCGGCGCCGGCGCGGGCAGCGGCTGGCTGGTCCATACGGTGCTCCAGGACTGCACGCGGGTGCCGGTGGCAATGCCCAGCAGTTCGCGGCCGTAGCTGAACAGCTGCTGCCACTGGCCCTGCGCCGCCGCGCCGAGGGCCAGCAGGTCGCGCGGATCGCGCGCGTCGAGCATCTGCCGGAAGGTGCCGGCCGCCTGTTCCATCGACTTGCGGGACGTGTTCATGTTGAGCGCGATCAACTGCTCGGTACTGTCCAGCGCACGATTGCTCAGCGCACGGAACACGTCGAGCTGGGCCTCCCACTGGGACTTGCGGACGGCGGACAACTGTTCGGAGAGTAAAGTCATCTGAGTTCCTTGTCTTTCAGTTCGGGTTATGACGCACTGCAATAGCAAAGAGTGTAAGGGTGTTCATTTGGGTTGAAAAGGAAATTCTATGTTGTTTTTGCAAGGAAATCTTGCGTCGCAGCATTGGCTACTGATCTAGATCATTGACAACGCAACATTCCATGCATCGCGTGTTAATCTTGCGACAAGCGCATCACACGGAGCATGCATGGACCTCGTCATCCGCAACGCCACGCTGGCCGACGGCCGCCGCGACATCGACATCGCCATCGACGGCGACACCATCGCCGCGGTCGGCCCCGCGCTGCAGGTACAGGCCGGGCGCGAGATCGACGTGGGCGGCGACCTGGTCAGCACGCCCTTCGTCGACGCCCATTTCCACATGGACGCCACCCTCAGCTACGGCCTGCCGCGCGTAAACGCCTCCGGCACGCTGCTGGAAGGGATCGCGCTGTGGGGCGAACTGAAGCCGCAGCTGGCGCAGGACGCCCTGGTGGCGCGCGCGCTGCAGTACTGCGACTGGGCCGCCGCGCGCGGCCTGCTGGCGATCCGCACCCACGTCGACGTGTGCGACGAACGCCTGCTAGCCGTCGAGGCGCTGCTCGACGTCAAGCGCCGCGTGGCGCCGTACATCGACCTGCAGCTGGTCGCCTTTCCCCAGGACGGCCTGCTGCGCAGTCCCGGCGCCTTCGACAACCTGAAGCGGGCGATCGCGATGGGCGTGGACGTCGTCGGCGGCATCCCGCACTTCGAGCGCACCATGGCGCAGGGCGCGGAATCGGTGCGCCTGCTGTGCGAGTACGCGGCCCAGCAGGGGCTGATGGTCGACATGCATTGCGACGAGAGCGACGACCCGCTGTCGCGCCACATCGAGACGCTGGCGGCGGAAACCCTGCGCCTTGGCCTGCAGGGGCGCGTGACGGGCTCGCACCTGACCTCGATGCATTCGATGGACAACTACTACGTCAGCAAGCTGCTGCCGCTGATCGCGGAAGCGGGCGTGGCGGCCATCGCCAACCCGCTCATCAACATCACGCTGCAGGGCCGCCACGACACCTATCCGAAGCGGCGCGGCATGACCCGCGTGCCGGAACTGCTGGCGGCCGGCGTGCCCGTCGCCTTCGGCCACGACTGCGTGATGGACCCGTGGTACGGCCTCGGTTCCGGGGACATGCTGGAAGTGGCGCACATGGGCCTGCACGTGGCGCAGATGACGGGGCAGGCCGGCATGCTGCAATGCTTCGAGGCGGTGACGAGCACGCCCGCGCGCATCCTGGGCCTGCAAGGCTATGGCATCGCGCCCGGCTGCAAGGCCGACCTGGTGTGGCTCGACGCGGGCAGTCCGGTCGAGGCGATCCGCCTGCGCGCCGCGCGGCGCCTGGTGCTGCGCCGCGGCCAGGCGATCAGCGAGGCGCCGCCGGCGCGCGCCGCGCTGCGCCTGCCCGGGCGGCCGGAGACGGTCGATTTCCGCTTGAACCGGACTCAGGAATAGCCGTCAGGCAGGTTTTCTTTCCTGCTTTTATTCCACAGAAATATTTACGAAAAAGTCTCTTTGGAAAGGCGCTCGTGCCGCCGAACCCGGTTTAGAATCGAGCGCTTTCGAAACACGCAAAGCAGGTTCCGCACGTGAACGACATCCAGATCCGCCCCGCTACCGAAGACGATTTCCACGCCATCTGCGGCATCTTCCAGACGCACGTCGCCGCCGGAGAGACCTTTCCCCACGGCCCGGACATGGACCGCGAGGCATGCTACGACTACTGGTTCGGCGCGCCGGCCATGACGTTCGTGGCCGTGAAGGGCCGCGAACGCGTGCTGGGCATGTACAAGCTGGTGCCGAACCAGCTGGCGCGCGGCAGCCATGTCGCCAACGCGTCCTATATGGTCAGTCCGAACGCCCAGGGCGTCGGGATCGGGCGCCTGCTCGCGGAGCACAGCCTCGAGGAGGCGCGCCGCCAGGGCTACCTGGCGATGCAGTTCAACTACGTGGTCAGCACCAACACGCCGGCCATCCACCTGTGGAAGCGCCTCGGCTTTTCCATCGTCGGCACGCTGCCCAAGGCGTATCGCCACCGCCGCCTGGGCTATGTAGACGCCTATGTGATGTACAAGCTGCTGGAAGATCCGGCGCGGTGGGAGCTGGCCGAGGAGGGGCAGGACGAGGCATGACGGAAGGCGCGAGATCCTGTCCACCGACCGCCTGCGCCTGCGTACGGCCACGCTGGACGACGCCCCGTTCTTCCTCGCGCTGCTGAACGACCCGGGCTTCCTCGCGCAGATCGGCGACCGCGGCGCGCGCACGCTGGACGATGCGCGGCGCATGCTGGCCGAAGGCCCCATTACGATGCAGCGCGCGCGCGGCCATTCGAGCTATGTGGTGACGCTGCGCGCCTGCGGTACGCCGATCGGCACCTGCGGCCTGATCAAGCGCGACACGCTGCCCGGGGTCGATCTCGGCTATGCCTTCCTGGAAGCCCATCGTGGCCAGGGCTATGCGTTCGAGGCGGCATCCGCCGTGCTGGCGCTGGCACCGACGCTGGGACTGCCGCGCGTGCTGGCGATCACGACGCCGGGGAACGCCGCGTCAAACGGGCTGCTGGGCAAGCTCGGCATGCGCTTCGAGCGCTTCATGCATCTGGTACCGGGCGACAACGGTGTCAATTTGTATAGCATCGATTTTAATCCTGCCGGTTAAACGTTGCCGTAAACAAACAGTTCAGCATCTTTACAGCGATTGCGCTGGCGGATCTAGTTGTCCTTGGTCATTATTCTGCTATCTCATCAAATTCGGCAAATAGCGGCCATGAAACTCGTGAACCTCAAGATTTCCACCCGCCTGGGCTTGCTCGGCGGCTTGTTCCTGTGCGCGCTGCTGATCGTCAGCCTGAATGCCTGGTACGCGCTCGGGGAAGCCAATGCGCGCGCGTCCGCCGCGCTGGACAAGGTCGAGGCGCTGGCCCTTGCCGCCGACACGGCCCGCGCCGCCCAGGTCGAATTCAAGATCCAGGTGCAGGAATGGAAAAACATCCTCGTACGCGGCAGCGATCCGGCCGCGCTGGCGAAGTACCGGGATGCCTTCGGCAAGAGCGGCAGCGCCACGCTGGCCAAGCTGGGGGAACTGGAAGGCCAGCTGGGCAAGCTCGGCGTGCCGTCCGAGAAGGTCGGGGATGCCCAGTCCGCGCTGCGCGAACTGAACGAACGCTACCTGGCCGCGCTGAAGACCTGGGACGCCGCCGACCCGGCCAGCTACCAGCGCCTCGATGCCCAGGTCAAGGGCATGGACCGCGCGCCGACCGCGAAGATCGACGGCATCGTCGCCACCATCCTGGACCATGCGCACGCCACCATCGCCACCATGAAGCAGGAAAAGCAGGAAGCCGAGCAGGCGGAGCGCAGGCTGGCCATCGCCACCTTCCTGAGCGTGCTCGCGGTTGCCGCCGCCATCACGCTGTGGCTGGCGCGCAGCATCACCCGTCCGATCCACCAAGCGGTGGCGATCGCCGGCACCGTCGCGGCGGGCGACCTGTCGCATCCGATCGTGGTCGACCGCAAGGACGAAGTCGGCATGCTGCTGGCGTCGCTGCGCCACATGCAGGACAGCCTGGCGGGCATCGTCGCGCGCGTGCGCAGCGGCACCGACACGATCTCGGTGGCCACCAGCGAAATCGCCCAGGGCAACCAGGACCTGGCGGCGCGCACCGAGGAGCAGGCCAGCTCGGTGGAGGAAACGGCGGCGTCGATGGAGCAGCTGACGTCGATCGTGCGCCAGAGCCGGGACAGCGCCGGCGAAGCACGACGGATGGCCGAAGAGGCGTCCGGCGTGGCCGAGCGCGGCGGCGTCGCGGTCGCGCAGGTGGTCGGCACGATGGGCGAGATCGATGCCTCGTCGCGCAAGATCGTCGACATCATCGGCGTCATCGACGGCATCGCGTTCCAGACCAATATCCTCGCCCTGAATGCCGCCGTGGAAGCGGCGCGCGCGGGGGAGCAGGGCCGCGGCTTCGCCGTCGTGGCCAGCGAAGTGCGCACGCTGGCCCAGCGCTCGGCCGCAGCGGCGAAGGAAATCAAGACGCTGATCGGCGACTCGGTCGACAAGGTGCAGGCGGGCAGCCGCCTCGTGGGCGAAGCGGGCAGCACGATGGAAGACGTGGTGGCCAGCGTGCGCCGCGTGGCGTCCATCATCGCCGAGATCACGGACCACGCCGTGCGCCAGAGCGACGGCATCATCCAGATCAACGAGACCATGGGGCAGATGGACACGGTGGTCCAGCAGAACTCGGCGCTGGTCGAGGAAGCCGCCGCCGCGGCCGACGCCCTGCAGCAGCAGGCGATGGCGCTGGCCGACGCGGTCGGCGTGTTCAAGCTGGCGGGGGACCGTACCGATGCGGTGGCGGCGCCGGTAGCGCGCGCCGCCGCGCCGCGCCTGGCGGTGCGCGCGCCGTCCGAGGCCCGCGAGTGGGAAACCTTCTAGGTCACTGCTTGCTGGCGCCCCAGGGGAAGAACCACGCCAGCGGCTTGTCCACCCGTTCCGACCACGATTTCTCGTCGTGGCGCGCCCCTTCGGCGGAATGGAACATCAGGTCCGCGCCTTCCTTGTAGCCCTTGCCCAGCATGGCGTCGCGCATCTTGAGCGTGTCGGCCACGCCGTCGTCTCGGGTGCCGGCGTCGAGGTAGAAGCGCACGGGCACCTTGTTCGCCGGCTTGCTGCTCGGCGCGCCGTCGTTCCACCAGAACGAACCGGACATGGCACCCGCCTGCCCGAACAGGTCCGGGTGGCGCTGGGCGATGAGCACCGCGGCCAGGCCGCCGAGCGAGGAGCCGAGGATGGCGGTGCCGTCCTTGCCGGGCAGGGTGCGGTAGTTGCGGTCGACGAAGGGCTTCACCGTCGCCGTCACGAAGGTGTCGTAGGCGTTGATCCGCCCGCCGCCGTATTTCGGATCGCAGCAGGGCGTGTATTCGGGGATGCGGTCGGCCGTGGCGTCGATGCCGACCACGATCACCTCGTCCATCACGCCGGTGGCGACCAGGCGGTTGATCGTCTCGTCGACGCGCCATTCGACGCCGAACGCCGCCGTCTTCGCGTCGAACAGGTTCTGGCCGTCCTGCATGTACAGCACCGGGTAGCGCTTGGCCGGGTTTTCCTCGTAGCTGGGCGGCAGGTAGATGCGCAGGCTGCGCTTGTTGTTCAGCTGCGGCGAGGCGAAGTCCTTCACGATGCTCACCTTGCCGAACGGCGCGCCGAAGAACGGGTAGATGTCGACCGTGGCGCCGGGCGCCAGCTTGTAGACGCCGCCGATCGAGACCTTGTCCTCGCCCAGCGTCGGCTTCATGGCGATCTCGCCCAGCGCGTCCGGCCAGGTATAGGTCCAGACGTTCAGGGGCGCATCGGACGGCGTCGCGGCGACGCCCTTGGACCAGCCGGCCGCGCCCTTGTCGGCGCGGATGCGGATGCCTTCCTTGCCCGCCGCGTAGTGCACGCGCACGGTGGTGGCGCCGGCATCGGCGCCGGCCATCAGCAGGCCGGCGGCCAGCGCCGCCAGGCCCTTGGTAAACAGCTTCATCGTTCGTATTCCCGCTTGTTGCCTGCAGGGCGGCACGCCGGCTTCAGTGTGTCGCTGTTCAGCGTGTCTTCAGCAGGCGCACCCCGTAGATGTCGAAGCGGTTGGATGGACCCTCGACGCCGCCGGCCGCGCTGAACGTGCTGTTGCTCTGCAGGTAGCTCATGTTGTAGAAGTCGCTCATCCGGATGCGGTAGGCCTGGCCCGCCTTCAGGCGCGCCGTCAACGGGGTCGAATACACGGTGGGCGTATTCGCCTTGTCGATGCGCGCATGCGGCAGCTGGATCACGCCGCCGGCGACGGCCTGGCCCGATGCATCCTCGAGCGCCAGCCATTTTACGCCACCGCTGATGCCCAGGTTCACCTGGTTGGCGCCGTTGTGATAGCGGACCTGGATGGCATAGTCTCCGTCGCCGTCCACGCGCACGTCGTTCACGACGAAGCGGTCGTCCGGCTTGCCCCAGCCGGCCAGGTGCGGCTCGGCGAAGCGCGCGTTCGGTCCGGCCAGCGGCACGCTCGCGGACACGCGCTTGTCCGTCGCGGCGATCGACACGCCGGCATCGACGCAGCGCGGCATGCCATGGTGGCTGTAGTTGTTCGACGCGGCGAACACGGCTTCGGCGGCGTAGCAGGCGGTGGCGGGTGCGCCGCGGTCGGTCCAGCTGCCGGGCGCCAGCCTGGATGCCACCAGCCTGCCGTCGCGGTACAGGTTGTAGGTGGCGGCGGGGCCCGCGGCCGCACCGATGACGACGGTGTTGTCCTTGCCGCTGCGCGCGACGGCGGCGATCCGCGGCTCGCGCGGGCCGAACACGGCCGGCGTCTCCTCGTACGGGTTCGCGTCCACGCGGCGGATGGCAGGGCTGCTCGTCACCAGCTTGCCCAGCACGACCTCGATGCGGCTGCCGTCCTTCAGCTGGTCCCAGGAGAGCGTCTTCGATGCCGGCTTGCCGTCGACGAGGATGCGTTCGACGTCGTAGTAGCCGTTCGTCCCGGCGGGGGCGGCCGGCGGCAGCCGAAGCGTCACGGTCAATGCGCGGCCCTGCAGCCGCAGATTGGCCAGGCTGGCGCGGTCGGTGTCCTTGAACACGCCGGCGCGCAGCTTCTCGGTCACGAAGGGCGCGACCTCGATGCCGGTCGCCGTGGTCGAGACGCCGAACACGTCGCGCACCACCATGCCGATGTAGGCGCCCACGGACCACAGCTGGCGGCGCGAATTGATCACCGGGCCGATCAGGTTCGGATGCGCTTCGTCCAGCAGCACGGACTGGCCGGACAGCCACTCGAGGTTTTCCATGTTCGACATGTTCAAGGCCGCGCCGCGCACCAGCGAATCGTAGGCGGCATCGGCCACCGCCGCGTTGCGGCCCATGATCGCCGCGCGCAGGCCGTAGCCCGTGACGAACGGCCACATCGCGCGGTTGTGGTAGACCGGCATGTCGTATTGCTGCGGCCAGATCACGGGCGCGCCCATCGGGCCGTGCGGGTAGCTGGCCAGGATGCGCCGGGCCTGGTCCGCATCGGCGATGCCCGTGACGATGGCCAGCGACTGGCCGAGCCAGTCGAATTTGTGCAGCGGGGCGCCGTCGAGGTGGGCGGCCGTGAGGCTGCTGTACATGCCGGCGTCGTCCAGCCACAAACGTTCGTTGATGGCGCGCTTCAGTTGCGCGGCCCAGGTTTCGTAGCGCGCGGCCTTGTCCTTGTCGCGCGCCTCGCGTGCCAGGTCCGCGGCCAGGCGCAAGGCCTTGTAGTGGCCGGCGTTGGTCGACAACGCCTTGGCGCTGGCCATCGAGGACAGGTCGGACGGGATCCAGCTGGCGTAGCTCTGGTCGCGCCAGTCCAGGAAGGATTCCTCGCCCGTGTACAGGCCGGACACCTTGTCGAAGGCGGCGATGCGGTCGTTCTCGATGGTGTTGGTGAGCGCTTCCAGCGCACGCGCTGCGAAGGCCTCGCGCTCCCGCGGGGCCAGGTTCTTCAGCACTTCCTCGGCCGCGAAGGCCCAGGTGATGCGGTCGGTGCTGACGGGCCAGCTGCCGCCGCTGCCCGTATCTTGTACGATCTGGACGCTCTGCAGGCCGCCGCCGCTGCTCGCCACCTGCGGCGCCTTCGGCACGCCCGCGCGCCAGCCGGACAGCTTGAAGTCGAGCGAGTTGCGGGAGCGCTGCGGGTCGAGCATGCCCAGGCCCAGGTCGACGGCGTAGGACAGGTCGCGCGTCCACACGTAATGCCATTTTTCTCCCGTCTCGAAGCAGTCGCAGGGAATCGCGGCATTGCCGTTGTAGTTGCCGTCGCGGATCTCCTTGACCGAGTCTTCCTTCATCTCGCGCCCGGCCAGCGCGAACAGCGCGTCGAAGGCCAGGTTCCCGCTGCGTACATAAGGCAGCGACGCATCCTCTCGGTAGCTGCGGGTTTGCGGGCCGGGGTCGCGCAGCTGCATCGTGGTCGAATGCGCATAGGTGCGCAGGCCCGCCTGCGCTTGCCTGGTCGAGAATCGCGCCGTTTCCTGTTTGCCGTCCCAGGTCGGAAACACGAGCGATTCCTCCACCGCCGCGCCCTGGTGCGGATCGGCGGCCGGGCCCTGCGCCGGCGTCTCGATGCGCGTCACGCTCAGCACGGGCTTGCCGGGGTCGGAGACGTCGACGCGGAAGCGGTAGGTCGCCGTCTGCTTGCTGAACAGGTAGTCCTCGGGACCGGCTTCCGTCGCGAGCAGATACGCCTTGCCGAGCGCCACCGTCACGGTGGCCGCTGGATCGGCGACCCATTCCGCGTTCCAGTCCTTGCTGCCGATCTTGAAGGCGTGGTTGCCGGGGCTGACGAGGATGTCGGTCTCGTAGACCCCCTTGCCCTTGTAGGCGAGGACGTTGTCGGTGCCCCAGCCGTTGAAGGCGCCGCGCACGTAGATGTCGTAGCGCAGCGGCGGCGCTTCGGCGGCAGCCGCGGCGACGGCGGCGATGGATTGGGAGAAGAGGGCGAGTGCGATGAGGGATGTTTTCATGGCGTAGGGTGGGCACCACGTGCCTACCAGAACGTTTGCGGTGTGTTGGCGTTGCGGTGGGCACGTGGTGCCCACCCTACGATCAGATGTCGAGGATGACGACAGAGCCGGCCGGCAGCTTGATCTCGTCCTTCAAATTGAAAGTCTTGCCGGTCAGGACGTCGGTGCCGGACGCCACGCCCGCCAGCATTTCGCGGAAGCGCTCCGCCTTCAGCGTCACGTCCTTCTTGTTCGCGTTCATGGCCACCATCACCTTCTTCGTGCCGTCATAGCGGAAGTACACATAGGTATTCTGCTCGGGGCCGTAGTGCATCAGCTTCCCGTGGTGGATCAGCGGGGTGTTCTTGCGCCAGTTGACGAGCTTGCGCACGAAGTCCTGCGCTTCCTTCTCGCGCTTGCCCAGGCCCTTGCCCGTGAAGGCGTCGATGCGGTCGCCGGCCCAGCCGCCCGGGAAGTCGTGGCGGTAGCTGTTGTCGTCGCGGACCTTGGTCTCGCTCGTCATCAGGATTTCGTCGCCCGTATAGAAGTGCGGGATGCGCGGCATCGTCATCAGGAACACGATGTCCATCTTGTAGCGGTCGTAGTCCTCGTTCACGACGCTGTAGATGCGCGCCATGTCGTGGTTGCCCTCGAACAGCACCAGGCGCTGGGGGTCCGGATACAGATAGTCCAGCGACAGCGTCTCGTAGACGTTGCCGAAGATGTTCTCTCCCTTCCGGTCGGCGAGGGCGTCGCGCATCGCCTCGGTCAGCGGGAAGTCCATCAGGCTGGGCATGTGGCTCACGTAGCCGTCGAAGTTGACCTTGCCGCGCTGCCAGTGCGAGACGACGGCCGGCAGCTTGCTCCACTCCTCGCCGACCATGTTCAGGTTCGGGTATTCGGCCATCAGGCGCTTCGTGAATTCGCCGAGGAAGGCGCCGTCGGAATAGCCGAAGGTGTCGATGCGCAGGCCCGACAGGCCGGCGTACTCGATCCACCAGATATTGTTCTGGATGAGGTAGTTGGCCACCAGCGGATTCGTCTGGTTCATGTCCGGCATCGTTGGCGCGAACCAGCCGGTGGTGAAGTTCTCGGCGTCTTCGCGGGATGCGTACGGGTCCTGCACGGCGGTGCGGTGGTGCATGGTCGGCACGAACTTGCCGTGGTTGACCCAGTCCGGCGTCGGCAAGTCCTTCATCCACCAGTGGTTCAAGCCGATATGCGACAGCACCACGTCCTGGATCAGGCCGATGCCGTGCTGCTTCGCCGCGCGCGACAGGCGCAGGTAGTCCTCGTTGCTGCCGTAGCGCGGATCGATCCGGTAGTGGTTCGTGGCGGCGTAGCCGTGGTAGGACGCGGCCTTCATGTCGTTCTCGACCAGCGGCGTGGGCCACAGCTGGGTGAAGCCCAGGCCGGCGATGTAGTCGAGGTGGTCGATCATGCCCTGGATGTCGCCGCCGTGGCGGCCGTGGCCCAGCTTGCGATCGAGCTTGTCGGGCAGGCCGTCGATGCTGTCGTTCTTCGGATCGCCGTTGGCGAAGCGGTCCGGCATCACCTGGTAGATCGCGTCCTTGGTGTCGAAGCCCTGGCGCTGCGCGGAACCGGCTTCGCGCGGCAGCAGGCGGTAGGCATAGCTGGTGCCGCGGCCCGCGTCGGGACCCTGGCCGCGCAGGTCGATGACGAAGCTGCCCGGCTTGACCGTGGGCGAGAGTTCCAGGTCGATGAACAGGTAGTTGCGGCTGGCCACCCGCGTCACCTGCGCGATGCGCACGCCGGGATAGTCGATGGACGGTTCCAGGTCAGCGATGGCGCGGCCGTGCACCATCAGCTGCAGGCGCTTGTCGTGCATGCCCGCCCACCAGAACGGCGGGTCCATGTGGTCGATGACGGTGGGGGCGGCGGCGGATTCGGCAGCGGCAGGGGCGGTGGCCGGGGTCTGGGCGTGGGCGCCGGCGGCCAGGAAGGCGCTGCCGATCAGGAGGGTGGCAAGGGTCTTGTTCATGCGGTCGGTGTCTCCAGTAAGGCGGGCGGATGCGTCGACGTAGCCTAACTACATTCGATGCAGCGTGAAATTCGGGCTGGAAAGATGCCCTTTTTCTATTATTTCCTGGAGAATACTACAGGCTCGATAGGTCGACAACGCAAGCGTACAACCGTGCTTCTAGTTTTCCTACGCTGACGTGATGGCATAAGGCAAGGGATTTACCGAATTGCGCATCCGTTCCGTAAATCTACTACGTGTTTTCGCACCAAAATCGTGCAAAAACGAACAAAATTGGTGCTTAGCAAGGGGCTTGTAGTACGACTACAGTGTCTGTATGTCCAGTTTGTAGCCGGAATACAACGAAAAACCGTGGTATTTTGTGAGTTTTACGTAAAAACCCTACATTCAAGTAGTCCAAAGTAAGTCACGTTGACAGTGCATCTAGTTTTAGTACAGAATCCTTGACAGAACGTCCAATAGAACGTTTGCATCTGGCTCCCGTGTTGTTGGCTCTAGGGCAAACGTTTCGGGACAAAAAAACGCAGTTCTGTACGATTTTGAGGGGACACATGAACCTTTTCGCTAGCAAGCGCTCGGCGGGCTCCGTGCCGGCCCGCACCCGCACCGCCTTCCAACTCAGCCCGGTCGCAGCCGGTTGCGCCGTCTTCATCGCTTTGGCGAGCCACGCCGCCTACGCGCAGGAAACCACCACCGACACGCCGGCCAACACGACCAACGCCAATACCCAGGCCGCAGCCGCCAGCGGCGCCGCCAATAGCGGCGTGCAGACCGTCAAGGTGACCGGCATCCGCCGCGGCATCGAGGCGGCCATCTCGGTCAAGAAGAACAACGACTCCATCGTCGAGGCGATTTCCGCCGAAGACATCGGCAAGCTGCCGGACCAGTCGATCGCCGAATCGATCTCGCGCCTGCCGGGCCTGACCGCCCAGCGCGACGAACACGGCAACGCGTCCGTGATCTCGATCCGCGGCATGTCCCCGGCCTTCTCGACGGGCCTGTTGAACGGCCGCGAGCAGGTGTCCGTGGGCGACAACCGCAACGTCGAATTCGACCAGTACCCGGGCGAGATGCTGTCCGGCGTGACCGTGTACAAGACCCCGGACGCCGGCCTGGTCGGCCAGGGCCTGTCGGGCACCATCGACATGCAGACCGTGCGCCCGCTGGACTTCAACAAGCGCACCGTGGCATTCAACTACCGCCGCGAAAAGAGCGGCCTGGGCATGGATTCGCATGGCCACGGCAATCGCACCACCTTCTCGTACATCGACCAGTTCGCGAACCGCCAGGTCGGCATCGCCTTCGGCTTCGCGCGCCTGCAGGGCATCAGCGGCAACACCACGCGCTTCGGCTCGTGGGGCAACGGCACCACCACCTACAACGGCCAGACCGTCAACATCCCGTACACCGGCATGGAGGCGTTCACCGAGACCTATGCGCAGGAACGCAACGGCCTGATGGGCGTGATCCAGTACCGTCCGAGCCGCGACTTCTCCAGCACGGTCGACCTGTTCTATTCGAAGTACGACCGCGACACCCGCACCCACGGCATCCAGCTGCCGCTGTCGGATGCGACCAACAACGCCTACGACCAGCCGGGCCGCCTGATCAATGCGACGCTGTCGGGCAATACCGTCACCTCGGGCCAGTTCAACAACGTGCGCGCCGTGCTGCGCAACGACGCCGTCAGCTTCAGCGACACCTCGAAGTCGATCGGCTGGAACAACAAGCTGAAGCTGAACCAGGACTGGACCGCGAACCTGGACCTGTCGTTCAACTCGGCCGAACGCGTCGGCACCAATATCGAGACCTACGGCAGCGGCACCGGCTTCGACACGGTCGGCTTCGCGGCCGGCAGCCAGGCCTTCACCACCGCCGTGAACTACGCCGATCCGGCATCGGTCCGCCTGACCGACCCGCAGGGCTGGGGCGGCGCCGACATCCAGGCCGGCTACGTCAAGTTCCCGCATAATTACGACAAGCTGGGCGCCGTGCGCTTCGACCTGACCCGCGACCTCGACAACCTGTGGGGCGTGTTCAGCAAGGTCAACTTCGGCGCCAACGTCACCAACCGCTCGAAGACCCGCGACTACACGGAGAACCTGCTGTCGATCAAGGGCAGCACCAGCCCGTTCGCCTCCGCGGCCTTCCCGTCGGGTTCCGGCGCCGCGCTGGCAGGTACCAGCGGCATCAACATGCTGACCTTCGACCCGATCGCCAACCTGAATTCGGTGTACGACCTGAAGGCCAAGCTGCACCCGGACATCTACAACAAGGACTGGGTCGTCAAGGAAAAGGTCTCGACCGCGTTCGCCAAGCTGAACATCGATTCGCAGATCGGCCCGATGCCGGTGCGCGGCGCCCTGGGCCTGCAGCTGGTCCACACCCAGCAGGAATCGACGGCCTTCTCCGTGGATGAAAACGGTGGCGCCAACGAAAACACCCGTCCGACCGGCAACTACACGGACGGCACCAGCTACAACGACGTGCTGCCGAGCCTGAACCTGATCGGCGACCTGGGCCACCAGCAATCGCTGCGCCTGTCGGTGGCCAAGATCATGGCCCGTCCGAACCTGAACGACATGCGCGCCTCGAGCAACTTCAGCTTCGACCAGACCCGCGGCCAGTTCACCGGCGACGGCGGCAACCCGCAGCTGAAGCCCTTCCGCGCCAAGTCCTTCGACCTGTCGTACGAGAAGTACTGGGACAACAAGGCCTACGTCAGCGCCGCGCTGTTCTACAAGAAGCTCGATACCTATATCGTGAACGCCGGCCGTACCTTCGACTTCACCCCGCTGCTGCTGCCGACCTCGTACCAGGCACCGAGCAATATCGGTATCTATACCTCGCCGGTGAACGGCTCGGGCGGCAACATCAAGGGCGTGGAACTGGCGGCGTCGATGCCGTTCAACCTGATCACCCGTTACCTGGACGGCTTCGGCGTGGTGGCCAACGTCGCCCAGAACAGCAGCGCCGTGTCGCTGCCGGACACCACCAACGGCGGTTCCGGTTCGATGATGCTGCCGGGCCTGTCCAAGCGCGCCGCCAGCCTGACCCTGTACTACGAGAAGAACGGCTTCTCGGCGCGTGCGGCGGAGCGCTACCGCTCGGACTTCATCGGCGAAGTGTCGAACAACACGGGCGACCGCGAGCTGACCTACTTCCAGGGCGACAAGGTCGTCGACCTGCAGTTCGGCTACGAGTTCCAGACCGGCGCGATGAAGGGCCTGTCGCTGCTGCTCGAGATGAACAACGTCAACGACGCGCCGTACATGCGCTATCGTAAGACCAAGGACAACGTCATCGAGGACAAGCGCTTCGGCCGTACCGTGATGATCGGTCTGAACTACAAGATCTGATCCGTGTTGGCGTGAGCCGACAACGAGCCCCTCTCCCGTATCGGGAAGAGGGGCTTTTTTGTATGCTGTGAAGACCATGACAGAACATCCCATCAAGACCATCGTGATCGTCGGCGGCGGCACCGCCGGCTGGATGGCCGCCGCCGCGCTGGCGCGCCTGCTGCAGAACAAGTATGCGATCCGCCTCGTCGAGTCGGACGAGATCTCCACCGTCGGCGTCGGCGAATCGACGATCCCGATGATCCGCCTGTTCAACAACGTCCTCGGCATCAACGAGGACGAGTTCGTGCGCGAAACGAAGGCCACGTTCAAGCTCGGCATCGAGTTCGAGGACTGGGGCCATGTCGGCGAGCGCTACATGCACGGCTTCGGCAAGTTCGGCCAGGACCGCGGCACCGTCGACTTCTTCCAGTACTGGCTGCGCGCCCACCTGGCCGGCCAGGCGCCGGACCTGGAGCGCTACTCGATCAACCGCATGGCGGCGCAGGCATCGAAGTTCATGCGGGCGACCAACGAGGTCGCGAATTCCCCGCTGGCCGACATCGTGTACGCCTTCCACCTCGACGCCGGCCTGTACGCGCGCTACCTGCGCAAGTACGCGGAGGCGCGCGGCGTCGTGCGCACCGAAGGCAAGATCGTCGACGTGCGCCGCCGGCCGCTGGACGGTTTCATCGACGCCGTCGTGCTGCAGGGCGGCGAGGCGGTGCGGGGCGAATTGTTCCTCGACTGTTCCGGCTTCCGCGGCCTCCTGATCGAGCAGACCCTCATGACGGGCTTCGAGGACTGGAGCCACTGGCTGCCGTGCGACCGCGCCTGGGCCGTGCCCTGCGAACTGGCGCCCGACCTGCTGCCCTACACCCGCGCCAGCGCGCGCCCGGCCGGCTGGCAGTGGCGCATCGGCCTGCAGCACCGCACCGGCAACGGCCACGTGTATTCGAGCCGCCACATGAGCGACGACGAGGCGGCATCGATCCTGATGAAGAGCCTGGACGGCAAGCCGCTGGCCGATCCCAGGCTGCTGCGCTTCACGGCGGGCCGGCGCCGCAAGACCTGGAACAAGAACGTGGTGGCCGTCGGGCTGTCCTCGGGTTTCCTGGAGCCGCTGGAATCGACGTCGATCTACCTGATCCAATCGAGCCTGCAGCGCCTCGTGAGCCTGTTCCCCGACCAGGGCTTCGACCAGGCCGACATCGACGAGTACAACCGCCAGGGCGACTTCGAGATCGAGCGCATCCGCGACTTCATCATCCTGCACTACCACGCGACCCGGCGCGACGACACGCCTTTCTGGGACCACGTGCGCACGATGGAGATCCCGGAAACGCTGCGCCGCAAGATGGCCCTGTACCGCAGCCACGGCCGCGTTGTGCGGGAAAACAACGAATTGTTCACGGAGATCGGCTGGCAGCAGGTGTTGCACGGGCAGGGCATCCGCCCGCGCGCGGCGCATCCGCTGGCGGGGCTGATGGACGACGAAGAGCTGGGCGGCTTCCTTGGCAATATCGAGCGGGTGGTGGGCAAGTGCGTGGAGGTGATGCCGTCGCATCGGGATTTCATAGACGCGATTGCCAAGGCGGGCAAATAAGCAACCGTCGTCCCTGCGAAGGCAGGGACCCATGCTGAGCACCAGAAATCCGTAACTCAATGCATTCTGCAGCGCTCGAGAGAGCCGGAATCCTGCTCTTCAGCATGGGTCCCCGCCTCCGCGGGGACGACGGCGCTGCAGGCGGAAAATCAAATAATCGGAGCCTCGGCCCCGCAACAGAGTAAACTGCAGGTTTGCTTTCGATTTTCTAAGAGATTTTTTTCCATGCTTGACACCCCGCTCCAGACGTTTGCCGACCTGAATATCCCCGCGCCCATCCTCAAGGCGCTCAAGGATGTCGGCTACGAAACCCCGTCGCCCATCCAGGCGGCCACCATTCCGCTGCTGATGGAGGGACGCGACGTGCTGGGGCAGGCGCAGACCGGTACCGGCAAGACCGCGGCCTTCGCCCTGCCGGCGCTGTCCAACGTCGACGTCAGGAACCCGGCCGTGCAGGTGCTCGTGCTGGCGCCCACGCGCGAGCTGGCGATCCAGGTCGCCGAAGCCTTCCAGAGCTATGCGGCGCACATGAAGAACTTCCACGTGCTGCCGATCTACGGCGGCCAGAGCTACGGCCCGCAGCTGTCGGCGCTGCGCCGCGGTGTGCAGGTCGTCGTGGGCACGCCGGGCCGCGTGATCGACCACATCGAGAAGGGCTCGCTCGACCTGTCGCAGCTGAAGACGCTGGTGCTGGACGAGGCCGACGAAATGCTGCGCATGGGCTTCATCGACGACGTCGAGCACATCCTGCAGCAGACCCCGGAAGGCCGCCAGACCGCGCTGTTCTCGGCCACCATGCCGGCGCAGATCAAGCGCATCGCCAAGACCTACTTGAACGAGCCGAGCGAAGTAACGGTCGCCGCCAAGACGACGACAGCGACCAATATCACCCAGCGCTACTGGCTCGTGGCCGGCATGCAGAAGCTCGATGCGCTGACCCGCATCCTGGAAGCCGAGCCGTTCGACGGCATGATCATCTTCGCGCGCACCAAGCTGGGCACCGAGGAACTCGCGGCCAAGCTGCAGGCGCGCGGCTTCGCGGCGGCCGCCATCAACGGCGACATGGCCCAGCAGCAGCGCGAGCGCACGATCGACCAGCTCAAGAACGGCAAGATCGACATCCTGGTCGCCACCGACGTCGCCGCGCGCGGCCTGGACGTCGAGCGCATCAGCCACGTGATCAACTACGACGTGCCGTCGGACCCGGAAAGCTATACCCACCGCATCGGCCGCACGGGCCGCGCGGGACGCAGCGGCGACGCGATCCTGTTCGTGACCCCGCGCGAGCGCGGCCTGCTCAAGGCCATCGAGCGCGCCACGCGCCAGCCGGTGGCGCCGCTGTCGCTGCCGACTATCAAGGCCGTGAACGAAGTGCGCATCACCCGCTTCAAGGAACAGATCGCGCAGACGCTGGCCGCCGGCGGCCTGGACGTGTTCCGCTCGCTGGTCGAGGAATACGAGCGCGAGCAGAACGTGCCGGCGATCGACATCGCCGCCGCGCTGGCCAAGCTGTACCGGGGCGATGAGCCGCTGCTGCTGGAAAAGCCGGACCGCGAGCCGAAGGTCGCGGAGTGGAAGGAACGTGAGGAGCGGCCGGCCCGCGCCGGCCGCGAATCGTTCGGCGACGACCGTCCGCCGCGCGCGCCGCGCGAACCCGGCTTCAAGAAAGAACGCGTGCAGCGCGATCCGGAGCCGGGCATGGCGACCTACCGCATCGAGGTGGGCCACTACCACGGCGTCAAGCCGGGCAATATCGTCGGCGCCATCGCCAACGAAGGTGGCGTGGCGTCGAAGTCGATTGGCCGCATCGAGATCTACGACGACTACAGCACGCTGGACATGCCGGCCGACCTGCCGCAGGACCTGATCGACCACCTCAAGAAGGTGTGGGTCGCGGGCCAGCAGATGCAGATGACGCGCGACGGCGAACCGCTGCCGGAAAAGAAGCCGGCGGCCAAGAAGCGCTTCGGCGACAAGAAGCCCTATAAAAAGAGCTGATTGCCGCGTTGCGCGGTAGGGTGGACGGCTTTGCCGTCCACGCGTCCGACTCCGCTTGCGGTCTCGACGCGTCGGGCGATAACGATCACCGCGTGGACGGCTTTACCGTCCACGCGTCCGACTCCGCTTGCGGTCTCGACGCGTCGGGCGATAACGATCACCGCGTGGACGGCTTTGCCGTCCACGCGTCCGACTCCGCTTGCGGTCTCGACGCGTCGGGCGATACCGATCACCGCGTGGACGGCTTTACCGTCCACGCGTCCGACTCCGCTTGCGGTCTCGGCGAATTGGGCGATAACGATCACCGCGTGGACGGCTTTACCGTCCACGCGTCCGACTCCGCTTGCGATCTCGGCGAATTGGGCGATAACGATCACCGCGTGGACGGCGGAGCCGTCCACCCTACGTTGTTTAACTACAAAATCGTCGGTAACGCCCATTTATATATAGTACGTGTCGAATTGACACTCATCCGTCCCCCATGTTACTTTGCTACATGGTTAGCCTGGCAGCAGTCCGGGCAGGTTAGGGGACACGGATGGAAATGAATATCAACTCGCTCAAGCCGCGCCTGTCGTTCTGGCAGCTGTGGAACATGAGCTTCGGCTTCTTCGGCATCCAGTTCGGCTTCGCGCTGCAGAACGCCAATACCAGCCGCATCTTCGCCACGCTCGGCGCCTCTCCCGACGACCTGCCGCTGTTCTGGCTCGCCGCGCCCGTCACGGGCCTGCTGGTGCAGCCGGTGATCGGCTACCTCAGCGACAATACCTGGCACCCGACCTGGGGCCGCCGCCGTCCCTTCTTCTTCCTCGGCGCGATCTTCGCCGCGCTGGCGCTGTTCCTGATGCCCAATTCCGCCGCCGTGTGGATGGCCGTGGCCGTGCTGTGGATGATGGACGCCGCGATCAACGTGTCGATGGAGCCGTTCCGCGCCTTCGTCGGCGACAAGCTCGACGCCTCGCAGCAGACGGCCGGCTATGCGATGCAGACCTTCTTCATCGGCTGCGGCGCCGTCATCGCCTCGCTGCTGCCGACCATCTTCTCCGAGTGGCTGGGCGTGTCGAACGTGCCGGTCGACGGCAGCATTCCCGACACCGTGCGCTACTCGTTCTACATCGGCGCGCTGGTGTTCCTGGCCGCCGTCAGCTGGACCGTGTTCACCGCCGACGAACTGCCGCCGCCGGACATGGAGCGCTTCCGCGCGCAGAAGAAGGAGGCACGCAACTTCGGCGTGGCGCTGCGCGAGATCGTCGGCGGCTTCGCGCAGATGCCCAAGACGATGGTGCAGCTCGCGTTCGTCCAGTTCTTCACCTGGATCGCGCTGTTCGCGCTGTGGATCTACACGGGCACGGCGATCGCCGACAATGTCTACGGCACGACCGATGCGCAATCGGCCGCCTACCAGGAAGCGGGCAATATGGTCGGCATCATGTTCGCCGTCTACAACGGCGTGTCGGCGCTGGCCGCCTTCATCCTGCCGATCCTGGCGCGCGCCACCAGCCGCAAGGCCTGCCACGCCGTGTGCTTGGGCCTAGGCGGCCTGTCGCTGGCCAGCCTGTTCTTCATCACCGACAAGGGCCTGCTGATGCTGCCGATGATCGGCGTGGGCATCGCCTGGGCCAGCATCCTCACCATGCCGTACGCGATCCTGGCCGGCGCGCTGCCCGCCAACCGCATGGGCTACTACATGGGCCTGTTCAACTTCTTCGTCGTGATCCCGCAGATCGTCAGTGGCCTGCTGCTCGGCTTCTTCACCAAGCACCTGTTCGGCGGCCACGCCGTGCAGACGCTGGTGCTGGGCGGCGCCTGCATGCTGCTGGCGGCGGTATTGACATTGGCCGTGACGGACAAGGCCAACGCGGCCGCAAGCGCGGTGCGCCACTAAATCCGCTCCTGTCGTATCGTAATGGTTTGACAACAAACCAACGTAGCACGATTCAGGAGCGATTCATGACGATACAGACGATAGCGACCACGCCTTTCGCCGGCCAGCGTCCCGGCACCTCGGGGCTGCGCAAGAAGGTGACGGAGTTCCAGCAGCCCGGCTACCTGGAGAACTTCGTCGAGGCGATCTTCCTGACGCTGGGCGATTGCGCCGGCCGCACGCTGGTCCTCGGCGGCGACGGCCGCTACTTCAACCGCCAGGCGATCCAGACCATCCTGCGCATGGCCGCCGCGCACGGCGTGGCGAAGATCCTGGTCGGCCGCGGCGGCATCCTGTCCACGCCAGCCGTCAGCTGCGTGATCCGCAAGCACGGCGCCTTCGGCGGCATCGTGCTGTCGGCCAGCCACAATCCCGGCGGCCCGGACGGCGACTTCGGCATCAAGTACAACATCGGCAACGGCGGCCCGGCTCCGGAAAAGATCACCGAGGCCATCTTCGCGCACACCAAGGCCTTGTCCTCGTACCGCATCAGCGATGCCGGCCCCGTCGACCTGGACGCCATCGGCACCAGCCGCATCGAGGACATGCAGGTCGAGGTCATCGACCCCGTCGCCGACTATGCGGAACTGATGGGGCGCCTGTTCGACTTCGACGCCATCCGCGCCCTGTTCGCAAGCGGCTTCACCATGCGTTTCGACGGCATGAGCGCCGTCTCCGGCCCGTATGCGAAGGCGATCATCGAAGGCATGCTGGGCGCGCCTGCCGGCACCGTCGTCAACGCCGAGCCGCGCGAGGACTTCGGCGGCCACCACCCGGACCCGAACCCCGTCAACGCGGCCGAGCTGATCGCGCTGATGGACGGCCCGGACGCGCCCGACTTCGGCGCCGCCTCCGACGGCGACGGCGACCGCAACATGATCGTTGGCCGCAAGCTGGCCGTCTCGCCCTCCGACAGCCTCGCGATCATCGCGGCCAACGCCACCGTGGCGCCCGGCTACCGCGCCGGCATCAAGGGCATCGCGCGGTCGATGCCGACGTCGCAGGCGGCCGACCGCGTGGCCGCGGCGCTGGGCGTGTCCTGCTTCGAGACGCCGACCGGCTGGAAGTACTTCGGCAACCTGCTGGACGCGGGCCTGGCCACGCTGTGCGGCGAAGAGAGCTACGGCACGGGCTCCGACCACATCCGCGAAAAGGATGGCGTGTGGGCCGTGCTGTTCTGGCTGAACCTGCTGGCCGCGAGCGGCAAGTCCGTCAACCAGATCGTCGAGGAACACTGGGCCCGCTTCGGCCGTAACTATTATTCGCGCCACGACTACGAAGCCGTCGACGCCGGCGCGGCGGAAGCCATGATGCAGGCGCTGCGCGACCAGCTCGATACGCTGGCGGGCCGGCAGTTCGGCGACTTCCGCGTGCAGCAGGCCGACGATTTCGCCTACACCGACCCGGTCGACAAGTCGGTGTCGAGCCGCCAGGGCATCCGCATCGTGATGACGGACGGCTCGCGCATCGTGCTGCGCCTGTCCGGCACCGGCACCGAGGGCGCCACCGTGCGCCTGTACCTGGAGCGCTACGAGGCCGACGCATCGCGCCACGGCCTCGCGACGCAGGAGGCGCTGGCGCCGCTGATCGACATCGCCGAGCAGGTGTCGCAACTGAAGCAGCGCACGGGGCGCGAGCAGCCGAGCGTGGTTACGTAATGCACATCCACCGCCGTCGCCCCTGCGCAGGCAGGGGCCCAATTTCTCGTCCGGATCCGCAGAAATTGGGTCCCTGCCTGCGCAGGGACGACGGTGGCTTTTTTCAACCATCCACACAGGACCACGAATGAAGATCTCCGCCCTTGCCGTCTCCCTGATGCTCGCCTTCGGCGCCGCCCATGCCGCACCCGCGCCCGCGCCGGTCAAAGGCAAACCGTTCACCTGGGAGAACGCGACCGTCTATTTCCTGCTGACGGACCGCTTCAACAACGGCAACCCGGCCAACGACCTCGCCTACGGCCGCAAGGCCGACGCGGCGACGGCGCGCGGCTTCATGGGCGGCGACCTGGCCGGCATCACGGCCAAGATCAAGGAAGGCTACTTCACGGACCTGGGCGTCGATGCGATCTGGATCACCCCGCCGGTCGAGCAGATCCACGGATCGACCGACGAAGGCACGGGCAAGTCCTACGGCTTCCACGGCTACTGGGCCCGCGACTTCACGGCCGTCGACGCCAACCTCGGCACGGAGAAGGACGTGCGCGAACTGGTCGACACGGCGCACGCGCATGGCATCCGCGTGCTGCTGGACGTGGTGATGAACCATACCGGACCCGTCACCGCGCAGGACACCGTCTGGCCGGCCGACTGGGTGCGTACCGAACCCGCGTGCGACTTCAAGACGGCCAAGGGCACGATCCAGTGCACGCTGGTGAAGAACCTGCCGGACATCCGCACCGACAGCAACGCCGCCGTGGCGCTGCCGCCGTTCCTGGCGGCGAAGTGGAAGCAGGAGGGCAGGTACGAGCGCGAGACGAAGGAGCTGGACGATTTCTTCAAGCGTACCGGCTACCCGCGCGCGCCGCGCTACTACCTGATGAAATGGCATGCCGACTGGGTGCGCAAGTACGGCTTCGACGGCTTCCGCGCCGACACCGTCAAGCACACCGAGGCCGGCATCTGGAAGGAGCTGCGCAAGGTCGCGGGCCAGGCCTACGAGGACTGGAAGCGCACGCCGGCCGGCA
Source organism: Massilia sp. YIM B02763 (assembly GCF_030412015.1). GTDB lineage: Bacteria > Pseudomonadota > Gammaproteobacteria > Burkholderiales > Burkholderiaceae_D > Telluria. The sequence continues at coordinate 846 of NZ_JASNRD010000012.1, read as the reverse complement.
AGCAGGCCGTCAAGGAGATGGGCAACGTGCCGTTCTTCATGACCGCCGAGGTGTATGGGTATTCCGTGAAGAACGGCCGCGACTATGCCTACGACGACGGCACCAGGGTCGACTTCTATGCCAACGGCTTCGACAACCTGATCAACTTCAGCCTGCCGCAGGATGCGCGCGGCGGCTACGAGCAGCTGTTCGCCGATTATTCGAAGGCGCTGCACGGACCGCTGCAGGGCGTCTCTGTCTTGAACTACGTCGACTCGCACGATGACGGCAACCCGTTCGACGCGCAGCGCCAGCATCCGATGGAGTCGGCCAACAAGCTGCTGCTGGCGCCGGGCGCCGCCCAGGTCTACTACGGCGACGAGACGGCCCGCGTGCTCAAGATCGACGGCGCCGAAGGCGACGCCAACCTGCGCTCCTTCATGAACTGGGATGCGCTGAAAGCCAACACGCGCGTGGGCCTGTACGGCGCCGCCGACGTGCGCGACCACTGGGCGCGCCTGGCGCGCTTCCGCCACGCCCATCCGGCCGTCGGCGCGGGCGTGCACCAGATGATCGCGTCCAGCCCCTACACCTTCAAGCGCACCTACGACAAGGACGGCACCAGCGACCGCGTGGTCGTGGCGCTGGACTTGCCGATGGACCGCGCCGTGCCCATCTCCGTGGCCGGCGTGTTCGGCGACGGCCTCACCGTGCGCGATTGGTACACGGGCAAGACGGCCGTGGTCAAGGACGGCAAGGTGCAGTTCGACGGACGCGCGACGGTGGCGCTGATCGCGCTGGACTGAAAATGCACGTCGTTCCCGCTTTCGCGCACTGCTGTCCGGGATAAATAAGGAAGAGCAGCTA